>NZ_BALE01000010.1 GCF_000963885.1 Tanticharoenia sakaeratensis NBRC 103193
ACAGACCCTAACTTAAATCCGTGGGCATGTTCGGGGCAGGGTCAAGAGGCATCTTCTCCATAAGGGCATATCCTCGCGTGTCGGGTGGCAGGCAGGGTCAGGACACACATCGAAGACGACTTCGACCTGGCGCCGTCCACGCGCATCTCCGCCAGAAAAGCGATCCGATGCGCCTGACGCCTCGTCACACAAGCAGCGTCCAGGTGAACGACCGGCGTTCCCGGCCGTGATGCGCCGGGAGATTGTGGCTAGGCGCTCTATCGGGATGCCGGTAGCGTCATGAGCGACGCTGCGTGGCAGTCCCGGGATATTGACATGACAATAGACGACGGGCGGAGAAAAACGAGAAATGCATATGAGCGCGGACAGCCTGAATAGCTGCGAGACATCGAATGATGTCGCGATGCACACACTGTGCTGGCATACTTGGTCCCGGATGCGGCTTGTCGCTGTAGCCACAGTGGCGTGAGCGGCCGAGATGAAGAAATACATCCGCTCAAGCAATCTGGCCGCATTGTCATTGATTGCCCTGCACGCCTGCTTCACTTGGGCTCTGGCCGCGCCGATCCGGTTCGATCTACCTGATCTGTCGCAGGATCGAACCGGGCAGTCCGGCGCGGGTTGGCATATGTCTCTCGGCGGCCCGCAAAAAGACGAGGTGCTCACGGCGCGTCCCGACAGCGGTTTTACCAGCCAGCGTGCCATCCGTTTCGATGTAACGGGCAAGACAGTGTCGGCGGTCGTCGCACGGCCGTCGGATGGCGTGAATGCTCACGTCAGCTCTCGTAGCGTTTTCAGCTACATGATTTTCCCGGTCGCCGATCCTCGATCCCTGATCGATCCGGCCACGTTCACGACGCTCGACATCACGTTTTCCGACGGAAGCCGGGCATCGGCTCTCGGCGCGCATGATCTCGCAGGCGCGCCTCTTACCGCGCACGGGCAGGGAAACGGGCGCGCGCTGTATCCCAACCAGTGGAATCGCGTCGAGGTGCCGCTTGGCGCGATCGCTACAGGCAAGACGGTGTCGACAATCGAGATCCGCTCGGATGCGCCGGTATCGGTACCTTACCATGTTTATCTCGATGATATCGCGATTGAAGATGCCCAAGATGTTCGGGCGCTGACCCCGGCGGACTGGGTGGATACCCGGCGCGGCACCAATGCCAACGGCCATTATTCGCGCGGCAACAATTTCCCGGCCGTTGCAATGCCGCATGGCTTCAATTTCTGGACGCCGGCCACACGGGGCGACTCCAACTGGCTCTATCAGTATCAGGAGCGCAACGGCCCGAATAACAGGCCCCGCCTCGAAGCGCTTTCGCTCAGTCATGAACCCAGCCCCTGGATGGGCGATCGTCAGACTTTCCAGCTCATGCCGGTCCCCGGCGGTGCTGCGCCGTCTGCCGACCGGACGGCCCGCGCGGCGGCGTTCAGTCATGCACATGAAACGGCGTTGCCCTATCGCTATGCCGTGGCGCTCGACAACGGGATCACGGCGGAAATGGCGCCGACCGATCATGCCGCCACCATGCGTTTTCGATACCCGGGACCGGAAGGGCAGCTCGCCTTCGACAACATCAACGATCACGGGCGCCTGGTCATCGCGCCCGATGGACGAAGCGCTGCCGGCTATACGGACGTCGCCAGCACACTCTCGACCGGCGCCACGCGCATGTTCATCCATCTGGCGTTCGACCGGCCCGCCAAGGCGCAGGGACGCCTGAGCGGCCAGAAGCGCGACGACGTGGAAGCCTGGGCGTCGTTTGACACCCGTGATGGCAGGCCCGTCGAGATCCGCATCGCGACATCGCTCATCAGCCTTGATCAGGCCCGGCGCAATCTGGCCATGGAACTGCCGCCCGGTTCGACATTCGAGAGCGTTGCGAACGCGGCCCGGGATGCCTGGAACGCGCGTCTCTCGCGCGTTTCGATCCCCGGTGCGCCTGCCGATGAGCAGCGCACGCTCTACGGCAATCTCTATCGCCTGTATCTCTATCCCAACGAGGCGCACGAGAACGTGGGAACGTCCGGTGCGCCACGCTTCATGCATGCAAGCCCATTTGTGCCGTCTGGTGGCGCGAACACCGACACGCAGACCGGTGCAAGGGTCGAGCCGGGGAAGCTCTACGTTAACAACGGCTTCTGGGACACCTACCGCGCGGCATGGCCGGCTTATGCCCTGCTGACGCCCGAGGAAGCCGGTGCGCTCATCGACGGCTTCGTGCAGCAGTATCGGGAGGGTGGCTGGATCGCGCGCTGGTCATCGCCCGGGTATGCCGATCTCATGACAGGAACCAGCGCGGATGCCGCTTTCGCGGATGCATGGCGCAAGGGCGTGCGCAATTTCGATACGGATGCCTTCTATCGTGCGGCGTTGAAAGACGCGACGGTCGTGCCGGATGATCCGGGCGTCGGGCGCAAGGGACTGGCGCGATCGGCCTATCGTGGGTTCACGGATACCGATACGGACGAGGCACTTTCCTGGTCGAATGCCGCGACACTGAACGACTTCGCGTTGGGCGAGATGGCGTCGGATCTCGCCTCGGGTGCGCCTGCCGGCTCCGCCGCGCGTGCGGATCTTGCAGCGGAGGCCTGGTATCTGCACAACCGGGCGCTCGATTACGTCCATCTTTTCGATCGCGAGATCGGCTTTTTCGTCGGACGCAAGCCGGATGGTACGTGGCGTGCGACAAAGGCGACGTTCGATCCGCTCGCCTGGGGTGGCGACTACACCGAAACGAATGCCTGGACGATGGCGTTCGATTCCGTGCAGGACGGGCAGGGGCTCGCCAATCTTTATGGCGGCCGCGCAGGTCTGGCCCGAAAGCTGGATGCCTATTTCGCAACGCCCGGCGATTATCATGTCGGTGCCTATGGCGACGTGATTCACGAGATGCGGGAGATGCATGACATCCGCATGGGGCAATACAGCCACAGCAACCAGCCGGCCCATCATATCCTTTACATGTACGACTATGCCGGAGAGCCCTGGAAAGCGCAGGATAAGATCCGCGATGTCATGAACCGGCTCTATCGCGGCACGGCGATCGGGCAGGGTTATCCCGGCGACGAAGACAACGGCGAGATGTCGGCCTGGTGGATCTTCAGCGCCGCGGGCTTCTATCCGCTGCGGATCGGAACGCCGACCTATGCGATTGGCGCGCCGCGCTTCGAGACGATGCGTCTGTCCGTCGGGCACGGCAGAAGCCTGACGATCCGCGCGCCAGGCGTGAGCGACGACAATCGGTATATCCAGTCCGTGACGCTCAACGGCCAGCCACTGAGACGGTGGTGGCTTTCACAGTCGGAAATCGAAGCGGGGGGAGAGCTGCGCTTCACCATGGGACCGCATCCGTCGCACTGGGGCGCGGCCGAGATGGCTTCGCTGCCGTCGCTTACGCAAGGAAAGGCTCAGCCCGACCCGGCGGTCGATCTCATGGACATGGCAGGCGCTCGGATCAGCGCCCCGGCCACGGCGTTCGACAATGACGCAATGACGATCGCGACGATGCCGGCCGCGGGTCTGAGCATCACGCTGCCGGCACCCGTGCGCGCGCTGGCCTATACGATCACGTCCGGTACCGTGGCGACGCATGCTCCGTCCTCGTGGGACGTGCGCGCGTCCGACGACGGCGTGCACTGGATCGTCATCGATCATCGTGGCGAAGAGGTGTTCGCATGGAAGTATCAGCTCCGGCCGTTCCTGCTTCAGGACCGGCGTCCCCATCGCTTCTATCGCTGGATACCGCGCGATGGTCAGGCCGTCGAGATCGGCGAGTTCGAGCTTCTCGGGCGTCGGTCGAACGATCGGCGCTAGCGCGTTCGCCTGTTACCCATCGAGATATACCGTCCCTGAATTTCTGTTGTTTTGGTCGAGTTGTTCCGTATGAAATATCACGCTTTGTTCGCTCTCGTTCTTGCGAGTTCAACGGTCCTTCTGGCTGCGTCGCCGAGCCCGGCGCAGGCCGCTGACGACGCGGTATCCGCAGTCGATCCGCGCATCGGGACCGGGGGCGCGGGCCATACCTTCCCCGGGGCGACGGTGCCGTTCGGCATGGTTCAGCTCTCGCCCGATACGACGATGACGGATTTCAAACATTCCTATGCGTGGGCTGCGGGCTATCAGTATGGCGATCCCACTATCATGGGTTTCTCGCATACGCATTTTTCCGGCGCGGGGCATTCCGACCTCGGCGACGTGCTGGTGATGCCGATTTCCGGGGACGTGCGGCTTGATCCGGGCGATGCATCAGTGCCCGGCAGCGGTTATCGCTCGCGTTTTCGTCACGTAACGGAGGTGGAGCACCCGGGATATTATGCCGTGACACTGGATGATTACGATGTCCGGGCGGAACTTACCGCAAGCCGGCGCGTGGGCTGGCATCGCTACACGTTCCCTCGAGACAAGCCTGCGCATCTGCTGCTCGATCTACGGCCCAGCATCTACGATTATCCCGGTAAGGTCAGCTGGGCGCGTCTGCATGTCGGCGCGGACGGCACCGTGTCCGGTTGCCGCATGACGCGCGGCTGGGCGCCTGGGCGCGTGCTGTGCTTCGCTATCCGGTTCTCGCAGCCCATGACGGCGCGCACGCTCTATAATCGGGAGACGAACGTCCCGTACAAGGGGTTCAGGGGGCCCGGCAACCAGCCAGCCGATCATGACGCGCAGAATGGGCGTGCGCTCGAAGCGGTGTTCGATTTCGGCAAGCCCGTGGCGCCGGTCATGGTGAAAGCGTCCATTTCGCCGGTCAGCGAAGCAAATGCGATCGACAATCTTGATCGTGAAGGCAAGGGCTGGGATTTCGACGCACAGCGCACAAAGGCACAGGCAGCCTGGAAAAGCGCGCTCTCCGTGATCGACGTTCAGGGAACGGCCGACCAGCGCACGCAGCTTTATACCGCGCTGTATCACACGATGCTGGCGCCGACGCTCAGCATGGATGCAAACGGCGACTATCGCGGGCCGGATTACGAGGTCCACAAGGCCCGCGGATTTGACTTCTATTCGACCTGGTCGATGTGGGACGTCTACCGCGCGCAGCAGCCTTTGCTGGCACTTCTGCGGCCCGATCTCAGCACGGAGTTCGTCCGGTCACTGGTGGCATCGGCACAGAACAGCCCATTCGGCCTTTTACCCGTCTGGTCGTATCAGGGTCTCGAAACGTGGTGCATGATCGCGTATCACGCGGTGCCTGTCATCGCTGACGCCTATCTCGCGGGTGTGCGGGGTTTTGACGCCGATGCGGCACTCAAGACCATGGTGCGCAGCGCCACATACGGCCCTTACGGCGATCTCGCCGACTATATGAAGATCGGTTACGTGCCGATCGACAAGGAAGCCGAAGGCGCTTCGAAAACCCTGGAATATGCCTACGACGACTGGGCGCTTTCACGCATGGCGCGTGCCATGGGCCGGACAGACATTGCCGACGAGTTCGAACGTCGCTCGCATAACTGGCGCAATGTCTGGGACCCCAAATCAGGCTTCATGCGTGCGCGCCAGACCGACGGTCAGTTCCACATGCCGTTCAATCCGGCTGCCGCCGCCTATGGCAGCGATTATACGGAAGGCAATGCCTGGCAATATTCATGGTACGTCCCGCAGGATATCCCCGGACTTATTGCGGCAATGGGCGGCCAGGCACAGTTCACCGGCAAGATCGACGCGCTCTTCGACGCGAAGGTGGATCCGGCGATTTTCAGGAATGTCGAGGATATCAGCGGTCTGATCGGATGGTATGCCCATGGCAACGAGCCGGATCACCACGTCGCCTATCTGTACGATTACGCAGGAGCGCCATGGAAGACGCAGCAGCGTCTGACGCAGATCATGCAGACGCAATACGCCACAAGCCCGGATGGACTCGCAGGCAATGACGACCTCGGCCAGATGTCGGCATGGTATATCTTCACGGCGCTGGGCTTCTATCCCGTGACGCCGGCAGGCGGAGAGTACGCCATCGGCCGTCCGTTCCTGCCCAGGGCGGTGGTCCATCTCGGCAACAAGCATGATTTCACGGTGATCGCCGAGCACCTCGATGCAGAGCACCCTTACGTGGGGTCGGTAACGCTCAACGGTCAACCGCTCGAAAAGCCCTTCCTGTCGCGAAAGAGCGTTCTGGCAGGCGGCGAGCTACGTTTCGTCATGCAGGCACAGCCGAACACCACCAAGGCCTTTCAATAGGGCGCTATAGAAGTCGCTCTGCAGCGCTGGGTGGCCTGTCGGAAGCACATCCATCGTGTTGCAAAGAACCGATAAGGCACTTCAACTCAGCTATGGCGACAGCTGAACTTGTACGAGAGTTGAGGCCGGTCAAGCCTTATCTCTCGCCAGATACCTGCCAGCAGGGAGCATGCAGCATGCTCCCTTGTCTCCAAGATGTTCCGCCCAAGGCTGACTATCCGCGCGCGAACAGCAGTTTATTTCGGCAGGTTCCTGGCCAGCTCAAGATGATGCTCAAGCGTCGGCAAGGTCTGCCCCGCCCAGTTCTTCAACTGTGCATTATCGCCGTTCTGTGCATAGCGACGGAACAGAGCAACCGCGTCTTCGTGGCCGCTGATCTGGTCGCGCCGGTATTCGGTGACAAATGCGTGGCCGTGCAGCGTCCGAAGCTTTTCCAGCATCTCCTTGTGCGCGCCATCCAGAGCCGTCGGTATCTCCGCCTGTGCGGAGCCGCTCTGCACCATGGACTTGAGTTGGGACGACGTCTTCTGATGATCCTCGATCATTTGCGTCGCAAATGCTTTCGATTTGGCCTCGCCGCCCTGAGAGGCAAGCTGGCTGGTGTCGATTTCAAACATATCGCTGATTGCGGCTTCTTTCACGAAATCAGCGGTGGTGGGCGCGATTCCCATTGCGGATACGTTCGATTTCCAGAAGATCCGGGCGGAAATCGGTAAAGGCGGCGATCAGCTGCTGCCGGTTTTCCTCACGGAAGAGGAAATCACCAGGGACGGAAAAAGTATAGAGAACCATCGAAGCGATTTGCTCAAGGAACGCTATCTATCGAAGTTTACAGCCTTTCCGAAAGTGCGTTCGTTGTTCCTGCGCCTCAAGGAAGACCATATCCAGACCGTTCTGGCATCCTCGTCAAAAAGCGCCGAACTCGAAGTCTACAAGAAAATCGCCAAGATCGACGATCTGGTCGATAGCGAGGTCTCTTCCGAAGACGTCACGCAGTCGAAGCCAGCGGCCGACATTTTCGTGGTCGCCGTGAAAAAATTGCATTCTGTCTTTCCGCAGGACGTCGTCGTCATCGGTGACACGCCCCATGACGCAACAGCGGCGCGGAAAGCCGGGCTGAAGCCGATCGGCGTTTTATGCGGTGGCGTCTCTGATGAAAAATTGCGCGATGCAGGATGCGCTGCAATCTACAAGGACCCGGAGGACCTGCTGAACCGCTACGAGACATGGACGGGCGCCGGTCAGACTGGCTCCTGACAGGCATTCTCGAGCGAAATCCTCCCGGAAATTTACGTCTGGCCTCATCCCTTGAGCGAATGTTCGTCCCGCTCCCGGAAGCGCTCGTTCCGTCATCAGCGTCTCGACCGCTATTCGGCAGGCTGGAAGAAGAACCCGGACCCGGTTGGGCTGCCTGCAGAAGGTAGTCACCAAACCAGTCTATGGATCTTCACTGACGAATTTCGGGGTGAGCGTTTCGGCGACTGCTTCCTTGTGTTGCTGAGGCAGCAACTTCATCACGAGAATCAATGTCGAAAGACTGAGGCAGATAATGTTCTGCCCGATCATGGCCCACTGCATGAGCAGAATGCCATCAATAAGCCAGGCGACGAATCCCGCGACTGTTATTACATACATTTTCAGGGAAATTTCGTCTGTATTGCGTGATTTGATGACGCTCCAGGCCTGCGGCACGAAGCTTACCATCGAAAGCGTCGCCGCGAAGATACTGACGACCGTCACTGTGCTGGTAATCAACATGGAATGGATTTCCTCGCAGCGCCTGTACGGGCAAGTTTTGGCATCTCGCACGCATACCGCTTCATCTTTTACGCCACGGAGCGGCGCTTGTTCCGTCCGGCATTGTTTGCGGGAAGCTGTTGAGACCAGGGCTCGGGCATATGAGCCTCCAGGTCTGCGCTGGCGATCACGGGAGCGTGTGTCGAAAGAGCGCCCCACGTCTTCGATCGATACGTAATCGGACAGAACTCGATATTTTACAAATGAGGGTTGAAACCCCCTACCGATCCGGGCGCTTTCAGATCACCACTTCATCGTAGGCTGGACTGAGTAGCATCTTGGATAATGAGCCGACGCCAGAAACACCGGATCAGCAAATTCTGCGGCTTAGCGCCGAGCAGGTCACGGTTGAGGCAGGTCAGCGCGTTACCGGGAAAGTGGACGTTTCAGTCAGGACAAGCACGCATACGGAAAATGTGCGTGCAGCGCTGTCAGACGAGCGCGTCGTAGTGGATCGCGTTTCCGTAGGGGCGGTTGTCGATGAACTTCCTCAACAACGGCAGGAAGGCGATACGACGATTATACCTGTTGTTGAAGAAATCGTCGAAGTCCGGAAGCGTTATCTCATTCGAGAAGAAGTGCGTATTCAACGCATCATAGAACATCGCATTCACGAAGAAGCAGTCGATCTGCGACGAGAGGAAGCGACCGTTCACAGAACCGCGTTTACAGATCAGCCCGACGAAGCATCACGCCTGGCAGATAGCCAACCTGGAGATTCACATCATGAACAGTGAAACAATTGTCGCCGTGTTTGACGAACCCGCGGCAGCATCACGTGCGATCGAAGCGCTCGGAACGGCGGGTATTCCCCGGAACGCCATTCATCATTACGAGCGCACTGACGAAGCGAAAGGGGAAAACACCGAAAGCTCCGATGTAGAGACCCATCATCATACTGGGTTCTGGAGCTGGCTGACGGGCGGCGAGGCCAATCACGAGCATCACGCCCTGTATGACCAGACAGTCAAAAGCGGCGGAACGGTGGTCACCGTTGTCTGTGAAGGCAATCAGGTAGACGAGATCTATCGTGTGTTGGAACAGTATGGGCCCATCGATCTGGAAGAGCGTCACTCGCAATATCAGACCAGCGGTGCCTATGGCGCGACATCGGACATAACAGGCAGCAGCAATGTTGCGAATGCCGGGCTGAACGACGTCGCCCCGACGGGCGGGGTTGCCTCCAGCGGCGCCGCTCTGGGAGGCGCTGGCTCGGGCGATGTTCGATCTGGTGGGAATGCGTCGGCGGCGGCTGAGCAGGTTATTCCTTTGGCGGAGGAGCAGCTCGAGCTTGGCAGGCGGGACGTCGATCGCGGAACAACCCGCGTCCGGCGCTATACGGTGTCACGCCCGGTCGAAGAGCATATCCGCCTGCGTGATGAAGCCGTCTCCGTTCTGCGCCGGCCGGTTCATGGTGATCCCACTGTCGGCCCCGACGCGTTCACGGACCGCGAGATCAGCGCGACCGAAATCGACGAGGAAGCGGTCATCGGCAAGACCGCCCATGTCGTGGAGGAAGTCGTGTTGAAGAAAGATGTCAGCCACCACGACGAGACGGTGCATGACACGGTGCGCCGCGAGGAAATCGAGGTGACCGGCCCGAAAGGTCATGAGATCGAAAAAACTAACGATCGCAAAATCTGATCTGGAAAACGACATGTGCTCGCATTCAGGATGCTGGCACATCTGAACAGGGTTTTGCGTGAGGCCGCGCCGTCATGCTGAAGCAGGATGACGGCGCGGTTGTATTTCTGGCGTCCTGGTTTGCGAATGATGCCGGTGACCGGATCGGCGTGCCTGATTGACTCCAGTGGGCGTGGAATTCAGCTTTTTTGAACTCGCTGCTTGGCGATTGAGCAAACGAACGCGTTACAAGATACGGCGCCGGATGCGTTATTCACCTGAGAGGCACGCTTGCGGAACCTCTTTTCGCGGCAATTGGGACGCGATTTTAGGGTAATTCTGAAAATTCGTTTCTGTTTTGAGGATTTATTGCGGAGAAAGCATCTGTCTCGCGTGCATTTCTCAAGCTGAGAAATTGATGTCGGTAATTCGTGTCCGGTGCCGATTTCAAGTCGCATGTTTTCGAGCTCCGGCGAAGTCACGGCAATACTGCGAAGACGGAACCGAATGACATCCGGCTGTCGACATGCATCGGCGTAATTGGGCAGCGGCGCGGGCTCCCGATGATGGTTCTGTCGGATGCGCGCTGTTTGCGTGACTTTGTGCATAGAATTTGGATGACAGAAGGTCTTTCCGTGTTCGCAATTTCGTCGGCAATGCACGTCCAAGGTGGATTGTCCGACTATGGACGATTCACCTTTGCTGACAGCCATGAAGTGCTTTTGACGCCAGCGATGTAGTTATGTCCGTCAATCCTTCCGACTTTGGCTCTACGTTGGAGCGACTGCGTCCTATGCAGTGGAACTGGATCGGTTGGTGTCAGTCGTATCTCTGTTGCGACGATATTCTGTGGTCCGCGAGCAGCAGCCCCTGGGGAATAGCCAGAAAGACAGCCAACTGATGTAGTGCATTTCCGTAGCTATAGGCTGTTCTTGTCCTCAGGCCGGACGGCGCGTATTTCACCGGGACCGCAATGGCGGTGCTTGTCGACCAATACTCGTTGTGAAAATGACGCGTCTGTCATGAAGACGCGCGATAGTCACGCATCAGCATTTCTTCATACACAAGAATGATTTGTGCAGGCAGCGTGCAGATGGGAGGCTGGCGGAGAGAGTGGGATTCGAACCCACGGTACGCTATTAACGTACACACGCTTTCCAAGCGTGCGCCTTAAGCCGCTCGGCCATCTCTCCTGCTGAGCGGCGCGGACCATACCAACTTGCGAGGGTTACGCAAGGGGGTTCAGATGGCGTCGTGCCTCGTCAATGAAGCGGGCGATCAGGGCAGGGGACTTTTCGCCCGGTGCGGTTTCCACGCCCGATGAGACGTCCACGGCAAGCGCGCCGCTCGCGCGCAAGGCATCGGCCACATTGTCGGGCGTCAGCCCGCCTGCGAGCAGCCACGGGGCTGGCGCGTGCCAGCCTGTCAGGATCGACCAGTCGAACGTCAGGCCATTGCCGCCGGGTCGGCCGGCTTCTCTGGGTGCCTTGGCCTCGATCACCAGGCCTTGCGTATCGGCGGTGCGTGGCAGGTCGCTCTTTTCAGAAATACCGATAGCAGCCCAGATCGGCAGGCCGGTGCGGCGGCCGATCGCTGTGATCCGCTCAGGCGCGTCATAGAGCTGCAGGATGTCAGGCTGAAGGATGTCGCAGACGGCATCGACCAGCGCGTCGTCCGGTTTGACCAGCAGGGCCACGCGACGTGGTCCACCGGCGGCATGCGACGGCGCTGCCCTGCAGAGCGACGCCGCGGCGTCAGGCGTCACGTAGCGCGGAGAGGCAGGATGAAAGACAAGCCCGATCCAGTCGGCGCCATGGCGAACGCAGGCGTCCACATCCGCAGGCTTCGTCAGCCCGCAGATCTTGATCCCGATACGGCGCGCCGTCATCGCGGCCCCGATCAGGCTGTCAGTTCGGCGCGGATACGACGCGCCGCATCGCCTGGATCAGCGGACCCCGTGATCGGACGCCCGACGACGATCCAGTCCGCACCTGCGTCTGCCGCCGCGCGCGGCGTCATGACGCGGGCCTGATCGCCATGATCGGCGCCCTCCGGACGAATGCCCGGGACGACCAGAACAGGCTCCGCGCCGAATGTGCGCCGAAGCGCCGGAAGCTCCGCGGGCGAGCATACGAGCCCGTCGGCACCGGCATCGAGTGCCAACGCACCCAGGCGCAACACCTGCTCCTCCGGCGTGCCTTCCACTCCGATTTCGTGCAAGGCGTGACCATCCAGGCTGGTCAGCACCGTTACGGCGATCAACCGGGGCCTTTCGCGTCCGACGCAGCTCTGTTCCAGCGCCTCACGCGCACGGCCGATCATCGCCCGCCCGCCCGCGGCATGGATGGTGACAAGGGCGGGGGCGAGCGGCGCAAGGCTTCTGAGCCCACCCGCCACGGTGTTCGGGATGTCGTGCAGTTTCAGGTCGAGAAACAGCTGTCGATCCCGCGCGAGTTCTGCTACGGCGTCGAAACCGCGCGCGTAGCAGAACTCCAGGCCCAGCTTGATCGCATCGACATGACCGTCCGTCGCGCGCGCGAGTTCCGCGGCCCGGTCCATGTCGGGCGTGTCGATGGCAACGATCAGGCGTGTCATCAGAGGGGCTGCCCGCCTACGGGCGTGGTGGTCACGGTGGCGGTCTGCGCGTTCAGGCGGTTATGCAGATCGACCACCTGGGCCTGCAACTGGCGGACCTGGGCTTCGGCGCGCCGGGCACGGCGGCGCTGGCGCAGTTCACCAAGCCAGAGCGCAAAGGCCCCCAGCACGAAGAAGATCGCCCCTGTCGCAAGGGCAAGAATGCCTGCCGGCGTCTTCCAGCCATAGGAGACGAACCACATCTGCTGCGGGTCGGGATTCGTCACCGCGAAGATGACGAGAGCGAGGATAAACGGCAGAACGATAAGCAAGCGCAACATGGTCAAGTCCTATCCCGGCGTCCCACGCGCGGCAAGCCGGGCGCATTGTGCTCAAAAGCACGATCGACGCTTGCGTTCCTTGGGTGGACGCGCGCACGGTTCATGAACTGGTGCAATGGATCGGGGGCATCACGAGTGAATGAAGTCATCACGTTCCGGGCCAGGCTCCCAAACGTGGATACACTCTGGGCCGTGGTCGCCCGGCAGGGGCGCACGACACGGATCGCCGATGTGCACCCCGATCAGGCGGCGGCCCTGGCCGACTGCGCCTGGCGGGCACAGCAGGTGCGGGCCTATGCACAGTTCATCCTGGGCGAGCGCCAGCCGCTGCCCCAGTACAGCGTGCGCACGATCAGACGTGCGGAACTGCCACGCGCCTGGCGCCCGTTGCCGGCCTTGGGAATCCTGCGGGGCCAGGCAATCTGACGACGCATGTGATCAGCCGCGTGCACGGGTTTCGTGGCGGGTAGTCAATTCGGCGGCAGCATGACACAACATGCCATCGGATCCGGGCCCGATGGCAGCTGGATCCTTCAGGCCACGTGTCATCAGGGAACGCGCCCGCCATATGTCTCCGAACGATCATGCCGATTCCGTCCAGGGTGCCGCGCAGGCCGGCTCACCCGGTCTTCTGATCGGCAACCAGTATGTGCGGTCCTTCTCCCTGACAGTACCCGGCGCGCCAGGCGTTTATGCCAATGTTCCGCTGCGCGTGCATATGGCGCTGGGGATCGATGTGAGTGCACGGCAGCTTGCCGACAACCAGCCGAACTTCGAGGTCACGCTCGTCATGCGGGCCCAGGGACTGCGCGACGCGCCGAGCGCCGAGGTGCCGAATCCTGAGCGTCTCTACGAAGCGGAGCTCGCCTATTCCGGTCTCGTGATGCTGCAGAACGCCGGGCCGGACACGTTCGAGCCGCTCCTGCTGATCGAGGCGCCGCGCATGCTGTTTCCGGGCGCGCGCAACGTGCTGGCCATGAACGTCCGCGAGGCGGGCTTCCCGGTCACCATGCTGCAGCCGGTCGACTTCGTTGCCCTGTGGCACGCCCGGCGCGCGCAGCGCTAAAAATGTACCGCTTCCACTCGATCCCGGCAGACGTCTTCGAGCCATGACCGATATCCTGATGCCTCACCAGTCCAGACACGGCACGAACGAGGCACGCTGGCTTCGTCCGGACGCGGGATGGGCGCGCGTGCACCATGCAGAAATTCTTGCCCGGGAAGCGCCGGATGCCATCCACGACGATGTGGCGCTGGCAGCTTTCTTCAGAACGCGCGGCAACGAGCTTGGTCTCGTGCCGAACCGGCTGTTCGACGAAGGCTGGTATCTCGCGGCGAATCCGGATGTGGCGGCCGGCGTCCGGGAAGGAATTTTCGCCTCGGGCTTCCAGCATTACTGCGAAAGCGGCTTTCGCAGCCGGGCGCCGCACTGGCTGTTTTCCGAGCAGGATTATTTCACCCGCAATCCCGACCTCACGCCCCATGCACTTGACGAGCGCGGCTTCCACAACGGGTATGATCATTTCCTGAAGGTCGGAGACCGCGAAGGGCGTATCGGGCACCAGTTCTTCGATCCGCTGGTCTTCCGTGCGGACGCGCTGGCCGCGCATAGCGGGATCGACCTCGATCGCGGCCTCTTCGCCCAGTATCTCGCAAGCCCGCAGACCACGCGCACGAGCTGGTATTTCGATCCGGCATGGTATCTCGAGACCTATCCGCAGGTCCGCCAGGCGATCGAGCAGGGTGAGTATAGCGGTCCGCTGCATCATTACCTGACCAACGGCACGCCACAGGCTTTCGATCCCAATCCTTTCTTCAGCGAAGCATCGTATGCGTCACGGTATCCGGACGTGGATGCGATCGTCCGATCGGGGGGATTTCGCAACGGGTTCGAACATTTCCGGAAGTTCGGTGCCCGGGAGGGCCGTGATCCCGGGAACATTGAAAACTTCGGGGCATATCGCAGCCGCCCGGATGTCGTGCGCGACCTGCAGATTGGCCGCGCGCCCGATGCATTCGCCCATTTCGTGGCCGCGCGCACCCTGCGCGGCGTCGATGTCGATCATGCGCCGGAGACGCTTCGCGGGCCGTTTGCACCGGAACTCTGCCGTGCGCTGGCCTATCGGCGGGCCGAGAGCCTGCTGCCGCTCGTGGCACGCGCGCCGCTCGATTTTCGCACGTTCGGACTGCCCAGGCTCAGTGTCGTCATCACGGCACGCAACGGCTTCCTCTGGACGCTGGCGGCCCTCGCGGCCTTGCGCGACTGCACGCGCGCGCCGATCGAGCTCATCCTGATCGATGACGGATCAACCGACGGCACCACCACGATCGAGCGTCTCGTGGACGGGCTCACGGTCATCCGGCCCGAACACCGGATGACGCTGCCGGCGCGCCTAACCCTCGGACTTTCGCGTGTCCGGGCACCGGCCGTCCTGTTGCTCGATCAGGCGATCCAGCTCCGACTGGGCGCGGTCGATGTCGCATTGTCGCATCTGGGACAGGCGGACGTGGCGGCCGTGACCGGCCGGGTGACCGCACTCGACATGACCGTGATCGAGGCAGGGCTTACCGTTTACCGGGATGGCAATCTCGAGCGGATCGGTGCGGGATCATCGATCGAGACGCCGGAAATCGGCTTCGTTCGTGATTGCGACGCCGGAAGTGCCGGGGCGCTTTTCGTGCAGACGGCGCGTCTGCGTGATGTCGGTCTTGATCCCGAGGCGCGGTCCATGGGCGCACTGTTGATCAGCCTGTCCCTGTCCCTGCGTCAGGCCGGCGGGCGCGTGGTGTACGATCCGGCCATGCTGGCGCGCAGCATAGGCATGACACCGGAAGCACAGGATGCGCGTGAAAGCGCGCGTATGCAGCGGCGGGATCGCTTCCGCACTCTGTTGCGCGGCCAGCCGGCCGGTGCACCGTTCATGAGCGCCCGCGCCGGGGCGGACGCAGACCGGCCTCGCGTTCTCGTCTTGTGCGATCGCGTGCCGATGCCTGAACAGGGCCGGGATACGGCGATCCTGGTGGCCCGTATCGCGATGCTGGGACAGGCCGGTTGTCGGGTCACGCTGTATCCGCTTGATGACCGGATGCCTGACGCCTCCGGGCTGGCCCTGACCTTTGGCGACGATGTCGAAATTCTGCGGGGCGCTGGTGCGGCCGGGCTTGCGGCCTTGCTGGACGGACGCCGGCTCGGCTTCGACCGGATCTGGATCGCCGGGACACGCGTGCTTGGCCAGTGCCTGTTCGTCTTTCACCAGATGGCGCATACCCTGCCGACACAGGGTTTCGTCCTCGACGTTTCGGCGCTCCGCAGCGTGGAGCACCGCGGGCGTCGTCGTCTCGGTGGCATCCACGATCATGAAGCGCTGATGGCGGACCTCCGGCAGGAACTGCAGGATGCCTGGTTCTGTCAGGGGATCGTCGCCAGTAACGACGAAGAGGCGTCCCTGATCCGGCAGGCAGGCTTCGATAACGTCCACGTGCTCGCCTACACGCCCGGCGGCGCCCATGAGCCGGTGCCCTCCGTCGGTTACGCGTCGCGCCGCGATGTCCTGTGTCTGCCCTTCATCGGCGCAGGCGGAGATGCGGCGCATGACGGCGTGGACTGGTTTGTCCATACGGTGGTGCCGATGCTCGATCAGCATCTGCCGCCCGAGGTGACGATCGACATCGCAGGCCGCCGACCGGATACCGTCGATCTCTCGCCGCTGGCGCGCTACCGGCGCGTGCGGCTCGTGTCACCGGACGTGACGATGAACGAGCTGGTCCGGACCCGCCGCGTCCTCGTGGTGCCGGACCGTTTCAGCGCGGGGCTCGCCTCGGAGGTCCTGTGTGCCGCGGCGGCAGGCCTGCCCGCCGTTCTCAGCGACGACATCGCCTTGCGGCTCGGATGGCGGGACGGGGACGCCTGCCTCGCAGGCGGCGTGGGCGATGCTGCCCGCCTGGCAGACGCGATCGGCCGGCTGTATGGCGACAGCGACCTGTGGACGCGCCTCAGCCTGGCCGCGCGTGATGCTGCAGGCTCGCGTTACGGCGCCGCTTCCGCGTTGTCGCAGCTCCGCGTCATTCTGGCGGAGGCGGGCGGCAAACCGGCGGCTGCCACCGTGTCACAATCTGCCCCGATACTGGACGAGACCCTGTCATGACTGACCCGTCGCTTGCCGCAGCACTCGAAAAGGCCGATGGCACGCTGGACGCAAGCCTTGCGCGACTGTTCGAACTGCTGCGCATTCCGAGCATCTCGGCCCAGCCTGCCCATGCGGCCGACTGCGCGCGTGCAGCCGAATGGCTTCGTGCGGAGCTGAGCACGCTCGGCTTTGCGGCAAAGGTCTGCCCGACGCCGGGTCATCCGATGGTCGTGGCCCACGACGCGGCTGACGAGACCGATATGCGTCCGCACGTCCTGTTCTACGGGCACTACGATGTGCAGCCGACCGACCCGGACACGCTGTGGGACGCGCCTGCCTTCGACCCCTACGAGAAGACGCTGGAAGACGGACGTCGCGTGATCGTCGGCCGCGGCACGGCGGACGACAAGGGCCAGCTCATGACGTTCCTCGAGGCATGCCGCGCGTGGCGGTCGGTCTCGGGGCGGCTGCCGGTCCGCGTGACGGTCCTGATCGAGGGCGAGGAAGAGAGCGGCGGCGCCAATCTGCTGCCGTTCCTGAAAGCACATGCCGAGGAACTGCGCGCCGATATCGCTCTGATCTGCGACACTGGCATGGCGGACGTTCGCACGCCCGGTATCACCACGGGCCTGCGCGGTCTGGTCGGTGAAGAAATCCGGATCACCTGCGCGACACACGATCTGCATTCCGGCCTGTATGGAAACGCGGCACGCAATCCGATCGAGCTGCTGTGCCGCGCGCTGGCCTCGGTGCGAGACGGGCAGGGACGGGTGACGCTGCCCGGTTTCTATGACGGCGTGCGCGTGCCCGACGAGGCAACCCGCGCGGCGTGGCGTCGGCTTTATCCCGATGATTCGGGGCTTCTGGCGCCGGTCGGGCTGTCCGTTGCCGCCGGCGAAGACGGATTTTCCGCGATCGAGCAGACCTGGTGCCGCCCGAGTTTCGAGATCAACGGTATCTCGGGTGGCTACGAAGGCGACGGGTTCAAGACCGTCCTGCCGTCGAGAGCGATGGCCAAGGTCTCCTTTCGCACAGTGCCGGGGCAGGATCCGCAGGCGATCCGCGACGCATTCCGTGCGCATGTGCGCGCCCTGCTGCCCGCCGATGCCACGGTCTCGTTCGCATCTCATGGAGCCTCGACCGGCTTCGCGGTCCCCGAAGACGGACCCTTCCTCCCGGCGGCGCTGCAGGCACTCACGGATGAATGGCAGGTGCCCGCCGTGACCATCGGTTCGGGCGGTTCGATCCCGGTTGTCGCCGAGGTCGAGGAAGCGCTCGGCATGGCCTCGCTGATGATCGGTTTCGGCCAGGCCGACGACCGCATGCACTCGCCGAACGAAAAATACGACATGCAGTCGTTCCACAAGGGCATCCGGTCCTGGATCCGCGTCATGGCCGCGCTGGCGCAGGCGAGGCGTCCGGCTTGATCTGAAGCCCGTTCGGGCCGATCTTCAGGTCCATGACGATACCGCCGCTCGCGCTCACCATGGGCGACCCCGCTGGTGTAGGGCCTGAACTCGCTGCCCGCGCCTGGCATGCACTGCGCGACACGGGGCAGCCCTTCGTCTGGATCGGCGACCCGCTCCTGCTCGATGGCCATGCGCCGTATGGGATTGTGCACGAACCCGGACATGCCGATGCAGTCTTCGCCTCGGCGCTGCCCGTCCTTCCGCTGACCCTGCCTGCGCCGGTCACGCCGGGCACACCCGATCCGGCGAACGGTGCTGCCGTTGTCGAGAGCATTGCCCGCGCCGTGGAGCTGACGCTGCTTGGCAGGACGGGCGCCGTCGTCACGGCGCCAATCGCCAAATCGGTCCTGCGCGCAGGCGGTTTCCAGCATCCCGGCCATACCGAATATCTTGCCGACCTGTGTGGCGTTGCCGGGCAGGAATGGATGATGCTGGCATCGCCTCAGCTGCGCGTCGTGCCCGTCACCATTCATGTGAGCCTGCGGGATGCGATCGCAGCCCTCTCCACGGATCTGATCGTCCGCGCAGGCCGGGCCCTGGCGCGCGCGTTGCACGAGGATCTGGGCGCATCGGGCCGGATCGCGGTCGCGGGCCTGAATCCCCATGCCGGCGAGGAAGGCCTCATGGGGGTGGAGGACCAGACAATCGTGGCGCCTGCGATCGCCATCCTGCGTGCCGAAGGGATCGCAGCCTTCGGGCCGTTGCCGCCGGATACGATGTTCACCGAAGCGGCACGGCGACGGTATGACGCCGCTCTCTGCATGTATCACGATCAGGCCCTGATCCCGCTCAAGACGCTCGACATGGCGCATGGCGTGAACGTGACGCTCGGCCTGCCGATCGTGCGCACATCGCCCGACCATGGCACGGCGTTCGACATCGCGGGCACCGGGCGCGCCGATCCATCGAGCCTGATTGCGGCCCTTCACATGGCACGGGACATGGCGGCCACTCGGGCAGCCCAGGGACACATAAAATGACGATCCGGCTTGGTGTGAACATCGACCACGTGGCGACCGTGCGCAATGCGCGCGGTGGCGATCATCCCGATCCGGTCGAGGCGGCCCTGCTGGCCGCGCGGTCCGGTGCAGACGGCATTACCGCGCATCTTCGGGAAGACCGGCGCCATATCCGCGACGCTGACATGGAACGCCTGCGTGCGGTCCTGCCGGTCCCGCTGAATTTCGAGATGGCTGCGACCGACGAGATGGTCGACATCGCCTGCGCGCTCAGGCCGCATGCGTGCTGCCTCGTGCCGGAGCGGCGCGCGGAAGTCACGACGGAAGGCGGCCTCGACGTGGTCGGGCAGGCCGCTCATCTCGGGCCGCGAATTGAGAAACTGGCGCGCGCCGGTATCCGCGTTTCGCTGTTCATCGATCCTGATCCGGCACAGGTCGCCCAAAGCGCCGCGCTGGGTGCCGCCGTCGTCGAGCTTCATACGGGCGCATACGCGCACGGCGTGGCGGGACAGATCGAGCGGCTGCACAAGGCGGCGGACATGGCGGCCCAGTGCGAACTGGAACTCCATGCCGGCCATGGCCTGACCTACGATAATGTGGGGGCTGTGGCCCAATTGCCGGGGCTGGCCGAACTCAACATCGGCCATTTCCTGATCGGAGAGGCAATCTTCAGCGGGCTTCCGACGGCGATCGCACGTATGAGAACGGCGATCGTCGTGGGCTTTACTTCCGCTGAATGATGATCGGGTTCTGAGCGGACGGCGTCGGGTTGAGAACGGTCGCACCCGACTGCGTCGAATACGTCGCGGCCGGGCTCTGCTGCGGTGTCGCTGGCGGATGGAAGCCCGAGATCTTCGTCTGGCCGCGCAGGGTAAGGGGACGCATCGTTGATTCCGGCTGACGGGCACAGCCGCGCGTGATGATCGAGCAGACGCCGTCTTCGCCGAACATCTCGTCGTCGTCACCGATGTAGTGCACTTCCGAGACCCGGTCGTGATCAAGCCGGATGACGGCCGTGCAGGTGGTGCCGCCGCCGCCAAAGGCCTGCTGCCAGATATTCAGGACAGGCTGGATCGGCAGAAGCGTCGACCCCGATGACGTCTGCGCCGTCGCCGTGCCGGAATACTGGTAGATCTGCGTCGTGTCGTTCAGGGTCTTGGTGCTGGACGGGATCCCGGCACAGGCCTGCAGATCATATCCCGTCATGCCGACCATCGTGTACTGGGCCTTGTGAGCCAGGCGGGAATCGAAATAGCCGCATCCGCTGAGAACCGTGGCGCAAGCTCCGAAACTCATGGCGCGCAATAATGAAAACCGCATCAGATCTCCCCGGATGACGTGTCCAGCATTGGTTTGTGATCAGTTCAGGGCTGCCGCATTCAGGACGGGTTGGCAACCCCGAGTGCGCGCAGGCAATCTATTCTCTGTAGTGCGTGCACGACGTCATGCGTTGAATTGATGGCCTGCACGGCGCGTTGTCGCCATGCGGTATCGTGGACGGCACAGACCGCAGCACCGTTGAACGGCGCTCCATGGGCCGGATCGAGGAGTGCGATCGTCTCGACGGGTGCCTGCACGAGACGGCGCCGGAGTGCCGCGCGAAGGGCCGGCTGCTGGGCTGTCGGTGCCGCGCGCAGCAGGGAAGGCAGCACGGGGCGGACATCGGCCGTATCCTGCACGATCGCATCGCTCACAATGGCCCAGCGATGATATGCCGTCAGTTGCTGCGCCACAGTGCCGACGCCCTGATCGTCGATCATGTCGGGAAGCCGGCTGGCCGTGATCGCGGTGCCGGCTAGGGGATCGGAGACGGCTGCATGCACCCTGCCGAACCCGAGCAGAAGGCTGAAAACCGTCGCGGCGAAAACCTGCAGGCGTATCGTCAAGACAAATCTCCACTGGCGAAAGCGTATTCACGCCAGTGTGTCCTGCGCATCATGGCGAGGGCGTGGCAGTATTGTGATGCCGTGCGACGATGCGAAGGCCTGGGCCGCGGGGTTTCACGAACGCTGCCGATTGCTTTATGAGCGGGCGACATGAAGCGACCCGGCTCCGTGCAACGGCCAGCCGGGTTTCCACTTGGAGTATGACGATGAGCGCCCTATCCGCGTCCGAGATCGCCCGCCTGCAGGTTACGCTGCGCCGCCTGTTCGGCTCGCCGACCCTGACGGTCAACAAGCCGCCGCGTCCCGGCCTGTCGGTTGAACTGTCGGTCAACAACGAGGTCGTCGGCACCGTTCACCGCGACGAGGACGAGGGCGAAGTGTCCTACGCGATCCATGTCACCATTCTGGAAGAAGACCTCCCCGAGGCCTGATCCTGGGGCGCGGCACGGCTAGGCCTGCGGGTCAGCCGTGCATCGCCACCGTATTGTCCGCGACAGTAGCGCCCGGCATGGCCTGCGGCATCTCCAGCCGCGTGATCTTCCAGTGCCAGTGCTCGAACTTCAGATGCACGACCATGGGCGTCTCGTTGGCCGGACCAGGCACGCTGGCTTCGAAGCGGGCAGGCGCCACGAAGCGTGCATGAACACGGGCCAGCGCCGCATATCCGGGCGCGGACCGTGCATCGGCCGGCATCATCTTGCCGGCCATGTCCAGCAGTTCCTGCGTGTTCAGTTGTGTGTCGATCGCATTCGATACAGCCGTCGAGGCGAAGGAACTGCCGAAATCAGGCAGATCGTCAGCGCCCGGCGGTGGTCCTACGATAGCTGCGATCGTGTCGGACTTGAGGCTGCCGTTCAGGGCGCTCCAGTCGATATGTGCCGCAAGACGCGCGGGATCGTGCGTCCGGATTGCCGAGTCGATGCTCCACAAGGCGATGTAGGGCGACAGCGCATAGGCCCCGAGACAGAAGCAGGCGAACCCCGATCCGATGCGCGTCGTGCCACGCGGGCTGCGGCGACGCGGGGCGACGGTATCGTCGTTGACGAAGGGGGCGTGATCGAAGACCTCGTTCCCATAGGCCGAGAAGGCATCCCGATCTGCCGTTCCGGGAATAACGGTGCGACGACCACCGAGCAGGCCGCCAAAGGACACCACCCGCTGCAGTCCTGCGCGGGATCGGGCGAGAGAGGATCGAGCAAGGCGTCTCATAATCTGGCCTCAAGGCAAGGAGGTCGATGGCGGCGCATTGGGCGAAGTGCATGCGAAATCAGTATTTCACTGGCCGCCATGCAAAAGCTTGCATTGGTGCCAGCGCTGCCGCCATCTGATCGCGCTCGCGCGCGGATTTCAACCAAAATCGCAGTGCGCGCGCCAAAGTTTCGTCATAATGTCATATATGGCCGCCTCAGATGTCTCTTGATTTTTCCGCTGACGAAGTCGCGCGCTATGCGCGGCATATCCTCCTGCCCGAGATCGGCGGCACCGGGCAGGCCAGACTGCGCGATTCGAGCGTTCTTATCATCGGCGCGGGCGGCCTCGGTGCACCGGTATCGCTTTATCTCGCGGCAGCCGGGATCGGCCGGATCGGGCTGGTCGATGGCGACCACGTCGATCTGAGCAACCTGCAGCGGCAGATCCTGTTCACGACCGGCGATGTCGGCCAGTCCAAGGCCGAGCGCGGTGCCAAGCGGTTGGGCGCACTGAACCCCGACATCACGATCGAGCCGCATCTTCTGCGGGCGGACGCCGCGTCGCTCGCGGATCTCGTGCCGCGTTACGACCTTGTCTGTGACGGATCCGACAATTTCGAAACGCGCTATGCCGTCTCCGACGCCTGTGTCGCCGCCGGACGGACGTTGGTTTCGGGGGCGGTGCTCCGTTTCGAGGGACAGCTCTCTACCTTCGATCCGCAGCGCGGCGGTCCCTGCTACCGGTGCCTGTTCCCGCAGGCCGACGCGCAGGACAGCCTCTCCTGCGCCCAGGCCGGAATCTTCGGGGCCGTGACGGGCGTGATCGGCACGCTGGCGGCAACGGAAGTCCTGAAGGAAGTGCTCGGGCTCGGGCGGGGCCTGTCCGGGCGCGTTCTGACATGGGATGCGCGCGGGGCCTCGTTTCGTGAATTCGCGCTGGCGCCCGATCCCGACTGCCCGTCATGCCATGGTGGTCGCATGCCGGTCGAAGAGGGCGTCCCTCTTGCCGAATGACGCGCATCTTGGCACGGATGCGCGGATGCCGATCCTCCCGCAACCTGCCATCCTGCCCGCCCGAGCGGACCGTCTCCGTCTGCCCGGCCGAAAGGCGCCGAAGCCGGTCCGGGCCCATGATGGAACGCCTTGCGGTTTCGCACCTTTCCCGAGAATCGGGATTAGCATGCTGGCCTTCGGTCTGGCTGCGGCAGCCCCCATGGGCATAGCTCGCGCCCAGACGCCCGTGCCGCATCACCATCACCATGCGGCGACGGCCGGAACACATGACGGCGCGCACACCGCGGCCGCGCATCATACGGCAGCAGCAGGGCATCATGCGGCCGATCACCACGCCGCATCGCAACATCCGCAAGCGTCCCACGGGGCTGGACATCATGCGACCGATGCCCGCGAGCCGGGCAAGTCGACGACCGCCCATCATCCGGCGGCACATCACGGCGCGGATCGCCATCCGGCCCCGCATCATGCGAGCGTGCATCATCCGGGCGTGGTGCATGAGGTGGCCCGTCCGATCGCACGACCGGCGCCTGTGGCTCCCGCGGCACCCCCGGCTCCGCTTCCAGCGCCGCCGCCGGCCGACAAGGGCACCAACACCGGCCTGCCGTTGCCGCGTTTCGCCGCGATGCGCGCCGATGAAGTCAACATGCGTGCAGGTCCCGGGGACCGGTATCCGATCCAGTGGGTCTATCACCGACGCGGTCTGCCGGTTGAGATCGAGCGCGAATTCGACGTCTGGCGGCTGGTCGAGGATTCGGACGGCCAGAAGGGCTGGGTTCATCAGGCGACGCTCGTCGGCGAGCGCACGTTCGTCATTCCGGGCCTGCCGCCGGAAGGCGCCGCTGCGGCACCGGGCGAAGCCAGCGCGAAATCCGGAGACGTGATCGGCCGGGCGGACGCGCGTGTCGTGGCCCGCGTCGCCGATCAGCAGGACGCACGCGCCTTGCCCGGCGTCACGCTGATGTACGACAAGCCCGACGAGCAGAGCCCTGTGGCCGCTGCCCTGCGTCCCGGCACCGTGGGTACGCTGAAGCAGTGCCCGCCGAATACGGGGGCGGGTGCCGGATGGTGCCATGTCGTGATCAAGGGTTACAGCGGCTGGCTGCCGCGCCGGGTGTTGTGGGGCCTGCTGCCCGATGAAGCCATCATGCCGCCATGACATCGCGGATGTGAGCACAAGGCGCGGCAGTCCCTGATGACGCGGCGATGAAAGCCGGGCACAAGGGCGCCAGCAAACGAGCATCCGCCAGTCATGCGGATGCTGGCAGCAGTCAGTACGCGTCGCGGTGTCAGGCTCACCGCAGATGCAGAAGGAGCGATCATGAGCCAGAACGAGCCCACGGGTATTCAGCCAGACCGCCGTCGCACGAAAATCGTAGCAACCCTCGGCCCGGCCTCGTCCGACGCCGCGATGATCCGCGTCCTTGCCGAAGCCGGCGCCAACGTGTTCAGGCTCAATTTCTCCCATGGTTCGCATGAGGATCACGCAGCCAGGCACGATGCGATCCGCGATGTCGAGGCGCAGATCGGCCGTCCCATCGCGATCCTGGCAGACCTTCAGGGCCCGAAGCTGCGCGTTGGACCGTTCGCGAACGGCCGCATCATGCTGCAGCCGGGACAGTCCTTCCGCCTCGATCTCGATCATGCCCTGGGTGACGAGAAGCGCGTGCGCCTTCCGCATCCCGAGATCATCGAGGCCGCCACCGTCGGAAGCCATCTTCTGCTCGACGACGGCAAGCTGCGCCTGCGCGTCACGGGACGTGGCCCGACCCATCTCGACACGGAAGTCGAGATCGGCGGCGCGCTGTCGGACCGCAAGGGCGTGAATGTGCCGGAGGTCGTGCTGCCGATCCCGGCCCTGACGGAGAAGGACCGCGCGGATCTCGACTTCGCCCTGTCGCTCGGTGTCGACTACGTGGCGCTGTCCTTTGTGCAGCGCGCCGAGGATGTGATCGAGGCCCGCGAGATCGTAGGCGATCGCGCCTGGCTCATGGTCAAGCTCGAGAAACCGCAGGCCATGGCCGAACTCGATGCGATCCTGGCCCATACGGACGCCGTGATGGTCGCGCGTGGCGATCTCGGCGTTGAACTGCCGCCTGAAGAGGTGCCGGTCGCCCAGAAGCGCATCATCAACGCGGCGCGGTCGCTCGGCAAGCCGGTGGTCGTCGCGACCCAGATGCTCGAGAGCATGATCACGTCACCCACGCCGACCCGTGCGGAAGTCTCCGACGTCGCCAACGCGGTCTATGACGGTGCGGATGCGGTCATGCTGTCGGCCGAGAGTGCGGCAGGCCAGTATGCGCGCGAGGCCGTTCAGACGATGGCCCGCGTTCTGGCCCGTGTGGAGCGGGATGACGACTGGCGCGCACATCTGCACGCGGTCCACCCCGCCCGCCCGGCCGGCACGCCGGATGCGATCGCGGGTGCTGCCTGGCATCTCGCCCGGACGCTGCCGGCGGCGGCCATTGCTGTCTATACGCAAAGCGGGAAGGGTGTTCTGCGGATCGCGCGCGAGCGTCCCCTGTGTCCGGTCCTCGCCCTGACGCCGCATGACGAACTGGCCCGCAGGCTCGTGCTCGTCTGGGGCGTGCACGCCCAGTCCGTCGGGCAGGAAGCACCTGTCAGCGGCATCGAGGACGTGGTCGAGCAGGCGAGCGAGCTGGCCCGGGCGGACGGCATTGCAAAGCCCGGCGAGCAGATCGTGATCACGGCCGGTCTGCCGTTCGCCCATGCGGGCACGACCAACACGCTGCGTGTCGCCCCGGTCTGAGCCTGTAAAGGCTCCGTTCTCACGGCTTGGCGAAGGGCGCGCTCCTTCGCCAGGCACACGCCTTTTCCGGTAGGGAAGCCGCCGGCCGCGTCCTGGCCAGACGCGCGTGAAATCCGGCCTATGCCTGACGGTTTTCGATCAGCGAGCGCCGGATTTCGCGCCCGCGGCGGATCGTCTCGACAATGCGATCCGCGTCACCATGGCGGATGGCCTCTGCCATGGCATCTGCATCGGCGCGAAACCGGTCCAGCATGGCCAGAAGCGCTTCTCGGTTATGCAGGAAGATGTCGCGCCACATGACGGGATCGGACGCCGCGACCCGTGTGAAGTCGCGAAAGCCCGAGGCCGCATAATCCAGCACTTCCCCACGCGTGTCTTCGGCAAGCTGATCGGCCGTGCCGCAGATGGTGAAGGCGATGAGATGCGGCAGATGGCTGACCATCGCGCAGACATTGTCGTGATGTTCGGGATCCATGATCCGCGTCCGCGCGCCGAGCCGCTCCCAGAGCGCCACGATTCTTGCGGTCGCATCCGGCGGTGTGTCGGCACGGGGCGTCAGAAGGCACCAGCGATCAACGAACAGGGTCGCAAACCCCGCATCGGGTCCGGAATGTTCAGTGCCGGCCATTGGATGCGCCGGCACGTAGGCTGCGCCGGGCGGTAGCGCGCCGTCCAGATCGGCGAGGACCGACCGCTTGACCGATCCCGTATCGGTCATGATCGCGCCCGGCTTCAGATGCGGATAGAGCGCTCGCGCGACCGGCGCGATCGCACCGACCGGCACGCAGAGCATGACCACGTCCGCGTCTGCCACGGCCTTCGACGGGTCCGTGTCCACTTCGTCGGCGATGTCGAGCTCACGGACGCGCGCGCAGACAGCGGGATCGATGTCGGTCGCGATCGTGCGGCGCGCGATGAGTCCGTCGGCCCGGGCGGCCCGCAGGACGGACGAGCCGATCAGGCCGGGCCCCACGATGCACAGCGTGTCGACCAGCGGTTCGGAAGGAACCTGGGTCATGATGCGCGACGCGACCCGTGCGCCTCGAATGATTCGCTCTCGAACGCATCGGGGTCAGGTTCAGCATGAAGCGTCGCGGGCAAGGCGCGCGCATGGCGCAGGCGGCGCATCTCGTTACCCTGCCACAACGCCAGCACCGGCACGCCGATCACGAGATCGCGGCCGCGTCGGAGCAGCGACAGGCCGAGCGAGATCTTCGGGTCGATGCCGAAGATCATGCCCAGGCCCACATAGCCTGCCTCCTGCACCCCGAGCGAGGACGGAACGAGGAACGAGGCCGACATGATGCCGCATTCGACACCCTCGATGGCGATCGCATCGGTGAAGGACAGGTGCGCGCCGAGCAGCCGGTAACACAGCCACGTCATGCCGGCACTGCCCATCCAGACCGTCAGATGCGTGACGGCGCCAAGCCCGATCTGCCAGGGGCGGGCCCACAGCGCGTCCAGTCGCCTCTGGAATTCGTCGGTATTGCCGATCAGCGCCGTGCGCCATTCGGCGGCAATGTGATTGCCAAGAAAGCCCGCGATCCGCCGGACACTCGCGCCCCCGCGCTGCTGCGTCCAGATGAACCCGGTGATGCCGCAGATCAGGAAGCATGCGCCGGCAATGACCGGCCAGACATAGCGATGCGCGCCATGATGGCCGACGAGGCAGAACAGGGCGAGGATGATGAACGCGACCTGACCGAGGACTTCCGTCGTCACATCGACGATGTTCGCCGAAACGGCTTCCGGCCAGTGTGTCTCGCCATCGGGGTTTTTCCGGTTCCCCGGACCGAGTGTCGCACGGATCCCGAGCGCCATGCCGCCGAGTTGCGAAAACGGCAGGCACGCGCCTGCCGCATCGCGGACCAGACGCGCACCGGCCAGGCGCCAGAATGCGAAATCGGGGCAGGCCATGCGCCAGGCGAGCCCGAGCCCCGCGTCGATTGCGATCTGCACGGCGACCATGAGCGCGAAGCCGCCGATCCCGATATGGCGCACGGTGTCGAGCACCGGGCCGATGCCCTGCCATGCCGTAATCGCCGTGAAGACGGCGATGCCCACGATCGTCAGGATAAGAGTGAGCGTTTTCAAGGCAGACCGTGAACATCCCTCGGGCGCTGGCGAAGCCGCCCGACAAGTCAGAGAGCCGGCGCAGGAAGCGGCGCCCCGCAGGAAATCCCGCGGATGATCGACCCCGCGGGCCAACGCGGCGCCCCTGACGAAGAATGGTGTGGCACCAAGGGGATGATGCGATCCAGGTCAGGATCGGCACGACTTACACCAGGCAACCGCGATTTCAAACCAGCCTGTATCAGGCCCGGACCTTCCGGTGACGCATGGCGGGACGCTCTTGTGTCTGCGCGTCCGGGCCGTAATGTTACCGGCCTAACCTTTGCAGGAGTGCCGGAACCGCCATGAATGCCGATTATACGCTCGTGACGGGTGCCACCGGCTTCGTCGGATCCGCCGTGGCCCGTGTTCTGCAGGAACGCGGCCATAAGCTGCGCGTCATCGCGCGGGCAGGCTCGGACCAGCGAAACCTGGACGGCCTCAATGCCGACATCGTCACAGCCGACCTCTCCGACCCTGCGTCCCTCCGCGCAGCCCTGACCGGCTGCCGCTACCTGTTTCATGTGGCGGCCGACTACCGTCTCTGGGTGCCGGATCCCGTGCCGATGATGACGGCCAACGTGGAAGGCACGTATCAGCTCATGCGGGCGGCCCTGGAGCTGGGTGTCGAGAAGACGGTCTATTGCTCCTCGGTCGCGGCCCTCGGCCTGACCCATGACGGCACGCCTGCGACCGAGACGACGCCCGTCACCGAGAACGACGTGGTCGGCGTCTACAAGCGCTCGAAATACCGTGCCGAACAGGTCGTGCTGCGTCTGGTGCGCGAGCGGGGCCTCAAGGCCGTGATCGTCAATCCGTCCACGCCCGTCGGCCCCCGCGACATCAAGCCGACCCCCACCGGGCAGATGATCGTGGACTGCGCCTCGGGCCGGATGCCGGCCTACGTCGATACCAGTCTCAACATCGTGCATGTCGACGACGTGGCCGAAGGCCATGCGCTGGCTCTGGAACGCGGTGTGGTCGGCGAGAAATACATCCTCGGCGGCGAGAACTACACGCTGCACGACCTGTTCGCTCTGGTCGGCGAGATCGCCTGCGTGCGTCCGCCGCGGATCAGGCTGAACCAGTCCGTGCTCTGGCCCGTGGCGGTGGCGTCCGAATGGCTGGCGCGCGGGTTCGGCATCGAGCCGCGCGTGACGCGCGAGATGCTGGCGATGTCGCGCAAGCAGATGGTGTTCTCGTCTCTCAAAGCGCAGGACCATCTCGGCTATGCGCCCCGCCCGGCCCGCGAGGCCGTGGCCGATGCGATCGCGTGGTTCAGGGCCCACGGGATGGTGCGCTAAGTCCGATGCCGCTTGTTGCCGCTGTTCTCTCCTGCCTGCTGTGGATTGGATTGTGGTTCGGTCACGGACGGTTCTGGCAGAAGGGGCCGATCCTTACGCCGAGGAAGCCGCCCCGCGCCCCTGATGTCGCCATCGTCGTGCCGGCGCGGGATGAGGCCGAATCGATTGCCGAGGCCCTGCGCTCGCTTCTCGATCAGGATTATGACGGCCGCCTGCGCGTCATCCTCGTCGACGACCAGAGTTCGGACGGCACCGCAGCCATCGCGCGCGGTGTTGCGGATCCCCACAAGCGGCTGACCGTCATCGACGGTCTCGCACGGCCCGAGGGCTGGAGCGGCAAGTTGTGGGCCGTGCATCAGGGGACCCAGGCAGCCCGCGCCGATCTGGGGCCGGACGGGTTTCTCCTGTTGACCGATGCCGATATCCTGCACGCGCCGACACACGTCGCGACACTGGTCGCCAAGGCGCTGGAGGACGGGCTCGATCTCGTTTCCGAGATGGTGGCCCTGAATTGCGAAAGCGCCGCCGAACGGGCGCTGGTCCCGGCCTTCGTATTCTTCTTCGCGATGCTCTATCCGTTTGCGAAAGTCGCCGATCCGTCCTCGCGGGTTGCGGGCGCTGCCGGCGGCACGATCCTTCTGCGGGCCGGAGCTCTCGATCGCATCGGCGGCATCGCCGCCCTTCGGGGCGCCCTGATCGATGACTGCACGCTGGCGGCGCATGTCAAACGCTCCGGGGGCAAGCTGTATCTCGGCCACAGCACGCTGGCCTGGTCGGTGCGTCCGTATCCGGGCATTGCCGATATCTGGCGCATGATCGCCCGGACGGCCTATGTGCAGCTGCGTCATTCACCGCTGCTGATGCTCGGCACGGTGCTCGGCATGACACTGATCTGGATCGCACCGGTCTTCCTCGCCCTGTTCGGACGTGGCACGACACGGCGTTTTGCCACGGGCGCCTGGATGATGTCGATGATGTCCTATGTTCCGACGCTGCGGCGCTTCGAGCTGGGGTTCTGGCGTGTCCTGCCGCTGCCGCTCGTGGCGGCTTTCTATCTCGCCGCGACCATCGGTTCGGCGGTCGATCATTATCGTGGCAGGGGTGTTCGGTGGAAGAACCGTGCCTATCAGGAGACGGGATCATGAACATCGCGACGCGGCCCGACCAGAGCTGGGGCCCGATCTGGGGCGCAGCCGACGTCACGTCGGCCAAGGGAGCCGGAGACGAGAATTTCCCGGTCGGCTCCCTGCTGATCGCGAAAGCGATGCGCCCGCATGTGCACGCGTATTATGCGTTCGCCCGTGCGGTGGACGACATGGCCGACAACACCCGCCTGAGCCCGCAGGCCAAGATTGCGCGGCTTGAGGGCATGGCGGGCGTGATCCGCGGCGAACTCGAGGCGCCGCCGCGCGCCGATGCCCAGACGGCGGCGACGCTGCGTGTCCATCTGCTGGAAACCGGTGTCCCGTTCGAGACGGCAACCGACCTGACGGTCGCGTTCTGCCGGGACGCCGTGAAGACCCGCTATGATTCGTGGGACGAGCTGGTCGATTACTGCCGCTATTCCGCCAACCCGGTGGGACACTTCCTCCTCCGGCTGCACGGGGAACCTACGCGTACCCTGGCGCCGTCCGACGCGCTGTGCACGGCGCTCCAGATCCTCAACCATCTTCAGGACGCATCGGACGATCTTCGGATACTCGATCGGTGCTACATCCCGCGCCCGTGGCTCGCGGAGGAGGGCGTTACGGTCGATGATTTGCGTCTCGTCCGGGCCAAGCCCGGGCTGCGGCGTGTGTTCGATCGCATCCTCGATGGCGTCGATCGGTTCAACCGCGATGCGCGGGCCTTGCCGGGCATGATCCGTGACAGGCGCATGCGTCTGGAAGCGGCCGTGATCGTCAATCTGGCGCATCGTCTGGCGGCGCGCCTGCGACGCGAAGATCCGGTGGCGGGTCGGGTCGAGCTCAGCAAGAGCGACAAGATCGCGGCACTGGGTGCTGCGCTCCGCTTTCTGCCCTGACAGAGCAGGCCGACGTCGCGACGTGCCGAACCGGATCGGCCCTGGCGGCTTTCAGCTCCCGGAGCGGCCGCCGAGCCAGTCGAATCGGTCTTCAATGAACTCGACCTCGAGTTCGAGCACCCACAGGTCCGGATCGTACCGTCGCTGCCGCGTCACATAGTCGTCCACGGCTGCGGCGTCTGCCATGGGCTCGCGCGTCCACGTGGTCGTGCCGTCCATGTCGGTTCCTTCCCGAACGATGCAGGTCTCGCCCTGGCGGGTCCGGGCGACGACGAGGACGGACCCGCGCTCCTCGTCACCTTTCGACAGGACCATTGCTGACCGTCCCGTGGCCAAGATCCGGCGCAGGAGAGCGCGGGCCCAGAGGCCAGTGTGAACGCGAGCGACACTCATCGATATTCCTTCCTGCGCAGCGGCATCATGAGCATGCTGACGTCACGGGCGTGCGGGCGAAAGGTCGTCGGGGATCTGGGCAAGGGCCGCGCGATACGCGGTCGGGTGATCGAGCAGATCCTGTGCTGCGTCCATGTCGGTATCGGTGCCGATCGCGGCTGGGCAGTTACGACGGATTTCGAGAATGCGCGAGACGGGAACGGGATAGCGCACGCTCCGGCTCGCCACGATCGCGGCGCGGTTGGGTCCGGTGCCGTGCGCCAGCGCGCCGAGTTGTTGGTCCAGATCTGCCTGCCCACGCGCGGTGCAGACCTGGGGCATGACGCCGAGGCCCTGCAGCGGCCAGCCGAGCGGCGCAAGCACGCGGCTCCAGGTCACGAACAGCTCTCCTCCGTTCGGCATCTGCCCGATTCGCTGGACCAACCCCTTGCCGAGGGTCGCACTGCCTACGACGACGGCGCGTCTGTGATCCGAAAGCGCTGCGGCCAGGATCTCCGCGGCACTCGCCGTGCGTCCGTCCACGAGGATCACGATCGGCGCACCCTTCGTCATGTCGCCGCCCTGGACGGCCCAGACGTGATTGGCCTGCGGGTCGCGCCCTTGCGTGACCACGGCAACGCCCCGGTCGAGCACGAGGGCCGCGGCCGTCACGGCCTGCTGCAGCACGCCGCCACGATCTCCGCGCAGGTCGAGGATCAGGCCTTCGAGATGCGGGTCCTGGATCGTCTGGTCGAGATACTGGCTGAATTCGTCCGCCGTGTTGGTGGAAAACCGTGTGATGCGGAGGACGGCCACATGGCCGCGCGTGAAGGCGAACACGGTCTCTGGAGGCAGCATGGCGCGGTGCAGGCGAAACGTCTGCGCCCGCCTGCGTCCCGGTCCTGCAAGCATGAGGGACACCGTGCTGTCAGGCGCACCGTCCAGCCATTGCTGAACAACCTGCGCGGACTGGTTGCGCGCGCTGTGGCCATCGACCGAGAGCACGCGCTGGTCCTGTTCGATGCCGGCACTCCAGGCGGGACCGTCAGCATTGATCGCGCTCACCACGATGTCGTCCCCGTGCCGGGCCAGCGTGAGGCCGACATTGGCCGCCCCTCCGTCGCGGGTCGTGCGGTCCGTCACGGCAGGCACGGGTCCGACATAGCGCGAGTAGGGATCGAGATGGTTGAACAACTCGTCGAAGAAGCTTTGCAGCAGGGCATCCTGGCCCGCGCTTCGCAACGTGTCGGACTGCCCCCAGGCCGCGTTCATCGCGCCGACGACAACGGCGGTCCAGCCTTCGACATCCTGATCGCCCGGGATCGTGAACGTCGCCAGTTCCTGATTGCGCAGGGCAAGCCGCAGGCGATGGGGCGCATTCGCGCTGGCATGCGCCGCAGGTTCGGCAATCTCGTCGATATCCAGTCCGGGATCGATCGCACCGAGCCCGTCCAGTCCCCACAAGCAGAACTCCCTGATCGTGTGCGCATCGACGACTCGCGGTGCGATGAACGACAGTGCGGTCGAGATCACGGCGGCGGTCATCGGTGCGTTCGGCAGGCCGGTGCCGGCAGCAGAGGGGCCGGCGGTCGATCCGAGCGCCGCAGGCTCGGCCGCCTTGACGGTCGTCGACAGCGACAGGGCCGCGACCAGCGCCCAGGCCAGCGCCGACGGCCACAGGCGCGACGCGGGCATGAATGCCCCTGGCACCCGTATCCGGCTCAGCACCGCCCGGGTTCGCGCCTGCGCTGCTGGTCGTGTCGTGAAAGCCGCGCCCGTGATATCCATCGACCGTGCCAGGAAATCCGAATGATCGAGACCGGGCCGCCAAGCCCTGATCGTGGAGCGACACTGCAGCCACGCATGCCGATGGAGACGCGAACATCCGGCCGGATCGGCCCGCGCCCGCATAACGTCTCTTAGCGGCTCGGGCGGCAACTTGAAAACCGGCATCTGTCCGATCAAGGCCGAAGTGAGGCGCGGGCGCATCACCCCGTGACAATCAGGCCACCGGCAGGAAAACAGCACGTGATGTGCGGCTTTCGTTGCACGCTGAGGCGAAACCGTGCAGAACACGGCCCGACAGCAGACAGAACAGACGCCATGGGCGCGCCAGCTATCGGGCGTGCGCGGCGTCTTGCATACGATCAGGACCGCCGACATGGAAATCCGCAACATCGCCATCATCGCGCACGTCGATCATGGCAAGACCACGCTGGTCGATCAGTTGCTCAAGCAATCGGGCTCGTTCCGCGACAACCAGCATGTTGCCGAGCGCGCCATGGACAGCAACGATCTCGAGCGTGAGCGCGGGATCACCATCCTCGCCAAATGCACGTCCGTCGTGTGGAAAGACACGCGCATCAACATCATCGACACGCCCGGCCACGCCGATTTCGGCGGTGAAGTCGAGCGTATCCTCAGCATGGTGGACGGCGCGATCATCCTCGTCGACTCAGCGGAAGGCGCGCTGCCGCAGACCAAGTTCGTGCTCGGCAAGGCGCTGAAGCGCGGCATTCGCCCGATCGTCGTCGTGAACAAGATCGACCGCTCCGACGCCCGTCCGGACGAGGTGCATGAGGAGATGTTCGATCTCTTCGCGTCCCTCGACGCCGACGAGACGCAGCTTGATTTCCCCATGCTGTATGCCTCCGGCCGTCAGGGCTGGGCGGATGAGACGCTCGATGGTCCGAAGAAGGACCTGTCCCCGCTGTTCGATCTCGTGCTGCGCCACGTGCCGACGCCGGGGCTGGACCCGGATGCGCCGTTCGGGATGGTCGCGACCATTCTCGAGAGCGACAACTTCCTCGGCCGCATCCTGACAGGACGGGTGGAGCAGGGCCGCGCGCGGGTGAACATGCCGGTGCGCGTGATGCGTCGTGACGGCAGCATCGTCGAAACCGGCCGCCTGACGAAGCTCCTGTCGTTCCGCGGGCTGGACCGCGTTCCGGTGGAAGAGGCGGAAGCCGGCGACATCATCGCAGTCGCGGGCCTGTCGGACGCGACGATCCCCGACACGATCGCATCTCCCGAAGTGGGCGAGCCGCTGCCGTCGACCCCGGTCGATCCGCCGACCCTGTCCATGACCTTCCGCATCAACGATGGCCCGCTCGGCGGCCGCGAGGGCAAGAAGGTGACGTCGCGCCAGATCCGCGACCGTCTGTTCAAGGAAACGGAAGGCAACGTCGCCATCAAGGTGACCGAGAGCTACGAATCGGAGGCTTTCGAGGTCGCGGGGCGTGGTGAGCTCCAGCTCGGCGTGCTGATCGAGACGATGCGCCGCGAAGGCTTCGAGCTGACGATCGGCCGCCCGCGCGTGCTGTTCGAGACCGATGCCGAGACCGGCGAGCGCATGGAGCCGTTCGAGGAAGTCCTGGTCGACGTGGACGAGCCGTATTCGGGCGTCGTCGTCGAGAAGATGTCGGTCCGCAAGGGCCTGATGCAGGACATGCGTCCCTCGGGTGGCGGCAAGGTGCGTCTGACGTTCCTGATCCCTGCCCGTGGCCTGATCGGCTATCACGGCGAGTTCCTGACCGACACGCGCGGCACGGGCATCATGAACCGGATGTTTGCCGGCTATCAGCCGTATGCGGGTGTGATCGAAGGCCGTCGCAATGGCGCGCTGATCTCGTCCGAAGACGGCGCGACGACGCAGTATTCGCTGTTCTCCCTGCAGGATCGCGGAACGCTGTTCGTCGATCCGGGCGAGAAGGTTTATGTCGGCATGATCCTGGGCGAGCATTCGCGCGAGAACGATCTCGAGGTGAATCCCGTTCGCGAAAAGAAGCTCACCAACATCCGTGCGGCCGGCAAGGATGACGCGCTTCTGCTGGTGCCGCCGCGCAAGATGAGCCTCGAGCAGGCGATCGCCTATATCGAGGACGACGAGCTGGTCGAAGTCACGCCGTCCGCGATCCGCATCCGCAAGCGCTACCTCGACCCGAACGAGCGCAAGCGCATGGAGAAGAAGGGCACGGCCGGCGCCTGACGACACGGCCCGTCCGACCCGCCGTTTCGGTCAATATGGCCGAAATGCGGCGCGGGCAGGGTATTGCTGTGTCGGGCGTGAAATAAAGGCTGCACGGACGGGCAGACGACATCTGCGGGTCATGTTAGAACACACTTGACCCGGCCCGGTCTGCATTGGCTGGAACGCTTGTGTCGCCTTTCGAGTTCGATCCGTCTTATCGGAGAATACAATGTTCGCTTTTAACCGCAGCCTGATCGCCGGCCTTTCGGCCGCTGCTTTCGTGGCCGCCGGCGCGCCGGCTTTCGCCCAGACGACCCAGGACGCTCCGGGCGCCGTGACCACGGCGCCGCAGACTCCGCCTGCCGGTCAGGCCGCTCCGACGACGCCGTCGGCCGAGCCCACGACGCCTGACTCGTCGACGCCGTCCACCGGCACGAACACGACGACGAAGAAGAAGCATCACCACAAGGCGAAGCATCACGGCAAGAAGATGCCGACCCCGCCGGCGTAAGCACCCGGACGCCTCGTCTGTGAGGAAAAAAGCCGGGCGCAAGCCCGGCTTTTTTGTTTGCCCCGTCAGGCACTCAAGCCTGATTACGGGCGGTGTTCACTCGTCAGTGCCCGTGGCTTCTCATCCTGATGCTTCTGTGTTGGCCGTTCCCGGATGCGGGATGCTCTTGCCACAGACGTCGTCTGAATGCTGTGGTTCGACACAGAGTGTGACGACATGGCAGCGCGCCTGCCCCGGTTTGCCTCGCCACTATAATCAGGCCGAAAGCATGCCGGTCTCCGCATCAGCGGTGTCAGTTCCGGAAAGAGGTGTTCTCCGGACTGTTGCAATCGCGTCAGTCCACATGGCGATCCAGGCCAAGGCCAGCGAGGGAGTAGAGCGCCGACGGCCAGAGCGTAATGGCATCGCAGCGGGCCCACCTTTGGCGCGCGTCGCCATCATGTTATGCTGAAAGCACGCCGATATCCGGATTGGCGGTGGTCGGTCCGGGACACACGTGTTTCCGGAACTGACGCAATCATATCAGGTCACATGATGATCCGTGCCGAGGCAAGCGTGGCGATAGCCCTCCGACGACCAGAGCGTGACCGCATCGTAGCGGGACCGCCTCCAGCGCACATCACCATCATGATTGCGCCAGAAGCACGCTGATATCTGGATCGGTGGCGCCGGTTTCGGGAACAATTGTTCCCGGAAACGCCGCCATGATCGCGTCAGGCCGCGTAGCGATCCAGGCTGAGGTCCAGCGAGGGAATGTCCGTCCGACGACCCGAGAGGCGATCGGCCAGCAGCTTTCCGGAGCCGCACGCCATGGTCCAGCCCAGCGTGCCGTGGCCGGTGTTGAGCCACAGATTACCGTAGCGTCCGGCCGGACCCACGACCGGCGTGCCGTCCGGCGTGCAGGGACGCAGCCCCGTCCAGTATTGACCCTGTGACAGATCGCCGCCGCCATAGAGCTCCGAGAACGACAGTTCCAGCGTCTCGCGGCGGTCGGGGCTGAGCTTGAGATTGTATCCTGCCAGCTCCGCCGTGCCGCCGATGCGGATGCGATCGCCCAGCCGTGTGATCGCGACCTTGTAGGTCTCGTCATTCACTGTCGAGCGGGGCGCATGCGTCTCGTCGGTCATCGGCACCGTGAGCGAATAACCCTTCACCGGATAGACCGGCAGGTTGAGCTCGATGGGCTTCAGCAGGCGCGGCGAATAGCTGCCGAGCGCCATGACATAGGCATCCGCCGTCATGCGGCCCTTGCTGGTCCGGATGCTCATGATGGAGTCGGCTGTTGCTTCCAGCGCCTCGATGCGGGTGGAGAAGCGGAAGGTGACGCCCTTTGCCAATGCGGCTTCGGCCAGGCGGACCGTGAAGAGGTAGGCATCGCCCGCCTGATCGCCCGGCAGGCGCAGCCCGCCCGCGAGCTTGTCCCGCGCACCCATCAGCCCCGGTTCATGCGCCAGCACCGAGGCGACATCGAGCAGCTCGTGCGGGATGCCGCTCTCCTCGAGCAGGCGCACGTCATGCGCCGCATGATCGATCTGCTTCTGGGTGCGGAAAAGCTGGATCAGCCCGGACTGCGACCCGTCATAGGCAAGGTCGAGCTTCTGGCGCAGGTCATCGAGACAGTCGCGGCTGTATTCCGCGATCCTGAGCATCCGGCCCTTGTTGATGTCATAGGCATGCGACGTGCAGTTGGCGAGTAACTGTCCGACCCAGCGCATCATTGCGGGGTCGACACGCGGACGGATGGCCAGCGGGGAGTGCTTCTGCAGCATCCACCCCAGCGTCTTGAGCGGCAGGCCCGGGGCCGCCCAGGGTGTCGAATAACCCGGCGACACCTGCCCCGCGTTGGCGAACGACGTCTCCAGACCAACCGATGGCTGACGGTCGATCACCTCGACCTCGTGACCCTGCTCCGCCAGATACCAGGCCGTGGAGACGCCGATCACGCCGGCGCCCATGACGATCACCTTCATTCCTAAATCCTTGAACAAGTTTGAGCCGCGTGCGCGGGACTGACGTCGCAATGGCGTTCTGTTGCGCTTGGCAGTGCAGGGGCGTCAAGGGTCAAGGAAATCGTAGCCCCCGCACCAGCCCGTTGCCGACCGTCATTCACCATCCTTGTCGCCAGGACGGATGAGGAGCAGGTCACAACGCCGATCGTCTGGACGAAACAGCAGAAAAGGTCGGCTGCGGAGATGGGAGACAGAACGGCCCAGATGCCGGACTGGAAAGATAGCAGGCTGCCAGTATTGCGTTTTTCGAAGACTGTTCACGGTAACTGCCGGTTTGGCATGTTTCGTTGCGATTTTTGTACCGCCCTCATCAGAACTTCCAGTGTGGCGAAGGGGGCCGTGGCGGTGACGCAATTCGCGAGCCTGTCGCCGCAATCCCGGCCGCCTCGTGCGGGCGGGCTGCGCGACCTGAACGACAGAGATTGCAGCCGGCTCACCGGACAAGTTCGGAAGGCAAGGCCAGAAGTCGGAAGGTTCCGGACGCGATTGCCTACAGGATCATGGAGAAAGACACGCATACCGTGCTGCATGTCCGCCCGTCGTCGATGCTGACCGTCAGGCCGGGAGGTATCAGGCCATCCGGCTGGAACGTCGGCGATTCATGGCATCGCTTGCTCGCGGATGTCCTTCGATGAACGTATCGTTGGTTACGCGCAGTCGAGCTGTGATGGGTGCTCGTCTGGCAGCAACGCGCTTCCATCACTGTCTGGACAGCGCGTTCACTGTTTCAATGGTGTTCGGCGACCATGGGGATGCTGCGCGGCTTTCTCGTGAATGTCGCCAGACGGATCCGCGTGTGCACCTGCAAGGAGCGCCTGAGGGCTAAGACCGGTCAGCCGTTCACATAGGTCCGGTGATAGCGGCTCCCGAGTGAGGTCAGCACCTCGTAGCCGATCGTCTGCAGGCCTTCGGCCACCGTTTCCAGCGGGACATGCGGGCCGATCAGCTCGAACGGCACGCCGGCGGGCAGCGGCACGTCGCCGAGCTCCGTCACGTCGAGTGCCAGCGAATCCATCGAGACGCGGCCGATGACGGGGAGATGTATGTCCGGCTTCTCGGGCAGCACGGCGAAGGCACGCCCACCGGCAACGCGCGGCCATCCGTCGCCGTAGCCGACGGCAAGCGTCGCGATCCGGCGCGGGCGATCCGCGATGAAATGCGCGCCATATCCCACTGCCGTGCCGGTATCGACGTTCCGGGCCTGGATGAGACGCGCATACAGACGCACGACATCGCGCATCGGATTGGGCTGACCGGGCGTCGGATTGATGCCGTAGAGCGCGGCACCGGGCCGCACGAGGTCGAAGTGGAACGACGGGCCGAGGAAGATGCCGCTCGACGCGGCGAGGCTCGCCAGCGCTTCGGGCAGCATCGGGCGCAATGCGCGAAACGCCTCGAACTGGGCGCGATTGGCAGGGTGAGCCGGCTCGTCCGCGCAGGCCAGATGGCTCATGACCAGGACAGGGATCAGCCCGCGAAAGGCATGGGCGTCCGACTGAAGCGCTCGGACCTCGCTGGCACTCAGGCCGAAGCGCGACATACCCGAATCCACCTGCACGGCGCAGGGCAGGGACCGCCCGGCGGCCTGTGCGCAGGCCCGATAGCGCTCGATCTGGTCGAGGCTGTTCAGGACGGGCAGGAGATTGGCGTCCGCGACCGCGTCCTCGGCGCCCGGCATGCAGCCGTTGAGCACGAAGATCGCAGCGTCACGCCCGATCATCGGGGCAAGCGTCAGCCCTTCGCCGGCGTGCGCCACGAAGAAATTGCGGCAGCCGGCGGCATAGAGCGCAGGAGCCACCCGATCCATTCCGAGCCCATAGGCATCCGCCTTGACCGCAGCGCCGACGCGCACGTCCGGCCCGACCTTTTCGCGCAGGGCGCGCCAGTTCGCGGCAATCGCGCCGAGATCGACCTCGAGCCAGCCACCGGCCCCGGCACGCGGGGTCGCCTCGCGCGCGTTCATGATGGCGCGTGCGATGTGCAGGGGGCGGAGAGGCCCGGGCGGCGGAGAAGCATGTCGTATGTCACGCGGAACAACCTATCGCGGGCGGCAAGGCAGGGTCCAGATGCCGCACGCGCCATTCGCGCCATGGCAGCCCGCGGACTGTCCAAACCTGTGGGCAAGTCACGGCGTTCCAGGCTGCCTGCTTACGGCACGCCCTTGCTGGTCGAATACTCGAAATGCAGCGCCGTGTCGGGATGGACGATCGGATGGATCGCATGGGCCGCCATGGCGCCCTCGGCGAAGCCCTGGAGAATGAGCTTGAGCTTGCCGGGATAGGTCGCGACATCGCCGATCGCGAAGATGCCCGGCACGCTGCTCTCGAGCGTGGACGGCGTGACCGGGATCGTGTTGCGATGGGTGTCGAAGCCCCATGTCGCGATCGGGCCCAGATCGGTCGAAAGCCCGAAGAACGGCAGAAGCGTGTCGGCCTCCAGCGTGCGGACCTGCCCGTCGAGCGTTGCGACATCGACGCCGGCAAGCTGTCCGTTGTCCCCGCGCAGACCGTGGAGCTGATAGGGGACAACCTTCTCGATCTTGCCCGCGACCGCCAGCGCCTCGATCCGCGACAGCGTCTCGGGCGCGCCGCGGAAACGCTCGCGACGATGCAGGAGATAGACGTGCCCCGCGATCTCGGCGAGGGACAGCGCCCAGTCGAGTGCCGAATCGCCGCCGCCCGCGATCACGATCTTCTTGCCCGCGAACGCGGCGCGGTTGCGCACGAAATACTGCACGCAGCCCGAGTTCTCGTAGGCGTCGAGGTTTTCGAGCGGCGGGCGGTTGGGACCGAATGCGCCGGCGCCGGCTGCGATGATTACGGCGCGCGCCTGGATCGTGTTGCCGCGGTCGGTGGTCAGCGTGAAGGCGCCACGCCTGCCGGCCAGGGAGACCACGCGCTGTCCGAGCAGGCGCGGGACGTTGAAGGGGGCGATCTGCGCTTCGAGACCGGCAATCAGGTCGCCGCCCGTGATCGCCGGGTGGGCCGGAATGTCGTAGATCGGCTTCTCCGGATAGAGGGCCGTGCACTGCCCGCCGGCTTCTTCCAGCGCGTCGATCAGGACCGAGCCCAGTTTCAGCATCCCGCATTCGAACGCGGCGAACAGCGCGGTCGGTCCGGCGCCGATGATCGCGACATCGGTTTGGGTCGGGGTTTCGGTCATGATAGACGTCCGGCTCGTTAGAGGTTTGGGAAGGTCGGCGATCGGGCCGTGCCGGACAGAAAGCGCGGCACGATGCGTGCGTCAATTGCGATCCGCAATCGCACCGATCTTGAGAGGTTGTCCGGTTTGCGCGTCTGCTTCGTCATCCAGCATATCGGCGCCCTTGGCGGAACGGAAAGGGCCTGCGCTGCCGTCCTGAACGGGCTGGCCGAAAGCCATGCCTGCGAGAGCCTGGATCTCGTCGAGCTTTTCCCTCAGGGGCCGTGTCCGTTCCCGCTGTCCCCGGACGTGAGGGTGTCGGCCCTGTTCGACCGGAAGGTGACGCTGATCGGCAACTGGCCCCGGATCGTCAGCCGCCTGTGCCGGATGTTGCGGAAAGCCCGGATCGACACGCTGGTCGCCGTCGAATCGACCCACGCCCTCTATGCCGTCGCGGCGGCCCGCCTGCTCGGGATCCGCGTGATCGTCTGGGAGCATTTCAACTTCAACGCCACGATGGGCAAGCGCAAGCGCGCGCTCGGACGACGTGTCGCGGCCCGTTTCGCCGACGACATCGTCACGCTGACGCATCGTGACATCGCGTTGTGGCAGGCGGGGGCTCACCCCCGTGCACGGCTGACCTGCATCCCCAATTCGGGGCCCGCGCCGACCGCGGAGCCCTATGATCCGGCGCGCCGCCTCGTTCTCGCGGCAGGGCGTCTCGCGCCACAGAAAGGCTTCGATCGCCTGATCGCGGCCTGGGCGATCATGGAGCGCGATCCGCGAAGCCACGGATGGCGGCTCGACATTCTCGGCGACGGGCCGGACGGCGCGGCGTTGCAGGCGCAGGCCCGCGATCTGACGCGGGTGACGATCCGGCCCGCGACGGCTGCGATCGATATGGCATTTGCCGAGGCCGGCCTCTTTGCCGCGAGTCCCCGCTTCGAAGGGCTGCCGATGGTGCTGCTCGAGGCCGCTGCTCATGGTGTGCCGGCAGTCGCCTTCGACTGTGAAACGGGGCCTGCCGAAATCATCGTGGATCATGAGACCGGCCTGCTGGTGCCTGAAGGCGATGTCGAGGCTCTGGCCGATGCGCTGTTGCGGCTGATGGACGATGCAGCCACGCGGCGGCGCCTGTCGGATGGGGCGCGCGTTCGGGCCCGGGCGTTCGAACGAAGCCGGATTGTCGAGGAGTGGCTCGCGCTGCTGCGCTGCCCGCATTGACGGGTGCCGCGTGATGCCGGGGGCGTGTCCTTGCCAGCCCTGGCAGCCGTCGCCACACTAGGTGGCATGATCCCCGCACGCATCGATCTTGCCGACCCGTCCCGGACCGAGGCGCTGGCCCGGATCGTCGCCGGCGTGGCGCGGGCCGGGGATGTCATCGCGCTTTCGGGCGAAATGGGCGCGGGCAAGAGCGTATTCGCCCGCGCGTTCCTGCGGGCTTTTGCGAACGATCCGGCGCTTGAGGTGCCCAGCCCGACCTTCTCCCTCGTGCAGCCCTATGACACGGCGCAGGGCCCCGTAACCCATTTCGACCTCTGGCGTCTGGGTGGCCCGGATGAGCTGGAGGCACTGGGCTGGGAGCTGGCGCGCGAGGGGATCGTGCTCGTGGAATGGCCCGATCATGCAGGCGACTGGATCGAGGATGATGCATTGCGGATCACTTTGTCGGCCGGGCCGCGGGACGATGCCCGTGTGGCGACGATCGCCGGCTGGCCGGACCGGCTGGCTGCCATCCTCCGCGTGATGGCGCGCCGATGAGCCCCCAGAATGAGCGTCAGGATATGAGAGCGATCGCGACCGTTCCGGCGCATGTGCCGTTCCTCGATACCTGCGCCACCCGTTGGCTGACGCTTGTCGATCGCGCGGGCGGGGTGATCGTAGTGCCGGGCCGCCGTGCAGCGCGGGGTCTGATGGAGGCATTCCTGCGCCGTCTCGATGGCGAGGCAGCCCTGCTGCCGCGCATCGTCTCAGTCGGCGATCTGGATGACGACGAGATCGCGCTGGGCGGAGATGCGGAGCTGGCACTCCCGCCGGCCGTAACACCAGCCCGGCGCCTTTCCGTTCTGGCCGCCATGGTGCTGCGGGCAGGCGACGCGTTCGGCACCACGCCGAGCATCGATCAGGCATGGCCTCTGGCCCGTGCACTGGCGGACCTGATGGACGAGGCCGAACGCAGCGGCTGCGATCTGGCGAGCCGCCTGCCGGATGCCGCGGAACCGCGCTTCGCAGCACACTGGCATCAGACGCTGCAGTTTCTGGAGATCGTAACCGCCGCATGGCCGGCATGGCTTGCCGAAGCCGGCGTCATGAACCCCGTCGCGCGGCAGGTGGCGCTCGTGAAGGCGCAGGCCGATATGTGGAGAACCGCGCCCGTCGATGCACCGCCGATCTGGGCGATCGGATTTTCGGAAGGCATGGCGTCGGTTGCAGGCCTGCTGGATGCCGTATCGCGCCGCCCGAACGGCTGTGTCGTGTTGCCGGGCGTCGATCTCGCCCTGGCTGAAACACTGTGGGGAACGCTGCCCGAAAGTCACCCGCAGGCGGGACTGGCCCGGTTGCTGGGCGATCTCGATTGCAGCCGTGCCGAACTCGAAATCTGGGGCGACGACGGTCCGGGGCCGCGTGCCGATCGGGTCGCGTTCGTCTCGACGGCGCTCCTGCCGCCGGGCGGCCTGCCGGTCTGGGGACAGGACCGGGCACCGTTCGCCCTCGACGGGGTATGGGATCTGCCTGCGCCGGATCAGCAGCACGAGGCGGTCGCCATCGCGCTCATCCTGCGCGACGCGGTCGAGCAGCATGGCCGCAGTGCGGCTCTGGTCACGCCCGATCGGCAGCTCGCGCGCCGTGTCGCGACCGAGCTGCGCCGGTTCGGCGTTCTGGCCGACGACAGCGCGGGCGAGGCCCTGTCCTCCACGCCGCCTGCCGTGTTCCTGCGGCTGCTGGCGGCGGCTGTCGCCGACGAGCTGTCGCCTGTCTCGCTGCTTTCGCTCCTGAAGCACCCGCTTGCTGCGGCAGGACTTGCGCCCGGCGACGCACGGGCCAGTGCGCGTCTGCTCGAACGGCGCCTGCTGCGCGGTCCCGCGCCGCCCCCCGGCATCGCCGGCCTGCGGGCGCGTCTGACGCAACAGGCCGAGGATGCGCGGCTGGATGCGCGCAGCATGCGGCATGTCCTGCCCGAGGACACGGGCGCCATCGCCGATGCACCCGACGCGCCGGAAAGCATCGCACCGTTTCTGGATCGGCTGGAAGATGCGCTCGCTCCGATCCTGCGTCGCACATGGGGCCCGTTGCCGGATCTGCTGGCAGCGCTGGTCGAAGCCGCCGAGAACCTCGCACAGACCGATGAGGTGCCCGGAGCCGCGCGTCTCTGGGCTGGCGAGGACGGTCATGCACTGAGCACGCTGCTCGCCGACCTGCTGGATTCGACCGACGTCCTGCCCGAGCAGCCCTCTGCGCGGCTGGAATCGTTTCTGCTGGCCACGATGGCGGGACAGATGGTGCGCGGCGCGCTCAGACCAGCGGGTCGTGACGAGATCGCGCAGGCGCGCCATCCACGCGTGTTCATCTGGGGCGTACTCGAGGCACGTCTGCAGGCGGCCGACCTGATCGTGCTGGGCGGCCTGAACGAGGGAATCTGGCCACCGAGCCCGGACCCGGGACCGTGGCTCAGCCGGCCCATGCGCACGCGGGTCGGCCTGCCATCGCCGGAACGGGCGATCGGGGCCGCGGCTCATGATTTCGCAGGCCTCCTGCTGGCGGCCCCGACCGTCGTGCTGTCGCGTGCAGGCAGGCTCGATGGCGCACCGGCCGTGCCCGCGCGCTGGCTCGTGCGATTCGGAGCCCTGCTCGGCGGACGGGGGCAGCGCCTGCCACGCCATCCCGCACTCGACTGGATGCCCCGGCTGGACCAGCCGGACGGACCCGCCCGTGCCGTCGCGGCACCACGGCCCACGCCGCCGGTCGCCCTGCGTCCTCGCCAGCTGTCGGTGACCGAGATCGAGACCTGGCTGCGTGATCCTTATGCAATCTACGCGAAACATATCCTGCGCCTGCGCAAGCTCAGCCCGCTCGAGGAAGATGCCGATCACGCCGATTACGGCACCATCGTCCATCGCGGCCTCGACCTGTTCCTGGCCTGGAACGCGTCGAACTGGCCAAAGGATGTCGAAAGCGCCCTGGCCTCCTGTCTGATGCAGGCCCTTGAACAGGCGCGCCTTCGACCGGCACTGGCGGCATGGTGGCGGCCGAGGCTGCTGCGGATTGCAGCCTTCGTTGCCGAGCGGGAGACGCTGCGTCGTGCCGAGTCGGGCGCGCCGGAGCGGATCGTGGCGGAAGTGCCCGGGCTTGCGGTGCTGAAATCCGCGCCGGGCGGGCCGTTCCGTCTGACGGCGCGGGCGGACCGGATCGAGCTGTATGCGGCCGAAATTGCCGCCGTGATCGATTACAAGACGGGTCAGCTTCCCCGGAAGAAGGACGTGAAGGACGGCTGGTCGCCACAGCTCGTGCTGGAGGCGGCGATGCTGTCGTTCGGGGGCTTCGGCGCGTTGCCTGCGGCACGGGCAACGCTGCTCGAATACTGGCGCCTGACCGGCGATCGCGATCGCGGCGAGACGCTTCCCTTCGGCGCGGACGACGACATCGACGAGATGATCGTCGAGGTCTGGGAGAGGCTTCTCGCCCTGATCGCGGCGTATGACGTTCCGGCCCAGCCCTATCTGTCACATCCGAGCCCGAAGCGCGGCCCGGCCTACGCGGACTATGCCGAGCTTGCCCGTTATGCCGAATGGAGCGCCGCCCGCGACGAGGAGTGGTCCGATGCATGACGCGGACATGAATGGCGTACAGATGCCCGACGCCCGGGCAACGGCCATCGCCTTCGCCGGGCAGACGCAGAACATCGCATCCAGCCCGGAGGCGTCCGTCTTCGTGTCGGCCTCCGCCGGCAGCGGCAAGACGAAGCTGCTGATCGACCGCCTGCTGCGCCTGATGTTGCCATCGCAGGGCATCGACCCGCGCACCGGCGAGCCTGTTCTGCTGCCCGGCACGCCGCCGGGGCGCATCCTGTGCCTGACGTTCACGAAGGCCGCCGCCGCCGAAATGGCGATCCGTCTTCAGGATACGCTGGGACGCTGGGTTTCGCTGTCGGACGCGGCGCTGGATCGTGCGCTGGGCGGCCTGGACGTTCCGACGAGCGAGGGCGTGCGGGCTGCGGCGCGTGCGTTGTTCGTGGCCGTGCTGGATCTGCCGGGCGGCATGCGCATCGGGACGATCCATGCGTTCTGCCAGTCTCTGCTGCGTCGCTTTCCACTTGAGGCGGCGGTCAATCCGCACTTCACTCTGCTCGAGGAGACCGATTCGCGCATCGCCTTGCATGAGGCGGTCGAGGCGGTCTTGGCCGACAGTGATCGCGCGGCCGTCGAGCGGCTGGCGGCGGAGACCGGGCTTGCGGATTTCACGCGGCGTGTCGGCCAGATCCGTGATGCGGGCGCGGACGGCGATCGCCTGCTGGCAGCCTATGCGGCCGACCCGGCCAGGGTGCGCCGCGCCTATGAAAAGGCGTTGGGCATCGACGGCGACACGCTTCCGGGCCTTCAGGCCGAGAGTGTATCGCCGCCTGACGAGAAGCGGCTGGTCGGGTTTCTGCGCCTCGTCATGGACAAGGGGTCGGCGACGATCGCCAAACGTGCGGCGCTGCAACTCGACTGGCTCGGAACGCCACAGGACCGGCGCGATCCCGACATCTGGCGCACGAGCCTGCTGACGGCGGCCGGTGCGCCGCGCGTGCGGGGCGGGATCAACCCGAAGCTGGACAAGGACCATCCCGAGGTCGGCGATGCGCTGCTGGTGGAAGCCGAGCGCCAGATCGATCTGAAAGCGCGCGCGAACGCGGTCGAGCTTCTAGCGCTCAACATGGCGCTGCTGCATCTCGCGACGCCCGCACTCGCGCGCTTCGGCGTCGAAAAGGCCGCGCGCGGTCTCGTTGATTACGACGACCTGATCGCACAGACGCGCGCCTTGCTGCAGGAGCCGGGTGCGGCCTGGGTTCTCTACAAGCTCGACGGCGGCATCGACCACCTGCTGCTGGACGAGGTGCAGGACACCTCCGCCGCACAGTGGGAAATCGCGGGCGCCCTCACGCAGGAGTTCTTTTCGGGCGAAGGCGCGCGCGACGACCTGGCGCGGCCCCGCACGGTGTTCGCGGTCGGCGATTCCAAACAGTCTATCTATGCGTTCCAAGGGGCCGATCCCGCCGGCTTCGTGGCGTGGCGACATCGTTTCGATGCCATGGTGCGGCAGGCGGGACAGGATTTCCTGACGCCGGGCCTGACGGTGTCGTTCCGCTCGGTCGAGCCGGTGCTGAAGCTGGTCGATGCGGTGTTCGCGCGTCAGCCCGCGGCAAGCGGCGTGCGCGAGGCGGGCGCTTCGTTCGTAGCGGAACATATCTCCGCCCGGCCCGATCAGGGTGGGCGCGTCGAGCTCTGGCCGCTGGTGCCGGCAAGCGAGGCGGGCGAGGAAGCGAGCCCGTGGGTTGCCCCCAGCGCCAATGCAGGACAGCAATCCGCGCCACAGCGACTGGCCGATGCCCTCGCGCGGTGGATCGCGGACCAGATCGGGCAGCCTCCGCAGCCGGGCCAGGCGCCGCTGCGCGCGGGCGAGGTTCTGGTGCTGGTGCCGCGCCGCTCCGCGTTCGTCACGGCGCTGATCCGCGCACTCAAGACGTGCTCGGTCCCGGTTGCGACGCTCGTGCGTGTCGAGCTGACGGAGCAGATCGCGGTGCGCGACCTGATGGCGTTGTGCGAGGTGCTGCTGCTGCCTCAGGACGACCTGACGCTCGGGTGTGTCCTGACCTCGCCGCTCGGCGATCTGTCGGATGACAGCCTGATGGATCTGGCGCTCGGGCGGGGCAATCAGCCGTTGTGGAGCGTGCTGCGATCGCGCCATGCGGAGCGGAAGGACTGGGCGCAGGCCTGGGGTCTGCTGGCGCCGCTCTACAACCGCGTCGATTATGCGACGCCGTACCAACTCCTGACCGAAGCGCTCGGCCGTCTCGGCGGGCGCGCGAGACTGCTGCGGCGCCTGGGTCCCGAGGCCGCCGAGCCGGTGGACGAACTGTTGAGTGCGGCCCTGCGCTACGAGGGGCTGCACCCGCCGTCGCTTCAGGGCTTCCTGCACTGGCTTCGTGCCAGCGAAACCACGGTCAAGCGCGAGCCTGAGGCGCAGGCGGATGCCGTGCGCGTCATGACGGTGCATGGCGCGAAAGGACTGCAGGCGCGTCTCGTCGTGCTGCCCGACACGGCTTCAAGGCCGCGGGCCGACAATCCGCTGTTGTGGACAGCCGCCGACGGCATGGCGCTGCCCCTGTGGCAGTCCCGTGCGGCTCTGGCGACCGGACGCACGCGCGCGCTTGGGGATGCGTTGCGCGAACAGGTGGCGGAAGAGCGCAATCGCCTGCTCTACGTCGCACTGACCCGCGCCAGCGACTGGCTGGTGATCTGCGGCTGGTCGGGTGCGAAGCAGGGACCTGGCGAGGACAGCTGGTATCGGATGTGCGAGGCGGGATTCGAGGATCTCGAAGCGCATGCCGAGCCTTTCGCGCTCGGGTGGGAAGGCGAACGGCGGGTTTACGAGATCCAGCCCCGGCACGTGGCCGGGCAAGGCGAAGCACGAGCACCGCGTGCCCCGGTATCGCTGCCTCGCTGGCTGGGTGCGGCACCTGACTGGCGCGCGTCGCCACCCGTGGCCGAACCTGCACTGACCCGTCCGCTGGCGCCGAGCAGGCCAGAGGGCGCCGCGTTCGGGCCGTTGCCGGCGGCGCGGTCGCCTTTGCAGCTGCGCTCGGGCGAGGCGCCGCGCACGCGCGCCTTGCGGCGTGGTGTCCTGATCCATCGCCTGCTGCAGCTTCTGCCCGACTATGCCGCGGCGGCCCGTCCGGCCGTCGCACGGCGCTTCCTGTCGCGCGCGGGTTTCGACCTGAACGAGACGCAGGTCGAGCAGATCGCGCGGCAGGCAATTTCGGTGCTGACGCATCCGGTGCTTGCCCCTGTGTTCGGGGCCGACAGCCGCGCCGAGCAGGCGATCACGGGGATCGCAGGCGGCAGCGTGGTGGTGGGCCAGGTGGACAGGCTGCGCATTGCGGACGACGCCGTCTATCTCTGCGATTTCAAGACCAACCAGTCTCCGCCGCGCAGTGTGGAGACGGTGCCGGATGCCTATCTGCGGCAGATGGCGGCCTATCGCGCCGTTCTGGCGCAGGTCGCCCCCGGACGGCCGATCCGCTGTCTGCTGGTCTGGACCGAAACCGGGGATGTGATGGCATTGCCGGATGCGGCACTCGACGCCATCATGGCGCTCGTGTGAGGGCAGGCGGTTGCACCTGCCGGTTTTCTTACCGATATGGAATCAGCGGCCGGCGGAGAATCAGAAGCGTTCGCTCCTGACGCACATATCCCGGCCAGACGGAGAATGAGATGAGCGACAATACGGTTGCGGTCACCGATGCAAGCTTCGAGACCGATGTCCTGAAGGCCGAGGGACCGGTTCTGGTCGATTTCTGGGCCGAATGGTGCGGTCCGTGCAAGATGATCGCGCCCGCGCTCGAGGAGATCGGCGCCGAGCTGAAGGGCCAGCTCAAGGTCGCGAAGGTCAATATCGACGACAATCCGGAGAGCCCGAATCGCTACGGCGTGCGCGGCATCCCGACGCTGCTGGTGTTCAAGGACGGCAAGCAGGTCGCCGCCAAGACCGGGGCGCTGCCGAAGAGCCAGCTCAAGGAATGGGTCAAGGGCGCGCTCTGATCCGAAACCAGGCCCGTTCCGCCTGCGCTGTTCATGCGCGGCGGAACGGCCAGGTCACGACGACGCCTGCGAACAGCGCCCACCAGACCAGCACGGGCTGAAGCGCCAGACGCGGTCCGTGATACCACCATGAAAGCTGCGGATATCCGGGCGGCAATCCATGCAGCGCATGCTGGATGTTCGCCGGGAAAACGCACACGGCATACAGGGCCAGCCCGATACCGGCCGCACGCCGTAAAAGCGGTATCTGCAGCCCGACGGCGCCCACGATTTCACACAGGCCCGTTGCCGCGATCACCAGATGCGGGCTCGGCACCCAAGTCGGCGTGATCAGCAGAAATCCGGCAGGCGCCATCAGATGCAGCACGCCTGAGGCGGCATAGAGCGCGCCAAGGACCCAGCGCGACAGGCGACGCGCCTGCGACTCCCGATCCCGCATCATGTGCATGTCAGACGGCATCATCACGCGTTGTGACTGGACCGTCAGCTACCCGCTGCTCCATCACGGCGGGGCAGGTGAAGGTAACCCCACGACGGTGATCGCTCATGCAGGGTTCCGGCAGCATGTTAGACATGGCCTGCACCGAGTGCGACATCATGATCGGTCGCCGTCCTCGTTCGTATGCCGCGCGTCGGGAAACGGCCGATCGTCCATCCGACACCATGCCTAATGATACTCTTGCATTCGGACGTACCGCCCCCGGTGGTACGATGATGCCGGGATGGAGCGAGATCAGATGTGCGATCCGTCCCACGTCACCTGCTGGACGCCAGCATGATCCAGTGCCGATCGCAGCTGCGGATTCGTCAGGGCAGCGAGTTCGCCGACGTGATCGTAGTCGGGCATGAGGCGATCAATGACCGCATCGCGGCGGGCCGCGGGGTGAAAATAGAGCTCGGACAGGCCCGGCGGCAGGTTGGCCGCCAGCGGCAGAAGCCGGTCCGACGTCATGTGCCCGCTCCAGGCAAGGCCGAAGCAATGATCGTTGGTGCGCAGGCGTGCACGATGCGCCTGCGCCCGCAGCACGCGGGTCCACAGCCGCAGGATCGCGGCCCCTGCCGTATCCTTGTGGTCGGGGCCGAGCGGCGCGGGTGGCTCGCAGGGAATCCGGATCGCGGGCAGGCCGTACTCGGCGCCGGTCTCGATCAGCATTCGGCCGACCGTCGGATGCAAATGCATGTGTTTGTGTGCATTGGCGTGATCGAGCGTCAGGCCTGAGCGGGCAAAGGCCCGGTACTGCGCCTGAACCTCGCGTGCCAGGGCGGCGCGCCCGGATCGTGTGAAGAAGTAGCGTATGCCTAGGCCCAGCTGATCGGACCCGATCCAGCCCGACGGGTCGGTGATCGCGGACGCGCCGTTTGTCGCCTGACCTTCGATGGCCACGAGATGCAGGCCGACACGCAGATCAGGCAGGCGTCTTGCGCGTGCCATGGCATCAGCCGCCGCATCGCCCGCGACCATCAGGCTCGCGGTGGACAGAAGGCCGTCGCGATGGGCGATCTCGATGCCTTCGTTGACCGCTTCGGACAATCCGAAATCATCGGCCGAGACGATCAGGCGGCGGGATTCAGTGTTCATGCAGGCATTGGCTTCCGGCTTGGAGACGAGGGGCTTTGCCAAGCCCCCGGGAAGGGCCCGCGCCCCTTCATCCTGTTTGCCTGACGCCGGGAATTCCGAAGGGCGATTGGCCCTCCGGCCGGATCTCGGGGGGCAGAGCCCCCGAAGACAGGATCACGCGGCGTTGCGGTCCTTGAGGAAGTGGAAGAATTCCACGCCCTCGCGCAGGCGGCGCTTCATCATCTGCGGGCTGCGCACCATCTCGTTGACGATCGAGGCGATCTTCGGCGCCCGGAAATAGAACTTCCGGTAGAATTCCTCGACCGAGTTGAAGATCTCGGTGTGCGACAGATGCGGATAGTGCAGGGGCGCAATCTGCACGCCGTGTTCGTCGATCAGCTCGGCCTCGGCCTCGTTGAACCAGCCGTTCTCGGTGGCCTGCTTATGCAGGAACGTGCCGGGGTAGGGGGCTGCGAGCGAGACCTGGAGCGTATGCGGGTTGATCTCGCGGGCGAAGCGGATCGTCTCCTGGATCGTTTCCTGCGTCTCGCCAGGCAGGCCGACGATGAACGTGCCGTGGATCTTGATGCCCAGCTCGTGGCAGTTCTTGGTGAACTCGCGCGCGACCTCGACCCGCATGCCCTTCTTGATGTTGTGAAGGATCTGCTGGTTGCCGCTCTCATACCCCACGAGCAGCAGGCGCAGCCCGTTGTCCTTCATGACCTTCAGCGTCTCGTAGGGCACGTTGGCCTTGGCATTGCAGGACCACGTGACCCCGAGCTTGCCCATTTCGCGCGCGATGGCTTCCGCGCGCGGCAGGTCGTCGGTGAAGGTGTCGTCGTCGAACATGAATTCCCGGACCTGCGGGAAATACTGCTTGGCGAGACGGATCTCGGCTGCGACGTGCTGCGGGCTGCGCGTGCGGTAGCGATGGCCGCCGACCGTCTGCGGCCACAGGCAGAACGTGCAACGCGACTTGCACCCGCGACCCGTATAGATCGAGATATACGGGTGCATCAGGTAGCCGATGAAGTAGTCGTTGATGTTGAGGTCGCGCTTGTAGACCTCGGTCACGAACGGCAGGCAGTCCATGTCCTCGATCATGGCGCGGTCGCGGTTCGTCACCACGACGCCGTCGTTGTTGCGCCACGTGATGCCGTCCACGTCCTTGAGGTCGCGGCCTTCGGCGATCTCCTTGATTGTGAAGTCGAACTCGTTGCGGGCCACGAAGTCGATCGGACCGCCCTTGGCCATGCTCTCGTCCGGCTGCACGGCGACCTTCGCGCCGACCATGCCGATCTTGAGGTTCGGGTTGGCGTCCTTCAGCATCTGCGCGACCTTCACGTCGGATGCGAAGGACGGGGTGGACGTGTGCATGACGACGAGATCGCGGCTCTTCACGTCCTGCAGGATCGGCTCGATGCCCATGCGCGCTGGCGGCGCGTCGATCAGACGCGAGCCATCGACCATGGCGGCGGGCTGCGCCAGCCATGTCGGATACCAGAACGACTTGATCTCGCGCTTGGCCTGGTAGCGAGACCCGGCACCGCCATCGAAACCATCGAACGAGGGCGGCTGCAGGAACAGGGTCTTCATCATGGGTCTGTTCGTCCTTGAAGCGTCGGCCCGAAATCCGGGCAGTCTCATCGCCGTAAACGGCACCTGGGAAGTCTGTGTTCAGTAACTATTCGCCCGGACCGACGGGCTGGCTGGGTTGGCTCATAGCCGAATGTCGCATGATATGCATCGTCTGTCCGCGCCACGCCACCTGCGTGCCCCGCGCCGAGCCCACCATGACGGCGGCCGACATCCAGTCGCGGAAGGGAAGCAGCGGCAGCGTGGCAAGGCTCGGCAGGCCAAGGCTGCGGTCGAGCATCAGGCTGAACACGGCCCTCAGGGTCCAGACCACGGCAAACAGGATCCAGATTGCCGTGCTGTGCGGCAGGAAAGCCACGGCGGCGGTGGCCCAGAACAGGGGAAGCTGGATCGACGACAGCGCATAGCCGAAGGGCTCGACGTTCTTGACCGTACGGCCCCATCGCAGCTCGTGCGCCAGAAGGTCCCGCATCGTGCGTTCGCCAATCGTGGTCCACGTCATGCAGGGCGCGATTGCGATGTCGAGGCCAAGGCCACGTACCGCGGTGCCGAGGATCGCGTCATCCGCCACATGGTCGACCAGCGCGCGAAGGCCGCCGATCTGCTCCAGCGTCTTGCGCCGCAGTGCCATGGTCGCACCCAGACAGTCCTGTCGTCCGAGATGGCGGGAAAGCAGGACGCCGGGCAGAAAATTGTGGTTGATCTGGCAGGCGGAAAGCCGGCGCACGATGGTCTCCGTTGCCGGCAGGCCGGCATAGAGCGTCGTGACGAGCCCGGTCTGCGGATCGGCCAGGGAGGCCGCGATATGCCGCAGATAGTCGTGGCCCACGTGAATGTCGGAATCGGAGATGACAAGCGTCTCGTGGCGCGCCATCCCGATCATGTTGATGAGATTGCCGACCTTGCGGTTCACCCCGTGCTGCTGACGGTCGATCACCAGGGTCAGATCGCGATCAGGATAATGAGCCTGGAGCGCATGGACGACCTCGATCGCCGCATCGTCCTCATGCTGGACGCCGAAGACGATCTGATACGCGGGATAATCCTGCTCGACGAACGAACGCAGCGCCTGCTCGAGCATCGGCTCCGCGCCATGCAGCGGCTTCAGCACGGTAATTGGCGGCAGGTCGTCCGACACTGGTGAACGCCAGACCTTCTCCCGACGGCGAAAGCCCATGACCAGAGCCGCGCCGAGCATCGACTGAACGCAGCCTGCCGCTGCAATGATGCCTGCGCCCCAGCCCATCAGACCAAGTACCGTCATGCGCGCGTCAGCCCCCCTGGAACCGGCAGGTCAGAAAGGCTTCTGGTCCAGCATGGAATGGGGAACGGCAGGCTCACGCGCAATCAGCCGTTCAGGAAGCTCTGTGTCTTGCTGTTGAGATGCTTGATCAACGCGTCGACACCACCGCGGGCGATGGTGGCGCTGAAGTCGGCCCGGTTGGTCGCGACCTGGCTGATATGCGCGTTCAGCAGCACGTCGTCGATCTGATATCCGCTTGCACCGGAACGCACGACATAATCGACTTCCGTGCCATCATCCGCGCTGCCGCCGATCTTCGTATCGACAATGGCGCCGGACGCGCCACCCGGCATGGCACGTGTCTGCGGCGCAATGGAGAAGTGCGCGCCGGCGCCCGGCTTGAAGGTCGAGACGTAGCGCGCGACCGTATATTCGCGAAATGCCTGGAGCAGGCGGTCCTGATCGGCAGACGAGAGGGTCTCGAAGCGCATGCCGATGGAGTTGCGCAATACGGTGCGCAGATCGAAGGCGCGGTCGACCACAGGGGCCAATGTCTGCGCGCGCTGGGCGGTGCTGCCCCCGGACGAGGCCTGGATCTGCTGCAACGCCGCATACAGTGCCGTGATGGGTTCGGCCGGACCAGAGCCTCCGCTTCCTGCGGTCTGCGCCATGGCACCGATCGGCGCCTGCATGGCGATGACGGCGGCCAGTGCGCCGAGGCGATACAGGCCACGAAGGCGGGGGCGGAGCAAGGGGAGTCTGGAGGCGGAGATCATGGTCATGCTTTCGTCTCTGAAGGCGCTTTTTGCAAGGGGCGGCCTCTCGCTGGTGCATGGCAGGGTGGCGCATTCGGCATCGAAGGAAACGGCTTCGACGCCGGGATGTAACAGTTGCCGGTTACACGCCCGCGCGCAAATCTGAAGGAAGGCAGTCATAATAGGACACAGGACACGGCGCGTGGAGTGCAGAGGCAATCAGGCGAGGCCCATCATGCCGACCGTCCCGTCAACGTCCGCGACAGTCGGACTGACGCATAAATCGCTCGATAACTGTGTCGGAAATATCACAAACAGGCCGAATGATTTGAGACAAGAGATGACGATGGTATATGTGACACCCACAAGACATGTGGGATAGGTAGCGCGGTGGCGCCGTGGTCGACGCTCGATCACCTCGCGACACGCGCCCCCGGTTCGTTCGGCACCTGCCTCTTGAGACAGACGGTCGAACCCGGAAATCGTGACAACCCGCCGGCCATCCCCCGGCGCAGGAGCGCAAGTACATATGGCCGTTCCCCTGATGCAGGCCGTCCGAGTTGGACGCTATGTGGTCAAACAGCATTTGACGGGCCGCAAACGTTATCCCCTCGTGCTGATGCTCGAGCCCTTGTTCCGGTGCAATCTCGCGTGCGCGGGCTGCGGCAAGATCGACTATCCGGCCCAGATCCTCAATCAGCGCATGAGCCTCCAGGAATGCCTGGACGCCGACGCGGAATGCGGTGCGCCCGTGATTGCGGTCGCAGGTGGCGAGCCGCTTCTGCATAAAGAAATGCCCCAGATCATCCAGGGTTTGATCGCGCGCAAGAAATACGTGTACCTCTGCACGAACGGTCTGTTGCTCGAAAAGAAGCTCGACGATTACGAGCCTTCGCCGTTCTTCTCATGGGACGTGCATCTCGACGGCGACCAGATCATGCATGACGCGTCGGTCTGCCAGGACGGCGTGTTCGACAAGGCCGTCTCGGCGATCAAGGCCGCCAAGGCGCGCGGTTTCCGCGTGTCCATCAACTGCACGCTGTTTGATGGCGCCGATCCCAAGCGGGTCGCGGCGTTCTTCGACGAGGTGATGGCACTCGGCGTCGATGGCATCATGACGGCGCCGGGCTATGCCTACGAGCGCGCGCCGGATCAGGCGCACTTCCTGAACCGCCAGAAGACGAAGCAGCTGTTCCGCGACATCTTCCGCTACGGGAAGGGCAAGAAGTGGCGCTTCACGCAGTCGCCGCTGTTCCTGAACTTCCTGGCCGGCAACGAGACCTATCACTGCACGCCATGGGGCAAGCCGCTGCGCACCGTCTTCGGCTGGCAGCGTCCGTGCTATCTGCTCGGTGAAGGCTACGCCAAGTCGTTCCAGGAACTGATGGACGACACGGCCTGGGAACAGTACGGCACCGGTGCCTACGAGAAGTGCGCCGACTGCATGGTCCATTCGGGCTATGAGTCCACGGCGGTCATGGATGCGGTGAAGCGCCCGTGGCACATCGCCAAGGTCGCGCTGTTCGGACCCGAGACCGAGAAGCCGATGGCGCCCGAAATCTCGCTCGCGAACCAGCGGCCGGCCGAGTACACCTACTCAGCGCAGGTCGAGAGCCAGATGGCGGCGATCGCGTCCCGGAAGCCCGCGCGGTCTCCGCGCGTCCGCGTGCATTCCGGCAAGGACACGACATCGGGCGAGACCCGAATCGAAACGGCCGACGCCGCCGACTGAAGACCTGTGTCGCAGGTGGGACATGTCCCACCTGCTTCAGGAAATGCTAGGATGCGCGGTATCCAACCAAGGAGCCGCGTGTCCTAGATGTTCGTCCCCATTTTCATCATTGTCCTGCTGATCGCGCTGAACGGCGTGTTCGCGATGGGCGAACTGGCGCTGATCTCCGCCAAGCGGCCGCGATTGGCCGCTCTGGTCAAGCGCCGGGTCAAGGGAGCGGAACGGGCACTGCGCCTTTCGGACGAACCTCATGCCTTCCTGCCGACGGTGCAGGTCGGCATGACGCTGGTCTCCATTCTGGAAGGCACGTTCGGCGGCGCGCAGATCGAGGACACGCTGACTGGCGCCATTCGCCGCGTTGCAGTGCTGCGCCCCATTGCCTCTGAACTCTCCATCTTCCTCGTGGTCGCGGCAATAACGTACGCCATGCTGGTCTTCGGCGAACTCGTGCCGAAGCAGATCGCGCTGCGTCAGCCCGAACTGATCGCATCACGCCTGTCGCTGCTGCTCGTCTGGCTTGAGCGGATCGCAAAGCCGGTCGTGCTCCTGCTCAACGTCTCATCGCAGCTCGTGCTGCGCCTGTTCGGCGCAGGTGCGCATGCCCGCGCGGCCGTGACCGAAGAGGAACTGCGCGCGGTTCTGGCCGAGGGCGCCCAGGCAGGTGTTCTGGAGACGGAAGAGCGCGTCATGATCGAGCGATTGCTGCGTCTGGCCGATCGGCCGGTTCGCGCCATCATGACGCCCCGCAACGAAGTGACGTGGATCGACCGGCATGCGCCGCGCGACGCGCTGATCGCTGTTCTGCGGCGGTCGCAGCACTCGCGCATCGTGGTGTGCGAGGGCGATCTAGACAATCCCGTGGGCGTCCTGCTCGCGAAAGACGTGCTCGACCAGCTTGCGGCGCGCGAGGATATTGCAATCGAGCCGGTGCTGCGCGAGCCCGTGTCGGTGCCGGATACGATCAGCGCGCAGGACATGATCGAGCGGATGCGGGGCCTGTCCCTGGGCATTGCCTTCGTGCTCGACGAGTACGGCTCGTTCGAAGGGATCGTGACCGCGTCCGATGTGTTCGAGGCGATCGTCGGCGACGAACATGCCGAGCCGCGTGCGCCCGAACACGCACATTCCGGCGGTGCCGACGAATACATGCTGGACGGCTTCCTGCCGGCCGACGAGGTCCGCACGATGCTGGACCTGCCGGAACTTCCCGGCATGGGCAGCTACCACACGCTCGGCGGGGCCATCCTGGCACTGCTGCGCCGCGTGCCGACTACGGGCGACAAGGTCGCGTTTGCCGGCTGGCTGTTCGAGGTCGTCGAGATGGAACGCCGGCGCGTCATGCGCGTACGGGCAAGCCGGCAGGTCCTGGCACAGAACTGATCAGGCAGCGGGATCGGCGATGGAGAAATCCGGCCGATGCCACCAGCATGCGCCTTCGGGTCGCGGTGTCGGCAACCAGTCCCGGGCCGGGCCCGTCAGACGCACGGTATTGGTCGGCGTCTCCTGAATCTCGATCCCGATGCAGCGCAGACGATCGCCGTCCTGCAACAGGAACGCATCCAGCTTCGCCATCAGCAGGGCCGCCATCAGTTCCGTCGTGGGATCGCCGGGCGTGACCACGATCCGTGCCGCGCGTTCAGGTTCATGCGTGCGGAACCAGGACAGGAGAGGGTCGGTTTCGGACAGCTGCAAGGCATGATCGAGGCGTTCGTCCACGAAGCGGTGCCAGTGCGCCTTGGCCTCCGCAAACGGGACCGTCATGTTTCGGTCCCCGTCCAGCCCGGCGGGTGCCGTCGAGCGCAGCGTCACTGTGACGAGTTCGTTGTGGCCGTGCGGGAGGGCACACCGTTCGGACGCGCCCGCGATCAGGCGGTGGCCCATCGAGAAGCGCCGGGTGAAGACCAGATCAAGCATGGATTTCGAACCGACCGGAGTGGTGCGCCACCATCATGGAATCCCGATCAGCTTGTGAGTCTGCAGCGACAGCCGCCAGCGCGGATGGGTCAGACAATATGAGACTGCGGCGGCGGTGTTTTTGCCCTGATCAGGCCCGTCCATCGGCTGCAGCATGAAATGGTGGAATGCGAGGTCGGCATAGCGCTCCGGCGGGCAGGCGGCCTGCGGATACACGAGCTTCAGCTCATCCCCTGATCGTTGCACGAGGTCGTAACCCGGTTTGGGGCTGACGCAGATCCAGTCGATACCCGGCGGTGCGGCGATCGTGCCGTTCGTCTCGACGGCGATCGTAAATCCGTGCGCATGCATGGCGTCGACAAGGGCGGCGTCGAGTTGCAGCAACGGCTCGCCACCGGTGAACACGACGTGCCGCGCCTGCGTGCCCCCGCGCCACGCCGCCTCGATCGCGCGGGCGAGTGTCGCAGCATCCGCGAAACGGCCGCCACCCGGCCCGTTCGTCCCAACGAAATCCGTGTCGCAGAATGTGCAGGCCGCCGCTTCCCGATCGGTCTCGCGGCCGGACCAGAGGTTGCAGCCTGCGAACCTGCAGAAGACCGATGCACGACCGCTCTGCGCACCCTCGCCCTGCAAGGTCGGGAACAGTTCCTTCACCATGTATGCCATGGCGCGGGATGTCGTCGGAACGCGCGCCGGATGCAAGGATTTTTGTCAGCGCCGTCCGGCCGCTGCGCCAGTTCAGGCCGTGCGGACGCGGCTGCCTCGACCAAGCGTGTTGGTCATGATGACGCCTGCCATCACGATGGCGCCGCCCAGAAGCGTGCGCAGCGTGGGCACTTCTCCGGTCAGGCCGAACGCCAGCACCATCGTGACGGGTGGCAGCAGATACAGGAAGATCGCACCGCGCGCGGCACCGAGCCGCCCGATGACCGCACCCCAGGCGGCGTAGCCGATGGCTGCCGGAAAAATGCCGAGCTCCATCACGCTGAACCGGCTCGTACATGAAGCACGCGTGTAGTCGGACAGCGCTTCCGGCAGCCATGGCGCCAGCAGAACTGCGCCCACGATCAGGATATAGGCAATGGTCGGCAGCGCGCCGTATCGCCGGACCAGCCCCTTCTGCAGGACGGTATAGACCGCACCGCAGACCGCGGCTCCGAAGACGAGACTCGCACCCGATCCGAGCGCCAGTCCGCCCGCCTGTCCCTGCGCGATCATGGCGACACCTGCAAAGCTGAGCAGCGAGCCGATCCAGCCCCATGCCGGCATGCGTTCCCCGAGAAAGATCGTGGCCAGCACGCCCGCCATGAGGGGCGCCGCACTGATCAGGAGGCTCGCAGCACCCGAGGACACCGTGACTTCGCCCTGGTTGAACAGGATGTTGTAGAGCGTGATCCCGATCGCACCCGATGCCAGGAACTGCGGGATGTCCGAAAGTCGCGGTGGCGTCGGGCGCGTCCAGGCCAGCCAGGCCAGGGCGAGGACAGCCGCGATGGCGTAGCGCAGGGCCGCAAGCGGAATGGGCGGCATATCGCGCAGGGCGATACGCACCACCGGATAGGCACTGGCCCAGGACAGGATGGCGATGCTTGCGACCAATGCGACGCTGCGACCGGTGGAATGGCTCATGCCAAGGCGGTAGCGGAAAACCGATGCGTGCGGAAGGCATCGCAACGGGCGCGCAATGATGAGCGAGGCTTAGAAAACCGCGGGCGGCAGGGGTGCTGCCCGCCCGCGGTCATGATCCTTGGAAGGATCAGTGCGTCCCTTCCGGGAGCGCATAGACGACGAGGTCATCGGAGACCGGCGTCATCATGAAGTGATGGCCGCCGGCCATGATGGCGACGTACTGACGGCCCTTGTACTCGTAGGTCATCGGCGTCGCCTGACCGCCGCCGGGGAGCACGTCGCTCCAGACGGTCTTTCCGGTCTTCATGTCGATGGCGCGGATCATGTTGTCGGTTGCCGCCGCCACGAAGACGAGGCCGCCCGCCGTGATCATCGGGCCGCCATTGTTCGGCGTTCCGATGTTCAGCGGCAGGTAGGTCGGCAGGCCCCACGGACCGTTCGCGCGTGCCGTCCCGAGCGGCGTCTGCCACAGGACCTTGCGGGTGTGCATGTCGATGGCCGTGATCGCGCCGTAAGGCGGACGGTTGCACATCATGCCCGTGTACTGATCCCAGAACGGCGTGACCACGATGCCGTAGGGCGTATCGGCCATGGCGCCGTTGCCCTCCGCGCCACCGCCCGACGGGTTGAAGTTCGGGTCGTCGATCGGCATCAGACCAAGCTTGTCCGCGTGCTTGCGCGTGACGAGCTGGTCATACATCGGCGTGTTGTTCCAGTTCGCGATCAGGATGCCGGTCTTGGCATCGTAGGCCATGCTGCCCCAGTCGCTGCCACCGTTATAGCCGGGATACTCGATCCAGGGCTTGTCGATGCTCGGCGGCGTGAACTCGCCGACATAGTTCGCCTTGCGATACTTGATCCGGCAGAACAGCTGGTCGATCGGCGACATGCCCCACATGTCGCTTTCCTTGAGCGGCGGAAAGCCAAGACGCGGCATGCCTGTCGACCAGGGCTGCGTCGGGCTGCGCACGTCACCGGGCACGACGCCGGGCGTCGGCGCCGGACGTTCCTCGACGGGCAGCAGCGGCTTGCCGGTCGCGCGGTCGAGCACGAAGGTCTGGCCGCGCTTGGTCGGCACGACGAGCGCCGGGGTCGATCCGTTCGGTCCGGGGAAGTCGATCTTGGTGGGCTGGGAGCCCATGTCATAGTCCCAGACGTCCTTGTGGACCGTCTGGAAGACCCAGCGCGGGGAACCGGTCTTTACGTCGATCGCGACGATTGCGGACGAGACGGCGTTTTCCTTGTCCGTGCGCATCGCCGAATAGTAGTCGGCAGCCGAGTTGCCCGTCGGCACGTAGACGAGGCCGAGCGCGTTGTCCCCGGTCATGGCGGCCCAGGAATTGGGTGTGCCGCGGCTGTAATGCTCGCCCGGACCGGGCTGGTTGTGGTCGTCGGGGCGGTTGACGTCCCAGGCCCAGTCGAACTTGCCGGTCTCGGCGTCGTAACCGCGGATGACGCCCGACGGTGCCCAGCGACGCTGGCCGTCCAGCACTTCCTGGTTGGTGACGATCACGCCGTTGACGATCGGCGGCGGCGCCGTCTCGGACACGAAGCCCGGCACCGACTCGCCCATGCCCTGCATGAGGTTGATCTGGCCGTGGAAGCCGAAGGCCTCGCAGGCCTTGCCGGTATCGGCATCGACTTCGATCAGGCGCTCGTCCAGCGTCGCCTCGAGGATGCGGTTATGGCAGGGCTGGCCTTCCGGCACCGTCGACGACGTGTAGTAGACGACGCTCTTGCAGGCGGCGGTATAGGGAATGGAGTGGTATTTGACGCCCGCGTTGAAGCGCCACAGCTCCTTGCCGGTCGCCGGGTCGAGCTTCATCATGTCGTTCATGGCCGAACACGTATAAAGCCCGTCGCCGACCTTGATCGGCGTCGTCTCGGCCGCCCACTTGTTCTGCTGGCCGGGGGCCGGCTTGCTGCCTGTGTGATAGATGAAGGCGCGCTGAAGCTGGCCGACATTGGCCGGCGTGATCTGGTCGAGCGGCGAATAGCGTGTCGCGTCGTCGTCATGCCCGTAGGCCGACCAGTCGCCCGGTGCCGGATTGGCGCTCTGCTGCGGCACCATCGGCGTCGCCTGGCTCATGTCCATCTGCGGATCGTCGGGCAGGTTGGCGGCATTGACGCCCGGTGCCTGCGGCGCGGACGGAGAAGGACCGGCAAACCTGTTGGCTTCGCCAGGAGACTGGTTGCCGCCTTCCTGGGCGCCGGTGCCCGGAACGGACGAGCTCTTGGACGCAACCTGCGCATGGGCGGTGGAAATCAGGCCGGCAGCCAGGGCGGTCGCGATCAGAAGGGACGGGCGCATCAGACGGCTCCTCGCGCGGTTGCGGGCGTGCGTCCGGACATGGCGCGGGCGCGGTCCTGACGACGCAGAACCGGAATGGTCAGGAGGACGAGGATCGCGAGGATCGTGGGGCCGAACAGGCGGGGCAGCAGCCCCCAGCCGTCGAAACCGACTTCCCACAGGGACCAGACCAGCGTGCCGAACCAGGCGAGGAGATAGAGGGCGGCGCCGAGGCTGCGGCCGAGAAGAATGAAGACGCCGGATGCGACGACAAGCGCGCCGCAGATGGCGTAATACCAGGAGCCTCCCAGGCTGATGAGTTCGATCCCGCCGATCACCATCGGCAGACCCAGAAGCGTGACGATCACGCCCAGAACGATTGTGGCCCAGTCACTTGCGCCACTGGGCCAACGGGCGACAGACATACGGTTCTCCAAGAATGCATGTCCGTGCTCCTTGGCATACAGTGTATCACACCCGAAAAAACAAAACTGTGAACTTTGTGTCTACTATGTGTCTCGCGTCTTTTACCCGGCCGGGATCGTAATGATCGCACCCGGCGTATGACTGGTCGCGGCGAGGGCTGCGAGTACCTGAACCATGGTGAAGGCGAGCTTGGAGCGGAAATCGTTGTTTTCGATCCAGAACCACCAGTCGTGGTATTCTACAGCTGCATAGCTGTCCTTCGGCGGGTGTTTACCGTAGTGGATCGCCACATCCGGGCGAGTCTCGATGCCAACCGGATCGATGGTCGGCAGCGTTCGGTTGCTGTCGATATCCGCCTGCGGCACGTCCATCTGATAGGCGAGCTGACTGAGCACGCCGAGCATCGAGCGCGTCAGTACCGCGATCTGGCCGACCTTGATCGGGTAGGGGCCATAGACCAGTTCGGCTTCGGTCTCGTTGGGCGGCAGGTGAAGCATCTGCCGCACCGCGTTCTGCAGGACGTTCAACCCCCGGTCGCTCGTGCGCGACAGGACGAGATAGACGTGCTCCTGCGGTGACGCCTTTCCGCTGTTCGCCGATTTCGAGCCCTGCGGCTGCGCATGGGCCTGGTCCGTCGACAGCCGCACGCTCAGCGCACCTGCCATCTGCAATGCCCGCAGATCCCGCAACAGCAGATAGAACTTGATCGAGCCGCCGTTCATCTCGCCGCTGGACAGCGCACGGACGTTCGACAGGCCGGCGATCGACTGGGCCGTCAGACGCAGCAGCATGTCGATCGGCAGTCCGCCGAGCGACAGCGGGAGCAGCACGACGGGGGCAATCGGCCGGATGATGTTCTCGGCGTACTGTTCGCCCGTCACCGGCTGATAGGTGAAGGTCGGGCTTTCCTGTGTCTGGATGGAGCCAGAGCCGAACAGATAGCTGCCGATGCCGCCATTGCCCGGATAGGCGTAAAGACCGCCGCTTGCGTTGCGCTGGAGCTGATAGCCCGCGATGACCTGTGTTGTATCCAGGAAGGTCGGCGGATCGGCATAGCGAATCCGCACGATGTTGAGCAGCATCTCGCGCTTCTGCGCTTCGCCCAGTGCGCGCGAATAATCGAGTTCGTCCCGGCCGAGCTTGGTCGGGCCGAGCGGCGCGCAGCTACTCAGGCAGAGGCTGACCAGCAGGAGCGCAACGCTGCCGAGTGGGGCCACGGATCGGAACAGAACGTCACAGGAGCGAATAGGCAGGGTACCCCGGCGGCGCGGTGGCCACGATGGAGAAATCGAATGCGGATCGTGCGCGCGCTTCGAGAGAGGCAGCGACATTCCGGTTCGCACATTCGCGACAGGCGCGCCGATGCGCAACACCCCAACCGCCTGCAACCGGTTCAATCATCATCCCCGGTGGCGTTCTTTTCACCCGTGCGAGAGATGGTGGAGACGATCGCGGCCCCGCTCGCATGCGGTGCATGCGAGCGAATCGTCGTGGCTCAGGTGAAACGAATCCGGGGCCAGTCCGCATCCGGACGTCGCTTCCCGCATTTCATGGCAAGGTTCGCAGTCAGCGTGATGATCGAAGAATCGCCTGCTTTCAGACATCGGTCGCCGTTCGGAGGAACAACCGGATTGGCGCTCCGCATTTCGGGGCGATGCGTCAGCGCTGCTCACGTTAGGTAGCATTGTCTCCGGAGCGGGTGCTTCAGGCGGGTGAGTCCCAGGGCATGACGCCAACCATTCAGCGGGGCAGGGCTCAGGAACGGTCGTTGGTTGCTCCCAAGCCGGGCGCTGCCTCGGATGCTCCCGCGACGCTCTCCTGACGCAGGAGCGCGGTCAGCCCGTCGCGACAGTTCGGATAGATCCAGTCCAGCCCCAGCGCGGCCTTGGTCCGGGTATTGTCCACGACACGGCGGTCGGCCCAGAAGCTGCGCGCCATCGGCGACATTGTGGGCCATGCCTCTTCGAGCGTATGGGCCGCAGGCGGCGCAACTCCGAGAAGAGCGGATGCATATTCGGTGACGACGTAACTCGGGCTCGGTTCGTCGTCGACGAGGTTGAGGATGCGCGTGCCCTGCGTTGCCGTAGCCATGGCGGCCAGCGTAGCTTGGGCGATGTCATCCCGATGAATGCGGCTGAAGACGTGGCCGGGTGCTACGGTGCGGCGCGCGGTTCCGGCGCGCAGCGCATCGAATGCAGATCGGCCCGGGCCGTAGATTCCGCCGATGCGCATGATGTCGAGCGGAATGGCGTGACGGGAGGCGACCTCCTGCCAGAACGCCTCGGCGGCCAGACGGGCCTGACCGCGCGGGCCGCACGGATCGGGCGTCGTCGTCTCGTTCACCCGGGCGCCCTGCGCGTCGCCATAGACGCCGGTCGTCGAATAATAGCCGATCCAGCGCAGGTTCGGCGCGGCCATCAAGGCATCGCGGAAGCAGAGGGCGGGATCGACACCGTCTTTCGGCGGCAGGCTGACCAGAAGATGTGTCGCGCGGGCGATCGCAGGCGCTGCCGCATCGAACGCAATCCGGTCCAGCCCATCCGCCGCGTGCGCGTCCGGATCGCGCACCGTTCCGGAGACTGCAAAGCCCGCCGCCTGCGCCGCTACCGCGCGACCGCAATAGCCCAGTCCCAGAATCAGGAGTGTCTTGTCCATGAATGCGAGGGTGGGCGTGTCGTCGGGCGCACGTCAACGATTTCGGCCCGCGCCGTGACTGCAGTATGGAAGGCGCCATGAGCCACAGGCCTTCCTCGATCCTTGTCATCCGCCACGGTGCGTTCGGTGACTTCGTCCAGTCCTTCGCACCCTTCGAAGCCGTGCGCGCCCATGCGCCGCAAGCCCGCATCACGCTGCTCACGACGCAGCCTTTCGTGTCGTTCGCCGCGCAGAGCCCCTGGTTCGACACCGTGCTGGCGGATCCGCGTCCTGACTGGCGCGATCCGGTGGGGCTGTGGCGTCTGAGGCGTATCCTGCGCGGGGCCGATCTGGTGGTCGATCTGCAGACCTCGCGTCGGACGCAGACATATTTCCGCCTGGCCGGCCGGCCGGTCTGGTCCGGGCATGTTCCCGGAAGCGCTCTGCCGCATGACAATCCTCGGCGCGACGACATGCACACGCGGGCACGTCAGGCCGATCAATTGCGTCGTGCCGGGATCACGCCGGTCGAGCGAGCGGATATCTCGTGGCTCCAAGGGCCGTCCGGCATGCCGCAGGACCGGCCCTATGCGCTGCTGGTCCCGGGAGCGGCCCCGCATCGGCCGGCGAAACGCTGGCCCGTTGCCCGGTTCGCGGCCCTTGCGACGGCGTTTGAGGCCGCAGGCATTCGTCCCGTGATCGCAGGCGCGGCCCATGAGACGCCGCTTGCAGACGCCATCCGGGCGGTGTGCCCGTCGGCGCTGGACATGACGGGCCGGACCGACCTCGTGGGGCTGGCGCGGCTGGCAGCCGGCGCTGCGTTCGCCGTTGGCAACGATACCGGCCCGATGCATCTCGCAGCCGAGATGGGCACGCGCAGCGTCGTCCTGTTCTCCGGCGACAGCAATCCCGCCCTGACCGCGCCGGTCGGGCGCATGGCGGGGCAGGTGAGCATCCTGAGGTCCGACGATCTGGCGCGGATTTCCGCCGAAAGGGTTGCAGCTCTCCTGCTTTGACGCCATGAAAAGGGCGCCACCGCCGACCGTATGGCGGACCACGCTTGATCTGGAGAGTTCCGATGCCCGCGATCACCCTTCCCGACGGTTCCGTCCGCACATTCGAGGGGCCGGTCACGGGAACCACGATCGCGGCCAGCATCGGCCCGGGCCTTGCCAAGGCGGCACTGGCCATGATCGTCGACGGCGCCGAGCGCGACCTGTCGACCGAGATCGCGCAGGATGCCTCCGTGCGGTTCATCACCCGCAAGGACGAGGCGGCGCTGGAGATGATCCGGCATGATGCGGCGCATGTGCTGGCAGAGGCCGTGCAGTCTCTCTGGCCGGGCACGCAGGTCACCATCGGTCCGCCGATCAAGGACGGCTTCTACTACGATTTCTTTCGCAACGAGCCGTTCACGCCCGAGGATTTCGAGGCGATCGAGGCGCGCATGCGCGAGATCATCGCAGCCAACGCGCCGTTCGAGCGCGAGGTCTGGGACCGCAACGAGGCGATCGCGTATTTCGAGGACAAGGGCGAGCGCTTCAAGGCCGAGCTGATTCGCGACCTGCCGGAAAGCGAGGCGATCTCGATCTATCGCCAGGGCGCATGGCTCGATCTCTGCCGTGGGCCGCATATGCGCGGGACGGGCGATGTCGGCTCCGCGTTCAAGCTGATGAAGGTCGCGGGCGCCTACTGGCGGGGCGACCATCGCAATCCGATGCTGACGCGGATCTATGCGACGGCCTGGCGCGACGGCAAGGAGCTGGATGCGTACCTGACCCGTCTGGAAGAGGCGGAGCGCCGCGACCATCGCCGGATCGGCCGCGAGATGGACCTGTTCCATATCCAGGAAGAGGCGACCGGCTCGATCTTCTGGCACCCGAAGGGCTGGCGTCTCTACACCACGCTGACCGACTACATGCGTCGTGCGCAGACACGGGGCGGATATCAGGAGGTGCGGACGCCGCAGCTCGTGGATCGCTCGCTGTGGGAGGCGTCAGGCCACTGGGACAAGTATCGCGAGCACATGTTCATCGCGACGGTGGAGGACGAGGACAAGACCCTCGCGCTGAAACCCATGAACTGCCCGTGTCACGTGCAGATCTTCCGCCATGGCCTGCGCTCCTATCGTGAGCTGCCGCTGCGCATGGCGGAGTTCGGCGCCTGCCATCGCTATGAGCCGTCGGGCGCCCTGCACGGCATCATGCGCGTGCGCGGCTTCACGCAGGACGATGCGCATATCTTCTGCACGGACGACCAGATCGCGCCGGAGACGGCGAAGTTCGTGGCGATGCTGAGCGAAGTATACACCGACCTCGGTTTCGAGAGCTTCCGCGTGAAATTCGCCGACCGTCCGGAACAGCGGGCCGGCAGCGACGAGAGCTGGGACAAGGCGGAGCAGGCATTGAAGGATGCCTGCGCGCTGGCAGGCGTCGAGTACGAATACAATCCGGGCGAAGGCGCATTCTACGGCCCCAAGCTCGAGTTCGTGCTGACGGATGCGATCGGCCGTGACTGGCAGTGCGGCACGCTGCAGGTGGATTACGTTCTGCCCGAGCGTCTCGATGCGTCCTATATCGGCGAGGATTCCGCGCGCCATCGGCCCGTCATGCTGCATCGTGCGATCCTGGGCAGCTTCGAGCGCTTCATCGGCATCCTGATCGAACAGTTTGCCGGCAAGTTCCCGCTATGGCTTGCGCCTGTGCAGGTGGTCGTGGCGTCGATCGTCACCGATGCGGCCCCTTATGCGGAGGAGGTCGTCGCGGCGCTCAAGGCGGCCGGCCTGCAGGCCGAGGCGGACGTGCGCAACGAGAAGATCAACGCCAAGATCCGCGAGCACAGTCTGGCCCGCGTGCCGGTCATCCTCGTCGTCGGCCGTCGCGAGGCCGAGAATCGACAGGTCGCTCTGCGCAGGCTCGGCGGCGCGGCACAGGAGGTTCTGGACCTCGATGCGGCCATCGCAGCGCTGGGTGCGGAGGCTACGCCGCCCGATCTGCGCTGACATGTGCAGAATGCGGCACGGGCGCGCGGAGTCTCGCCTTGCACGCCGGGCAGCGGCGCATTATGTCCGGCGGGTCAGGCCATGTGCTGTCGCGCGTGCGTGCCGTTGAAGTAAACCTTCGGTGAACGGCAAACCCGGAACGGGTTTCGTGCGATAGGCATTGCCGGACAGAGTTTGACGACCGACAGGAGCCGACCATAGCCAGACCGCCGATGCAAGCCGCGCCTACTCGTGAAGGGCCGCGCGTCAATGAAGAAATCCGCGTGCCGCAGGTGCGCCTGATCGATGCCGATGGGGAAATGATCGGCGTGATGCAGACGCGCGACGCGTTGGCCCAGGCCTATGGCGTAGGCCTCGATCTGCTTGAAATCAGCCCGACGGCCGAGCCGCCTGTCTGCAAGATCCTCGACTACGGCAAGTTCAAGTACGAACAGCAGAAGAAGCGGAACGAGGCGCGCAAGAAGCAGAAGGTCATCGAGATCAAGGAAGTCAAGGTTCGTCCGAATATCGACGAAAATGACTACATGGTTAAGATGAAGGCGATGAATACGTTCATCGACGACGGCGACAAGGTCAAGGTCACGCTTCGCTTCCGTGGTCGCGAAATGGCGCATCAGGAACTTGGCATCAAGGTTCTCGAGCGCATTCGCGTTGCCATGGACGAGAAGGCGAAGGTCGAGCAGATGCCGCGTCTTGAAAATCGCCAGATGGTCATGGTCCTTGCGCCGCGCTGATCGCACGCCGGTCATGAAGATCTGAAAAAAGCCCGGGCTTCACCCCGGGCTTTTTTATTGTCTGGCTGGCCGTCGAAACGAGCGTGACGCAGCTCTTCATGTCGCGCAGCAGGCCGAGGCAGACATCGCGCACGCCCTCTGCACATCTATTGCTAAGGAACCTCAATCGTCGTTCGGCAATCGAATGATGCTGATAATCGCAAAGCAGTATGCGGTGGATGAGACGGCTTCCTGTTCACGGAACATCGACTCGCCCGGTCTGATGCACAGAAGCCGCCTTTTTCAGATGAATAGGCGCCCGTTCAGGCATTGGCCGCTACCTGGAACAGCCGGGCCGGATAAACAGGAAAGCCTGATACAGAGCAGAACGCTTCCGCATCCGAACATGCTTTTTATCTGGCATCTGATCGGTTTCGCTCAACGCTTGGGATGACGCGTATGCCACCGCGATATCATCGATCCTGAGCGTATCCCGCTTCTTGCGGACGCTGCGGAAAAAACAGGCAGAAAGTTGCGGGCGACAGCTCTGAACCACGCCCGCACATCAAGGACCACATTCGACGGATGGATCAGTGCGAGTGACCGCGGCCCGTCTTGTTCTGCAGCGCATCGATCTTCTTCGATGCACCCGCCTTGCTGAGATCGGGCTCGAACAACTCGCCCGCTTCCTCGCATAGCGTCTTGAGATAGGACGCCTGTGCACCGGTCATGCTTTCGCCGCCCGTGCTCCAGTCGTCAGGGTTTTTCTCGGTGTTGGACGGCAGATCCTGCTCGTCCGCGGCCGGTACTTTCGGGTTCTTGCTCATGAAGGCACAACGCGTATGTTCGCATTGTGTTCCCAAAAATCACGGAGCCAGGATCGCCGTGCCTGAGGCGGTGACCTGAACATCCTGGGTCTGCGGCGTGCTTTGTGGCGAGGCGAAACGGGCGGCCATCATGACCTGCGGTCGAAAGCCCCCTGATGTCGCAAGGTTGACCGTCTTGAACCGCACGACATGCAGCCCAAGTGCTTCTGCCGCCGCCCGCGCCTGCGCCTGCAGTGCATGAATCGCGTTCAGGCGCGCCGTGGCGACCAGCGCGTCGCGATGCTCCGGCGAGATCGACCAGTCGAGGCCGGAAACCCCCAATCCCTGTGCCTGGAGCGCTGCCACGGTCTCGAGAACGACCTTGCCGTCGTCCTTCTGGCCTGTGCTCCTGATGCGGATCGTCTGCTGCGCGACCCAGTGCGCGGGCTTGTCGGTATTCTGGGAGGCCTCGTATTCGGCGCGCGTGACATCAATGCCGGGATGACCCTTTGCCGTCGTCATCGCCCGATCGACCATCGTGTTCAGCGTGCCCTGCGCTGTCGACAGGCTCGCGGATGTCGCCTGCGCGAAGAGGGTAGCCGTGAAGGTATCGGGACTGGCATCCGCCCGCCCTTCGGCATCGAGGCTGAGTTCGGTGGAGGGATCCGTGGGCGTAGCCTGTGCCCAGACAGTGACGGGCATGGCGATGAGAACGCCGCCGACGGCGACCCTCGACAGCAGGGACAGGAACAGCATTGTGTAAAAAACCGTGCGTTATGAATGACGAAGCAGTTGCAACGCACGGCGCAGCCGGTCGATCCCCGGTCTTACATGTCCTGAATCGCACAGGCGGGCCCCTTGGGTCTCCAGCAGGCGGACATTCTGGAACGAGGCGGGAGCGCGGGTTTCAATGGTGCGCTCGAGCGTGTGACAGTAGGCGAGACTGTCGGTCGTCACCACGACGGCGTCGCTCGCCGGGTGCCAGCCGAGCTGTTCCGCATCCGGCGCTGCGGCACATAGCAGCACGACGGACGTGGCACTCACGAAAATCAGGGATCGCACCATCATGCGCTGCCTGATACCAAAACGGGGGTTGCGGACAGATGGGACGCGGATGAATCCTGCGTCATGCTGTTGCGATCCGTGCGAGGCGGCGGCTTGGTGGCGAGCGGCAGGACGAGGGCCACCCGCAGGCCGGGATTACGCCGCGACAGCTCCAGATGTCCGCCATGGAGCTGGGCGATGGCCTGAACCAGCGACAGGCCAAGGCCCGCGCCGGGTGTATTGCGCGCCGTCTCGGCACGGAAAAAGCGCTCCGAAGCCCGCGCGAGATCGCTCTCGTTCATGCCGATCCCTTCATCGGACACGGCAATCGTGACCCGACGCTGCGGCGCCGATTTCGAATCCACGGCGCAGGACAGCGTGATCGTCGAAGCCTGCGGCGAAAACTTGATCGCGTTGTCCAGCATGTTGGCAACGGCCTGCTGGATCATCCTCTGATCGCCGTAGAATTGCTGCTCGCCGGGCAGGGCGGTCGTCAGTGTGAGATGCGCGTCCTCGGCGGCGGCGCTGTAGAGTTCGCCGATATCCGTCAGCACCGTCGCCAAGTCGAACGTCTCGAACGCCGCGCGTCGCGCGCCCGCCTCGATCTGCGCGATACGCATCAGGGCTTCGAAGACCGCGGTGACATGATCGAGATCGCTGACGGCGCGTTCGATCGCGCCGCGCAGCTCGTCCGTCGTGTGGCAGTTCAGCGCCGCGTCCTCGAGCTGGGCGCGTGCGCGCGAGATCGGCGTGCGCAGGTCGTGGGCGATGGCATTGGAAACCTGCCGGACGCCGTCCATCAGACGGACGATGCGGTCCAGCATCTCGTTGACGACGACCGCCACGAGATCGACCTCGTTGCCCATCAGCGGCACGCGCTGCGCCATGTCGCCATGGGTGATCGCGGCCGTCGTACGGGCGATGGAGGAGACGATGCGCTTGAAGATGCCGCGCACGACAAGCGCGCCGCCGACCGCCAGCAGCGTCACCATCACCCACGACCAGACCAGCGTGTCCGCCAGCAGCGGCCGCAGGATCGCGCGGCCCCGGATGTCGCGCCCCACGATGATCCGGCAGCCGCCCGGCAGGTCGTAGGCATGCAGCAGCGACGTCGCCTTGACGCCGTCGCGCAGGATCGCGCGTTCGTAGTTCACGTCCGTCCGGGTGACGTTCCGGGGCCAGCTGACGAGATTGCCCTCGATCTTGCGGCCGTCGGGTGCGACCAGCAGATAGATCGCATCGTCATCGACGTTCTGCTCGAGCCGGTCCTGGATCGCGAGCACGAGTCCGGGCAGGCCATCCTGCACCCAGTGCTCGGCCAGCGCATGGTAGTCGGCATCGACCGCCTGCTCGACCTGACGTTCCATGAGACCTGTGGTCCGCCACCACAGGAACGACAGGAACAGCGCCGACGACAGCGCGTACAGAAGCCCGTAGGCCAGCGAGAAGCTCAGGCCCGCCGAGCGCAGCCTGAGCCGGACGAAGGCTACGATGGTGCGCATCATGGCGGAGTGTCGCGTCCTATTCCGCGCGCAGGATGTAGCCGGCGTTGCGGATCGTGTGGATCAGTGCGGTATCGAACGGCTTGTCCACCTTCTGCCGCAGGCGTGAGACATGGACGTCGATTACGTTGGTCTGCGGGTCGAAGTGATAATCCCACACCCGCTCCAGCAGCATCGTGCGGGTCACCACCTGGCCTGCATGACGCATCAGGAATTCCAGCAGGCGGAATTCGCGGGGCTGGAGATCTATCCTCTCGTTGCCGCGCTTGACCGTGCGCGAGAGCAGGTCGATCTCGAGATCGGCGACGCTCAGCTTCGTCTGCGGTGCCTGTTCGGCCCGGCCGCGACGCGCGAGCGCCTCGACACGCGCCAGCATCTCGGAAAAGGCGAACGGCTTGGTCATGTAGTCGTCGCCGCCCGCCTTCAGGCCGGCCACGCGTTCGTCCACGTCGGCCAGTGCCGAGAGAATGAGGACGGGCGTCGCGTTGTTCTGCGACCGCAGGGTCTGGAGAATACGCAGGCCGTCGATCCCGCCGGGCAGCATCCGGTCAAGGATGACGAGATCGAAGTTCTCGCTGACCGCCATGAACAGGCCGTCCTTGCCATTGTCCGATTCCTCGACCACGTGTCCCGCTTCACGCAGGCCCTTGGCGGTGAAGCTCCGAACGGTCGGATCGTCCTCGACCAGCAGAATACGCATGAAATCGTCCGCTCCCTCGATCACGCGTGCGGCGGCGATCGGCCGTCGCTCATGCGCCCGGCTCTCAAATTAGTCCGTTACGCAGCGCTCCGATAGGGCGCACAGGGATCGACGGGAGCGGTGCATGGCCCGCAGGCGATCGAAACCGTTATCCGCAGGCCGCAGCTGCGGCGGTTTCGGGCGGACGGCGGCGTGCGATATGGAACGGGACCATCGTCTTGCCCACGTCGTCCCACAGCGTGTGGCTGGCGATCTAGCGGACGGCTTCGCGAAAGCCGATCGTCTTGACGTTCTGAAACACCGCATGGGCCTCATGACAGTCGGCAAGGCGATAGTTCGGAATGCCGGGCGCTGCATGGTGGATGTGATGCAGACCGATGCTGCCGGAAAACCAGTTCAGGACGGCGGGCAGGCGCAGAAACGAACACCCGGTCAACGAGGCCTCGAAAGGGTCCCAGGCGTCCTGCCCGACCCAGTGAACGCCTTCGAACTTATGCTGCACGAGAAACAGCCAGACGCCGATGATGCTCGCCGGATAGATCACACAGAGGGTGACGAGGCCGACGGTCGCAAATCCGAACGCATATCCGAGGCCGCCGTACAGAAGGACGAGGCACAGATTGGTCAGATGAACCCCGAGACGCTCGCGCCGCCAGGCGCTGGGTGTGTCGAACGGGATGCGATACACGATGAAGAAGATGATAGGCGGCATCAGCAGCAATGCAATGACGGGATGCTTCGACAGGCGATAGACCGCCTTCTGCATCGAGGTCATGGCATGATATTCGGAGATCGTGATGCAGTCCGAATAGATGTCGGACAGGCGCCCGCGGCTGTCGATGTTGTTCCATCCGGCGTGATGGAGCGCATGATGGCTCCGCCAGTGGTCGTATGGTGTCAGCGTGAGCAGGGAACACAGACGTCCGACCAGCGCATTGGCGCGCGCGCCCGGGAACAGCGAGCCATGTCCGCAATCGTGCTGCAGCGTGAAGGTCCGGATCGCAAGGCCGGTCGCGACCGGTGCGAGCAGCAGAACCATGCGGTGCCCATGCGCGAGACCCACGAGCAGGACCGCGTAACAGACGAGCAGGGCGCCGACGGTCGAAACCGTCTGGCCGATGCTGGTCAGCAGGTCGGGGCGCTGGAAGCTCTTGACCGAACGGATCGTCTCCGCGCGCTCGATCGGGCAGAAGGGGGATGCCTCGGCATTCATGCAGACCTCAAAATCCGGAAACGCCGATTTCGGTCTGTGTTAATGAGCACGCCCCGGTGTGGCAAGCAGAACGCCGGGGTGAGATTTGAATTGTCACATTTCACGCGGCGTCGCGTGCCGCGCGGGGGAGCGTCTCTTATTCGTTGGCGTCTGCCGGCCGGCTGCCGACCTTGACCGGAACGTCGCGCTTCTGACCGTGGCGGGAGATGTTCAGCGTCAGCGTCGCCCCGGGGCGGGCGGCGGCTACGTCGCGCAGGAGTGCCCGGGCACTGTCGACAGCGGTGCCATTGACGCTGAGCACGACATCGGAGCGTTTGAGGCCGGATTTCATCGCAGGCCCTCCGTCATCCAGCCCTACAATGGTCACGGCATTGTCGCCGTCATCCAGCACGACGCCGAGCCAGCCATGGTCGATGTGACCGTGGCGGCGCAGTTCCTCGACGATGGGTGCCACGTATTCGGACGGAATGCTGAACCCGACGCCGACCGATCCGCCGGTCGGCGAGACGATGGCCGTGTTGATGGCGACGACCTGCCCGCGCATGTTGAAGGCCGGTCCGCCCGAATTGCCGGGATTGATCGGCGCGTCGAGCTGCAGGAAGTCGTCGAGATCGCCGGCCTCGATATCGCGTCCACGGGCCGAGACGATGCCGGCCGTGACCGACGAGCCGAAACCGAACGGGTTGCCTGCCACCAGAATCCAGTCGCCGACCTCGACGGAGCGGCTGTCGCCCCATGTGACGAAGGGAAGGGGCTTCGGACTGTCGACCTTGATGACCGCGATGTCGGTCAGCTCGTCCACGCCCAGCAGACGCGCGGGCAGTTCCTGTCCATTGTAGAGCGACACGGTCACGATATCCGCATCGCCCACGACATGGTTGTTCGTCACGATGATGCCGGACGGATCGATGATGAAACCCGACCCCGCGCCCAGAACCTCTTCCTGACGCTGGCGCATCCGGTCGCGATAGCGCTTCTCGAACGGCGTTCCGCGCAGCTGGGCCGGCACGTGTCCCGCGTTGGCGCTGCTGTTCTGTGTGATCGCGATGTTCACGACGGCCGGGACGACGCGCTTGACCAGCGGCGCGAAGGTCATCGGCCGGGATTCGACCAAGAGTGGCGGGGGCGGTCCGGTCACGGACGGCGCCGGTGGTGCGACCGTTGGCGGAAGCGTATCCGGGGACGGCAGGTGCGCGGCGGCAGGGGGCTGCGATGGATCGACAGCGGGTTGCGGCGCGGCGGACGCCGGAGCGGGCGCGTCGGCGGCGCGAGGCTCCGTGCCCCAGACAGCCAGGCCCGCAGCGCAACCTGCCAGAGCAACCAGTCCGGCCGTCAGGGAGAAACGGAAGGAACTCATCGAGAATGCGGTGCCGTCATGCCCGGAACGATAGCGCACCTGTCCGAAAGCGCCATATCTATCCGAAGGGACGGTTCCGGATGCCGATACGGCACGACCCGCGCAGGTGCCGGAACACTGTTCCGCCGGCTGTGTCTGCGAGTGGACGCAGGGCGGTCGATTGGCTAGAGAGCGCTCCCCGCCCGTCCCGGCTGCGGGATGATGTTTTCCTTCTGCCGTGCGAGGTGGCTTCAGTTGGGTATGCCCGCGACAACACCCATGACACGCCCGGATCTCGCACGCCGGATCGCGGGCGCCTCTGCGATGCCCATGATCATGGGCATCCTGAACGTGACGCCGGATTCATTTTCCGATGGCGGCCGGTTCGACGACGTGTCGCGCGCGCTCGACCATGCCCGCGAGATGGCGGCGGACGGCTGCGACCTGCTCGATCTCGGCGGCGAGTCCACCCGTCCCGGCGCAACGCCGGTCAGTGCCGAGGAAGAGGCGGCCCGCGTGCTGCCGGTCCTGCGGGCGCTTGTCGCCGCTCTGGACGTCCCCGTCTCCGTGGATACCAGCAAGGCCAGCGTCGCCCGGGCGGCGCTCGAGGCCGGTGCCGCGATCATCAATGACATCTGGGGCCTGCAGGGCGACCCGGACATGGCCGCCGTCGTCGCAGCCGGCAATGCCTGGGTCGTCGTCATGCACAACCGCCATGACATCGATCCTGCCTGCGACATCGTGGCTGACATGCGCCGGTTCTTCGATCGTACGCTGGAGATCGCGGATCGTGCGGGGATCGCACGGGACCGGATCATCCTCGATCCCGGGATCGGCTTCGGCAAGACGCCGACACAGAACCTGCGCTGCATCGCCCGCCTTGACGATCTGTCGGATTACGGTTTGCCGATCCTGCTGGGAGTTTCGCGCAAATCCTTCATCGGTCACGTGCTGGGGCGCGATGTCGGTGCGCGCCTGTGCGGGACATTGGCCGCGGGCCTCGCGGGTGTCGGGCGTGGCGCATCGATCCTGCGGGTGCACGATGTGGCAGCGCATGTTGACGCTGTTCGCATGACGGCCGCGATTGCGGAGAGCGCATCATGACGGATACGGGGTTTGCCCGCACGACGCGCCTGAGGGTGCGCGATCTGTGCGTGTTCGCGCGTCATGGCGTGATGCGGGAGGAGACGCGCCTCGGCCAGCGGTTCTTCATCGACATCGACGCGGAGGTTGAGATCGACGCCGCCATCCGCGACGACGATTATGTGCAGGCCGTGTGTTACAGCGCGTTAAGCGATCTGGCGGTCAACATCGCCCGAGATCGTACGTTCCGTCTTATCGAGACGCTGGCCGATCGCATCGCGGATGCGGCCTTGGCCGCGCAGGCACGCATCGTCTGGATCGAGGTCGGCGTGCGCAAGCCCGGTGCGGCGGTGCCGCATGCGCTCGACCATGTCGCGGTGTCCGTGCGGCGGCAGCGGGCCCGGCTGGCCGCCTTTTCATTCGGCAGCAACCAGGGCGAGCGGGAGACGATCCTCCAGTCGGCGCTGGCCCTGCTCGGCACGGCTGAGGGCGTCAGGATCGCGCACGTGTCCTCCCTGTATGACACGGTGCCATGGGGCGGCGTGGCGCAGGAGGGGTTCGTCAATCTCTGCGTGACGGCGCGAACGACGCTCGGCCCCCATGCGCTGCTCCGGCTGTGCAAGGAGATCGAAGCCTCGCTCGGGCGGGCGCCGGCGGTCCGGTGGGGCCCGCGCGTCATCGACGTCGATCTGCTGTTCCTTGACGATATCGCCTGCGCCGACCCGGTGCTGACGCTCCCCCATCCGCATCTGGGTGGTCGCGCCTTCGTCCTGGCCCCGCTGGCCGAAATCGCGCCCGATCATCGTGTCGCGGGACGCACGGTTGCGTCTCTGCTCGCGGCATTGCCGCGCAAGCCCGGCGATGCCGAACGACGCTCCATGGAGGCAGACATATCCCATGAAGACTGAAGGATTGCGGCCGCTGGGGCCGATCGATCGCCCGGCCGACGCGGACGTGCGCATTGCGCGCGCCGTGCGCGACCTGCTCGAGGCACTGGGCGAAGACGTCTCGCGTGAAGGATTGCACGACACGCCGCAACGTGTGGCGCGGATGTATCTCGAGGCGCTGGGGGGACTGCACGCGGATCCCCGTGAGCCGCTGCGCACCCGCTTCGTGGCCGATCACCACGAAGGACCGGTGATCGTGCGCGATATTGGCTTTCACGCGATGTGCGAGCATCACCTGCTGCCGTTCTTTGGCCGCGCGCATGTGGCCTACCTGCCGGATGCCGGCGTCCTGACGGGGTTGAGCAAGATAGCCCGAACCGTCGAGGTATTGGCACGGCGTCCGCAGCTTCAGGAGCGCCTGACGGATCAGATCGCGCAGGCTCTGGTCGAGACGCTGGCTCCGCGTGCCGTTCTCGTCGTGGTCGAGGCCGAGCATCTGTGCATGGCGATGCGCGGCGTGCGCGCACATGGCGCGCGCACGATCACGATGAAGGCGCGTGGAATCTGGGCTGACGATCTGGCGGCCCGTGCGGAAATCATGGCGCTGCTGAAGGCGTGACCGGGAGGGCCGATCGCGCCCGACCGATCACCGACCGACTTTTTCAAATTTCAGCACGAAATTGTCGGCTTCCCCGATCGCCTGATATTTCGCGCGGTCCTTGTCGCCGAGCGCGAGTGACGGGGGAAGCGTCCACACGCCCTTAGGCCAGTTCGCCGTATCGCGCGGATTGGCATTGATTTCGGATGTGCCGACCAGCCTGAATCCGGCCTTCTCGATCATCCGGATAGCATAATCCTGTCGGACGTAACCGTCGGCAGCCTTCGGGTCCTGCGGGGCTCGTGTGTTGCCGCGATGATCCTCGATGCCGAGAATACCATGCGGTTTCAGTGCATGATGGATGCCGCGCAACAGTGTCTGCGCGTCGCCTTCGCTCATCCAGTTGTGCAGATTGCGAAACGTCAGGACGAAATCGGCGCTGCCCGCTGGAGCGGGCGCCGGATGGTGCAGACCGAACGCGGTGAGATGTACATGGTCATAGACCGCAGGCGCCCCATCCAGCATCGCTTTCAGCTTGGGCGAAAGACCGAACTCCCGTTCGATCGGCGTGCCGTCCGGCTGGCCGAGTGCCAGGTCATAGGTGCCGTGATCGTGCAGGTAGGGTGCAAGGATCTGCGTCCAGTATCCGCCGCCCGGCCAGATTTCGACGACCGTCGATGACGGTGTGATGCCAAAGAACGACAGTTCCGCGACCGGATGCCGTGCGCCATCCCGATCGACGAGTTTCGGGGACCGGGTGGGCGCATGAACGGCCTGCGTCAGTGCCGGATCATCGGCATGGGACGCGACGGGAAACGCCAGGATGCTCAGGGCGACGGCCCCGGCCGACAGGAAGGCGCGATGCGACATGATTGAAGGAGCTCCGCAGGAAGGATTTCAGGCGTGGAGCATGGCACATGGTGCGCTGCGGCACATGTGACGTCCGCACCATGATCGGCAGGATAGCGACGGGCGATCACATTCCCGGCACGTTTTCGACGAACCCAACCCGGAAATGATTCGTTGCACCCCGCACGCGACAAAACGGGAAGGTGCTGTGTGAGACATTGGGACGATGACGCCATTGCGCGGAGCAGGCGGCGATGAGGCGCGCATGTGGCCGGCGCATTGCATCCGGCCTCGGCGCGACACTGGCCAGTGTCTTCCTGTCCGGCTGCGGGACGCCCGGTTCGTCATTCATGTCGCCGGGCGGGATCGTTGCGGCAAGCCAGCGTCACTGGCTGATCGAGATCCTGCTGATACTGACCGTCGTGGCCGCTCCGATCTTCATCGGACTTCCATTATGTATCTGGCGCTACCGGCGCCACGCGGGTGGGGCATACCGGCCGAACTGGGGGCTCTCCCGTCCCTTGGAATATGTGATCTGGGGCGTTCCGTGCCTGATCGTGCTGCTGCTCTCGTTGCTGGTCATCGGGCCGGAAAACCGGTTTTCGCCCTACGATCCGCTGCCCGGTCCGCCGCCTTTGCGGGTTCAGGTCGTCGCCCTGAACTGGAAATGGCTGTTCATCTATCCGGATCAGCACGTGGCAAGCGTCGACAAGCTCGCAATCCCCGCCGGTCGTCCGGTGCGGTTCTTCCTGACCAGTGATTCGACGATGCAGTCCTTCTTCATCCCGGCGCTGGGCAGTCAGATCTATGCGATGGCGGGGATGGTGACGCAGCTGAACCTTCAGGCCATCAACCCCGGCCATTTCGACGGCAAGAACACCCAGTTCAACGGTATGGGCTTCCAGGACGACCGGTTCGACGTCGAGGCCCTGTCGGAGAACGATTTCCAGGCCTGGATCAACCGCCTGAAAACCCAGCCGCGGCTTGATACGGCCACATACGCCGTGATCGCCCGTCAGGGTTCGGCGCAGGAAGCGGCCCACACGCTTGCCCAGGCCTCGTCACTGACCGGAATGCCGAGTTTTTCCGAAGCACCGCCGGATCTCTTCAAGTCCGTCGTCGATCGATACAGCCCGAGCATGGCCACGAAGTAAGGACATCCAGCGATGCTGTCACAAAATATCCGTTTCGCGGTGTTCGGAAACCTGAGCTTTTCGGCCCTGCCGTTCTACAGCGTCATTGCAACGATCGCCGCATCCATGGTCGTGCTCGGTGCGATTGCGTGTATCGTCGTCATTACCCGGGCGAAAGCCTGGACGTATCTGTGGAAAGAGTGGTTCACGAGCGTCGATCACAAGCGGGTCGGCATCATGTATGTGATCGTGGCACTGATCATGCTGCTGCGGGCCGCGATCGAGGCGATCCTGATGCGTGTGCATCAGGCGACCGCCTTTCAGCAGCAGGGCATCCTGCCGCCCGAGCATTTCGCGCAGCTTTTCACGACCCATGGCACGATCATGATTTTCTTCATGGCGATGCCGTTCCTGATCGGGCTTTTCAATCTCATCATGCCGCTGCAGATCGGCGCCCGCGACGTGTCGTTCCCGGTCATGAATTCGGTCAGTCTCGGCATGACGATCGGCGGCAGCGTTCTGATGATGATCTCGCTCGTCCTGGGCAAGTTCTCGACCGGCGGCTGGTCCGGCTATCCGCCCTATACCGAACTGGCCTTCAGCAATGACATGGGCGTCGATTACTGGATCTGGGCGCTGACACTGAGCTCGCTCAGCACGACCATGACCGGCATCAACTTTGCAGCCACGATCTACAAGAAGCGCTGCGAGGGAATGACGCTGATGGCCATGCCCCTCTTCACGTGGACATGCCTGTGCACGTCCATCCTCATGATCTTCGCCATGCCGGCGATCACGCTCGCGACAGCACTGCTGGCGCTCGACCGCTATGCGGACATGCATTTCTTCACAAACGGCATGGGCGGGAACATGATGAACTACATCAACATGTTCTGGCTGTTCGGCCATCCGGAAGTCTACATCCTGGTGCTGCCCGCCTTCGGTGTCTTTTCCGAGACGATCGCGACGTTTTCGGGAAAGACGCTTTATGGCTACACGTCGCTGATCTACGCGACGATGGTCATCGCCGTTCTCTCGTTCACCGTCTGGCTGCACCACTTCTTCACGATGGGGCAGGATGCGAACGTGAATGCGATCTTCGGCATTGCGACCATGCTGATCGGCATCCCGACGGGCGTGAAAATCTACGACTGGCTGCTGACGATGTTCCGCGGCGAGATCCGTCTGACGGTGCCGATGCTGTATGCCATCGGCTTCATGATCCTGTTCACGATCGGCGGGTGCGCGGGCATCGTTCTGGCCAACCCGGGCGTCGACTATCAGGTTCACAACACCCTGTTTTTGGTGGCGCATTTTCACAACGTCATCATTCCCGGAACCCTGTTCGGGATGCTGTCCGGCTATCATTACTGGTTCCCCAAGGCGTTCGGTTTCCGCCTGAGTGAGACCTGGGGACGCCGTGCCTGCCTGTGCTGGATTGCAGGTTTCGTGCTCGCATTCTTCCCGCTCTATGCGCTCGGGCTGCTCGGCATGCCGCGTCGCACGGCGGAGTATTTCGATCCGGCCTATCGTCCTTGGACGCTGATCGCGGCAGTCGGCGCGCTCATCATCGCGGCAGCGCTGGCGTGCCTCGTGATCCAGCTCGTGGTCAGCATCCGCGACCGCGCACAGCAGGCGGTGCCGATCGGCGATCCGTGGGACGGGCGCACGCTCGAATGGTCGATCGCGGCCCCGCCACCCGAGTACAATTTCGCCGTGCTCCCGACGGTCCATGGCCGCGATGCCTTCCTCGACGCCAAGCATGACGGTTCGGCCTATCGCGCGCCGGAGCATTACGAGGACATCGTTCTTCCGAAGAATGCCGCGATCGGCCCGGTCATCTGCGTGGCCGGGGGCGCCGCAGGCTTTGCCCTGACGTGGCACATCTGGTGGCTCGCGATCGTGGGTGTCGCCACCATGTTCGCAGCGCTCATCGTGCGCAGTTTCAACCGCGACACGGAGCGGGTGATTCCCGCCGCCGAGGTGCGCGAGACCGAAGAAGCGTGGCTGCGTCTGGCTCACAGTCTCCCGCCTCGTGACCGCAATGCGGAACTCAGCATCGAAAACGAAGGGCTTGCGACGGTGGCAGCAGAATGAGCGGGCAGGTAAAGCAGCATCCGGGTCTCAACCTGCATCGGGAGGATGCCGAGACCCGCGACCAGACCGAGGAAGTCCTGTTCGGCTTCTGGGTTTTCCTCATGAGCGACCTCGTGCTGTTTTCGCTCCTGTTTGCGACCTACGGCACGATGCTGCACTCGATGGCGGGCGGCCCGGGTCCGAAGCAGCTGTTCGACATCAGGAATGCCGGTATCGAAACGGTGGCACTTCTGCTCAGCACGTTCAGCTTCGGGCAGGCCTCGCTTGCCATGAAATATGACGATGCTCCGGGCCGCGTACAGACCTGGCTGCTGGTGACGCTGGGCCTGGGCCTCGTCTTTCTCGGATACGAGATCTACGATTTCGTGGACATGATCGGCAAAGGCGGCCCGCCCAGCCGGTCGGGCTATCTGTCGTCGTTCTTCGCGCTGGTGGGAACCCACGGGCTGCACGTAACGTGCGGCTGTGTCTGGATCATCGTCATGATCGCACAGGTCAGGATGTTCGGGCTCGACACGCTCGTGAAGACGCGCCTGCTGCGCCTGGGCCTGTTCTGGCACTTCCTCGACGTGATGTGGGTCGGGATCTTCTCTGTCGTGTATCTGCAAGGACTGGTCGGATGAGCGCGCAGGACGCAAAGGAACGAGCGCACGACGCCCGGGTCTATCAGGTCGGGCTCGTGCTCGCGCTCGTATTGTCAGCCGTGCCTTTCGGTGCCGTCGCACTGGGGCTGCTCCCGGCATCGGGCCTGCTCTGGATGATCGCGATCTGCGCAATCGTGCAGATTCTCGTCCATTTCCGCTGCTTCCTGCATATCGACCTGTCGTCCAATCATCGGCACGACCTGCAGCTCATCCTGTTTTCGGTGTGTATCGTGATCCTGATGGCCGGCGGCACGCTGTGGGTGATCGGCAATCAGCGCGCGATGATGATGTGATCGCAGCCCTCGAGTGCTGCGATCGTCGCAAGGAAGGGCAGGCGTGCTGCCGCATGGCGGCTGCGTAGATCGGCGACGGGGGCCAGAGCCTGAAGCGCTTCCCAGCCGGGCGGGAGCAATGGTTGCTCCTTGCGCAGCAGGGCCTCGAGCGCATCCAGTGCGCTGCGGCAGTCGTCCAGCCCCTGATCCGGAATGGACGATGCCAGCACGGCAGCACTTGCGCGCCCGATCTGGCAGGCGTTGAGTTTGTGTCCATAGTACGTAACACGACCTGCCTCGACGCACAGGTCGACCCGGATCCGGCTGCCGCAGACGCGCGAACGTGCTTCCGCGCTGCAACTCGGCGCGGGGAGCGGACCGATGACGGCGGCGGTTCGGGCCAGATCCGCGATCTCAGCGGAGTAGGCCGGTGATGCAAGGGGCGTGTGGCCGGTCATGGAGCGTGATCGTTCATGGACATTAAACATGGATGCGCCCGCGCGTTTGACAATCCATGTCATGTGCATGGCCGCGTCGCTTTCGATCGTGCCGGCACATGCAGCGTCGCCCGTGTTCAATGACATCACGTTCGGCGCCCAGATCGAGGGCGGTCTGATGGCCAATCCCGCGCGTCCGGCCGATGCCCTGGATTTTGGCCAGTTCTCCCCCGACCATGCCAACCAGCCCCAGCTCGACCAGCTCACGCTGACGCTGACCAAGCCGGTTGATGACATCGGTGGCGGCTATGGTCTGGGGGCCAATCTGCGCGTGCTCTATGGTGCGGACGCCCGGTATTACGCAATCGCCGGAATTTCGGACAAGCTGTTGAGCGGGCGCTATCAGATCATGCCGGTCTTCGCCAATGTCGCGGCACATCTGCCATGGCTGACCAAAGGCGGGCTCGACGGGCAGTTCGGCGTGCTGACCTCGCCCATGGGTGTGGAAACTCTCGATCCGACAACTCGCGCCTTCTACACCCTGGCCTATACGACCGAATATTCGACGCCGTTCGAGCATGTCGGCGCGATCTTCCAATGGCATCTGGACCCTCTGCTGGACGTTCAGTTCGGCATCGATACCGGAAACCAGACGTCGTTCGGCCGTGGAGACAACAATGCAGAGCCTGCGGGCTATGTCGGACTTTCCGGTCATGGCCTCGCCCATGGCGCGCTTGCATTCACATATCTGCTGCGCATCGGGCCGGAAAATTCCGTTCGGGCACTGGGCATGCGGGCGAACGCGGCCCAGCGCGTCTGGAACGACCTGAACGCGACCTGGCAGATGACCCAATCGCTCAACGGGACCATCGAATTCAACACCGTGCACGACGACGGGCTGCATGCATCGACCTACAGCGTCGTGACATGGCTCGCCTGGCAGATGTCGCCCGATCTCACGCTGAACTACCGCGGCGAGCTCTATCGCGACAACAGCGGCGGTTTCGTCACGCAGTTTCAGTCCGATACGGCCTATGCGCGCGTCCTTCTCGGGGCACCGGCGCCTGTATCGAACGCACCGGCCACGACCTATGGCGCGCTCAGCCTGAATGCGAGCTGGCGCCCGAAGCTGGGGCATGGCGTCAGGCTGTTCCAGCTCCGTCCCGAAATCCGCTTCGACCGGTCGTTGAACGGGACCGCTCCGTTCAACGGCTTCCGTAATTGCGGCATGTTCACATTCGGCGGCGACGCGACACTCGGATTCTGAAAGACCACCTGATGCAGGGAACGACAATGGGCGACATGCGATGAGCAGCGCTGAACATGAAGAGGGACGACGACTGGTCCCTGGTGCGCTGGCAGCGCTCGGCATCGTCTTCGGCGATATCGGCACAAGCCCGCTCTATACGTTCCAGACCGTGATGAACGACACCGGGGGCGCCACCGACCCGGAGACCCTGCTGGGCGGGTTTTCGCTTCTGGTCTGGACGATGGTGATCGTCGTCGCCCTCAAATACGCAGTCCTCGTGATGCGCGCCGACAACCGGGGGGAGGGCGGCATTCTCGCCCTCCTGTCGCTGGTCGGGCCCCGTTTCGGGGCATCATGGCATTCCCGCGCGACGCTGCTTGCGGCAGCGGGCCTGTTCGGCGCGGCCCTGTTGTATGGCGACGGCGCCATTACGCCTGCGATCTCGGTCCTCAGCGCCATCGAAGGCATCGGCGTCGTAGCGCCTCACGTCCACGCCTATGTCCTGCCGGCGGCTGTCGTGGTCCTGTTCGGGATCTTCATGATCCAGCCCTTGGGCACGGCCCATATCAGCAAGGTCTTCGGGCCGGTGATGGCGCTCTGGTTCGCGCTGATCGGCATTCTCGGCATCCATGAAGCACTGTCGATGCCGCGCGTGTTCGTCGGCCTCGATCCGATCCATGGCCTGCGTTTCCTGCTGGTCCATTACCAGCGCAGTCTGGTGATCCTCGGCGCCGTGTTCCTCTCGGTTACAGGCGCCGAAGCGCTCTATGCCGACATGAGTCACGTCGGACGGCCCAGCGTGCGTCTGGCTCTGGGTGTCGTCGTGCTGCCGATGCTGATCCTGAGCTATGCGGGCCAGACGGCCTACCTGCTGGCGCATCCGAGCAATACCGCCAATCCGTTCTTTGCGATGTTGCCGCACCCGATGATCCTGCCGGTCGTGGTGCTTGCGACCCTTGCGACCATCATTGCAAGCCAGGCGATCATCACGGGCGCCTATACGCTCACACGGCAGGCCATGCAGCTCGGCTGGTTCCCCGGCCTCAACATCCGCCAGACTTCGGATACCGAATACGGGCAGATCTACGTGCCCGTCGTGAACTGGATACTGATGATGGTGACGCTGGCCGTCGCCCTGTTCTTCCGGTCGTCCGACAATCTGTCCGGGGCCTACGGCACCGCTGTTTCCACCACGATGCTCATGACGACGATCCTGATGTTCGACGTCATGCGCAAGAAGTGGAACTGGCCGTTTGTCGTGGCCGGCGGCATCGCGCTGTTCTTTGGCGCGATCGACATGGTGTTCTTCGTGGCCAACCTGATGAAGATCGCCCGCGGCGGCTACGTGCCGCTGGCGATTGGGCTGGCGATCTTCATCATCATGACGACATGGCGGCGCGGCGTCGATCTCATGCGCGAAGGCTTCGCCCCGCTGGGAGAGCGGGCGAGCGATGTGCTGGCGCAACTCGATAACGGCACGCTCATGCGCACGCCGGGCAGCTTCGTGTTCCTCTCTCGCTACGACAGCGCGGTGCCGCCGCTGGTCGCGCGCCATGTCGCGGATTTCCAGTCGCTTCCCGAGGTCACGGTCGCACTCAACGTCAGCTTCGAGTCGGTGCCCCGTATCCTCGAACAGGACCGGATGCAGGTCCGTCGCACGGCGGAGAAGATGTGGCAGATCGGCGTGAAGTTCGGCTTCGTCGAGATCCCGAACCTGTTTGCCGTGCTGCGCGAGGCCAAGGAGCTGGGCTGTCAGGTCGATCTGTCCGAGGTGCTGTTCATCGTGGGGGATGACGACATCGTGGCCAGTGATCAGAAAACCCGCATGAACATGTTCCGCAGGCTGCTGTTCGGCTTTCTCTACCGCAACGCCGTGCGTGCGCCGGACCGCTTCACGCTGCCGCGCGAGCGCCTGATCGAGATCGGGCATCAGGTCGGGATCTAGCGCGCGATCCCGCCATATGCGGACGGTGCGAGCCTGCCGCGGCACCTGTCTCAGGTACCACGGACATGATCAGAGCAGTCGGAACGTCTCGAACGGCGTCACAGACCGACGCCGCGCTGCATATCACGAATTTTGGGGGGCTGATGTGATGGACGCTCGGCGTCCAACAGCGCGGGCGCCTTTCGGGCGCCCGTGCGAGCCCGGTCAGCGGATAGCTGTCTGCGTGGAGACGGGCAGCGTCGCCGCTTCCACGTCCGCACCGAGATGGATCGGATTGCGGGGAATCAGGAGGCTCGGATAGACGCCGAGCACCAGCGTCACCAATGCCAGTGCCGAGATCAGCACGGCGTTGCCCGGAGCGGCGATGCGTCCTGTGCTGACCTCGTCCGTGGCCGGCATCAGCATGACCCGCACGACACGCAGGTAATAGAACAGCCCCATGACCGAGCCGACGATCAGACCGGCCAGCAGCAGGTCCCGATGGGCCGAGACGCCTGCGACGGCGACATAGACCTTCGCGAAAAACCCGACGGCGGGCGGGATGCCCGCGAGCGACGCCATCATCACCGCCATGCCGAGCGCCAGCGCCGGGCGGGTGCGGAAGAGGCCCTGCAGCGAGTTCAGATGGGTATGGTTGGGGCTGACCGCCTCCATGATGGCGAACGCGCCGATCGTCGCCGCCGCATAGGCCGCGAGATAGAACCCGGCGCTGCCGAGCCCGAAGGCGCCGGGTGCCAGAAGTGCCACCATCAGGTAGCCGATATGGGCAATGGATGAACCCGCGAGCATGCGCTTGAGATCGGTCTGGCCGATGGCGAGCAAATTGCCGCCGATCATGCTCAGAAGTGCCACGGCCGTGACCTCATCCGACACCGAACCGGGCGTCATCAGGTCGAAGCCCGCGAAATAACGCAGCATCGCGGCAAACAGGCCGATCTTCGAGACGACCGACAGAAGAGCCGCGACCGGGATCGACGTGCCTTCCAGCACGTCCGCCAGCCACGTGTGGAACGGCACGGCGGACAGTTTGAAGAACATGCCCGTCATCACGAGCACGGTCGCCATCGCGGCCAGAAGCGGCTCCACCGGATGAAGCGCATGGGGCGCTGCAAACACGAGCGATCCGGTTTCGGCGTAGGACAGCGCGAAGCCGAAGACCAGGATCGCCGACGATACGCCCGACAGCACGACGTATTTCATCGCGGCCTCGCCGGCCTCGATCCGGTGCTGGCGATAGCCGATCAGGCCGAGCAGCGAGAGGCTGAGCGTCTCGAGCCCAATGAAGAACGTGATGTCGTTCCGTCCGGCCGTCATCAGGACCGCGCCGAGCGCCGACATCAGCAGAAGCAGATAGAACTCGTCGGGCGCATGCGCCTCGCGCACGGTCGGATCACGCCATGACATCGCGAGCACGCCGATCGAGGACAGGATGATCAGCGCGGACGAGAAACGGTGCCAGTCGTCGACTGCGAACAGGGCGCTTGGCGCCGCACCCATCGGCAGGACGGCGAGGGCCACGAGCAACGTCAGAAGTGTCAGAACCGCATCGATGATTTCGGAGCGTTTGATCGTGATGGCCAGCATCAGCACCATCGTGCCGAGCGACAGCACGACGACGGAGGGCGGGAGAGCGGAAAAGGTCGGCATCATTGGCCTGACACTCCGGCGGATTGAACGGGCACGGCAAAGGCAAGTCCCGTGGCGGCGGTGGCGCGGGATGCGGTCTGCAGTGCGGGAGCGGGGGCCGAAAGATCGATGATCGGCTGCGGATAGATGCCGAGCGCCAGGAGCAGCACGGTTGCGATCCCGAGGAATGCGAGATGGCCGAACGGGCCGTCAGGCATCGCGGGCGTGCGGTCGCCGGCCTTCAGCGGGCCGTAGAACACCTTCGTCATCATCGTCAGCGAGTAGATCGAGGACAGGATCAGGCCCGTCGCCGCGAAGAACGTCATGATGTGGCTGACATGCCAGACCGCGAGCAGCACGAGAAACTCGCCGATGAAGTTCCCCATGCCGGGCAGGCCGAGAGATGCTGCGGCAAACACCATGCCCATGGCCGACAGTTTCGGCATCCGCGCCCACAGGCCGCCCATCTCACGCATGTCGCGCGTGCCAAGACGCTCTTCGAGGGCGCCCGCAATCAGGAACAGCGCGCCGGTGCTCAGACCGTGCGCCACCATCTGCACGATGGCGCCCTCCATGCCGATGGCTGAGCCCGAGAATACGCCAAGCAGCACGAAACCGAGATGGCTCACGCTGGAATAGGCGATCAGGCGCTTGAGGTCGGTCTGGGCGGCCGCAAGCCATGCGCAGTAGAGGATGCCCGCGACACCCAGCGCCATGGCGAGCGGCGCCAGGTGATGCGCGGCTCCGGGGAAGAACAGGACCACGAACCGGATCAGTCCGTAGCCGCCGGTCTTGGCGAGAATGCCGGACAGGAGGACGGATGCTGCGGTCGGCGACTGCACATAGGTTTCGGGCAGCCACAGATGCAGCGGCATGACCGGCAGCTTGACGGCAAAGGCAAGTGCAAACCCCAGCATCAGCAGCGGAGCCGCAGGTGACGTCGCGGCAGTCGTGGCCAGTGCGAAGTAGTCGAAGGTCAGCGTGCCGGTGGTGCGTGCATTGACCAGAACGAGCGCCAGGATCGCCACCAGCATCACGAGGCCACCGGCCTGCGTGAAGAGGAAGAACTTGATGGCGGCGCGGGCGCGCTCTTCATGCCCCCAGATCAGGATCAGCACGAACATCGGCACCAGCATCAGTTCCCAGAAGAACAGGAACAGGAACAGGTCGGTCGCGATGAACACGCCGTTGATCCCGGCGATCCCGGTCAGGATGAGGAACTGATAAAGACCCGGACGATCGCCCGCTTCGCGCCTCGACAGCGCAACGCAAGGGACCGCGATCACCACCGTCAGCCACAACATGATGAGGCTCAGCCCATCCATGTCGAAGCGCAGCGAAATGCCGAGGTTCGGGATCCAGGGCGCATCGAAATGCGCGCGCCAGCCACCGGTGTCCGCAGGAGATGCGGACAGCATGACCAGCAACGCTGCATCGACGACCAGCGTCGCAAGCGCGATGAGCCACGGAAGGCGGTTCGCACCGCCGGGAGACACGCGGCCCGCGGCCCAGGCGAGCAGGCCGCCGGCGATGGGGAGGAAGACGAGGGCAGGGAGAGCAAGCATCGGTTCAGATCGCCAGACAGAGGGCAATGACGGTGCCGGCTGCGATCCAGCCGGCGTAGCGGCGGACCTGTCCGCTCTGCATCCGTGCGAGCACCTGGGAGCCCCCGTGCATGACCCAGGTGATGCCGTCGGAAATGCGGTCCAGCCCGTCGCGACGATTCAGTGCGCCGAGTGTGAAATACGGGTGCACCAGCAGCCAGTTGTAGATCGCATCGAAGCCCCAGTTGGCCCGCATGACCTGCTGGACGGGATGATTGGCAGGTGCGGGCACGGCATCGCGCGGCTTCCAGATCGTCCATGCCAGCGCCACGCCGATGATCGGCACGAGCGAGCCGATCAGCAGGAGACCCGTGCCGCCGACTTCGCGCATCGGGCCGAAAACCGGCGAGAGCAGGTTGGCGAACATGTTGATGCCGCCGATCTCGGCCGGCGTCTGCATGTAGCCGCCGAAGATCGCGAGGACCGCAAGGATGCTCATCGGGATCGCCATGGCGAGTCCCGTATGACCATGCGCATGACCGCGCGCGGTGCCGAAGAAAGTCAGGAACACGCAGCGGAACGTATAGAGCGCGGTCATGAACGCACCCGACAGCGCGCCGAACCACAGGAGCGGGCTCAGGTTCCACGCGTTCGACAGGATCAGCTCTTTCGAGAAATAACCTGCCGAGATCAGCGGCAATCCGGCGAGCGCCACGGAGCCTGCGAGAAATGCGTAGAACACGCCGGGCATGTCCGCCTTCAGGCCGCCCATCCTGAACATGTCCTGTTCATGATGCATCCGCAGGATCACGGCCCCCGCGCCCATGAACAGCAGCGCCTTGAAGAACGCATGCGTCACGAGATGGAAGATGGCGCCCTGCCAGCTGCCGCACCCGAGCGCCAGATACATGTATCCGAGCTGGCTCATCGTCGAATAGGCGAGCACGCGCTTGATATCGGTCTGCGTCAGAGCACTGCCGGCTGCAAGCAGGAGCGTCACCGTGCCGACGATCGCGCAGGCGACCATGGTGAACGGGCTCGCCAGGAACAGATCGTGCAGGCGGGCGATCATGTAGACGCCGGCCGTCACCATCGTTGCCGCGTGGATCAGCGCCGAGACCGGCGTCGGTCCGGCCATCGCGTCCGGCAGCCAGGTCTGGAACGGCACCTGCGCGGACTTGGCCATGGCACCGCCCAGCAGCAGCAGGCAGCCGAGCGTCGTCTGTGGTCCGGCGTGGATGGTGTGCAGGACCGTCGGGATATCGAGCGTGCCGACGTCCGTTGCGATCAGGGTCAAACCAACGAATAGAAGCGCATCACCGATACGCGTGACCACGAATGCCTTGCGGGCGGCGAGCGCGTTGTTCAGCTCGCCATACCAGAACCCGACCAGCAGGTAGGAACACAGGCCAACGCCTTCCCAGCCCACATAGAGCGCCAGCAGGTCGGAGGCGAGGACCAGCAGCAGCATCGAAGCCACGAACAGCGTCATGTAGGCGAAGAAGCGGCAGATATCCGCATCGTCGTCCATGTAGGCCGCGGCATAGACCAGGATCAGAAATCCGATGCAACTGACGACGAGCATCATGACGAGCGAAAGCTGGTCGAGGCTCAGGGCGATCTGGGCCGCGAAGCCCGGCAGGGTCAGCCAGTGCCACAGCACGACATGAAAGCTGCCGGACACCGGCGGATCGCTCAGAAACGATGATGCCAGAAACAGCGCGCACAGGGCGGACAGTCCGACACTGCCCGGGCCGATGAGTTGTGTTGCCCGCCTCGGCATCTCGCCGGCCGAGAGCAGGAGGATGATCGAGCCCGCCAGCGGGAAGGCAATGACCATCGGCAGTAGCATGCCACCCAAGACTCTATCCTCCGAGACGGTTGCCGCTGTCGGCGTCGAGGGTCGGACGGCCGGCGGCATGCATGCGCAAGATGATGGCGAGGCCGACGGCGGCCTCTGCGGCGGCGAACGTGATGATCATGATGAACATCACCTGGCCGGACGGATCGTGAAACCGCGCGCCTGCGGAGACGAAGGCGAGGGCGGCCGCGTTCAGCATGATCTCGACCGAGACCAGCATGAACAGGAGGTTGCGGCGAACCAGAACGCCCGTCAGCCCGAGGGCGAAGAGTATGACGGCGACATAGAGGCCGGCTGAGGGATCGGCGGCTGACATGGCTCTAGCGTTTCTCCCCGAGTGCGCGCCCGATGTGAAAGGCGCTGACCAGGCCGGCAAGCAGCAGGAACGAGGCAAGCTCGACGGTCAGCATGTAAGGCCCGAATAGGCTCATCCCGACGGCGGTGGGTCCGACTTCCGTGATGTTCGGGCCGGTGGCGGCATCACCGTGGCCGAGCGCGAAGATCAGGGTCGTGAGCAGAAGGGCCGCCAGCACGCTCGGTCCGAACCAGTTGCTGGGCGTGATCCAGCTACGCTCGCGTGTTTCGTCCGGCTGACCGAGGTTGATCATCATGACGACGAACACGAACAGGACCATGATCGCGCCCGCATAGACGATGACATCCAGCATGGCCGCGAACGGCGCGCCGAGGCTGTCGAACAGGCAGGCCAGCGCAAGGAGGGCGACCACCATGTACAGCAGGGCATGGACGGGCCTTGCACGCGTGATCACCATGGCGGTGGCGGCGATGGCGATCAGGCCATAAAGGCCTACGGAAAAGTCAACGCTCATGGCAGCAGCGCATGGATATCGATCGGAGCCGCTTCGCGTTCGGCTTCGCCCTTGTCCTTGCCGGGAATCGCGAGCCCGGACACGTTATAGAAGCTGTAGTCGGGGTATTTCCCGGTTCCGCTGATCAGCAGGTCCTGTTTTTCGTAGACTAGGTTCTGCCGGACATATTCACTCATCTCGAAATCCGGCGTGAGCTGAATCGCGTATGTCGGACAGGCCTCTTCGCAGAACCCGCAGAAGATGCAGCGGGAGAAATTGATCTGGAAGAACTCCGGGTACCACCGGCCGTCCTTCTCGCCCTTCTGCAGGCTGATGCAGTCGACGGGGCAGGCGGCGGCGCACAGATTGCACGCAACGCAGCGTTCCTCACCGTTCGGATCGCGCGAGAGAATGATCCGTCCGCGATAACGCGGGGAGAGATACGGCTTGGTCTCGGGATAGGGAACGGTATCGTTCTTGTGGAACAGATGCAGGAACGTGAGCCACAATGTGCGGATGATGCCGATCATGGCACGGTTTTTCCTTTCACGCGCCGGCCTGCCACAGCAGGATCGCGCCGGTCAGGACAATATTGATCAGGGATACGGGCAGCAGGATCTTCCAGCCGAACGACATCAGCTGGTCGTATCGCGGGCGGGGAAGGGCTGCGCGCAACAGGATGAAGAAGCAGATCAGGAACACGACCTTGATCGCGAACCAGAGGAACGGCGGCAGGATCGGGCCGCCCCATCCGCCGAGATACAGCGTGGTGATCAGGGCCGAGATCATGGCGACGCCGGCATACTCCGCGAGGAAGAACATGCCGAATTTCATCCCCGAATATTCGGTGTGAAATCCCGCGCCCAGCTCGTTCTCGCCTTCCGGAAGATCGAAAGGCAGGCGGTGCGTTTCGGCAATCCCCGCGATCAGGAAGACGATGCAGCCCAGGAACTGCGGGATCACGAACCAGCATCTGGACTGGGCGAGGACGATGTCATGCAGGCTGAAGGAGCCTGCCGTCATCACGACGCCCAGAAGCGACAAGCCCATGAAAACTTCATAAGAAATCATCTGGGCCGCCGCGCGCATGCCGCCGAGAAGCGCGAACTTGTTGTTCGACGACCAGCCCGCCAGCACCACGGAATAGACCGCAAGCCCCATCATCGCGAACACGAACAGCAGGCCGACATTCAGGTCGCCCGCGATGCTCCAGTGCGGCGTGATCGGAATGACACCGAACTCGAGCAGGACGGCCATGAAGCCGACGATGGGCGCCAGCAGGAAGACCGGCTTGTCCGCAAATGGTGGCACCCAGTCCTGCTTGAACAGCATTTTGACAGCGTCGGCCACGACCTGGAACATGCCGAACGGCCCGACACGGTTCGGCCCCGGCCGATCCTGGAAAAAGCCCAGAAGCCGGCGTTCGACCATCGTCGAGACGGCGGCAACGCCCATCACGGCCGCGAACGTCACGACGATGATGATTGGCATCGGCACGATCATGCCAGTGCCTCCGCGGTTTCGAGCGACACCCAGACGGGAGCCGCAAACGCGCGCAGCGTCATGTGTGCAGGATAGAACGCAAGACCCGGCGGCAGGCTGTCGTCCCGCAGGACGGGCAGACGATGGCGGATGCCGTCCAGCGTCAGCGTCACTTCCGAAGGTCCGTCGCCCGCCATGCGGACGACAGCCGGCTCGGCCCGCTCGGCGATGGCAGGCGCCAGGGCGCTGAGTTCCTCACTTCCGAAAATACGGCTTTCGGGCAGCAGAAGGATCGATCCGTCGCGCGGAGCAAACGTTTCCGGCAGGTCCGTCGAATAGTGCGCGGACGACCAGACCGCCTCAGCGGCATCCACAAGCCGGACGCCCGGATAGCCGCCGCGCATCGGGCCGCCGATTTCCTGCTGGAACCGGTTGAGCGACTGCTCGGAGTTCCAGCCGGGTGCGTGGTAGTAGGGCACGAGCGCGCCGGGCATCGACGTGCTGTAGGTGCCTTCCATGGTCGGGCTGAGCGGGGAATCCGGCATCGGCGGGACGGGCTGATCGCGCACCGAGATATGCGAGCGGATCGCCGTCCGTCCGCTGACCCGAGCGGTCTGGCTGCGGATGTGACCACTTTCCAGCATGTATTGTTCGCTCGGCGCGGCTTCTCCGATACGGGCGAACACCGTAAGCTCGCGGGCGATCGCCGCCACGACGTCATCCAGTGTCTGCCACGCCATGCGGTCGTCCTGACCGATGCTTTCGGCAAAATCGCGCAGCCAGCGCCACGACACTTCCACCGGGCCTTCGGGGAAGGCCACCGGCAGGAACCGCTGTGCGCGCCCTTCCATGTTGACCATCGTGCCGCCCGAATGAGTGATGGGGGCCGCAGGCAGCACAAGCTCCGCCCGTTCGATCAGCGGGCTCTCGCTGTGATCGATCAGGACGAAATGCCTGACCTGTCCAAGAAGGGCCTCGACCCGTTCCGGCGCGAGCTGCCGCGTCAGGTCGGCCTCGGCCACGATAAGCGTTCCAACCTTGCCATCTCGCGCCATGTCACACACGGCGTCGAGCGACAGGCCGCCCATGAGTGCGACGCCCATGCTGTTGGCATCCGGCAGCACAAGCGACAGGGCGGCGGGCTTGCCGCGCACCATCAGCGCCGCTGCGATGCTGGCCGCGGCCTGCATGAGGGCGGCGGATCCGAGCTGCGTGCCGGACACGACCAACGGCTTGTCAGCCGCCAGAAGCGCTTCGGCGATCCGGCCTGCAACTGTGCTTTCCGCTTCCGTCAGGCCCGGCACCGCCGGTGCGGCCTCGTCGATCAGATGGGCGACCGCAAAGCCGAGCCGCGCGAGATCGTCCGGCGCTGCGTGCTGCGTCAGGACAGCGCAATCATCGAGGCCTGTTGCGGCAGGTGTTGCGATCATCAGCGGAGAGATGAAATCCTGCCCCATCATCCGGACCGAGGCATCCATCCAGCGCGGAATACGGTTGCGATCCGCGTTCAGGAACGATGCATGACGCGTCGCCTGCCGCATGGACAGGCCCAGGCGCGGCGCCGTCGAAAGCGCATCCTCGCCCAGCATGAACACGGCATCGCACTGTTCGACGTCATGGAGCGAAGGTGTATGCGCAGGTGTCGTGCGCAGGATGTCCGCCGCAAGAAGCGTCAGGCCATGAGCAGGCTCGGCAAGCCCGGTCGAGAACTGCGCCGCGCCAACCAGCGAGCGCAGGGCGTAATTGGTTTCGAGCGACGCGCGGGCCGAGCCGATACCGATCACCGGGCCGTCTTCGGCGAACGTCGCAAAGTGCGAAATTGCCGCCTGTGACGGCACCTGATGATGCACGCCGTCGATCAGCTGGCCGACCACGCGGATGCGCGTATCCGCGTTGGCGTAACCGTGCCCATAGCGACCGCGATCGCACAGGAAGTAGCGATTGACCTCGTCGTTGTAGCGATTGATCGTCCGGCGCACCGTGCCCGCGCGCTCGTTGACGATCGTGTTGCAACCGACCGAGCAGTGCGCGCACACGGACGGTGCGCCGCGCATATCCCACTTGCGGCTGTAGGTTTTCGAGAACTGCTTGTCGGTGAAGACGCCCGTCGGGCAGACCTCGATAAGGTTGCCGGCAAAGGGGCTTTCGAGCGTGCCGCTCTCGGCGCGGCCGAAATACATGTTGTTGTGTGAGGCGAACGCCGCGAGATCCTGACCGCCGGCATAGTCACGGTAGAAACGCACACAGCGATAGCAGGAAATACACCGGTTCATCTCGTGCTTGACGAACGGCCCCAGATCCTGATTGCGATGCGTGCGCTTTTCAAAACGATAGCGGCGCGCACGATGGCCGGTCATGACCGTCATGTCCTGAAGGTGGCATTCGCCGCCTTCCTCGCAGACCGGACAGTCATGCGGGTGGTTCGTCATCAGCCACTCGACAACCTCGCCACGAAATTCCTTCGCTTCCGGGTCCGAGACGGAAATGATGGCGCCCTCGGTCGCGGGCGTCATGCAGGCCATGACGATACGGCCGCGCTTGTCGTCGGGGCCGTTGAACTGCTTGACCGCACACTGTCGGCAAGCGCCGACCGAGCCGAGTTCGGGGTGCCAGCAGAAATAGGGGAGGTCGACGCCTGCTTCCAACACGGCCTGAAGCAGGTTTTCGCCATCACGTGTCTCGTGCGGCTCGCCGTCGATATGGATCGTTGCCATGGGCGGCTCCTTCAGGCTGCGTCTTGATAGGTGCAGCGACGTTCGCGGATGTGCGCCTCGAAATCCTCGCGGAACAATGCCAGTCCGCTGGCGAGGGGAGCGATCGCGCCTGGTGCATGAGCGCAGAACGTGCGGCCCATGGGGCCGAGCAGCCGGACATGGTCGGCGAGGCGATCCATGTCTTCCTGCTCTCCTTCGCCTTCATCGATGGCATTCAGGAGACGTTCGACCCACGGCAGCCCGTCGCGACACGGCGTGCACCAGCCGCAGGATTCCTGCGCAAAGAAATGTTCGAGATTGCGGATCATGCCGACGGGGCAGGTCCGGTCGTCCAGCAGGATCGCAAGGCCGGTGCCAAGACGCGATCCGGCTTTTTCGACGGTCCCGTAATCCATCACGATATTCTCGTGCTCGGCACCCAGGAACGCAGTCGATGCGCCGCCCGGCAGGAATGCACGCAGCTTGTATCCATCCTGCATGCCGCCTGCGCGGTCCATGATCTCGCCCAGCGTGACGCCGAGCGGCAATTCCCATGTGCCGGGACGCTTCGCACGGCCGCTGACACCATAGAGCTTGGTGCCCCCGTCGGCGCAGGCCGAAAGGCCGAGATACCAGTCCGCACCATTGGCGATGATGTGGGGAATATTGCAGAAAGTCTCTATATTGTTCACGACGGTCGGCGCGCCCCACAGCCCGCCGACCTGCGGGAATGGCGGCTTGCTTCGCGGGTTGGCGCGGCGGCCTTCCAGCGCGGTCAGCAGCGCTGTCTCTTCACCGCAGATGTAGCGCCCGGCACTCGGGTGAACGTGGATGTCGAAATTGAAGCCGGAGCCGAGAATGTTCTCCCCCAGCCAGCCGCGTTCGCGTGCTTCCAGAACGGCGTTTTCAAGACATTCAAGGCCGCGATGATATTCGCCGCGCAGGAAGATCACGCCAAATGACGCCTGAATGGCGAAAGCGGAGATGATCATCCCCTCGACAAGCTGAAGCGGATTGCCTTCGACCAGAAGGCGGTCCTTGAACGTGCCCGGCTCCATCTCATCGCCGTTGGCAACAAGATATTTCCGGCGCTGGCTCGCGGGATCCTTGGGGACGAAGCTCCATTTCGGGCCGGTGCCGAAACCCGCGCCACCACGTCCGCGCAGCTTGGATTTGGTGACTTCCTCGATCACGTCGCCCGGGCTCATGCCCGACAGCGCCCGGCGTACGCCACGAAATCCGCCCATGCGCTCATAAGCGGCGCAGTCCGGCGGCCCGGCCGCGCGGTCGATCATTGCGGTCAGGGGGCGGCGTTCTGCCTCGTCCATCACGACTCTCCCCTCACGGAGCCATTCTTCATCTGGTCGATCACCCGATCGACTGTTTCGGTATCGACATTGCCGTAAAGCTCTTCGTTCACAAGCATCGCAGGTGCGTGATCGCAATGACCGAGACAGACGATCGGCAGGAACGTCACCTTGCCGTCCGGCGTCGTCTGGCCACGCTTGATTCCGAGTTTCTCGCAGAAACGGGCGCGAACCTTTTCCTCGCCCATCAGCCAGCACGATACGCTGTCGCACAACATGACGACGTTTTCGCCGACCGGCTTGCGAAACAGGAGGTTGAAGAAGGTCGCGATCCCGTCGAGGTCGGCCATGGACATCGAGCACAGCTTCGCGATCTCGCGCATATGCGCATCGCACAGCCAGCCGAAGCGCTTCTGCGTCAGGCGCATCGCCTCGATGGCAGCGCCGCGCGCATGATGCTCATGGGCGACCATGTCGGCGATCTTGTCCCGCAGGTCCTGCGGAAATTCGGGCGGCGTTCCGGCGGGGACGCCGGACGCAGGTGTTTCAACGATCGACATCGGCCATCACGAAATCAATGCTGCCGATGATCGCGATCAGATCGGCAATCAGGACGCCGCGGCTGAGCAGCGGCAGCATCTGCAGGTGAGCGAAAGATGGAGTTCTGATCCGCGTTCGATACGACATCGTGCCGCCGTCACTGACGAGGTGGTAGGAATTGATGCCCTTGGTCGCCTCGATCATGCAGCGTGCCTCGCCCGCCGGTACGACAGGTCCCCAAGTGACGCTGACGAAGTGATGGATGAGGGTCTCGATGTCATGCATCGTGCGCGCCTTGGGCGGCGGCATCGACAGGGGATGCTCCGCCTTGAACGGGCCGCTCGGCATGTTGTCGACGCATTGGCGAATGATCCGCAGGCTCTGGCGGATCTCCTCGATATGCACGGCCACGCGGTCGTAGCAGTCGCCATTGACGGCGGTCGGAATATCGAACTCGAGCTGGTCGTAACAGGCATAGGGCTGGACGCGCCGCATGTCCCACTCGAGCCCGGTCGCGCGAAGGCCTGGACCCGTGATGCCCCAGTCGATCGCCTCTTCCGTTGTGTAGGCGCCGATACCCTTGGTGCGCGCCTTGAACAGCGGATTCTGCATCACGAGCTTGTCGTATTCCGCAAGCCGGGGCGGCATATAGTCCAGGAACGCGCGGATTTTCTCGTCCCAGCCGTTCGGAAGGTCGAGTGCGACGCCGCCTATACGGAAGAAGGCAGGATGCATCCGGAAGCCGCAGATGGCTTCGATGATTTCGAAAACCTTCTCGCGGTCTGTGAAGATGTAGAAAACCGGAGACAGCTGACCCAGATCCTGGACCATCGTCCCGTAGAACACGAGATGGCTCGCGATCCGGAAGAACTCGGCCAGCATGACGCGGATCATCTGGGCGCGATCCGGCACCGTGATCCCGGCGAGCTTCTCCACCGCCATGACGTAGGGGAAGTTGTTCATCACCCCACCGACATAATCGACGCGGTCGGTATAGGGGATGAACGTGTGCCAGGACTGGCGCTCGGCCATTTTTTCGGCGCCGCGATGATGGAACCCGATATCGGGCACCGCATCGACGATTTCCTCACCTTCGAGCTGCAGGACGACGCGGAACACGCCATGCACGCTGGGATGGTTCGGGCCGACATTGAGGAACATGAAGTCGCTGTTGTCGGAATGCTTCCGCATCCCCCAGGCCGAGGGGTCGAACCGCAGTGCTTCCTGTTCGTGAAAGACCTGATCCTCGCTTAATGTATACGGAGGACGCTCGGTCGCACGTGCATAATGGTCCTTGCGCAGCGGATGACCGACCCAGGTCGGCGGCGTCAGGATCCGTGTGAGATGCGGGTGCCCGTCGAACACGACACCGAACAGGTCCCAGACCTCGCGTTCGAACCAGTTGGCACTCGGCCAGATGTCGGAGGCGGTCGGAACGTGCGGATCGAGCCCGAGCAGCGGTACCTTCAGCCGGATCTCGTCATGCGGACCAGCGAATGCCACGAGGTGGTAGGACACGGTGAACGTGCTGTCGGGCAGGCCATCGCGATGTTCGCGCTGGCGCTCGTCGAGGGCCGTGATGTCGTACAGCATGCGCAGGCGCGCCGCCGGCTGTTTCAGCGTGAAGAGCACGGTCCGGATGTCCGAGGCGGACACCCAAAAATTTACCAGACCGTCCTTGGCGATTTCCTCATGAAGAATGACGTGCGCCATGCCGCGCATCGTCTCCGCCATCAGGGCGTCGCGGACGACCGCATCGCCGCGTGAAGTTTCGATCGTCTCGCTCATGACCTTTGTCTCACACGCTGTCCGGTGTGCGCAGGGTTGTCGCCGCCCGGCGCTCCTCGCGCTTCAGGTCGCGCATGCTCGGCGGCGTCACGCGTTCCACACCCTGCGGGCCGACCATCCAGCTGAGCGGGCGGCGCTGCTGGCCGATCGAGTTCTGCAGCAGCATCAGCCCCTCGAGCAGGGCGTCGGGGCGGGGGGGGCAGCCGGGCACATAGACATCCACGGGCAGGAAGCTGTCGACACCCTGGACGACGCTGTAGATGTCGTACATGCCACCCGAATTGGCGCAGGACCCCATGGAGATCACCCAGCGGGGCTCCAGCATCTGGTCGTAGAGATATTTGACGATCGGGGCCATTTTCCGAAAGACGGTGCCCGCGATCACGATGAGGTCGGCTTCGCGCGGGGTCGCGCGCAGCACTTCAGATCCGAAACGGGCGATGTCGTAGCGGCTGGTGAATGCGGTTGCCATCTCGACGTAACAACAGGACAGGCCGAAATTGAACGGCCAGACCGAATTCTTCTGCCCCCAGGAAATGAAGTCCTGCAGACGACCGACGACGAGATTGCTGCGAAGCTCGTCCATGCTGGTCGCCTCGTCGGGACGCGAGGGCAGGGTGGCCGTGGCCTTGCTGAGCGACCATGTCATGGCGCGCGGGCTCCTTCGGAAAATGCCTGACCGGGCAAGACGTGTCCTGGAAGAGGGCGTGACGGATCCCGCGCTCCGGCGGGCCGGCGACGCAGACCCCATTCAAGGGCACCGCTGCGCCAGAGATAGGCCAGTGCCACGCCGAGGAAGGCGATGAACACGAGCACCGTGGCATAGGCCGCCCAGCCGGCGCGCACGGCGACCGTGGACCAGGAAAAAAGGAAGACGCCCTCGACATCGAAGATCACGAAGAACATCGCGATCAGGTAATACTGGACGGGAAGGCGAATCCTTGAAGATCCGGACGGCAGAATTCCCGATTCGTAGGGAATGCTCATCGAACGTCCGCGGGCCGCGCCAACGCGCCTGGGACCAAGGACGGACGACAGCGCCACGACAATGCAGAGCAGGGCCGTCACAAAAACAATGTAAATCGCCAGTGAATGACTATTGAAGAATTGTGTCACAACTGATCCTGACACGTCTGCGAGCCAGCAATAACGACGAAGCAATGGCGCCGCGTCTTGAACGGCTCCAGTCCCCGCCAGGTGGGATCGGAACATCACTGATCTTAGATTAGAGTTTCGCGCCGCGCATCCGCCATATCGAGGGTACACACAGAGGTGAAGACCAAGCGGGTTCAGTTAAACCGGGATGGTTACTTGTTGAGAACCATTCTCAAACACGGATGGCGCGTTTGTGTGAGCGATGTATAATGCGAGGACAGTCTCGCAAATGGTCTGCTCGATGAATTTTCCGCCTGTCTCAAAATCCGCTCTGCGGTGGGTCTGCCTGGTCGCATCATCGATCGCGGCAGTCGTGCTGCTCGAAACATGCCGTCTCCCGGCGGCGCTTTTGCTCGGCCCGATGTTCGCGGCCGTCATTTTTGCGGTGAGGGGGCAGGACGTCCGCATTCCGAACGCCGCGTTCATTGTCGCGCAGGGTCTGATCGGCTGCATGATCGCGCGCACCCTGCGTCTGTCGATCGTCACCGAGATCGCCCATGCATGGCCGATGTTTCTGATGGGCATCCTTTCGGTCGTCGCCATCAGCACGCTTCTGGGCTGGGTCATGACCCGCCTGCAGGTGCTTCCGGGCACGACCGCGCTATGGGGTTCGTCTCCGGGGGCTGCCGGCGTCATGGTGATCATGGCGGAGGCATTCGGTGCCGACATGCGGCTCGTCGCATTCATGCAATATCTGCGCGTCGTGGCCGTGGCGATCGTCGCGTCCGTCGTGCCCCTTTTCTGGGTGCATGGCGCATCCCATGCATCGGCACACGCCCTGTGGTTTCCGCCCGTGCAACTGTCCCATCTCGCCCAGACGGGGGCGCTGGTGGCGCTGGGCTATGGCGCGGCGCGGCGCAAGCTGATCCCGGCGGGCGGCCTTCTGGTGCCGATGGGATGCGGTGCGATCGCGCAGGATGTCGGCTGGATCGCAATCGATCTGCCGGCCTGGCTCCTGGCCATGGCCTATGCAACTGCGGGCTGGAGCATCGGCGGGCGTTTCTCGCCTGACATCCTGCACCATGCCCTGCGCGCGCTCCCGAAAATCCTGCTGTCGATCGGCGTTCTGATCGGTCTTTGCGGTGGCATGGCCGCCGTCCTCGTGACCTGGGGCGGGATCGACCCGCTGACTGCCTATCTCGCGACAAGTCCCGGCGGTGCCGACACGGTCGCGATCATCGCGGCTTCGGCCCATGCCGACATGCCATTCATCGTCGCGATGCAGGTCGGGCGATTTCTGGTGGTCATGCTCACGGCGCCCTTGATCGCGCGGCGACTTGCCAGACAGCATCTGGCGCGTGTCAAAACATGACAATCAGTGACAGCAGAACTTTGAAAGATTGCCGACGTTAGGGGATCGTAACTGCTTTCAGGTGAGCATCCCCATGGGAACCATTCTTCTTATTGTTCTGATTCTGCTCCTGATCGGCGCGTTGCCGACCTGGCCCTACAGCACCAACTGGGGTTATTTCCCTTCGGGCGGCCTGGGCCTCATCGTCGTGATCATCGTGATCCTGGTTCTGATGGGGCAGATATAATTCTGTCCGATGCACCGCCCGGTCTCGTGCCGGGCGGCTTTTTCATGTCTGGCGGCTCAGGTTCGAGCGTGGGCGATTTCCGCTTCCATATCGTCGCGTGACAGCGCGCCCGGCGCGATTCCAGCCGTGCCGAAGACGAAGGTCGGTGTACCGTCGAGGCCGATCCCCTGCGCCTGTGCCATGTTGGTCTCGATCGTCTTCACAACGTCAGGCGACTTCATATCCGCGTCGAGCCGCGCGGTATCCAGCCCTTGCGCACGTGCCAGTTCGTGCACCCGCTCGATCGTGGGATGCTGCGTATCCGTCATTAGGGCCGCGCGCAGGTGCTCTGCGCCTCCCTGCCTGGCGGCGGCCATGATGGCCTGTGTTTCCAGCACGCTGTCCTGTCCGAGGATCGGGATGAGTTTCTGGACAAAGCGCACATCGTGATCGCGGGCCAGCAGATCGTTCACGATCGGCTCCATCCGACGGCAATACGGACACCGCGGGTCCAGATACTCGACGACCGTCACCCGTCCTGCGGGATTGCCCCTGATATATTGTGCATCGGCACTCTGGACCGCGAGCTGGTTGGCGCGGACATAAGCCAGCGCCTTGGTCTGGGCATTGCCCTCCTGCTGGGCGCGCAGGGACGTAATGGCGTCCGCAAGGATCGATGGATCGCTTTTCAGCGCGTCCCGCACGATCGACACGATCTGGGCGCGCTGGGCGGCCGTGAACTCCGATCCGTCGGCATGGGCCGGCCGGTCGAGCGTGAGGCTAGCCGCCAGGGCGACGCCGAGACCCAGCGCGCAGGCGCCCGGAATCCAGCGGGTAAGGGTGAAACGTGACACGAAACAGGTCTCCTGCGATCTTTTCGGATCGATGACGCCCGAGGCATCCGACCAGGGCCTTCTAGCCCAAAGGCCGGGAGGCTGGGAAATCTTCGGTAGCGCTTTGCCGTGTTGCCGCAGGACCGTAACGACGCTAAGTGCGATGGGCCACGCCCTGTGGCCAGCGGCTGGCTCACTGGTCGACCCGGACGACATCGTCTGAACAGAAACAACGCGACGGCATCTGAAAGCGACGGAGTACAACTGGACGTGGCGCAGACCCAAAGACGGCATCATTCCGCCTCACGCCGTGGCAGACGGCAGGGCGCCGCCGCCGCAGGCCTTGCGATCGTAGCCTCCTTGAGCGGATGCGCCTCGGTCCCGACCGGCATTCAGACCATCGGCCACGACCTGTTCGGCCATTCGACCCTGGCGCTGAGCGGCTATGTCGGCACTGTCGTCACCGACGAGCCCCAGGCGGCCCTGACGGGACGCGAGGTTCTGGTGCGTGGCGGCAATGCGGCCGATGCGGCCGCCGCCGTCGGTCTGGCGCTCAGCGTCACCCTGCCGTCCCGCGCATCGCTCGGCGGTGGCGGTGCCTGTATCGCGGCCAAGCCCGGCGAGCCTGCACAATCGTTCCTGTTCCTCCCGGTTGCAGGGTCCGCGCCCAATGCCGGCGATCGTCCGGCTGCGGTACCGATGCTCGCGCGCGGTCTGTATCTCATGCAGTTGCGCTACGGCAGCGTCGACTTCAGCGATACCGTGGCCCCGGCCGAATCCTTGGCGCGCAACGGCATCACCGTCAGTCGCGTCTTCGCGGGCGATCTCGCGGCCGTGCAGTCCGCGCTTCTCGCCGATGACAACATCCGCAGCACGTTCACGCGTGCCGACGGTTCCGTGGTCCAGTCCGGCGACACGCTGGTGCAGCCCCGGCTTGCCGCGTTCCTGAGCCGTCTGCGCGCGCAGGGCGTTGGTGATCTCTACGATGGTCCGCTGGCCCATCTGTATGCCCAGGCGGCCACGGCCTCCGGCGGCGGCCTTGATGCCAGTGACCTGCGACGTGCACTGCCGTCCCAGACCAGTACCCTTCATGTCACCGAAGGCTCCGTCACCGCGGAATTCGTTGCACCGCCCGCCGATGGCGGTCTGGGTGCGGCCAGCGTGTTCGCAAGTCATGGAGCCCGGAGCGCCGACGGCGTCATCGCCGCATGGCGTGCCGCGCACCCCGAGAGCCAGTCCGGGGCCGCCGCCGTGAATACCGATGCCGCGGCACTGACAAGCGCGGCGCAGGCCGCTCTCGATTCGGGGGCAGGTGGTTCAGGCGCGCTCCCGGCGCTGCCGGCCACTACATCGTATGTCGTGGTCGATCGGTCCGGAGAAGCCGTCGCCTGCGCGCTGAGCGATGGAAATCTGTTCGGCACCGGTCGTATGGCCGGTTCGACCGGGATCGTGATGGGCGCCTCGCCGGCTCATGCGCCGGCCCCCGTGCTGCCTGCCGCCATCCTGCGTCGCGGCAGGGCGCTGAGCGCCGTGCTGGCGGCGTCCGGGCAAGGATCCGCCGCAACGGCCCTGGGCCATGCCGCCGTGTCCGAAGCATCCGGCGACACTCCGGAGCACACGGGACTCGGCCGCGTGAACAGCGCGATCTGCACCGGCAACGAACAGTGCCGTGGCGATACCGATCCGCGTGGTGATGGCCTTGCGACGGGTGACGCTCACTGAACTGCGAGAATCGGCCGCCCTGCGGCCGTCTTTCGATTGACTCTCCTGCCTGCTGCCGGTAAATGCGCGGGCTCTTGCGGGCCGTTCCCGGTTCGCGTCTTTTGTTTTCGTTACGAAATCGCCGACGATAGGGGCCCGAACCGTTATGAAGATCCGCAACAGCCTGAAGTCGGCCAAGGTCCGCGACAAGGATTGCCGCGTCGTGCGCCGTCATGGCCGCATCTATGTCATCAACAAGAAGAACCCCCGCATGAAGGCGCGCCAGGGCTGAAGCCCGGCGCATTCGATGCGATGAAAAAGGCCGCGGCAGGACCATCCTGCCGCGGCCTTTTTTCATGATGCATTCGGCCCTATCGTCCCGATGATGATGTCCAGAGCCGTTTGCCTCGTCCCGATCCTGGCCTGTCTTTGCGCCGTGAGCTCTGCGGTCCACGCACAGCCGTCCGCGCACTCCTCTTCGGCCGCTCCGGCGCCGGTCCCAAGCAAGCCACAGCCCCAGCCGCCGGCACAGGCCAAGACGTCAGGGCAGGGCAAGGCACCCGCAAAACCTGCGATTCCGCCCTTGCAGGATGCCGAACAGAAACTCGCCAACGCGACAGACTCGCAGCAGGCGCAGACGCTGGCGCGGCAGGCGGAGGCCCTGCGGCAGCGTGGGGTTTCGCCAACGGCCCAGCTTTTGATGCGCGACGCGCAGCATGCGCTCGAACAACATGACATGAAGACGGCCGAAGCCAGCATGGACGATGCGATCGTCCTGCAGCCCGATGCCGAAATCCTGTGGCGCTCGCGGGCCCAGGTGCGTGCGGATGCGGGTGATTTCGCAGGCGCCATCGCCGATCTGGGTGTGGCGCTGCAACATGATCCGGGCGACATCAATGCCTGGACGATGCTTTCGGATACGGAGTCCGACCGGCATGACTTCTCGGCGGCCTACGATGCCTACGAACATGTCCTGACCCTCAATCCGTTGGTCAAGGACGGGCACAGGCGACTGGACAAGCTGAAGGTCGCCCGCGACGGCCAGCCGCTCTGAAACGGAACCCGAGACCATTGTCGCCTGTTTCAGTTCCCGTCACACAGGAGTAGCCGATGTTCTTTCGTAAAAAGTCCGCCCCGCCGGCACCGCAGCCGACAGTTACGCCAGGCAACGCCAAGCCGGCCGCTGGTCGTCACATCGGTGGCCTGACCACGATCAATGTCGGCCTCACCGCGTTGGCCAGCATCGGGCCGCGCCGGTTCCGCCCCCATGCGCAGGCAGCCCTCGCCATGATCGCCGCCGCCCAGGCTCTCTGGACGCTGATCCGCAAGTCGTCCTGATCGGGCTCAGGGCACTGAGGCGTAATGCGCCGCCCGGTGCCCAATCGACTGTCAGGTCGTCTCAGGGGGCGGGATCGGTCATGGCTTCTATGCTTCCCTGTTCGATACGACGCATCCAGCTCTGTTCTCCTCCGGAACGAAACGGCCGGATACAGTAAGCTGACGCGCTTCGTTCATGGACACATTGTTGGCAGGCGCACGGGGCAGCGCAGGTCCATGTCAAAGTCGGGCAGAATTGTCTGGCAGTTTCTTCATGATCTCCGCGTTTACGGCGTCTCCCAAGCATATTCACACGGTCTGCAGGAGCTGCGAGACGCAAGCGCCATCGTCACCAGATCCAGGTCAGGGCGAGCGAACAGCATGCAGCCAGCTGCAACGAGAGGTGCGGCGCGGATCATGATGCTGGCCTTCGAATATATCTGTGCGCTTCATCTCATGCGGCGTCGCGGATCACATCGAGAGCCATAATAACGGCCGCCGGCCCGCCCTCACAGGAACGATACCGGGTCGATGTCGATGTCCACGCGGGCCTGAGCGGGGATCGTGACCCGTGCGCGCCAGGCCCGCAGGATCGGCTGCAGTGCGACGTTACGCGGGGCGCGCAGCAGCAGACGTCGCCGGTGGCGTCCGCGCAGCATGGCAAGCGGCGCCGGCGCCGGGCCGAGCACAGCAATGCCCGGCTGATCGGGCGCCGCATCGCCCAGCGCATTAGCCAGCGTGTCCGCGACGTCCGCGCTCGTCGCACTGACGATGAGGGCAGCGAGGCGACCATAGGGCGGCCAGTGCCCGGGGCGGCGCTGGGCAGCCTCCTGATCCATGAACGCGCGGAAATCCTGGCTGGCCAGCGCCAGCATGACCGGGTGATCGCAGGCATAGCTCTGCAGAAGCACATGCCCCGGCGCGGACGCGCGGCCCGCACGTCCCGCGACCTGATGAAGCAGCTGCACGGTGCGCTCCGCCGCGCGCAGATCGCCGCCGCCCAAGCCCAGATCGGCATCGACGACACCCACGAGCGTCAGATGCGGAAAATGCCAGCCCTTGGCGACGATCTGCGTGCCGATCACGAGATCGACTTCCCGATTGGAAATCTGATGCACCGCATGCGCCGTGGCATCCGGGGATCCCAGCGTGTCGGATGCCATGACCAGAATACGCGCGTCCGGGAAGCGGGCGCGCGCTTCCTCGAGGACTCGCTCGATCCCCGGCCCGATCGGCGTAAGGCTGCCGGCGGCTCCGCAACTCGGGCAGGTTTCCGGGATCGGCTCGACATGGCCGCAGTGATGGCAGGTCAGGATGCCCCGGGCGCGGTGCTCGACCAGCCAGGCCGTGCAGTTCGGGCACTGCATCCGATGGCCGCAGGACCGGCACAGTGTCAGCGGCGCATAGCCGCGACGATTGAGGAACAGCATGGCCTGTTCGCCCCGCGCCATCGTTTCCTCCATTGCCGTGACGAGGACGGGGGAGAGAAACGTCCCGCGTTCGGGCGGGTCGATGCGCATGTCGATCAGGGTGACGCTGGGCAGGGTCGCGCCGCCATGGCGCGATGTCAGGATCAGATGCCGGTACCGGCCGGATTCGACATTGGCGAGCGTCTCGAGGCTGGGCGTCGCCGACACGAGAATCGCGGGCACGCCGGAGAGGGAAGCGCGCACCACGCCCATGTCCCGGCCATGGTAGAAAAATCCGTCCTCCTGCTTGAACGCCGTCTCGTGCTCCTCGTCGATCACGACGACGCCCAGATCCCTGAACGGCAGAAACAGGGCCGATCGCGCGCCGACTACAACGCGCGCCTCGCCCGACAACACACCGTGCCACGTCGCGCGCCGCAGTCCCGGCGACAGGTCGGAATGCCACAGGGCCGGTGCCGTGCCGAAACGGCGCGCGAAGCGATCGACCCACTGGGCGGACAGCGCGATTTCCGGCAGCAGCACGAGCGCCTGACGGCCGGCCCGCAGCGCCTCGGCAACCGCCTCCAGATAGACCTCCGTCTTGCCCGAGCCGGTGACGCCTTCCAGAAGGATGCCCTGAAAGCGATCGGCTTTGACGGCATCAACCAGTACCTGCGCGGCCTCGGTCTGCTCCGTGGACAGGTCCGGCGGGGCGAATTCCGGATCGGGACTCGGGCTGCTTCCCACAGGTGCCATCGGCACCGATCGAAGGCCGCCCGCATCGGCCAGTCCGCGCACGACGCCTGAACTCACGCCCGCCATGCGGGCGAGATCTGTAGTGGTGAGCGGCACCGCCGACGCCTGCGCCAGGACGGCACGCCGACTGTCCGTCAGGCGCAGGTCGGGCGGCATTTCGCACCGGACCCACCCCAGCGCCGGCCTGGGCGCAGGCGACACCTGCATGCGCAATGCGGTCGCCAGCAGCAGGCCCGGCGGGGCAAGCGTGTAGGCCGCAACCCAGTCGATGAAGCGGCGCCAGCCGGGCGGAAACGGAGGCGCATCGCTCCGGGTGCACACGGCACGCAACTTGCTCGCCTCCACGACGCGCGCGGGTGGCGGGGCAAAGTCGGGCGGTGCCGCGCTCTCGTCGTCCCAGACGCAGCCGAGTTCCTCGCGCCGCCCCAGTGGCACGACGACGATCTCGCCCGGGGACAGCACCATGTCGTCCGGCACGCGATAATCGAGCGGACCCGGAAAAGGCAGCGGGAGCAGAACCTTGACCCGTGCGATGTCATCGACCGACAGTGACGGTTGCGCCGGTGTTGCGGTGCGCTTCGGCTTTTGCGCGCGCGGCGGTTGATCTAGGCTCGAAATCATGGACGCATCTTACCCGATCGCACGCATCCGTCTCCTGAAGGTCTGCCGGAAACATGTGCGGCGACCGAGGGGCAAATCTCCAGCGGATGGTTCGGCGGCGGAGGCGCGCGCTTCATGATGGCCGAGGATACCGTCGCGGGCTGGATCACGTTCCTCTCGCAGGAGCGTCGCGCCAGCGCAGCCACGGTCGCGGCATATCAGCACGATCTGTCCCGCGCTCTGGCGTTCCTGACGGAGCATCTCGGCGGTCCGCCGGATCTGGCGGCAATGGGACGCCTGTCGGTCGCGGATCTGCGCGCCTGGCTCGCGCACGAGAGCACGGCGCCCGGCAAGGCGCGATCCAATTCCACGCCGGATGCCCGAACCCGTACCCGCGCGCGTCGGCTGTCCGCGCTCCGGGCGTTCTATCGTTATCTCAACCAGCGGCATGGTATCGAAAATACGGCTGCCAGCCTGCTGCAGATGCCGCGCACCAAACGGCGGCTGCCGCGTCCGCTCGACGCGGACACGGCGCGCGCTGCACCGTCGGAAATCGCGGAACTCGGTCATACGCCGATGGCGCGGGCCCGCGATGTCGCGCTGTTCACATTGCTCTACGGCGCGGGTCTGCGCATTGCCGAAGCACTGGCGCTCGACATCGGCGATCTGGCACGACACGGCACGGGCATCCTGCGAATCCGGGGCAAGGGTGGCCGTGAGCGTCTGGTGCCGCTGCTGCCCGCCGTCTCCGACGCGTTGCGGGACTGGTGCACGCGGCATCCGAATCCGCAGCCCGATGCGCCGTTGTTTCCGGGCGTGCGCGGCGGCCGCCTGCAACCAGCCATTGCCCAGCGGGCGATGCGGGAATGGCGGGCACTGTCGGGTCTCGGCGGCCATGTCACGCCACATGCACTGCGGCATTCGTTCGCCACGCATCTGATGGAAAATGGCGCCGACCTGCGCTCGATTCAGGAATTGCTGGGCCATGTCAGCCTCTCTACGACGCAGACCTACACGCTGGCTGATGAAAAGCGGCTTCTGAAGGTCTGGTCGGACGCTCATCCGCGTGCCCATGGTGCACGCGATGCCAATGCCAGCCCTGGTGCGGGAACCGGAGAGCACGGCACGTGAAGAAACTGCCGCGCGTCGTCGGTATTCTGGCGGCGCTGGGTCTCATGGCTGCGGCCCCGCCGCGATGTGTGCTTCAACAGATCGCCGACGTGCCGCTGCGTGACGACGGTGGCTATCTCAGCATTCGCGTGCGGATCGGCGATCATGCCGCGAGCCTGCTGGTCGATACCGGTTCCGAAGGCAGCCTGATCACGCCCGAAGCCGCATCCGCGTTTGGTCTGACGCAGGACGCGGCGCATCAGACACGCGTGACCGGCACCGGCGGCATGACACGCATGGTGCCCAATGTCATGGTGCCGAATCTGGCTTTGGCAGAGAACCTGCAGCTCGGTCCGCTGTCACTGCCGGTCGGTGCCTTGCCGGGAAGTCCACGCATCGTGCCGGCTATTGCGGGATTGCTGGGTGGCGACGTGCTTGGCCAGTTCGACATCGTATTCGACGTGAAACGCCAGACACTCGCGTTCTGGCGGGTCAGCACGCCGAACGCGGCCTGTCGTTCGCCACCCGACTGGCATGGCCGCTATACGACGCTGATGCCGGAACGCGACGGCGCGCGCCTTTCGGTCGCGTTCACACTCGACGGGCAGACGGGGCGCGCATTGCTCGACAGCGGGGCGCGGTCGCGCATCGTGTCGATCCAGTTCGCGGCACGCGCAGGCGTGGATTCGGAGCAGCTTGCTCGCGACCCGGGCGGGACCACGAGCGGGATCGATTTTCGAGAGGCGCTCTATCACTGGCACCGGTTCGGAAGCCTGCGGATCGGCGACGATGCGCCGGTCCGCAGGCCGGTCCTGACCGTGGCGCCGCTGCATGACGATGCCGACATGCTGTTGGGCGCGGACTGGTTCGCGGAACGGCCCGTGTGGCTGTCCTATGCGACAAACCGCGTCTTCGTCGCACAGATGACGGAACGCGCGGCCGGGCAGGGCGCGCGCGTCAGCCCTTGAGCTTGGCGTTGCACTGGCTGTAGTAGCCGCCGCCCTTCTGGATCCACTTCAGGCCGCCATTGCCGCCGGATTCCTTGTTGGCGTGATACTGGTCGAGGCAGGTCTTCATGCGGGCCTTGCCGGCCGACAGCTTGCTGTACTGCGCAGAAACACTGGTCGGGAAGACGGCATTGCCCGATGCGACCGCGGCCGGCTTCGTGCCCAGCCCCGGACCCGGCTCGGCGGTCGCGGCCGGTGCCGTCGTGGGCTTTGCCGGTGCCGATGCCGCCGTGTCGGACGCCGTGGATGCGCCGGCGGCCGTCGGCGGGCTCGACGGCGCCGAAGCCGCGGCCGGTGTCGTGGCGGCGCACTGGCTGGCCTTGAAAGCCTTGTAGCTCTGGCCATTCAGCGTCTTGTCGGCTTTCGCCGCCTGGAACTTCGCGTGGCACTCCTTGGCGGTCAGGCCTGCGGCATGAGCCGGAAGGAGAGCCAGCGCGCCTGCGAACAACGTCACGGCGCTCAGTCGCGTGAGAACGGAAGATGTGGGCATCGTCGGTCGATTTCCTGTCGGGGTGGCATGAAGCGTGCGGGCGCGTGGTGCCGTCTGCAACATCACAGGATTACGCGCCGCCCACGAAGACACACAATGTTAATTAATGCGCTCCCCATGCAGAACCATGTCGAGACCCTCGAGTTCCTCTTCGGGTGTGACACGCAGCCCGATGGCGAGATCGATCAGCTTGAGCAGCACGTAGGTCAGCAGTCCGCACCAGACGATCGTGACCATCACGGCTTCAGCCTGCGCAATCACCTGATGGAGCGAACCCTGATAACCGGCGGGATTCGCATCGGTCGCCGACAGCGGGCCGAAGGCGAACACGCCCGTCAGCAGCGCGCCGAGAATGCCGCCCGTGCCGTGCACGCCGAATGCGTCGAGACTGTCGTCATAGCCGAGCTTGTGCTTGAGCCACGTCGCGCTCCAGAAGCACACGGCACCTGCGGCAAGGCCGATTACAAGAGCCGGCCCCGGCAGAACGAAGCCGGCCGCCGGCGTGATGGCGACCAGACCCGCGACCGCGCCGGAGATGATGCCCAGCGCCGTCGGCTTGCCGGTGCGGAACCGCTCCACCACCATCCACGCGATGCCGCCGCCGGCTGCCGCGATCTGCGTCGTCAGCATGGCCATGCCGGCGCGGCCGTTCGCGCCGACCGCCGATCCGGCGTTGAACCCGAACCAGCCGACCCAGAGCAGGGATGCGCCCACGATGGCGTAGGTCAGGTTGAACGGAGACATGTCATCCGAGCCGAGACCGCGACGCTTGCCGAGCACGAGGGCCGTCACCAGTCCGGCCACGCCCGAATTGATGTGTACGACCGTGCCGCCCGCGAAATCGATCGCGCCGAACTGGGCCACCCAGCCGAGCGGACTCCAGACCCAGTGCGCGATCGGCGAATAGACGACGAGCGACCAGAGGATCGTGAAAGCGCACAGCGCCGAGAACTTCATGCGCTCGGCGAACGCGCCTGCGATCAGCGCGGGCGTGATGATCGCGAACGTCATCTGGAACATCATGTAGACGCTCTCGGGGATCGTCATCGGCGTCGCGTTGCTCGACCCCGCCCCGAGGGTGAAGGCCGCATCCACGCCCTTCGACACGTTCGCCGCGATGCCGGACAGCATGAAGCGCGACAGGTCGCCGATCATCGGCGTGCCGGTCGAGAATGCGAGGCTGTAGCCGGCCACCATCCAGACGACGGTGACGATGCAGCAGATGGTGAACGACTGGATCAGCGTCGCCAGCACGTTCTTCTTGCGCACCATGCCGCCGTAGAAAAGGGCGAGGCCCGGGATCGTCATCAGCAGGACGAGCGCCGTGCTCGCCAGCATCCAGGCGGTGTCGCCCGTGTCGATCGCAGGCGTTGCGGCAAACGCGCCGACCGGGAAGCACAATGCCGCGCACGACAGGGCGGCGCGGGAAAGGACCGCGCGACAGGCAGCGCGGCCGGTTGCGGTCTGGATCACAGCGCGCCGTCTCCGGTCTCGCGGGTGCGGATGCGGATCACGCTGTCGAGCGTGCTGATGAAGACCTTGCCGTCGCCGATCTTGCCCGTGTGCGCAGCCTGCAGGATCACGTCGACCACGTCGTCGGCCACGGCGTCTGCGACGGCGATCTCGATCTTCACCTTCGGCAGGAAGCTCACGTGATATTCGGCGCCGCGGTAGATCTCGGTCTGGCCCTTCTGGCGGCCGAAACCCTTGACCTCGGTGACGGTCAGACCCTGTACGCCAAGCGGGGTGAGTGCCTCGCGCACGTCATCGAGCTTGAACGGCTTGATGATGGCGGTAATGAGTTTCATCGGAACCGATCTCCTAAGGCGCGCGCACGGACCGGCAGTCCCGGCCGCCATGGGCCGCGAACGGCCCCTGTCATGATGGTCCGACCATAGCCAAATTTATGCCGCTTGCGAACCGGCTTGCGCGCCGCCTTGGCGCGGGCCCGCGTTGGTGAGACAAGCGTGCGCATGACCGAGATCTGCATCAATGGCGCCGGCCCCGTCGGCGCAGCACTCGCCTGCCGCCTCGCCGCGTCGGGCTGGCGTGTCCTCGTGGTCGATCGGGCGGGCCTGGCCGAAGCCGAGGACCCGAGCCTCGACGGGCGCGCCTATGCGATCGCCGAAGGGGCGCGCCGAATGCTTGAGGCAGCCGGCGTCTGGCAGCATCTCGGCGCGATCCCGCAGCCGATCACGGAAATCCGCGTGGCCGACGGCCGCCCCGGCGAGCGGCCATCCGCCCTTGGCCTGCAGTTCGCATCCGACGATCGCCCGTCCGACGATGTGCCGTTCGGCTGGATGATCGAGGCGCGTGACCTGCGAACCGCCCTGAACGCCGCCTTGCGCACGCAGCCGCTCATCACTGTCGCGGCTCCTGACCAGGCCCGTTTTTCATTCGGGCGGGACGGCGTGTCGGTCGCGCTCAATTCGGGCGCGACCCACGAGGTCAGGCTCGCCATCGCGGCGGAAGGCCGCCGCAGTCCCCTGCGCGAGCAGGCCGGGATTGCCGTCACGCGCATTCCCTATCACCAGTGCGGACTGGTCGCGATGATCGGCCATGAGCGCCCCCATGACGGAACGGCACTCGAGCAGTTCCTGCCGCAGGGGCCCTTCGCCCGGCTGCCTATGCGCGGCACGGATGCCCATCCGAACCGTTCCGCGATCGTCTGGGCCGAAAGCGAGATCCGCGCGCGTCGTTATTACGATCTTCCCGATGCTGCATTCGCCGCCGAAATCGCCGAACGGCTGCGGGCCGAGGACACGGGCGCGATCACAATGGCGGGGCGTCGCTGGATCTATCCCCTGTCGGCGCAATATGCGCATTCCTATATCGCCGATCGGATGGCGCTCGTGGGCGACAGTGCCCATGGTATTCATCCGATTGCAGGCCAGGGGCTCAATCTCGGCTTTCGTGACGTGATCGCGCTCGCACGCACCCTGGGTGAAGCGCGAGGTCAGGATCCCGGAAGCCGCGACTGCCTCATGCGTTATCAGCGCGCGACACGGCCCGGCAATCTCGCCATGCTGGCGGCAACCGACGGGCTAGAGCGGCTGTTCGGCAACGACAACCCGGTTCTGCGCCTGGGCCGCGATCTCGGCATGGCGGCGGTCAACCGGCTCCCCCGCCTGCGTCGCGCCTTCGCGCGCCGGGCGATGGGTCTGTAGAAGGAAACGCGGACCATGGGCAACACGGTGCGCCTGATCTCGGATGCGAACCCGGACGGCGTGGATCTCGCAGCACTCTGGCGCGTGATGCGGACGCAGGCCAATGTGTGCTGCGACGTGCTCATCCAGGGCGTGTTCGCGACCGGCATCAACGATCATGCGACGTTCGCACAGGCCCTGTCGGCACTGCTCGGTGACAAGCTGGCGGATCGGGCGATTGCGGCCCCCGCGCTGGCGTCTCTCGTCAGTTCATGCCTGGCCGACGAACCGGCCATCGCCGATGCGGCCGCCTGCGACATGATTGCGACGTGCGAGCGCGATCCGGCGTGCCCGGACTACGTGACGCCGTTCCTGTTTTTCAAGGGATTCCACGCGATCCAGAGCCAGCGCGTGGCCAACTGGCTATGGCGCAACGGGCGCCGTCATCTCGCCTACCATCTGCAGAGCCGGATGTCGGAGCGCTTCGGTGTCGACATCCATCCTGCCGCAACGCTCGGCCGTCGTCTGATCTTCGACCATGGAACCGGGATCGTGATCGGCGAGACCTCGATCGTCGAGGATGACGTTTCGATGCTGCAGGGTGTCACGCTGGGCGGCACCGGCAAGGAGATCGGCGATCGTCATCCGAAGGTGCGGCGCGGCGTGCTGATCGGCGCCGGCGCCAAGGTTCTGGGCGCGATCGAGGTGGGCGAGGGCGCGAAGATCGGCGCGGGCTCGATCGTGCTCGAAAACGTGGCGCCTTTCACGACCGTGGTCGGCAATCCCGCGCGGCGCGTCGGAACGCGGCATACGGCATTGCCCGCGCTCACGATGGATCAGAGGCTGCCGCCCGTCGATTATGTGATCTGATCCGGCTCGGCAGGGGCGCGCAACCGCCTCCACCCGCCGCCCGTTGGCCGTCCGACGCCCGCGCCGGGTGACGAAGGTGAGGAATGCGAGCCTCATGAGCGATGATCTGCCCGTATCGGGCGCCAACCTGCCGCCGTCTCCCTTGGACGTGGGCACGGTCCGGAACGGACGTGTGACCTTTCCGAACTGGCGAGGGGATGCGGATCCGCCCGAGCCAGAGCCTCCGGCCCCGTTGCCGCCGGACGAGCGGGTCGGCTTTGCGATCATGGGTCTCGGGCGACTGGCGCTCGGACAGATCCTGCCTGCCTTTGCACAATGTCGCCTTGCGCGCCCGGTCGCCCTCATTTCCGGAGATGTGGAGAAGGCGCGTGTGGTCGCCGCACAGTACGGCATCCCGCCTGATGCCGTGTATGGCTACGACGAATGCGACCGGCTTTCGCGCAATGATGCCGTTCGTGCGGTCTATGTCGTGACGCCGAACGGCCTGCATCGCGAGCACGTCCGTGCGGTCGCGGCGACGGGACGGCATGTCCTGTGCGAAAAGCCGATGGCCAATACCAGCGACGAAGCCCGGGCGATGGTGGCTGACTGTGCGGCGGCAGGCGTGAAGTTGATGATCGCCTATCGCTGTCAGTACGAGCCTTACAATCGTGAACTGGCCGAGCACGTGCAATCGGGCCGGTTCGGCCGTCCCCGTCTAGTTGTCGCGACCAACACGCAGGTTCAGGGTGCTGCCGATCAATGGCGACACAAGCCGGCACTTGCCGGAGGCGGGGCGCTGCCGGATATCGGGCTCTAATGCCTCAACGGCGTGCGCACACTGCTCGGCGAGGAACCGCTGGAGGTCTCCGCACAGATGGTCCGCGGGGACGAGCGGATTGGCGAGCTCGACGAGACGATCGCCTTCACGCTGCGATTTCCCTCAGGCGCCATCGCCCAGTGCAGCGCCAGCTACGCCGCCTACGAAACCAAGGATCTCCGCCTCTACAGCGAGGACGGCGCACTCGAACTGGAAAATGCGTTTGCCTATACCGGGCAGCGTCTGTTCACCCGTCATCGTCTTGGCGATGCGCGTGGCGTGGAAGAGACGCGCCTGGCGCACGCAAGCGCGTTCGCTCAGGAAATCGATCATTTTGCCGATGCGATCCTGCATGATCGCGCACCGCAGACGCCGGGCGAGGAGGGCGTTCGGGATCATCTGCTGATGGAAGCGATCTACCGCGCAGCAGGGCTCGGGCATCCGGTGGATGTATCGGACATCAGCATATGAAGATGCTGATGCTGGCACTTGCCGTGCTGGCTGGAATAAGCAACCCGATCCAGTCGGCGGCCAACGCGGCGCTGAGCAAGACGGTCGGCCCGATCCTGACGGTGGCGGCGGTCTATGCCGTGGCGATCGTGACGCTGGTCCTGGTGGCGCCGGTTCTCGGTGTCGGGAAGCCCGCGAAATTCGCCGAGGTGCCGTGGTGGGCATGGACCGCCGGCCTCTGCAACATCATCTTCGTGCTGGTCGGGACGACGGTCACGCGCAAGATCGGGTCCGCGACCTTTGTCGTGACGACGCTGACGGCCGCGGTCATCGTCTCGATCCTGCTGGATCAGTTCGCAGTCATGGGCCTGCCACAGCGGTCCATCACGCTGTGGCGTGTCCTGGGCGGTGGCCTTGCAGTCGCGGGCGTCGTCATGGTGGCCCGAGGATAGGAGGTCAGGTGACCTCCCCTTCCATTTCCTCGCCCGGCAGATGGGCAGGCTCGGCCAGGGCGACCGCTGCCGACAGGATGCTCGAGCCGATGACGAAGCCTTCCGCCGACAGCGGCAATGCCGCGCCGCGGCCGAACAGCGAGATTGCCTGGGCTGCGACACCCTGACCGATCGAGCCGATGGCATAGCCGAGACCCATGCCGAACGAGCGCGTTTCCGACGGAAACCGCTTGGACAGGTAATGCGGCACGAGCGCGAACACGCCCGACGCGGCGGCGCCGATGGTGAAGGACGCAGCGCACAGGATCGCATAGGTCGGTCCGCTCATGAACGGCCAGGCAACCAGCACGACGATGGCCAGCGCCACCAGCATGACCCGTACATCGCCGAAACGTTCCGCGATTCGCCCGCAAACCAGCTTCCCGCAGAGTGATCCGATGCAATACAGCCCGACCGGCCAGAAAACCTGCGCCGGGGTGAGGTGGTGGGGACCGCGCAGGATGGTCGGATAGAACGTGAAGATCGCGGCCTTCTGAAATTCCAGAAGCGTCATGATGACGACGGCCTGAATCGCGGCGGCATCGAAGCGGAAACGAACGCGCGGTTTCCTGGTCGCGGCCAGCTTGTCGCGCGTCTTCAGCCAGACCGGGCTTTCACCCACGCCTGCGCGGATGAACAGGGCGAGCAGGGCCGGCGCCAGTCCGATGACGAACAGCCAGCGCCAGCTGTAATGCGGCAGCACGATCGCCTGAACCCCGGCCGCGACGAGATAGCCGACCTCGTAGCCCGACATCATGAGGGCCGAGGCCATCGGGCGCGCCCGCGCCGGCACGCTTTCCATCAGCAGGGTCGCGGACGCGGTCCATTCGCCGCCGAAGCCGATCCCGAACAGGAACTGCACGAGCACCAGAACCGAATAGGTCGTGGCGATGGCCGTCGCGCCGGAGAATGCGGCGAACCACAGGACGCCCGCCATGAACGCGATCCGGCGGCCGTAGCGATCCGAAAGCCAGCCCCAGCCGGTGTTGCCGATCGCGCGCCCGATGCTCTGGATCAGGAGCACGGTGCCCATGGCCTTGAGCGGGACGCTGAAATCATGGGCGATGTCGGGCATCGCGAGCATGAGCGCGGTCTGGTCGAACGCGTCGAGAAACCATCCCATGAAGGCTGCGAACGTCACGCGCCAGTGGGGACGCAACAGGGTCAGGGACCCGACGTCCTGCCTTCCGTGCGAGTCGGTGCGGGACATGGGCGGGGATACGGCAGTCTGGTCCGTCATGGCGAGAAATCCTGTCTGGCGGGCCGAAAGAGGGGCATGCATGGCGGAAAACCATGCGCCGTTAGGGGAGTGTTATCTTTTGCTCCCGCATACCGGGGCGATTGAGGGGCTGTGCCGGAAGCGGCGTCGCTCACCAACGCTCACGGGTCCGGCCAGATGCCGGGCTCCCTGTCATGAACGAGGTTGCCGCTTGGACGCTCTGGCTTGGGATGAAACACCTTCGCATCTTGCGGAGCCGCACGATAGACCGCCGCCCGATGAACCTGCGACCCGTTCCATGGACCCGGCAATCCTGTCGGAAGCGACTGCCGGATCGCACGGGACGTTTGCCGCGACCCTGCGCCGCAGGCGGGCGCGCAGCCGGGCACATCCGGGCACGCTCAGCTTCCTGCCTCGCCTGGACGCCGTCGGCGGCCATCTGATCGGCGTGCAGGCGGACCTGCAGGCGATCGATCCGCTTCCGCGCCTGGCCTCGACGCGCGCCATCGGTCGCGCCACGGGGGCGAGGGGACGCCGGACTGCCGCATCGCTCCAGCAGATTCGCGATCGCGATGTGCTGCGCCTTGCCTGCCGTGCGGCGGCGTCCTGGCCGGAGGCGGTGCGCCTCATGATCGCATTGTCCGATCACGCGGCACCGCATTCGGATTTCGCATCCGAACTGCGCGACATGCTGCAGGAGACCGGCCTGCCGCCCGCACGGCTCGATCTCGCCTTTGCCGAGGACGGATTGGCAGCGGACGATCCCGCGCTGCATCCGATGCTGGCGGCCATGCGTGATTGCGGCATCGGCATCTTCTGGTCGGGTTTCGGCGGCGGCACGTCCAGCCTGACGTTGCTGCGCGATCTCGCGGATGCCGGCCTCATCAGCGGTGTCCAGCTGGACGCAGGCGTCCTGTGCACCAGCCCGGTCCAGTGGCGCGACAAGGCGCTGTTGGGTGAAGACGCGCCGTCGGCTGCGTTCTTCGCAGCCGAGATCGCGGCCATCCGTGCACTGGGCCTGCGAATACGCCTGGTCGGTGTCGATCGGCCACAGGCACTGGCCTTTGCCGGCAGCACCGGGTTTGACGAAGTTTCGGGCATGCTGGTCGCGCCGATGCAGAGCGAGACCGATTTTCTGGCTGAGGTGAACGGGGATGCGGACGCAGGCAAAGGACCTGCAAGGCGGAAATCTCGCAGGCCTGCGTGAACAGGGTCGATGTTCACCGTGCCCGCTGCATGAGCACGAGGCCGAAGCGCGAACAATACATCGTTCCGGCATGTGATAACGCAGAGGGTGTCGCTGGCCCCCTCGCATGTGGGGGCCAGCGTTTGTGCGGCCTTAGAGCGGCGCGCTCTCGACAAGCACGATCTCCGCATCATCAAGAGCACGGAGCGCTATGAACGACGTCTCCGCGATCGCCGCTCCGTCGCGCGGGTTCAGTGTGGCTGATGCACCTTCGACCTCGATTGCAACGCGACCCACCGACGGCACGAGATAGGCCAGCCTGTCGCGGTCGAGTTCGTAGCGAACCTGCTCTCCCTGGCGGAGACGTACGCCTGACAGCCGTGCATCCGAACGGATCGGAAGGACATCCGGATCTCCCGCATCGCGCGGATCACCCGAAGCCAGCAGCGCGAAGCGCCCGTTGCGCGCGTCCTTCGGAAACGGCCGCGTATCCCAGCGCGGTGCCTCGCCCGCACGATCCGGCAGCAGCCAGATCTGGAACAGGGTCGTCGGTTCCGCTTCGGCATTGGCCTCGCTGTGAACGATCCCCGTTCCCGCCGACATCACCTGCACGTCGCCGGCCAGCGTCCGGCCCTTATGGCCCAGGCTGTCTTCGTGCGTGATCGCGCCGGTCCGCACATAGGTGATGATTTCCATGTCCCGGTGCGGATGTGGCGGAAAGCCGGTGTCGGGCGCAATCTCGTCATCGTTCCAGACGCGCAGCCGGCCCCAGTTCATCCGGTTCCGGTCGTGATAGCTGCCGAACGAGAAATGGTGGCGTGCGTGCAGCCAGCCGTGATCGGCACCGCCGAGAGAGGCAAAAGGTCTGATGTCCAACATGAGGGCAATCCTCCGTCGCGTTTCGATCCTGCGGATATAGGCGCTTGGGTATCGTCAAGAAACGGCAATCACGCTACCAAACAGTTTCCATTTCTTGACAGGTGGTACGCATGGCCCGTTTGCCGGATCTCGAGGCGTGGGCGATCTTCGCCAAGATTGCCGAAACAGGATCGTTCGCCGCTGCGGCGCGGGCGCTCAGCCTGTCGCGGCCAACGGTGTCCAAGGCGATCGCACGGCTCGAACACCGGCTGCGTGGCGCGTTGTTCGTGCGGGGCGCGCGCCGTGCCACGCTGACACAGGCCGGACGCGCCGCCATCGCGCATGCAAGCGCCTTGCTTCATGAGGGGGAGGTTCTGGAAGCCACCCTGCGTGACGATCTCGCCTCACCCGCAGGGCTCGTGCGGCTGACCGTCCCCGTCTCCTTCGGAATCGCGCACGTTGCGCCTTTGATCGCGGGATTTCTGCGGGCCTATCCGGGTATCGAGCTCGACGTCGACCTGCGCGACGAAACCGTGGATCTCGGCACCGGCGCCTTCGATCTCGCGGTCCGGATCGGCCGCCCTGAGGCCGCCAATCTCCCACCGCCGGTCTGCACGGTTGCGCGCCTGCTGGTGGCAAGCCCTCTCTATCTTTCGAGATATGGCACGCCGCAGATGCCTGAGGATCTGGCGCAGCATGCGGCGATCGGGTTCAGCCAGACACAGGCCCCGGACCTGGTGCGCCTGCATCATGCTCGTCTTGGCGAACGCAGCATGCGGCTGCGCACGCGGATGCGCGCCAATAACGGTGACGTCGCGCTCCCTGCCTTGCTGGATGGGGTAGGGCTGGCCGTGCTCCCCCATTTCATGGTGGCGGAAGCCCTGCGCGACGGCCAACTGGTGCGTCTGCTACCAGAGTGGCGGATCGCACCGCTGCATCTGCGGCTGCTGGTTCCGGGCGACAATCCAAGCGCTCCGGTCATCCCTGCACGCATACGCGCCCTGCGTGATTGGCTGGCACGCGGACTGGCCACAGATGAAATCCCCGTGTCATAGTCACGGGCAATTGTTCTGAAGCTCGCTGAAAGACCGCCGAAGCCATGGATTACGACGCCTATTTCCGCTCAGCACTCGATGGTCTGCGTGCTGACGGCAGCTATCGCTACTTTGCGGAGCTGGAGCGACGTGCCGGGAACTTCCCTCGGGCATTCCACCATGGGATCGGCCGCGAAGTGACGGTCTGGTGCTCGAACGACTATCTGGGCATGGGACAGCATCCGGCCGTTCTCGAAGCCATGCACAAGGGCCTCGACGAAGGCGGCGCCGGTGCCGGTGGAACGCGCAACATCTCGGGCACCAACCACTATCACGTGGCGCTCGAGGCCGAACTCGCCAGCCTCCACGGCAAGGAAGCGGCCCTCCTGTTCAACTCGGGTTATCTGTCGAACTGGGCGACACTCGGCACGATTGCCGCGCGACTGCACAACTGCGTTGTCCTGTCGGATGCGGCGAACCACGCTTCCATGATCGAGGGCATCCGTCATTCCCGCGCCGAGAAGCAGATCTTCCGCCATAACGATGTGGAGGACCTGGAAGCGCGCCTGAAGGCGCTGCCGCGCGACGTGCCCAAGATCATTGCCTTCGAATCCGTCTATTCGATGGATGGCGATATCGCGCCGATCGAGCAGTTCTGCGATCTGGCCGACCAATATGGCGCGATGACCTACCTGGACGAGGTGCACGCCGTCGGTCTCTACGGCCACCAGGGCGGCGGCATCGCCGAGCAGCGCGGTATCGCGCACCGTCTCGATGTGATCGAAGGGACGCTGGGCAAGGGCTTCGGCGTGGTCGGCGGGTATATCAGCGGCAGCGCCGCGCTGTGCGATTTCGTGCGCAGCTTCGCATCAGGCTTCATCTTCTCGACGGCACTTCCTCCGATGATCGCGGCCGGCGCGCTTGCCAGCGTGCGTCATCTGCGCAGCAGCCAGGCCGAGCGTGACGGCCACGCCCGCGCCGTCGCGTCCCTGCGTGCGAGGCTGGACGCGGCGCGCATCCCGCATCTGGCCAACCCGAGCCATATCGTGCCGGTCATCGTGGGCGATGCGGAACGCTGCCGGATGCTGTCCGATCGGCTGCTGGAGCGGTTCGGCCACTATATCCAGCCCATCAACTACCCGACGGTTCCGCGCGGTACGGAGCGCCTGCGCATAACGCCGGGTCCCTTGCACACCGATGCCGATATCGAGGATCTGGCGCAGGCTCTCGCGACGTTGTGGCAGGAACACGATCTGGCCCTTGCGGCGTAAAAGGCATCACGCGTCATAACGAGAATGAACTCTCTGTAACCTTCTCACGTTCTTCTTTTGATGACACTGCGGATCGGGCTTTCCGGTCCGCCAGATCGAAGGAGACGTGATCGCGATGTGCATGTTCTTCTTTCAGGTGCTTGGCGAATATCGCGCTCACCAGACGCACCAAAAAAACAGACAGGCCCCGACACGGCCTGTCGCGCGCGCCCGCATCGTGCTTGTGAATGATGCAGTGGCGGGATCAATAGCGATGACATCGCGGCATGATTTCGATGCGGAGGCCGGGCACAAGCCGAAAAGGACCGGCGGCAGACCGAAACCGGCAGCTGTTGCCTAGTGCATGACGCGATCTGTATCTGATCGTTTCGGAATCGTTTGACGGTCTGGTCTCGCCGCGCCCATGGTCGTGCGATGCATGCCTCCACCCGAGAGCCGTCATCACCGTTCCACGCGTCCGAGATCCGTGAACTGGCGGAGCGTTTTGGCAAGGCGGCCACCCTGTGCGTAGGCCTCGCGGCGGAGAACCAGCACGACGAGCTGGTGGACGCCAGTGCCGAGCTGATCCTCATCCTGCGCCGGATCTGGCGGATTCGTCATGTTGCGCCGGAAGAAGTCTGGACGGAACTCGATCACCGCCTGCAGCTCGGAACCCTGTTGCTTCGACTTCAGCAGGACGCGAGACGCCTCCCGCGCCGAGGCAAGGGCCACTGGCACCCTGGCTCGACCAAGCTGCCTTGAGCCCTCCGAGAGAGGCAGATCAACTGCGTATCCGTAGTGTCCGAAGCATCGTTGCCGGCGCCGGTGCTGGCTTCTGACACGCGCGACACGATGCGGCTGTTATCGCCAAGGCCGTACCATTCCACCCCCGTCGCTCGACTGATGGTGTCAGTGCTGATCTCTTCCTATATCGACGTCATGAACCGGATGGAGAGGGTGACGGCGTGATTGTGACGAGTGCCGATGCAGTGGCGCTGACGATCCTGGCCCTTTCAGCGATCTGGGGGCTGGTCCGCGGCTTCGTGACCGAAGCACTGAGCCTTGGGGCGTGGATCGGGGCCATCGTCTGCGCGTTCTGGTTCTATCCGCTGACGCTTCCCTACATCACGCCTCATCTGCCGGACCATCCAGTTGCCGTGGGCGTGGGGTTCGCCGTAGTCTTCGTGCTTGCCCTGATCCTGCTGTCCATGATCGCCAATGCGGTCGGGCAGGGGCTGCGCGTCGTGCTGGCCGGTGGACCGGATCGCCTTCTGGGGGCCGTCTTCGGCATCGCGCGCGGCTACATGGTCCTTGTCGTGCTGTTCATCGCACTCCATCTGGTATCTCATGGATGGCTCGACGCCCTGATGAGCGGGAGCCAGCTCGGCCCCTACATCGCGCGCGGTGCCGCCTGGCTGCAGGCTTCAGCCGGCGGGTGGATCCCGACATCGATCAACGCGCCGCCGCTGTGGTCGTCAGGCATCTGGAGTCACGGATAAGCTTGCGTTCAGCCGGACGCTGGGCCATGACGCGCCCTTGGCGCGGCGCAGGCCGCCAACCGTTGCCCGCAATGTCCCGGGGAGTGTTGCACGATGACCGTCAGTCAAGTGTCGTCCGATATCGGTCGACCTTACGAGGAATGCGGGGTCTTCGGCGTCTGGGGCGCGCCCGATGCGGCGGCCCTTGCTGCGCTCGGCCTGCATGCGCTGCAGCATCGCGGGCAGGAGGCGGCGGGAATCGTCTCCCATGACCGCGAGCGCTTCTATCAGCACAAGGGACTTGGGCTCGTCGGCGAGGTCTTCGGGGACCAGCGCACGATCGCGACCCTGCCGGGCGATGCGGCCATCGCCCACAACCGGTATGCCACGACAGGCGCGACACTCCTGCGCAACGTGCAGCCTCTCTACGCCGATTTCGAGTTCGGCGGCCTCGCGGTGGCGCATAACGGTAACCTGACCAATGCTGCGACGCTGCGTCAGGCCTTGGTCCGCCGCGGTTGCCTGTTTCAGTCGACGACCGATACCGAGGTCTTCGTCCATCTCATCGCCATCTCGCTCTACGCCAATGTGCTCGACCGGCTGATCGATGCGGTCAAGCAGGTGAAGGGCGCGTATTCGCTCATCGCCCTGACCGAGGACGGCATGGTGGGCCTGCGTGATCCGCTGGGCGTCAGGCCGCTGATCCTGGGCCGGATGCCGGGCAACGGCGCATGGGTCTTCGCAAGCGAGACCTGCGCGCTGGACATCATCGGCGCGGAATTCGTGCGCGATGTGGAGCCGGGCGAAATCGTCGTCATCAACGCGGGCGGCCTGCGTTCGATCAAGCCGTTCGCCGAGTCCGGTTCGCGCTTCTGCGTGTTCGAATACATCTATTTCGCGCGGCCCGATTCGGTCCTGGAAGGCCATCCCGTCTATCAGGCACGCAAGCAGATCGGCATCGAGCTTGCGCGCGCGAGTGCCGTCGATGCTGATGTCGTCGTGCCGGTGCCGGACTCCGGTGTGCCGTCGGCCATGGGCTACGCGGCCGAGAGCGGCATTCCGTTCGAGCTGGGCATCATCCGCAATCACTATGTCGGCCGCACCTTCATCGAGCCGACGGATCAGATCCGCAATCTAGGCGTGCGCATGAAGCACTCCGCAAACCGCGCGGTGCTCGAAGGCCAGCGCGTGATCCTCGTGGACGATTCGATCGTGCGCGGGACGACTTCGCGCAAGATCGTCGACATGGTGCGCGCGGCCGGCGCGCGCGAAGTGCACATGCGCATCTCGTCTCCGCCGACGATCCATCCCTGCTTCTATGGGATCGATACGCCCGAAGAGAGCAAGCTTCTGGCCGCGACCCACAGCATGGAACAGATGCGCGAACTGATCGGCGTGGACAGCCTCGCCTTCATCAGCTTCGACGGGCTTTATCGTGCGCTGGGCTATGAGAACCGGGGCGCCGCGCAGGGCCACTACTGCGACGCATGTTTCACGGGAGACTATCCGATCTCGCTGGTCGATCGGGACGGCGCTCTGGTCGCCTGACGACCGGAGGCCGATTTTCAAGTCACGCAAAGATCTCGCGTGACTTGAGGATCAGCGCGATGAAGCGTTCGGTCATCGCCTGGAAGACATAGCGGCCATCTTCGGCCAGGAAATTCATCCAGGCGTCCATTTCGATGATCAGGCTGCGCGAATCGTCTTCGAAATCGATGAAATAGGCCTTTGCCCAGCGATATTTCGCTGTGTAGTCATGGCAGGACTCGAGCGTTGCCGTCGTGTCGGCCGTCTCGAAATGGGCAGCATATTGCAGGCTGTCCTCATAGATCCGGATGCCGAACTTGTAGCCTTCGGCCGCGGTATAGACGATGGCATCGTCCTGCCGCCGCTCGGCCCGGTAGCCCAGCGCATGCAGCCATTCTATGACGGTGCCGACTTCCATGTCGAGCGCTTCGTCCATGACGCCTCCCGAGGGATGTTGTTGCCGCCGAAGCGGACCCACCGCGGTCTTGCAGTGAAAGCGATGGGGAGATGGGCCGCCGGGACAGCGGTTTAAAGACGGTCAGATCACAGGTGTGAGGAGCGGCTTGCCATCGAAATGGGCATACAGATTGTCCACGACAAGCTTACCCATGGCGGCACGCGTTTCCTGCGTGGCGCTCGCGCGGTGCGCCTGCAACACGACGTTCTCCAGCGCGAAGAACGCCTCCGGGACGTTCGGCTCGTGGGCGAAGACATCGAGGCCCGCGCCCGCGATCCGCTTCTCCTGCAACGCGCTCAGCAGTTCCTGCTCGTCGACTACGCTGCCACGCGCGACGTTGACGAGGAAGCCGTTCGGGCCGAGCGCGTCCAGCACGGCGCGGTTGACCATGTTGTGCGTGGCCGGACCACCCGGCACGACAAGGATCAGGATGTCGGACCATGTTGCGAGCGAGAGCAGGTCGGGCTCGTAACGCAGGGTGCTGTCAGTCTTGCGGCTGCGGTTGAAGTAGGCAACCTCCGTGCCGAAGGCGAGCGCACGGCTGGCGATTGCCTGTCCGATATGGCCAAGACCCGCGATGCCGACCTTCTTGCCCGTGATGCTGCGCTCCAGTGGGATCGGCGTGGTCGGCCAGAGGCCCTTGCGCACGAAGCGGTCGCCGGAAGTGACGCCACGCACGACGTCCAGCATCAGGGCGATGCCGAGATCGGCGACATCGTTGGTCAGCACGCCCTGCGTCGTGGCGACGCCGATGCCCCGGCGCTTCGCCTCCACGAGGTCGATGCGATCCGTGCCGACACCGTTGACGGAGATGACCTCGAGCATCGGCAGCGCAGCCATGATGTCGGGAGCAAGTCCCGAACCGCCGCCGGTCGCGACACCGCGGATCCGGCCGGCAGCATCGCCAAGGGCCGCGATTCCCTCGTATTGATGCAGGACGAAGCGCTCGCGCAGGGCCGCGTCCACGGCCGGCACAACCGGATCGATCAACAGGATTTCAGGCTTCATCGCGGTCTTCATTCCTTTGACTGGGCCGCCCGGCGGACCATGCCGGGGGAGAGGGCGGTCGTGGTGTTAAGCCATAACCGGCAGCGTCCCGGGAGGGCTCAGGCCTTCACCTCCGCGAGCAGTGCCGTCACCATGTCGTGATACGCACTGCCGAAAAGCCGCAGATGCACAAGTGCCGGCCAGAGGCGATAAAGCGTGACCCGCTCCGCAGAGCCCGGCTCGCGCGGGCCATACGCCTCCCAGAAATCGGATGTGGGCCGGGCGAAGAGTGTCAGCATCGCGAAATCGGCCTCGGCATGCCCGATGCAGCAGGCCGGATCGACGAGAGCCGAGATGCGGCCGTCCTTTGCCAGCACATTGCCGCTCCACAGATCGCCGTGCAGTAGGGCGGGCGTCGGACGGGCGGGCAGACGATCGGGTATGGTGCGCGCCAGCGATTCCAGACGACGCGCAATCGCGGGAGCGACATGCGGGACGTGAACAAGGAGACGCTGCTCTGCCCAGAACAGCGCCCAGTCGTCCCGAAAGCCGTTGCCGATGGTCAGGTTTCCGAAGGCGAAGTCACGCGCCCATCCATAATGCCCGGACGGAGCGAGGGCCGTTGGGTCAGCCGCATGCAGCGTGCGCAGCACGCGGCCGAGATCAGTCCAGGCACTGCGCATCGGGTCCGTGCCATCGATCCATTCCAGCACGAGGACCGTATCGTCGACTGCCAGCACCTCGGGTGCCGGTGCGCCTGCGGCGCGCAGGGCCCAAAGCATGTCGGCCTCGATCCGTGGCGCAGGGCCGTTCTTGACGACGACCGGGCGTCCGTCATCGAGCCAGACCGTCATGATCTCGGACAGGTCGCCACCGCCCATCGGCCGCACGCCTGTAATGCCGCTTCCCATCAGGACCGCCGCAGCGCGGGCGAGCTCCATGCCGGACGTCACGGACGTCGCGCCGGCGACTGACCGGGGCGAGGGCCCCACAGACGGTCGGCCAGATGCGCCGCCGCTTCCGACACGTCATCAAGCGTGGTCTCGAACCCGGCGTCAGGGCCGTAATAGGGATCGTCCACTTCTTCTCCCGCGCGGTGAGGGACGGCATCCAGCAACAGCATCACCTTGGCCGTCGAACTCCGGGGCGCCATGCGCCGCAGCCCTGCGAGATGAGAGCGATCGAGCGCCAGAATATGCGTGAAGCGCGTGAAATCGGCCGCCGTTACCTGTCGTGCGCGCTGGCCGTCGATATCGAGGCCACGTCGTCTCGCCGTGGCGCGTGCGCGCCGGTCGGGCGGATCACCGACATGCCACGATCCCAGTGCCGCCGAATCGATCTCGACATGTTCGATGCCACGAATCCTGGCCTCCTCGCGCATCGCACCTTCGGCCAGTGGGGAGCGGCAGATATTGCCGCTGCAGACGAACAGGAGGGCAGGGGCGCGCGTGTCGTCCGGGGTCAATGGATCTCTCTCTTTCAGGACGCGGGCGCGGCGGCTCCAGTCGCCCAGATGAATGCCGCCATGGTCACGATGGCGGTCAGGGTGCCGAAGAACAGGATCGACGCGGCTTCCCGTTCGCGCAGTCCGTAGCGCATGGCCAGGATGACGGTTGCCGAAGCCGTCGGGATCGACATCGTCAGGACGCTCGCCTGCGTCTCATGCGGCGTGAGATGCAGCAGCCATGCGGCGAGAAGTGTCAGCCCCGGGATCAGCATGTTGCGGCAGAAGACGACCCCGGCCACGAGACCGTCGAAGCGCACGCGTCGCGCATACAGAACGATACCGGTTGCAAACAGTGCCGCACCCCCTGTCGCATGGCCGAGCAATCCGACGGACGGCTTGAGCGCCGGCGGCAGATGCAAGCCGCACAGCACCAGGACGAGCGCCAGCAGCGGCGTCCACACAACCGGCTCGCGACAGGAATGAAGGACGTGGGCCCACAATCCCGGGCGCGTTTCGGGATCGCCATGATCCGTCCCGATGAGGATCAGCGTCAGCGGCAGTTGGAACAGGTTCAGCGTCAGGGATCCGGCGGACACCGGAACCGCGCTGGCGGCGCCGAACAGTTGTCCCAGAACCGGAATGCCGATGAAGGGTACGGACGGGTCGCTGATCGCAAAGGCGAACAGGGCGCACTCGCCGGTTCCCATCCGGGTTGCGAGCCGAAGCAGCGCGAACGCGACGAGGAAGCTGGACGCCATGGCGACGATCACCATCGCCGCGACAGGACCTGCTGCGAGGACATGCGCGCGATCCATGCCGAGAATGGCGCCGAACAGGCTCAGCGGCAGCGCGTAGAGCATGACCATGCGGATCAGGACCGAGGCCTGGGCAGGGTCGAACTGACGCCGATAGCCCGCAAAATAGCCGAGACCCAGTGTCACGAGGATGGGCAGAATCGCCTCGATGATGGTCACGGTCAGCGTCAAAGGCCGCGGCCTCCCCGGTTCAGCAGTTTGTGATTGGACCCCTATACCGTTGCCGGTGCCGATCGACCTAGAGGCGATCGCACGGGTGCGCTACAGGCAACCCTTGATCACGGGGTGCGAACGTTTCGCATGCGTCGCGCGTTGGGGCGAAAACCTGCCGGGTCCGGACAGTGTGTCCAGCCATCGCCACGCGAGAGCATGAAGCCCGCGAGAGCCTGAAGAGAGTGACGTGGAACATATCGAGGCATTTCTCATCAGCCTGATCGCCGGACTGTTTTCCCTCATCCTTGCCGCGATTGTCGCGATCGAGCATGCGGCGCGGGGCGTGCTTGCCGGGGTCGGCATCACGGGGTCCGTGCAGACGGCCCTGCTGGCCCTGCTGCTGCTCGGCCTCATCATCGTCGCCCTGCGCCTGTTCGGGCGTCTGTTTGGTGCGTTGATCGCGATCGTGCTGCTGATCGTGCTGGCGCATGCCGTCGTGACGCCGCATAGGGCGGACGTTTCGGCGTCGCAATCGGTCACGATGTAAGGAGGGTGGTGTCCGCGGCGGGATTCGAACCCACGGCCCCAGGATTCATACCACTTCGGCTTTCGCCGCCGCCTTCTTCTGGAAGGCGTTCGTGGTCTGGACTGTCTCTTCGCCCTGGGTCCATCGGACCGGTAGGCGCCACCCGTACAGTCTCTACACCTTCCGGTCCCTGACCTCGACACGAGAGTCGGCGACCGGCTTGGCTCGGGATCGGCACGGCGCGCAAGAAGCACCAGAGCGTTCCCCGACTTTGAGCGGATCCGTCGCGCGGTTTCCCCTCGCGACGCCCAATTTTGCCTTTCGTGCGGCACGAAGCCGTCCGACGGGCGTTTCAGGAATCCTGTGCTCTATCCGGCTGAGCTACGCGGACACACACATGCCATGCTATAACCAAAGGGGAAGAACCCGACAAGAAGCGCGTGCCGCACCCCGGCGCACACGCCGGCGGAATGCTGTCAAACGGCCAAAATCACCAAAGAATGGTATAGAATCGTTAATAGCGCCAAGCGGGGCACTCAAGCATAGACAAACGCCGTTATTTCCATCATCACCCGCACTTGTCTGCCGCTGCATCATGCGTGCCGGTCAATTGAATCGTCGTTTTTCCGGGCCCGGTCTTGGATCGTGTCGCCTTGGCAAGAATCTTCCTTCGGTCGGTTCTTGAAGATTGGCTGGATGGATGTCGCTTGCGGAATAGGGTGGGGGGCGTGCCAATGAACAGGCTTGCAAGCGGAAAGCTGCCTGCGACCGATACGGCGCTCCTGCGCCTGCGACTGCTTGGCCGAATGGAGGCCACCAACCTGACCGGCGACAGCGTCCTGCCGATCGGTGGGAAGACACGCGGCCTGCTCGCCATTCTGGCACTTGGAGACCGCAAACCCGTCACGCGCGCAAGGCTTGCCGAACTGCTGTGGAGCCGACGCCCCGACGATCTCGCGCGCGCATCCCTGCGGCAGGAAATTCATCGCCTGCTCGATGCGCTGAGCCCGCTCGGCGTCGACGTGATCGACGTGCAACGCCATGCGCTCGCGCTCAAGCCCGCGCTCACATCGGTCGATGCGGAACGCGTGCTGACCATGACGGCGCGTACGCTCGACCTGACGCCTCAGGCTGGCGACGTCCTTCTCGGGGAACTCAACGGGCTCGATCCGATGTTCGACGAGTGGCTGTCGGAGCAGCGCGCGCGCATCCTGCGCCATGTCCGTGCGGTGATCGAAGGCATCCTTCGCGAGAGCGCGGACCCGGCTGCGATCGCCGATGCGGCCGAGCGCCTGCTCGGGCTGGACGAGTTGAACGAGGTCGCCTGGCGTGCCCGGCTCGATGCGGCCCAGCGCCGGGAAGAACATGGCGAAGCCATCCGCATCGCCGATCTCTGCATCGATGCCTTCCAGGCCCATCTCGGCGCCCAGCCGGGGCCGGAGACAATGGCGGCGATCCAGGCGGTACGAAACGGCCGGAGCATTGCCGGCGCACCCGGCCAGACCAGCGCTGGAAGTGCCGAACGCGCCGAAGGCAGCGCGCCCTGGAATCCTGCCCGGTCTGCGACACCTGCGATTCGTCCCGGCACGCTTCAGGCAACGGCCCTTTTCGTGGCGCCGGTCTCCCTGCAGGGAAGCGGCGCCGACGTTGCAGGATACGACGCGCTTTCCGAGGATCTGTCCGACACGCTGGATATCGCCCTGTCGCAGTTCGGCATGGTGAGCGTCGTCAGTCAGTCCGATCCCCTGCTGTCCGATCCGCGCCACGGCGTCGCGCCGGGCACGGACTATGTCCTCAACGCGATCCTTCGTCCCCCCGCGCGGCGCGGGACCGTGATCGCACCGCCGCATGGCGGCGGACCGTCCGCCTATGCCGCCGTGGACGAAAGCGCTGCCGATCCGGGCGGCGCACCTGCCGCTGCGGGCGATCGCGTTGCCGCCGCGCGTCTCGTGCTGCGCCTGCTCGATCTTCGTGATGGGGCGACCGGTCATGGGGGCGCCGGAACGGGGGCGATCGCGTGGGCGATGCGTGTGGATCTGCCGGCGGACATCGCGGCCCGCGAGGCGTTCATCGAACAGCTGGCGATCGAGATCGGCTGGTCCCTGATGCTGATCGAGGCGCGGCGCGCATTGCCGCGGCCGAGCGCGGATCTGGCCCCGAGCGCGCTTGCCCTGCGCGCAGTGCTCCTGCTTCTGCGCCGCGACCCGCTTCTGTTCGACGACTGCGCGCAGATGCTCGAACTGGCGGTCCAGCGGGATGCGCAGCAGCCGATGATCTGGGTGGGGCTGACGTTCCTGCGCCTGTTTTCGGGTTTCGAAGGGGACGCATCAGCGTTCGAGGGAGCGTGCGATGCGGCGCAGGCTCTGGCCTCTCATCTGCCCGACTCGATGCTGGCCAGTATTCTGCTCGGCCTCGCACTCACCATGTCGCCTGGACGTCAGGCGCAAGGTGGCGCGGTCCTCGCACGTTATGTGGAACGGGCAGGCACGGTGTCGGGCGGCCTGATCGGCCCCAGGCTGGCGGAGCCGGCACTGATGCTGCAGCGGGTGATCGCGGGCGAGCATGCCGCCGCCGCAGTCCTGTTCGATCGCTTCCAGGCGAGCCGTGTCGGCCATTCGGCGGATGCGATCGCCGATCCGCTCGGTCTGCTGGTTGCCGTGCTCTGCGATCGCCTGGAGGAAGCGCTCAGCCTCGGACGCGTGCTGGTCAGCCAGTACCCGCGCCAGACGCTGCCTCTGATCGCAACGCTTGCAGCACTCGGCGGGACCGGGAATGTGAAGAAAGGTGATAGCGAGGTCGCCGCATTGCGCGCGCAGCTTGAGCGTCTTCATCGCGGAATGGACGCAGCCCGTGCCGTGAGAGGCCTTGTCTTTCTGCCGGAAGCGGATCGCGCGCGCCTGGTCACATACCTGCAGCGCGCCGGACTGGCCTGACCACGCGCCCTGCGCTTGGCGATTGTTGCGCCACAGGATAAGAAAGCGACCGTCCGCGCTCATCGCCGAGGGGCGTGGGACCGCGCCCGATGCGACGGGCGTTGAGAATACGCCCGCTGGCACGGGCCCGCTCGACACAGGATTCTCATGACCGCACGCTCGATCGCACACACTCTCTCAGCAACCGGCCGCCTGCGCCGCTTTGCGCCGTTCGTCAGCGTGCTGGCGATGGCCGCGTGCGTGAGCGCGTGCTCGAGCGCCCGCGATCCCGACAGCCTGACGCGTCCGCGCAATCACCTGATCGGCGAGGATCGCGGTGCGACCGGCGGCGACGATCAGCTTCAGGGTGGCGTGAATGCCTATCTGTGGCGCGGTGCGCTCGACACGCTGTCCTTCATGCCGTTCGCGTCCGCCGATGCGGTGGGTGGCGTGATCCTGACTGACTGGTACCAGCCGCCGGCCAGCCAGAACGAGCGCTTCAAGATCGCGGCTTATATTCTCGATCGCCGGCTGCGCTCCGATGCGCTGCGCGTTTCGATCTTCCGTCAGGTTCGCCAGGGCGATGACTGGGTCGACACGCCCGTCTCGGCCAGCACGACGTCGGACATCACCACCCGTATCCTCGCCCGTGCCCGTCAGCTTCGCGCCGACAACGGCAACCGCGACTGATCCCGACCAGCGTTTTTCCGGAGCACCCGACCGTCGTCATGTCCGAGACCGGCCCCGTTACCTATGATTTCACTCTGGCCGAGCCTCGCTGGCAGACGGCCTGGGCCGATGCGCGTGCCTTCTCCGCGCCTGACGTGCCGGAGCCGGGACGTCCCAAATGCTACGTTCTGGAGATGTTTCCCTATCCGTCCGGCCAGCTTCACATGGGCCACGTGCGGAACTATGCGCTCGGCGATGTCGTGGCACGATACAAGCGCGCGCAGGGCTTTCAGGTGCTGCACCCTATGGGGTGGGACGCATTCGGCCTCCCGGCCGAAAATGCGGCGCGCGAGCGTGGCGTCCATCCGGGCACCTGGACGATGGACAACATCGCGGCCATGCGCACGACGCTGAAGCAGCTTGGCTTCTCGTTCGACTGGGACCGTGAGATCGCAACCTGCCTGCCGGAATATTACGGCAAGCAGCAGAAGCTGTTCGTGGACATGTATCGCGCGGGCCTGGTCGAGCGTCGCCAGTCCGCCGTGAACTGGGACCCCGTGGACAACACCGTGCTCGCCAACGAGCAGGTGGTCGACGGTCGCGGCTGGCGCTCGGGTGCGCTCATCGAGAAGAAGCTGCTGTCGCAGTGGTTCCTCGCCATCACGAAGTTCGCGGGCCCGCTCCGCGATGCGCTGGCAACGCTGGATCGCTGGCCGGAACGCGTGCGGATCATGCAGGAGCGCTGGATCGGCCGTTCGGAAGGTGCGCGTGTGCGGTTCCCGCTGGTGTCGCCCCCGGAACCCTTCGATGCCGATCTGGATGCCGTCGAAGTGTATACGACGCGCCCGGACACGCTATTCGGCATGAGTTTCGTGGCCATCGCCGCCGACCATCCGCTGGCGCAGAAAGTGGGCGTGCGCAATCCTGATGCGCAGGCCTTCATCGAGGAATGCCGCCGCCTCGGCACGTCGGAAGAGGCGATCGAAGCTGCGGAAAAGCGGGGCTTCGATACGGGCCTGCGTGTCGCCAATCCGTTCGATCCGGAGCGTCAGAGCCCGGTCTGGATCGCGAATTTCGTGCTGTCGGAATATGGCACCGGCGCCGTGTTCGGCTGCCCGTGTGGCGATCAGCGCGATCTGGATTTCGCGCGCAAATATGGATTGCCGGTTCCGGTGGTCGTGCTCCCGCAGGGCGAGGACGCCGAGACGTTCACGATCGGCGCCACGGCCACGACAGGTGCCGGCACGCTGATCAATTCGGGCTTTCTGGACGGGCTGGCGACCACGGATGGCAAGCGGGCTGCAATCGAGCGGCTCGAAGCCATGGGTGTTGGCCGCGGCGTCGTGAACTGGCGTCTGCGTGACTGGGGCGTTTCCCGTCAGCGCTACTGGGGATGCCCGATCCCGTTCGTGCATTGCGAGAGCTGCGGCGTGGTCCCCGTGCCGGACGATCAGCTCCCGGTCGTCCTGCCCGAAGACGTTCGGTTCGATCGGCCCGGCAATCCGCTGGATCATCATCCGACATGGAAACATGTCGCCTGCCCGCAATGCGGCGCGGCGGCCGTTCGCGAGACCGACACGTTCGACACCTTCGTCGACAGCTCGTGGTATTTCGCGCGCTTCACGGCGCCGCATGCCGATGCGCCCACCGTGCCGGCCGCAGCAAACGGGTGGCTGCCGGTCGACCAGTACATCGGCGGTGTCGAGCACGCGATCCTGCATCTGCTCTATGCCCGTTTCTTTACCCGTGCCATGGCCGAGACCGGTCATTTCGCGGTCGAGGAACCGTTCGCCGGGCTGTTCACCCAAGGCATGGTCACGCACGAAAGCTACCGCGACCAGAGCGGCTGGCTCTATCCGGACGAGATCGAGCGCCGTGCTGATGGCGCGTTCCGCCGCGATACCGGTGCGGTCGTCGAGATCGGCCGGTCCGAGAAGATGTCCAAGTCCCGCCGCAACACGGTCTCGCCGGTTGCGATCATCGAGCGTTTCGGCGCCGATACCGCGCGGTGGTTCGTCCTGTCGGACAGCCCGCCCGAGCGCGACATGGAATGGACGGAAGCCGGCGTCGCTGCGGCCGCCCGCTTCGGACAGCGCCTTTATCGTGTCGTCACGGCCGTGGCGGCCAGCCCGTCCGTATCCGATGACGGGACGATCAGTCCGGCTGCCGAGGCTTTGCTGCGCGCCACGCACCGCACGATCGCCGCGGTCACGTCGGCACTCGACGACATGACGCCCAACGTGGCGGTGGCGCGACTGCATGAACTGACATCGAGCCTTGCCGAGGCGGAACGCGCCGAGGGGGCGGGGCTCGATGCGGCGCGCCGCGAAGCCGCCCGCACGTTGTGCCTGCTGGTGGCACCCATGATGCCGCATCTGGCGGAAGACATGCTGGCCCTGATCGAGCCGGGTGGCCCGATGGCTGTTGCACGGCCGTGGCCCAAGGCCGAGGAGAAGTGGCTTGCGGTGACGCAGGTGACGCTCGGCGTGCAGGTCGGCGGCAAGCTGCGCGGCACGATCGAAGTGGCGCCTGACAGCCCGGCCGAGACGGTCCTGTCCCTGGCGGAAGCAGCGGTTGCTCATGCGATCGACGGGCGGCGCATCGTCAAGCGCGTGCATGTGCCGAACCGAATCGTCAATTTCGTCGTGGCAGGGTGAAACCGATGCGGGCGCTGCGCTGGTTCGGACTTCTGGCGCCCCTCGGGCTTGCGGGCTGCGGATTCCAGCCGCTCTATGGACATCAGGGCGCGACGCGTCCCGATGTCGCCAGCGAACTGACGCGCGTCTATGTCGCGAACATTCCCAACCGCTACGGCCAGGAACTGAGGCTCGCCCTTCAGCAGGAGCTGGGCGGCGCGTCTCAGACCGAACCGGACGGATATACCTTGCAGGTCTCGTCGTCGGCCTCGGAACAGGCGATCGACATTCACAGTGACAACACCTCCGGGCGCATGCGCGTGGAAGGTCATGCGCACTGGTCCCTGTTCTCGGTATCGCCCAGTCCGGCCCTGCTGGCGCAAGGCGACGCGGTCACACTGGACGGTTACTCGCCGACATTCGAACAGTTGTTCGCCCAGACACTTGATGACGAAAACGTCCAGAAGCGGGTGGCCGAAACGCTCGCGGGCACGATCCGCCAGCAAGTCGCCATCTGGATCAGCTCGCACGTGAAGCCGCCGGTCGAAACGCCGTCCGGTGCGCCGGGTTATGTCGATCCGACGGCGCTTCCGACGGCCAATGGCCCGCCGGTCGAGAAGGCCGGCCCGGACGGGTTCCCTGCGTCGGCGACCGGGCGGCTCGATCCGTCGCAGAACGGCGACGACCAGTAAGTCTTTCATGAAGATCGATGCCCGCTCGGCTGCGCGCACGCTTGAACAGGCCGGAAAATGGCGGGCCATCGTGCTCTATGGCGATGATCATGGACTGATCCGCGAGCGCGCGCAGGCGGCGGTGCGCGTCGTTGCGGAATCGCTGGACGATGCGTTCCGTGTCGTGGCGCTCGAGCGCGAGCAGCATGTCCGGCTTGAGGAAGAGACGCAGGCACTCTCCCTGATCGGCGGACGTCGCGTCGTCTGGTTGCGCGACGGCAATGACGCCATCGTGCCGATGCTCAAGCGCGTCCTGGATCAGGACAGCGACACGCTGATCGTGGTGGAAGCCCCGGGCCTGATGTCACGCGCGAAGCTGCGCGCACTGGCCGATCAGGCGTCGTCCATCGCCAGCATCGGCTGCTATCCCGAGGAGGGACGGAACCTCTCTGCGTCCGTTACCGCCATGCTCTCGGAACGTCGTGTGCGGATCGATCGCGATGCGCTCGACTGGCTGACCGGTCGGTTAAGCCCGGACCGTGCGATGGTGCGCGCCGAGATCGAGAAACTCGTGCTGTATGCCGGTGAAGGCGGAACGCTGGATCTGGATGCTGTCACCGAAATCGTGGCCGATGCCGGTGCTGCGTCCCTGGATGATGCGATCTGGGGTGCGCTGTCCGGCGATCGGGCGGGCGCAGATCGTGCGCTCGAACGCGCACTGGCGGACGGGGTCAATCCCGTAGCGGTCGCGCGGGCCATGCTGGGCGCGCTGGGCCGTCTCCAGCGGGTCAGGGCAGGGATGGACATGGGGCAGTCCCGGGGCGACGCCATCAAGGCGCTGCGTCCGCCGGTCTTCTTCAAACGCCTGGCGGCTTTCGAACGTGCGCTCGAACGATGGTCCGCCGCCGCATTACTCCGTGCACTGCGCCGGACGCAGGCGTTCGAACTGGCATGCAAACAGACCGGTGCTGCCGACATGGCGCTGTGCCGCCGCCATATCGCGGAGATTGCGGCGGCCCGCCGCTCTGCATGAACATGGTTCCAGGCATGATGTGGTCGGCGAGGGCTGCATGAATGCGGCTGCCGACCAACGTCGGGAAGGACAAACCTTTTCGGGGTGCGGCAAGGCAAGGGTGCAAGCGACAAGATCGCGATCGCCGACGATGCAGGATCGGTCCCGTAGCCAGGCGCTGCAGAGACTGGCGCCGTATCGCGGCGTCCGGCACGCGACGATCTCCATAGTTTGCGGCCCGGCTGCCCGCACGCATATCACGGTCCACGTGCATACGCGCCCGACAGTCCCGGGATCGCCTGTCATCGAGCGCGATCGTTCGCGTATCCTGGGTGCAGGGTTTATCCTGCCGATGTGCCAGCGAGGATGCAGATGTTTACGCTCCGGATCGATGACCTGTCAGGCGATCAGACACGCGATCTCCTGAGACTCCATCTCGAGGGGATGCACGCGAACTCGCCACCGGGCAGCGTTTTCGCACTCGATCTGTCCGGATTGCAGATGCCGGAGGTCACCGTATGGACGGCGTGGCATGGCGACAGGATTGCCGCCGTCGGTGCGCTGAAAATGCTGCCGGATGGCGATGCGGAGGTGAAGTCGATGCGCACACATCCTGATTTCATCCGCAGAGGCGCCGGAGCACGAATTCTCGAAGCGATCATCTTTCATGCACAGGCGCGCGGCGTACGCCGCCTGAGTCTGGAAACCGGAAGCGGTGCAGCATTCGAACCGGCGCTTGCCCTGTATAGAAAGCGCGGTTTTCACAACGGTGACGCGTTTTCTTCGTACCAGAAGAGCGAGTTCAACCAGTTCCTGCATCTCCCGCTCGCATGAAGCATGTGTCTTTTGGCTACGCCGGGTGCGAGGATCAGCGCTCGCAAGCCCGGTAACGTCATCCAGTCTGTCGCCCTTGCAGGACTGTCATCACGCATCCGTGAGGCAACCCGCTCTCCTGACCGCGTTTGTCTCAGCACGTCGGCCCGCCCGGCAACATTCTGACAGATAGCGACCAGGACCAGCCCCATGAGTGATGACCAGACCCCCGACACCCGTAATCCGGCCGAGCCGCAGGCGTCGTCCGGGCGGCGTTCCGTTCTGACGGGTGCGACCCTCGGGCTGGCCGGCATGGTGGCAGGCGGTCGTGTATCGAGCGCACAGGCCGAAGGGAATCCTGCGGGAAGTCCGGCAGCGCCGATCGCCGATCCGCGCACGCTCTATCCTCATGCCCCGTTCGAGTCCCAGCCGCAGGAGTGGCCCGGTCTCCAGTCGCGCATGCATCCGCGTCCCGATTGTGGCGAGACGAGCTATCACGGCAGCGGCCGGATGGCGGGCCGCCGTGCGCTGATTACCGGCGGCGATTCCGGCCTTGGCCGATCGGCTGCAATCGCATTCGCGCGGGAAGGAGCCGATGTCGCGATCAACTATCTGCCGCAGGAAGAAGAAGACGCGCGCGAGGTGATCGCCCTGATCCGCAAGGCAGGACGCAAGGCCGTGGCGCTGCCGGGTGACATTCGCTCCGAGGCCTTTTGCCAGAAGCTGGTTGCCGATGCCGTCGCCGGCCTGGGCGGTCTCGACACGCTCGTGAACTGCGCCGGGCGCCAGCATTATCATGAGAGCATTCTCGACCTGTCGACCGAGGATTTCGACTGGACGCTGAAGACCAATCTCTACGCGCTGTTCTGGATCACCAAGGCCGCCGTGCCGCACCTGAAGCCGGGCAGTTCGATCGTGAATACGGCATCGTCCAATGCCTACAGCCCGTCGCAGATCATCGTCGATTACAGCATCACGAAGGCTGGCATCGCCAACCTGACCAAGAGCTTGGCAAAGCAGCTTCTGTCGAAGGGCATCCGGGTCAATGCTGTGGCACCGGGTCCGTTCTGGACGCCTTTGCAGGTTTGCGGCGGGCAGCCGATGTCGGCTGTCGAGAAATACGGCACGACCGTTCCTTTCGATCGCCCTGGCCAGCCGGCTGAGATTGCGCCGGTCTATGTGACGCTGGCGTCCACGGATGGCAGCTACATCACGGGGCAGGTTTACGGCATCACCGGCGGCACCGGCGTGCCGGGCTGATTTCGTGACATTGCATTGCTTCGCCTGCACGGCCGGCGAAGCAGATATGCATTAACTGAGTGTAATCCGGCGGAAAGGAAGGGCGTAAAAGGCGGTCAGAAAAGGAGTTGTTCATCATGAACGTGCACGTCTCCACACACACCGCCCGTGAAGCCTTCCGCGCCGAGCCCCACAAATTGCTGATGGGCACCTGCATCGCAGGCGCGACGCTGTTCTGGGGCGTCGCCCTCTGGGTCGGCTATTTCTGAATACGCGCCGTCAGCGCCGCCTTGAGGCGTCTGCCGTCATCTGACGCAGCACCCCAGGCGGTATTGTCGAAAATGCACCAGACAGGTGCATCGAGTTTCTCGATCCGGTTTGCGAGCGCGGCGATGAAGGCATCGTCGTAAGCGGAGACATAGATTTCCGGCGCGCCATGCAGCCGGATGTAATGCAGTGGCGCATTACTGGAGGTGCGGTTTATTACGGGAATGACTGCTGGGTCCGCATCCACCCGCGCGACCTGATAATCCCGAAGCAGATCTTCAGCGGCGTCGGACGCCCAGCTTGGATGACGCGGCTCGCAGGCCAGCGCGCCATCGAATTGTGCGCGCAGCGTCTCCATAAAATGCGCCACGCGATGATGGTCGAAGACAAGTCGCGGAGGGAGCTGGATCAGCAGCGGCCCGAGCTTTTGTCTAAGGCCGGTCACGCCATCCAGAAAGGCTGCGATCAGCTCATCCGTATCCGCGAGCTTGTGCTCATGCGTGATCGTCCGCGGGAACTTGACCGAAAACCGGAAGGTCTCCGGCACTGTGTCTGCCCATCGCACGTAGGTGGTGCGGCGATGTGGCCGATAGAATGAGGAGTTGATTTCCACCGTGTCGAACAGCGCGGCGTACCGCTCGAGGTGGCTGCCCTCGGCAGGATACAGATCGGCATGCCGCGGCGGAATGCTCCAGCCCGCCGTGCCGATCCGTATATCCATGCCGGGATCCTTCAGAAGCGCTGGGAAATTCCCGTATAGATCGTCCGGCGCAGACCCCACTGCGGGGCGCCGACACCGATGCCTGACCCGGTGCGCAGTTCATAGCGTTTGTCGAACAGGTTGATCACGTCAAGCCGGAGCTGCGTGCGCTTGAGGAAGGACAGGTGGAACAGGTCCTTGAACGACTGCACGGCGCTGAGGTTGAACGTCTCGTATTGCGGCACGGAAATGCCGTTCGGGACCGCACCGTCGGCCCGCAGGCCGCTGCCATACACCATCGTGCCGGAGACGCGTAGCGAATGGCCGGTCTTGTGGAAGAAGCTGTAGGCCGCGCCCGCCGAAGCCGTCCAGCGCTGGTCGTGATCGAGATGGATCCAGCGATGCTGGATGTAGGCCAGATCATCCGGATCGAAATTCCACTGGGCCGACGTGATGTCCTTGCCGATCGCGCGTGACCACGCGGCATTCCCGTAGAGCGACCAAGGCCCATGATCGTAGGTCGTCGAGAATTCGTAACCGTGGACCTGCCCGCGTCGATAGTTGAACGCGGACAGAATGACCGGGGAGCCGAACTGGCCTTCATCGATCAGGTTATGCGCCAGCTTCAAATAGGCATCGAACGAGGCGTGCCAGCCGGGCAGGATTTCCTGTGCGATGCCGCCGTCGAAATAGTGGTCGCGCTCTGCCTTGACCGGAGAGTCCTGCAACGTGCCCGGTGCGGCCGAGGTGTTCGCGAAAGCCGCAAGTGACGTGCCGCCAACCTGTTCGAACGGCGGCGGTGTCAGATAGCGGGAATAACCGGCATGCAACGCGCCGCCGCGCCAGGGCATGTAGACCACATTGATGCGCGGGCTCAACTGCTGTGCGTGCGTATATTCCGAGACGCCGTCGTAGCGCAGGCCGTAATTGATGATGAAGTTGTGGGTGACGTGCCACTCATCCTGCGCGTACAGGCCCCAAATCCAGCCGGTCAGCCCGCTGCCCTGATGGATGGTCGTGGGCGTCGTGGAGTAGACCGGATTGCCGTCGCCATCGTCACCGATCTCCGAGAAAACCGTGGAATCGGTCTTCGAGATATTGCGCTCGATGAAGGCCTGTCCACCGAAGCGGATCGTGTGGTCGTGGCTGACGTGCCAGGTGAAATCCGTCTGGTTTCCTGACGAGAACACGCCGCGTTCCGCCCGTTGCGCGATGCCGTTATAGACCAGATCGCCGACCGGATCGGGCGAATAGCCAAGGCTGCTGTAGCGCACGAAGGCGGACGTCTGGAGGTTGATGACGCCCAGCTCCTTTTCGAGCGAGAGGATGCCGAAATCCGTGATTTCCTTCTGGCGCTCGTTCAGGCTCGCGCTGTCGACGCTGCCGTAAAGCTGCTGGGACAGCGAGCTGCCGAGATAGGAGGAATCCGCGAACTGCCTTTGCTGACCGGGATTGTTCGGAAGCTGGTATTCGGCGTTCGAAACGCCTGCGATCAGGCTGACGCGGGTCGTGTCATTGGCCGTGTAACGGACATGGCCCAGAAAATGATACTGGTTCGACAGGTCATGGATCGCATTGAAGCTCGATGTCGGGTTTTCGATGCCGACGCGGTCATGCACGAAGTCGCCCGTCGCGAAGAAATCCCATTTTCCATGCGAAAAGCCGTATTGAAGCGACGGGAAGAAGTAATCCCTCGCACCGCCATAGATCGACAGATCGCCGCCCGGGTTCGTTGTCCCGTTCTTCGTCGTGATGTCGATGACGGCGGCCTGGTCGAAGCCGTATTCGCTGGGAAGGGCGCCCGTCGTCAGGGACATGTTATTGGCGAAACGCGTCATGAGCGCCTGTCCGAAGACGGTCAGGCCTTCCGGAAGCTGAACGCCGTCCAGGCGGAACTGCACCTCGTTATGGTCGCCGCGCACGTGGATCTGGCCATAGCTGTCCTGCGCGACACCCGGCGCCTGCAGTAGGATCTGGTTGAGCGGGGCGTTGTCGCCCTGCGGCACGGTATCGATGCCCTGACGGGAAAACGAAAAGACGGTGGCGCCGGTATTGGGCTGCAGGCCTACCCGTTCCGCATCGAGATGCGCCGTGACGACGACCTGTTCCGGCTGGGCTGCAGTCTGACCGCCCTTCGTTGCGCTGGGAGTGCCTGCCGTCCGGATAGCCGTGACGTTGGCCTGATCGGTTGCGATCCTGTGCAGCTTCGTGCGGGCTTCCTGTTCGGCCGGTGTGGAAACGCCGAACGACGCGGTCTGCGCATAAGCCGCACTCGTGGTCCCGCAGAGCAACAATGTCGCTGTGAACCGCGAGGGACGCGAGAAGAGACGATAGAGCATGACAGTCCTGACCGATGCGAAAACGAAGCAAGTGGCGGGACGATATTTGCTACGTTATAACATTGCAATGGCAGGAAAGCCGTCGATCGTCATCGTGGACTGCATGGTGTGGCGGCAGGGTCACACTGCCGCCACACGTCAGGTCCGCGAAATTCCGTTCAGACCTGGGTTGGTGCGCCGGTCTGGCCGGTGGCTGTTCCTTCGGGCGTTGCGTGGTCAACGGCGGCCGGAAGAAGTTCGGCCAGCGCCGGCATGATGACGGCAGCCGGGAGACCGGTTTTCGAGACGATCTGCTGGACCTGCTGGTCGCTGAGCAGGGAACGGATTTCATCCACGGAAATCGGCAGGTTTTCGCCATTGCCGATCCAGGAGCGCACCTTGTCCTCGAGCCCGCTGCTGCGGGCCTGATTGATGAGCATCTGGAGGCCTTCGCCCTGCAGCATGTTGCCGAGCGAACCGCCGACCTGCTCGCCGGCCTGGTTGCCCAGCGCACCCATCGCCTTGTTCATCAGGCCGCCCAGAAATCCGCTCATCGTCCGCTCTCCGTGTTCTCTGTCAGGTCAGGCGCTCTGACGCGCCGGGGCCTGAAGCTGCGGGACCTCGACGTCGATTTCAAGGAGCGAACATCCGGTTGACCGGTCGACCTTGATCTGCACCTTGTCCTGATCCACGGAGACGTGGCGCGCGATGACCTCGAGAATCTCGCGGTGCAGCTTGGCGATCAGTTCCGAATCTCCGGTATCGCCGTGACGCTCATGCGCCAGCAGGATCTGCAGCCGGTCGCGTGCGACCGCGCCGGAATTGCGCTTGGCAAAGAGATTGGTGAGAAAGCTCATGCGACCCTCTTCTTGAACAGCCAGTCGAAGAGGCCGCGCTTCTCGACCGGCACGCTCACATCGATCTTCTCGCCCTCGAGCCGGCGTGCCGCCTCGAAATAGGCGCGTGCGGGTGCGCTGTCCGGGTGCGCGAGCGTGACCGGCGAACCGATGTTGGACGCGCGCAGCACGTCCTCGCTCTCGGGAATGATGCCGAGCAACGGAATCGACAGGATTTCCAGCACGTCCTCGGTCCGCAGCATCTCGCCACGGGCCGCACGGGCCGGATCGTAGCGCGTGAGAAGGAGGTGCTTCTCCATCTTCTCGCCGCGTTTGGCGCGCTCGGTCGTGCTGTCGAGCAGGCCGATGATGCGGTCGCTGTCCCGCACGGAGCTGACTTCGGGATTGGTGACCACCACGGCCTGGTCGGCGTGATACATCGCAAGTTGCGCGCCGCGCTCGATGCCGGCCGGGCTGTCGCAGACCACCCAGTCGAATTTCTCGCGCAGCTCGTCCATCACGCGCGCCACGCCGTCGGCGGTCAGCGCATCCTTGTCGCGTGTCTGCGAGGCGGGGAGGATCGACAGCGTCTCGCAGCGCTTGTCGCGGATCAGCGCCTGAGCGAGCTTCGCATCGCCCTGAACGACGTTGATCAGGTCGAACACCACGCGGCGCTCGGCCCCCATGACGAGATCGAGATTGCGCAGGCCTACGTCGAAATCGACGACCACCACGTTCTGGCCGCTCTGGGCAAGGGCAGCGCCGAGGGCAGCAGTCGACGTGGTCTTGCCCACACCGCCCTTACCCGAAGTTACAACCAGAACCTTCGCCATCTGCGCTCCAAAAAAAACCTGCGTCCACGCCCGCGCGACTCGTCGCGGGAAGATGGAGAGACTTTAAGGATCGTTCGGCGGACTTCGCAATCGTGAAATGGTTGCGTCAAAGTATTCTTTTTAAGGCAGTTTCCGCACGATCAGGTTTTCGCCTTCGAGAAGCGCCTGTGCCGGGTGTCCCAGAACTTCGTCCCCGATGTCCTCGGCGGTCATGTAATAGCCGTCGATCGCCAGCAGTTCGGTGCGCATGTCGCGGGCGAAAATGCGGGATTCCGGATGGCCGCCGAAGCCTGCGATCGCCCGCCCGCGCAGGCTGCCGTGTACATGGATCGAGCCCGAGGAGACGATCTCGGCGCCTGAGGAGACGCTGCCGATCACGATCACGTCGCCTTCCAGATGAACGATGCTCTGGCCCGAGCGCACCGGCTGTTCGACCACGAGCGGAACCGGATGTGCAGGTGCCGTGGCCGCAGGCACGTCCGCGATCGCGGCATCCGGCACGTCCGTCTCCGGAATGTCGATGGCGCCCGATGCCCGGCCGCCGCCCAGCGCATCCGGCCAGTCCCAGTCCGCAAGCTGGGTCCATTCGCGCGTGCAGCCCTCGATCCCGATTACGCGGATGTCGCGTGCGACAAGCGCCGGCAGGAGCTCGGCAAGCCCTTCGTCGTCGGGATCGAGCAGGCTCAGATCGAGAATGATCGGCTTGCCCGCAAGGAATGCGGCCGAGCGTGCGATCTGGGCGTCGAGACCCGCGAGCCAGGCAGTCAGAGGACGTTCCGGCGACAGCACGAGGGCCAGGAACGAGCGGCCGCGTGCGCGGATCCGCACGGGGGCGGGCGGCACGTCCGCAGCCGGCGTCTCGTGTGTCGAAGGCGGCTGCGCGGGAGCCTCGGGCCCGTCCGGCGAGGGCGCGTTCGACGGCGACGCATGCGGCGTGGATGCGTTCGATGGGGGCGCGTTGGACAAGGCGGCTCGGACTTTCCGGGAACAATAAGGACTGTGTTCGTTACCTACAGGGTGCGATTTGGACTGTCGAGCAGCACGCGCGGAGCCTCGATCCTGGGGCCTTGTTGCGCGGATGAGCGATGATAGATTGCGCGCATGAGGATCCTCCATCACCTGCCGCTGTCGCCGCAATGCCGCCAGGTCCGCCTGGCCCTGGGCGAGAAACGCCTGCCTTATGAACCGCTGACCGAACGCGTCTGGGAACGCCGCGAGGAGTTCCTCGCGCTGAATCCGGCCGGCGAAGTGCCGCTCCTGGTCGAGGAAAACGGCCTGCTGATCCCCGGCGCCGGTGTCATCTGCGAATATCTCGAGGATGCCTATCCCGACACGCCGCTGCTCGGCCGGACGCTGGCCGAACGCGTGGAAGTGCGCCGGCTCATGGCCTGGTTCGAAGGCAAGTTCACGCAGGAAGTCTCGCGCAACCTGCTGGGCGAGAAAGTGGACAAGCGACTGTCCGGCCGCGGCAATCCCGACGGCGGCGCGCTGCGGGCAGGATATGCGAACATCCGCTTTCATCTTGACTACATCGGATGGCTTGCCGAGCACCGCACATGGCTTGCCGGCAACATGCTCTCGCTCGCCGATTTTGCCGCCGCCGCCCATCTGTCCTGTCTCGACTTCATCGGCGACATCGACTGGTCGAAGGCGCCGGCGGTGAAGGACTGGTATGCGCGGGTGAAGTCGCGGCCGTGTTTTCGTGCCGTCCTGAACGACCGGATCAGCGGCTTCACGCCGCCCGATCATTACGCCGATCTCGACTTCTGAAAACGCCCGCTTCAGACAGGGGTGACATGATGCCCGATCGCTGCGATGTGGTCGTGATCGGCGCAGGTGCTGCCGGTATGATGGCGGCAGCCCGTGCAGGGCAGCGCGGGCGCGCGACCGTCCTTCTGGATCATGCGCCCGAGCCGGGACGCAAGATCCTGATTTCCGGCGGCGGGCGGTGCAATTTCACGCATCTCGACGCCAGTGCCGAGCGGTTCCTGTCCGAAAACAGGCATTTCGCCCGCTCGGCGCTCGCCGGCTACACGCCGCGCGATTTCCTTGCCCTGGTCGAACGCCACCGCATCGCCTGGCATGAAAAGACGCCGGGACAACTGTTCTGCGATAACTCGGCGCGCGACATCGTCGCGATGTTGCAGGCAGAGTGCGATGCCGCAGGCGTTGCCTGCCACTGGCCGGTATCGGTCTCGGTCGTGACGGTGGAGCACGGACGAGGTACGCGCTTTCGCGTCGTGACCGATCGCGGCGCAATGGCATGCGCATCGGTCGTGCTTGCGACCGGTGGCCTTGCCATCCCCAAGCTCGGGGCGACCGATTTCGCGCTGCGCACCGCGCGGCAGTTCGGCCTTGGGATCGTGGAAACCGCGCCGGCCCTCGTCCCGCTGACGGATGCGAATGCGGATGCGTCCCTTGCGGGCGTATCGCTGTCGGCGCGCGCCAGCATCGGCAAGATCGGGTTCGCGGATGGGCTCGTCTTCACACATCGGGGACTGTCCGGTCCGGCGATCCTGCAGATCTCGTCCTACTGGCGTCAGGATGACATCATGCTGGACCTCCTGCCCGGACGCGACGCGTTTGCAGCCCTGCGGGAGGCACGATCGGCGCGCCCCCGCGCGCAGGCCGCCTCTGTTCTGCACGGTCTGGTTCCTGCGCGTCTGGCTGCGAAGCTCGCGGGGGAACTGGCCTTGCCGGACGTGACTGCGGGCAATCTACCCGACCGCGTCCTGCGCGTGATCGCCCAGCGGCTGTCCGCCTTCGTCTATCGACCCGGCGGGACGGAGGGCTATGCCAAGGCCGAGGTGATGCGCGGCGGGATAGATACGCGCGATCTCGACCAGAAGACGCTGGAGGCGCGCAACGTCCCCGGCCTGTTCTGTGTAGGCGAGGCCGTGGACGTTACCGGCTGGCTCGGCGGCTACAATTTCCAGTGGGCGTGGGCCAGCGGTCACGCGGCCGGGATGGCAGCCTAGGAAACCGACCGGGACGTATGCGTTGCACTTTCCATCGGAACTGACATTCGATGGAGAACGGTCATGGGCAAGCTCGACGGGAAGAAGGTCGCGGTTCTGGCAACGGACGGCGTCGAGGAGATCGAATACAACGAACCGGTCAAGGCGCTGCACGCCGCGGGCGCACAGGTGACACTGGTATCGATCGAGTCCGGCCAGATCCAGGCCATGAATGCGGACGTCAAGCCGGCATCCAGGCTCGAGGTCGGCGCACGAGCGCGAGACCTGCGATCGAACGGGTTCGCGGCACTGGTGCTGCCGGGCGGGACAACCAATCCGGACAAGCTGCGGATGGACGACGATGTCGTTGAGTTCGTGAAGGGCTTCGTCAGCGAGCGCAAGCCGATTGCCGCCATCTGTCATGGCGCCTGGACGCTCATCAATGCCGGCGGTGTCTCGGGACATACGATGACGTCATGGCCCTCGCTGCGGGTGGACCTTGAAAACGCGGGTGCCACCTGGGTCGATCAGGAAGCGGTCCAGCACGGAACACTGCTCACGTCGCGCAATCCGCACGATCTCCCGGCATTCTGCCAGGCGCTGATCCCGCACGTTCTGGGCGAACGCGCAGGCTGATCCCGCGCGCACTGCAACAGCGGGAAACAGTTCCTGACTTGCCTTAAATCCGCGCCCATGCGGTGAGTGGAGACACGCACCGGTGTCCTTCATTTTCACCGTATGAGGCCTGCTTGACCGCCATTCTTTCGATTCATCCCACTACCGACATTCATCCGACGGCCGTCATTGCCGAGGGCGCGTGGATCGGGGAGGGGACATCGATCGGCCCTTACAGCGTCATAGGCCCCGACGTGCGCATTGGCGCGGGCAATCGGATCGGCCCGCATGTCGTGATCGATGGCGTGACCGAGATCGGGGATGGCAACCAGATCTTCCAGTTCGCATCCGTCGGTGCTGCGCCGCAGGATCTGAAATGGCATGGCGAGCGAACAAGACTGGTCATCGGCCACCGCAACATCATCCGCGAAAACGCCACCATTCATCCGGGCACCATCCAGGGCGGCGGCGAAACGGTCATCGGCGACGACAATCTGCTGATGGTGTCGAGCCACGTCGCGCATGACTGCAGGCTCGGCAATCACGTCCATCTGGTGAACGGTGCCACACTCGCCGGCCATATCGAGATCGGCGATTACGCCATCCTCAGCGGCCTGTGCGCCGTGCATCAGCACGCACGGATCGGGCGTCACGCCTTCATTGCAGGTGGCGCCATGGTAGCGCAGGACGTGCCGCCGTTCTGTCTCGTGCAGGGGGATCGCGCGCGTCTGGTCGCGCTGAACGATGTCGGCCTGCGCCGCGCCGGCTTCGTCGAAGCCGATGTCCTGGCACTGCGGCGCGTGTTCCGCGCCCTGTTCAAATCGGGTCTCGATCGCGCAGCCCGGATCGAAGCCGCGCGGGCCGAAGCCGATCGGGCGCATTGTGCCGCGGGACACGAATTGATCGAGTTCGTTGTGGCATCGCGACGCGGGCTTGTTGCCGCCTGACATTACGGTATGCGCGTCAGCCGATAGGCGCGCGGGCTGCAGGCGCAACATCCGGGCCGCCGCACGACCGAAACGTTCCCGCCATTGTCCTGCCTTTTTCGCGGGCGAGTGCTGGTCAGCTGCGGCGGCGGAACCGCCGTGACCGCGGTCCGTTCTGCCGTTTCAAGACCGAATGATCAGGAGCGCCTTCCATGCCGTTATTTCTCGACAGTTCGCGTGTTCGCACGACGGGCCGCGCAGCGCGCGCGGTTGCGACTGTCGCATCCATGCTGGCCCTTGCAGGCTGTGTCGGCACGGCGGCCCCGGGGCCGGTTCCGCCCGGCACGCCGGTGACCGGCCTGGGCTATACCTGCAAGGCCGGAATCTACACCTGCAAGATGCCCTACAAGGTTCCGCTGGGCGCGTCCTGCAGCTGCCCGGGGCTTGGTGCCGCATCCTACGGGAACGTTCATCTGCCATAGCGGCCTGATTCCGGGTGCGGCGAGCGGGCGCGCCCGGACCGCTTTTGTTCTATCATCTCGCTCATGATGCCTGATTCTCTTATTCCCTGGCTGATCACCGGCTTCGCCGTCATCGCGGCCATTCTGGCCTGGCTGCGCGGCGGTGATCGCGGCGGCGCGCAGAAGCTTGCGGCCTTGAGCCAGACGCTTGAACGGGACGCCTATGCGCGGGCGGGCGAAATACAGCGCCTGCATGCCCAGAATGCGGAACAGACACGCGCGCTGCACGAGCATGTCGAGCGCGGGCAGATCGATGTGCTCGACCGTCTTGCGGCGCAGACCCATCGCCAGACCGTCGATCAGGCCGAGGCGCGGGTGGGACAGGCCAACGCCCTGCGCGAGATGGCGCAGGAGAACGGCCGCCAGCTCGCCCTGATCCGTGAGGCGGTGCAGGAACAGCTTCACAGCGCGGTCGAGAAACAGATGCAGACGTCGTTCCAGCGTGTGCTGGAGCAGTTCTCTGCCATGCAGAAGGCGCTCGGCGAAGTCACGGCGGTGACGGCGCAGATCGGCGACCTCAAGCGCCTGTTCAGTAACGTCAAGGCGCGAGGCGGGTGGGGGGAGGCCCAGCTCCGCGCCCTGCTGGACGATGTGCTGCCCGAAGGCGCCTATGACAGTAATTTCCGGGTGGGCGATGGCGGCGAGGTCGTGGAGTTCGCGGTCGTCATGCCGATGCGCGGCGGGCTGAAGCCGCGTCTTGCCATCGATTCGAAATTTCCGACCGAAGCCTACGAGCGTCTTCTGGATGCCGCCGAACGCGGCGATGCGGACGGTGAGCGAACCAACCGGCGCCTGCTGGAAGGCCAGGTCCGGCTGGAAGCACGCAAGATCGCCGAGAAATACATCCGCCCGCCCGTAACCGTCGAGTTCGCGGTGCTTTATCTGCCGACCGATGGCCTTTACGCGGAAATCGCGCGTGCCCCCGGCCTGATCGACGAGATCGGGCGCCTGCAGCGCGTGATCGTGATGGGACCGTCTCTCATCCCGGCTCTCCTGCGCACGGTTCACCTGGGTTATGTTACATTGGCGCTGGAAGACCGGACGGATGCGATTGCGCGTCTGCTGGGTCTGACGCGACAGGAAATGCTGCGGATGGACGGGGTTCTGGACAAGCTGGCGCGGCAGACAGGCACCCTGTCCGGCACGATCGACGAGGCCCGGCGGCGCACACGCGTGCTGGGCAGACGCCTGCGTGCGCTCGATCCCGACGATCAGGGCGAGGCAGAGCCGGACGGCGCATTCGATGCGCCGGGCAGCACATCGTGATGCTGCGGCGCCCGGATGGCCTTCGTTTGAAGCCGAATTTAATGGGCGCGTTGAAGCGCCTCGGCCATTCATGGCGACATGGACGACACACCCCTCAACGAGGCGACGGACGGCGCGCCGGACGCCATGCCTAGCGTCCTGTTTGTCGAGGATGATGAACGCTTTGCAGGCGAAGTCGGCGAGGAGCTGACCGCGCGGGGCTTTTCCGTCCACCTTGAACATACGGGACCGGCCGGTCTCGCCGCCGCGCGCGCGAGCCAGTACGATCTGATGATTGTCGACCGCATGCTGCCGGAACTGGACGGTCTCAGCATCATCGAGACCCTTCGCGCCCAGAACATTTACACGCCCGTCCTCGTCCTGTCGGCGCTGTCCGCAGTGGACGATCGCGTGAGCGGCCTGAAGGCCGGTGGCGACGATTATCTCACCAAGCCCTTCGCGATGGAGGAGCTGGCCGCGCGTCTCGAGGCGCTGATGCGGCGACCGAACGATACGCGCGCCACGATGCTGCGCGTCGGGCCGATCGAGATGGACCTGATCGAGCGCAGCGTCCGCCGGGACGGTCGCGACATCGACCTGTTGCCGCGCGAATTCCGGCTTCTGGAATACCTGATGCGCAGGCCCAATCGCGTGCTGACGCGCACGATGCTGCTGGAAGACGTCTGGAACTACCGGTTCATTCCGCAGACCAACCTGGTGGACGTGCACATCGGCAAGCTCCGCCGCAAGATCGACGGGCCGGGCGAAACCCCGCTGATCCAGAGCATTCGCGGCGCGGGGTTCATGTTGCGTGTGGCGGACTGATCTTTTTCGTACCGCGACCTTCCGGCTGACGCTGGCGGTCGTGGGCGCCATGGTCGGCGCGATGGTGCTGCAGTTCGGCCTCGTCTACGTCCAGATGACGCATTTCGAGGAGCGACGCTCCAACGACCTGCTTCAGCGCGAGGCGGGGATCCTGCTGCGCGATCCGCCCGCGCGCCTTCTGAATGCGGTCAACGAACGCACGGCGGGCAATCTGCGCGTCGTCATCAACGGAGCTGCCGTCTTCGACTCCGGCTTTCATTATATAGCCGGTGACCTCAGGACCTGGCCCGAAGGGCTGGTGATCGACGGCGAAGTGCATCAGCTCACCGTCCATCCGCCGGATGACGACCCCTACGACATGCGGTTTCTGGCGGTCCGTGCGCCGGGCGACCGGATTCTCGTGCTCGCGCGCTCGCTGCACATGCTGGACGAACTGCGCTACATGACGCGCCGTGCCGTCTGGATCTCGGTCGTCCCGATCGTCGCCTTCTCGCTGATGACCGGCATCATCCTGAGCCATCGCGCCCTCTCCCGGGTCGGCGAGATGCATGAGGCGATCGAGCGCATCATGGGCGGGGACCTGCACGAGCGTCTGCCCGCCGGGCGAGGGCGCGACGAACTGGAGCGCCTCGCGGGCTCGGTCAACCGGATGCTCGATCGACTCGAACACCTGCTTGACGAGATCAGGGACGTCGGCAACGACATCGCGCACGATCTGCGCACGCCGCTGACGCGCGCGCGTGCCCGGATGGAACGTGCGCTCGCCCGACCGGCCGACAGCGTGACGCTCGGGCAGGCGCTGGCGCAGGCCCAGAGCGATCTCGATCAGTGCTTCTCCATCATCACAGCCCTCCTGCGGATCGGTGAAATCGAGAACGGGAGGCGCCGGGCCGGCTTCGGCCCCGTTTCCCTCCCTGATCTGGTGGCCGATATCGTCGATCTTTATGATCCGATCGCCGAGACTGAGGGGCTGGTCCTGCTGGATCAGGTCAATGGAGCGTCGCTCGGTTCAGCCGACAGGCTGGTCGTCTATGGCGATCGCGATTTGTTGATCGAAGTGCTGGCCAACCTGATCGACAACGCAATCAAGTTCACGCCAGCCGGGGGAACCGTCGGAATTGCGGCCGAGCGTCGCAGCGACCGGGTCCTGTTGCGCGTCTTCGATACGGGGATCGGGATTGCCGAAGGCGAGCGAGGCGCCGTGCTGGGACGCTTCTATCGTTCCGACAAGAGCAGGCACGTTCCCGGCAGCGGACTGGGGTTAAGCCTCGTTTCGGCGATCCTGCGCCTGCATGACGCGCGGCTTGCGATCGACGCCCAGAGCGGCCGCACCGAGAACCCGGGAACAGTGTTCGAGATTGCATTCCCCGCAGTGGGCAATTTACAGTCGTCGGGCGAAATCCGGCCCGAAAATCCGAGCCTCCCGACGACCCGAACGCCGGTCGCCTCCTGACCTTAAATCTAAATTTCGTTGTCGTGGCCCCGCTGAGCGGTATGGCTGCACGTAACGAAAAGGGGGCTTTCCTTGATGACGTTTGAGGCCATACGCCACGACCGCGCAGCCGCCGTGCCGGTTTGCGGCCGCCACACGGGCAGGACACGCGCCCGCTCATGAACCAGGTTGTCGTTACCGCGCTCAAGCGGCCCTACACGTTCGTCGTTCTTGCCATCGTCATCCTGATCTTCGGAATCAGGGGCATCATCACGACCCCGACCGACGTCTTTCCGAATATCCGGATCCCCGTCGTCGCTGCCGTCTGGTCCTATACCGGCCTGATGCCCGACGACATGTCGGGCCGCATGGTCTACTATTACGAGCGCTCGCTGACCGCGACGGTCAGCAACATCGAGCACATCGAGAGCGGCTCGTATTATGGCCGCGGCATCGTCAAGATCTTCTTCCAGCCCGGCACCAACACGGCGGTCGCGCAGACGCAGATCACTTCGGTCTCCCAGACCGTCATCAAGCAGATGCCGACCGGTGCCACGCCGCCGCTGATCCTGACGCTCGATGCCTCCTCGGTTCCGGTCCTGACCCTTCAGGTCGACAATCCGAGCATGAGCGGGTCCGACATCTACAACATGGCGTCGAACCTGATCCGGCCGGAGCTGGTCTCGGTCGCAGGTGCGGCCATTCCGAACCCATACGGCGGTCTCGCACCGGACATCATGGTCGATATCGACCCGATCAAGCTGCTCGCGCACAAGCTCTCGCCGGTCGACGTCGCAAGCGCCCTGAACCGCCAGAACATCGTGCTGCCGGCCGGTGACCAGAAGATCGGTCCTTACGACTGGATGGTGCGCACCAACTCCGCGCCGATCGATCTGTCCGTCTTCAACAAAATGCCGGTCAAGCAGGTCGGCAACTCGGTGATCTATCTGCGTGACGTCGCCTGGGTACATCCGGGCGGGCCGCCGCAGATGAACGCCGTGCTGGTGCGCGGTCATCAGGCCGTCCTGATCGTCATTCTGAAAAGCGGTGATGCGTCCACGCTGGACGTCGTCTCCGGCGTCAAGAAGCTGCTGCCGCAGGTCGAGGCGACACTGCCTGCCGGCACCACGATGAAAGTGCTGACCGACGCGTCGGGCTTCGTGATCGACTCGGTCGAGGACGTCGTTCAGGAAATGGTCACGGCGGCCATCCTGACCAGCCTCGTGGTCCTCCTGTTCCTCGGTTCGTGGCGTTCGACGATCATCGTCGCAACCTCGATCCCGCTCGCCATCCTCTGCTCGGTGATCGGCCTCGGAATTGCGGGACAGTCGATCAACGTCATGACGCTCGGCGGCCTCGCGCTGGCCGTCGGTATTCTCGTCGACGACGCGACCGTCATGATCGAGAACATCGATGCCCATCTGGAGATGGACAAGGATCTCGAGACGGCGATCATCGACGCCGCCAACCAGATCGTCATCCCGACCTTCGTGTCCACGACCTGCATCTGCATCGTGTGGCTGCCGCTGTTCGAACTGACGGGTATTTCCGGCTGGCTGTTCATGCCGATGGCCGAAGCCATCATCTTCGCGATGATCGCGTCCTTCATCCTGTCGCGCACACTGGTGCCGACCATGGCCAACTGGATGCTCGCGGCGCAGGTCGCAGCCCATCGCGATCCCGAGCGCCACAACCGCAAGCCGGGTTTCTTCGGCCGGTTCCAGCGCGGTTTCGAGCGTCGCTTCACGGTATTCCGCGAGCGCTATCAGGAGGTGCTCATCGGCCTGATCGCGATCCGCGGGCGCTTCGTCATGCTGTTCCTGCTCGCCGCCGTCTGTTCGCTGGGGCTGCTGTTCTTCGTGGGCGAGGACTTCTTCCCCGAAATTCGCTCCGGCACGCTGCAGATGCACATGCGTGCACCTCCGGGCACCCGTATCGAGGAAGCCGGCAAGATCGCCGGGCTCGTGGATGCGAAGATCGAGCAGATCCTCCCGGGCAAGGTCGAGCAGATCGTCAACAACTGCGGCCTGCCGTTCAGCCAGCTGAACCAGGCCTATATCCCGACGCCGACCACCGGCAGTCAGGATTGCGACGTCACGATCTCGCTCAAGGATGACGCGAGCCCCACGGCGGAATATCGCCAGGAGGTGCGTCGCGGTCTGATCGATGCGTTCCCCGGCACCATCTTCACGTTCCAGCCCGCGGACCTGACCGCGAAGATCCTGAACTTCGGCCTGCCGTCGCCGCTGGACGTCCAGATCGTCGGGCGCAACCTGAGCGGCAACTATGCTTTCGCGACGCGTCTGGCCCAGCGCCTGCGTGAGACGACCGGCGTTACCGACGTCAGTATCGAAGAGCCGATGTCGCAGCCGACGATCCTGGTGAACAACCGGCGTACTTTCGCGCTTGGCACCGGTATTACGGAACAGAACGTCGCGCAGAACGCGCTCGTCACGCTGTCGGGATCGGCGCAGGTCGGTCAGACCTACTATCTGAACGCGGCCGGCACCTCGCAGCTGATCGACGTCCAGACGCCGGCCAATTTCCTTCAGACCATGAACGACCTCGAGATCGTTCCGGTCGACAAGGGCGACAACAACCCGACGGGCCAGAATCCGCAGCTGCTGGGCGGTCTCGCCGCGTTCGAACCCACGGGCACGCCGGGCGAGGTCGCGCATTACAACATCATGCCGGTCTTCGACGTGTATGCCGCCAACGAAGGCATGGACCTCGGCACGGTCTCGCGCGCCGTCCAGAAGATCGTCGACGAGATGCGTCCGGGCCTGCCGCATGGATCGACGATGATCCTGCGCGGCCAGGCGACGACGATGAATGACGCCTACTTCCAGCTGATCGTCGGCCTCGCGATGTCGATCACGCTCGTTTACCTCATCATCGTCGTGAACTTTCAGTCGTGGCTGGATCCGTTCGTGATCATCATGGCCCTGCCGGGCGCGCTCGGCGGCATTTCGTGGAGCCTGTTCCTGACCCACACCGCGCTGTCGGTGCCGGCTCTGACAGGCGCCATCATGTGCATGGGAACGGCGACCGCCAACGCGATCCTGGTCGTGGCCTTCGCACGCGAGCGGCTGGATCACCATGGCGACGTCATCAAGGCCGCGATCGAGAGCGGGTACGAGCGTATCCGCCCGGTCCTGATGACCGCGCTTGCGATGATCATCGGGATGATCCCGATGTCGATCAGCAACTCGGACAACGCACCGCTCGGCAAGGCGGTCATCGGCGGCCTGCTGGTGGCGACGGTCGCGACCTTGCTGTTCGTGCCCTGCGTGTTCGCATTGATGCATTACAGGAAGCCGCACGACGGCGCCCCAGAACAAGGTATACAGGGAGACCACGCATGAGCGGTCACGACAGCCGGGGCGAGCCTATGTCGCACGGCGGAAACGGTCACATGGCGCAGGGGAGCGGCCCTCAGGGCACCCATCCGCGCGGCCGCGGGCGTAGCCGCCTCGTGCTGCTGGTCATGGTCGGACTTGCGATCTTTCTTGCGGCCTGGGGCATTCTGGGCCGTGCGGCCCATACCCGCGCGCTGGCGCAGGAAACGCATGAAGCGGCCCTGCCGCGCGTGACGCTGGTGCATCCGAAGGCCGGACCGGCCACCCGGACGCTCGACCTGCCGGCGAACCTGGCCGCATGGTACCAGGCGCCGATCTATGCGCAGGTCTCCGGCTACGTGAAGATGTGGTACAAGGACTTCGGCGCACGCGTGAAGCAGGGCGACGTTCTGGCGGAGATCAATACGCCGAGCCTGGATGCCCAGTATGCGGCGGCGAAGGCCGCGCTGAACGTCCAGCTCGCGCGTTATCACCTCGCCGTGCTGACGGCCGATCGCTGGGCAGCGCTGCGCGGCACCCAGGCCGTCTCGCGTCAGGAAGTGGACGTGCAGGCAGCCAACGCGGCGGCCGAGAAGGCCCAGGTCGAGGCGGCCCAGCATGAAGTCGACCGCTACGAGGCGCTCGAGAACTTCAAGCGGATTGTAGCGCCCTTCGACGGGATCGTGACGTCCCGCCTGGTCAATGTGGGCGACTACGTCAATCCCGGCGGCGGCAACCTGAACTCGAACGGACGGGCAGCCGAGCTGTTCTCGGTGGCCGACGTGCACCGCATGCGCGTGTTCGTCTCCGTGCCGCAGGATTTCGCCGCGGTGATCTCGCCGAAGGTCAGTGCCGACCTCTCCCTGCCACAGTATCCGGGCCGCAAGTTCAAGGCATCGTTCCTGGCGACCGCACGGGCCTTCAATGCCGACACCCGCACGGTGACGACGGAGCTGACGCTGCCGAACGACGACGGACTGCTCTGGCCTGACTCATACGCCACGGCGCATTTCGAGGCACCGGGTGATCCGTCTGTCTTGATCCTGCCGGTTTCAGCGCTCATCTTCCGCGCCGAAGGCACGCAGGTCGCGGAAGTCGTCAACGGACACGTCCATCTTGTGCACATCACGGTTGGCATCAACTTCGGCACCACGTTCCAGGTCATGGGTTCGCTCAAGACGACCGACAACGTGATCATGACGCCGACGGCGGACATCCTCGAAGGGCAGCAGGTCAAGGTCGTCGAGCCGACGAATGGCTACAACACGCAGCCGGCGCCGCAGGACACGTCCGACGAGAAGCATGACCCGAACGATGACACCCGGGCGATGCCCGAAGGCAACAACACCATTCCCGGGCACAAGGTGAATCAATGACCTGCCATGACCAGGGCGGGGCCGGCACGCGCCGGTTCCGCAAGGGGGGCGCCCTGCGGGCACTCCTCGTGGGTGGTCTGTCGCTCAGCGTTCTGAATGCGTGCGACCTGGCGCCCGACTATCATCCGCCGAACTACATCTATCCCAATGGCTGGGCCGGCCATGGCGTGATGACCGATGCCAAACCGGCCGACGGGGCGGTGCGCGGGAATTGGTGGACGATGTTCAACGATCCCGAACTGAACACGCTCGAAACGCACATGCTGCAGGTGAACCCCGACCTGCAGGCGCAGGCCGAGGCGTTTACTCAGGAACGCGACATCGCCCGTGAATCCGAGGCGCAGCTTTATCCCCAGGTGACGGGAAGCGCTGGCGGCACGAAGAACAGATCGTCGGAAACCAGGCTCTGGCGCGCCGTTCCCAGCAATGCGCCGATCTATGAATCCAGCGAATTCTACAGTGGCGCCGCAACCTGGGAGCCGGATTTCTGGGACCGGATCCGTAATACTGCCCATCTGCAGAAGAATCTGGCTCAGGCGAATGCAGCCCAGTACGCGCTGGTCCGTCTGACGCTCGAGGCGGAACTCGCGTCCGATTATATCGGCCTGCGCGGGCTGGACGCTCAGATCGCGGTGTACAAGGACTCGATCAACTATTATCGCACCGCGGTGCAGATCACCCAGATGCGTCAGGCCGGCGCCATCGCAGCCGGTCTGGACGTGTCGCGCGCCCAGAACCAGCTGTATTCGACAATGGCGACCCTCAGCTTCACGGTCGCTGCCCGCCAGGTTCTCGAACATCAGATCGCGGTGCTCGAGAATACGGTGCCTGCCGCGTTCCACATTCAGCCGACCAACGCGCATGCCATCGTCATGGGCGATGTGCACGTCGATTCAGGACTGCCGTCGCAGCTTCTCGAACGTCGGCCCGACGTGGCCCAGGCCGAGCGCCAGATGGCCGCCGCGTCCCGCGCGATCGGCGTCTCGCGCGCGGCCTTCTACCCGAATGTCACGTTCAGTGCCTCGGGTGGGTTCATGAATAACGGGTTCGACCTCGCCAATCTTGCCAACTCCATGTGGAGCTATGGCGTGCAGGCCATGGAGCCATTGTTCACGGGCGGCCTGCGTCGTGCGGCCCTGCAGCGCGCCTGGTCCCAGTACCGGCAGGCGGCCGACAATTACCGCTCCGTCGTGCTGCAGGCCTTCCAGGACGTCGAAGACAGCCTGACCCAGGCCGGGCTCTATCATGTCCAGCAGCTTCGTCAGGAACAGGCGGTGCAGGCGGCGCTGCGGACCCAGAACATGACGATGGCACTCTATACGGGCGGCCTGAGCGACTACCTGAACTCACTCATCGCGCAGCAGGACACGCTGCTGGCCCGCATCGAAGAGGTCCAGGCCCAGACGGGACAGCTCCAGTCGACGGTCAGGCTGATCCGTGCGCTGGGCGGCGGCTGGGATCGCAGTCAGCTGCCGGCTGTCAAGGATATCGATCCGATCCACGCCCTTCAGTACGATCATCTGCATCATGCGATTCCGGCAGGCGGGATCGATACCCACACCAGCCCGACGGACAACAACCTGTCCGGCACCGGCATGCCGCAGGCGATGGGCAATGTCGGCGGTGGCATAGACCAGATGATGACGGGGGAGGCGGCTCTGCCGGCCCGGGACGGCAGCCCGAATCCCGACGGAGCATCCGCGACTCCGTAAGGGGTTGACAGCGCCCGCCCCCGGGCGCTAGAGGGCCGCTCCCCACACGTTTATCGGAACGCGGGAGGGGCGGCCTGTCCGCTCCGCAAGCACCGCGGTCCGGGCGACACCAACTTCAGGGAGTCCCGGATATGGCCAAAAAAGTCGTTGGCTACATCAAGCTGCAGATCCCGGCCGGTAAGGCCAATCCGTCACCGCCGGTTGGTCCGGCCCTCGGCCAGCGCGGCCTGAACATCATGCAGTTCTGCAAGGAGTTCAACGCCAAGACGCAGGCTCTCGAGCCCGGCATGCCGATCCCGGTGGTCATCACGGCCTATGCGGACCGCACGTTCACGTTCATTACCAAGACCCCGCCGAACACCTACTTCCTGCTCAAGGCTGCGAAGATCAGCAAGGGCAGCCAGACGGTCGGCAAGGGCCCGAATGTCGGTTCGGTGACGATCGCGCAGCTGCGCGAGATCGCCGAGCAGAAGAGCAAGGACATGAACGCGAACGATCTGGACGGAGCGGTGCGCATGCTCGCCGGTTCCGCCAAGTCGATCGGCCTCACCGTGGTGGAGGGCTAACCGATGGCCAAGAACAAGCGACTGGAAGCGGCCCGCGCTGCGGTTGAGCGCAACAAGCCCTATTCGCTCGACGAGGCGATTGCGCTGGTGAAGGCCAATGCGCGCGCCAAGTTCGACGAGACGATCGAGCTCTCGCTGAACCTCGGCATCGATCCGCGTCATGCCGACCAGATGGTCCGCGGTCTGCTGTCGCTGCCGAACGGCACCGGCAAGACGCTGCGCGTCGGCGTGTTCGCTCGTGGCGCGAAGGCCGACGAAGCGCGCGAAGCTGGTGCGGAAGTCGTCGGTGCCGAAGATCTGGCCGAGAAGGTCCAGGCCGGCGAGATCGCATTCGACCGCTGCATCGCGACGCCGGACATGATGGCGCTCGTGGGTCGTCTGGGTAAGATCCTCGGCCCGCGTGGCCTGATGCCGAACCCGCGTCTCGGCACGGTGACGATGGACGTCAAGGGCGCCATCACGGCGGCCAAGTCCGGTCAGGTCGAATACCGCGCCGAGAAGGCCGGTATCGTGCATGCCGGCGTTGGCAAGGCTTCCTTCGATTCCGAGAAGCTTGCGGAGAACATCCGCGCGCTGGTCGATGCGGTGCAGAAGGCGCGCCCGACGGGTGCCAAGGGCACCTATCTCAAGAAGGCAGCTCTTTCGTCGACGATGGGTGCAGGTCTGCGCCTCGACGTCACGACGCTGGCGGCCGGCTGATCGGCGGGGCGGTCCGGGTTTCGATCCGGCTGCCCGCATGAGATGACGCCGGGTTCACGCCCGGCGGCATAGGGGTGTCCATCGATCCTGTCGATGTGCGCCCCGAACCTGTCCAAGACCGCACGTGGCCCGGTTCCGGGCCTTAATGGACGACCTGTCATCAGGGTCCGCGCGCGACAGACGGGGTGAAGGAATTCTTCAGATCGGCGTTCAGCCGGCTTGGGCGGGTTCCGGTAATCCGGTTGCAGGTGGACAGGCGAGCGGATCATTTGGCGTGTTGCGCTGAATGATCTGAAGGGCAATCCGGCCGGCGCGTTCCGCATGCGGGGCGTTCCGGCTCAAGAGGAGACGGAATATGGACCGTACGGAAAAGCGGGCCTTCGTCGACTTCCTCGCGGGTGTGTTCGGCAGCACGTCAATGGTGGTCGTGACCCAGAACAAGGGTCTCACGGTCGCCGATGTGACGGATCTGCGCCGGCGCGTGCGCGCTGCGGGAGCGACGTACAAGGTTGCGAAGAACCGGCTGGCCCTCCGTGCCCTGGATGGGACCCAGTTCGACGGCATCGCGCCGCTGCTGAAGGGGCCGACCGCGCTTGCGTGGGCGGAAGATCCGGTAGTAGTCGCGAAGACGATCGTCGAATTCGCCAAGACGAACGACAAGCTGGTGGTGCTCGGTGGCGCCCTGGGATCGCAGACGCTGAATGCGGATGGGATCCGGGCGCTGGCGGAACTGCCGTCGCTGGATGTGCTGCGTGCGCAGCTGGTGGGGCTCATCTCGACCCCCGCCACGCGTATCGCGGGTCTCACCCAGGCGCCGGCCGCCCAGCTTGCGCGCGTTTTCGGCGCCTATGCCAAGGCAGGCGAGGCGGAAGCCGCGTAAGTCACGAACCAAACCGCCCGTCCGGCAGGTCTGTCGGCGGGTCAGCAGCCGGTGATCGTCTTGTCTCGCGGAAATTTTTGATGCGTGCGGGATTGTCGCCGGGAACTCTGAGTATACATTAGGAACCGAACCATGGCCGATCTGAACAAGATTGTTGACGAGCTGTCCGCTCTTACCGTCCTCGAGGCCGCCGAGCTCTCGAAGCTTCTCGAAGAGAAGTGGGGCGTCTCCGCTGCTGCTCCGGCAGCCGTTGCTGCGGCTCCCGCCGCTGGTGCCGCTGCAGCTCCGGCCGAAGAGCAGACCGAGTTCACCGTGATCCTCGCCAAGTCGGGCGACAAGAAGATCAACGTGATCAAGGAAATCCGCACCATCACCGGCCTGGGCCTCAAGGAAGCCAAGGATCTGGTCGAAGGCGCGCCGAAGACCGTCAAGGAAGGTGTCAGCAAGGACGATGCCGCCAAGATCAAGAAGGTGCTCGAAGACAACGGTGCGAGCGTCGAGATCAAGTAATCTCGTCGACTGGTCAGCCGGATCGTCCGATCCGGCCGTCCACGTGGCGTAGAACACGGTCAGGGCGGGAATCATGCTGGTTCCCGCCCGATTTGCCGTTGGCGGCAGACATGCTCGCCTGCGGCGACGGCCACGCTCCTGACGGTGCGTGGCAGGATAATTGAATGGCCGGTCGTTCCGGTCGCCCGCGCGCTCAGGCGTTGCGGACGACCCGAAGGTCTGGCGGGTGACTGAAGGGGCAGGATACATGAACGCGATCACCAAATCGTTCACCGGGCGTAAGCGGATCCGCAAGAGCTTCGGGCGTATCCCCGAGGTCGCGCCGATGCCCAATCTGATCGACGTGCAGCGCGCCTCCTACGAGGCGTTCCTGCAGATGAACGTAGCGCCGGACAGCCGGCAGCAGACGGGTCTGCAGGAGGTTTTCCGCTCCGTATTCCCGATCAACGACTTCGCAGGGCGCGGTCGTCTGGAGTTCGTGTCCTACGAGCTCGAAGAGCCGAAATATGACGTCGAGGAATGCATCCAGCGTGGCCTGACCTTCGCGGCGCCGCTGAAGGTCATCCTGCGCCTGATCGTGTGGGACGTGGACGAGGACACGGGCTCGCGCTCGATCCGCGATATCAAGGAACAGCCGGTCTACATGGGCGACATGCCGCTCATGACGGACAACGGCACGTTCATCATCAATGGCACCGAGCGTGTCATTGTCAGCCAGATGCATCGCAGCCCGGGCGTGTTCTTCGATCACGACAAGGGCAAGACGCACGCGTCCGGCAAGTATCTCTTTGCGGCCCGCGTCATCCCGTATCGTGGATCCTGGCTCGACTTCGAGTTCGATGCGAAGGACCTGATCTACGTCCGCATCGATCGCAAGCGGAAGCTGCCGGTCACGACCCTGCTATATGCGCTGGAAGGTGAGCACTCGATCGCTGCCCGCGCCGCGAAGGAAGCGGAAGGCGGCGACGTCGACGCGCTCGACATCCGCGGCATGGATCAGGACGAAATCCTGTCCTACTTCTACGGCACCGTCACGTTCTCGCGCCTGCCGAAGGGCTGGGCGCGTCCGTTCGAGCCCGACGCCTTCCGTGGCCTCAAGCTGCTCGAGCCGCTTTATGATGCCGACACGGGCGAAGTGGTCGCCGAGGCCGACGCGAAGCTGACAGCGCGGATGGTGCGCAAGATCGCCGAGAACACGAAGGTCGTGCTCGTCGGTCGTGCGGACCTTCTCGGGCGGTTCCTGGCGCATGACCTCGTCAACGAACATACGGGCGAGATCTACGGCGAGGCTGGCGAGGAACTGACCGAAGCGCGTCTCGCGTCGATGGAAGAGGCCGGTATCACCGAGCTGCCGACGCTCGCCGTCGACAGCGCGCGCGGCCCGTGGATCCGCAACACGCTGGCGGTCGACAAGAACTCGTCACGTGACGAGGCGCTGATCGACATCTATCGCATCATGCGTCCCGGCGAGCCGCCGACTCCGGAAACGGCGGAAGCCATGTTCCAGGGCCTGTTCTTCGACGGTGATCGATACGATCTGTCCGCCGTCGGCCGCGTCAAGATGAACATGCGTCTCGAGGTTGATGCGCCGGACACGCTTCGCGTCCTGCGCAAGGAAGACATCCTGCGCACCGTGAAGATCATGTGCGAGCTCAAGGACGGGCGCGGGCAGATCGACGACATCGACAATCTCGGCAATCGTCGCGTGCGTTCGGTCGGCGAGCTGATGGAAAACCAGTATCGCGTCGGCCTTCTGCGCATGGAGCGCGCGATCCGCGAGCGCATGGGCTCGGTCGACATCGATACGGTCATGCCCCATGACCTGATCAATGCGAAGCCGGCGGCAGCTGCCGTCCGCGAGTTCTTCGGATCGTCCCAGCTCAGCCAGTTCATGGACCAGACGAACCCGCTGTCGGAAGTAACGCACAAGCGTCGTCTTTCGGCGCTTGGTCCGGGCGGTCTGACGCGTGAGCGTGCAGGCTTCGAAGTCCGTGACGTCCACCCGACGCATTACGGCCGCATCTGCCCGATCGAGACGCCGGAAGGGCCGAACATCGGTCTGATCAACTCGCTGTCCACCTACGCCAAGGTAAACAAATACGGCTTCATCGAGACGCCGTATCGCCTGGTGCAGGACGGCGTGCTGCAGGACGGCTGGAAGTATCTCTCCGCGATGGAAGAGGACAAGCTGGTCGTCGCCCAGGCCGATGCCGCGCAGAACAAGGAAACGGGCGAACTGACGGACGAGCTGGTCTCGGTCCGTCGGGCCGGTGACTTCCGTCTCGTGCCGCCCGATCAGGTCACGGCGTGCGACGTGTCGCCCAAGCAGCTCGTTTCCGTGGCGGCAGCGCTCATCCCGTTCCTTGAGAACGATGACGCGAACCGCGCACTGATGGGCTCGAACATGCAGCGTCAGGCCGTGCCGCTGGTGCAGGCTGATGCGCCGCTGGTCGGCACGGGCATGGAAGCGGCTGTCGCTCATGACTCGGGTGCGACCATCGTTGCGCGTCGCAACGGTGTCGTCGACCAGATCGACGGCGCGCGTATCGTCGTGCGGGCGACGGACGAGGCCGAGCTGACGCTGGGCGTCGATATCTATCGTCTGCGCAAGTACATGCGGTCGAACCAGTCCACCTGCATCAACCAGCGTCCGCTGGTCCGGGTGGGTGACAGCGTTCATGCCGGTGACATCATTGCCGACGGCCCGAGCACGGAGCTTGGCGAACTGGCACTCGGCCGGAACGTGCTCGTCGCGTTCATGCCCTGGAACGGTTACAACTTCGAAGACTCGATCCTCATTTCCGAGCGGATCGCGCGCGACGACGTCTTCACCTCGATCCATATCGAGGAGTTCGAGGTCATGGCGCGTGACACCAAGCTCGGTCAGGAAGAGATCACGCGCGACATCCCGAATGTCGGCGAGGAATCCCTGCGTAACCTCGACGAGGCGGGCATTGCCTATGTCGGCGCCGAGGTGAATCCGGGCGATATCCTGGTCGGCAAGGTCACGCCGAAGGGCGAAAGCCCGATGACGCCGGAAGAGAAACTCCTCCGCGCCATCTTCGGCGAGAAGGCTTCGGACGTTCGCGACACGTCGCTGAAGCTGCCGCCCGGCACGTCCGGCACGGTGGTGGACGTGCGCGTCTTCTCCCGCCGCGGCGTGGACAAGGACGAGCGCGCGATGGCGATCGAGCGCGCCGAGATCGAGCGTCTGACGAAGGATCGTGACGACGAGCGTGCCATTCAGGAACGCAGCTTCCTGAACCGGCTGCGCGAGCGTCTGATCGGCCAGACGGCCGGCGCGGGCTTCAAGGGAATCAAGTCCGGGACCGAGATCACGGCTGAAGTTCTGTCCGAGCATCCGCGTGGTGCATGGCGCAACATCGTCGTGTCGTCCGATCAGGTCATGGCCGAGATCGACGTGCTTCGTCGCGAGTTCGATGCGGCTGTCGGACGCATCCAGGCGCGTTTTGACAGCAAGGTCGAAAAGCTCCAGCGTGGCGACGAGCTGCCGCCGGGCGTGATGAAGATGGTCAAGGTGTTCGTCGCGGTGAAGCGCAAGCTGCAGCCGGGCGACAAGATGGCCGGACGTCACGGCAACAAGGGTGTCGTCTCCCGCGTGGTGCCGGTCGAGGACATGCCGTTCCTCGAGAACGGCCAGTCGGTCGATATCGTGCTGAACCCGCTCGGCGTGCCTTCGCGCATGAACGTGGGTCAGATCCTCGAGACCCATCTGGGCTGGGCCTGCGCCAATATCGGGCGCGGCATCGGTGACATGGTGGACGAGTATCAGCGCACCGGCGAGAAGAAGCAGGAGCTGTTGGATCGTCTGAAGGACGTCTATGGCGATGCGGTCTACGAGTCGGATATCGCGACGCTGCCGAACGAGCAGCTGATCGAGCTCGGCAACAACCTGCGCAAGGGCGTGCCGATCGCGACGCCGGTGTTCGACGGTGCGTCGATCCCGGACATCGAGGACATGCTGACCAAGGCTGGCGTCGACACGTCCGGGCAGTCCCAGCTGATCGATGGCCGTACGGGCGAACTGTTCGAGCGCAAGACGACCGTCGGCTACATCTACATGCTGAAGCTGCATCACCTTGTAGACGACAAGATCCACGCACGGTCGATCGGTCCGTACTCGCTCGTGACCCAGCAGCCGCTGGGCGGCAAGGCGCAGTTTGGTGGCCAGCGGTTCGGTGAGATGGAAGTCTGGGCGCTCGAGGCTTATGGCGCTGCCTATACGCTGCAGGAAATGCTGACCGTGAAGTCCGACGACGTGTCGGGTCGTACCAAGGTCTACGAGGCGATCGTTCGCGAGAACGACGACTTCGAGGCGGGTATTCCGGAGAGCTTCAACGTGCTGATCAAGGAGCTGAAGTCTCTGGGTCTGAACGTCGATCTGGAGCAGGGCCAGCCGTCCTGACGGACGCCCTGTCGGTCATTCCTGTTTGAATTGCGTGGGCTTCGGGCGTTAGCTTTTCCCGGAGCCCATGTTGAAAAGATTGCGGCCGGCGCGTGAGCGCGCCGTGCAGGGGGGTTTCGGCGTATGAACGAACTCATGAAGATCCTGGGGCAGACCGGTCAGACGGTCAGCTTCGACCAGATCAAGATCCAGCTCGCCTCGTCGGAGCAGATCCGCTCGTGGTCCTACGGCGAGATCAAGAAGCCGGAGACCATCAACTACCGGACGTTCAAGCCGGAGCGCGACGGCCTGTTCTGCGCGCGCATCTTCGGTCCGATCAAGGACTACGAGTGCCTGTGCGGCAAGTACAAGCGGATGAAGTTCCGCGGCATCGTCTGCGAGAAGTGCGGCGTCGAGGTGACGCTGGCCAAGGTGCGTCGCGAGCGCATGGGCCATATCGAGCTGGCCTCGCCTGTCGCGCATATCTGGTTCCTGAAGTCGCTGCCGTCGCGTATCGGCCTGATGGTCGATCTCACACTCAAGGATCTCGAGAAGATCCTGTATTTCGAGAGCTATGTCGTGCTCGAGTCGGGCACGAGCCCGCTCAAGCAGTTCAGCCTGCTGTCGGAAGACCAGTATCTCGACGCCATGGACGAGTATGGCGAGGACGGGATCGAGGTCGGCATCGGTGCGGAAGCGATCAAGAAGGTCCTGACCCGCATCGACTGCGACGCCGAGAAGGTTACGCTGCGCCAGGAGCTCAAGGACGCAACGTCGGAGGCCAAGCGCAAGAAGCTGGTCAAGCGCCTGAAGCTGGTCGAGGCGTTCGCCGAGTCCGGCTCCAAGCCGGAATGGATGATCCTGGACCTCGTCCCGGTGATCCCGCCCGAGCTGCGCCCGCTGGTGCCGCTGGATGGTGGCCGCTTCGCGACGTCTGATCTGAACGATCTCTACCGTCGCGTCATCAACCGGAACAACCGTCTGAAGCGTCTGATCGAGCTGCGCGCGCCCGACATCATCGTGCGCAACGAGAAGCGCATGCTGCAGGAGGCCGTGGACGCACTGTTCGACAACGGCCGTCGCGGTCGTGCCATCACGGGTGCGAACAAGCGGCCGCTGAAGTCGCTGTCCGACATGCTCAAGGGCAAGCAGGGCCGCTTCCGTCAGAACCTGCTCGGCAAGCGCGTCGACTATTCGGGCCGTTCGGTCATCGTCGTCGGCCCCGAGCTGAAGCTGCACCAGTGCGGCCTGCCGAAGAAGATGGCGCTCGAGCTGTTCAAGCCGTTCATCTACTCGAAGCTCGAGAAGTACGGTCATGCCACGACCATCAAGGCCGCGAAGCGGATGGTGGAGAAGGAGCGTCCGGAGGTCTGGGACATCCTCGAAGAGGTGATCCGCGAACACCCGGTGATGCTCAACCGCGCGCCGACGCTGCATCGTCTGGGCATTCAGGCTTTCGAGCCGGTGCTGATCGAAGGCAAGGCGATCCAGCTGCATCCGCTGGTCTGCACGGCCTTCAATGCCGACTTCGACGGCGATCAGATGGCGGTCCACGTGCCGCTGTCGCTGGAAGCGCAGCTCGAAGCACGCGTGCTGATGATGTCGACCAACAACATCCTCAGCCCGGCGAACGGCAAGCCGATCATCGTGCCGAGTCAGGACATCGTCCTCGGGCTCTACTACCTGAGCCTCGAAGTGCCGGAATATCGCGAGACGCCGGATGAGGCGGTGATCAAGGACGGTCAGATCGTCCGCGAAGCCCCTCCTGCCTTCTCGTCGGTTGGCGAGATCGAGTTCGCCATACAGGCGGGCGCGCTGAAGCTGCACGACAAGATCCGTCTGCGTCTGGAGACGAAAGGCGAAGACGGCCAGCCTGTGCGGCAGATGCTCCTGACGACGCCGGGCCGCGCCCTGATCGCGCAGATCCTGCCGCGTCATCCGGCGATTCCGTTCAGCCTCGTGAACAAGCAGCTCACGAAGAAGAACGTCTCGGACGTGATCGACGCGGTCTATCGCCATTGCGGTCAGAAGGAAGCAGTCATTTTCTGCGACCGCCTGATGGGCCTCGGCTTCCGCCATGCGGCACGCGCGGGCATCTCCTTCGGCAAGGATGACATGATCATCCCCGAGGCCAAGAAGGAGTTGGTCGAGCGCACGCAGGTCGAGATCAAGGAGTTCGAGCAGCAGTATCAGGACGGCCTGATCACGGCGGGCGAGCGCTACAACAAGGTGGTCGACGCCTGGTCGCGCTGCACGGACGAAGTGCAGGCCGCGATGATGAAGGAGATCTCCACCCAGGTGATCGGCAAGCCGACCAACTCGGTGTGGATGATGAGCCATTCCGGTGCGCGTGGGTCGCCGGCGCAGATGAAGCAGCTGGCCGGCATGCGCGGCCTGATGGCCAAGCCTTCGGGCGAGATCATCGAGCAGCCGATCATCGCGAACTTCAAGGAAGGCCTGTCGGTTCTCGATTACTTCACGTCGACCCACGGTGCCCGTAAGGGTCTCGCGGATACGGCTCTGAAGACCGCGAACTCGGGGTACCTGACCCGGCGACTGGTCGACGTGGCGCAGGACTGCATCATCGTCGAGAACGACTGCGAGACCGAGCGTGGCCTGACGGTCCGCGCCGTGATGGATGGGGGCGAGGTCGTCTCGTCGCTTTCCGAGCGGATTCTTGGACGCACGCTGGCGGCTGACGTTCTGACGCCGGCGACGGGCAACCTCCTGTTCCCGCGCAACACGCTGGTCGAGGAAGCCGAGGCCGAGGCGATCGAGGCGGCGGGCGTGGAAAGCGTGCTGATCCGTTCGGTCCTGACCTGCGACAGCAAGGTCGGCGTCTGCGGCCATTGCTACGGTCGTGACCTCGCACGCGGCACGCCGGTCAACATTGGCGAAGCTGTAGGCGTCATTGCCGCGCAGTCCATCGGTGAGCCGGGCACGCAGCTGACGATGCGAACCTTCCATATCGGCGGTGCTGCAACGCGTGGTGCCGAGCAGTCGATGGTGGAGGCGTCGCGTGACGGTCGCGTGACGATCAAGAACCGCAACGTCGTGCAGAACTCGCAGAACGTGCCGATCGTCATGTCGCGTAACTGCGAGATCCTGCTGACGGATGAGAACGGTGCCGAGCGCGGTCGCTTCCGTGTGCCGTATGGTGCGCGACTGATGGTGTCGGAAGGGCAGGAAGTCCAGCGTGGCCTGAAGATGGCCGAGTGGGATCCGTACACCCTGCCGATCATCACGGAGAAGGCCGGCACGGTCGAGTATCTCGACCTGATCGACTCCATCACGCTCGTCGAGCGGATGGACGAAGTCACCGGTCTTACCTCCAAGGTGGTCGTCGACTACAAGCAGGCGGCCAAGGGCGTGGACCTGCGTCCGCGTCTGCAGCTGAAGGACGAGCACGGCAACGTCGTGAAGCTCGATAACGGCAACGAGGCCCGCTACTTCCTCTCGCCTGACAGCCTGCTGTCGGTCGAGAACGGCGCGCAGGTCCATGCGGGTGACGCCTTGGCGCGTATTCCGCGTGAAGGCAGCAAGACCCGTGACATCACAGGTGGTCTGCCGCGTGTTGCCGAACTGTTCGAGGCACGTCGTCCAAAGGATCATGCGATCATCGCCGAGGGCGACGGCCGCATCGAATTCGGCAAGGACTACAAGTCCAAGCGCTGCGTGATCGTGAAGAATGACGAGACCGGAGAGGAGACGGATTACCTGATCCCGAAGGGCAAGCACGTGTCCGTGCAGGAAGGCGACTTCGTCCAGAAGGGCGATCCGCTGGTCGACGGTCCGCGCGTTCCGCACGACATCCTGAAGGTCATGGGTGTGGAGGCTCTGTCCGACTATCTCGTGAACGAGATCCAGGACGTCTATCGACTGCAGGGCGTGAAGATCAACGATAAGCACATCGAGGTCATCGTGCGGCAGATGCTGCAGAAGATCGAGGTGCTCGAGCCGGGCGACACGACCTACCTGATCGGCGAGACGGTGGATCGCATGGAGTTCGACGCGGAGAACACGCGGCGCATGAATGCAGGCGAGCGCCCGGCAGCGGGTATGCCGATCCTTCAGGGCATCACCAAGGCGTCCCTGCAGACCCAGTCGTTCATCTCCGCGGCCTCCTTCCAGGAGACCACACGCGTGCTGACCGAAGCGGCGACAGCCGGCAAGGTCGATACGCTGAACGGGCTCAAGGAGAACGTCATCGTCGGTCGCCTGATCCCGGCCGGCACGGGCAGCGTGATGAATAAGCTTCGCGCGGTTGCGGCGTCTCAGGATCGTCAGCGTGTCGGGCGGGCTACTCCGCGAGTCGAGGAAGATGCCGCGGAGTAAGGATTCCATCGCGTTCCTGCGCAACAATATTACCTGGCGGGCCTCTGGCCCGCCTTTTTTTTGCGCCGAATGTTCCAGTTTGGGCCGGGTACGGGTCGTTTGCGCAAAGCCTGCCCGAATCGGGCGGTTCTGCTTGACTCGGGCTCAATCCACTCGTAGGTTCCGCGCCCTCGGCTACCCCCGTCTGAAACGACGTCGATAGCCGCAAAAAACCAGCATGTTCGCGTGCGGTGCCGCGGAGGCAGCTCTGGGTTTTCGACCTTGTGAGTTTGCCGTAAGCCCAGGCCGGATGCGCTGAGGATGCCAAAGGCGCGCGATGAAGATCGTGCGTCGTCTTGTCATGAATGAAGCGGTCCGGCGTGAGACGTTAGGCCGGCATTGAGAAAGCAAGGATCGGGAAGGGCGTATGCCGACCATCAACCAGTTGATCGCCAAGGGCCGCGAGCCGGCCGCCAAGCGGAACAAGGTGCCGGCGCTGCAGGGCTGCCCGCAGAAGCGCGGCGTTTGCACCCGTGTCTACACCGTGACGCCGAAGAAGCCGAACTCGGCTCTCCGTAAGGTCGCCAAGGTGCGTCTGACCAACGGGTATGAAGTCGTGAGCTACATCCCTGGCGAAGGCCATAACCTTCAGGAGCACAGTGTGGTCCTGATCCGGGGCGGCCGCGTGAAGGACCTTCCGGGTGTTCGCTACCACATCCTGCGCGGCGTGCTCGACACGCAGGGCATTGCCAAGCGTCGTCAGCGTCGTTCGCTGTACGGCGCGAAGCGTCCGAAGTAAGAGGAAAGAGGCATGAGCCGCCGCCACCGCGCCGTAAAGCGCGAGATCCTTCCCGATCCGAAGTTCGGAGACGTCGTCATCACGCGCTTCATGAATGCGCTGATGTACGATGGAAAGAAGTCCACCGCCGAAGGCATTGTCTACGGTGCGATGGAGACCATGCGTCGCCGCGGTGGTGCATCCGCCGATCCGGTGTCGATGTTCCACGCTGCCTTGGACAACGTGAAGCCGGCCGTTGAGGTTCGCTCCCGCCGCGTCGGTGGTGCGACCTATCAGGTCCCCGTCGAGGTGCGTGCAGAGCGCCGCCAGGCGCTGGCAATCCGCTGGCTGATCGACGCCTCCCGCAAGCGTGGCGAGAACACGATGCAGGACCGGCTCTCGAACGAGCTGATGGACGCGGTGAACAACCGTGGCACGGCGGTCAAGAAGCGCGAAGACACGCATCGTATGGCTGAAGCCAACAAGGCATTCAGCCACTACCGCTGGTAATTGCGACCGGCTAACGGGCTTGTGCGGCACGGTGCGGACATCCGGCCCGGCACCGCACCGTGTTTTGAACTTTTCATTCTCACCCGGCTGATCTGGCCGGGCCCTGGAGAGAGACAATGGCAAAGGCCAAATTTGAGCGGACCAAGCCGCACTGCAACATCGGCACCATCGGTCACGTCGACCATGGCAAGACGTCGCTGACCGCTGCGATCACCAAGACGCTGGCGAAGTCGGGTGGTGCGACCTACCGCGCATACGACATGATCGACGCTGCGCCGGAAGAGCGCGCTCGTGGCATCACGATCTCGACGGCTCACGTCGAGTACGAGACGAAGGCGCGTCACTACGCCCATGTCGACTGCCCCGGTCACGCCGACTATGTGAAGAACATGATCACGGGTGCCGCCCAGATGGACGGCGCGATCCTGGTCGTGTCGGCTGCTGACGGCCCGATGCCGCAGACCCGCGAGCATATCCTGCTCGCACGTCAGGTCGGCGTTCCGGCGCTGGTCGTGTTCCTGAACAAGGTCGACCAGGTTGACGATCCGGAGCTGCTCGAGCTCGTCGAGATGGAAGTGCGCGAGCTGCTTTCGTCCTACCAGTTCCCCGGCGACGATATTCCCATCGTCAAGGGTTCGGCGCTCGTCACCCTCGAGGACGGCGATGCGACGATCGGTGAAGACCGCGTTCTGGAGCTGATGGAAGCGGTTGATACCTATATCCCGCAGCCGGAGCGTCCGATCGACCGTCCGTTCCTGATGCCGATCGAAGACGTGTTCTCGATCTCGGGTCGTGGCACGGTGGTGACCGGCCGTGTTGAGCGTGGCGCCGTCAACGTTGGTGACGAAGTCGCAATCGTGGGCCTGAAGGACACCGTCAAGACGACCGTCACCGGCGTCGAGATGTTCCGCAAGCTGCTCGACCGCGGAGAGGCTGGCGACAACATCGGCGCGCTGCTGCGTGGCACCAAGCGTGAAGACGTCGAGCGTGGCCAGGTTCTGGCGAAGCCCGGCTCGATCACGCCGCACAAGACCTTCAAGGCCGAGGCGTACATCCTGACGAAGGAAGAGGGTGGCCGTCACACGCCGTTCTTCACCAACTATCGTCCGCAGTTCTACTTCCGCACGACCGACGTCACTGGCGTCGTGAAGCTGCCGGAAGGCACCGAGATGGTGATGCCGGGCGATAACGTTGCGATGGATGTCGAGCTGATCGCGCCGATCGCCATGGACGAAGGCCTGCGCTTCGCGATCCGCGAAGGCGGCCGCACGGTTGGCGCCGGCGTGGTTGCTTCGATCAGCGCCTGAGCGCCCTGAAGGTTCTGCCTGAAGGCGCCCCGGCCGGAGTAATCCGGCCGGGGTCTGCTTTTAAGTAGAGGCTGAAGAGGTGGCGGGGCGGTTTCGACCGCAGGCCCGAACCTATTTTGAGTTGGACGAACAGACAGATGGACAACCAGAACATCCGCATTCGCCTGAAGGCGTACGATCACCGCGTGCTGGACAACAGCACCAAGGAGATCGTCAACACGGCGAAGCGTACGGGTGCGCGGGTTCGGGGTCCTATCCCGCTACCGACGCATTTCGAACGGTTCACGGTGAACCGTTCCCCACACGTGGATAAGAAAAGCCGCGAGCAGTTCGAAATTCGGACCCATCGCCGGCTGCTCGACATTGTCGAGCCGACACCGCAGACCGTGGACGCCCTCATGAAGCTCGACCTCGCCGCTGGCGTGGACGTCGAGATCAAACTGTAAGGTCCAGACGATGCGTACCGGATTGATCGCAAAGAAGCTGGGTATGACCCGGCTGTTCAAGGAAGACGGCACCCACGTGCCGGTCACCGTCCTTCACCTCGACGAGGTCGAGGTCGTGGAGACGCGGACCGTGGAGCGTGACGGCTACAGCGCTGTGGCGCTGGGCATGATGCCGGCCAAGGTGAAGAACGTGTCGAAGCCGATGCGTGGGCATTATGCCCGCGTGGGCGTCGAGCCGAAGAAGGTCGTGCGCGAATTCCGCGTGGCCGATGATGCGGTGCTCGAAGCCGGCTCGAAGCTCTCCGCGGCCCATTTCGTGGTCGGCCAGAAGGTCGATGTCACGGGGACGTCGAAGGGCAAGGGCTTCGCCGGCGTCATGAAGCGCTGGAACTTCGCGGGTCTCGAAGCCTCGCACGGTGTTTCGGTCAGCCACCGTTCGCACGGTTCGACCGGCCAGCGCCAGGACCCGGGCAAGGTCTTCAAGAACAAGAAGATGGCGGGACACCTCGGCGACCAGCGCGTGACCACGCTGAACCTGGAAATCGCGGCAGTCGATGCCGAGCGCAACCTGATCATGGTGCGCGGCTCGATCCCCGGTGCCAAGAACGGTCTCGTCATGATCCGCGATGCGATCAAGAAGGCTCGCCATAGCGATGCGCCGTATCCGGCCGCGACGCTGGCAGCCGCCGGTTGAGGATAGAGGGTGATGGAATACGATATTAAGACCCTCGACAACGGCAGTGCCGGTCAGGTCGACTTGCCGGAGGCGATCTTCGCCCAGGCGCCGCGGACCGACATCATGGCACGCGTTGTTCACTGGCAGCTGGCCAAGCGCCGCGCCGGTACGCATCGCACCAAGGGCATGGGCGAGATCTCGGGCACGACCAAGAAGCCCTACAAGCAGAAGGGCACGGGTTCGGCTCGTCAGGGCTCGCTGCGGGCACCGCAGTTCCGTACCGGTGGCGTCGTCCACGGTCCGGTCGTGCGTGACCACGGCTATGACCTTCCGAAGAAGGTTCGCAAGCTGGGCCTGATCTCGGCGCTGAGCCAGAAGGCTGCCGAAGGCAAGCTGGTCGTCCTCGATACGACATCGGGCGTGACCAAGACGCGCGAGGCGCAGGCCAAGATGCGCGCGTTCGGCTGGACGTCCGCTCTCATCGTTGATGGTGCAGTCGACGAGCGCTTCGGCCTTGCGATTCGCAACCTGCCGAAGATCGACGTGCTGCCGACCATCGGTGCCAATGTGTATGACATCCTCAACCACGACGTGCTGGTCATCACGCGCGCCGGGCTCGAGGCTCTGAAGGAGCGCCTGTCATGACCGCAAGGAACGTACTCGCCGAGCGCAACCGCGCAACGCGCATGTCGCGTGATGCGCTCTTTGACGTGATCCGCGCGCCGCACATCACCGAGAAGTCGACCGCCGCTTCCGAGCGGAACCAGGTTGTCTTCAAGGTGGCCCTTGATGCGACGAAGCCGCAGATCAAGGTCGCTGTCGAGACGCTGTTCGGGGTGAAGGTCCTCGGCGTCAACACGCTGGTGCAGAAGGGCAAGACCAAGCGGTTCAAAGGCCGTCCGGGTCAGCGCTCCGACATCAAGAAGGCTTTCGTGCAGCTCGCGGAAGGTCAGTCCATTGACCTGACCGCGAAGCTCCCCTGAGCCGACGGGATAGAATACCATGGCATTGAAGCACTTTAATCCCAAGACGCCGAGCACCCGCGGCACCGTCCTGATCGACCGCAGCGAGCTGTGGAAGGGCAAGCCGGTCAAGCAGCTCACCGAGGGCAAGAACAAGTCGGGCGGCCGTAACAACCACGGTCGTACGACGTCTCGCTTCCGTGGCGGCGGGCACAAGCAGTCCTACCGTTTCGTCGATTTCAAGCGTCGCAAGTTCGACGTAGCCGGCACGGTCGAGCGTCTGGAATATGACCCGAACCGGACCGCGTTCATCGCGCTGATCAAGTATGACGACGGCGAGCTGGCCTACATCCTGGCGCCGCAGCGCCTGCGTGCCGGTGACCGCGTGGTCGCCGGAGCGCGCACGGACGTCAAGCCGGGCAATGCGATGCCGCTCGCGGCGATGCCGGTCGGCACGATCGTCCACAACGTCGAGCTGAAGCAGGGCGCTGGCGGCAAGGTTGCGCGTTCGGCAGGCACGTATGTGCAGCTCGTCGGCAAGGATGCCGGTTACGCGCAGATCAAGCTGCAGTCGGGTGAGCTGCGTCTCGTTCGCGCCGAGTGCATGGCGACAGTTGGCGCGGTGTCGAACCCCGACAACATGAACCAGCATCTCGGCAAGGCCGGACGTCGTCGCTGGATGGGTCGTCGCCCGCACAACCGCGGCGTCGTGATGAACCCGGTTGACCATCCGCATGGTGGTGGTGAAGGCCGCTCCTCCGGTGGCCGTCACCCGGTCACGCCGTGGGGTATTCCGACGAAGGGTTACAAGACCCGGACCAACAAGAAGACGGACAGCCTGATTATCCGTCGCCGCAAGACCGGCAAGTAAGAGGGGGCACGAGAGAGATGGCACGTTCCGTCTGGAAAGGCCCGTTCGTTGACGGGTATCTGTTCGGTAAGGCCGAAGCGTCGCGCGCTTCGGGTCGTAATGAGGTGATCAAGATCTGGTCGCGTCGTTCGACGATCCTGCCGCAGTTCGTCGGACTTACGTTCGGCGTCTATAACGGCCACAAGTTCCTGCCGGTGCAGGTGACGGAGAACATGGTCGGTCACAAGTTCGGCGAGTTCTCGCCGACGCGGACCTTCACCGGCCATTCGTCCGACAAGAAGTCGAAGCGGGGCTGATCATGAGCAAGCCGAAGCACATTCGCACCCTGGCCGATAACGAGGCCCAGGCTGTTGCGCGCAACATTCGCGTCAGCCCGCGCAAGCTGAATCTGGTCGCGGCCACGATCCGCAACCAGCCCGCTTCCGCCGCGATCGCAGCGCTGACGTTCTCGCGTCGCCGGATCGCGCAGCAGGTCAAGGCAGCGCTGGAAAGCGCCGTGGCCAATGCCGAGAACAACCACCAGCTCGATGTCGACCAGCTGGTCGTCAAGACGGCGGAAGTCGGCAAGTCGATCGTCATGAAGCGTTTCCACGCTCGTGGCCGCGGTCGTTCGGCGCGCGTCGAGAAGTTCTTCAGCCACCTGAAGATTGTCGTCGCCGAGCGCTCGGCCGACGAAGGCGCGGAGACGGGGGGCAAGACGGAAGAGCCGTCAGCGCGCCGCCGTCGTGCCGCGTCCAAGTCCGCCACCGAGCAGAAGGCAGCCTGATCATGGGACATAAAGTCAATCCGGTCGGGCTGCGGCTCGGCGTCAACCGCACATGGGACAGCCGCTGGTATGCCGGCGCCGACTATTCCCGCCTGCTGCATGAAGACCTGAAGCTGCGCGCGTATCTTCGTCGCAAGCTGTCCGGAGCAGGCGTGTCGCGCGTCGTGATCGAGCGTCCGGCCAAGAAGCCGCGCGTCACGATCTATGCGGCACGTCCCGGTGTCGTCATCGGCAAGAAGGGCCAGGACATCGACGCACTGCGTCGTGAGCTGTCCAAGATGGCGAAGACGGATGTTGCCCTGAACATCGTCGAGATTCGCAAGCCCGAGATCGACGCGACTCTGGTCGCCGAGAACATCGCGCAGCAGCTCGAGCGCCGCGTTGCGTTCCGTCGCGCCATGAAGCGCGCAGTCCAGTCCGCCATGCGTCTCGGCGCGCAGGGGATCCGGATCAACTGCGGTGGTCGTCTCGGCGGTGCTGAAATCGCACGTGTCGAGTGGTATCGCGAGGGTCGGGTGCCGCTGCACACATTGCGCGCGGACATCGATTATGGTGTAGCCACGGCGAAGACCACGTATGGCACCTGTGGCGTGAAGGTCTGGATCTTCAAGGGCGAGATCCTGGCTCACGATCCGTTGGCGCAGGACCGCCGCGCTGCCGAGCAGGCGCCGCAGCGGTAACCACGTCGCATTGAGGAATAACGACGATGCTTTCCCCGAAGCGAACGAAGTTTCGCAAGGCTCATAAGGGCCGCATCCATGGACTGGCGAAGGGCGGCACCACGCTGAACTTCGGTGCGTTCGGCCTGAAGGCGCTTGAACCCGAGCGGGTGACGGCGCGCCAGATCGAGGCTTCGCGTCGCGCGATTACGCGTGCGATGAAGCGTGCTGGCCGCGTGTGGATCCGTATCTTCCCGGATCTTCCGGTTTCGACGAAGCCTGCCGAGGTCCGCATGGGCTCTGGCAAGGGCTCGCCGGAATACTGGGTGGCGCGCGTCAAGCCGGGCCGCATCCTGTTCGAGATCGAAGGCGTTCCGCCCGAGGTTGCCCGCCAGGCGCTGAGCCTTGGTGCCGCAAAGCTCCCGATCAAGACCAAGTTCATTCAGCGCATCGGGGAGGCGTGATATGGCTGACCAGTTGAAGCCCGCTGACCTGCGTGCGAAGAGTGCGGACGAACTGCAGACGCTGTTGGTCGATCTGAAGCGCGAGCAGTTCAACCTGCGTTTCCAGGCGGCTACCGGCCAGTCGGAGAACCAGGCGCGTGTGCGCGTCGTGCGTCGTGCGATTGCCCGCGTGAAGACGCTGGCCCATCAATCCAAGAACAGTGCGGGCGCAAAAACGTCCGCCGTCAAGTCCTGAGAGGAGACGGGCGATGCCAAGGCGCGTCCTGACCGGGCGGGTTACGAGCGACAAGATGGACAAGACGGTCACCGTTCTTGTCGACCGTCGTATCATGCACCCGCTCTACAAGAAGTTCATTCGCCGCTCGAAGAAGTACGCGGCGCATGACGAGCAGAACCAGTGCCAGATCGGCGATATGGTGCGCATCGAAGAGTGCGCGCCGATCTCGAAGCGCAAGACCTGGGCGGTGATCACGCGGAATGGCGCGGAGCTGGCTTCGCCGGCTCCTGCCGACCAGGCATCGGCGTAAGGGGGCATAGACAATGATCCATCCCGAGACCAACCTCGACGTCGCTGACAACTCCGGCGCGCGTCAGGTGCAGTGCATCAAGGTGCTGGGCGGTTCCAAGCGGAAGACTGCCTCGGTCGGCGACGTGATTGTCGTGTCCGTCAAGGAAGCGATCCCGCGCGGCAAGGTGAAGAAGGGTGACGTCCATCAGGCCGTCATCGTTCGCACATCCTATCCGGTGCGTCGTCCGGACGGCAGCGCGATCCGCTTCGACAAGAACGCGGCGGTGCTGATCAACAAGCAGCAGGAGCCGATCGGCACCCGTATCTTCGGACCGGTTGTTCGTGAGCTTCGTGCACGCAAGTTCATGAAGATCATTTCTCTGGCGCCGGAGGTGCTGTAATGGCTGCGCGCATCAAGAAGGGTGACCAGGTTGTGGTTACCGCCGGCGCGTCCAAGGGCGTCCGGGGCGAGGTTCTGTCCGTGCTGCCGACCGTCGAGAAGGCGGTCGTGCGCGGCGTTGCGATTGCGAAGCGCCACACGAAGGCGAGCCGCACCAATCAGGAAGGCGGCATCGTGGAGCGTGAGCGTCCCGTGCATCTGTCCAACCTTGCATTGATCGATCCGAAGAGCGGCAAGCCGACGAAGGTTGGCTTCCGCGTGCTTGAGGACGGTCGCAAGGTCCGCGTCGCGCGTGCGACCGGCGAAGTGATCGAAGGCTGAGGGGCGAGACATGAGCGACACACAGACACGGCCGGTGCCGCGCCTGCAGAAGCGCTACCAGGAGACGCTTCGTCAGCAGCTGCGTGAGCAGTTCGGCTACAAGAATATCATGCAGGTGCCCAAGCTCGAGAAGATCGTGCTGAACATGGGCGTCGGCGAAGCGGCGGGCGACCAGAAGAAGCTCGACAGCGCGGTGGCTGAAATGACGGCGATCGCCGGCCAGAAGCCGGTGAAGACCCTGGCGCGCAAGGCCATTGCGGGCTTCAAGATCCGTGAAGGCCTGCCGATCGGATGCAAGGTCACGCTGCGCAGCGCGCGGATGTACGAATTCCTCGATCGTCTGACGACGATCGCGATGCCGCGTATCCGTGACTTCCGTGGCCTCCCGGGGAACAAGGGCTTTGATGGACGTGGCAATTTCGCCATGGGTGTCAAGGAACAGATCATTTTCCCCGAGATCGAATACGACAAGATCGATGCGGTGCGCGGCATGGACATCATCTTCGTCACTTCGGCGAAGACGGATGCGGAAGCCAAGGCTCTGCTCAAGGCATTCGACCTGCCGTTCAACGCCTGATCGGCGCTGGCATTCGAGCCCGTTGATCGGAGTGCCCGGCCACAGAACCTGTGGCCGGGCCGCTATTTCATGTCAGGGGCAATCAGGCCTTTCTTTTGGGCTGACGTTGCCTATATAGACACGCTGTGTGGAAAACCGTAGGGCGAGGCCCGACAGGTTCCGGAGGAAAAAAGTAAGCATGGCCAAGATCTCCGCCGTCAACCGCAATGCCAAGCGCGAAAGCATGGCAAAGCGGGACAAGGGAAAGCGGACCGCGCTCAAGAACATCATCATGGATCGGACTCTTCCCGTGGAAGAGCGCTTCGATGCGTCGATGAAGCTCGCCGAGCTCCCCCGCAACGGTGCGCGCGTCCGCGTCCGTCTGCGTTGCAAGGTGTCCGGTCGTCCGCGCGCCAACTACCGCAAGTTCGAACTTTGCCGCGTCGCGCTTCGCGATCTGGCGTCCGCCGGGCAGATCCCCGGAATGGTCAAGTCGAGCTGGTAAGGGGCTACATCCATGTCAATGTCAGATCCGCTGGGTGATATGCTCACCCGGATCCGCAATGCGCAGCGTGCGCGTCACGCCGCCTGCATTGCGCCCGCGTCCAAGCTCCGTGCGAACGTCCTGGAGGCGCTCCGTCGCGAAGGTTATATTCGTGGTTTCTCCACGGAAGAACTGCGCGCCGGCATTTCCCAGCTTCGTATCGAGCTGAAGTATGCGGACGGTCAGCCGGTGATCAAGGAGATCCATCGCGTCTCCAAGCCCGGCCGCCGCGTCTATTCGAAGATCAAGGAGCTGCCGCGCGTCTACGCCGGTCTTGGCGTCTCGATCCTGTCCACTCCGCGTGGCGTCCTGTCGGACGCCGAGGCCCGCGCTGCCAATGTTGGCGGCGAGGTCCTCTGCCGCGTGTTCTGAGGGAGGGGAAACGATGTCACGTGTAGGCAAGTATCCCGTCGCCATTCCGTCGGGCGTCGAAATTTCGATCGCGGATGGTCAGTTCACGGCAAAGGGCAAGCGCGGCTCGCTCTCGATTCCGCTTTCGCGATATGTCGAGGCGAAGGTCGAGGACGGCAAGATCGCCATCGTTCCGGTCGGCGCGCGTTCGCGCGAGAACTGGACCATGTGGGGCACGACGCGCGCCGTTGTCGCCAACGTGGTCAAGGGTGTCTCCGAAGGCTTCAGCAAGTCGCTCGAGATCCAGGGCACGGGTTTCCGCGCTTCGGTGCAAGGCTCGAACCTGGTGATGAACCTCGGCTTCTCGCATGACGTGGTCTACCCGATCCCGTCGGACGTGAAGATCACGACGCCTCGTCCCACGGCCATCACGGTCGAAGGTAACGACAAGCAGCGCGTTGGTCAGGTTGCACTTGATATTCGGAGCTTCCGCCGTCCCGAGCCGTACAAGGGCAAGGGCGTTCGGTACGAGACCGAAGTGCTCCGCAGGAAGGAAGGCAAGAAGAAGTAATGGCTACGCAGCAAGGTTTGCAGGAGCGCCGCCGTCAGCGGCTGCGTTTCCAGCTTCGCCGCAAGAGCGGTGGCCGGCCGCGTCTGTCGGTCTTCCGCTCTGGCAAGAATATCTATGCGCAGGTGATCGACGACGCCGCCGGCCGGACGCTGGCCAGCGCCTCCTCGATCGAGAAGGTTCTGCGCGACGGCAACAAGACGGGCGCGGATGTCGAGGCGGCGAAGGCTGTCGGCAAGCTCGTTGCCGAGCGTGCGACGGCGGCCGGCGTGTCGGCGGTCGTGTTCGACCGTGGGTCGTATGTCTACCATGGCCGGGTAAAGGCCCTGGCCGAGGCTGCCCGCGAGGGCGGGCTCGCGTTCTAAGGAGAGATCACTGATGGCACGAGAGCCAAGAGAAGGCGGCCGTGGTGGTCGTGAGCGCGAGCAGGACGATGGCCTGGTCGACAAGCTCGTCACGATCAACCGCGTCGCGAAGGTGGTGAAGGGCGGACGTCGTTTCGCTTTCGCCGCACTCGTCGTGGTGGGTGACCAGAAGGGTCGCGTGGGTTACGGCGCCGGCAAGGCGCGCGAGGTTCCCGAAGCGATCCGCAAGGCCACCGAGCGCGCGAAGCGCACGATGATCCGCGTTCCCATGAAGGAAGGCCGCACGCTGCATCATGACATGTTCGGCCGCTTCGGCGCCGGCAAGGTCGTGCTGCGGACGGCAGAGGCCGGCACCGGGATCATCGCGGGCGGTCCGATGCGCGCCGTGTTCGAGTCGCTGGGCGTGAACGACGTCGTTGCCAAGTCGCTCGGCACGCGGAACCCGCACAACATGGTCAAGGCCACGTTTGCGGCGCTCGAGCGTTGCACGAGCCCGCGCGCAGTGGCCAGCCGTCGTGGCAAGAAGGCGTCCGACCTGTTCGCCAAGCGCGATGTGACCGACGCGGCTTCGACGGAGGACGCTCATGTCTGAGACGAAGTCGACGGTTGTCGTCAAGCAGATCGCGTCTTCGGCCGGGCGTAAGCCCGGTCAGAAGGAGACGCTGGTTGGGCTGGGTCTTCGCGGGATCGGTTCCGTGCGCGAGCTGGAGGATACTCCCTCGGTGCGCGGGATGATTCGCAAGGTCGCCCACCTGATTTCGGTGGAGGGGTGACATGAACCTCAACGAACTCCGCGATAACGAAGGTTCGCGTTATCGCAAGAAGCGACTGGGCCGAGGTATCGGTTCGGGCAAGGGCAAGACGTCCGGCCGTGGCGTGAAGGGTCAGAAGGCACGTGAAGGCGTGTCTCTGAACGGCTTCGAGGGCGGTCAGCTCCCGATCTACCGCCGGATGCCGAAGCGCGGCTTCGTCAACATCTTCCGCAAGGAATACGCTCCGGTGAATGTCGGCGCGCTCCAGGCGGCGATCGAGGCAGGCAAGATCAAGGCCGATGCGACCGTCACCGAGACCGTCCTGCGTGAAGCAGGGCTGGTCGGCACGGGCAAGTATGCCGGTGTGCGCCTTCTGGCGCGCGGCGAGCTGAGCCATGGTCTGACGATCGAGGTGGCCGGTGCTTCGGCAGCGGCAGTCGCTGCTGTCGAGAAGGCGGGCGGCTCGGTCAAGACCACGGCCAAGCCCGCGGAAGCGCCTGCTTCCTGAAGGCTCGCGCCTGGGCTCTGGTCAGGATGGCGGCACGCCGGTATCCTGACCAGGCTTCGATAATGACGACTGAGGCAGCGTCCCGTGCATGCACGGCGACGCTGTTTTCGTGAAAGGACTGTCGGATGGCGTCCGCGGCTGAACAGCTCGCCTCCAACCTCAATTTCCAGGCCTTTTCCAAGGCGACCGAGCTGAAAAAGCGCATCTGGTTCACGCTGGGTGCGCTCATCGTGTATCGGCTCGGAACATACATTCCGGTTCCGGGCGTCGATGCGACTGTGATGGGCCAACTCCTGGCCCAGCATCAGGGTGGCATCCTCGGTATGTTCGATATGTTCACGGGTGGTGCGCTGGGCCGCATGACCGTGTTCGCGTTGAACATCATGCCCTACATCAGCGCATCCATCATTGTGCAGCTGCTTTCGACCGCGCTGCCCTCGCTGGAAGCGATGAAGAAAGAAGGCGAGGCAGGGCGGAAGAAGCTCAACCAATATACGCGCTATCTGACCGTCATCATCGCCCTGTTTCAGGCCTATGGCATCGCCGTGGGGCTTGAGAACATGCACAGCCAGGCTGGCAGTGCCGTGGTCGACCCCGGCGCGTTCTTCCTACTGTCGTCCGTCGTCACGCTTGTCGGCGGTACGATGTTTCTGATGTGGTTGGGCGAGCAGATCACCGCACGTGGCGTCGGCAATGGCGTTTCACTGATTATTTTCGCGGGCATCGTCGCCAATCTGCCGCATGCGCTCGCAAGCCTGTTCCAGCTTGGCTACACTGGTGCGTTGTCGCCGTTCTTCGTAATCGTCTTTCTGGTCCTCGCGGCTGTGACGATTGCGTTCATCGTCTTCATGGAACAGGCTCAGCGCCGGGTGCTGATTCAGTATCCGAAGCGGCAGGTCGGCACGCGGATCTATGGTGGCGAATCGACGCATATGCCGCTGAAAGTGAACACGGCCGGTGTGATCCCGCCGATCTTCGCGTCGTCGGTTCTGCTGATCCCCGTGACCATCGCAGGGTTCATGAACGGCAAGTCGATGCCGGGCTGGCTGTCTTTCCTCGGTCAGGAGCTCGGTCAGGGGCAACCGCTCTATATGGCGTTCTATGCCGGCATGATCCTTTTCTTCTCTTATTTCTACGCGGCTGTGACCTTCAATCCGGACGAGACGGCAGAGAACCTGCGCAAGCAGGGCAGCTTCATCCCGGGCATCAAGCCGGGATCGGCAACGGCGAAGTATTTCGACCGGATCCTGACGCGACTGACGACGATCGGTGCCCTGTATCTGGTGCTCGTATGTCTGCTGCCGCAGATCCTGATCAGTCGCTACAACGTCCCGTTCTATTTCGGCGGCACCAGCCTGATCATCATCGTCTCCGTCACGATCGATACCGTCACGCAGATCCAGTCTCATCTGGTGGCGCATCAGTATCAGGGTCTGATCCGCAAGCAGCGAGGCCGAGAAGGACGACTTCGCGGACGGGTGCGTCCGCGATGAATATCATTCTTCTGGGTCCGCCGGGAGCGGGCAAGGGCACGCAGGCCAAGCGCCTGGAACAGACCTACGGACTGGTGCAGATCTCGACGGGCGACATGCTGCGCGCAGAGGTCAAGGCTGGAACCAAGCTGGGCCTCGAAGCACGGGAGATCATGGAGCGGGGCGCATTCGTGCCGGACCCCATCATGGTCGGTATGATCGAGACTCGCGTGCAGCGACCGGACTGCGCGGGCGGCTTCATCCTCGACGGGTTTCCCCGCACGGAGGCACAGGCCGAGGCCCTCGATTCGATGCTGTCGAGGCGATCCCTGCGAATCGACGCAGTGTTGTTGCTTGAGGTGGATGAAGATGCGCTGACCAAGCGCTTGAGTGGTCGATTCACCTGCGCCGAGTGCGGCGCCGGGTACCACGACCGGTTCAAGCCGACGAAAGTGCCGGGTGTCTGCGACGTATGCGGCAGCACGGAGTTCATCCGGCGTCCGGATGATAATCCGGCCACGGTTCGCAAGCGGTTCGAGATCTACCGCGAACAGACCGCACCGATTCTTCCTTATTATGAGCAGGAAGGGCGGCTAGTCCGGATCGACGGCATGGCCGAGATCGGCGTCGTTTCAGCGGAAATCGACGGCGCACTGCGAAAGCTTGGGCTGATCACGCAAACGTGATCGGTTTCGTTTGACTCAAGGGGGTGCGCCGTTATATTGCGCGCCCTCGACACCGGCGCAATTCGGCAGTGATGACACGAAGCGCGTCCGACCGCGAAAGCGGCGGCGTTTCGTGCGCTGACCAGGGTTCTGGCGCCGCGGATACGGATTTTGGGCCCCGGGCTGATACCGGGAACAAGCCCCAGCCACGAGATGGCTGGAGGCTCTGAGGGAGTGAGTGGCGTGGCGCGTATTGCCGGCGTGAATATTCCGACGAACAAGCGGGTGCTGATCGCACTCAGCTATATCTATGGCATTGGGCCGTCGACGGCGCAGGCGATCTGCACGCGTCTCGAAATTCCCGATGCAAAGCGTGTGAATGAGCTGAGCGACGACGAGATCGTGCGCATTCGCGAACTGATCGACCAGGACTACCGCGTCGAGGGCGATCTGCGGCGTGAAACTGCGATGAACATCAAGCGCCTCATGGACCTCGGCTGCTACCGCGGCCTGCGTCATCGTCGCGGGCTGCCGGTTCGCGGCCAGCGCACCCATACCAACGCGCGCACCCGCAAGGGCAAGGCAGTCGCGATCGCCGGCAAGAAGAAGGCCACGCGCTGATCTTCTCCGCGCGGCGAAAGCAGCTGTTTCATCTGCTGCTCCGCCCGCTTCGCGCCCCCGCACGGAACTGACAGGAACACCTCACTATGGCCAAGGCCGCTACGCCGCGCATTCGCAAGAAAGAGCGCAAGAACATCATCTCCGGTGTCGCGCACGTGCTCTCCACGTTCAACAACACCATGATCACGATCTCGGACGCACAGGGCAACTCGATTGCCTGGTCGTCCGCTGGCGCCCAGGGGTTCAAGGGCTCGCGCAAGTCCACGCCTTACGCCGCCCAGGTTGCCGCCGAGGATGCAGGCCGCAAGGCGCGCGAGCACGGCATGGAGACGCTGGAGATCGAGGTGTCCGGTCCGGGCTCGGGGCGTGAAAGCGCGCTGCGTGCGCTGCAGGCCGTTGGATTCTCGATTACGTCGATCCGCGACATGACGCCGGTGCCGCATAACGGCTGCCGCCCGCGCAAGCGTCGCCGCGTCTGATGCACTTTCCCGCCCGCCGCGCAGAACCGGTGCGACGGGCGGGAAATTATCGCCCTCGTCCGTGGCTGGTCCGCGGGGTTTGGTCCGCCGTATTCCGATCGGTGGATTTCGTATTTGAAAGGCCATGATCTTGGTGCTCCAGAAAAACTGGCAGTCGCTCATCAAGCCGGAAAAGCTGGAAGTCGAGCAGGGGGCGGTACCTTCGCGCACAGCGACCGTCGTCGCGGAGCCGCTGGAGCGGGGTTTCGGCCTGACGCTTGGCAATGCGATCCGTCGTATCCTCCTGTCGTCGCTTCAGGGTGCCGCCGTCACTGCGGTCCAGATCGATGGCGTGCTGCATGAATTCTCGTCGGTCGCCGGTGTCCGCGAGGACGTCACCGACATCGTGCTCAACATCAAGCAGCTTGCCCTTCGCATGCATGGCGAAGGCCCCAAGCGCATGGTGCTGACGGCGACGGGTCCGGGCGAAGTGCGCGCAGGCCAGATCCAGGCCGGCCATGACATCGAGGTCATGAACCCGGATCTCGTGATCTGCACGCTCGACGACGGTGTGAAGCTCGGCATGGAATTTACGGTCAATGTCGGCAAGGGCTACGTGCCTGCAGCCGCCAACCGTCCCGAGGACGCGCCGATCGGGCTTATCCCGATCGATGCGATCTACTCGCCGGTTCGTCGCGTGTCCTACAAGGTCGAGCCGACCCGCGTGGGTCAGGTGACCGATTATGACAAGCTCATCCTGACGGTCGAGACCAACGGTGCCGTGACGCCTGAAGACAGCCTGGCTCTGGCCGCGCGTATCCTTCAGGACCAGCTGCAGCTGTTCATCAACTTCGATGAGCCGCGTCCGGTCCGCCATGAAGAGCCGCGCGACGATCTGCCGTTCAACCGCAACCTCCTGCGGAAGGTGGACGAGCTGGAGCTTTCGGTTCGTAGCGCCAACTGCCTGAAGAACGACAACATCGTCTATATCGGCGATCTCGTTCAGAAGACCGAGCAGGAAATGCTGCGGACGCCGAATTTCGGCCGCAAGTCGCTCAACGAGATCAAGGAAGTTCTCACGGGCATGGGTCTGTCGCTGGGCATGAGTGTCCCGACCTGGCCGCCGGAGAACATCGAGGACCTCGCCAAGCGTCTTGACGAGCCGTTCTGAGAACAACGTTTTAAACCCCAACGTCTAGACTAGGGATAAGCAGTCATGCGTCATGGTGTGAGCGGGCGTAAGCTCAATGTCACCTCTACCCACCGCGCCGCCATGTTCCGCAACATGGCCGTGGCCCTCATCAAGCACGAGCAGATCACGACGACCCTGCCCAAGGCGAAGGAACTTCGCCCGGTGGTTGAGAAGCTGATCACGCTGGGCAAGCGCGGCACGCTTCATGCGCGCCGTCAGGCCGTGTCGCAGCTTCAGGACGAAACGATTGTCTCGAAGCTGTTCGGTGCGGTGGCCGAGCGCTACAAGGGTCGGGCAGGCGGGTACACCCGCGTGCTGAAGGCCGGCGTGCGCTATGGCGACAACGCCGACATGGCAGTGATCGAGTTCGTCGAGCGTGATGTCGACGCCAAGGGCAAGGACAGCGGTCCGGTCCAGGTTCGTGCCGACGAAGACGACGATCAGCTCGCTGCCTGATCGGCCACGATCCGAGACGAGAAGATGCCGGCCAAAAGGTCGGCATTTTTTTTGCCTAGAAATCTGACTGAAACAGTCCTATATATCGCGCCGTTGTGATGTGCTTCGGCACACGCGCATGCGGTCACCGACGATAAGAAGTCGTCCAATTTTTTCTCGCATGCGGAATGAACCGGCCGGCGATGCCGCGGTTCTGGCCAGATGCCCAGATGGTGACATGGGCATGGCGCTGGTTCGGGCCTTCAGGCCTGCAGCCGACCTTTTCCATGGGCCCGAGCACTCTCGTAGGGCCCGCTCAGCAACGCCTTCCACGCACCGCAATGAGGCGGAGCGCTGCAGGGGGCGTTCGCGACATGAAGGAGAGCATTTTTGTCTGATGCAACGACCCCAAATCAGGGCGGGATTGCGGGTGCCCTCGGCATTCCAAGGCCGCTGCTGTTCGGCTTCCTCGGTCTTCTGCTATTCATGGTGGGTGATGGCGTCGAGGCTGGCTATCTCGACACCTACATGCTGCATCACGGTCATACCCAAGGCGATGTGAACCTGCTTTTCACCACCTATGGTATAACCGTGATGATCGCGGCCTGGTTCTCGGGCCCGCTTTCTGATCTGTTCGGTCCCAAGAAGGTCATGTGGGTTGGTCTTGTCCTCTGGGCTGCCCTCGAAGTCGGCTTCCTGTCTCTCGGCCTCGGGTCGAATTCATATCCGATGATTCTGACGTTCTATACGCTGCGCGGCTTCGCCTATCCGCTGTTCGCGTATGGCTTCCTGGTCTGGATTGCGGCATCCACGCCGCCGGTGATGCTCGGATCGGCCGCCGGCTGGTTCTGGTTCTCCTTCTCGGCCGGTCTGCCTACCCTGGGTTCCCAGTTTGCCCGCTATGCGATCCCGGAAATCGGCGAGCTCGCGACATTCTGGTGCTCGCTCGGCCTGGTCGTGCTTGGTGGTCTCGTGGCCCTGCTGTTCACGCATGAGCCGACCGGATCGAAGCGTCTGCTGCCGGAGCATGTGAGCACGTCGAAGATCTTCTTCGGGTCGATCAGCATCGTCTGGCGCGAACCTAAGACGCTGGTTGCAGGCATCGTCCGGACCGTCGACACATCGTCGGAATACGCGTTCCTGGCCATCATGCCAGCGTTCTTCGTCGATCATCTGCACTTCACGCAGGGGCAGTGGCTGAACCTGCTGTCGATCGTGTTCCTGTCGAACATCCTGTTCAACCTGGCCTCGGGCATGATCGCCGACAAGCTGGGGCACCGGTTCGTCGTGGCAGTTTTCGGGTGCGTTGGCGGCTTCGTTTCGATCCCGCTCTTCTACTACGTGCCGGTCTGGTATCCGGGTAACTTCGGCATGGCCGCGCTTGTGGGCGTGTTCTATGGTGCGACGGTCGCGGCGTTCGTGCCGCTGTCGGGCCTGATGCCGCAGGTCTGCCCCAAGGAGAAGGCTGCCGCCCTGTCCATCCTGGGTCTCGGCGCGGGCGCCAGCACCTGGGTCGGGCCGGCGATCGTGGCCCTGTGCGAGGGCGCGTTCGGCATGGGCCTGCAGGGCGTGATCTGGACGTTTGCCGTGATCTATCTGCTGTCGGGCGCCCTGACGATGATGATCACGATTTCGCCGGAAGCGCGTAAGTACAGCGAAGAGGCGATCGCCCGCGGCGAGACGGTCACGGCCGTTGGCCACTGACGACTGACGCGTTATTCGCGGCTAAATAGCGGGGAGGCGGCTCGATCGGATCGGGCCGCCTCCTTTTGCGTTGAACGACAGTGATCATGCATGTGAAGGACATAGAGATGGCAGAAAGCGATTTGCGTGAAGGTCTGGAAGAGGGCGTAGGCCGGGTCCAGGACGGACTTGATTCCGTGTTCGCGGGCAACTGGATCGGGACGCTCAAATCCCGCGGGTGCAAAACCCTGTGTGGTACACGAGACGCGGTGTCCGACCTTGCGGTCGACAGGCCGATCCTGTCCGTAACGATCGCCGTTCTGATCGGGCTTGTCTTGGGCCGGCGCCTGTCTCGACGCGGATGAACTTTGGTTCACAGGCCGCGTTAGCCGCGTGTTGCACCCTCTGGAGAGCCGGACACCATGTTACACTGGGCTATTGTATTTCTCGTGATCTCCCTGGTCGCCGGTCTTTTCGGCTTTACAGGGATTTCGGAATCCGCGGCCGGTATCGCGAAGATTCTTTTCTTCTTGTTCCTCATCATCTTCCTGGTGATGCTGGTGCTGGGCTTCATGGGCGCGCACGCCGTCGCGGGCTGATGCCGGTATCCTGAACAGGATCCTCTAACGAAACGGGCGCCGTGCTTCACACGGCGCCCGTTTTGCATTCAGTTGCCGTTCTCGCGCTCGACCGATGCCGGGCGCGCGCCCTGCTTGTCATGCTGAATGAAGCCGGGAAGAAGCGGCTGATCGGTCTGCAGGCTGTTCTTGGTGGGCAGGGATGCCGGATCCCAACCGCCGCCAAGATCCGTCACCAGCGTTACGCTGTTGATGGCGAGCTGCTCGCGTATGGCAAGTGCGTCCTGCTCATATGTAAGCGCATTCTGCTGGGCGGTGATGACAGTCGTATAGATATCGATGCCGGCCAGATAGCCGTTCATGGACACCCGCACGGCCTCGTTGGCCGCACCGACCGCCGTGTTCTCCTGGTCGAGCTGCTGCGTGTAGATCCGCAGATTGGACAGGTCGTTTTCCGTATCCTGGAATGCGGTCAGCACGGTCTGGCGATATGTCGCAACCGCCTCGTCATATTGGGCATAGGCGCTTCGCACGGCGGCCGTCCGGGCACCGCCGTTGAAAATCGTCTCGCTGGAGGATGCAGCGAGGGACCAGAACTGGGTTCCGGCCTGGATCAGTTGGGTAAGCGGATTGCCCTGATACCCGTATTCGGCTGTGAGCGTCGGTGTCGGATAGAAGGCCGCGATATCGATCCCGATCTCGGCGTTAGCGCTTTCCATGTTGCGCTCCTGCTCCGCAATGTCGGGGCGGCGCTGAAGCATGACGGCGGGAATCGCTGATGGCGGGGCGGGCAGGCGATCAGGCAGGGCACCGGCAGGAATGTTGAGGTCGGCGGGCGTCTTTCCGACCAGCACCGCGATGGCATGTTCCCACTGCGCGCGTGCGGCCCGTGCCTGGGTTGCCTGGGCTCGCGTGCTCTCGAGCTGATAGCGTGCCTGCAGCGCCGTGGTCGGGTCGGCCGTCCCGGCCGTGACCTGGTTGCTCACGATCTTGTAGGCCTGCTGGTAGTAGTTCACGTTGCGGTCGAGCAGCGTAATCAGGCTGTCTTCGTAGCGCAGCGAGAAATAGTCCTGCGCCAGCGTCGACTGATAGGACAGGGTCATGGCGGCGAGTTCCGCGGCGGACGCCTGCGTCGCCGTCACCTGCTGCTGGATCTGACGTCTGACCTTGCCCCAGATATCCGGCGACCAGCTGGCTTCCGGATAGGTCTGCCATGTGTTCGTGATCGTCTTCGTCGTAAAGCCGGTCGTGCCCCCATTGGCGCGCGAGCTCGCGCCGTAGGAATTCCGCGTGAAGCCGAACGTGCCGGTGACGGTCGGATAGAGCTGCGCGCGTACGGAATCGACCATTGAGGCGGCATAACGATAGGCCGCCTCGTAATATTTGACGTTCTGGTTCGAGATCGCGACCTGCTGCTCGAGCTGGTCGAGCTGCGGGTCGTTGAACACTTCCCACCACGGGCCTTTGGGCGCTTCGGCAAGTGTCGGCTGGGCATACTGCCAGCCCGGCGGCGGCGGCTGCTCCTTGAAACGCTGGGACGTAATGGCGGCCGGCCGATGATAGTTCGGCCCGACCATGCAGCCGGACAGCGCTGTCGTCATCGACGCGGCAGCCAGAAGGATCGTCGTCGCCGGGATCGGCGCACGCACGCGACGCGCGCTGCGGGGACGGGACGGAGAAGACGGGATCATCCTGGCGAAATATCCTGGCGAGTAGGGGAGAGGACCTTCGAGATCCGGTGGAGGCCGCGACGCACGGCTTCGCCGAACTGTTCGAGGTAGAGATAGACGACGGGCGTGCTGTAGAGGGTCAGCAACTGGCTGACCAGCAGGCCGCCGAGGATCGACAGGCCAAGCGGATGGCGCAGTTCGCTGCCATAGCCGTTGCCGATGACGAGCGGGACCGCGCCAAGTGCCGCGGCAAGCGAGGTCATGATGATCGGCCGGAAGCGCAGCACGCTGGCTTCGCGGATCGCACCATGGGCGCTCATGCCTTCCCGTCGGGCCTGGATCGCGAAATCGACGAGCAGGATCGCATTCTTCTTCACAATGCCGATCAGCAGGATCACGCCGATCATGGCGATCAGGGAGAAATCCTCGCCGAAGAGCTGAAGGAACAGCAGCGCACCGACACCGGCGGACGGAAGGGTCGAGAGAATGGTCAGCGGGTGCACCGTACTTTCGTACAGGATGCCCAGCACCACGTAGACCGCGATCAGGGCCGCACCGATCAGCAGCGGCTCGCTCTTGAGCGACGACTGGAACATCGCGGCATTGCCGGCGAAGCCGCCCTGGATCGTCTTGGGCATGTGCAGCTTCGCCATGGCGGCATGAATGACGGTGACCGCGGTTCCGAGCGAAACGCCGGGCGAGAGGTTGAACGACACCGTGGTCGCGACGGCCTGACCCTGATGATTGACCGTAAGCGGCGTCGTGGTCGGCTTGATGCTCCCGACCAGTGTCAGGGGCACCATCGTTTCGGCGCTGGTGCTGACGGCAGCACCCGTCGAGGCGGAGTTGCCGCCGGCGAGACTGTTGGCCATCTCGTTCGCATAGGCGCTGGAGGCGGCACTTGCCGTCGTGCTGGTGGAATCCTCGAGCTGCACGCGAATGGTGTTGGACGAGGAGCTGCCGGATGCCGTGCCGCCGCTCGTGCTGATCCAGACCTGACGCAGCGATGTCGGGTCCCGCCAGAAGCGGGGCGCCGCTTCCATCACCACGCGATACTGGTTCAGCGGCTTGTAGATGATCGAGGCCGCACGCTGGCCGTAGGCATCGTAGAGGATGTTGCTCACGAGCTGGGGCGTGAGCTGCACGCGCGCTTCCGTGTCGCGGTGGATGGAAACCGACAGGGCCGAGCCGCCCTGCTGCATGTCCGAGGAGATGTCCATCAGCTCATGCTGCGCCTTGAGCGCGTTCACGAGCTTGGGCGTCCACTCGTAGAGGGCGTCCGCATCCGAGCTCTGCAGGGAATACTGATAGGCCGCATTGGAGCTGCGCGCGCCGGCGCGAACGGCGCCCGGCTCCATGAGATACATCTGCGCGCCCACCATGTGGCTCAGCCGGCGGGAAATCCGCTGGATCGTCTGGCTGACTTCATCGGTACGCTTTCCCTTGTCTTGCAGCTGGATGAAGAGGTTGCCCTCGTTGGCCGAGCGCCCACCCAGGAAGGCAGCGACGCCGTCCACGTCACGGTCCTTCAGGATCCCGCGCATCGCCTCGTCCATCTTGGTCTTCATGGCGGTGAACGAGATGTCCTGATCGCCCATGAGGTGTCCCATGAGCAGGCCCGTGTCTTCCGTCGGGAAAAAGCCCTTCGGCATCTTCACGAACAGCACGCCGGCCAGAACCAGGGTCGCCGGCAGCGACAGGACAGTCAGGAAACGGTGGCGCAGGGTGACGTCGAGCGATGCGGCATAGGCGTTCGTGATACCGTCCAGCACGCGTTCGACCGCCAGTGAAATCTTGGAATGCGGTCGCTCGTGATCGCCGTCCGGCAGGATCATCGCGCACAGCATCGGCGTCAGCGACAGCGACAGCACCATCGAGATCACGAGCGAGATCGAGATCGTCATGGCGAATTCATGGAACAGGCGCCCCGCGATCCCGCCGAGCAGCATGATCGGCATGAACACGGCGATCAGGGATGCCGTGATCGAGACGACGGTGAATGCGACTTCCTGCGAGCCGAGCAGGGCCGCGTCGAAGCGCGAATGCCCCATCTCGATATAGCGCGTGATGTTCTCGAGCACGACGATCGCATCGTCGACCACGAACCCCGTCGAGATCGTGAGCGCCATGAGTGACATGTTGTCGAGCTGGTACCCCATCAGCGCCATGGCACCGAAGGTCGCGATGATCGACACGGGCACCACGATCGCGGGAATGACGATCGCGCGGAACGACCGCAGGAAGATCAGCACGACCGCCACGACGAGCGCCACCGCGATGACGAGGGTCGCCTTGGTGTCGGCCAGCGACGAGCGGATGGTGAGCGAGCGGTCGATCGCGATATGGAGCTGGACGTCGGGCGGCAACGCGGCCTGGATCAGCTTGAAGCGCGACTTGATCTCGTCGGACGTCTTGATGACGTTCGCACCGGCCTGCGAGAAGATCGTGATGATGATCGCGGGATCGCGGCTGTACCAGCCCGCATTGCGCAAATTCTCGACGCTGTCGAAGACCTGCGCCACGTCCGCCAGATGGACCGCGGCATTGTCCCGATAGGCGATCACGAGATCCTTGTAGGCCTCGGCCTGTGTCGCCTGGTCGTTGACGTCCAGCATGTAGCGGGTGTTGCCGGCCTCGATGAAGCCCTTGGGGCTATGGGCGTTCGCGGATGCAAGGTTCGCGCGAAGGTCCTCGAAGCCGATCCCGTATTTGTAGAGCTGAAGCGGGTTCACCTCGACCCGCACCGCCGGCAGGGCGCTGCCGCCGACCTCGAGATCCCCGACGCCCTGCACCTGCTCGAGCTGCTGCTGGAGAACATTGGTGCCGAGGTCGAAGAGCTGGGCCTGGGTGCGCGTCGGCGAGGTGAGCGACAGCACCATGATCGGCGGGCCGTTGGAATTGGCAAGCGAATAGGCGGGATTCTGTCGCAGGGAGCTCGGCAGGTCGGCGTGGGCTGCCTGAAGGGCCGCCTCGACGTCGCGGGCCGCGCCGTTGATGTCACGCGAGAGAGAGAACTGAAGCGTGATGCGCGTCTGGTTGACCATCGACTGCGACGTCATTTCGGTCAGGTCGGCGATCGCGCCCAGATGGCGTTCCAGAGGCTCGGCGATCGTACTGGCAATCTCGCTCGGAGACCCGCCCGCCTGCTGGGCGTGCACCGAGATCACCGGAAAGTCCACGTTCGGCAGGTCTGCGACCGGCAGCTGGGTGTAGCCGAGCACGCCGCCGATCAGCAGGGCGGCCGTGAGAAGCGTGGTGGCGACGGGCCGCGTGATGAAAAGGCGGGCTGGGTTCACTGGCCGGCCTGATCGCTCGCCAGGCCCGCCGCGCCGCGATCGGGGGCAGGGGCATGGCCGAACATGCGACGTGCGCCACGACCGATGCGGTCCATCGCGAGATAGACGACCGGGGTCGTGAACAGCGTCAGGAGCTGCGACAGCGCAAGACCGCCGACGATGGAGACGCCCAAGGGACGGCGCAGCTCGGAGCCGACGCCATGGCCCAGCATCAGTGGCAGGGCGCCGAGCAGTGCAGCGAGTGTCGTCATCAGGATCGGACGGAACCGCAGAAGTGCCGCGTGACGGATCGCGGCCACGGGCGTCATGTGCTCGATCCGCTCGGCTTCGAGCGCGAAGTCGATCATCATGATGGCGTTCTTCTTCACGATGCCGATCAGCAGCACGATGCCGATGATCCCCATCACGTCGAGCCCCATGCCGCAGACCTCCAGCGCCAGCAGCGCGCCGATGGCGGCAGACGGCAGCGTGGACAGGATCGTGACGGGATGGATGAAGCTCTCGTACAGGATGCCGAGCACGATGTAGACGGCGACGAGGGCAGCGACGACCAGATAGAGCTCGTTGCCAAGACTGCTGCGGAATGCGGCCGCCGTGCCTTCGAAAGCGGTCTGGAACGACGGCGGCAGGTTGATCGCGCGCTCGACGCGCATGATCGCATCCGTCGCTTCACCCAGCGAATAGCCCGGCTTGATGTTGAACGACACAGTGGTGGCCGGGAACTGGCCGAAATGCGTGATCAGCAGCGGTGCCAGCCCGCGGGTGACGGTCGCGACCTGACGCAGCGGCACCAGCCCGGACGTCGGCGAGCGCGTCGGCCCGGACGTGCTGCCCCCCATCTCGGTGGAGATGCCCGGGAGATACATCTGGTTCAGGCTGCCAAGATCGTGCTGGAAGCGCGGATCGGCCTCGAGGATCACGCGATACTGGTTCGCCTGCGTGAAGATCGTGGTGATCTGGCGCTGGCCGAAGCTGTCATACAGCAGGTTATCGATGGTTTCGGGTGTGATCGAGTAGCGCGCGCCGTTGGACCGATCGAGCGTCACGTGGGCCACGAGGCCGGAGGCCTGCATGTCGGACGTCACGTCCGACAGCGACGGCTCCTTCTGCAGCGCTTCCACGAATTTCGGGACCCACGTCTTCAGCTCGTCGTAGTCCGGATGCTCCAGCATGAACTGGTATTGCGTGGCCGAGACCTGCGTATCGAGGGACAGGTCCTGCACCGGCTGCAGATAGAGCTGCGCGCCGACCACAGTGTTCGCATTGCGGGCCAGCCGCGCCATGATGTCGTCAAGCGACGCGGTGCGCTGCGTCTCGGGTTTCAGATTGATCAGCAGACGCCCGACGTTGAGCGTCATGTTCTGCCCGTCGATGCCCACGAAGGACGACACCGACGCGACGTCGGGATCCTGCTGCACCACGCGGGCGATGTCTGTCTGATGGCGCTTCATGTCGTCGAAGGAAATCGACTGCGCCATGACCGAGATGCCCTGGATCACGCCGGTATCCTGCTCGGGGAAGAAGCCCTTCGGGATGATGACGGCGAGGAACACGGTCAGCGCGAGCGTCACACCGGTCACGAGCAGTGTCAGGCCGCGATGGCGCAGCACCACGTCGAGCGCTCGGCCGTAGCCTGCGATCACGGCATCGATGCGCCCTTCGGTCCAGGCCGACATGCGGGCCCAGCGGCTGGTCGCATTCAGGTCGTGCGGCCGCTCGGACAGCAGGCGCGCGCACATCATCGGCACCAGCGTGATCGAGATGATCGCGGACAGCACGATGGTGATCGCAAGCGTCATGGCGAATTCGTGGAACAGGCGCCCCACCACGTCCGACATGAACAGAAGCGGGATCAGCACCGCGATCAGCGAGATCGTCAGCGAGATGATGGTGAAGCCGATCTCGCCCGCGCCGCGCAGGGCCGCGGAGTAGCGATCCTCGCCTTCCTCGACGTAGCGCGCGATGTTCTCGATCACGACGATCGCGTCGTCGACGACGAAGCCCGTCGCGATCGTCAGCGACATGAGCGAGAGATTGTCGAGCGAATATCCGAGCAGATACATCACGGCGAGCGTGCCGACGAGCGACAGAGGCACGCTCAGGCTCGGAATGATCGTGGCCGGGATGTTGCGCAGGAACACGAAGATCACCGCGACGACCAGGACCATCGCCATGCCAAGCTCGAATTCGACGTCGGCGACCGAGGCGCGGATGGTCGTCGTGCGGTCGGTCAGGGGCTGAATGTCGATGCCCGGGGGCAGATTCTGGCGCAGTTTCGGCAGGATGGCGCGCACGTTGTCCACGACCGAGATCACGTTGGCGCCCGGCTGGCGCTGGACGTTCATGATCAGGGCAGGGACGGTGCCGGCCCAGGCGGCAAGCTGCTCGTTCTCCGGGCCGTCGATCACGGTGCCCACGTCGCGCAGGCGGATCGGGCCGTTGTTCTGGTAGGCGATCACCTGGTTCATCAGCTGGTCGACGGACTGGATCTGTCCGTCCACGCGCAGCGTCGAGGAGCGGTTCGGCCCGTCGAACGTGCCCGTCGGCGAATTGACGTTCACCGTCGTGATCGTGGTGCGCAGCGTGTCGAGCGCGATGCCGTAAGATGTCAGCTTCGGCACGTTGATGCGGATGCGGATCGCCTTGCGGTTGCCGCCCGAAAGGGTCACGAGGCCGACGCCGTTGATCTGCTGGATCTTCTGCATCAGCCGTGTGTTGACGTAGTCCTCGACCTCGGTCAGCGGCATCGTCCTGGACGTGATGCCGAGCGTCAGCACGGGCGTATCCGCCGGATTGACCTTGGCGTAGATCGGCGGCGCGGGCAGGTCCGTCGGCAGCAGCGAGTTCGCCTGGTTGATGGCGGCCTGGACTTCCTGTTCAGCGATGTCCATCGACATCGTCAGCCCGAATCTCAGCGTGATGACCGAAGCACCGCCGGACGATTGCGACGTCATCTGGTCGAGTCCGGCCATTTCGCCCAGCTGGGTTTCCAGCGGGGCGGTGACGGACGTCGCCATCACGTCAGGACCGGCGCCGGGATAGAAGGTCGAGACCGTGATCGTCGGGTATTCGACCTCGGGCAGCGCCGACAGGGGCAGGAAATGATAGCCCAGCAGGCCCGTCATCAGGATCGCCAGCATCAGCAGCGTCGTCGCGACCGGGCGCTCGATAAAGATGCGTGACGGGTTCATGAACGGGGCCTCTGGGATACGCGCATGATCGAATGGTCAGACCGGGGACGGCAGATCACGGATTGGTGCCTGACTGCGTCGCGTTGTTGCCCGTGTTGGCGGGCGGGGTCTGGCCGGTGCTGGGCGCCTGCTGCGTCTCGCCCTGTTCGCCGTCCGCCTTGTGATGCTTGCTGCCGGAGCTGGTCTGCGACGTCGTATCCGACTGGGCCGCGGCCGCCGGATGGTCCGCCTGGATCGAGACCTTGGCACCCGGACGCAGATGATTGGTGCCGTCGGTGACGACGCGGTCGCCGATCTTCACGCCCGACGTGATCACGGCATGGTCGTTGTCCGAGACGCCGACCTTCACATACTGGACCTTCACGGTGCTGTCCGGCTGCACAACGTAGACAAACTGCCCGTTCGGTCCGGTCTGCAGCGCGTTCGTCGGCAGCAGCATGACGTCATGCAACGTGTCGACCAGAAGATGCGCATTGACGAACTGGTTCGGGAACAGATGCTCGTCCTCGTTCGTGAAGATCGCACGCAGGCGAACCGTGCCGGTCGAGGTGTCGATCTGGCTGTCCAGCGCACGAACGGTGCCATCGGCGATCTTCTTGAGGTTGGCGCTGTCCCAGGCGCTGACCGGCAGGTCGCCGACCGCGCGCAGACGGTCCGTAACCTGTGCCAGCTGGTCCTGCGGCAGGGTGAAGATGACCGAGATCGGCTGCATCTGCGTCAGTGTCGTCAGCGTCGTGCTGCCGGCGGTGACATAGTTGCCCATGTCCACGCCGCGGATACCGACGCGACCGTCCACGGGGGCCGTGATGTAGCAGTAGAAGACGTTGAGCTTGGCCGCCGCGAGATTGCCTTCGTCGTTCTTGACCTGGCCCTCGTCCTGCTGGACCACGAATTCCTGATCGCGTGCGGTCTGCGCGGCTACACTATTCTGCGCGATCAGGCGCTGGTAGCGGGCGTTGTCCACGCGCGCCTCTTCCAGGACCGCCTTGTCGTGGGCCAGCAGGCCCTCATACTGGTCGACGATCGCCTGATAGGGACGCGGGTCGATCACTTCCAGCAGGTCGCCTTTCTTGACGTGCTGGCCCTCCTGATAAAGCACCTGCATCAGATAGCCCGTCACCTTCGCCTGCATCGTGACGTTGGTGATCGGAACGACCGTGCCGAGTTCCGTCAGCTCGATCGGCATGCTGCCGGTCGAAACGCTCGTCACCGCCACCGGCTCGGCGGCGTTGGCCGCTGCCTGACGGCCGTGGCCCGCACCCGTCTTCGCGTGCGGGCGCAGGAGCGCAAGCGCGATGATCGCGATCAGAACGACAAGGCCGACGATCACGAGCAGGCGGCGCCGGCCGCTCCTGCGTGGTTCCGTCTGCGTCGGAGTGATTCGATGGCGGTCGCGCGATTCGGCCGTCTGGTCGTCCATGCGTGTAGTCTTCCGTGCCCCGTTTGTTTGGCGACGGCCGCGTGCCGGTCAGGCTTCCGCGAGGTCGCGCCTTGGCGTGCGCGTGTCGCGAGACCCCCGGGAGGCAGCCGGAATTCGTGGGGCGACCATACCGCAACTGTGCCCTGCGTCCCATGACGGCAGCTAAATATTTATTCAATGAAGTCGCGTCGATTTATTGTCGTCTTTCAATGCGTTACGAGATTACGAATTGTGCCACGAATGTAACAGACGTGTACATTGTTCCGGTTTCGCGTGCGTGCACGGTTGGGTTGCGAAGTTCTCGCGCAACCGTTGCCCGAACGCTCCGTTTGGCACACACCCGCTTCTTCGCGGACACATTTGCTTCGGGAGATATGAGAATGGTTGACGAGAACACGCAGACGAAGGCCGAAGGGCTGCTCGACGAGGTTTCGGGCAAGGTGAAGGATGCAGCCGGCGGGCTGACCGGCGATATCGGTCTGCAGGCCAAGGGCAAGATCGAACAGTTCGGCGGTCAGGCGCAGCAGGAATTCGCCGGCCTGTATGACGAGGGCGAAAGCAAGCTCGAGATGGCGACGGCGTTCGTTCAGGATCGGCCGCTTCTCTCGCTCGGCGTCGCGACGCTGGTCGGCACACTCGTTGGCTGGCTGCTGTTCTCCCGGAAGTAATCTCGACCGGAGACAATTTTATCGGTTGTCAGGGTCCACGCCTTTGATTCACAAGCGACTCGGGGCGGCACTTGGGCCGCGTCGTGTCGCAAGGCGAGGTCGATGCCCGATTTCCTGCTCGAGTCTCAACATGGCGGTCTTGTCGCCGGCGTGGATGAGGTCGGGCGGGGCCCACTCGCAGGTCCTGTCGTTGCCGCCGCGCTGATCTTCAGTGCGGCTCCGACGCAGGCTCTGGCGCAGGGCCTCGATGATTCCAAGAAACTCAGTGCGCCCAAGCGCGAAGCGCTCTACGCAGCGCTCAGGGCGGATCCGACCGTGACGCTGGCGCTCGGTGCCGCGTCGGTCGATGAAATCGCCCGTTACAATATTCTCCACGCCAGTCACATCGCCATGCGACGTGCCCTCGCGCGTCTGGCCGTGCGTCCGGCCCTGGCCCTGATCGACGGGAACCGGGTGCCGGATGGGTTGTGCTGCCCGGCGGAGGCCGTGATCGGTGGTGACGGGCTCAGCCTGTCGATCGCCGGCGCCTCGATCGCAGCCAAGGTCGTCCGCGATCGCCTGATGGTCCGTCTGGCGCAGCGTCACGGTGGCTATGCTTGGGAGCGCAATGCGGGCTACGGCACCGCCGCGCATCTGGCGGGCATGAAGAACCTCGGCGTCAGCCCTCATCACAGAACCGACTTTGCCCCTGTCCGGGCCTGTATCGCAGCGCGAGAGGTAATTGCGGCATGAGCTTCGAACTGCCGCTTGACCAGATTTTCCGGGGCGACTGCATCGAGATGATGCAGATGCTGCCATCAGGCAGCGTCGACTGCGTGTTCGCCGATCCGCCGTACAATCTGCAACTGCGGGGCGAATTGCGCCGTCCGGACGAGAGCGTGGTCGACGGCGTGGACGACGCCTGGGACAAGTTCGCCGATTTCGCAACCTATGACACCTTTACCCGTGCCTGGCTGGGTGAGGCGCGTCGTCTGATGCACAAGGACGCCACGATCTGGGTGATCGGGTCGTACCACAACGTCTTCCGGCTCGGCGCGATCATGCAGGATCTGGGGTTCTGGATCCTGAACGACATCGTGTGGCGCAAGTCGAACCCGATGCCGAATTTCCGGGGGCGCCGCTTCACCAACGCGCACGAGACCCTGATCTGGGCCGCGCGCGGGCCGGAGAGCAAATATCGTTTCAATTATCAGGCCATGAAGGCCCTGAACGACGATCTGCAGATGCGCAGCGACTGGTATCTGCCGCTATGCACCGGCAATGAACGGCTGCGCAACACGCACGGTCTCAAGCTTCATCCGACGCAGAAGCCCGAGAGCCTGCTCCATCGGGTGCTGATTGCCTCAACGCACGTCGAGGACATTGTTCTCGATCCGTTTTGCGGCACGGGCACGACGACCGCGATGGCCAAGCGTCTGGGCCGCCGGTACATCGGCATCGAACGCCATCCGGATTACGTCGAGGCGGCGCTGGGCCGCACGCAGCGCGAGGTGCGCCTGCCGCCGGACCAGCTCGCCATCACGCCCGCGCGCCGGGAGGCACCGCGCGTGCCGTTCGGCAGCTTCGTGGAGCGCGGCGAACTGCCGGCCGGGACGACACTGTGGGATCGCAGCCGCCGCGTGAAGGCGGTGGTCACGCCGGACGGCAGCCTCGTGTCGGGCCAGCAGCGCGGGTCGATCCACAAGATGGGCGCCCTGCTGACAGGGGCCGCGTCCTGCAATGGCTGGACGTTCTGGCATATGGAACGCGACGGCGCGCTCGTGCCGATCGACGTGCTCCGCACCACCGAGACGGCATTGCGCAGCGCGGGCTGAGGCTGCCGCATCCGGGACTCGTTCCTGCGCATGGGTGTCCGGCACTCATTCACGGGATGCGTGAGAGCAGGATGCGGACGGATACAGGAAAGCCGGGCCGTCCGCCTGTCGGCTTGGGTCTGTCGTGTCGTCCATCGCAGTCGGCATCACAAGCGTCCGCGTGGCGCGGGCTCATCAGAACCGCGGACGGTGATCGCGAAGATCCGGACATGTGAGAAGGCCGTCACACTTCACGGTCTCTCCGCCAGCGTAACAATCTGCTAATCCGTGAGAGACGGTGATCGCGGAGCAAAGTGTCTGCGGGCCCGAAATCCTTCTGTGTGGAGTTGGCTGATGCCTCGACGATCAGGCGTATTTGCGCGTGCGCTTCAATTTCTTGGCCTTGAGGCGCCCACAGGGCTGAATATGCCTCGATTGCCGCGCGCGGACGCCGGGCGGACCGATTCGAAGTGCCGCCCGCGCGGTGTTGTCCGAGGTCTGGTCGCGGGGCTCGCCAGCATGAGCGCCATGACCGTCTCGGCCCATGCTGCGCCATGGCCGGTGCGCGCGGTCATCGTCACGACGTTCGAGGTCGGGCACGACACGGGCGATGCGCCCGGCGAGGCGCAGTTCTGGATCGAGCGTCTTCATCTGACCGAGAAGCTCGACTTTCCGGGCGGCACGCATCCGATCCTCGCATCGCCCGATCATCGCATTGTGCTGATCGAGACCGGCATGTCGCTGATCAATGCCGGGATCTCGACCATGGCGCTCGGACTGGACCCGCGTTTCGATCTGAAACAGGCCTACTGGCTGGTCGCGGGCATCGGCGGCATCGATCCGGCGGCCGGTGCGATCGGCTCGGCCGTTTGGGTGCAGCACACGATCAACGATACGGCGCAGGAAATCGATCTTCGCGAGGCGCCGAAAGGCTGGGCCTATGCCCGCTATGTCTCCGACACCCATGGGCCGGGCACGCTCGAGGGAGCCGAGCATGATCTCGGGCCGGACGGGCCTTATCCTCTGGTGTTCACGCTGAACCCCGATCTGGCGCGGTTCGCCTGGTGCCACTCGCGCGACAAGGCTGTCGCTGCATCCGATGACATGAAGCGTTTCGGCGTGCGCTATGGTGGTGCCGCAGCCCAGCCGCCATCCGTGCTGCTGGGTGACAGTTTCGCGTCCGATATCTATTGGCACGGCGCGATCCAGACGCATTACGCCGAGGACTGGGTGAAGCTGCTGACCCACGGAGCCGGGCGCTTCATGATCAGCGATATGGAGGATTCGGCCGTCGCCGAGGCGCTGTGGCGTCTCAACCGCATGGGCCGTGCCTCATTTGACCGGCTGATGATCCTGCGCACGGCCTCGAACTACACGGTGCAGCCGCCCGGCGAGACGGCGATCCAGTCCGTGCTCGCACCTTATCCGGGCGGGGGGAAACCGGCATTCGAGGCGGCTTTCCGGGCGGGCAATGCGGTTCTGGATGCGCTGCTGGCAACCTGGCCTGCAATGCCCGCGAAGGATACGTGTCGATAAGCCGAGGCTGACGACGCGCCGAAGCTCCGCGATGAAGTGGCGGGGCTTCGGTCCTGTAGCGTTACCGGAAAAGTGGCTCGTGTGCCGCCCAATGCTCGAACGCCGCGAAATCATGCTGGAGCCGCGCGTTCAGCGTCGTGCGATCGGCATCGGATTCAAAACCGTAGCGGATACCCGTCGCCGAAAGCTGCTTCAGTGTCGGATAGTCGAGCCCGTATGTAGTGGTGGCCCGCTGGTACTCGTGGGTCAGGTCGATGCGCGAGACGCCCTCGTCGTCGGTCGACAGCGCCGTCGGCACGCCTGCGCGGCGATAGAGCATGAACGGGTGGTCGCCGCCGCTGACGCCGAGAATCTGGGCGTTGCTCGACAGGTTGATCTCCACCATGATCTGCTTCTGAGCCATCTCATGCAGCAGTTCGGCGGCGTCTCGCTCATATGCGATATCGACGCCATGACCGATCCGGCGAGCGCCCGCGACCTCGACCGCCTGCCGGATATGGCTCTCCAGTTCCGAAGGCGGAACGAGGCCCAGTGTCAGCTCGCCGGCGTGCAGGCTCAGCTTCACGTCCGGAGCCACGCCGTTGAGATAACGGAACATCCGCATGTGTAGATCGTAGTCGCGCAGGGCGACGGGATCGTCTTCGGGCGCCACGAAGTTCACACCGACCACGCGCGGATCGCTGTGCGCAAGGGCATAGCCGGCGGCGAGCTGTCCGAAGACCATCGGCGGCGGCAGGATGCGCAGCGGCTGAAACAGGTATCGCACCGTCACGGCACAGCCCGGCTGTGGGTGCGCGGTGCCGCATCCGAGGATGGCGTGCGCGCGGCTCTCCATCTGGTTGATCTCGGCGCGCGCGGTTGCGACCACCGCGGGAAGGGACGGGGCGATCTCCGCGTAGCTTCCGGCGAAATTATTGCCTTTCAGCGGATGATGCGCGCCGAGCGCCATGGCCTGGGCCAGCGCGGGTGAGACCATCGTTTCGAGATAGAGCTCGTGATCGCGGGCCGCCTGCGCGAGCACCTCGGCCAGCGCTTCGCCCTGATGGGTCTCATAGGCGGCATCGAACTTGTCGAACGTATCGAAGAAGTGGTCGTGCCCGCTGCGATCGGTTTCGGTCGGCACGAAGCCGCGCATGGACATCGCGTCGATGGCGCGGTTGGTCGTATCCTCGCTGTTGAACGCTTCGGCTGCGGGGACGAGGCCCGGCCGGCCACAGCTCGAATCGTTGCTCAGCGTCTGGCGGCGCGGATCGAGGCATTCGCGGTCGGTCCGGGCCCAGTCGAGCATCGGTTCCGCGTAAATCGCGCCGGCAAGATGATTATGCAGGTCCGCACCCTTGGGAAAGGCCTGCAGGAACAGGCGAAGACGGGCGGGATCGTTCCGGAGTGCGGCAAAACGACGGGCGGTCTCGGCCGCATCGTCGGCGCTCGACGCGACAGGAGCTGTCGTGTCGTTCTGCGGGACATCGTGCGCCAGCGCGGGCGCTGCGATGAGAAAGGCCACGAGCGCGGTTGACGCGCAGCCGTGGCCGTATCGGGAAATTCGGTCTGTCATGGGATCGTTACGCTGGCACAGTCACCCGATGTCGCCAAGCGTCCCGTTCAGGTCAGCGCGAGGCAAACCCCAGGAAACCGATATCGGGCTGCGGTGTGCCGCCACCGGTCTCGTAATGCGGCCCGGTAGGCACCGGCGCCGAGCGCCTGGTATGTCCGTTCAGCGTCAGGTGGCCGGCGCTGCCCTTCGTATCGACGCCTTCGTCGGAAAGATCGGATGCGGTCTCGATCTTGCCGTCCGGGTTGTAGGTCCGCATCGACAGCAGCAGGAAGGTGATGTCGTTGCGATTGAGATCGATCGCCATGTCGAGCGGCGTCTGGCCGAGGACATTGTGGCCACCCATGTCGGCGCCCCGGTTCAGCGCTTCCTTGGCCGCTCCCAGACTTCCACGATTGATGGCGTCGAACAGGGCCGAGGTCGGGTTCAGGTCGGTGTTCGCATGCCCCGACTCTTCCTCCTGCGATTCGGCGCCGGGAAGGGCGGAGGGCGGTGCTGCCATCTTGGCGGCGCGCCGCGCTTCCTTTTTCTTCTGGGCGTCCATCGCCTCCTGTTCGGCTTCGGCGTCGTCGGCATCCTGCGCGTGGGCAGCGTGCCATGGCACGAAGGCGACGGGGGTCGCGATCACGCAGGCGATCAGGAACAGGCGCAGGAAACGGGTCATGATCGAACCGGGCTCGTCATCGGGAAGGGACAGAAGGCACTCTCTATAACCGGATGCGTCGTGCGATGCGACTCCTTCAACGCCTGCGTCCCTCGCGCCACCAGCCAAGCATTGTAAGGCAGAGTATCAACGCCATGGCGACCCAGGCGGGCAGCAGCGGCGTCGTGTGCGCAGCACCCGGTATGCGCGAAAGGCGCTGGGGGAAGCCGATCCAGCCGGGGCCGGATGCGGCTCCGCCGGGCTGGGCCAGACGCAGCGCAGGCGTGCCGTCGGGTGACGGCACGAACAGGGACGCGCCATGGCTCGCGTCCACGACGGGCGCCAGACGGCTTGCCGTCGCGCGCAGATCCGCGAGTTCGAGAGGGTCGCCGCCCATCGGGGCCGCATAGGCCGTCAGCGATCCGCACGTGACGGTCCAGATCCCGAACGTGTCGGGAATTGCAAGACGTGCGCTTGCGAACCCGTGGCCCGTGCCCGTCAGCCTGATTTCGGTGCGTCGTCCATCAGGGGCCGTCACGATGGCCGGCGGGATGGCATCGTTGCCCGCAGACCGGCGCGCGATCGACAGATGTCCGTCCGCGATCGAGGCCGAGAGCTGGTTCTCCTCCAGCTCGGGCTCCTTCATCAGCCAGTGTGCCAGACGTCGCAGCAGTTCGGCCTGCGGGCCGCCACCGGCCTCGCCGCGCGACCAGAGCCAGATCTGGTCGGACAGCAGCAACGCGACACGCCCCTGCTCGACATGATCGAGGATCAGCAGGGGCTGTCCGTCGGCGCCGTTCATCAGGACTTCGCCGCGATGTTCGTCGCTGCGCAGGTCGCGATACCACGGCCCCCAGCCGGGCGGCGCGGTCATCGAGAGTGGTGCGCCGGGCAGGCCTTCGGTCACGGGATGGCGTGCGCCCGTCTCGCTCAGCGTCGGCGTGAATTTCTGCTGGACCAGTCCGTCTTCCGGGACATGTGCCGGCAGGATGTCGGCGAGCGGCCCGTCCTGCAGGGTTCCGGGCTGCGTGAATTCCGGGCCCGCCGTCAGCAGAAGGCCGCCGCCGCCACGTACGAAATCGGCGATGTTCTGGAGATAGACCTGCGGCAGGATACCGCGATTCTGGAAACCGTCGAGGATGATGAGGTCGAACTGGCGGATCTTGTCGGCAAACAGCTCGCGCACCGGAAACGGGATGAGCGCCAGATCGGAATTCGGCGTGTCGTCTTCCTTGTCGCCGGGACGCAGGATCGTGAAATGCACGAGGTCGACCGACGGATCCGCCTTCAGCAGGCGGCGCCAGACCCGCTCGCCCTGATTGGGTGCGCCGGACACGAGCAGCACGCGCAGGCGGTCGCGCACGCCGTTGATCCGCACGACCGCGCGGTTGTTTTCCTGCGAAACCTCGCCCGGAAGCGCCGAGACCGACAGCCCGACCAGCGTCTCGCCTGGGTGGCTGATCGGTACGGGAATGTCCTGCGGCACGCCGGGCTGCACATCACGTACGATCGGGGGCTCGCCGCTGCGCGTCAGCGTCAGTGTCGCGGGCGCATGCGCGACAGGACCCATGTCATCGACCTGCACGCGCAGGGTCGCGGTCTGACCGACGATGGCAAACGGCGGCGCCTGTAGGATGCGCAGGCGGCGATCGGTTTCCTCGCCGCGGGCGGTCAGCAGCGCGAACAGCGGCAGCGCGTGCCCGTCCTGATCGCGGAACAGATCGGGCAGGGCCCTGGGCACGTCATCGACTTCGCCATCCGTCACCATGACGGCGCCCGCGAACCGCCCGGCTGCGATGTCGGCCCGGTCGAGGCCTGCGAACAGGCGCGTGCCGTGGCCCGGCTCGGTGCCCGCATCGACGAATTTCAGCGACAGGCCCGGAATGTGGTCGGCTTCGGCGCGGAGAGCGGCGGCAATCCCCTGGGCATCGGTCGCGCGATTGCCGGTCGCCATCGAATGCGACCGGTCGAGCACGACCAGGGCCTGCATCGGCACGGCGCGCAGCGACTGGGTGAGCCATTGCGGACCCGTCAGCCAGCCGAGCAGCACGGCAAGCGCCAGCAGCCGGAACACGCTGCCGCGCGCGCCGCGGATCAGGCCGTAGAGCCCGAGCGCCAGTGCGATCGCCGCCAGCGTCGCCAGCAGCCAGACCGGCAGGAGAGGTGTTGCGATCAGGCTCGCCCGCGTCATTCGCCACCGAGCCGCTTGAGGATGGCCGGGATATGCACCTGATCCGCCTTGTAGTTGCCCGTCAGCGCATACAGCACCACGTTGACGCCGAAGCGATAGGCCAGCGTGCGCTGGTCATCGCCGCCGGGGATGACGGCATAGGGCGTGCCGCCGGAGGAATCGACCGCCCATGCATGTGCCCAGTCGGCGGAGCCGATGATGACGGGGCTGACGTCGTCGTTGCTCTCGTCGCCCGACTGCGCGACCCAGACCGGCTGGCCCGCGAGGCGTCCCGGGAAATCGCGCAGCAGGTAGAACGTATGCGCCAGCACATGCTTGGACGTGAGCTTCGCAAGGGCCGGGATATCGAGCCCGTCGGTCACGCGTCGGAGTGCTGCCTGGGTCGCGGCACTCTGCCCGGCATCGTCCAGTTCGGACCCCGCGCCCTGCGTGTCGATCAGGATGATGCCTCCATGGGCCATGTAGGCATTCAGCGCGTCGATCTCGTGCGGGTTCGTGGTCGAGTTCGGCGTGATCGGCCAGTAGAGCATCGGATAATAGCTGAGATTGTCATGGCCCGGTGTCACGCCATCCGGCGCGCCGAGCTGGGCCGAGGTCCGGGCATTCACATAGTCGCTCAGGCCGCGCAGTCCCTCACGCGATATGTCGTCCACGGCGGAATCGCCGCTCAGCACATAGCCCAGATGCGTCTCGACGGCCGCGCGCGGGACGTTGGCCGGCAAGGGGGCTGGAGCTGGCGCGGGTGCCGGCGGTGGCGCGGGGGGCGGATCGGCATACTGGGCATGTGCCTGCCCGGACAGGCCGATGACGAGGGCTGCGGCCGCAAGCCGTCCAAGCAGCCCGCGAAGGCGCAGGGAAGCCAGCAGGTCCGCCAGCAGGAGAAGCACGCCGAGCAGCGCAAGCCACGGTCCGAACTGTCGTTCAGGGGCCGCGCCAGCCGGCGAGATCGCGGTGCCGAGGAGAGGCTCGCGATCGATGGCGCCGCTTGCACCGCCGGCACCGGGCGCGTCGCCCAGATTGAGCGCGCGCCGCCCGGATTGCGGGCCGTAGAGACCTGCCGGATGCAGCGCGGAGACGGACGTCGTGCGGAACGCGTCCGCCGCGATCGACCGCGCGCTTTGTGGCGCCGGACCCAGCAGCCCGTCGGAATCGAGGGTGAGTGCCGGTGCCAGATCGCCGGTGGCAACGCCGTCGCGCTGGCCCGCCGAGCGATCGATCAGGCGCTGGAGCATGTCCGGGAAGATCCCGGACAGCGGCAGGTTCGACCAGTCGGCGCCCGGGGTTACATGAAACAGGACGATTTCGCCGTGGCCGAGCGGAGCGGCCGTCACCAGCGGCGTGCCGTCCGCCAGCCGCGCCCAGACATGACGGTCGAGGTCCGCGCCCGGCTGGGCGAGCACCTGACGCGAGACCGTCACCTCGCCCGGAATGGGCAGGGCGGTGAACGGCGAATCGTCCGGGAACGGGTTGAGATGTTGCGGGTGCCCCCATGACATCGCGCCACCGATCTGGCGCATGCCCATCAGCGGCACCGGCAGGAGCGATTGCGCGAGGTCCGGGGCAGGCGTAGCCGTCTCCGCGCCCGGTTCCTGCGTCTGCGGCTGGACGATTTCGGGACCTGCAAAACGGATCAGCTCGCCGCCGTTCTGAACCCATCTGGCGACCAGATCACGCACATGCGGATTGGCGAGCGTGCCGTCGGTCGCCACCAGAACCGAGAGCGGGCTCGTGACAAGCTGGGCCGCATCGCCTTCATGCACGTCGGCGATCGGCGCCAGCGCCCGGTTCAGGAAGAACAGCGCGCCCACAAGCGGCGTATCGGATCCGCGCGAGGCGATCAGCCCGACCGGATGGCGCCGGTCGCCCGCATCCAGCAGACGCACGCCGGCGGGCCCGTTCGCGCCGTCCAGCGTCAGCGACGCCGTCCGGTTGCGAAGCAGCGCGGGCAGGTTGAGAGCGACCGTGGTCGTCTGCGCACCTGCCGCAATCGTCGCCGGGAACACGCCGAGCGTCGCCCCGGTCTCGCCGCGCGCGCGGACCGTCACCGCGCGGGCAGGGCAGCCGCCAGGCGTGTGGATTTCGGCGTTCAGCGTCGCACCGGTCCGCGCGCCGATCGTTGCCGTATCGCACACGTCCCAACGCATGTCGGAGACGGCTCCGAGCGTCGACAGCGCTGTCCGCAGCGGCGCATCGTCAGCCGATGCGATGCCGTCGGACAGCACGACGATCCGGGCAGTGCCGGTCAGGTGCTGACGCAACGCATCCAGTGATTGGGCCAGCGCGGCGCGATCCGGACCCCACGGTTCGGGACGCCATTGCGCCAGCGTGCGGGCGATCTGGGCGCCGTCACGGGCGACGACTGGCTCCGGCAGAGCGCCATCCGGGCCACGTGCGCTGCGCAGGAGCGCGATCGTGCGACCTTCCCGGGCCGCCGCTGCGGCCAGAGACTGTGCGGCCGCGATCCGCGCCCGCCACGTCGCGATGGAAGCCCAGCCGTAATCCACGACGATGACGAGCGGTCCGCTCCCCCCGGTCGACGGCGTCGTGGCGTGGGGAAGAAGGGTCGGTTGTGCCAGGCCGAAGATGACGAGACCCGCGGCACACAGGCGCAGGATCAGCAGCCACAGTGGTGCCCGCGCGGTGTCTTCCTGCCGTCTTGCAAGGCGTCGGAGCAGCAGGAGTGCCGGAAACGCGACATCGCGCGGCGGCGGCGGCGTTGCACGGATCAGCCACCAGATGGCCGGAAGCGCGAGCAGGCCCAGAAGGGCGAGGGGCGCCAGAAGCGTCATGCGGGCGACCTCATTGCGGCCCGCGTGCGCCGGACAGACGCCCGTGCAATGCCAGCAGGGCGGGCATCGGGCTTTGATCCGTCACATGCAGCGTGAAATCGGCGCGATGGGCGGCACAGTGCGTGCGCAGGATGTCCAGATGGCGCGCGATGGCCGCGTCGTAATCGGTGCGGAGGGTTTCGACGGCCGGCAGGGTCAGGCTGTCACCGGTCTCGAGCGCATTGAACCGCACGCGTCCCTCATAGGGGAGGGTCAGTTCTGCCGGATCGAGCACGCACAGCAGATGCGCGCGTCCCGCGCGACCGGAGATGGCGTCAAGGACACCTGCGATGCGCTCTTCCGGCCAGAGGAAATCGCTGACCAGAAGGATCTGGGCATAAGGGCGCAGCGCGCGGGTTTCCGGCCAGTCGTCGCCTCCCGGCGCCGGGGCCTCGGTCAGGACGTGGGCAAGGGCCGGAAACGCGCTCTGCCCGGTATGGAAGCGTCCGGGCCGGGCGCTGTTTCGCGCGCCCATGCCGAGCATGCCCACGCGTTCGCCGCCACGCAGCAGCGCCGAGGCCAGGGCCAGCGTGCAGACCTGCGCGCGGTCGCGCTTGGTCGGCAGGGCGGGCTGCGATCGCCATGCCATGGAGGCGGACGGATCGCACCACAGGGCGATCGTTTGCGGGCTCTCGGCTTCCCGCTCGCGCACCCAGAGCTGGTCGGAACGCGCGGACTGTCGCCAGTCGATGCGGCTGGCGGGCTCGCCGGGCTGGGCCGCCCGATACTGCCAGAAATCCTCGCCCGCGCCGGCCATGCGCCGGCCATGGGCTCCGGCAGCCAGCGCGCGTGCGATCCGCTCGGCCTGCAGCACGAGCTCGGGCAGCGGCGTCGCCTGGGCATCCACGACGCGCGCGGCGGGACCTGCCGTGCGGCCCGCGCGTTCGCGCCGTCGCGAGAACGGGAAAAGGGAGGAGAAGGCGCCGGCCATGATGCTGCGTGCCCGGGGCGGCCTTATGCCAGCGCCGCGGCGTGTCCTGCGATCATCGTCTCGAGGGAGGCGCCGTCCGCGCGGGCCGAGAAGGTCAGCGCCATGCGATGGGCGAGCGTGGGTTCGGCCAGGGCCAGCACATCGTCGGGGCTCGGTGCCAGACGGCCGTCCAGAAGGGCACGGGCGCGCACGGCAAGCATCAGGGCCTGGGCCGCGCGCGGGCCGGGACCATAAGCCACGGCGTCCCGCGTCTCGGCCCTGGTCGCGCTTTCGGGGCGGAGGCTGCGCACGAGGTTCACGATCATGTCCACGACCTTGTCGCCGACCGGCAGGCGCCGCACCAGCGCCTGGGCCGCCATCAGCGACTCGGACGAGAAGACGGCACGCGGCGCAGCACCCTCGACGCCGGTCGTCGCCAGCAGCATCGCGCGTTCGTGTGCGGCATCCGGGAAGCCCAGCATGATCCGCAGCATGAACCGGTCAAGCTGCGCTTCTGGCAGGGGATAGGTGCCTTCCTGTTCGATCGGGTTCTGCGTTGCCAGCACATGGAACGGACGCGGCAGCGCATGCTCGATCCCGGCCTGTGCCACGCGATATTCCTGCATGGCCTGCAGGAGTGCCGACTGGGTTCGCGGGCTGGCGCGGTTGATCTCGTCGGCCATCAGCATCTGGCAGAAAATCGGGCCCGGCACGAAGCGGAACCGTCGGTGGCCGGCGTCGTCCTGATCGAGGATTTCCGCCCCTGTGATGTCGGACGGCATCAGGTCGGGCGTGAACTGCACGCGCTTGGCATCCAGCCCCAGCACGCGCGCGGTCGTATTCACCAGCAGCGTCTTGCCCAGGCCCGGTGCGCCGACCAGAAGGGCGTGGCCGCCTGACAGGATGGTGATGAGCAGGTTTGCGATCACGTCATCCTGACCGAGCACGTGACGGCCGATTTCGCCTCTGATTTCCGCAAGGGAGGCCGTCACCCGATCGGCCAGCGCCGCGTCGTCGGACGGGGCGCGCTCGGTCACAGGGGAGCCCGGATGGAAAGACGTGGTATCGCTCATGCCGCCAATCTGACACGTCCGGGGCTTTCATCAAGACGAAAGCGCACCCACTATCTGCCGCACGCCGGGCGGTCGTTGTCGCCCGGCCCGGTTTTTTCAGGTTTTCGGAGAAGTATAGTGCGCGACGAACGCAATCTCATGCCGCGGCAGGATCTTTCCGCGCACGGGTGCGCCAAGGCTGCGCCATCCTCCGTCACCCCGGCCCACACGCCTCTGGCCCGACGCGTGCTGCCGTTCCTGATCCGGCGCGACGGCACCTGGCTCTATCGCGGGACGCCGATCACCCGCAAACCCATGGTCTGCCTGTTCGCCTCCATGCTCACGCGCGATGCCGAGGGCACCTTCTGGATGCGCACGCCGACCGAGAGCGGCACGATACAGGTGGAGGACGCGCCGTTCCTGGCGGTGGCGCTCGACTTTCACGGCACCTGCGGACGGCGCCAGAACCTGTGTTTCCGGACCAATGTCGATGAGGTCGTCTGTGCAGGGCCGGATCATCCGCTGCTCTGTCACTGGGATGCGCCTTGTGCGGAGGATTGTGCAGGTGCCGTTCCCTATCTGACCGTGCGCAGCGGCGAGGACGGAATGCCGATCCAGGCCAGACTGACGCGCGCGGTCTACTACGAGCTGGCGGCCCTTGCTGTCCCCGGCCATGCGGATGGGCGACCCTGCATGGGCGTCTGGAGCCAGGACGTGTTCTTCCCGCTCGGTCCCATGCCCGGCGCCGGCCATGACTGCATGGACGATCTGTGACGGGCTTGCAGGCGGCCCGGGCCGATCTCGCGCCACTGCCCGGCCATGACGGTCTGACCCGGCTTTTCGATCTTCTTCCCGATGCGCGTCTGATCGGCGGCTCCGTACGCGATCTTCTGTGCGGTCATGTGCCGAGCGACCTCGACCTCGCGACGCCCGAGCCGCCCGAGCGTGTGCAGGCGCTGCTGGAGGCGGCCTCCATCAAGGTCGTGCCGACCGGGCTGTCCCACGGGACCGTCACGGCCGTGATCGACGCACGGCCGTTCGAAATCACGACCCTGCGGCGCGACGATGAAACGGACGGACGCCATGCGGTCGTCTCGTGGACTTCGGACTGGCGTGAAGATGCAGCGCGACGGGATTTCACGATCAATGCCATGTCCTGCGGGCGGGATGGGCGAATTCACGACTATTTCGGCGGCCTTGCGGATCTCGAAGCCCGGCGCGTCCGCTTCGTCGGCGATCCGGGACTTCGGATCGAGGAAGACGCGCTGCGCATCCTGCGCTTCTTCCGGTTCACGGCGCGGTTCGGCGGCGATGTGATCGACGGACCGGCTCTGGCCGCGATCACGGCGCATGCCACGTTGATCGACAAATTGTCACGTGAGCGCGTCGCATCCGAGTTCCTGCGCCTTCTGGGTGGTCCGCGCGTGGTCGCGATGCTGCGCGCGATGGCGGAAGGTGGCGTTCTGCCTCATGTGATCGCAACGACCGACGCCCGGATTGCACAGCTCGAGACCCTGATCGTGCGCGGATTGCCCGCCGATCCGATCCTGCGTCTTGTGATGATCGCGACAGACGCCGTCGGTGCCGCGCGAGCGCTGCGCCTGTCGAACGCGCAGATCGCGCGCCTTGAGGCTGCGACATCCGCTTCTGCCGAAAAACCTGCGCCTGACTGGGATGACGATGCGCTCAGACGGGCACGGTCGCTCGAAAGCGCCCGCACGCTGACAGACCGGACATGGCTGGCGCAGGCGGAGAACGGGGCATGCGGCGACTGGAACGCGTTGCGCGCCCGGATCGAGGCGATCGACCAGCCGGTCTATCCGCTGACAGGGCGCGACGCGGCATCCGTGGGTCTGAAACCCGGGCCCGCGATGGGACAGGCCCTGCGTTCGGTCGAGGCGTGGTGGCGTGCGGGCGGGTGTCGGGCCGATCGCGCCGCCTGCCTGGCGCGCCTGCGTGAAATTGCGACCTCTTGAGTTCGCATGACGCGGACTGGTCTGTGGCATGTCGCATGGCGGGAGGCATTCAGGTGGCCTGCGATAGATCGCATTCGCGGCTCGATACCGCGAGGCGGTGCGTCAGGCTTTCCATGACCGCCGGGCCGCTGTAAGCCGCCGGACATGGACGCTTCCGCAAAACCCGATCCGCTGGAACCGCGCAGTCGCGCATTGCTGCGCCGCCTGTGGCGCGAGGCAGTCCGCCAGCACCCCGGGATGATCGCGTCCGTCGTGCTGCTGACCATTCTCATGGCCGGGCTGACCGCGCTCTATCCGGTCGTGATCTCCCGTGCGGTCGACATGTTCGCAGGACACGATCCGCGCATCCTGTATCAGGTGCCGGCTCTCGTGGTGATCATCACGAGCGCCAAGGCGGCCGCGCAGTATGGCCAGAGCATCGCCGTGCAGGGCCTCGTGCTGACGGTCATCCGCGGCCTGCAGGCGCGCATGTTCGCCCATACGCTACGCGCCGACATCACGCGCGTCGAGGAAGAGGCACCCGCGCGCTGGGCCGCGCGTTTCACGACCGATGCCGTCTCGATCCGCGAGGCCATGGTGCGGGTGGTCAACGCGTTGGGCGATGTCGTGACCGTCGTCGGTCTGGTCGGCTCCATGGTCTACATGGACTGGGAACTCAGCGTCATCGCACTGGTGCTCTATCCGGTGGCGGCCGTGCCGATTCAGAAGCTCGGCCGTCGCGTGCGGCGTGCGTCCGGTGGCATGCAGGAACAGATCGGTCACACCGCCGCCCTGCTGACCGAGAGCTTCGGTCTGGCCCGGCAGGTCCGGATCTACCGGATGGAGCAGACGGAAGGCGCGCGGGTGAACGCCTCGCTCGACCTGCTGCACAACGCCTTCCTGCGCATCGCGCGCGGTCGGGCGCGGGTCGATCCGGTGCTGGAGGTCCTCGGCGGGACGGCGATCGCGCTGGTGCTCGGGTTCGCCGGGTGGCGGGCGGCCACTGGCGGTGCCTCTCTCGGCGATTTCTCGGGCTTCGTGACGGCGCTCTTCGCTGCGGCACGCCCCTTGCGGGCACTGGGTGCGCTGAATGCGGCGCTGCAGGAGGGGCTCGCCGGCATGGCGCGCGTGTTCGCCGTCATCGACGAGCCGCCTGCCGTAGCCGAACGTCCCGGCGCGCGTGAATTGCCTGCCGGGTCCGGCCATCTTCAGTTTCAGGGGGTCGATTTCTACTATCCCGACGGCCGGCGCGGGCTTCGCGGTTTCGACTTCGAGGCGCGCCCCGGCCGCACGGTCGCCCTGGTCGGGCCATCGGGTGCCGGCAAATCGACGGCCCTGTCCCTGATCCCGCGCCTGCATGATGTCGCCGGCGGCCGGATCCTGCTCGATGGCGTCGATCTGCGCGATCTGACGCTGGCGTCCCTGCGCGATGCGATTGCCTATGTCAGTCAGGACACGATCCTGTTCGACATGTCGGTGCTCGACAACATCCGCCTCGGGCGACCGGATGCATCTCGCGCCGAAATCGAGCATGCCGCCGAAGCGGCAGCCGTGGACTTCGCAGCCAGCCTGCCCAATGGGCTGGATACGCCGGTCGGGCCGGGCGGGCAGCGCCTGTCGGGCGGCCAGCGTCAGCGCGTGGCCCTGGCCCGGGCCCTTCTGCGCGATCCGCGCCTGCTGCTGCTGGACGAAGCGACGAGCGCGCTCGATTCCGACAGCGAAGCCAAAGTGCAGGCGACGCTTGCGCATCTCAGGCAGGGGCGCACGACGATTGTCGTCGCCCACCGTCTGTCGACCGTTCAGTCGGCCGATCTGATCGTCGTGATGAGCGAGGGGCGGGCGATCGAATATGGCACCCACGCCGAACTGTTGCGGGCGGACGGCATCTACGCGCGTCTCGTTCGGACACAGTCGCTGGAACTGGAAGTCCTGTCGTGAAGACCGTGTCGGTCGTCTGCGCGTGGGTCATGCGCGCGGATGGCCGGATCCTGCTTGTGCGCAAGGCGAACACTGCGCTGTTCCTGTTTCCCGGCGGCAAGCCCGAGCCGGGCGAGACGGCAGAAGAAACCCTGCGGCGCGAAATTGTCGAAGAACTGGGATGCGCGTTGCGCTTCGAGCACGACCGTTGGCCAGGCGACGTATTGCGGGCGCCTGCGGCCAACGAGGCGGGCTTCGATGTCGAGGCAACCCTTCTGCAGGTCGAGCTGGACGGTCTGTTTTCCGCTCGGGCCGAGATTGCCGAGATCGCCTGGATGGATCGTGCCGGCCGCGACGATGATGGCCGGCTGCTGCCGTGCGCGCCGCTTACGGATGTGGCGTGGTCGGCCTATGACGGCTGGATGATTTCAGCGAAATCCTCGGCCAGACGCGCATAGAGTGCGCGTTTGAAGCCGAGATCGAAACGCTGGACGTCACCGATCGGCACCCAGCGCCATGCATCGAACTCGGCCGGCAGATGCGCGTCCAGACGGATGTCCGAATCCCTGCCGTTGAAGCGCACGACGAACCAGACCTGCGTCTGTCCCCGATAACGGCCGCCGAGCGCGCGTCCGATCAGATGCGGCGGCAGATCGTAACTCAGCCATTCGCCATGACGCGCCAGAACGCTGACATCGTTCGTGCCGATTTCCTCGCCCAGTTCCCGAAACAGCGCCTGCTCGGGCGCTTCCCCATCGTCGATCCCGCCCTGAGGGAACTGCCATACCCCATCCTCGGGTCCGCGATCGGGCGTACGGCCGACCAGGTCGGCGCGGCGTGCCAGAAACACGTCTCCCGCCCGGTTGACGATGATCGCGCCGACATTCGGTCGATAGGGAAGGGTGGTCGGATCGGGGGCCGTCAAGGCAGGGTTCCTTCGGGAGCGGGGCACGGTTTCCGATGTAGAGCAGTTCACCCGGTCGACGAAGCCCCGATGCGACGTAATGTACGTTTGGACCGCTATCCCGCGTCCCGACCCGGATATCCGGACGATCTAGTTGGCTGGGGCGTCCGCCTGCACGTTGGCTCCGCTCACGTCGGCTCCGCTCGCAACAGGTGAGGCGGACGCAGGCAGGGGCGCCGCCGAGACGGCAACGGTTTCAAGCGGCGACGGCGCCTCATGTTCCGTCAGCCTGGAGACCGGTACCAGCCGGACAGCCTGCAAGCCTTTCGACCATTCAGTGATACGCGCCAGCAGGGCCGGCGTGAGCGGGCCGGCGACGCCAAGCGCATGCCCGTTTCGTGCCGCGACGGTCGTCAGGGCTGCGAGCTGCCGGTCGATCCCTGTCGCATCGCTGTCACCATCGATCGAAACATCCGCCGTGGCGCCCGGCGCTGTTCGCGCGCGTCCGGGCTCGGCTTCGATGAAGGTGAGATGCGCCTCTTCCAGACGTCGGGCGATGGGATCGAAGTCGGGTGAGGATACGAAGGCGCCGCCGGTCATGCCGGATGCGAGATCCGTGACGCCGTCGGGATGCGGAAGCCGTGACAGGGCCCAGGTCAGCGCATCCTGATCCTCCTGCGCTGTGTGGACGCCGCCGAGCTGCTGGGGGCCTTCATCATCCCGTGCACCTTGCGAGGGCTCCATCGGCAGCGAGAGCAGCACCGCGTGCCCATGCGCGCGCGCCTCGTCCGCCGCTGTGGAGGCGTCGGGCAGATACGGCGAAACGATGACGCCGATTGCGGACGGCAGAGCCAGTGCCTGCCCGGTGAGATCGGCAGAGAAGCCGACACCATCAATCACCAGAGTCACGACCGGACCTGATGGTGTCGGCAAATGCGCGGGCGCCGGGAGAGACGGAGCCGTAGAGGCTGTCGGCTGCGATACGGCTGTCCGATCCGGGACCGGCGGCTGGTTGTTCTGCGGTTCCGACGGAAGGTGTGCTGCTGCGGATTTCACAGAGGCAGGTGTGCCATGAGCAGCGGGCGCGGCCGGCTTGGGCAAGGGGCCGAGCCAGGCGAGCGTCGCGCCGGTCGCCAGCGTCGCCGTGGCGAGACCTGCCCATGCAAGGAGCAGGATACGCCCCGCTTCTGGCAGGCGCGCCCAGAGGCCGGGTGGTCTCGGCGCGGATGCATCGTCGCGCGGGGCACCCAGACGCGCCGACGGGTCAGCGCCGATCGGCACATCCGAACCCGACAGGGCGCGCGACCGATTGTCGGGAGCCGAAGGAGATGGGCGTTCCTTACGGAACCGCATGGGCAGTCGCATTATGCGGCGGTGTCGCATTGGCCGTGACGTCCGGCGCCGGCAGGCCGGCCATCGAGCGCACGACGCGCAGGCCTTCCTGAAGCTGGAAGTCGGTATCGGGCTTGGTCAGGTCGAGGTCGGGCCAGTTCGCGGGCGGCTCGTCCGGAATGGAGCCGGCGATCGCGGGCAGATCGGTGCGGGCGACCGGCTTCGACCGGTTGCCGCCCTCGTTCTTGATGATATGGGCGAGATCCGCTTCGTGAACGCTGAAACCCGGGTCGGACCGGCTGTCCTTGACTGCAATGTCCGGCACGATCCCCAGGCCCTGGATCGAGCGTCCCGACGGCGTGTAGTAACGAGCGGTCGTCAGGCGGACAGCGCCATATCCCGGGAACGGAAAGATGGTCTGGACCGAGCCCTTGCCGAACGACTTCGTGCCGAGCAGCACGGCGCGCCTGTGGTCCTGAAGGGCGCCTGCGACGATCTCCGCGGCCGACGCCGTGCCCCCGTCGATCAGGACGACGATCGGCAGATGGTTCGTCATGTCCGTGCCGCGCGCGTCCCAGCGCTGATCCTCATGCGGGTCGCGGGCCCGGATGGACACGATCTGCCCTTCCGGAATGAAATCGTCGCTGACGGCAATCGCCTGGTTCAGCAGGCCGCCGGGATCGCTGCGCAGGTCGAGAACGAGGCCCTGCAGCTTGCCGCCGGCGCCTTTGGCATCGGCCTGGGCCTTCAGCTTGTTGAAGGCTTCATGCATCCGGGCTTCGGTTTCTTCCGTGAACTGGGAGACGCGGATGTAGCCGATATTGCCGTACAGAGCTGAGCGCACGACCTGAAGATGGATGATCTCGCGCGTCATGGTGACGGTGATGGGCTTGGGGGCCTTCTCGCGCAGGACGGTAACGGCGATCTTCTCGCCGGGCTTGCCTTTCATCGTCTGCACGACGGTATCGACCGGCTGGCCATCCACGTCATGCCCGTTGACGGCGACGATATAGTCGCCGGGCTTGAGGCCGGCGCGGGCCGCCGGACTGCCGTCGAAGGGGGCCACGATCCGGATGTGGCCGTCCTGGCCCTGAACCTCGATGCCGAGACCACCGTAATTGCCGGTCGTCTGGATCTTCATGTCCCCGTACTGCTTTTCGGTCATGTACGAACTGTGCGGATCAAGGCCGCTGATCATGCCGGACAGGGCGTTGTTGATCAGGTCGTGCACGCTGACCGGCTCGACATATTTCGCGCGTGCGAGGTCGAGCACCTGACCGAACAGCACAAGGTAGCGGGCAATTTCCGCGTGATTTCCGGAATCGGCGGCACTCGCCGGGACTTCCTGCGCCAGGGCCGCCATGCCGAGGCTGAAGGGACCTTCCGGCAGTCCTGCGATCCGGCCCGCAAGCGGCCCCGCTGCCAGACCGATGGCAAATGCGCTGCCGAGCAGCAGACCGTTGCGCAACTTCATACCCTTCGTTTCCCCGAACGCGGCCGGCCCGAATCGATATCGGGCAACCACCGGTCCCATACGCTGTCCGGCGCCCGCGTCCTGGTTATTGACCGCAGGCAATCTAGGGCGCCGAAGGTTGACAAACTTCTAACGTGGGCGAGCTTAGACGCTCGCGCGGCACCGCGAAACTCCGATCGCGCGGATTGCTGCATCGTCATGTTCTCGACATGACCCAGGTGCATCTGCCGCTTCTCACAGGAACGGCGCCGGATCGACGCTCTGTGCGCCCTGTCGCAACTGGACGAACAGGATCGGCCGCGATCTGCCCGTCGAGCCCATGACGCCCAAGGGGGCGCCGCGCCCGATCTGCGCGCCGCGGGCGACCGAAAGCGATCCCATCCCGGCGATGACGAAACGATAGCCGCGTCCGCAATCGAGGATCAGCATCCGTCCGAAGGACCGAAACGGCCCGGCGAACTCCACGGCACCCGAGCACGGCGCACGTACGGCGCTGCCGGGGTCGGCGGCATAGGTGATGCCGGTGGCGGGCCCGGCTTCCGTGGTCTGGCCGAATGCCGTCAGCACCGGCCCGGCGACAGGTGCCGCGCCCCCGTGGGATGCAAGGCCGGGCCCGGCATGGCCGGACAGCGTGTTGGCAAGGGTCTGGGCGCGCGTCTGCGCGTCATGGGCGCGGGCGGCCTGATGCGCCGTTTCGGCGGCACGGGCTTCTGCATCGGCTTTGGCCTCGGCAGCGCGTTCGGCAGCATCGATCTGTGAGAGCGCGGTCGAAAGGGCCGCGGCCTGCGCCACGGCGGCACTGGCCGCGGCACGGGCGCGGGCGAGGGCATTGTCATCCTGGCGCTGCACCCATCGTGCGCTGGTGGCTGACTGGGCCGCGGCGCGGGCGTGGGCCGCCTGCTTGTCCTGCAGGGCGGCAAGCTGTGCCGACTGCGCCGACAATTCCGTGTTCGTCCGGTCGAGGGCTGCCGTCTGGTCGCGCAGGATACCCGCGCTCCGGTCCGTCAGCATGGCGACGCCGGAGAGGATGGTCAGGCCGCGCACCACGTCCCCGGGGTGACTGGAGGCGACCAGCAGTGTGGCATTGGGATGCGCCGATACCCGCAGCGCCGTGGGCAGAAGGGCCCGCAGCGTTGCGGCATTGTTCGCAATCGCCGTCTGTGTGCGCGCCTGATCCGCGCGCAGGACGGCGATCCGCGCGGCCGTGGCATCGAGCTGCTGCGTGGTCTGGGCGAGGGCTGCGCGATCGGCGTCGCTCACGGCTCCCAGCGTCTGGGCACGGGTGGCGGCCTGAAGGGCGCGGGCCTGCGCCAGTGCCTGTGCCCTGGTGCGCGCCTGGACCATCTGGGCCTGGGCCGCCTGCTGTCGTGCCAGCGCCGCGCGCTCGGCCCGGGCTTTCAGCAGGGCATCGCGCGCGGCATGGCTCGGCGCCGCGTGCGACACGTGCGCCGGAGGGCGATGATGCGGTGCGGCCAAGGCAGGAGCGGCCGCTGCAAGGGCCGCCAACAGCATGGCACGGACATGCGGCATCCGGGCGTCCGGAGCAGGACGATCAGGCGTCGGTCAGCAGCGAATGACCCGTCATTGCGTCCGGCTGCGCAAGGCCCATCAACGCCAGAAGCGTGGGTGCGAGATCGGCCAGCCGCCCGTCCGAAAGACCGTGGCCCTGTCCGCCAGCCAGCATCACCGGCACACGGTTGAGCGTATGGGCCGTATGCGTCCCGCCGGTGGCCGGATCGCGCATCGTCTCGCAGTTGCCGTGATCGGCCGTGACCAGTAGGGCGCCGCCCTGGCGCGTGATGGCGTCCGCGATACGGCCCAGCCCCTGGTCGACCGCCTCGCACGCACGGATGGCCGCCGACAGCACGCCGGTATGTCCCACCATGTCGGGATTCGCGAAGTTGAGCACGATCAGATCGAACCTGCCGCTTTCGATGGCCTCGACAGCGCGATCCGTCAGCTCGGGGGCGGACATTTCAGGTTGCAGGTCATAGGTTGCAACCTTGGGGGAGGACACCATGATCCGCTCTTCCCCCGGCAGGACCGCCTCGCGGCCGCCATTCAGGAAGTAGGTCACGTGCGGATATTTCTCGGTCTCCGCCATGCGGAGCTGCGTCCGGCCGGCCTGCGCCACCACGTCACCCAGCAGATTGTCGAGGCTCTGCTTCGGGAACAGCACGCTCATGCGTTTGGCCAGCGTCTCGCTGTAGGGCGACATCGCGCAGGCATCGGCGAACCGGATCGTCTTCGTGCGGGCGAAACCGTCGAAATCGGGTTCGAGCAGCGCATCGAGCAATTCACGAATGCGGTCGGCGCGGAAATTGAACGAGACGAGCCCGTCGCCGTCGCGCATGCCGCCGTAGCCTTCCATGACGCTGGGGGTGACGAATTCGTCCGATGTGTCACGGGCATAGGCCTCGTGAAGCGCTGCCTCGGGGGCCGTGATGAGGGCGCCTTCGGCCAACACCATCACGTCATAGACCTTCGAGACGCGATCCCACCGCTTGTCGCGATCCATGGCGAAATAACGGCCCGAGACCGTTGCGATCCGGGCACCCGGCGGCAATGCCGCGGCAAACGCCGTCAGATCCTGTTCGGCTGCGCGCGGTGCGCAGTCGCGGCCATCCGTGAAGACATGAACTGCGACCGGGATGCCTGCGCCTGCCACCACTTTCGCGAGGGCCACGGCATGGTCTTGATGAGCATGAACGCCGCCGGGCGAGATCAGGCCCAGCAGATGGCAGGTGCCGCCGGTGTCGCGCAGGGTCGCGATCAGGTTCCGCAGTGCTGCGATATCGGCCAGCGAGCCATCGCGGGCGGCACGGGAGATCCGTGGCAGTTCCTGCATGACGACACGGCCCGCGCCGATGTTGAGATGACCGACTTCGGAATTGCCCATCTGGCCTTCCGGCAAGCCGACATCCTCGCCGCAGGTCGCAAGGAAGGCGCGGGGCCCCTGGGCCCATAGCCGGTCGAAATTGGGCGTGTTCGCCAGACGGACGGCGTTGTCGGCATCGTCCTCGCGCCAGCCGAATCCGTCGAGGATCACCAGCATGACAGGCTTGGGCGGGTGGGCGGTATCGGACATGGGCAGGGCTCTCCTCGCAATCGCCGCCATCATGCCATCACCCGGCAGATATGCGAACGCCGGGACGATCACTCGTCCCGGCGTTTTGCAGTATCAGGTGAAAAGAGCGCGATCAGACCTTGTCGATGGCGCCCTTGACCCGACCCTTGGCTTCCTGGGCGTGGCCCTTGAGTTCCTGGGCCGTGCCTTCTGCCTCGAGGCGATCGTTCTTGGTCGCCTTGCCGACGCCCTGTTTGGCCTTGCCGGCTATCTGGTTGGCGGCGCCGCTGATCTTGTCGGAAGTCTTGCTCATCGGTCTTACTCCTTTTGAAGACGATGGTATCGAGGCTAACGGCATGCCGAACATGGAGTTTCCGCTCGCATGGCGGGGCTGGAAGACTTAATTTTGCAGACCCACATAGGCATGGAACCGTCCCGCCCGCGTTCCGGACCGGGCCACCTCGAAGGACATCGTCATGACCGAACCGACCACGCCCGCATCCTGCGGCCCCGTTTCCTGCGGCACGCCCCTCAGCCCCGAACAGCGCCGGATCATGCGCGAGCACGGCACTGAACGGCCCGGATCGAGCCCCCTGAACGACGAGAAGCGTGAAGGTGTCTATCATTGCGCCGATTGCGGAACGCCGCTGTTCAGTTCGAAGACGAAGTACGAGAGCGGCAGCGGCTGGCCGTCGTTCTGGGCGCCGCTGCCGGGCGCTGTCGGCAGCACGACCGATACGGCCTTCGGCATGGTGCGCACCGAAATCCACTGCGCGAAATGTCATGGTCATCTGGGGCACGTCTTTCCCGACGGCCCGCGTCCCACGGGGGAGCGGTATTGCATGAACGGTCTGGCGCTCTCGTTTCATCCGGGCGAGACGGCCTGATCGGCGCAGTAGCGAGGCACGCGCGATCGCGGTAAAGTCGGTTCATGACCGATACGTCTCCCAACGCCCCGATCCCGTCCGCCATTCCGCCGGTTGTGCTCGACCATCCGCTGGTCCGCCACAAGCTGACGCGCCTGCGCCAGGCCAGCACGTCGACCGCCGGTTTCCGGCGGCTGACGCGCGAACTCAGCCTGCTGATGTGCTACGAGGCAACGCGCGATCTCGCAGTGGAACCGATCGAGATCGAGACGCCGCTGGAGCGCATGGAAGGCTGGGCCCTGTCCGGTAAGAAACTGTGTTTCGTTTCCGTCCTGCGAGCGGGCAACGGCATTCTGGACGGCATGCTCGATCTGGTTCCGGCGGCGCGCGTCGGCCATGTCGGCCTTTATCGCGATCCGAACACGCTCGAAGCTGTCGAATATTATCTTAAGTTCCCCGAGGACGTGGCCGAGCGCGACTGCATCGTCGTCGATCCCATGCTGGCGACCGGCCACAGTGCTGCGGCCGCCATCGATCGCGTGAAGGCGGCCGGGGTCACGAACATCGTCTTCGTGTGTCTGCTTGCATCGCCGGAAGGCGTGGCACACATGAACGAACGCCATCCTGACGTGAAGATCGTGACCTGCGCCATCGATCGCGAGCTGGACGATCACGGCTATATCCGCCCCGGCCTGGGTGACGCAGGCGACCGGCTGTTCGGCACGAAGTAGGCGTGGTGCCATCCCGGCGATGGGTCAACGGCTTGGCGCATTTCTGGGCGCCGTGGGTGTCGGCGGCATCATCGCCTGTAGCGCGCACACCGATCATGACGATTGTCATGCTCTCAACGAAAAGACAGGCGCGAAGCGGGACTGCGATTGTTCCACCCAGATCGGCGGCAACGCCGTCTGGCCGTCCGGCAGGTCGCGCAATGATGACGACGACAAGGAACGCATCGCGTGAAGCGGCGAGTGACGCTGCGGCGTATTCGCGTTCTGCTTCGCCCCGACAGGGAAGCGGTGGCAGCGCGGATCAGATACGACTACGCCTGTCGCGCCGACGGCAGCCTGGCGCGAGGATGTCTGCTCCGTTTTATCGCGCCGTAACTCGGCGCTGTTGCGCAGGGCAATGAAACACTCCATTGCCTGTGTCTCGAGCTCGTGGGCGAGGCGGTTCGCGCGTCGCATGGGCTCGAGGCATTTCATATCCCGCCAACGATGCAGTCGGTCGTACGCGAGCCCTGGTGGCGACGGGATCCGTTCCTGATCGGGTGCTTCGATTTCGCGTGGAACGGCGGCGCGCCCAAGCTTATCGAATACAATGCCGACGCACACGCGACCCTGCCGGAAAGCACGCGGATGCAGTCGGTCTGGCACGCCGACAGGGCCGGCCCTTGGGCGCGCGTCGCTTGACGAACATGCGATTGCGGACCGGTTGAAACGGCTGCGTAAAAACGGTCGGGTCGGCGACGTTGTGCACGTCGTGCCGTATCCCGATAATCGCGAAGATCAGGCACGCGCGCGGGCATCGAGGCAGTGCCATGCGCATTGTGCGAGCTGCACATCTCGACCGACGGCCGACTGCTCTATCGCGGCCGGATCGCGCGCACGATGATCCGCATGTATCCGTGAGAACTGATGTTTCGTGATGCAGGCGCGCGTCATCTGCAAGACTGTGGATGCATTTTTCTCAATCCGCCTTGGACGTCGCTTCTGTCGAACAAGGCATTGCTGCCGGCGCTCTGGGACCGCCGCCCCGGGCATCCGCGCCTGCTGCGCGCCGGCGCAACGCCCAAGGGAATGGCGTCTTATGCGGAAAAGCCAATCCATGGGCGAGGTGGAGAAAATGTCGGCCTTGTAAGAGAGAGTTCCGAAGCGGTCTCGCGTGGTGGCGGCTACGGCGCCTATCCACGCATCTATCAGGCGCTGGCCGATCAGAGAGTCGATGGCGTACCCGCGTCAGTCGGCGCATGGATCGTGGGCAATGCATTCGCGGGCATCACGATGCGGGAAAACGCAGGCGGCATCGCCAGAAATGCCGTGATCTGCCACGATTCTCCGATCGTGCCGCACGTCATTCGCAGTGGGCCAGCCCGGCGTCTTATGGATATCCCGGCGCGCATGGCCAGACGCTTCGCATCGGGCGCACACTGAGCGCGCCATTGCAGGGGCCCACACAGGCACCGCGCTACCGGATGCGATCAAGAATCCACTCGAAAACCGACCGGACGATCTCCCTTCCGACCGTCACGACGCAAACCGTCAGATCACCTCGGGTTTCGCAATCGTTTCCGATGATGATGCAGCCCTGGGCCACGTCGAATTGTCTTGTCATTTCAAGAAAAAATTGTGGAGGCTGTTGCCATGTCCAGCTTATCGAGGGCGCGTCACCATGTGCGTGTCAGGGAAATATCTTGCCCACATCAGACGATTTCAAAGCGGAATTCGGATCGACCGGATCTGGCCGATACGTTTGCCGTCACGTTGCCGCGGCCGGTGGCCGATCTGCGTGCAAGCGTCGAGGCCGTCCTTGGAACGCCGCCAGGCTGGTTTCGCGTCCTGATCGGAATTCGCGATCGCATCGTGGCCCCCTTCGGCGTCGCAACATCGGCGATGCTTCGGCAGGAACTCGAAACGGCCGACCGGATCGACTTCTTTCCGGTTCTGCATGCCGGGCCCGATGAAGTCATGCTCGGTGCCCGGGACCGGCATCTCGATTTCCGTATTGCGTTTCGCAGGGTGCGGGCAAGGCAGGGCGAACTGATCGCCGCGACGACCGAAGTCTGGTGTCACAATACGCTGGGGCGCGTCTATCTCGCCCTTATCAGGCCGGCGCACCGGATTGTCGTGCGATCCATGCTCTCGCGGATGGCCCGCCAGAACCTTCAGGACGGGTCTGTCGACAGTCCGAGCCTGCGGTCGCGCGCCTGAACTGCCGCGAGGGCGGGCAGCGTTGCCAGGACGACCCAGAACTTGCCGACGACCTGACCGGCCAGAAGGTCGAGATTGCCGAATGCGAGTGTCAGGAACACGAGACTGTCGGCCACGAGGCCCGCAAGGCTGCTGGCGAGTGCTGCGATAACGAGGCCGCGTCTTTGCAGCGGCGTGTAGACCGCAAGGTCAAGCGTTTCGGAAACGGCGAAGGCCAGTGTCGATGCCAGGATCAGGGCAGGGGGCGCGAAGATCGCCGACAGGGCCGCGCCAACGCCGACCGCGACCGCCGACCAGGCAAGGCCGAGACGACGCTGCACGAGGTCGCGCAGGATCAGGGCCAGGCTTGCCGCCACGACGCCACTTGGCGCCATGAGGCCGGGTGCCACGGGCAGCACGCACGGTCCATGGGGAATGCACATCGTGCCGACATGCCCGATCAGCCAGTTCGCGAACGGCACGCAGGCGGCATATGCCGCGAACAGCACCATCCCTTCGACGCGACGACGGGTCTGCGGGCCTGTCATGACGCTGCGATGCCGCTCTGCGCACGGAACCGCTTCCAGCCTTCCGCGCGCAGTGCGCAGGCCGGGCAGGTGCCGCATCCATATCCCCAGTCATGGAGATGCGTGCGTTCGCCTTCGTAACAGGTGTGGGTTTCGCGTCGGATCAGTTCGACGAGAGCGGCGCCACCGGTTTCCTGCGCGAGCGTCCAGGTCTGGGCCTTGTCCCGCCACATGAGCGGGGTCTGCAGCACGAAGCGCGTGTCCATGCCGAGATTGAGCGCGACCTGCATGGCCTTGATCGTATCGTCGCGGCAATCGGGATAGCCGGAATAATCGGTCTCGCAGACGCCGGTGACGATATGGCGGGCACCCCTGCGGTAGGCGAGAGCCGCCGCGAAGGTTAGAAACAGAAGATTGCGACCGGGCACGAAAGTATTCGGAAGTCCGTTCGCCTGCATGGCGATCGTGACGTCACGCGTCATCGCGGTGTCGCTGATCTGCCCGAGGATCCCCAGATCCAGAACGTGGTCCGCGCCAAGTCGTTCGGACCAGTCGGCATCGAGTGCGCCCATCCGCGTGCGCACCGTATCGCGTACGTCGAGTTCGATCCGGTTGCGCTGGCCGTAGTCGAAACCGATCGTCTCGACATGGGCATGGCGCGCAAGAGCCCAGGCCAGGCAGGTCGCGGAATCCTGTCCGCCCGAAAACAGGACGAGTGCGGTATCTGAAGAGAGCATCATGTTCGCCCGGATACGATCGAAGACGTCAGCTCCGCCGCACCTTGTAGCGGGCAGCGAGCAGGGCCTGGATCTCATGCGCGTGGTCGGCGTCCCGCGCCTCGATCATCAGTTCGAGGTCGGCGGTCTGGACCGACGGGGCGGCGAACAGGCGCTGATGCCCCACTTCGATGATGTTGCCGCCGACGCCGCCGATGATCGCGGCAATGTCGGCCAGAACGCCCGGGCGATCGGGGATTTCAAGCACCAGACGCAGCAGGCGCCCGTCGCGATGCAGCGAGCGCAGCAGCGTGTTGGCCAGAATGCGGGTGCCGATATTGCCGCCGGTCACCGGCAGGGCCACGCGCTTGCCGCGAAAATAGGCCGGGTTGGCGATGACGGCCGCCAGCGCCGAGGCCGCGGCCCCTTCGCCAACCTGCTTGGCCCCTTCGGCAAGCGTCGTGATCGCGCTCTCGACCTCAAGTTCTGAGACAACGAACACGCGCGACAGGCGATCCGTCAGCGCGTCCATGCAGTGCCGCCCGACCTGCGTGACGGCGATGCCCTCTGCAATGGTGCCGCCGCCACGTGCGGCCGTCTCGGCGCCGGGGAAGCCGGCAAGCGACGCATAGGCCTCGACCTGAACGCCGATCAGCTCGAGGTCCGGCTGCAGATGGGCCGCCGCGATCGCGCAGCCCGAAATCAGGCCGCCGCCGCCGATCGGCACGACGAGGGCATCGAGCGGCCCTGCGTCTTCCAGCAGTTCCACGGCAAACGTGCCCTGACCCGCGATGACCGCGGGATCGTCATAGGGATGGATCAGCACCCGCCCTTCGCGCGCCTGAAGTTCGGCGGCATGGGCGAAGGCATCCGCCAGCGTTTCGCCGGCGAGGACGACCCGCGCGCCCCAGCTCCGGGTCCGCGCGACCTTGGCGACGGGCGTCTGGCTGGGCATGACGATGACCGCGTCGATCCCGAGCAGGCTCGCATGCCGGGCCACCCCTTGGGCGTGGTTCCCGGCCGAGACTGCAATGACGCCGCGTGCGCGCTCGGCTTCGCTCAGAAGCGAGAGGCGGTTGGCCGCCCCGCGTTCCTTGAAGGAGCCGATCGCCTGCAGGTTCTCGAGCTTGAGACTGATCGAGGCACCTGTAAGGCGCGAGAGCGTATGGCTTGCGACCGTCGGCGTGCGGACGATGTTCGGCGCGATGCGGGCGTGCGCCGCCGCGATATCGGCGAAGCCGAGCACCGCGCCTTCGGCCTGTTTCGCGGCCGACATGTCAGCGGTAGGCGACGGTCAGGATCTCGTATGTCCGATCGCCGCCGGGGGCGGGGACGGAGACGCTGTCGCCGACGCTCTTGCCGATCAGCGACTTGGCGAGCGGGCTCGAAATCGACAGCAGGCCCTGCTTGATGTCGGCCTCATGCACGCCGACGATCTGATAGGCGCTTTCCTTGTCCGTCTCTTCGTCCACGAGCTGGACGTGCGCGCCGAACTTCACCTGATCGCCTGAAAGCTGCGACGGGTCGATGACCTCGGCCGTCGAGATCAGTTCCTCGAGTTCCAGCACGCGTCCCTCGATGAAGGACTGCCGGTCGCGCGCTGCATGGTATTCCGCGTTTTCCGACAGGTCCCCATGCTCCCGCGCTTCCGCGATCGCGCGAATGACCGCCGGACGATCTTCCCCCTTGAGGCGGCGGAGCTCGTCTTCGAGACGGACGAGGCCGTTACGGGTCATGGGTATCTTCTGCACGATGTATCCTCAACAAACGGACCGGGGGCGATGCCTCTGGGAGCCGGGGCAGGCACTTTGCCCTTGCCGGACGGACATGGCCGGGCACGTGTGTAATAGCCAGAGCCCCACCAAAATCGGTCGGCAACGATATGCGAAGGACACGAAAATTTCAAGTGCGGCGCGGGTTTCGGATCGGTTCCGTGCCGATCCCGCATTACTTCGGCAGGTCATCGGCACGCGCGCAGGGTTCCGCAAGCGCGTCAATTTCGCGATGATAGGGTCCGATAAGTCTCTCGTCTTCCGGAATGTCGTGCATGGACTGGTTCTGTCTTTCCCATACGGGCCATCCGGTCGTGCTCGACCGGCAGCAGCAGGTGTTCAGATGCGTGCCCTGGGACCAGGCGGACCCGCAGGATTTGCTGCTGTGCGCGCCTCTGTCGGCAGCGCAGGGTCCGGTTTCGGTGCGCGACGACGCGGGCATTCCGCATGCCTTGGCCGGCTATCATACAATCGTGGCACAGCACGCCGGCGCGGCCGTGAGCGGACATCTGCTGGCTGATGCCCGGTTCGGCTGCGCACGTCGGCCGGGCGATGTGGTGACGTTCGATCGGGACGAGCCGCACGCGTGGGAGACGTTCATCTTCGCCCCGTGCGACTGGTTCGAGGCCCTGCGTTCGCGCCTGTCCGGACGGCTCCTGTCCATCGACCGCCACGAGTTGCTGACGATCGAGACCTCGATTGACGCGGGGCAACTGCGCACAGGGAATGCGCGGTTCGATCTGGTCACCAATCTCGAAGCGTTCGCGCAATTCGACCGGGCGCTGGTCCTGCGTCAGGAGGGATATCGGTTCTCGATGTTCCGCCGCTATCGGCCGCTGGTCTATTTTGCCTGTTCAGGCGAGCCGCCAGCGTTCGAGCTGTTGCGGGAGAGTTTGCGTTCGCTGACCCGGACCGGGCGGTATGACGGCGATATCTGCATCATCACCGACCGGATCGAACTCGCGGCCGGTCTCGCGGCCGATTTTCCCAATCCGATCACCGTCCTGTCCGTCGAGCTTCCCGACAGCGACGACTATTATTTCGCGCGCTACCGGATCTTCGACCTGCCGGATTTCGAAACGTACACCGCCGTACTTTATGTTGATACAGACGTCATTTTTCAGGACGACGTCCACATCCTGCTGCGAAGGATCTGTCTGTCGCACGGGATCTGCGTCGGCAGCGAGGAATACGAGGACATCATCGTCGTCCCGGTCTCGCTGATCGATGTCGCACCGTCTCTCGGAAGTCACCTGTTCGCAGGCGATCCTTTCCGGACCGGCTACCGATACGGGTTCAATTCCGGGATCATCGGCTTCGCGCCGTCGCCTGCCGTGGAGCAGGCGTTCCGGCTTGTCCTGGAGACGAAGGAAAGACTGCTGGCCGACGGGCGTCGGGAGCTGGACCAGCCAGTTTCGAACTACGTTTTTCGCAAATGCGAGCTGGTCGATTTCACGACCATCTCAGGCTATGTCGCCGTCGGTGCGAAGGATGCCATCCATTATCACGCACGGCCCGCCGAACGCTGCGTGATCGTGCATTTCTGGCGCGTGGCGGCAGCCGAACGCCACGCGGTCATGCAGCGCGTCAATGCGTATCTCGCTGCACGCCACGCCCTCGATGCGGATCTGGCGCTGCCGATTTTCTCGCCGCCCGCGCGGCGCTAGGGCAGTTCGGCAGATCCTGCCTGCGAACTGCCGTTGCTTCCTGTTTCGCCGACGGCGTGTGCTCCGCGGGGCGCGTCAGAACGCGCCCTTGAAGTAGGACTGGAGCGGCGCGACGTCGAGCGCTCCTTCGCGCATCGCCGAGATCGCATAGATCGCGGCACGCGCGCCGGCGGCGGTCGTGTAGTGCGGAACGCCTGCGGTCAGCGCGCAGCGACGGATGTCGAAGCTGTCGCGTACCGACTGCGATCCCTGCGCCGTATTGATGACCATCTGCACGTCGCCGGAGCGGATGGCATCCACGCAGTGCGGACGCCCTTCGAGCACCTTGTTGACCCGGGTGACGGCAATGCCCGCTTCCTCCAGACGCGCGGCAGTGCCGCGTGTCGCAAGGATTGAGAACCCGAGTTCGGTCAGCTTCCGGCCGAGTGCCGGCAGATGGCTCTTGTCGCTTTCGCGCACCGAGACGAACACGGCACCCGACATCGGCAGTTTCACGCCGGCTGCAAGCTGCGACTTGGCGAAGGCACGCTCGAAGCTGGAATCCAGCCCCATGACCTCGCCGGTCGAACGCATCTCGGGACCGAGGATCGTGTCCACGTCCGGGAAGCGGTTGAACGGGAAGACGGCTTCTTTCACGGCGACATGCGGCGCGATCGCACCACCGTCGAGGCGGAAATCGGCAAGTTTCGCGCCGGCCATGACACGCGCGCCGATCTTGGCCACCGGCACGCCCGTCGCCTTGGCGACGAACGGCACCGTGCGCGAGGCGCGCGGATTGACCTCGAGCACGAAGACTTCCGCATCCTTGATCGCATACTGGACGTTCATCAGGCCGACGATGCCCAGTTCCCGCGCCATGGCTTCCGTCTGGGCGCGCAGTTCGGTCACCAGCGCCGGCGAAAGCGTGTAGGGCGGCAGCGAACAGGCGCTGTCGCCCGAATGGATGCCGGCCTCCTCGATGTGCTCCATGACGCCCGCGACATAGACGGAAGCGCCGTCGGAAATGCAGTCCACGTCCGCTTCGATCGCATCGTTGAGATAGCGGTCGATCAGCACCGGCCCGGTCGCGATGTCATGCCCGGCAAGGCGCAGCACGTCACGCATGTAACGTGCAAGGCCGTTGCGGTCATAGACGATCTCCATCGCACGTCCGCCCAGCACGTAGGACGGCCGGACCACGACAGGATAGCCGATGCGTTCGGCGATCGCTTCGGCCTCTGCAGGCGAGCGGGCAATGCCGTTCTCGGGCTGACGCAGGCCGAGCTTGCGCAGCAGGGCCTGGAACCGCTCGCGATCCTCCGCGCGGTCGATCGCATCAGCCGGCGTGCCGAGGAGCGGAATGCCGGCCTCTTCCAGCGCACGCGACAGTTTCAGCGGCGTCTGGCCGCCATACTGCACGATGCAGCCGAGAACCTTGCCGCCCTGCTGTTCCCTGCGAATGAGCGCGATCACGTCTTCTGCCGTCAGCGGCTCGAAATAAAGCCGGTCGGATGTGTCGTAATCGGTCGAGACGGTCTCGGGATTGCAGTTGACCATGACCGTCTCGAAACCCGCCTCGCGTAGGGTGTAGGCGGCATGGACGCAGCAATAATCGAACTCGATGCCTTGGCCGATCCGGTTCGGGCCACCGCCGAGGATCACGATCTTGTCGCGCGCCGTCGGCCGGCTTTCACATTCCGGGGTGCCGTAGCCGCCTTCATAGGTCGAATAGAGATACGGCGTGTCGGATGCGAACTCGGCAGCGCACGTATCGATGCGCTTGTAGACCGGCAGCACGCCGAGCTTCTCGCGCGTCGCCGCGATGTCGAGGGCCTTGCCGTTCGTCAGCGCCGCGAGTTGCATGTCCGAGAAGCCCTGCGCCTTGATCCGGCGGAGCGAGTGCGCATCGGCGGGCAGGCCGCGCTCCGCGACGAAGCGTTCGGTCGCGACGATCGCCTCGAGCTGCCGCAGGAACCACGGCTCGAACTTGCAGGCTGCATGAATGTCCGCGAGCGGCAGGCCCGCGCGGATCGCCTGGGCCGCCATCAGGATACGCTCGGGACGCGGCTGCGAAAGGGCCGCGCGATAGGCGTCGAGCGAGCCGTCGCCCGGTGCCTCGACCGGATCGAGGCCGGTCAGCCCTGTTTCCATCGAGCGCAGGCCCTTCTGGAGCGCCTCGGCGAAGCTGCGGCCGACCGACATGGCTTCGCCGACGGACTTCATCGACGTCGAGAGCAGGGCCGGAGCGCCCGGGAATTTCTCGAACGTGAAGCGCGGGATCTTCACCACGACATAGTCGATCGTGGGCTCGAAGCTTGCGGGCGTGGTGCCGGTGATGTCGTTGGCGAGTTCATCCAGCGTGTAGCCGACGGCGAGCTTGGCCGCGATCTTGGCGATCGGAAAGCCCGTTGCCTTCGACGCGAGCGCCGAGGAGCGCGACACGCGCGGGTTCATCTCGATGACGACCATGCGCCCGTCGACCGGGTTGACGCCGAACTGGACGTTCGAGCCGCCCGTCTCGACGCCGATCTTCCGCAGGCATGCGAGCGAGGCGTCGCGCATCCGCTGGTATTCCTTGTCGGTCAGCGTCAGCGCCGGCGCGACCGTGATGGAATCACCCGTATGCACGCCCATCGGATCGATGTTCTCGATGGAGCAGATGATGATGCAGTTGTCCGCGACGTCGCGGACGACCTCCATCTCGAATTCCTTCCAGCCGAGCACCGATTCCTCGATCAGCACCTCGGTCGTGGGGGAGGCGTCGAGGCCGGAGGTCACGATCTGGTCGAATTCCGCCCGGTTGTAGGCGATGCCGCCGCCCGAACCGCCCATGGTGAAGGACGGGCGGATGACGGTCGGCAGGCCGATCTCGTCCAGCGCCGCGCGGGCCTCGGCGAGCGTGTGGGCAATGGCGGAACGCGGGCTCTCGATCCCGATCTCGTCCATCGCCTCGCGGAACTTCAGGCGGTCTTCGGCGCGGTCGATCACGTCGGCCTTGGCGCCGATCAGTTCGACACCGTGTGCCGTGAGGAAGCCGGACTTGTCGAGCGCCATGGCGGCGTTCAGCGCGGTCTGGCCGCCCATCGTCGGCAGGAGCGCGTCCGGCTTCTCGCGCAGGATGATGCGCTCGATGAATTCGGGCGTGATCGGCTCGATATAGGTCGCATCCGCGAGCCCCGGATCGGTCATGATCGTGGCGGGGTTCGAGTTGATGAGGATGACCCGGTAGCCTTCCTCGCGCAGCGCCTTGCAGGCCTGCGCGCCGGAATAGTCGAACTCGCAGGCCTGCCCGATGACGATGGGGCCGGCGCCGACGATCAGGATCGACTTGATGTCGTTACGTTTCGGCATGGGTCAGGCTCCCGCTTTCTCGTCCATGAGGGATACGAAACGCTCGAAGAGGTGGAAACTATCGGACGGTCCCGGGCTCGCCTCGGGATGGTACTGCACCGAAAACGCATCGTAGCGATCCGACCGGATGCCCTCGTTCGAGCCGTCGAACAGGCTGACATGCGTGATCGAGCAGCCTTCGGGCAGCGACTTGTCATCCACCGCGAAGCCATGGTTCTGGCTCGTGATCTCGACCTTGCCGGTGCTCAGATCCTTCACCGGCTGGTTGGCGCCGCGATGGCCGCGCTCGAGCTTGTAGGTGCGGGCACCGAGCGCCAGCGCCAGAAGCTGATGGCCCAGGCAGATGCCAAAGACGGGAAGACCTGCCTCCAGCACGCCGCGGATCGCAGGCACGGCATAGACGCCCGTCGCCGCCGGATCGCCCGGCCCGTTGGAGAGAAATACGCCTTCGGGCTTGTGCCGCAGGATGTCATCGGCGGTGGCATCGGCGGGCACGACCGTCACGTCGCAGCCGGCGCTTACCAGGCAGCGCAGGATGTTGCGCTTGGCGCCATAGTCCACGGCCACGACACGGCGGCGCACGGTACGCTCGGCATTGTTCCGCTCCCATACGCCCTGATCCCAGGTGTAGCTCTGCGTGCAGGTCACGACCTTCGAGAGGTCCATGCCCTCGAGCCCCGGCCATGCCGCGATCTTCGCGCGCAATGCATCGAGATCGAACCGGCCGTCCTGCGGATAGGCAAGGAGTGCCGTCTGTGGGCCGCCGTCGCGAAGGCGGCGTGTGACCGCGCGGGTATCGACGCCTGCGATGCCCGGCTTGCCTTCACGCGACAGCCATGTGTCGAGCGACGCGGTCGAGCGCCAGCTCGCGGGATCGGTCGGATCGCAGCGCACGACGGCGCCGAGAGCCGCGATCGCGCCGGCCTCGCAATCGTCATCGTTGGTTCCGACATTGCCGATATGAGGGAAGGTGAAGGTAATGATCTGGCCGGCGAAGGACGGATCGGTCAGCGTTTCCTGATAGCCGGTCAGCCCGGTCGAGAAGCACAGCTCGCCGACGGCGCCGTCGCTGTGCGCGCCGAACCCGCGGCCCCAGAACACGCTGCCGTCCGCGAGCAGAAGGGCAGCGGTGGCGCCATCCGGCGCCACGGTGGCATCGTCGGCCGGGGCATCGCCGGGATTGAGATCGGCCAGCGTGATCCCGGGCTGGCGCAGCAGCGTTGCCCAGTGCTTTGATGGGATCGCGCGGGCCTGTCTCCATTTGCGCACGGCCTCGAGCCCGACGCCGGTCAGCTTCGCGACCTGCTCCGCGCCACCTGCGCGTTCGATGATGATGTCGATATCGCCGTTCATCGTCGTCTGCTTGCTCCGCTGGTCACGTGGCCATAATTCACGCAGGTCATAGCGGCCTTCAGGCCGAATGGGAAGTTTTTTCCCACCGCTGCGGAGGTGGGATGTCGGGTGGGAAAACCCACCCTTTTCAAGGAATTAAGAAGATGTCTCTGCGTCAGACCATCAGCGACGACCTCAAGGCGGCCATGAAATCCGGTCAGAGCGAGCGTGTCGCCCAGATCCGCGGCATCACCGCGAAGATCAAGGATCTGGATGTCGCGGCCCGTGTGAAGGGAAATGAGGTCGGCGATGCCGAGATCGTCCCGATGCTGCGCTCGATGATCAAGTCGCGCACCGAATCGGCTGCGATGTATCGCGACGGCGGTCGTCCGGAGCTGGCGGAAAAGGAAGAGGCGGAAATCGCCACGATCCGCGCCTACCTGCCGCCGGAACTGTCGGACGAGCAGCTCGCCGAGGCCGTGGACGCCGCCATCGCCGAGACCGGTGCTGCCACGATGAAGGACATGGGTCGCGTCATGGGTATCCTGAAGACGCGTTTCGGTGCCGACCTCGACATGGGTCGGGCCAATGGCGTGGTGAAGGCGCGCCTGTCCTAAATCGATGGCGCTCGACCCCGCCTTTCTGGACGAACTGCGTGCTCGCCTGCCGATTGCATCCGTCATCGGCAGGCGCACGAAGCTCATTCGCTCGGGGCGCAATTTCAAGGCGTGCTGTCCGTTTCATGGCGAGAAGACACCGTCCTTCCACGTCTATGACGATCATTTCCACTGCTTCGGCTGTGGCGCGCATGGCGACATTATCTCCTTCGTCATGCAGAGCGAAGGTCGATCGTTCATCGAGGCGATCGAGCAGCTCGCAGGCGAAGCCGGGCTCGACGTGCCCAGGAGCAGCCCGGCGGCCGTTGCGGCGGCCCGCGCGCAGAAGACGCTGGGCGAAGTCCTGGACGCGGTTCAGGCCAGCTATCGGCGCAGGCTCTATATGCCTGAGGGACGCGAAGGCCTCACCTATCTCAGGAAGCGCGGCCTGTCGGACGCGACGATCGAAGCCTTCGGCCTCGGCTGGTCGGGAGACGGTCGCGGCAGCCTGATCGCGGAGCTGGAGGCACAGCAGATCACCCGCGCGCAGCTCGCCGAAGCCGGGATGATGCGGTTTGCCGAGGACGGCAGCCCGCGCGGCGAACTGTTCTTCAATCGCGTGACGTTTCCGATCCGCGACCGGCGCGGCCGTCTCGTCTCCTTCGGCGGGCGCACGCTGGGCGATGCGCAGCCCAAATACCTCAACGGGCCCGAAACCGCCGTCTTCTCCAAACGGCGCACCCTGTTCAATCTCGACCGTGCGCGCGAGGCCGTGCGCAAGGGCTGCGATCTCGTCGTGGTCGAAGGCTACATGGATGCCATCATGCTCCATCAGGCGGGCTTCGAGGCGGCGGTGGCGCCGCTCGGGACCGCCATGGGGGCGGAGCAGCTCGAGGCGTTGTGGCAGGTATCGCCCGATCCGATCCTGTGCCTCGACGGCGATGCGGCAGGGCAGCGCGCGACATTCCGCACCATCGAGACAGCGCTTCCTCTGCTGGGTGTCGAGAAGACACTGCGTGTGTGCCAGCTGCCGGAGCGCGACGATCCGGACAGTCTGATCGCGCGCGGCGGCCCCGAGGCCATGGCGGCGGCGCTGTCTGCCAGCGCCGAACTGGTCGATGCTCTCTACAGGGCGGTCGCGGCGGGGGCGGGGACTTCGCCGGAGGCCCGGGCGGGGCTTCGCGCGCGCCTCGTGGCGCTAGCCGGGCTTATTGCCGACAAGGGGCTGTCATCTGAATACCGGCGCGCGCTGCTGGATCGATACTTCGCGCAGAACAGGAAGCCGGACTACCGGAAGGGCGAACGTGGCGCCCGCCCGCAGGCCGATCTGCCGGTGGCGCGTCATGAGCCCGGACGGGGCAATGACGAGCGCCTGAACATGCTGACCGCCATCCTCCTGCGCCATCCCGACGTTCTGGGAGCGGTGGAGGCAGCTTACTGCCGGCTCGAGCTGCCCCCGGACCTGGCACTCCTGCGGGAGGCACTTCTGGAATGGTCGCACCAGTTTCCGCCGCCGGAGCCCGCGTCCTTCGCGGCCTGGATGGAAACCCAGGGTTTCGGCACGGCGGCCCGCGCGGTACTGGACAGCGACATGCCGCGGACGGCGCGTGTCGATGCGGATGACCTTCTGGCTATCGATCTGGCGGCCCAGTGGTGGCATTACTATGGGCTCCTCAATGTGGAGGCATTCGCGCGTGAAGTGGCCCACGATGTGGAGGCAGCCATCGCGCGGGCCTATGAGGGCGATGGCCTGGATGTCTGGCCCGAGGCGCTCGCAGCCCGCGTCCGGGCGCTCGATGCGTTGCGCCGGGGCAGCATGCCTGACGACGACGTCTGAGGGGACGTCCCGAAGCCCTTGACTTTGCGGCTCGGAGCGGCCACCTGCACGCTACCGTAATCCCATTGCTCCGGTTTTTTCGTCCCCGGCCGCTTCAAGGCGCAGTGTTCGCCTTGCTGACGTGCGTTCCGGGAGGCGTCGAGACGACACGGTGGCAGGGATCGGCGGCGTGGGACGGTGGGTTAGAGCTTGGAGTGCTAAATGGCGACGAAAACGGCCACGGGAGCGGAACGGAACGCGCAGGAGCAGGAGGGTGACACGACCCTGCTCGATACGCAGTCCGGAGCGGTCAAGCGGCTGATCGCCAAAGGGCGCGAGCGCGGATACATCACGTTCGACGAACTGAATGCGGTTCTCCCGCAGGACCAGATGTCCTCCGAGCAGATCGAGGACATCATGGCGGGGCTGTCCGAGATGGGCATCCAGGTTGTCGAGAACGAAGACAACGAGGAGCAGGAGGCCCCGCGCGAGGAGAAGGAAGCCGCCGAGACCGACAACGAGGAGCAGCAGAGCGGCAACGTCGATGCGGAGAGCGTCGGCCGCACTGACGATCCCGTTCGCATGTACCTGCGCGAGATGGGCTCGGTCGAGCTGCTCTCGCGCGAGGGCGAGATCGCGATCGCCAAGCGCATCGAGGCCGGCCGCGACGAGATGATCGGGGGCTTGTGCGAAAGCCCGCTGACCTTCCGCGCGATCATCTCCTGGCATGACCGTCTGAAAGACGGCGAGATGCTGCTGCGCGATATCGTCGATCTCGAGGCGACCCAGAGCGGCGGCGTCACGCCGGGCGAGGGAAATCCGGAAGCGGCGGGCGAAGCCGAGGCGGCGGAAGACAATTTCGATACCGAGACATCGGGCGAGGAGGGTTCGGAGCAGGAAGGCAGCGGGCTGTCCCTGTCGGCGCTCGAGGAAAAGCTCAAGCCCGAGATCCTGGCGCGTTTTGAGGCGATCGAGCCGCTCTATCACAAGCTGCGCAAGCTTCAGGTCAAGCGCATCGAGACGCTGACCAGCGGCGAGACGAGCTCGGACAAGTCGGAAAAGTCCTACGAGAAGCTTCGCGAGGAACTGGTCGGAATGGTTGAGCAGGTTCACCTGCATAACAACCGGATCGAGGAACTGGTGATGCAGCTCAAGCTGAATTTCCAGCAGCTCAACGGGCTGGAAGGGCGGATGCTGCGTCTGGCGGAGAGCTGTCGCGTCTCGCGCGAGGACTTCCTGATCAAGTATCGCAACCACGAACTGGATCCGAACTGGGTCGAGACCGTCTCGGCCCTGCCGGCCAAGTCGTGGAAGAATTTCGTCGCCCGCCATATGGATCAGGTGACGAACCTGCGTGCCCAGGTTGCCGATCTCAGCCATGAGGTTGGCCTGCCGGTCGGCGAATTCCGCCGTGTCTATGCGACAGTGTCGCGCGGCGAGCGTGACTCGACGCGCGCGAAGAAGGAGATGATCGAGGCCAACCTGCGTCTCGTGATCTCGATCGCCAAGAAGTACACCAATCGCGGGCTGCAGTTCCTGGACCTGATCCAGGAGGGCAACATCGGCCTGATGAAGGCGGTGGACAAGTTCGAGTATCGTCGCGGCTACAAGTTCTCGACCTACGCGACATGGTGGATCCGTCAGGCTATCACGCGATCGATCGCCGATCAGGCGCGCACGATCCGTATCCCGGTCCACATGATCGAGACGATCAACAAGCTCGTCCGCACCTCGCGGCAGATGCTGCACGAAATCGGCCGCGAGCCTGCGCCTGAGGAGCTTGCCGAGAAGCTCGGCATGCCGCTGGAGAAGGTCCGCAAGGTCCTGAAGATCGCCAAGGAGCCGATCAGCCTCGAGACGCCGATCGGCGACGAGGAAGACAGCCACCTGGGCGACTTCATCGAAGACAAGGCGGCCGTCATTCCGCTGGATGCCGCGATCCAGACCAATCTGCGCGAGGCGACGACACGTGTTCTGGCGTCGCTCACCCCGCGTGAGGAACGCGTGCTGCGGATGCGGTTCGGCATCGGCATGAACACCGACCACACACTCGAGGAAGTCGGTCAGCAGTTCAACGTGACCCGCGAGCGTATTCGCCAGATCGAGGCGAAGGCGCTGCGCAAGCTCAAGCATCCGAGCCGGTCCCGCAAGCTGCGGTCGTTCCTCGACGACAACTGATCGCCGTGCGCGGTCGCATCGCCGAGCCCGCCACGCGGATCGCGGTAGACGTCACGTTCCTGCGGATGCGTCATCCCCCGCGAACCGCGCCGAGGCCGCTGCCGCCCGGCTACACGGTGGAACGGATCGCGCATCCGTCGGTCTCGTTCTACCGGCAGCTCTATGATGGCGTCGGTGCGCCGTATTGCTGGTGGCTGCGCCGCGTCCTGAGTGACGCGGCACTGTCCGACGTGCTGAATGCTGCCCGCACGTCGGTCCATGTGCTTTGGCATTCGGCTGCGGCGGCTGGTTTCTACGAGCTCGATCGTCTCCCCGGACGCGAGATCAATCTCGCCTATTTCGGCCTGTTGCCGGCGGAGATCGGGCAGGGGGTTGGACGAGCCTTTCTCGATCATGCCATCGCGACCGCCTGGGCCGAAGAGCCCCGGATGCTTCGGGTCAACACCTGCACGGCCGATCATCCGCGCGCGCTTCCCACCTACCTGCGCGCGGGGTTCGAGCAGATTTCGCGAGTGCGCGAAATCTGGGACATCCCCGATGCGCTGGGTTTCGAGATCCCGGCCCGTCTCCGCGTGAAGTGAAGGCCGGGTGCTGCTGATCGTGCCGGCATTCGCATGCCAACAGTCAGGTGCGTGATGGTTTCCCGCAGGCAGTCCATGTCGATTGCCCGGCGCCTGCGAGGAGCACCACCTGCAGGCTGTGTCGCGGGGTCCGATCCGCTGCCCGCCGCTGCGAATGTTCCTTGCATTCCAAGGTCTGCTGTGCTTTACGGCACCACTTCCCTGCCGGGGCGATATGGCGTCGCGCCGGCTATACCTGTTCGCCTGGGAAGGCGAGTCGATCGGCACCCTCCGGTGCATCGACGGGGTTGAACCGATCCGAAGGGACATAGCATGCCATTGTACGAAACCGTGCTGATTGCGCGGAATGACGTTACGCAGGCTCAGGTCGAGAGCATCGTCGACGAAATGAACACCCTGCTCGAGCAGGATGGCGGCGCGATCAAGAAGCGCGAATACTGGGGCCTGCGTTCGCTGGCCTATCGCATCAAGAAGAACCGCAAGGGCCACTACATGCTCCTTGGCATCGATGCCAAGCCGGAGCAGGTTCGCGAGTTCGAGCGCCAGCTCGGCCTGAACGAGGACATCCTGCGTCTGCTGACGCTGCGCGTCGACGAGATCGACGAGGCGCCGTCGGCGATCCTGTCGCGTCGTGGTGACGATCGTGGCGAGCGCAGTGGCGGTGGCGGCGGTAATTTCCGCGGCGGTGCCAAGCCGGCTGGTCGCTTTGAAAGCGGTCGCGGCCCGCGTCGCAGCTACGACGATCGTGAGGAATACCGCGCGCGTGATGACGCTCGCGAGCCCGCGCCGCAGACCGCGAACTGATCGCAGCGCAGGAGGGAACAGTCATGTCCGAGACCACCACCGAGATCAATCCCGCCGCCCGCCGCACTGCGGTTGGAGCGCGCCGCCCGTTCTATCGTCGTCGCAAGTCCTGCCCGTTCTCCGGGCCGAACGCGCCGAAGATCGACTACAAGGACGTGCGTCTGCTGAGCCGCTTCCTGTCGGAGCGCGGCAAGATCGTGCCGTCGCGCATCACCGCCGTGTCGGCCAAGAAGCAGCGCGAGCTGGCGCAGGCGATCAAGCGCGCCCGCTTCCTCGCCCTTCTCCCCTACGTCGTGAACTGAGGAGGGCCTAGTCATGCCGCAAACAGAACTGATCCTGCTGCAGCGGGTCGAGCATCTGGGCCAGATGGGCGACGTCGTGCGCGTCAAGCCCGGCTATGCCCGCAACTATCTCCTGCCGCAGGGTCGCGCGCTGCGCGCCAATGCGCAGAACCGCGCCCGGTTCGAGACCGAGCGTGCGCAGCTCGAGGCGCAGAACATCAAGCGCCGCGAGGAGGCCGAGCGCCTCGCCGAGCGGATGCACGGTCTGTCGGTCACGATCATCCGCCAGGCGGGTGACAGCGGCAGCCTCTACGGCTCCGTCACCACGCGCGACATCGCGCAGGCGGCGACCGAGGCCGGCCTGACCATCGGCCGTCAGCAGGTCGAGCTCGACCAGCCGATCAAGGTTCTGGGCCTGCACGACGCGCGCGTCGCGCTGCATCCGGAAGTCTCGATCGGTGTGACCGTCAACGTCGCCCGCTCGGTCGAGGAAGCCGAGCGCCAGGCGCGCGGCGAGACGATCGGCGAGGAAGACGAGGACGAAGTCGAGACGTTCGGCGCCGAAGTCGAGAGCGACGAGACGCCGGCCGAGGACGCTCAGACCGAAGCCTGATCGTCTTTTCGACGCGAAAACCGGAAAACCCGGCATGGCGCAAGCCATGTCGGGTTTTTTGCGTTTCGGCGCAGGACTTTACGATACCCGGGCCTTTGGGCCATCATCCGCGCGCCAGAACAAGGGAGTTGGTCAATGCGTCGCGTCGTGGATGCCCTCATGCGTCGGTTCATCATGTTTGGCCGGCTGGACATCCTCTACAGCGACGGACAGCGCGTCACCTATCAGGGTCGTGGCGCGGAGCCGGCTGCCGCCATGCACCTCATGACGCCACGCGCTGAGCGGGCCATGGTCATCAATTCCGGGCTCGCATTCGGCGAGAGCTATATGGATGGAGAAATCGCGCCGCTCGACTGCTCGCTCGAAGAGCTCCTGTCGGTGCTGATGCTGAACATCAACCGGACCGGGCATATCGTGAACCGCCTCGAAGGGGCGACGCGCTATGCCACGCGCAAATGGGCACAGTTCAATACATTGGCCGGGTCCCGCCGCAACGTCGCCCATCATTACGATCTCAACGGTCGTCTCTACGATCTCTTCCTGGATCCTGATCGGCAGTATTCCTGCGCCTACTATGCACGTGACGACATGACGCTCGAGGAGGCGCAGGTTGCCAAGAAGCATCATATCGGCGCCAAGCTGAACCTCGATCGGCCGGGCCTGCGCGTTCTCGATATCGGGTGCGGATGGGGCGGCATGGCGCTGACGCTTGCACGCGACTACGGCGCGCAGGTAACGGGCATCACGCTGTCGAAAGAGCAGTTTGAGGTCGCCCGTGCCCGTGCCCGCGAAGCCGGCCTCGCCGATCGCATCACGATCGAGCTGCGCGACTATCGGGACGTCCGTCATCAATACGACCGTATCGTGTCCGTCGGCATGTTCGAACATGTGGGCGTCGGTCAGTTCGACCGCTTCTTCCGCGCCGTGCGCGAATGCCTGCTGCCGGACGGGGTGGCGCTGCTGCATTCGATCGGCCGCATGGATGGCCCGGGCTCGACCAATCCGTGGCTCGATAAATATATCTTTCCCGGTGGCTATTCACCCGCACTCAGCGAGACCATCGCCGCGATCGAGCGTGCGGATCTGTGGGTCACGGACTGCGAGATCCTGCGGCTTCATTATGCGAAGACGATCGCCGAATGGCGCCATCGGTTCGAAGCGCGTCGGGATGAGGTCGTCGAGATGTACGATGCGCGGTTCTACCGCATGTTCGACTTGTATCTCGTGGGCGCCGAACTTTCGTTCCGGGTTCAGGGCCACATGAATTTTCAGCTTCAGCTCACCAGATCCCAGACGGCGGTGCCGCTGACACGGGATTACATGGTCGATCGCGAACGCGCGGCCCCAGCACAAGGCTGACGGCGGCCGGTTCAGCGAGCCGTCAGGGCGGCGAGCGTTGCGAATTCCGCGACACTGAGCGTCTCCGCGCGACGTGTCGGATCGATCCCGGCGCGTCCCAGAAGCGCTTCCCCGCCGGCGGATTTCAGGGACGAGCGCAACATCTTGCGTCGCTGTCCGAAGGCGAGGGCCGTGACGCGTTCCATGGCCGCGAACAGGGCCGGAGCGGGCTGTTCGGCGTGCGGTCGGATCAGGACCACGGCCGAGTGAACCTTGGGCGGCGGTGAGAACGCGCCCGGCGGCACGTCCATCACGACGTGACACTCCGCGCACCATTGGGAAATGACGGCAAGGCGGCCATAGGCGGAATCGCCCGGGGCGGCGCAGATCCGCTCGGCAACTTCCGCTTGGAACATCAGGGTGAGCGCTTCCCACGACGCTGCCTGCCGCAGCCAGCCGATCAGAAGCGGCGTGCCGACATTGTAAGGCAGGTTGGCGATGATCTGCCGCGGCGCCGGGCACAATGCCGTGGCATCGAGGCCGACCGCATCCGCTTCGGTGATGCGCAGGCGACCCGGATAATGGATCGCCAGTTCATCCAGAAGGGGAATGGCGCGCTGGTCGAGTTCGACCGCATCGACCGATGTCGCCGACGTAGCCAGAAGCGCGCGTGTCAGGCCGCCCGGCCCTGGGCCGATTTCCACGATATGCCGTCCGGCAAGGTCACCCGGAAGCGAGGCGATGCGGGCGACGATCGTGGGATCGAGCAGGAAGTGCTGCCCCAGCGACTTGCGCGCGTCCAGGCCATGGGCGCGGATCGCGTCACGCAGGCTCGGCAGGGTGGCGGATGCGCCGGCTGTCACGGTCAGGAGGGGGCGCCATGCATGTTGATGACCGCCCGACGCTGCAGATCGCGGGTCAGCTGCCGCGATTCCTGCTCCACGCGATCGTTGACCAGCTCGTCGGCAATTTCGCTCGGCGTCTGTTGCGCGATGTTCTTTTCCTGCTTGGCGCAGATCATGAGGATCGCGATGCCTTCGCCGGACACGAGCGGGCGGCTTGGCTGACCCGGCGCCAGCGTGGCGAGAACCGAGCGCATCTGCGGGTTGAGACGCTCGAGCTGCACCGTTCCCGGATCGGTCTGGTGCTTCTCGCCGAGCTGCTTGTTGAGGGCCGCGAGCTCGTCGCAGGAATGGATCGAGCTGGCTGCCTGCGTTGCACGCTGGAGCATCTGCTTCTGCTGATCGGTCGGCGCCTGCGGGTTCAGCGGGGCATCAAACGGGAAGAAGGCCTGACGCAAGGACACCATGGTGCCGATCTGGTGGCCGATGGTGCGCTTGGCGGCGAGGGTCGCAATCACGTAGCCGCCCGCCACGCGGATCGGGTTCGAGATCGCGCCTTCCGGCATCTGGCGTACGATCGACACGACCTGGGGATCGAGCGCGTCTTCCTGCGTCCAGCCCATCTGACCGCCGTCCAGCGCACTCTCGCTTTGCGAGAACTCCGCAGCCACGATGGGGAACGGTGCGCCGTCACGCAGCTGCTGGATGATGGTCTGCGTGAACTTCAGCTCGGTTTCCGGATGACGCGGGTCGGCGACCGGGATGAAGATCTCGCTGATGAGATATTGCGGCTGGCCTTCATCGGCATGAAGGGCGGCTTCACGCTGGGCGATCTGTTCGGACGTCACGTGCCCGGTCGATCCGATCTCCTCGCGGAGCACCTGCATCCAGCCGAGCTGCACGCGGATCTGGTCGATCAGGGTCGTCAGCGACACGCCGTCCTGCGCGAGCTTGTCGCGCAGGGCGTTCTTGGGCATCCCGTTGCGGCTCTCGATGTTGCCGATCGCATCCGCAATCTGCTCCGGCGGGATATTGATGTGACGGGACAGGATTTCCTGCACCTTGAGGCGCTCGTCCACGAGCTGATGGACGATCTGGGGACGCAGGCGCGACATCAGCTCGGGGCTGATGTCCTGTCCGGTGGACAGCGCGAACAGGCGCCCACGGCTGTCCACGTCGCGCTGGGTCAGGACCTGCCCGTTGATGACGGCGACGATGGCGTCTTCCGGAGGATCCTCCGGAGCCGGGCTGGCAGCAGCCTTCGGCTGGGTCTTCGCATGCGCATGGTGATGATGGGCCGGCGTCTGGGCACGGGCGTGCTGGGTTGCCGCTGCGAACAGCGACGTGCCGAGCAGGAGGGCCAGACGGGCGGTGCGCCCCATGCGGCGATGAGGGCGAAGGCTGGGGGCAGGAACGGTCGTCATCACTCGCGTCATCTGGTCGGGCATGGTCCGGGCCGGCATCAGCCGTTGATCCCGAATGTGCCGATCGTCTTGAAGGTAAAGTTGAACAGGATCGTCATATTGCGCTGCTGTCCGCCGATGTACGTATATTGCTTGATCGCCAGGATGTCCAAGCCAAAGCAGTCGTTCGAATATCCCAGATCCCCGCCGACCGCGACAAATGCCTTCCGCGAGAGGCTGCGTCTCGCATAGGCGGACACGTGGTATTCCTTGTAGTGCGTCGAGAATCCGGCGGTCACCTCATTGGTCGGCGTGTAGTAAATGCTCGTCGGGCCCGAGACACGATAGTTCGTCGCATAGTAGTAATATGGCGTTACAGGCTGGTAGATGTAGCCGGCATTGACATGGAGCAGCGGAACGCCGGCGCTGAGAAGCCCTTCGCCGAAATCGACGCGCCCGTGCCAGGGATCGTAGCGCCCGCGGGCGGTCAGGTCGACGAAGCGGTTCGGCGTGAACCGTATGCGACCGACGGGATCGGACGCGTGATGCATCAGGCCGGAATAGGGCAACTGGTTGTGATCGATATGCTCCTGCAGACTTTCGCCGACCAGCATGTCGATGACATGTCCGCGCCAGGTCCAGTTGGTATGCAGGCCCACATTGCCGCGCAGGCCACCGTCGAGCCTGTCCGTGCCGAGATTGCGGTTGAGCGAGAACAGCGTGCTGTCCGTGAATTCGTAGGACAGGCTGTCTTCGTTCGGCAGATAGTCGTTGGCACTGTTGCCCGTGTTGGGTGCCGCGATCGCCTGCACGATAGGCTCGAGGATCTGTGTCCCGTTGCCGTGCGCGAAGGTGCGCAGGAACGGCCAGTTCATTTTCAGCGCGACCGTGGGCAGCACCTGCCCGGTGGTCTGGTTATGGCCCGTGCCGTAGTAGAGCGGCTGCTTGTAGAGCTCGTTGGCGCGGTAGACCATGGAATCCACCCGCAGCGTCAAGAGCCATTGCTGGCCGAGCCTGTTGTGGAACGGGCGGTTCCAGTTCATCTGCAACTGGGCGCGCTGATCCGACACACCGTCCGGCCGATACAGGTCGAAATCTGTCGACTGCGCGCTGAACCGTCCGCCGAGTACATCGGGCTGGCCCTGAAAGGCGTAGGTGAAGCGCGGCAGCACGAAGGGCAGGGCGCTGTCTGAAATGACGCCCTGGTTCAGTCCCTGGTAATACTGACTGTCGAGCCGCGCATAGGACCCGACGCCGAACCCTTCGAGATAGACGTTCGAGTTCAGCGTCTGCGAGCCGTATCCGGAGATGCGGTAATCGCGCATGTAGTTGGCGGAACTGGCAAGATTGACGTTGGCACCGGCCCGCCAGTTGCGGTTGATGTCGAACATCCCCTGCGCGAAGACATAGCCCTGCAGGCCGCGGTCGTCCTGAGCGCTGACGGAGTTGCCGAACGTGTTGGTGAACGCGCCCTGCCGGTGCGTGTCGTAGGCCACGGCACCCAGCACGCTGAGCGAGCCGAAATTCATCAGGTTGCGATACTGGCCGGTGATCTGCGGCCCGGTCCGGGTCGAGACCAGTCCCTGGACCGTCAGGTCCGACTGCTTGTCGATCGCCCAGAAATAGGGGACCGTCAGATAGGTGCCCAGGTAACGGTCATGCGGGCTGATGCCCGGCATGAGGAAGCCACTCTGACGCTTCACCGACGGATCCGACATCGAGAAGATCGGCATGTAGAACACCGGGTAGCCGAAGAATTCGAGCCATGCGTGGCTGAATTCGAGGCGCTGGTGCTCGTGATCCTGGGTCGCGTCGAAGGCCTGGAACTGCCAGAACGGCGCGCGTTCGGGGTGCTTGAGGCAGATCTCGCAGGCCGTATAGACCGCATGCGTCATGTCGTTGATCTGGCCCGCCGTCCGGCGCGAGCCGTTGGCGGCGAGCTTCGCGTTGTTCTGCATGCGGGCATACATCTGGGTCGTGATGCCGTCCTTCATGCCGTCGGACAGCTCGACATAATCGGAATAGGTCGTCGATCCGTCCGGTTCGGTGATCGCGACATGGCCCCGGGCAGCCAGAACGCCGGAATTGCGATCATAGGTGATCACGTCCGCGCGCATCGCCTGATCGCCCTGCCAGACCTGCACGTTGCCGGTCCACGTGGTGATGTTGGTCTTGGTGTCGGTCTGGACCTGATCGGCGACGAAGGTATCGGGTGCGTTCTTCGATGTCGGCTTGCCGACCACGACGATCGGCTGCTGCGCACGCTGCATCGCGGCATAGGCGTTTCTGTCCGGCAGGATGAGCGCCAGCGCGGCAGACACGCCCGCGAGCGTCGTCGCCGCGGCAAGTGCGCGCCGAGAGTCGATCGCGCCCGCGCGACGCCCCAGATGGGACATGACAAGGGCCGCGCCGATCAGCCCCCGGGACGGCGCGTGCGGACGCTCGCTCCGCGCGTAGGACGACGCGAAGGGAGGGGTCTGCACCTGCGTCTCCGCGCGGTCGTGTCGCACGGATCGGCGGCGCCTGCCATGCCGGCGGCCGGATCGCCTGGATCCCATCACCCATCCTCCAGATGCAGCAGCAGCGCCACCGCCAGACATAAACCAGCACCCGTCGGTGCCCACGCGGCCAGGATCGGCGGCAGGGCACCCGAATCACCGAACTGTTCAGCGATCTTCGAAACCATGAACAGCAGGAAGCCCGCGGATACGCCCGAGCCGATCATCCGTGCGACGCCGCCTCGGCGCGTCGGTCGCATGGAAAAACCCGCCGACACCAATGCCATCGTTCCGGCCAGAATGGGAAGCGCTAGAAGTGACTGAAAATGCAGGCGATGGCGGATCGAGGAGAAGCCCGACCGGTCGAGGAGCGAAATAAAGCCCGGCAGCATCCAGACCGAGAGCGTGTCGGGTGAGGCGAAGCTCTCCTGCACGCGGTCAACCGTCAGGTCCGTCGGCAATGTTATGTCACCAACCGTTACCGGAAGATGGTCGGGACGGATGGTCGATGCGGCATCCAGAACCCATTCATGATGCCCCAGATGCCCGTGAGGCGCCTCGATTCGCACCAGCAGGTCGTCATGATCGTCGAGCCGATAGACGCTGACCCCGCCAAGCTGGAGCACGCCGCCATCCATGTGGACGTTGGACGCATGCAGGATGGCAACGCCGTGCGGAACCAGAGAATGATCGACCTGCCGCAACCACAGCGCGCCGCCATTCAGCGTCAGCGGGCCGCCGCCGGTACGCAGATAGATCTCGTCGAGCGTTTCGGCCTGCCGATACATCGACGAAGAGAGCGGCGAGATCGCGGCGGTCGTCACGCCGCCGATCAGCAGCGCGCAGGCAAGGGGGGCCGCGAGAAACTGCCAGGCGGAAATGCCCGCCGCCCGCGCGACGATGAGTTCCGAGGTCCGGGTCAGCCGCCAGAAACAGACGATCCCGCCGATCAGCACCCCGAACGGCAGGATCATGATCATGTAGTACGGCACATGCAGGCCCGCGATTTCCATCACGAGGCTGGTCGGCACGTTCGGCCGCGTCGCGACGCGCCGCAGCAGGTCGATCGTGTCGAACAGCGAGACCATGCCGGTAAAGGCCGCGATCATGGCCAGCACCGAGAAGGTGAACTGGCGCGCGATATAGATGGACAGCGTGACGGAGACGCCGCCGCCGAACGATGATCTCGCGGAGCCGCGCGTAAGGTGCATGGACATCAGTTCGTCTGCCGCCGGCCCGACAGCATGGCCGCACCGATCTCGGCGCCGAACAGCATGATGCAGCAGACCGTGCCAGGCAGCAGGGCCGCGACCCACATCAGGGGCACGAGACTGGTGTTGCGTGACGCCAGGTTCTGCAGGGTCAGCGAAACGGCCAGAAGACCCACGACGCCCAGGATCGCAAACAGCGGACGCGTGATGCTGCCGTGGCGCGAGAAGGCGCCGCGCAGGATGGCCAGCAAGCCGATCATCGCAAACGAGAAGGCGGTCAGCGGCGAGGTCAGCCTGTGCCACGCCTCGACGGCGAACTTGCCCCGGTCACGCGGCGCGACTTCGTGCGGATCGGGGTGCAGCAGTTCGTGGAGCGACATCTCGGCCGCGTCGCGCAGTTCCGTCTGGTCGTGCTTCTGCCCGGTCAGATCCACCGTGTTGCGCGTGAACGTCAGGACGTTGAGCCGGCCCGTCTTGCGGTCAATCTCTTCGCGCGAGCCGTCATAGAGCACGACACGCGGCTGGTCGTGCACGATCACGATCGCCCCGTGGCGCGCGAGAATGGTGGCGGGGCTCTGCGGATCGCGGTCGTCCTCGACCAGCACGCCGTGCAGCGTGCCGTCGTTGTCGCGACTGCGCACGTAGACCGTCATCTGCCCCGAGACCTGATTGAACACGCCGTCCTGCAGCATGAAGGCGGCCATCCGGTTGCGGATCTGGAACTCGTACTGCCGGAATGAATGATAGGAGTCAGGCGCGATCCAGAGATTCAGCACGAAGCACAGGGCGGTTGCGACCATCGCGCAGACAAGGCCGGGGCGCGCCAGTTCGAGGGGCGACAGGCCAGCTGCGCGCATGACCGTCAGTTCCCGGTCGCCCGCCATGCGCTGATATCCGAACAGCACGACGAGAAACGTCGTGATGGGCAGGATGACGGCCACGAAGCCCGGGATCATCAGCGACGTGAGCTGCAGGAACACCCGCAGGCTCAGGCCGTGATCCACGATCAGCGGCACGAACCGCAGGGATTGCGTGAGCCAGATCAGCGCGACCAGACCACCCGTGCTGGCGAGCAGCCCGACGAAGAGCTGGCGCAGCACGTAGCGATCAAGTGTCGGCGGGCGGATCAGTTTGGCGAATGGAGAAGCCATTCCCGCTCATCTAGCCCATTTGCGCGTGCAGCGTCAGCCCGCCTTCGGCGACGAGGCCGGATCGGCAGGCAGCACCTTGCCGGGATTGAGACGCGAGGCCGGATCGAACGCCGTCCGGATGGCGCGCATCAGCGCAAGTTCGGTGCCGCCGCGCCAGTCTGGCATCATTTTCGTCTTGAGCTGTCCAACCCCGTGTTCCGCCGAGAACGACCCGTTGAGTGCGCGCACGACATCGTTTACGGCCGCCATCAGCGACGGGCTCAGCGCCAGAAAATCGGCACCGGCCGCGTCGGCAGGCTGGACCAGGTTGAAGTGGATATTACCGTCGCCCATGTGGCCGAACGGCACGCAGCGGATGCCCGGGCAAAGCGCCTCGCACGCGGCAGTCGCCCGCGCGATCAGTTCCGGGATGGCGGGAACCGGCACGGAGACATCGTTCTTGATCGAGGCGCCGGCCCGCTTCTGCGCCTCGGTATGTTCCTCGCGCAGACGCCACAATCCCTGGGATTGCGTCTCACTCTCGGCAAGAACGGCGTCGATCACCACGCCTCGATCGAGTGTGTCTTCCAGAACGGCTTCCATCAGGGTGCGCAGGTCGCGCGAGGGATCGCGCGTTCCGAGTTCGATCAGGACGTAATCCGACGTGCCGGGCGTTTCCGACAGGGGCCAGCCCACTTCCGGGATCATCTCGCACGTCAGCGCCATGCCGGCGCCGGACATGAACTCGAACGCCTCGACCGCCATTGGGTCGCGGGCGCGCAACGCTGCAAAGAGGTCGAGCGCCGCGCCCGCATCCGGGACGGCGCACAGTGCCACTTCGGTATGGGCGAGTTTCGGCTGAAGCTGGATGATGGCCCGCGTCACGATGCCGAGCGTGCCTTCCGATCCGATCAGAAGATGCTTGAGCGCGTAGCCCGTATTGTCCTTGCGCAGCGGGCGCATGAGATCCAGCACGTCGCCGTCGGCCGTGACGGCTTCGAGCCCAAGGGTCAGTTCGCGCATGTTGCCGTAGCGCACGGTCCGCGTGCCCCCTGCATTGGTCGCGATCAGGCCGCCGATCTGTGCGGTTCCTTCGGCTGCGATCGACAGCGGCAGCATGAGACCCGCATCACGCGCGGCATTCTGCGCGGCCGCGAGCGTCACCCCGGCTTCGACGACCATGGTCTGCCCCACGGGATCAATCGAGACGATCCGGTTCAGGCGCGACAGGACCAGAACGACATTGAGGCCATGGTCCGGCGGCGTGGCGCCGCCGCACAGGCCGGTGTTTCCACCTTGGGGCACGATCCGCGCACCATGAGCGGCACAGATCGTTACCGCGCGGGCCAGTTCCGCCGTATCGGCCGGCCGCATGACGGCGCAGGCCTCGCCATGGAACAGGCCGCGCCAGTCCGTGCAGTAGGGCGCGACGTCGCCTGCTTCGGTCAGCAGACCGCCCGGGGAAAGGTTTGCGGCGAGGTCTTCGAGCAGGGAAATGGAAGCAGGCATCGTCGTCCTGGTCACGGGTGGAGATAGGGAAGGTTGTCGGTCTGCGGCGGCAGTTCGAGCCGGTGGACGAACTGCGTGCTTGCGATGCCGACGAGCGTTCCGACCACGAACGCAATCGCTACCAGCGAATTGCGCAAGGGTGCGCGGTTGCGCATCGCGCTGAGCTGGCTCTGCAGCGTGGCGCGGGCCATGCGGGTCTGATCGAGTTCCGCGCGGAGTGATTCGCCTTGCGCGCGGGCGGTCCGCAGGTCGCGATCCAGCCGGCGCAGGTCGTTGGTCAGGGTCGTGATCTGGGCACGGGCGGCGGTCGACATGCCGCCGTCGCTGCCCGCGCTGTCGGCGCGCGCGCGGGCTCGGGTGCGGGCCGGCGGTTCCGGGGCGATGGCAATGAACAGGTTCTTGAGCGCACCGCCGGTGATCGCGTTGCGCCGGGCGCGCTTGCGCAGGGCGTCGAGCGCGTTGGACGAGGATCCGGGATGCTCCTCGAGGACGAGCGCCAGGATGTCCGCCAGAACCTTCAGTTCGCGTGGATCGAGCGCATTACTCATCGCACAAGCCCTCCGGTCCCTCTCCCGATCGCCGTGTCATCCCGCCGAACGCGGGCCCGCGGCGCGGCGCAGGCGATCGAGGATCGCAAGGCCCAGCCCGGTACGTGCGATGGGCTGTGCCGCGATGCCGGTCAGGCCGCGCCGCCGACCCTCGCCATCCAGAAAGCGCAGGCCCGCATACAGGCGCGAGGCCGCTTCCTCGAGGTCGCCGCTCTCGCTGAGATTCCAAGTCAGCCCGGCACCGGGCAGTGCGCGCCCGAAGGCGAGAAGGCCTTCCTGCGGAGAGACTTCATGGGCCTCCAGACGCAGGGGCAGATCGGGCGCATAGTGGGAAGCCAGACGACCGGGCGAGACAGGCGCCGCATCCTCATGATCGTCGGGATGGACGATCCGCCCGCAGACGTGGCGCAGTTCCTCAAGCGTCACGCCACCGGGACGCAACAGGACCGGCACCGTCCGGCTGAGGTCGAGCACCGTGCTCTCCAGTCCGACCGCACAGGGGCCGGAGTCCAGCACCGCGTCGATCCGGCCTTCGAGCGAACGAAGCACATGATACGCATTGGACGGGCTGATCAGGCCCGAGCGATTGGCCGACGGTCCAGCAACCGGCACGCCAGCCTCACGCAGGAAGCGTTGCGGCACGTCGCCGCGCGGCACACGGATCGCGACCGTCGGCAGCCCCGCCGCCGCCAGATCGGAAATGGTGCAATTCTCGCCGCGTGGCAGCACCATCGTCAGCGGGCCGGGCCAGAACGCGTCAGCCAGCGCGCGCGCCAGTGGCGTTTCCACAACCTGCGCGAAGGCTGCATCAGCATCGGGAAAATGGCTGATGAGGGGATTGAAGCGCGGGCGGCCCTTGGCTGCGAAAATCCGCGCAACCGCGGCGTCCGAGGTCGCATCGGCGCCAAGCCCGTAGACCGTCTCGGTTCCGAACGCGACGAGGCCGCCCTGGCGCACGAGGGCGGCTGCCTGCGCAATCCCGGCGTCGTCCGCGCGCAGAAGCTCCGTCATGATCCGGCCCCGTCGCTGCGGCCCATGCACAGGAAGTGCGGATTGCGCCAGCCCGTCTTGCCATAGCGCAGGTCCTGACCGTCATCCGTGACGATGCGTCCTCCGGCCGCCTCGACCACGGCCTGGGGGGCTGCGGTATCCCATTCCATCGTAGTGCCGAGGCGCGGGTAGAGATCGGCGGCACCCTCGGCGACCCGCACGAACTTCACGGAACTGCCCAGGTTGCGCGTCCAGGCGATGCGGCGCGCGCCGATCCAGGCGGCAAGCTGCGGATCGTCGGCGTAATGGCGCGAGGCGAGCACGCGCGCGCCATCGGCCGGCGGCACGCAGGCTTCGATGGCATGGGTTCCGTCCGCGTCGATCCGGAAGGCGCCGAGGCCTGCGCCGCCGTAATAGGTCTGCCCGTAGGCCGGAAGCGCCACGGCGCCGAGGACGGCGCGATCACCGCGCACGAGACCGATGTTGACGGTAAAATCGTCCCGGCCGGCGGCGAACTCGCGTGTGCCATCGAGTGGATCCACGAGCCAGAACATGTCGCCCGGCGCCATGGTCACGCCGGCTGCGAATTCTTCCTCTCCGATTGCGGGGATATCCGGCCGGGCGGCCCGGAGGCGCTGCAGGATATGAGCCTCCGCCGCGTGATCCGCCTCGGTGACCGGCGAGCGGTCGGCCTTGATCTCGGTTTCGAACCCGCGGGCACGGATCGTGTTGACGATCGCGGCAGCTTCCTGCGCCACGGTGGTCGCGAGCGACAGCAGGCTTGCGTCATCGGGATGGGGAGAGAGGCGGGCTTCGGTCATATCGGGATGAGGCGTTCGTATCGTTCGGGCCGGAGCACGTCGCACGGAGTCGCCGGCGTGCCTTGCAGGCCGTCGGGCTGATGTGACGCACCAGGGGAAAGGGGCGATTGGCAATCATACCGCAATGCCCCGGCCGCGTCATGTCCCGCCTGCCATCCGCCATGGCCGTCTTTCGGGGTGCAAACTCCGGCGCAACTTGTCAGGGGCGTTTGCGGGGCGGATATAGGCCACAACAGTTTCAGACGGATATCCTGCCATGCTCGACATCGCCCTGGCCCCCCGAACACTGCTCGATGCGGCGGCGGATCCGCAGGCTCCGCATTCGATTGCCCTTCTGGTCGATACCGCCTTCGCGGAAGCGCCAGCCTTTCGCGCTCTGGATGCGCGTCTCGGCGGTGCGCTGACGCGGGCAGCGCGCGTCGGGCGCTTTCTGGGCAAGGCTCGCGAGATCTGCAGCGTGCTCGCACCTGTGGACGGGATCGATGCCGTCATTCTGGCCGGATGCGGTCAGGCCGGGCATGTGGATGCACCAGCGGTCGAGGCCGCGGGGGCCAAGGCGTTGCGCGTGGCACCGCCGGCATCCGAACTGCTGATCGCAGGCGACGGGAGCACCGCGCCACTCGTGCTACGGGCCGGCTTCGGTGCCCTGCTCGGCTCATACCGTTTCACCCGCTATCACGGGAAAGCCACGGAAGACGGGGCCACCGCCGTCAGCCGGCGCGTGCGCATTCTGGTGGACGATCCGGAAGCGGCGCGTGCGGAGTGGACGGCGGCCGAGGCCCTGGCGCGTGGCGTGATCGCGGCGCGCGATCTGGTCAACGAGCCGCCCAATGTGCTGACGCCGGGCGAATTCTCGGATCGTATCGAGACACTCGGCACGCTCGGGGTCGAGGTGGAAGTGCTGGACGTGGCGGCGATGACCCGTCTCGGCTTCGGCGCGCTGCTCGGTGTCGCGCAGGGAAGCGCCAATGCGCCGCGCACCGTCATCATGCGCTACAGGGGCGCCGGTGCCTCGGGCGCGCCGCTCGCGTTCGTGGGCAAGGGCGTGACGTTTGATTCCGGCGGTCTGTCGCTCAAGACCGCGTCCGGCATGGAAGAGATGAAGACCGACATGGCGGGAGCCGCCGCCGTCGTCGGTGCGATGACGGCGCTTGCGGCGGCCAAGGCGCCGGTCGACGTGATCGGGATCGTGGGGCTGGTCGAGAACATGGTGTCCAGCCGCTCCCAGCGTCCGGGCGATGTTGTGCGCAGCCATTCCGGCCAGACGATCGAGGTGCTCAATACCGACGCCGAAGGCCGCCTCGTGCTGGCGGATCTGCTGTCCTACACGCGCGAGCGGTTCTCGCCGGCGCTGATGGTCGACCTCGCGACGTTGACGGGCGCCATCGTGGTCAGCCTCGGTGCGCATCACGCAGGCCTGTTCAGCAATGACGATGCTCTGGCGGACGATTTGCTCGTCTGCGGTCGCGAAACGGGGGAAGCGCTGTGGCGGATGCCAATGGGCGAAGCCTACAACCGCGCGCTGCGCTCGCCCATCGCCGACATGAAGAACATCGGCGGCCGCCCCGGCGGCGCCATCACGGCGGCCCAGTTCCTGGCCCGGTTCGTCGGCGACACGCCCTGGGCCCATCTCGATATCGCGGGCACGGCATGGGCGAGCGAACAGCAGGCGCTCTCGCCCAAAGGCGCGACCGGCTTCGGTGTTCGCCTGCTCGATGCGCTGGCCCGTGCGCGGACGCGCGCATGAGCGTCGCGTGACGGAGATCGGCTTCTACCATCTGACGCGCAGCACGCCGGAACAGGCACTGCCGGCGCTGCTGGGCCGGACATTGGACACGGGCGCGCGGGCCGTAGTGCGATGCGCGTCGGCCGAGCAGGTGCGGGCCCTTGATGCCGCCCTGTGGCGCTCGACCGATCCGGTCTGGCTGCCGCATGGTGCCTCGGGCGGTCCCAGCCCGGGCCGCCAGCCGATCTGGCTGACGGCCGGAGACGACGTGCCGAACGGGGCCACGTTCGCGTTTCTGCTCAGTGGCGTCGGCGAGGTGGCAGCCCTCGATGGTTTTGCCCGCGTGTTCGACCTGTTCGACGGTGGCGAAGAGGCGCAGGTCGCAGCCGCGCGCACACGCTGGACGGCGGCCAAGGCAGCCGGCTTCACTCTTGCCTACTGGCAGCAACAGCAGCGAGGGTGGAAACGCGCGCGATGATGGTTCTTGGAATGATGGGCCGCAGCATCGTGGCCGCGGCGCGCATGGCGTGGGTCCTTTGGCCCTGGACGCTTGGTCTTCTGGCGCTCGATCTCGCTCAGTCGTTCGCCGGCTATGTCGGCAAGACGCCGACGGCCGTCGCGCTGGTTCAGGTCGCAGGGTTTGCAGTGACGGCCCTTGTGACGCTGCGGTTCTATGCCGGTCATCTGGATGTCGACTGGCGCGCGGTCCTGGCCGACCGGGCGCAGAGAAGCCGGTTTGTCGCCTGGTACTGTTTTATCGGCCTTCTGGATCTGATCGGCCTGCCGCAGGGTCTCGCCGGGCACGTGCCGCCGCTGGCGGCGCTCGTGTGCGAGTTGGGCGCGTATTACTTCCTGCTGCGTCTGATCGCCGTTCTGCCGGCCGTCGTGGCGTGGCGTACCTGGCCGGGGGTGGATCGCATCTGGAATGCCGGCGGCGTCCTTGCCTGGCGGATCGCCCTGTTCTCGTTCGTGATGATGTTGATCGCGGGTACCCTCGTGACGCTGGCAGCCCTGGCGGTGCACCCGGACATGCATGCGCTGACGGCCGATAGGCAACGATTGGCGGCTAGCCTGGACAAGCTGGGCCCGACATGGCTGCTGGTCATGTCCGTCGTGACCGCTTTGATCGAGATGGTGTCGTTCGCCTTTGATGTCGCGTGTTTCCGCGTCGTGAGCAGCACTCCCACTCAACGCGCAACGTGAGCTTCCGCGCCGGCAGCGCTGTCGGCATCCGAAGGCGCGTGGGCTGGATCCAGCGTTCGGAACCTGCGGTGGTGCAGGCCTGTAATGTCGCTCATCGCGCCTGTGGTCCCGCTCCAGCCGGGAATCAAATGCGTATGGGCTTTCCGGACGGATACGTGGTTCAGGGCTATGTCCGCTGACCGATGGGGCCGGCATACCGTCCTGCCCGAACGGGTGGATTGCGCATCTGAAAATTCCTGGCCTCATGTCGTTGCCGAGGCGGATTCCACGCATTTTGAAGGGCGCCATTGGCCGCCTTTTTTTGTGCAATGCATGCATCATTCTGAGCGGCCGATTCATGGTCTGAAGAACCACGCCAAACCCGGCCTGACTCAGGCGCCGTGCGGAAAAGCCTCGGCTATGGCGGCATAAATCCGTGCGCGATCGGACCGACGACGGCTGGAACGGGCTGTCTGAGCTTCAACGGCGCCGTGGTCAGCGAGCGGCATGGCATTCGCAGCCCTGCGTGAAGGCGGCCCCGAATTCTGATGCCGGTCGCCGGCTTTTCCGGGAGCAGGGCTGTCATGCCCGAAAAAGACATGATCCGTCGTGCAAAACCGTTTGTCTCTTCATGCGCTGGAAACTCTGACATCGAATGACATGAAGAGAAAGGCGCCGGACCATGCCGGAAGACATCCAGAAAACCGTAAAGCTCAAGAACGGCACTGAACTGCCCGCGCTCGGCATGGGCACGTGGAACATCGGCGATCGGCGCGACCGGCGCAGCGACGAGATCGCAAGCCTGCGGGCCGGCATCGATCTGGGCCTGCGTGTGATCGACACGGCGGAAATGTACGGCTCCGGCCGGTCCGAGGATCTGGTGGGCGAGGCGATCGAGGGACGGCGCGACGACGTCTATCTCGTCAGCAAGGTCTTGCCGTCCAACGCGTCGTTCCAGGGCGTGCAGAAAGCGTGTCGCACGTCTCTCAGGCGCCTGAAGACCGACGTGATCGACCTCTATCTGCTGCACTGGCGCGGCGGCGTTCCGCTTGAAGAGACGGTGCGCGGCATGGAAGCGCTGCGTGACGAGGGCCTGATCCGGGACTGGGGCGTCTCCAATTTCGACACGGACGACATGGAGGAAATCGAGGAGGTGGGCAGCGACTGCATGGCCAACCAGATCCTCTACAGCCTCGAATATCGCGGCACGGAATACGATCTGCTCGAACATGATGCGTCCCGCGGCATTGTCACGATGGCATATTCTCCGCTGGGGCAGGGCGGCGACCTTCTGAAGCATCGTGTCATGCGCGAGATCGCCTCGCGGCATTCGACCAGTCTGGGCGAGGCCACCACGGCACAGATCGCACTCGCCTGGGTTCTGCGTCGCGAAAACATCCTCGCCATTCCGAAAGCGAGTTCGCCGGCACATCTCAGGGAAAACGCAGCCAGCCTCGAAATCGGCCTGACCGACGAGGATCTGGCAGCACTGGACGAGGCCTTTCCGCCGCCGCATCGCAAGACCCGCCTCGCCATGCTCTGAGGCGTAGCCCAAGCGATCAGGGATGATAACGCCCTTGTCCCTGATCGTGCAGCATTGACGCGATCGCGAGGCGTCGCCACAGGTAGGCTGCGTTCAAGCAGGGCCTCGTTTCGTCACGCCGTTCCACCGGCCCCGCATAGTTCAGGGAGGCCGCAGAACTGGCGATCGTGCCCGATATCGCGCTGATCGGCGGTGCCGTTGCGGTCTGCGCGAGCCTGCGCGGTCTTGCTGCGCTGCGTCTGGGTGCATGGCTCGCCGTCGCAGTCTGTGGCGTCGTCGGATTGTGTCTTGCCGGTCATCTCTCGACGGATCTGCCGGGCGAAGGCTGGTTGACGCTCTGGCCGGGCGCCTCGTTTGCCCTCGTCCTCGGCGGCCTCGTCGGGGCCCATTCCGCAATCCACATCGTGCCGGCGACGGAAGAGGGCATCTCGGGCCCATCCGCCGATCTCGCGCTGGCGCTTTCCCTTCTGTCGGTCGCGACCGGTGGACTGATCGCCTGCGCCGGTCTGGTGCTGGGTGCAGTCCTCGTGGTGCAGGCGGAGGGGCGCCGATGGGCTGCCCTGATGCTGGCCGGGCTGATGCCATGTCTGGATGGCGCGCAGGGCGTGTGGATGGGAGCGGCCCTCCTGTCCGCGACGCTCGCCTTTCCGGGCACAAGCCCAGTTCACGGGGGACGAACCCGAGGCATGCTTGCCGTGGCAGCCTGTCTCGTGGCCTGGCATGTCGGGTCTCCGCCTGTCTGGGTCGGCGTCATCGGAGCGGCGCTTGCCGTCGGTGGCGTATCGCTTCTGTTCAGCGATGCCGTGCCCGGGTGGCACATGCCTGACCGGTTGGCGATCGCCCATTCCCTCCTGTTGCTGGGGCTGGGTGCGGAAACCCGCGACACGATCGCGCCGTGGGTACTGTTCGTGCTCGGCTGGGGCGTATGGCCTGCGGGGCGTCCCCTGTGGCGGCTCGTCTGTCCGCCGATGCTCGGTGGCTGGTCGCTCTGGCTCGCACTGCATGATGCGCATGGCGTGGGCGATCCGATGGTCCGCGCGGGCCTGCTGGGTGCCTTGTTGGCGTGCGTCGCGCTCGAATGGATTGCATGCTGGCGTCTGATGGCCCGTCCTCAGGCTGCTGACCGGCCCTGGGACATCTTCGCAGGCTGTGTGTGCGCCGTGCCGGGCCTGGTTCTCGTGCTGGCGCGACCTCTGACCGGCGGCAGCAGACAGGATCCGTGGTCATTGACGGCTGTCGACGGGGCGGTCGTTCATCCCTGGCTTTTCGTGATGGCGGCCGCCGCTATCGGGTTCGGGCTCTGGCGGACAGGACATCTGGGTCCCGTAATCGTCCCATCGGGCGAGGCGCGGATCGCGGGTCCGCTGCCGAACGACCTGTTGCGTCTTGCCGTCCGCGTCCGGCGCGGTTGGCAGGCGGTCCGCAAGACGGGGACGACATTGGCTGGCTGGCGCGCAGACCGGCGTCCCGAGCGGTCCGCACTGCTTCTCTGGCTTGCGATGCTGGCGGCAGGATTGCTGTGGGAGACCGGGCGATGACCGGAGCGGCATTCGCCCGCGAGGTGGCAACGCTTCTGTCTCTTCTGATCTGTCTGCTGCTGGCGCCGTGGTGCGCCGGGATTGCGGCCGCCATCCGCGCCGTGCTGTCAGGCCAGTCTCCGGCGCCCCTCAGCGCGCCGGCCCGGGGTCTCAGTCGTGCGTTGACGGAGCTTCGGCGCGGCCGTTCGACGCCGTCCGGTATGTCGCCCGGGCTGGCACTGGGCGCGACTGCAACGCTTGCCGCGCTGGCTGTCGACGTGATGCCCGGGATGTTCGATCCGCTTCTGGCCGCGTTCCTGCTGTCCGGCGCGCGCGTGATGATGTGGCTCGACGTGCGGGATGGCCCGGCCCTGTGGTTTGCCCGGGCCCGGGAGCAGCGAGGGGCTCTCGTGGTCCTCATGCTCGTGGGCATGATGGCCGGATTCTCGACTGAAGACGGTCGGGCCAGCGTCGGAGACGTGCTCCTGGCGGGTGGCGTTCTGATCGCGCTTTCCGATGGCGTGCTCGGAGCGCGTGATCCGGTGCGCGTTTCGTCCCAAGGACGCGCATGGGCGCGCGGCGTGGCCGATCTGCTCGTGCTGGGATGGATATTGTGGCTGGCGCGGCTGGTCTGGCCGCATGTCACGGGCGGCCCATGGATGATGCCCGCATGGACGATCGCCCGCGCAGTCTGCATGGCCGTCGTTCTCGGGATTGCTCAGGGCATGTGGTTTCCGCGGGCGTCGGCGCGCCCGCTGGCGTCGGCCCTGTTGCTGGGAGGGCTGGCGCTCGTGCTGCTCGATCTCGGGGAAACCTCGGGATGAATGTGGGCATCGAGGGCATTCTCCTGCTCTGGAGTGTGGGTTCGCTCGGCCGCGACGGGCGCACGCTGCCCGTCCATGCGGTCCTGTGTGCCCTGTGCATGGCGCGGACGGGCCCGATCGGGGCTCTGGCGGGTGCCGTTCTGGTCGGTGCCGGACTGCTGGCCTGGGGCGCTTTGCGTCAACTCGCGCCGCAGGACACGGGAGTGACACATGCGCGCTGGTGGCCGGTCGTCTGCGCCGTGGTGCTGTCGGCGGCCGTGGTGAGGGGCGGTGTGGGCCTGCCACAGCAAGGCGCGCTCGTTGTCGCATCTGTCCTCGCGGGCCTCGTCGGTGTCGCGACCGCCTCGGAAGCTCTGGCAGGATGTGCCGCGATGCTGCGGACGCTGAATGCCTGCGTGGTGCTGGCCTGTCTGGGGGGGCATGTGCCGACCCTTCTGGTGGCCGGTGGCTTGTGGGTCTCGGTCGCGGCCGTGGCTCTGCTCGTGATGCCACGCCTGTCCTGGCTGCGGAGTAATGACCCGCATGAATGAGGCGCCTCTCTGGACCCTTCTGGCGGGCTGGCCGCTGCTGGCTGCCTGCGTGCTCGCACTGGTGCCGACCGCGCACCGCCGCGCGAGTGCCGCGACGCTTGCGACTACGGGTCTCGCGGCGACACTCGTCCTGGTGTGGCGCATGCCGGCTGATGCCGTGGCCAAGGCGGCGTGCGTCGGTCTAGGTGCGGCACTTGCGCTGCACTGGACGCTTGGACACGGTGCCTCCGCGCGGGCACGCGTCCTGCCGGTCTTCGCATCGGCCGGCATTCTGGGCCTGCTGGCCTGCGGGGCAGACCTGGCGATCTCGGCAGGTTTGCTGGGCGCTCAGGCCGTCTGCGTCGCAGCCGTCGGCTTGTCTGCCCGCAGGCGGGCCCGGCCCGGCTGGGAGGCGCTCCTGTCCGACCTCTCCGGCGCGGTCCTGCTGCTTGTCTCGTCAGGCGCGCCCGCCGCATCGTTCGCACCGGTCTGCGCATCCCTCGGCTTCGGCATGCTCGGCGGTCTCGGACCGCGCCCGCGCGGGGAAGAGCGCGACGACGAGAGCGAGGCGAGTCTCGCCCGCGCATTGCTGGGCGTGGGCGCCGTGATCGCCCTCGGGCGCAGCACGATGTTGATCTCCACCGACATCGTGCTCGGCCTGGGTGTCCTGACCGTCTGGCTGGCGGCCGTCTCGCCTGTGCCGCGTGGCGTGCGGATCCAGATCGCGCTTGCCGCGATGGCCGCTGTCCTCCCGCACGGTGCATGGGCGGCAGGCGTGTCATGCCTTCTGGCTCTGGGCCTCGGTGCGGCCAACTGGATGCCGAACAGGCTGGCAAGCGCCAACATGGTGCCGTGGCCGGGCTTCGTCGCGGCGCTATGGGTCATCGATGCGTGCTGGCGGCAGCCTGGCCCCGGCACCCTGATCGCGGCGCTCCTGCTCGCCGGGCTTGTTCTCGCGGCGCTGCGTCGAGGCGTCGCGCCGGTGCGTGCCGATGCCATGACGATCGGGCTCATGATGGCGTCCCTCGGGGCCGCTGTCGTGCTGGAGCAGGCGGGATGAGGCACGAGATCAGCCTCATCCGCAGTGGCGAGCGCGTGGCCGCCCGCCATTTCCGGCTGGACGAGGAGACATGGCGCACGCTGTGCGAAACGGCCCCCGGCCTGCCGCTCCTGGGTCTGTGGTGCGACGACGACGCGGTCTTCGCCCTGTTTCTCGAGGCCGATCGTCCGTTGCTGGCCAGCACGGCGCTGATCGGGGGACGGTATCACGCGCTCTCCGCCGTGATCGCCCCGGCTGCCCTGCACGAGCGGATCGCGCAGGATCTGTGGGGCGCGGAACCCATGAACGCGCGGGATGTCTCCTCGCTGTTCGATATCGGCACATGGCGGGCGACATGGCCTGCGAGCGCGCGGTCCGTCCCCGCACAGGCCGGGGCCCCCGCTGCTCCGCCTGATGCATCGCGGCCCATCGCGTTTCCGCCTGACGGGGCAATCGGTGCGCCATTGATGGCGCTGCAGGCGCGGCCGTGGTCCACCGGCCTTGCCGGTATGGCGATCGGTAGCGGTTACGCCCATCGAGGCATCGGTTCCCTGCTGCGCGGGCGCGCACCGGACGAGGCCATGCGTCTGATCGGCCGCGTGTCGGGTGCGGCCTATGTCGCGCATCCGCTCGCCTTCAGCCGCGCCGTGGAGCGCGCGCGCGGGCAGGCGGTCTCACCCGCGTTGCAGCGGGCGCGCGCCATCCTGGGGGAAATCGAGCGTATTTCCGCCCATCTCTATGATCTGGGCCGCACGGCCCGGGCGGCGAACGCCCCGCTGTTTGCGGCCCACACGGAGCAGGCACGCGAAACTCTGGCCGGGATCTGCACGGCCCATGACCTGCCGCGTCGTCTCACCGATCTCGTGGCGCCCTACAGCGTCCGTCATGCGGATCGGTTGGTCGGACTGGCTCGGTCTGTTGCCGACTGGGCGCCGGGGATGCTCGCGACGCTGGAGGGGCTGCTGCCGACGATGAAAGCCCGTCTCGTGGGGGTAGGACGGCTTGCCAGCGAACGTGCATATGCGTTCGGGATCGGCGGGCTCGTTGGGCGGGCATCGGGACGCGGGTTTGACCTGCGACGATTCGAGACGGGGTTCGACCCGCGCGTGCTCTCACCCGGCGGCCTCACGGGTGGCGATGCCTGGGCGCGCACCGCGCTGCGCCTGCGCGAAATCGATGGTGCGCGGCAGAGCCTGGGCGGCATGGCGGAAGGCTTCGATACCGGCGGCCCGCCGGAGAGTCGGGACGACGCCGCGGCGAGCGAATTCCGTGAAGGGATCGGCTTTGCGGAGGGCGCGCGCGGCGATATCTGGTACTGGGTGCGTCTGCGCGAGGGGAAGGTGGACGCCGCCTGGGTGCGTGATCCGGCGCTGCCCCTGTTGCCGCTGCTGCCGGAACTGCTGCGCGGTGGTGACCCGGAGACGATCGCGATCGTGCTTGCCTCGCTTGGCTGGTCGATGTCGGGAGCGGAACTATGATCGGCGGCATGAGCCTGTCGACAACATGGCATTTCGCCTTTCGAGAGTGGCTGCCGTGCTGATCCGTGCCTTGATCGAGGCGGCGCAGGGACATGCACGCGTGCCGCGCGGACGTCAGCCCTTGCGTCTGTTTCACATCGAGACGGCCGGATGCGAAGGATGCGGCATGGAAGTCGCAGCCCTGCGCGGTGCGGCCTATGGGCTTGCCCGGGCAGACATCGCCTTCGTCGATCGGCCCGAGGCGGCCGATTTCCTGCTCGTCACCGGCGCACTCAGCCGCGCCATGGCGCCGGAACTGGATCGCGCGTGGCAGGCGATGCCAGCGCGACGAGGCCTGATCGCGATTGGCGCCTGCGCGATCGATGGCGGTCCATTCGGGGAGACATACGCACTGCTCGGTGGCCTGTCGCGGCTGGCGCGGACGACGATCGACGTACCCGGCTGCCCAGCCGAACCCGCAGCCATCCTGGATGGCCTGCTGACGCTGGCAGTCCGGCGTGAGGACGAGGCCGCGGGCTAGAACTGCCGCGTCAGTTTCGGAAGTCGAGGACTACGCGGCCTTCGACATGGCCGTGCTCGAGATCGGCGAAGATCGCATTGATGTTCTCGAGGCGGTCCGGGCGGATCACTGAATGGACCTTGCCTTCGGTAAAGAACGAGAGTGCCTCGATCATGTCGAGCCGCGTGCCGACGATCGAGCCGCGCAGCGTCGTGCCGTTCATGACCATGTCGAAGATCGAGACCGGAAAGTCGCCCGGCGGCAGTCCGTTCAGGACGATCGTCCCGCCACGGCGCACCATTCCCATCGCCTGCGAGAACGCCGGGCGGGATACGGCAGTGACTAGTGCGCCATGGGCGCCGCCGACCTGTTTCTTCACGAAGGCGGCCGGATCATCGCTCTGGGCATTGACCACAAGGGCCGCGCCGAGCGTGCGGGCGGTCGCGAGCTTTGCTTCATCGATATCGACGGCAATCACGTTCAGGCCCATGGCGACGCCATACTGGACCGCCATCTGCCCGAGACCTCCGACACCCGAGACCACGACCCAGTCGCCGGGCTTCGTGTCCGTCATCTTCAGGCCCTTGTAGACGGTCACGCCCGCGCACAGGACCGGTGCGACCAGCAGGGGATCCGCGTCTTTCGGCAGATGCGCGACATAGTCCGGATCGGCCACCACGTATTCGGCAAAGCAGCCGTTGACCGAATATCCGGTGTCGTCCTGACGTTCGCACAGGGTCTCCCATCCGCCAAGACAATGCGCGCAATGTCCACATGCGCTGTAGAGCCAGGGGACCCCCACCACGTCGCCTTGCCGGACCCAGGAGACATCCGCGCCGACCGCCACGACGTGACCGACACCTTCGTGGCCGGGAATGAAAGGCAGGCGCGGCTTGACCGGCCAGTCGCCCTTCGCCGCGTGCAGGTCGGTATGACAGACCCCGCAGGCATCGATTTTCACGAGGATCTGGTGACGGTCGATCGCAGGAATATTCACCGTCTCGATCACGAGCGGGGCCCCGAATGCATGGACCATCGCGGCCTTCATCGTGTCAGCCATGTGCACTCATCTCCTGTCGATGCGCGTCATCCTTGAGGCCGGATCGGCTCCGGATGCGTTGATCCAGGTCAAGTGATACGCGCAAAGGGCGTGCACATTCCCGTCAGGATACGACGTCTTCCTCGACGTCCTCGGACAGGGCCTCCGCCTCGATCTTGAGGCGATGAAAGCTGCGTCGTGAAAATGGCAGCATCACGAGATAGATCACACCGGCCGCCGCCAGCGCACCCCAGGGATCGGCAACCAGCACGGCGGCATAGATGCCCGTGCCCAGCATGACCGGCAGCACATAGGCTGCCGGAACCTTGAAGTTCTTGAAGGACCAGACCGGCAGCGTCGAGACCAGCAGCAACGCGGTGCCGACGAGCACCAGCACCGATACCGCAGGCGCATGGGCGAAAGCATCAATTCGCGTCGCACCAAGCCGTTCCGCCTCGAGCCCGAGGAAGATCGGGAACATTGCCATGCCGGCACCGGCCGGAGCCGGAACGCCCGTGAAGAAGCTGTGCGAGTATTCCGGCTTGTCCGCGTCATCGAGGCTCGCATTGAACCGCGCGAGACGCAGCGCCATGCAGACGGTGAACAGGATGCACGGCACGTAGGCATAGCGCCCGGCGTTGTCGAGCGACCACAGGAACAGCAGGAGAGGCGGCGCCACGCCGAAGCACACGAAGTCCGACAGGCTGTCGAATTCGGCGCCGAATCGGCTGGTGCCCCGCAGCAGCCGCGCGATCCGTCCGTCCAGCCCGTCGATGCAGGCCGCGATCAGCAGGGCGGCCGCCGCCGAGGAGAACTGATGAACGAGGCCGAAGCGGATGCCCGAGAGCCCCGCGCACAGGCCGAGCATGGTCAGGATGTTCGGGATCAGCCGGTTGAACGACGGCCCGCGGACTCTTGGCCGGCGGACACGCCCGATCCGGCGCAGACGCCGTCTGATACGACGGCGGCGCTGACCGGGAGAGGGAGAAAGAGGCTTGGACGTGTCGTCAGCCACGACCGGGCGCGTCACGTCAGAGCTGCGCGAGAACGGTCTCGCCACCGATCATGGTCTGACCGACGCTGACTTTCGGCACCACGCCGTGCGGCAGATAGACATCCGTGCGGCTGCCGAAGCGGATCAGGCCGAAGCGTTCCCCCGTCTCGACGCGGTCGTTTTCCTCGACCGAGCACAGGATCCGACGCGCGATCAGGCCCGCGATCTGCACGACGCCGATGTTGCGGCCGTCGGGCAGCGCGATCGCGAGGCTGTTGCGCTCGTTCAGCTCCGAGGCCTTGTCGAGGCTCGCGTTCACGAACTGGCCGGGATGATAGACGATCTTCGTGATCGTGCCGGCGGCTGGAATACGGTTCACATGGACGTCCAGCACGGACAGGAACGTCGCGACCCGCCAGACCGGCTCGGTTCCGATATCCAGATCCGCAGGCGGCGGAACCAGTTCCACCGACGTCACGCGCCCGTCGGCAGATGCCACGACGAAATTGCCGCCGAACGGCGGCACGCGCTTGGGATCGCGGAAGAAATACAGGCAGAACCCGAAGAACAGGCCGCCCAGCGTTCCGACGAAGCGCGTCAGGCGCCACGGCGTGGCCCGGCCGAGCACGGCGACGAGGCCGCCCGCGAGCAGGAAGGGGCGGCCCGCGCGGTGCGGCGGGGCGAGAACGATCTTGAGCGACTGGATCAGGGACATGATGCGCAAAGTCATGGGGTCTTCGCCCGGTTCGGTCAAGCGCGAGGCGTGCGGGATCCGGACTCAGGCAAGTTCGAGAATGCGCCGTTTCAGGCGTCCGACGGCGCCTTCCGGGGCCAGCGGCATGGCGGCATAAACGTCCTTGCGGGCAACGACGACATGAACGCCTGCGAACCGTCGCCCTAGGATGCCCATTGCCCGGTCTCCCGCCCGTGCGGTGCGGCGGCCCAGATGCAGGGCCACCGGCGGGACGGCCAGCGCGCCGTCGAGGCGTTCGGCCCGGAACATCGATTGCTTCAGCGTGCGTTCGATCTGCCAGGCCGAATACGGCGCGCCATGGCCGAACGGCGTCATGTCACCATGCGCCCACAGACCGGTGCGATTCGGCAGGACGAGGACGAGGAAGCCGTCATCGGCCAGGACCTTCCAGATGGCACGCAGGGATTCGCGCGGATCGCGCATCAATTCGACGGCATGAACCGCCAGCACGAGATCGATGCTCAGGTCGTCGAACGGCAGGGCCGTCTCGTCGATCGCGCATTCCATCGCACTCCCGGCATATTGGGCCGTGATTCGCGTCAGCGGATTGTCCGGTCGTCCGCTGACGGTGCGCAGCGGGTCGCAGTCGAGCTGGTCGAGATAGGGCGATGCGAAGCCGAGCCCCAGAACCCGCCGTGCGCCAAGCGGCGGCAGCATTCGCCGCAACCGTTCGACAAGCAGCGTGCGGGTCAGTGCGCCGTGGGGCCCTGCATAGAAATCGGCGGCATGGAGGAGGCCACCGGATGGCCGTCGGATGGACATGGACGCGATCCTATCCGGCTTCATGAAACGCGATAGAGGTGTTCTGCTTTGAACGCCTGCCTGTCCAAGGAGATGCCGCTCATGACATTGATTGTCACACCTGTCCCGGTCCTGTCCGACAACTATGCCTGGATCCTTCGGGATTCAACGGATGGCACGATCGCCGTGGTCGACCCCGGGGAGGCGGCCCCGGTCGAACGTGCCCTGGCAGACGGGGGGAGGCTCGACCTGATCCTGCTGACCCACCATCACGCCGATCACACGGGCGGCGTCGAGGCGCTGCGTGCGCGGTTCGGGGCAAAGGTCGCGGGGCCGGCCTCCGAAGCATATCGGATGCCGGCGTTCGATCTCGCCCTGAATGACGGCGACGCGATCGCCGTTGGTTCGGTGAGGGGCGAGGTGCGTGCAACGCCCGGGCATGCCAACGGTCACCTGTCCTATATCCTGTTCGATGAACCCGCACCGCTGCTGTTCAGCGGAGACGCCCTGTTCTCGCTGGGGTGTGGGCGCATCATCGAAGGCACGGCGGAGCAGCTTCATGAAAGCCTGCATCGGTATGACGATCTGCCTGATACGACGCAGGTCTATGCAGGCCATGAATACACCGCAGGCAATGCGCGCTTCGCTTTGAGCGAAGATTCCGACAACGTCGCCCTCAAGGCACGGGCTGCCGAAGTCGAACGGCTGCGCGCGGCTGGCCGTCCGACGCTGCCGATTACGCTGGGCGAGGAGCGGGCGACGAACCCGTTTCTTCGCGCGCCCGATGCCGCCGCTTTCGCGGGACTTCGGGCGCGGAAGGATCGTTTCTGACGGCGTTCCGGCGCGCGGCTCAGGCTGCCTGACGCGCTGTTTCCGTCGGTGCGATGCTCACCCGATACGGGCCGGCGGCCGCGATCCTGAGGCCGAGGAGAGCCGTTCCGTGCGGCGCGCGGGACGGCAGCGGCAGCAGGGCATCGCCGCGCGTCCAGCGATAGGGGCCTTCCGCGTCATGCCAGCCGGGCGCCGCAATACCCGCGAGTTCAATCGCCTGCGTCTGGTCCGAATCCCACAGGGTCAGGCTCTCGAGCAGAACGCCCAACATGCGGCGGTCGTCCACGAACGGGCCGATCACCTCGTCCGGACGGCTGCTGCGTGAAACGATGCGGACACTGTCGCAGTCCTGCGGCAGGGCGAAGATCGCGTGGCCGTTGCGCATGCGAACGGGTGTCAGCACGGTGCCCTCGCGGGTGATCAGACGCAGATCGGACTCGTTCGTCATCTCGCCCGATGTGACCGGCTCGAACCCGAGCGCTTGGGCGCGGGCAACCAGACGCGCATGGATCGGCTCGACCACGGTGCGCGCGGTGGTGAGCGGCGCTGCGGCATCCTGCGCCCAGCTCTTCGCGGTGATGGCATGGAGCCGGGCAACGGGGCCGTGCTGCCGGAAAGTGTGACGGTTGCCGGTATCGAGATAGCTCTCGGTCGGCACGCCTTCCGCGAAGATGATCGAGTGGTCCTGCGTTTCGACGTGATAATACGTGTAGGCCGTGATGCTGCGATCGTAGGCAATGGTCGTGCCGTTCACGAGCATCCGCACAGGGATCAGGCCGCCGTCGATCTGCAGGCAGTGCTCGCTGGTGACGAGCAGGTCGCGCTGCGGCAGGCCGTCCGCAATCGCATTCCTGAGCACGCGCACGGGATAGCCGGCATCGGCCTCCGGAGCCGAGACGTTCACCTGCACATGCTGATGACCGCTCCAGACGACCGGACGCCCGATGCGGCCATCGGTCGTCTGCACCATCACGATGTCGCCCGGCACGAGCGTTTCGACCGCGACATCGCCGCGATCGGTGAGGATCAGCGTGCCTTCGAGAAAGCAGGCTGCCGTGTCGCTGGAGGCGGTTGTGGCCGTCGCCCCGTCGATGACGCTCCAGCTGCCGTCGGCGTTCACGCGGATCGTCGGCGTGCCCGGAACCGAGCCCGCGGCGAAGCTGATATTGGTCAGCTTGATGCCGTTGCCGTATGCGTCGAACTTGACGAAGAGCGTGTAGGTGCCGTCGCCGTTCTGCGTGAATGTCGCGCCGATGGCCGGCGTGCCGCCGTGATCGACGGTGATCACGGACGTGCTGTTGAAGCCATGGATCGCAGTCGTGAACGTCTGGTTGTAGTCGCTCAGGCAGAGCTGGCTTGCCGCCCCGTCCGAACCGAACGTGATGGAGGCGCCGCCGGTGCTGCCGTTCAGGTAGAGTGCCGCGCCATTGTCCAGCGTCGTGTTGAGCGTGCTGGCAAGCTGGACCGGGCTGCTCGCGCTGCCGATTGTCGAATTATCGAGATTGATCGTGCCGCTGCCGCTGATCGTGCCATAGCTGCCGAAGCTGACGGCGCTGTTGCCCGTGATGTTCAGCGTGCCGTTGATGGTCGCGTTCGAGCTGCCGAGCGTGATCGCGCTGGCGGTGTCGATGTTCAGCGTGCCATTCGCGTCTACCGTGACGCCGTTGACGTTCAGGACCGTGCCGCCCGACGTCGCCGTGACATCGAGCGTCGCATAGGCGCCGATCTTGAGACCGTTTGTCAGGGTGGCGCTGTTGGCCGTGTCGTACAGGACCGTAACGGGCGCGGTCAGCGTTCCCGCGATATAGGGCGGCTCATAGCTGATATTCTGCGGGACCTGTCCCGCGCTCCAGTTCCTGGCATCAAACCAGTTACCAGATGTTCCGCCAGTCCAAATATTGTTTGACACTGCACTACGCCTATTTCGGGATCTATACATGCCCATTGACGCGTCGTGTGCGGCGGCATGTTCCAAAGTGGCGCGGCAGATATCACGCTGAATGGGTATTTCTAACAGTAAAGTTTCGAAATCGGGTCGAATAATAAACTATTAACGCTTCCTATTCTTCTCTTATACTTTAACCGTTAAAGTGTCGTTAACGCAGTGCTGCAAAATCACCTTGGATGAGCGCGCGCAGCAGAATCGACGGGCGATGCCGCATTCGTCAGTGAACGAAGCGTATGCACGGAGCGCCATCATGGACCTGCCCGGCGGGCCGGAAAGGGAGGGCCCAGGCAAAGAAGTATGCGGATTTCAACGTTTGCTCAGCCCTGCATCGCGTCCTTGCCGCGTCAAGACGGCGGCGCAGCGGCTCCGGGGGTGCGATACGGGCGCGGCGGACTAATCATGCAGATGGCAATGTCAGGAACGAGCGCGGGCAGGGAAAACCGTGGCTGGAATCATCCAGCCGCCGGCCGAGCCCCGAAACTAAGTGTCTTACGGCGTATGCCGAATGGCCGTGCAGCTGGAAAGCGCCGGGTTTCGCAAAACTGCGCCTTCCAGATGCCGGCAGAGCGTCGATTACAGGTCGTAATTGACGCGCAGGTAATAGAACCCGCCATTGATCCCGAGCTGTGACGTGCTCGGGTAGTATTGCGGCGCGCCGAGATAGCGGTTCGCCGCCGGCACTTTCGTGGGATAGGAGGCAAAGATGTTGTTGCCGCCCAGCGTTGCCGTCCAGCGATCGGTCACGCGGTAGGAGACTTCCAGATTGGTCGTCCAGCGCGGCTCGTTATGCCACTGGCGATAGATATGATTGCCGTTCAGCGCCAGCGGCCCCGCATACCAGGTGAGTTCGTCCGTCGTCTGGCCCCAGCGGATCTCGTGCAGGCCGACCGTCCAGCGGTTCTGGGTCCAGCGACCGCCGAAGATGATCTTGCTGCGCGGATAAGCCGTTGTGAGATAGGCAACGCTCTGAGCGTCCAGCAGTGGCGCACCGCTTGCGCTGTCGGACTGATGACGCAGGCGCGTGCGGTTCAGGTTGATGGCCGCATCCCAGTCGATCCGCCCGTAATTTCCAAGGCGGGTCAGATACGTCGCCGTCAGGTCGAGCCCCTGGGTGCGCGTGGAGGCGACATTGGCGAACCAGTTGGCGGAGACCGCACCGGACCCCCAGGTCGCGGCGCTGGCCGGGAGGCTGAACCCGTCAAGTGCCAGGGCACTCTGGGCGGCGGAGCCGACGATGCTGCCGCCGGGAAGGATCCGGTCGCGCAGGTCGATCTGATAGACGTCAGCCGTGACGTGGAGGTTCTGGATCGGCTCGGCGATCACGCCGCCCTCGACGTTGGTCGAGCGCTCGGGCTTGAGAGCCGATGCGCCGTTCGCCACAGCGCCGGGCGAATTGACCGCGATCAGACCACGTGCCGCCGTGGGGGACACGTTCAGCGCGCTGTAATGCTCCTGCGCCAGCGTGGGCGCGTGGAAGCCGTTGCTGATCGTCGCCCGGAAGCCGAGCCTGCGATTGACGTCGTAGCGCGTGGCGATCTTGCCGGTCTGGGTGTTGCCGACGTCCGAATAGTGCTCGTAGCGGCCGGCGAGATCGACCTGCCAGGCGCGCGTCAGATGCGTCGAGAGATCGAGATAGCCTGCGGTGACATCGCGATTGGAATTGCCGGCATTGGCCGGGTTGGTGCCGGGCAGCGCATCGGCGCCGCTGCCATAGCCGTACGGCGTCGAGATGCTGTCGGGTGACCCGGTACCCACCGAGTAGGCTTCGTAGCGATACTCGGCGCCGCCTGCGACGTTGATCGCATAGGGCCAGAAGCCGAAATGCAGACGGCGCGACAGGTCGAAATTGTTCGTGATCGTCGTGTTGTTGAAGCCCATCACGTCGAAGCTCGTCGGCGTCCGTCCGGTCGCCGCGTAAAGCGCCGTATTGGTGGAATTCTCCAGGCCGATATCGTCGAAGTCGCGCGCATAGACGGATGACAGATCCCAGTGCCAGCCTGAATATTCACCACGCAGGCCCGCTTTCACCTCGACGTCGTTTTCATTCAACGTCTCCAGAGGCGAGTATCCGTAGGGATAGAGCGCGGCATAGCCAGGATAGGCGCTGAGCGACGAAGGCAGCCGGTAGTTCTGGTAGGATTGCGCATGCCGGTGGCCGTATGTGGCATCGCCGTAGAGCTGGATGGCGTCCGTCAGGTCGTAGCCCGCGTTGATCGCAACCGTTTCGCGCGTCTGTTCGGGCTGGCCGAGGATATTGTTGACGTAGGTGTTCGTGCGGTTGTCGCGCGCGCTGCGATATGTCGGATCCATATGGACGAAGTCGCCGCTGATATGGGCCCAGCCCCGCGATCCCAGCTTCAGGCCGCCATCCAGGTACACACCTTGCTGAAAGCCGTCGCCCTCCGAAGTGATGCCGCTGATGGACTGGGCATGAAACCCGCTCGGCTGCTTTTTGAGGATGATGTTCACGACACCCGCGACCGCATCGGAGCCGTACTGCGCGGATGCGCCGTCGCGCAGCACCTCCACATGGTCGATCGCCGCCATCGGGATCATGTCGATGTCGGGCGCGGTCGATCCCTGCTGGGGACCCGGATCGGCATAGATGTTGGCCGTGCTGTGACGGCGCTTGCCATCCACGAGAACGAGCGTCTCGTTGGGATTGAGACCGCGCAGGCTGATCGTGTCGGTCAGGGCGCCGGTATCGAACCCGCCGGTCGGCGTGGTGAGGGATGGTAGCAACAGGGACAGTGCATCGCGCAGGGTCGGCTGCCCGGTTGCCGCAAGCTGCTGGTGGCTGACGACATCAATCGGGGACAGGCTGTCGCGTGCACGGCGGCCGGTTTCACGCGTTCCGGTCACGACGATGCTTTCGCCGGATGAAGCCGGTGCCGGTGCCGATGCCGCCGGTCGGACGGGAGCGGACGAAGCGCGCGCACCCTGGGCGGTTGCCGAGGTGTTGGTCGTCGCGGGAGCCCGCGAGGGTGCGGCTGCTGCGCGGGTTCCGTGCGCGGAAGTGCTGCGCGTCGCATGTGCCGTCGACTGGGCTGTCGTTGCAGCGTCTGGCTCTGCTACGGCAAGGGCAGGCATCAGCGCCGTGCCGAGGAGCAGAAGTTGCCCCCGCCGCAACGCCTTGTGCACAACTGCCGATTTTTCATAGTATTTCATTTTATGCACACCGAAACGACGTGAAATATAGCCGCTTGGGTATTGCGCGCCGGCGGGAGCGTCAACGATTGCCGGGGGTGCTTTGTAAAGCTGCCTGTCGGATCTGGTATTTCTGCAACAGATCGATGGCGGGACGGGCGAGGGCGCCTGGAGCCTTTCGGCTCTCAGGTCGGCAGGGTCAGTGAGTGTGACCGAAGATCAGGAGCTTGAGCGCCTCGGCGCCGACCCCGACCGTGACCACGCCCGCGGCCCAGAGGCCGACGAACCAGAGCGTCTTGCGAAGAAGGCCGCCCGGGCGCTGGTCCGTCATGCTGTGATGCCTCAGTGGTAGTGTTGCTCCGCGGTCACTTTCCCGCGGAATACATAGTAGGAATAGAGCGTGTAACCGATGATCGTCGGCAGCAGGAACATCGCGCCGACCAGCACGAAGGCCTGGCTCGATGGCGGAGAGGAAGCCTGCCAGATCGTGATCGAGGGCGGCACGATATGCGGCCAGATGTTGATCCCGAGCCCGCTGAAGCACAGGAAGAACCAGCCGATCGCGCAGGCGAACGGCAGGATGTGAATGCTTGGCCGTGTCAGGCTCCAGCCAAGCACGATGCCGAGACCGACCACCGCGACAGGAACCGGCAGGACGAGCGCGATCTGCGGCCACTCGGTCCATTTCAGCATGTAGTCGGCGTGCAGATGAGGCGTCCACAGCGAGGCCAGCACGATCAGGGCGAAGACGACGGCCGCGAGCGGCATCGACACTTTCCGGAAGGTGTCATGCAGCTCACCGTCCGTGCGCCAGACGAGCCAGGTCGATCCCAGCAGCGCATAGCCGATGACGACAGCCACACCGCAGAACGCGGCAAAAGGCGTCGCCCAGTCGAGGGACCCGCCGACAAAGACGTTGTTTCGAACCGGAATGCCCTGAATCAGGGTGCCCAGGATCAGGCCCTGGCAGAACGCCGCGACGATCGAGCCGTAGCAGAACGCATTGTCCCACAGCCACTGGCTGCGTGCCGAGCGCATCTTGAAGCGGAACTCGAACCCGACGCCGCGCAGGATCAGCGCCAGCAGCATGCCGATGATCGGGAGATACAGCGCGGGCAGGATGATGCCGTAGGCGACGGGGAACACGCCGTAGAGCGCGGCGCCGCCGAAGATCATCCAGGTTTCGTTGCCGTCCCAGACGGGGGCGACCGTGTTGACCATCGTGTTGCGATGGTCGTGGTTGCGCTCGCCCAGGAACAGGATGCCGACGCCGAGATCGAAACCGTCCAGCAGGACGTAGATCAGGATCGCCATGGCCGCGAGCACGGCCCATATGACGGGGAGCCAGAAGGAAGGATCAACCATTCGGGCTTACTCCGCCATGCCGGTTTCGGGTTGATGGGAGACCTGCGTCATGCCTGCCGCGCGCTGCGGCTCATGCGTATCCGGGCCTGTCTCGCCTTCATGTGGCGCATCGCCGAACATGCGGAACAGGATCGTGACGCCCGCCACGAACACGATGAAATAGATGATCACGAAGCCGGTCATGGACGCGGCCATGTTCGGCAGGGCTACGGTCGAGACGCTGTCCGCCGTGCGCAGGAGGCCATAGACCGTAAACGGCTGCCGCCCGACCTCAGTGGTGATCCATCCGCACAGGAGGGCGACGAAGCCCGCCGGTCCCATCAGGATCGCCGCCCGCAGAAGCAGGGCGTTGCTGTAGAACGTGCCGCGCCACCGCAGGAACAGCGAATAGATCCCGAGCAGCGCCATGAGCATGCCCAGCGCCACCATGATGCGGAAGCTGAAGAACACGATCTGGGACGGCGCGCGGTCCTGCTTCGGGAAGTCCTTCAGGCCGGGAACCTTGCCATTCAGGCTGTGCGTCAGGATCAGCGAGCCGAGAAGCGGGATCTGGATCTTGTAGCGCGTGGTCTCGGCCTGCATGTCCGGAATGCCGAACAGGATCTCAGGCGCGTGGTCCTCGGAAACCCAGTCGCCTTCCATCGCGGCGATCTTCGCCGGCTGATACTCCAGCGTGTTCAGGCCCTGCGTATCACCGGCCAGAATCTGGATCGGGCTGACGATGGCCGCCATCCACATGGCCATCGAGAACATGACGCGGACGGCTTCCGGCGCGTGGGTGCCGGTGCGCTTCGCACGCAGCAGATGCCATGCACCGACCCCGCCCACGACGAAGGCGACGCACAGGAAGGCCGCGAGACCCATGTGGACAAGTCGGTAGGGGAACGACGGGTTGAAGACGATCTGGAACCAGTTCTTCGGCAGGAACCGGCCCGTCGCCGCGTCGATGATGTAGCCGCGCGGGGTCTGCATCCAAGAATTGGACGCCAGGATCCACGTCATCGAGATAAGGGTGCCGATGGAGACCAGACAGGTTGCCGCGAAGTGCAGGCGGCGGCCCACGCGGTCGAGCCCGAACATCATGACGCCGAGGAAGCCCGCCTCCAGGAAGAAGGCCGTCATGACCTCATAGGCCAGCATCGGTCCAAGGACCGGCCCGGCCTTCTGCGAGAACTGGGACCAGTTCGTGCCGAATTCATACGACATGACGAGGCCGGAGACGACGCCCATCGCGAACACGACGGAGAACACCTTCAGCCAGTATTTGAAGAGGTCGAGATAGACCCGTCGATCGGTCTTCAGCCACAGCGCTTCAAGGACCGCGAGGTAGGCGGCCAGCCCGATCGAGAACGCCGGAAAGACGATGTGGAAACCGACAGTGAACGCGAACTGCATTCGCGCGAGATGGTATGCCGTCAGAAAAGACATGGAATTGTGCCGCTCCGAGGTGAGAGAGGACCGGGCGGTGCATACGTTCAGGCAGGCGGCCACCGCAGAACAGACAGACGCCGCAGATCGTATCCCGGACTGAGATCCGGACCGAAATTATTGATCACATTTTCGTGTGATATTGCTGGAAAGTCAATGAGCACCTTGGGCGAGAGGCGGCGACGGCATGCCGCCCAGCACGCGCGTCACGTCATGCGCCCAAGGATTGCCGGGAAGGTCGAGCGCGCCCTGCCGGATCGTGACGGGCAGGTACAGGCGGTCCGGGCGACGAGGCGCCCGGGGGAGAAGACGGCGCACCGCGACGATGGTCGCAGGATCGAGGCGGATCGGAACCGTGTCATCATTGGGATGGCGAATGGCCCAGTCGAGCCAGCGGTCGAGCATCGCGTAGGCGCCGTCGACCTCCAGTGTTCCGTCGCCATCCGGCCAGCGCGGAGCTTGCGATGTCAGTGTCGGGCTTGCGAAGATTCCGGCGAACCGCGCCTGCGCGCCGCCGATCTCCGTCTGGAGGGACTGAACCAGCAGACGCCTTTTCGTTTCGCCAGTGCGCGGTGCGACGAGTGCGATCTGTGCCGCCGGCGCCGTCCAGGGCCAGGGACGCAACCAGGCGGGCAGGGCGTCCGAATTAAGCAGGGCCGCGTGCGCGTCGATTGCGGCGATCGTCGTATCGGGTGCGGCATGCGGACGCCACAGCACCATGCCTGCGACGCCCCAGAGCGTCGTGGTGACCGGCCGTCCCCCGTCGATCCATGTCACGGCCAGTCGCTCGAATGCCACGTGGGCGTCCGGATGCGTCGTGCTTACGCCGCGCAGATGCGCCCAGCTTTCGCCGGCCCTGATCCATAACCGGGGCTGTGTCCCGGGAGTGCCGTCAGGCGTGTAGGCAAGCGCCTGATCTGGGCTCGCGCCGACGGTCAATGTCGCAGGTGCCGACGGATCAATACGCAGGATCAGGCGTGTCGCCCCCCATGCAAGGGTTCCATGGGGCGTGGTCCCATCAGGAGCAGGACCATCGGGCATAGGATTCGTGCCGGGCGGCAATTGGACCGGGCCCGCAACCCGGGGCGCATCGAATGTGAGGATTGCGGCGAGCGGCCAGCCGCCGTGATGTCGGGCCTTGAACGAGACGCTGAAGCCGTCCCGGCGCAAGGTCGCGATCGTCTCCGCAGCGCGGGCATCGAGGACCTGTTCCGCACGATACCAGAGCGCTGTGGAAACGACTGAAATTGCGGTGAGAATCAGGGGCGCCGCCATGATCAGGCTACGACGGCTCACATTCTTGCGCATTTCATCCACAGGTTCGATCCACATGAGGTCCTGCCGACACTGTATCCCGGCAGCCGGGCGTCAAAAAATACCCAGGCAGACAGGCCGGGATTGACGATTTGGCAAGAAATGGCGCTTTTCTGCGGCGATCGGGCCGGGAAAGATCCGAAGGCGGACAGACATGCTCGTTGAAACTGCCTGGGACAAAGATAATTTCCAGTCCGTGCGTTTCTGCAAATTCAGAGGCTTCCGCCGGAATTCACCCTGTCTTCCGCAGGCGTGCCCACAGAGTTATCCACAGGACGGGATTGACTGGGGACAAGATTATGTGCCTGAGAGAGGGAGTCCCAGGCGCCCTGCAGAGCCGCGATCAGGACGGCGCGCGATGCGCCTTCTATCGGCTGACCGATCACGATGGCAAGACGGCCAGGGCGTTTCACAAATGCATTGCGCCCCCAGAACAGCCCGGAATTGGTCGCGACCGGCACCACGATCGGCGCATGCCGTGCCATTGCGACGATGCCGGGCTGGAGCGGCACGCGCTCTCCCGGCCGGGTCCGTGTGCCTTCGGGGAAAACAATGATCTGCCGTCTGTCCGCGATCGCGGCTTCCGTGCCGCGCAGAAGCCCGCGGAGAGCCGATGCGCCTGCGAGACGTTCCACAGGGATCATGCCCGACAGTAGCAGCATCGGGCCGACCAGCGGCACTTTCGTCAGCTCTTTCTTCATCACATAGGCCGGGCGCGGAACGAGGTTCATCCAGACCAGCGTGTCGAACGCCGACTGATGCTGCGACGCGATCAGGCAGGGCGCGTCTTCCGGCAGGTTCTCGGTGCCGATGAGTTCGAGTTCGATCCCGCAGATATGGTGCAAGCCCGCGATCGTGGCTGCCGTCCATGCCTGCGCATAGCGCAATGCACGCTCGCGGCTGCCCGTCAGCCGGACCGGGATCGCGCCGATTCCCATGACGATCGTCAGCAGCACGAAGTACGCGTTGAACACGCAGGAGCGGAAGAATGCCATGGGCGCGTTCTTAGGCCATCGGATTGCCGCGCGTCACCCCGACCCATGCGCCGAGCAGCTTTGTGTATTCTCGCAGAAGCAGGAATGCCGTGGCGCGGGTTGCCGGATGGCGCAGCGCCGGGGGCTGGACGGCATAGGCGGTAAACCGGACATCCGGCGCCGCCCGACGCAGTTCGACCAGCGCGCGACGGATATGATAGCCGGCCGTCACGACGATGACACTGTGCAGCGCGTTCGCATGTGCCCACTGGGCTGCCTCCATCGCATTGCCGATGGTCGTGATGGCATGGCGTCCCAATGTGATCCGGTCCGACAGCCGATAGATGCCGGGTTCGCCCAGCTGGGCCAGCGTCGCATGGGAGCCGACCCCGCTGATGAGAAGCTGCTGGCCATATCCGTCGCGCAGGAGCGTGAAGGCGGCCGAGATGCGGTCCTGACCGCCGGTAAGGACCGCGATCCCGTCACAGCGGGGCGGCGGCGAGGGCGGGGTCAGCGAATCGATTGCAAAGACTGCAAAGCCTGCTGCCCAGAGCACGAAGGCGAACAGCATCAGCCGCAGGGAGAACCGCTGCCACGACATGCGCGACCGGCTCACGGCAGGCGACGCAACCAGAGCCGCACGTTGCCCTGCGCGGTGACCCAGGCCAGAAGCGCGGACGCAACCGGCAAGGTGCTGAGTGCCCACATGAGGGGCGGCGGCAGCAGGGCGTCATGCCAGGACAGGGCAACGTGCATCGCAGCCGCCGCACCTTGCGACGTAACGTCCGGCCCGGGCTCTTCCGTGATCGGGGCCGCGAGCCGGGCTAGTGCCAGCAGCATTCCCCATGCGAACAGGGTGCCGGGAATGCCCCCGACGAGACCGAGAACGAGACCGCGGCGCGCGACGATGCCGGCAATGTAACCGTCGCTCGCGCCGAGGTCGTGGACGATCTCGATCGGCACGCGCCGCACTCTCAGGGCACCGCGTACGGCAACGCCGATCATCACGACCGCGATCGCAGCCACCAGGGCCACCACACAGAATGCGCACGCCTGGATGCTGCCGGCGAACAGTGACAGGCGCTGGGTCCAGTGCCGGTCTTCCGCGATCACGGCATCGGAAGCCTGGGCGTGGATCAGGCCCTGCAGATCGGCATCAGGGGCGTTTTCGTTGCGTCGCACCTCGATCACCGTCGGCAGTCCCGCCATCAATGCCGGTTCGGCTGCCGACCCGCTGCCAAGCCACGGGCCGAGCAGTCGTGCGACGTCATCGGTCGGCAGCACGCGCGCCGACATGATCCCGGGTGCGGCCTGCAGATTCTGGATCAGCGGGTCGATCTTCGTTCCCGTCTGCGCCGGAAGCTCCACCATGGCGATGCCGCGCGCATCTCCAAGCCAGGACATGGCCAGCAGACGCGCCGCGAATGCACCGCCCAGCGCCAGGCCCGCCAGCAGGGTCATGCCCAGGACCACGGCGATCAGGGCGCGGTCTGGCAGTGCACGACCAAGGCCCAGTGCGTCGCGCGTGCGGTTCATGGCGCGCTTTCCACCATCTGGCCGCGCCCGTCGAGCACGAGCGCGCGGGCCGGGACAAGGCGCGGAAGGGCAGGGTTATGGGTTGCGATCACGACCGTCGTGCCAAGTCCCGACAACTCCTCGAACAGGCGCACGAGACGCAGGGATTCGGTTTCGTCGAGGGCATTGGTGGGCTCGTCGGCCAGCAGCAGGCCGGGGCGCTTGACGAGTGCGCGCGCAATGGCCGTGCGCTGTTGCTCGCCGCCCGAGAGATAGCGTGGACTGCGGTCCCGCAGGGGCGAGATCCGCAGCCACGACAGGATGGCGTCCACCTCCTCGCGGATCGATCGCTCCGCCATGCCGTCGAGCCGGAGCGGCAGCGCCACGTTGTCGAACACGGAGAGTTCCGGAAGCAGGCGATAATCCTGATGCACGGCGCCGATCCGCCGTCGCAGGCGAGCGGTCGCCCGGCGCCCGGCATGGGCCGGATCCGCGCCGAGGACCTCGAGCGTGCCGCGTTCGGGGGGGTGCGCGAGCTGCAATGCGCGCAGGAGCGTGCTCTTGCCCGCGCCGGAGGGGCCGAGCAGCCACCTGAAGCCGCCCTGCGGGATGTCGCAGTTCGCCTGGTCGAGCACGATCCGGCCTCGGCCTCCGTTCGCGGCCCCGCCGACCGTCAGGCACAGGTTGCGCAGGCGGATCATGGCGCGGCCGCACGCCGGCGGCGCGCAGGCACTATGGTGCTGCATTTACTGTCCGTTAAGGACTGGCCTTGTAGGAGAGGAGCGCCCATGGCGGCAGATCCGAAAAGCTTATTGGTTCGGTGCGCAGGCACCGCCGTCAAGTCATGTCGTAGCCGGAGCGCCGATGCGTGTAACCTGTCCCCATTGTGCGGCGCTCTATGAAATTCCGGACATCCTAGCGGCCCGACGGCGCCGGATGCATTGCGCCTGCTGTGATACGGTGTGGAAGACGGACGCATTGCCCGCGCCTGCGACGGAGTGGGAAGTCCTGCCCGATCCCGTCGCCGAACCGGAGCGTGCGGCGGACGAGCCGCCACTTCGCACGCCTGAGCCGCCGATTTCACAGGAGACCGACCGGCCACGCCCCGTCGAAGTCGCTGTAACACCGCCATTTGGCGGGCCCCGCTTCTGGATGGTGGCCTGGGCGGGGTCGGCTGTTCTGATGGTCGGAACATGCGCGGCGTGCTGGCGCTGGCAGCTGCCGCTGTCTCATGCCTGGCCACCGCTTGCGCGCCTGTTCGCGGGTCTGCACGCCGTCTTCTGACGGCCATGTGGCACGCGGCCACGGTCATACGTCCGTGGCGAACGGCCCTGCGCCGACCATTTGGTGTCCTGCGGTCGGCCGGGGGCGACTTACATGTTGCGGGCGGCGAGAGCCGAGATCGTGGCGCCGATGGCTGCAAGCGCCATCAGGAGAAACCCGTCGAAGATCAGCGAGGACGGGGTCATGAGATGTCCGGCCAGCGTGATCTGCTGCGGGATGTTGCCGGCCACGTGATTCATGACGTCGCGGGCCTGTGGATCGGCGTTGGGCAGGCTGGTCGTGATGGCATCGACCACGTGCGGCAGAAGCGCCCAGCCGATCCCCAGGATCAGCACCAGAGGTGCCAGCAGCTCGGCGATCTGCTGGCCGAAGTAGAAAACGAAGTAGCAGACCGACCACAGCGCCATGCGCAGGATCGCAATGACATTCGGGTTGGAGCCCGTGTCGTTCACGCGCGGACGCATCATGCGGGTGCCATATCCTTCTGTCCCGTGCTCGCGAGGCGGCATGTCCATCGGTTCGGACCTTATTCTGGAGGCGTCATCAGGACGCGCCGTTCCGCGGCAGGGGCCGGTGCGGCTTGGGGCTTCAGACCTGTCATTTGTCGTGTGGAGGTAGCCGTCACGCGCGGCAAATGCAATCGTGGTCCCGATGTCTGACCTGCCGCACAAGCCTGGACCGCATGGAGCAGCCCCGGAGCCGGCGGGTGGATCAGGGCTCCCGGGAAGCGGCTCCGACCGGCTGGTGGTCACGGCGGCCGGACGCGTGGTGAGCCTTCCGCTTGCCGCCATACGGCGGATCGAGCCTGCCCATGTGTTCGCGATGCCGCGCGATCCCGCGCTCGACGACCGGCTCTGGCATGCCGTGGTGGGCATGGTCGCGGTGTTCGGCGTGGTTCACGGCGTTGTTTCCCTGACGGTCCTGCTGAGCGGTGTCATGGTGAAGGGACCCGAGGCGCGCGTCTTGTGCCTGTCGTCGCAATGGCTCACGCAGGTCGGTGCGGGCGGTCTGATGAGGCCCGGCCTGGCGCTTCTGGTCGATTCCGTGATCGACGTGCAGAGCGACGCTGCCGGAGGAGAAGACGCCGTGATCGATCTGGCTCGCCTTCTGGCGGATGACGTGGAACACGCAGCATGACCATTGCCCTGAGACTGCTGGCGGGGTTCGCCGTCGGTGTCGCGCTGCTGCTGCTCGTGGGCGTCTATGCGCTGTCGCAGATCCGCGATGTGCGGCAGGAGACGGCCCAGATCGTCAGCCGTGACTTCTACGTCTATCGCCAGCTCGATCGTGTGCGTGATTCGCAGGGCAAGCTTCTGGCGCAGCGCCTGCAGATCCTCTCAGCCTATGAATCGGGGACGCTCCGGGACGATCCGTCTCGTCTGGATGGAATGGTGGCCCGCTGGCGCCAGGAAGCCGCCAACAACGAGAGCCTGCTGCGCGATGCATGGCAGGGCACGCTGATCGCCAGCCAGGACAGCATGACCCAGCCGCGCCGGGCCGCGTATCGCGATGTATCGGCCACCCTGTCGCAAACGCTCGCCGTGCTGCGCAAGAGCGAGGAGGAAGCGGAGCATATCTTTGCCGCCGTCCGGTCGGGCGATGTCAGCGCGGCGCAGAGCGAAGCGGTCAACGACGAACATCTGGAAGCCCAGATCGACACCTTGCTGTCGACGGCGGGCCTGTCTCTCGAAGGTGCGGTCGCGGCGGGTCAGAACGCCAGCGGCGCCATGTACGATTTCTCGCGCCGGTCGCTCCTGGTGTTGCTGACGGCAGCGGTCGCGGTCGCGGTGCTGGTGACGTTCTGGACGCGCAATGCGATCCTCGGGCCTCTGCATTCGATCCTGCGGACGATGGAGCGTGCCGGGCAGGGGGATCTGACGGTGCGCGCGCAGGCGAGCCAGCGGATCCGGGACGAGCTGTCGCGTCTGGCCGAGGGGCTCAACCAGATGATCGACGGTCTGGCGGACATCGCAGGCCAGAGCCGCCTTCTGACGCACGATCTGGACAGGGCCGTCGCCGACATGCGCTCGGCGGCCCGTGCCCAGACGAGCAGTATCGACCGGCAGTTCGGCGCGGTGCGGGAGACGGCATCGAGCGTGGATGCAATCACGCGCTCCGGTGCGGAAATCAGCCGCCATGCGCGTGAGCTGATCGCCCAGGCGCGGGGCACCATCGACATGTCGGCAAGCGGGCTGCAGGCGGCCGGCGAGAACGCCCGCGCGATGAGTGAAATCCAGGCGGGGGGCGAAGTCCTGTCACGTAATATCGCCGATCTGTCCGAACGGACCGAAGCGATCGGCGAAATCATCTCAAGCGTCACGGATCTGTCGGAGCGCTCGCATCTCCTGGCGCTCAATGCGGCCATCGAGGCCGCGGCAGCGGGAGAGCATGGGCGCTCCTTTGGCGTCGTCGCAGCGGAGATGAAGGTTCTGGCCGACCAGTCCCGTGCGGCGACGCGGCATGTGCGGGCCATTCTGGGCGACGTTCAGCGCGGGATCGACACGGCGGTCACGCTGACCGAGGAATCGGGCAAGCGGGTCGCGGCGGGTCAGCATCAGACCGATCTCGCCTCCGGCGTGATCGCGCGGATGGCCTCCAGCATCGAGACGAGCGTCCTGGCATTCCAGGATATCGCGGCGTCCACTGCGCAGCAGCAGGCCGGCATCGAGCAGGTCATGCGGGCGCTGACCGGCATCCGGGAGGATAGCGAGAATGCGGCATCGGGGACGCGCGAACTCGATGGCGCCGCCGCGGCACTGGGCGAGCTGTCGCGCCAGATGCTGGTGCTGACCGAACGTTACCGGGTCTGAGGCGCGGCAGTGGACGCGCTGCGTCGCGAGCTGCTGGCGGTCTTCGAGGGCGAGTATCGCGCCCACATGCGCGTGCTGAAGGCGCTGACGGCCCGAACAAGCGTCGATCCAGCGATGACGGCCGATGTCTTTCGACGCGTCCATTCCCTGAAAGGCGCGGCGCGTGCCGTCGAATATGCGTCGATCGAGACGCTGGCACACGGGCTCGAAGCCAGGCTGCAGGTGCTGGTGCGCGCCAATCGGGGGCTCGACGAGGCAGCCTTGCGCGATCTCGAATGCGGGCTGGATGCGATCGAGGCCGAGATGGAGCAGCCGAAGGCCGCACCTGTGGCCGAGCTGGACGCAGGCGACGCGCAGCCCGACATCGCAGAGCGCTACGTGCAGTTGCCCCAGGCCAGAATCGACAGTTTCACGTCCTCCTTTCGGGCCGTGGTCGCGGCGGTCGAGGCACAGGGGCGGATCTGGTCCGCGCTCGATTCGCTGTTCCCCGAGCGGACGCGTCCCCCGGCTGGTGAACTCGGCCGCGTGCAGCGCGCATTCGACATGATCCGACGTGACCGGGAGCTGGCTGACGGCGCATTGCGTGATGCTCTGGCACATCTGCGCGAGGACATTCATGCAGCGGCCCTCATGCCGGTCGGCGACGTGTTCGCGCCCCTGGCCGGCATGGTCCGGCAGATGGCCCGTGACATCACGGGACGTGATGCGGTCGACGTAAAGTTGTCGGGCATGGAGTTGAGCATCGATCGTCATACGATCCAGGCCATGCGCGATCCGGTGATCCAGATGCTGCGCAATGCGATCGCGCACGGCGCGGAGCCGCCGGCTGCGCGCCGTGCGGCAGGCAAGCCCGAGACCATCCGCCTTGCCCTTTCTGCCTCTGTCGAAGCGTCCGTGCTGATGCTCGAGGTTATCGACGATGGGCGGGGTCCTGACGTTGCGGCAATCAGGGCGCGCGCGGAAGTTCTTGGCCTCGTGAAGCCTGATGTGCCTTTGACCGAAGAGGCGTTGTTCGCCTTCGTGTTCAGGCCCGGCTTCTCCACGCGCGGCCAGGCCGACGAAATCGCCGGGCGGGGCATGGGCCTGTCGATCGTGGCCGAGCGGGTCCGCGCGCTGGGCGGTCATGCGGTCATGGCGCGTGGGCAACCATGGGGCACGATTGTCCGCCTTGCTCTGCCGCTGCCGCGTCGCGAGCGGGCCGTGCTTCTGGTCCAGGTTGAGGGGCAGACATGGGGCCTGGATGGGCTCGCTGTCCGCAGGCTCGGGCGGGCGCGTTCCGGCGTGATCCGCCGGGTCGATGGACGTGATGTCTGGGATATCGACGCACTTGCGCCGCCATCCGAGGACGCGGTCCGCGACGGCGGAATGCGCGTGCCGCTGGTTCTGCTTTCAGGGCTGGTGGGACGAGACACGGATGCCGTCATGCCGGAGGAGGGATGGCTTGTTGTCGTGTTGTCGGCGGGCGCGATGACGGTCGGTTTGATCGTGGATGCGATTGCCGATGCCCGGGTGTTTCTGGCCGAACGGGCCGACTGGCCCGGTCTCGATCGGGCGCTGGCACCGGAACTGTGCTGGCCGTCTGCCGACGTGCCGGTCCTGCTGTTGGACACGCGCGTCCTTCTGGCGCGTGCCTCGACGCGGCGGGATATTCTGCCAGGGCGCGATGCCGGGCCGCAGCTCACGCGGCTTCTGGTCGTCGACGATGCCGCGACCGTCCGCGCCTTGTCCCGCGTGGTGCTTCGGGCCGAAGGGTTCGTGGTCATGTCGGCGTCCGATGGCGGGCAGGCCCTCGACCTGCTGCGAACGGTTGCGATCGACTGTGTCATTACCGATCTCGAGATGCCGGGGCTGGACGGTGCCGGCCTGCTGGCGGCCATGGCGGACGATCCCGCACTGGCAGGCGTTCCCGTCGTCGTCATGACGGGGCATGATCTGGCGCAGGAAGCCGGGAATGATCCGGCGTCGCTCGGGCCGAACGTGCGGGTTGTCATGGCAAAGCAGGGAACCGATCAAAGACGGTTGATTGCAACCGTCCGCAGGGTGTTGGCTGGGACACAGGCGGGCGTCGGATTGCCCGACGCAGAGGGAGATCGAACACGGTGAGCGAAATCGCACCGCACATCCTGCTGGTCGAGGATTCGCCGACGCAGGCGTTGCAGCTGCGACGGATGCTCGAGCGTCAGGGATTCCTGGTCGAACAGGCCGAAAGCGGCGAGAGCGCGCTCACCATGATGGATCGGGCCATCCCCGATCTGGTCCTCGCCGATTACCATTTGCCGGGCATGAACGGCGGCCAGATGGCCCGTCAGTTCCGCATGAACCCCGCCACGCGCTCCATCCCGGTCCTCATGCTGACGGAGGATGCGGCCCCCGGACTCGAGCGCGAGGGACTGGAATCCGGGGCTGACGCCTATATCTCGAAATCGGCGCACCCGGATCTGCTCGTCCTGCGTATCCGCGCGTTGTTGCGGGACGGCTCGGACCTGATCGCCGAGGAGGCGGGACGCTTCCGGCGCGCGCGGATCGTGATCGTCACCGGCGCGAGCGAAGAGCGCGTCTTCGACGACGAAGCAGCCGACGACGTGGGCGATCTCCCGGAAACGCACGAGACCTCGCTGGGCGAGCTTCTCTGGCGCGACGGGCATACCGTGACCACGATCGAGGCATCCGACGACCTCACGGAAGGGGCCTGGCTGAGCGGCGACGACGGGCCGGATTGCCTCGTCATCGACCTGTCGCATGCCCATCGCGAGGAAGACCGCCTGCGCGCGCTGCGCCACGACGTCGGCTTCTGCCGCCGGCTGGATGCGCGGCGTCAGGACATCCTTGATGCGGGCGGCATCCCGTTCCGGATGCTGGGCATCATCGATGCCGGAAGCTTCCGTCAGGAATCCTCGGCCGATCTCTTCGAAGCGGGTCTCGATGATCTCGTGCCGAGCGATATCGCACGGGATACGCTGGCACTGCGCATTCGCGTCATGGTGCGGCGCAAGCTGATCCAGGACGAATCGCGACAGGCGGAAATCGAGCGTCAGGTGCGTGAGGTGGCGCTCCAGACCGCCCAGAGCGAGGCGCAGGCGATCGCGGCCAAGGCCGCGCTGGCGGAGGCGCTGGCGCAGGCGAATGCGGAACTCGGCACGACCAATGCGCGGCTGATCGAGACGCAGGCCAAGCTGGTCCAGACGGCGAAAATGGCGTCGCTGGGTGAACTGGTCGCGGGGATCGCGCACGAGATCAACAATCCGCTCGCCTTCACGCTCGCGCATGAAGGGACCGTGACGCGGTCGCTGGACCGGCTCCGGCGGCTGGAAGGAACCGATGGTGCCCCCGATGGCACGGATGACCGGATGCGGGCCGAGCGACTGGCGCTGCTCGATCGTGCGGAGGCCCGGATAGGCTCGATGCGGCTCGGGCTGCAGCGCATCCAAAACCTCGTGCTCAGCCTGCGCCGCTTCTCGCGCCTTGACGAAGGAGCGTTCCAGGAAGTGGACGTGCCGGAATCGATCGAGACGGCGCTGGCCCTGCTGGCGCACAAGATCGGCGGAGAGATCGCGGTCAGCCGGACGCTGGATGCACCTGCGATGCTTTTCTGTCAGCCGGCCCTGTTGAACCAGGTCGTGATGAACATCATTGCCAATGCGATCGATGCGCTGCTGGGGCGTGAGGACGGACGCCATGGCGGGCATATCGCGATCCGAAGCTGGCTCACCCCGGCCGATGGTCAGGCGCGCATGCCCTCGGGCGATGGCGAGGCGCGCTACGTCATCTCCATCAGCGACGACGGTCCGGGGATTCCGGCCGAAATCCGTGCGCGCATCTTCGAGCCGTTCTTCACCACGAAACCCGTGGGATCGGGCACCGGCCTCGGACTTGCCATCGCTTACGGCGTGGTGGAGGCACATGCAGGGCAGATCGTGGTCGACGATGCGCCGAAGGGCGGCGCGCGCTTCACGTTGTCGGTCCCGGTGATGTTGACGCGCGAAGGCGCGAGTGTCGCGAGACAGGCGAATCGTCAAAGCGAGGAGATGACGGCGTGAGTCAGGCGGGTACGAACGCTGTGAACCGGCGCGAGGGGCATTATCCCCAACGGGCGCAGATACTTCTGGTCGATGACGAGCCCGAGATCCTGGTCGCGCTGGCCGATCTGTTCGAGGATGATTTCGACCTTCTGACCAGCACCGACCCGCTCGCAGCACTCGACCTGCTGGCCCGCAATCCCGATGTCGCCGTCATCGTGTCGGACCAGCGCATGCCGGGGCTGAACGGAGACGCATTCCTCGCCCGCGCACGGCAGGTTTCGGATGCGAAGGGCATCCTGCTGACCGGATATGCCGATCTGGCGTCCGTCGCCTCGGCGCTCAATCAGGGGCGCATCCAGTTCTATGCGCACAAGCCGTGGGAAGCGGAGACGCTGGGCGCCATGGTGCGCGAAGCGGCGGCACATCACCGGCTCGAGCGTGCCCTGCTGACCGAGCGCGTGCTGTTGCGTGGCCTGATGGACAATCTGCCGATGCGTCTCGTCTTCACCGACGAGCATGGCGTGAGCATGCGGCGCAACGATCGGCCGGCTGACGAGGCCACGGCGCTGCCGGAGGAAACGGGTGCGGCCCCGTGGGAACAGGCGCTGATCGGCATGATGCGGGCGCGCGTGAGCGATGTCGGACGCGACGAGCGGCTGGTTCAGGATCCGCAGAACGGTCACTGGCACGAGATCCTGCGCGTTGCGCTGCCATGGCCGGAAGGCGAGGAGGCGCTGCCGCATCATCCGGCCTGGCAGGTGAGCATTGATCGCGATGTCAGCGAGCGCGTGCAGCTCCAGACGCAGTTGCGTCAGTCAGAAAAGATGCGTGCGCTCGGAACGCTGGCGGGCGGCATTGCGCACGATTTCAACAACCTCCTGACGGCGGTGATCGGCTCGCTTGAGCTGCTGGACGATCTGCTGCCCGAAGATACGACCATGCGGCGCCTGCTGGAGAACGCGACCGGCTCGGCGCGGCGCGGCGCGACGCTGACACGGCGGCTGCTCGATTTCAGCCGGCCGACGCCGACCACGCTGCGTCCGGTGGATGTGGCACAGCTTCTGCGCAGCATGGAGGACCTGCTGGCGCAGAGCATGATCCGGCCCGGCATGGGCAGTGCCGCCGAGACGGCCTGCCGGGTCGTCATGGCGCCGGTGCTCGAAGCGGTCCCGCTGGTGCAGACGGATGCGAGCCAGCTGGAAATGGCGATCCTGAATTTGTGCATCAACGCCCGCGATGCCATGGACCAGGGCGGGACCATCACGATCGCCCTGCATCGGGGCGAGATGGGGGCGGGCGATCCGATCCTGGCCAGCGGGCCGTATGTGGTGCTGAGCGTGCGTGATCAGGGCTGCGGCATGACACGGGAGGTCGCCGAACGGGTTTTCGAGCCGTTCTTCACCACCAAGGGGACCGGGCGCGGAACGGGGCTGGGGCTGTCCACGATTTTCGGCTTCCTGCGCCAGAACGGGGGCGACATCCGTGTGGAGACCGCGCCGGGCGAAGGAACCGAGGTGCGTCTGTGGCTGCCGTTGGCCAAGGGCGTGCCGGGCGCGCAGAACACCGAGTTGCCGGATGCCGCGCATACCTGTGTCGGTCAGTGCCGTGTGCTGGTCGTCGATGACGAGGCCATGGTGCGCCTCGTGACCGAAGGCTTCCTGCGTCGCGAGGGGTATGTCGTGGAAGGCGTGGGGTCCGGCGAGGCGGCGTTGGCGCGTCTCGACAGCGGCCCGCCGGTCGATCTCGTCGTGCTCGACCTGCTGATGCCCGGCATGAACGGGCGCGATTGCGGTGCGGCGATCCGCGCACGCGGCGGCCGGATGCCGCGCATCATGTATGCCAGCGGCTATGCCGATGCCGCGAGCTGGCCGATGGATGCGCCGGTGCTGGCAAAGCCGTTCACGCCCGCCGCTCTCAACGAGGCCGTCCGGCGCGCATTGGCCTGAGCGGCGTCCGCAAGACTTGTGATCCGGGGCGTCTGCTCTATCTCTTGGCAATCATGCAAGGCACATCCCAAACCCACGATCCGGTCGGCTGGCACGGCACGACCATTCTCTGTGTACGGCGAGGCGGCCAGGTCGCCATGGCGGGCGACGGACAGGTCACCCTTGGGCAGACCGTCATCAAGGGCAACGCGCGCAAGGTGCGTCGTATCGGGCCCAAGGGGTCGATCCTTTCGGGTTTCGCAGGCGCCACGGCGGATGCGTTCACCCTGCTGGAACGGCTGGAGGCCAAGCTCGAGCGTTATCCGGACCAGCTCGAGCGCGCCTGCGTCGAGCTGGCAAAGGACTGGCGTACGGACCGCTACCTGCGCCGTCTGGAAGCGATGATGGCGGTGGCCGACGAGCACCGCTCGTTCACGCTGACCGGCAATGGCGACGTGCTGGAGCCCGAGGACGGCATCATCGCGATCGGCTCGGGCGGCAACTACGCCCTTTCGGCGGCGCGCGCGCTGGCGGAAATCGATGGACTGACCGCAGCCGACATCGCGCGGCGGGCCATGCGCATCGCGGGCGATATCTGCGTCTACACCAATCATTCCGTCATCGTTGAAACACTGGGCGATGAGCGGACAGGAGTCGCTCTGTGATGGACGTTCCGAACTATTCCCCGCGCGAGATCGTCTCGGAGCTCGACCGCTTCATCATCGGCCAGCACGACGCCAAGCGCGCGGTCGCGATCGCGATGCGCAACCGCTGGCGTCGTGCGCAGCTTGGCGACGAGATGCGCGACGAAGTCGTGCCGAAGAACATCCTGATGATCGGCCCGACGGGCTGCGGCAAGACCGAGATCGCGCGCCGGCTGGCGAGGCTTGCGCAATCGCCGTTCATGAAGGTCGAGGCGACGAAATTCACCGAGGTCGGCTATGTCGGCCGGGACGTCGAGCAGATCGTGCGTGATCTGGTCGAGGTCTCGCTGACCATGCTGCGCGACATCCGCCGCAAGGACGTTCAGGCGCAGGCCGAGCATGCAGCCGAAGCGCGCCTGATCGATGCGCTGGTGGGCGAGAAGTCGTCGGCCGACACGAAGCTCAAGTTCCGCCAGATGCTGCGCAACGGCGAGATGGAGCAGAAGGAAGTCGAGATCCACGTCCAGTCGGACGCGCCAGCCGGCGCGGGCGACATGCCGGGATTGCAGCCGGGCAACGTCATCAACTTCAACGACATGATGAAGGGGCTGATGAACCGCGCGCCGCAGCGCAAGCGCCTTACGGTTGCCGCTGCCCGCGAACATCTGGTGCGTGAGGAAGCAGACAAGCTTCTGGACAACGATGCGCTGACCCGCGAGGCCGTGGCCCATACGCAGGACCATGGCATCGTGTTCATCGACGAGATCGACAAGGTGTGCGCGCGCTCGTCGGAAGGCGGGTTCCGGGGCGGCGATGTTTCGCGCGAAGGCGTGCAGCGCGACCTGCTGCCGCTGATCGAGGGCACGACGGTCTCGACCAAGTATGGCCCGGTCAAGACGGACCACATCCTGTTCATCGCCTCCGGCGCGTTCCATCTCGCCAAGCCGTCCGATCTTCTGCCGGAACTGCAGGGGCGACTGCCGATCCGCGTCGAGCTGTCCGGGCTGTCGCGCAGCGATCTGAGGCGGATCCTGCAGGAGCCCGAGCACTCGCTGCTCAAGCAGTATGTCGCGTTGATGAGGACGGAAGGCGTCCTGCTCGACTTCGACGAATCCGCGGTCGAGGCGCTTGCCGATCTCGCGGCCGATATCAACGAGCGCGTCGAGAACATCGGCGCGCGTCGTCTCGCCACCGTGCTGGAGCGGCTTCTGGAAGAGGTGTCGTTCTCGGCGTCCGACCGTTCGGGCGAGACAGTGACGATCACGGCATCCGACGTGCGTGATCGCGTGGCGCCGCTGGCCCAGAAGGGCGATCTGAGCCGGTTCATTCTGTGAGCGGTGTGATTGACGGTCCCTGGGTCGCGCCGGAGGATGACACGGCATCGGCGGCGATCGCGGAGATCGGTGCCGAGCTGGACATGTTCGATGAGTGGATGGAGCGCTACCAGTACATCATCGAGCTCGGCCGGAAGCTGCCGCCGTTTCCATCCGACTGGATGAACGATGCCCATCGTGTGCCGGGCTGCCAGAGTCAGGTCTGGCTCGAGGCACGCGAGCAGGATGGACGCCTGTGGTTCGCGGGCGCGTCGGATGCGGCGATCGTCTCCGGGCTGGTGGCCCTTCTGCTGCGCGTCTATTCCGGCCGGCCGCAGTCGGAAATCCTGGAAACCTCCCCGCAGTTCCTGCGCGATCTCGGGCTGGTTCAGGCACTGTCCACCAACCGCGGAAACGGGGTCGAGGCGATGGCCGCCGCGATCCGGGCGCGGGCTGCGGCTGCCTGATGCGATTAACGCCCCGGCCGGTGGCGGCACTCGCTCTGCTGGCATGGGCGTCCGTTGCCTGTGCGGGCGGGTTCGACGTCACCGTGCTCGGCGCGCGGGGCGGGCTCGAGGATGGGAATCTCAGCGCCTATCTCGTTCAGCCGATCGGAGACGACCGCGCGGTTCTATGCGATGCGGGAACCGTCCTTGGAGGGCTGGAAGCGGCTCAGCGACAGGGGGCGCTCGACCATATCGCGATGCCGCAGGCAGCCGGTCTGACCAGGCCTGGCTATGTCGCGCGAACGATCGTCCGAGGGTATCTCATCAGTCACGCGCATCTGGACCATATCGCGGGTCTGGTCGCGATCGCGCCGGATGATGCGGCCAAGCCCATCTATGCGCTGCGCAGTGTCAATGACACGCTCGCGCGCAACGTCTTCAACTGGGCCGTGTGGCCCAATGCCGGCGATCGCGGCACGCCACCGCTGTTGCGCCAATATCACTACCAGGATCTCGTCGCCGGCCAGGGCGTGCCCGTGCGGGGAACGGCTCTCACGATCACGGCGTTCCCGCTCAGCCACGGCTCTGTCGAATCCACCGCGTTCCTGATCGAGGGCGGCCGCAATGCGATGCTCTATCTGGGTGACACCGGCGCCGATGCCATCGAGAAAAGCACCCATCTGCATGATGTCTGGCAGGCCGTGGCACCACTCATCCGGGCCAGACGACTTCGCGGCATCATCATCGAATGTTCCTATGACGATGCGCGGCCGGACCGGCTGCTGTTCGGCCACCTGACGCCTCGCTGGCTGACGAGCGAACTGGGCGACCTCCAGACGGTGGCGGGCGTTTCACTGCGCGGCCTGCCTGTGCTGGTAGCCCACATGAAGCCGTCGATGCGTGTCGGGCCACGCCCGGAAACCGTTATCATGTCCGAACTGGCGGCCCATGATACGACGGGTGTCAGGTTCATTCCCGCCGAGCAGGGGCTTCGGCTGCTGTGGAAATGATCCCAGGTATTTCCGATGTGCTTCAGAGCACGGATCTCATGAAGCGCCGGACGGTGCATGATGGCGCTGACAAGGTCGCATTCGATAAAGATATGGACCAAGTCGTGTTCTGGCGCTCCGGCGCGGGCGATCGGCCCGGCCGGAGCTGACAAGGCCGTCGGGTCTGCTGCCTCAGGCCGGGTTGGCACCGGCTGTCGAGCACTTGGTGAACTTGCCTTTGGCATCACGGCACTTGGTCGGCTTCTTCACGGTCTCGCACTTGGTGAACTTGCCCTTCGCGTCGCGACACGGTGCCGCATGCGCTGCGAGCGACGTGCTGGCCATGATGGCGGCGGAGGCGAAGACGAGAGCCAGCTTGCGGATCATCGGAATGATTTCCTTCAGTCGTGCAGTTGACGCGCGGGCCCGAGCCCAGGACGCGTGTTCGTTTCCGACAGGAAACGGAACGGATGGAAGAATTGTGGGGCGCGAAGCTTGTGTTTCACAAGTCCCCGGCTGCCGTATCAGTTGCCGAAACCGTCATCACGGGTGGAATTGGCCAACGCAAAACTGAAATGCGCCGAGTAGGTGGCGGAGACAGGCTGCTCGTTCTGCATGGCGGGATAGTAGCGGGCCCCATTGAGATAGGTGAGTACCGCCGCATCCAGATCGGAGTCGCTGCCGGTCGCCACGCAATCATGCGGCACGCCCTGTACATCGATCGTGCAATGGGCCTCGATCGAGCCGCGTGCGTCGCGGTCGATTGCGGCCTTCGGATAGACCAGACGATGGCTGTGCCAGTGGTCGAACAGGGGCAGATCGATCCGCTTCTGGACCGGCGTCAGACGGAATACGACCCGGATCGTCCTGTGACTGGGTTTCGCGACACCGTCTTCCAGAGAAGGCAGATAACGCGCTTCGCTGGCATAGAGCAGGGCAGGCTGGACAAAGACGGGATCGCTTGCGCCGGCCGGTGCGCACCGTGTCGCGCGTCCCTCTGCGGCGATGTCGCATTCCACGCTTCCCACGCCCTCCTGACGACGTTCGAGCGCTGCGGGCGGATAGGGGACCGTGTGACTGCGGGCATGGTCGATCCGCGCAATGTCATCGTTGCTGTCGTCATCATGGGCCTGCGCAACACCGAGCATCCAGCAGAACGGCAGGAGCCATAGTGCACGATACATGGGGCGTCCCTCTCATCGAGGCCAGGCCGACAGCGGCAGGCTCACGGTTTCATGCATAGTTTGTCACGATTGCACGGAAAAGGCGTCGATGCCGCCTTTCACAGGCACGTAAAGTACCGCAGGCGTTCGGGCGGCCGAAAGCGCTTCGCCCCGAGTTACTGACCGAACCCGTCATCCGGCGCCTGCTTCACGTTCACTGAAAACGGATGCACGTAGGGGGCCTCGACAGGCGCCCCGTCACGGATGGACGGGAAAAAGTGAGCGGTCGCGATGAACTGCGACAGCGATCTGGAAAATGCGGGCCAGTCCGAGGTGACCGAGCATTCCCGCTGGTGGCCGGACGCATCGACGATGCAATGCACCTGCGCATGGGCCCAGCCGGATGACGGCCCGGTGTCCTGTGCAGTCAGATGTGGGAGCGGCATCGGGGGCGATGCCATGTAGTCGATCGCAGGTTCAGTCTGCGTCCGGGCATGTTTCGGCCACGGATAGGCAAAGTTGATGAAGATTTCAGCGTGCCCAGGCACAGGCAGGCCATTGTGCAAGGCAGGCAGATAGCGAGCATGCAACGCGTATTGCAGCACCGTATCGGCGAAGATGGGCAGACTGGCGGACACCACCTTGCAGGCTGACGCGCGCCCGTCCGCGGTCACGTCGCAGCTGACCTTGGCCTCGCCTGCGACCTGTGCCGCAAGCGCCTGCGCCGGATAGGCCGGTGCAGGCGTCAGTGCCGGATTGATGCGCGCATTGTCCTCGTTGCTGCCGGCGTCGGCCAGCGCCACGCCACTCTGCGAAAGCGAGAGGCCGACGAGGGCAGCCCCCAGTGCCGTGCGATATCTCGCAGCCGGTGAAACGCCGGAGTCAGGAAGAAGAGTGGTGATGAAGCGCATGTGTTCTTTGTAATGGCTTCGTATCGTGACCACCAGATCCGGTCATTTTATTTCCGGACATAAAAAAGGCCCGCCTTTCGGCGGGCCTCTTCCGGATCCGGAGGATACTGGTCGGATCAGTGACCGTCGGGCAGCGCCCAGGCGATGAGGTAGTCGCCGAGCTTCGACGGGAACGACCCGTGTCCACCGACATACGAGACGATGTACTGCTTGCCGTTGACCGCATAGGTCATCGGCGTCGACTGGCCACCGGCCGGCAGCGACTGCTGCCAGAGCTGCTTGCCGTTCGTCACGTCATAGGCGCGGATGTAGTAGTCCATCGATGCCGTCAGGAAGGCGACGTTGCCTGCCGTGACCAGCGGACCACCCAGTGCCGGCACGCCGATCTTCACCGGCGGCAGCGTCACGGGCAGCGAGCTGCCATACATGCTGTTCTGCATGGTGCCGTTGCGGTGCTGCCAGATGATCTTGTTCGTGCGGAGGTCCATGGCTGCCATGTAGCCCCACGGCGGATTGCGGCACGGCATCTTCAATCCGACCTTGATCAGGATCGGGTCGAGGAACGGATCGAGCTCGACGGCATACGGAATGCCGTAGTTATGCTGGATGCCGTTCTCGCCACCCGGTGCCAGCGTGCCCTTCTGGGGCGGCCAGAGCGGGTTGTTCGATCCGCGCGGGATGAGCTGCGAGACGAAGGGCAGCGAAATCGGATCGCCGATCGCGATCTGACGCTGCGGATCGACTGCAAGGCCACCCCATTCGAACATGCCGAGGTTGCCCGGGAAGATCAGCGACCCTTGGGTCGACGGCGGCGTGAACGGGCCTTCATAGCGCAGCTGATGGAAGGCAACGCGGCAGATCAGCTGGTCGAACACCGTGCCGCCCCACATGTCCGCACCCGTCAGCGGTGCCTTCGGACGGAAGGTCAGCTGCGAGAAGGGCTGGGTCGGGGAGAGGTGATCACCAGGTGCTGCGCCCTGCGGCACGGGCGTCTCGGGCGCCGGGACGATCGGCTTGCCGGTGCGGCGGTCGAGCACGAAGATGTTGCCCGTCTTGGCCGGCGCATAGATCGCGGGAACGACGGTGCCGTCCTTCTGGGTGATGTCCACGAGGCTCGGCTGCGAGGGAATATCCATGTCCCACAGGTCATGGTGGACCGTCTGGTAGAACCAGGCGAGCTTGCCCGTGTCGGCGTTCAGCGCCAGCAGGCCCGAGGCATAACGCTCGGAATCCGCGTTGCGGTTGCCGCCCCATTCGTCAGGCGTCTGCACGCCGGTCGGAATGTAGATCAGGTTCAGATTGTGATCGTAGGACGAGGTGATCCACGAGTTCGGCGAATTCGGAACGAACTTGTGGTCCGGGCCCGGCATCTGGTTCGGGTCAGGGTTGCCCGTATCGAATACCCAGGTCAGCTTGCCTGTGTAGATGTCGTAGGCACGGGTCACGCCCGAAGGCTCATGCACCGAGTTGTTGTCGGTCACGGCACCCGACTGGATCACTAGCTTGTCGGTCACGACAGGGGGCGACGTGCCTTCCCATTCACCCGGCGTGGTGACTGTCATGCCTTCTTCGCGCAGGTCGAGTTCGCCGTTGTTGCCGAAGCTCGGGCAACGGCTGCCGTCGTCGGCATTGATGGCGAACATGCGGCCGTCATTGGTCGGCAGGAAGACGCGATGTGCGCATTCCGTCGGCGCAGGCTGGCCATCGATCGTCACCGCGTTCGCAGGCGTCGCATGATAGGTGACGCCGCGGCAGGTCAGATGCTGGAAGCCCGGGTTCACGTAAAGCTTCGGATCGAAGACCCACTTCGTCTTGCCGGTGGCGGCGTCGACAGCGAACAGCTTCTGATGCACCGAGCAGAAATACAGCGTCCCGTTCGCCATGACCGGGGTGGCTTCGTTGGTCGTCTCGCCGGGATCGTTCGCATTCTTCAGATCGCCGGTCCGCATGATCCAGGCAACCTTTAGGTTCTGGGCGTTCGACGAGTTGATCTGCTTCAGGGGCGAGAAACGGTCACCGTACTGCGTGCGGCCGTAGGCGTGCCATTCGCTGTCGGGAACCGTGCCGGAATCGCTCGGATTGGCATTGACGATCTGCGTCGGCAGGTTGCCGTCGAACGAATACGGATCCTGCGTGATCGAGAACAGGACGACGACGATCGCGAGCGCCACGCTGGCGGCAAGCGGTGCGATCGTGGCCCGGTTGGCGGCCAGCGGCCGCGTGATGAACGGCAGCAGGAGCCAGATGCCGAGAATGACGATGACGTCGCCACGCGGGACGAGCGACCAGAAGTCGAACCCGGCCTCGGCCACGGCCCAGATCAGGCTGCCGATCGTGATTGCGGCATAGACCCAGAGCGCTGATGCGCGGCCACGATACAAAAGGAACGCGGTCGCGAACATCGCGAGGCCGCAGATGAGATAATAAGGAGTGTCACCGTAAGAGAGGAGCCAGACCCCGCCGACGGCAAGATAGGCGCCAATCAGTGCCGTGACGACGGCTGTCAGCAGGACCAGTGGCCTTGCCCGTGTGTGCGTGTTCATATGATTCCCAGATGTTCTGGAGGACGTCGAACGATCGAACTTCTTACAAAAAGCACATGTTTGGGGTGTATGGTCAACAGGACGTGATCGCCGCCGACAATGCCCTCTTGAACATGGGGTAGCCCTCGTCTATGAGGGCCGCTTCGCTGCGTGGGTACGGGCATTGCGCCATGTCATCCATGCAGGTCTGAACGTCTGAGTCACCGCACGCGACCGGGCCGATTGCGGCATGCCCGGCCGTGCGTCTGCGCGCATCTTCCCGATAACGGTTGAGTGCGCGTGTCCCGCAAGGGCGTCAGAAATGGCGTCCGTGGAGAAGAGGAGATCGAAATGCCCAAGATGAAGACCAAGTCGTCGGTCAAGAAGCGGTTCAAGATCACCGCGACCGGCAAGGTGATGTGCGGCCCGGGCAACAAGCGCCATGGCCTCATCAACCGCCCGCAGAAGATGAAGCGCACCAATCGCGGCCCGCAGACCATGACGGACATGGATGCGAAGACCGTGAAGCAGTGGGCCCCCTACGGGCTGGCGTGAGGAGATAGGCAATGGCACGAGTCAAACGCGGCGTTACGACGCACGCCCGTCACAAGAAGGTTCTCGAGCTCGCGAAGGGTTATCGCGGCCGGTCCTCGACCAACTACCGTATCGCGCTCGAGCGCGTCGAGAAGGCGCTGCGCTATGCGTATCGCGATCGTCGCAACAAGAAGCGCGACTTCCGCGCCCTGTGGATCCAGCGCATCAACGCTGCCGTGCGCGAGCACGGGCTGACCTACAGCAAGTTCATCAACGGTCTGGACAAGGCCGGGATCGAGATCGACCGCAAGGTGCTCGCCGCCATCGCCTATGACGATGCGGCTGCCTTCGCCGAGATCGTGAAGAAGGCGCAGGCGGCACTCGCCTGATCCTTCTTACTCGCGCGCCGTTGCAATGTCCTTCGGGAGGTTGCGGCGGCTTCGCGAAGATGGTTGAAACGGGCCGTTTCCCAGCGACTGGGAAGCGGCCCGTTTTCGTTTTGGCGCGGCTGTCCGGTCGGTTTCTGGGCGGTATGATGGAACGGGAGGCCGCGCAGGGCCTGCGCGGGGGCAGTTAGATGAGCGACGATCTCGACGCATTGCGCAGCCAGACGCTTTCAGCGCTTGCCGGGGCAGCCGACATGCAGGCCTGGGATGCGATCCGCGTCGCGACACTTGGCAAATCCGGCGCGCTGACCGGCATGCTCAAGCAGCTCGGCCGCATGGGACCGGACGAACGTCGGGCACGCGGGGCTGCGCTGAACCGGTTGCGCGATGAACTGCAGTTGGCGATTGCCGATCGCGGTGCCGCTATCGAGGCACAGGCGCTGGACGCCCGGTTGAGCGCAGAGCGCGTGGACGTCACGGCTCCTGTGACGGAGTCGCCGTCCGGTCTGATCCACCCGATCAGCCGGACGGTCGAGGAAATGACGGCGATCTTCGGCGCGATGGGCTTCTCGGTGGCCGAAGGACCGGACATCGAGACGCAGTGGCATAACTTCTCGGCGCTCAATACGCCCGACCATCATCCGGCCCGCACGGAACACGACACGTTCTATCTGCCGCCATCCCCGGGTTCCAACCTGCCGCGCGTGTTGCGGACGCAGACGTCGGGCGTGCAGGTGCGTACAATGCTGGACCGGGAGCCGCCGATCCGGATCATCGCGCCGGGCCGGACATATCGTGCGGATCACGACGCAACCCATTCTCCGATGTTCCACCAGTGCGAGGGGCTCGTCATCGACCGCGGGATCACGCTGGGGCATCTGAAAGGCTGCTTGATCGAATTCCTGCGCGTGTTCTTCGACAAGCCGTCGCTCCCGGTGCGCTTCCGGGCATCCTATTTCCCGTTCACCGAGCCCTCGATGGAGGTCGATATCGGGTGGTCGCGCAAGACCGGCGAGATCGGGGGCGGGTCGGACTGGCTGGAAGTCCTGGGCTCCGGCATGGTGCACCCGCGCGTGCTGGCGAACTGCGGCATCGATCCTGAAGTCTGGCAGGGCTTCGCGTTCGGGATGGGGATCGAGCGGCTGACGATGCTGAAGAACGGTATTCCGGATCTGCGCTCATTCTACGAGAGCGATGTGCGCTGGCTGCGTCACTACGGGACGTCGCCCCTGTCGCCGGCCAATCTGGCGGAGGGAATCTGATGCCCATGAAGTTCACCCTGTCCTGGCTGCGCGAGCACCTGGACTTCACGGCGTCCCTCGACGAGATCTGCACGAAGCTCAACAGCATCGGGCTCGAGGTCGAAAGCGTCGAAAACCCCGGCGACAAGCTGCGAGGCTTCCGGACGGCCAAGATCGTGGAGGCGCACAAGCATCCCGACGCCGACCGTCTGCGGGTCTGCCGTGTCGCGGCCGGCGGTGACTTCCCGGACGTCCAGGTCGTCTGCGGCGCGCCGAATGCGCGCAGCGGGCTGAACGTGATCTTCGCGGCACCCGGCACGTTCATTCCGGGCTCGGGCATCACGATCAAGGCAGGCGCAATCCGGGGGCAGAAGAGCGAGGGGATGCTGTGCTCCCTGCGCGAGCTTGGCCTGGGTGAAGAGCATGACGGCATCGCCGAACTGCCGGAAGGCAGTGTGATCGGCGAGGATTACGCGACCTTTGCAAAGCTCGACGATCCGGTCATCGAAATTGCGATCACGCCGAACCGAGGCGACGCGCTGTCAGTGCGCGGGATCGCACGTGACCTCGCGGCAGCGGGGATCGGGCATCTCAAGCCGTTCCTGATCGACACGGTCGACGGGGAATTCCCATCGCCGATTTCCTGGCGGATCGACTATCCCGAGGCCTGTCCCTATGTGCTGGGCCGGCTGGTGCGCGGTGTGCGCAACGGTCCGAGCCCCGACTGGCTGCGGCGTCGTCTGGAATCGGTCGGTGTGAAGTCGATTTCGGCGCTGGTCGATGTGACGAATCTGCTGGCCTATGATCTTGGTCGGCCACTGCACGTGTTCGATGCACGCAAGCTCGCAGGCGATACGCTTGCGATCTGCCGCGCGGCGCGGGAGACGTTCACCGGGCTCGACGGCCGCGAGCATGTGCTCGGCACCGACGACATGGTGATCGTCGATGCGCATGGCGTTCAGTCGCTGGCGGGCATCATGGGCGGCGCTGCCAGCGGATGCGATCTGGAGACCACGGATGTCTTCATCGAGTCCGCGCTGTTCGATCCGATCCGCATCGCGCTGACCGGGCGTCGGCTGGCCATTCACACCGATGCACGCGCGCGTTTCGAACGCGGGGTCGATCCGGCCCTGCCGCTGTCAGGGCTGGAGCAGGCAACGCGTCTGATCATCGAGCTGTGCGGCGGCGAGGCGAGCGAGATCGTCTCGGCAGGTGAGCCGCCGGCGTGGGAGCGTCAGGCGACGTTGCGGTTTGAGCGGATCAGCGCGCTGGGCGGCATCGAGATCGCGCCGGATGACGCCGTGACGACGCTCGAGCATCTGGGCTTTTCGGTGCGCGCGCGCGATGCGGAGGCGGCAACGTTCGCCGTGCCGTCGTGGCGCAACGATATCGCCGTAGCCCCCGTGCTGGATCAGGCGGCGACACTCGATGCCGACGTTGCGGCCTCGGCGTCGGCGTCCGTGGCACGCATCGAGGCAGAGTGCGACCTGATCGAGGAAGTACTTCGCCTGCATGGTCTCGATGTGATCCCGCCCGTGGGCCTGCCGCAGACGCAGATCGTGCCTCAGGCGGCGCTCTCTGCCGAACAGACACGCGGTATGCTCGCGCGCCGGATCTGTGCGTCCCGCGGTCTGCTGGAGATGGTCGGATTCTCGTTCGTCTCGGGCGAGGACGCGGCCCTGTTCGGCGGGGTGGACGAATCATTGCGTCTGCTGAATCCGATCGCGACCGATCTGGATCAGCTGCGCCCGACACCGCTGGTCAATCTGGCGCGGGCGTTCGGCCGGAATGCCGCACGCGGGGCCAGCGATGCGGCCCTGTTCGAGCTGGGGGCGGCCTTTGCTGCCGACGGACAGACCCTCGTACTGGCTGGCCTGCGCGGCGGGCTGTCGCCCCGCGCGCCGGGTGTCGCTGCGCGCGAGCCGTCGGTCTGGGATGCCAAGGCCGATTTCTGGGCCGTGCTTGAGGCGCTGGGTGCAGCCTCCGACGGGCTGACGGTGACGGCCGATGCGCCCGGCCACTATCACCCGGGCCGGTCGGGGCAGGTGCGTCAGGGACCGAAGCTGGTGCTCGGGCGGTTCGGCGAACTGCATCCAAAGATCGCGCGGGAGCTCGGTCTGGATGGCACGATTGCCTGTTTCGAGCTGTTCCTCGATGCGGTGCCGCTGCCGAAGAAGCGCCGCCGTGCAGCACCCGTTCTGTCGGCGCTGCAGCCGGTGCATCGGGATTTCGCATTCGTCGTGGCACCCGGCGTGGAAGCACAGGCCGTCCTGCGGGCGGCGCGCGGCGCGGAACGCAATCTGATCTCAGGCGTGCGTCTGTTCGATATCTATGAGGGCGTCGGTCTTCCCGAAGGTCACCGTTCTCTCGGCGTCGAGGTGGTGCTGCAGCCGGGCGAGGCGAGCCTGACGGATGCGGAGATCGAGGCCGTCTCGGCGAAGATCATCGCCGCCGTGGCCAAGGCAACCGGAGCCACGTTGCGCTGATGCCCACCGATCCGCGCGTCATCTGGATCATGGCCGGAGAGGCCAGCGGGGACATTCTGGGCGCGCGGCTCATGGAGGCGATACGACGGCGCAGTCCAAGCATCGCCTTCGCCGGCATCGGCGGCCCGCGCATGGAGGCGTTGGGCCTGCATTCGCTGTTCCCGATGCGTGACCTCTCGGTCATGGGACTGGTCGAGGTGCTGCCGCGCCTGCGGTTTCTCAGGCGCCGGCTGAACGAGGCGGTGCGGGATATCGAACTGCGGCGTCCCGACCTGATCGTGACGATCGACAGCCCTGGGTTCGCCCTGCGCCTGCTGCGCCGGATCAAGAATCTCGGGATACCCCGGGTGCATTACGTGGCACCGCAGGTCTGGGCATGGCGGGAACACCGGGTGAAGGAATTCCCCGGCCTCTGGGATCGCCTGCTCTGCCTTCTGCCGTTCGAGCAGGACTACTTCTCGGAATTCGATCTCGATGGCCGCTTCGTCGGCCATCCGGTCCTGCAGTCCGAAGCCGATCAGGGGGACGCGGATCGCTTCCGCAGGCGCCACGACATCCGTCCCGATGCGCCCGTTCTGATCCTGATGCCCGGCAGCCGTCACTCCGAGGCGCCGCGGCTGATGCCGGTGTTCGGCCGGATGCTGGCTCTTCTGAAGCGGCGCTATCCGACATTGGTCCCGGTTCTCCCGGTCTCGTCCGGGATTGCGGACAGCGTGCGGGCCCAGGCCGCGCGCTGGCCGATCGCGCCCGTCATCGTAACCGATTTGCACGACAAGCATGACGCGTTTGCCGCTGCCGGAGCTGCCCTGACCAAGTCCGGCACGTCGACGCTGGAACTGGCGCTGGCGGGCGTGCCGATGGCCGTGACGTACCGGGTCAATCCGCTGACGGCCGCGGCCGTGCGCCGGATGATCAAGGTGGGCCATGTGGCGATGGTCAACCTGCTTGCCGGGCGGACCATCGTGCCGGAACTGCTTCAGGAAAACTGCCGCCCGGACATTCTTGCCGAGACGGTGTCGAAGCTCCTGTCCGACCCGGCAGTCGCGAATGCCCAGCGTGGGGCGTTCGCCGAAGTGCTCGCAAGCCTCAGGCCGGAAACGGGAACACCGGCGGATGCGGCGGCGGATGCCGTGATGGAGCTGCTTCCGCGCTGATCGAAGCGCGAGCGCGCAGCGGGATCAATCCTGCATGCGGTGCAGGGCGCAGAGCTTGTTGTCGTCCGGATCGCGGAGATAGGCGAGATAGAGCCTGCCGAGGCCGCTCTGCCTGACGCCGGGCAGGTTTTCGATAGCCTCGCCGCCATGGGCAATCCCCGCTTCGTGCCAAGCGTCAGTGATTTCCGGGCTCGCAGACGCAAAGCCGATCGTCATGCCGTTGCCGACCGTTGCCGGATGACCGTCGATCAGCCTCATGACCAGCAGAACCTGACCGTCATGGCGGTAGACGACGCGGGCCATGGAATCAAACACGCCCGGTGCACATCCCGTCGTGCCCAATATCGCGTCGTAGAAGATTTTCGCCCGGTCGAGGGCGTTGCTTTGGACCGCTGAACGCCCGGTAGCTCCTTTGAAGTTCAGGGAAGAGGGTCGTGACGGCTGCTTTAAAAGGAGCCCTTAAGACGCGGCGGTGGCATCACATGATGTCTGGCCGGCGATCGCGATCATTCCGGGTGATCGTGGTCGGCGCTGACGTCGCCCTCCGTGATGCGATCCATCCACGCAAAGATCAGGCCGGAGATGATGAAGGCAAGATGCAGCCCGACGCTCCAGGCGAGCACGCGGTCGCTGATCTGATCGACACGGATGAAATCGGCCAGAACATGGATCGCCGACATGGCGACGATGGAGGCCATCAGCTTGAGCTTGATGTCCCCGAACGTCACGTGGCCGATCCAGCGTGGGAAATCGGGATGCTCGCGCACGTCCAGACGGGAGACGAAATTCTCGTAGCCCGCGAACATGACGATCAGCAGAAGGTTCGCCAGCAGGACGAGATCGATCAGGTCCAGAACGCCGACGAACACATCGTCGAAGTCGATCACCCAGGCATGGGCCAGCAGATGCCAGGCCACCTGCGCGAACTTGATCGGAACGACGATCAGCCCGATTCCAAGGCCCAGATAGAGCGGGGCGGCGAGCCACCGCATGTTGAAGAAGCAGGCTTCGGCGATCGCCTCGAAGGCGCGGGCGGTCTTGTTGCTCATGAGGTCTTTCTGTAGGCGCAACATCCCCGGGCTGGAAAGCCCTGAAGCAGGCATACGCACCTGCCGTGCGCAACGAGGATACGGGGCAATGACGACTGACGCGGAGGGCCATCCGCACTGGCAGCGAAATCTGGGCATCGCCATGTTCGGCGCGTTCACGACCGTCCTGGCCACGACGCTTCTCGTCCCGTTCCTGCCGCTCTATGTCGAGACGCTGGGCGTTCATGGCCACGAAGCCGTGGCGGAATGGTCGGCGATCGCCTTTGGCGCGACGTTCCTGAGCGCGGGATTGACGGCGCCGCTGTGGGGCATGGTCGCGGATCGCTTCGGGCGCAAGATCATCCTCGTGCGGGCCAGCCTCGGCATGGCGGTGTGCATCGCCCTGACGGGTATGGTGCACAGCATCGGCCAGCTCGTTGCGATCCGCCTGCTGACAGGGCTGGTCGGCGGTTACGGCTCCGGCGCGCTGATCCTGGTTGCGACCCAGACGCCGAAGGCCCGGAGCGGCTGGGCGCTGGGGCTGTTCGCGTCGGCGACGACGGCCGGCACGCTGTTCGGCCCGCTCGCGGGCGGCATCATGCCGGGTCTCGTGGGCATCCGCGCCACGTTCTTTGTGGCCTCGGCCCTGATCGCCGTGGCGTTCGTGGCGACCGTACTGTTCATCCGCGAGCCCGAGCGACCTGTCCGGTCTCGTGCGGCGGTATCGGAGCTGCGCGTGCCCGACCGGGCCCTCGTCGCAAAGCTTCTGGTCCTGTCGTCGATGGTGACGATCGCGAACTTCTCGATCGAGCCTGTCATCCCGATCTATGCCGCACATCTGCTGGCCCATGCGGGCGAGGCCGTCGTGCTGTCGCCGCATGCGACGTTTCTGGCGGGCCTCGTGATGGCCGCGTCAGCGCTCGGCAGCGTAGTGGCAAGTCCACGTATCGGGCATCTGTCGGACCGGATCGGTCGTGCGCGGGTCCTGACGGCGAGCCTTCTCGCCGGGGCCGTGTTGCTGATCCCGCAGGCGTTTGTCACGGCGGGCTGGCAGCTCGTGATCCTGCGGTTCCTCATGGGCGTCGCGCTGGCGGGCCTGCTACCCGGCGTGAATGCGATGCTGCGGCACGCTGCGCCTGCCGCGATCGCAGGGCGCGTCATGGCGCTGGGGACGTCGGCGTTTTACGCCGGACAGGTCGCGGGGCCGTTGATCGGCGGGTTTGTGTTCGGTGAAAGCGGCGGCGGCATGTCCGGCCTGCGGACCGTTTTCTTCATCACCGCAAGCGTCATGCTGCTGGGCGCGGGCATCGCGACGACGCTCAGGCAACGGGCCTGAGCACCCCGGAAAGTCGCCTGCAGGTCAGCGCCCGTAAAGTGCTTCCTGGCTGATTTCTGGCGCGGACGTATCGACAAAGCCTTCGGGGCGCATGGCACGATAGAAGCATGACCGGCGACCCGTATGGCAGGCGACGCCCTTCTGATTCACGAGCAGAAGGACGGCATCGCCGTCACAGTCCAGACGCGCCTCGACCAGATGCTGCACCTGGCCCGAGGTTTCACCTTTCCGCCACAGTCCCTTCCGGCTGCGCGACCAGTAGCAGACGCGGCCGGTTTCCAGCGTCTCGCGCAGGGCGTCCCGGTTCATCCAGGCTAGCATCAGCACCTCGTTGGTGCCGTCCGCCTGCGCGATCGCCGCAATCAGGCCGTCGTCATTGAAACGGACCGCATCGAGCAATGTCTCGATGGTCATGCCGCCTTCTCCTTGAGGACGAGCCAGTCGGGACGCCGTACTTCGAGTGTCGAGCCGTCCGGTGCAGTCAACGTTTTCTCCCATGCTTCGGTCCGCACGAAGGCGAGTCCGCGATCGTCGAGATGCGTGCCCATCGTCCCCACGGTCTTGCCGTCGCAGTGTAGCTCTGTGCCGGGTTCCGGCAGGGCGCTGCCGGTAACGGCGACAAGGCGGCGACGGACGAGCCCGCGGTAATGCGTCCGGGCGGTCAGTTCCTGGCCCATGTAGCAGCCCTTGGTCCAGGAGACGCCGTGCAGCAGGTCGAAATTGGCCTCGAGCAACAGCGTGCGGTCGGATTCGCAATCGCGCGGATCGGGGAGGGCGAGGGCCAGCCGATGGCGCTCATAGGCATCGGGCGACGCGGCATCGTCCGGAGCCGCGCGCTCGACAAGTGCGCGCCAGCCGGCCTCGGGGAGACGCGGATCGACGGCACTCAGCGCATGATCCGGTCGAGGCGCGTCATCCCAGCCCGCCACGACGTCCAAACCGACTGGCGCAATCGCCACATCGGCGCGCAGGCGGAAGCGGGACAGCCGGGTCCGCAGCATCTCGGCATGCATCTTCGGCACGTCGAGCAGGAGACGTGTGCCGTCGGAGAAGATGAAGAAATCGCTGAGCCATTTGCCCTGCGGCGTCAGAAGCGCCGCCCAGATGGCGCATGACGGCGCGGCGAGCGTCACGTCGTTGCTCACGAGGCCCTGGAGAAACGTCACGCGGTCCGCGCCGGTTATGGCAAGGACGGCGCGGTCGGGAAGGCGGGCATGCATGGATATGTCCCATCCTGGCACAAAAAGTTCGGATCGATGGCGGCAATGTCGGATTGCAGGCCCGGAAGGTAAACCCCGGATCGGCGCATTGCTGTTTTGACGCAAGAGCCGACGCACGCGATAAGCTCTGTTACGTCCGATCCTTCAGGAGAATGGGGTGCCGTCCTACGAGATCGTCGACCCGTCGCAACGACGCAGCCAGGAGCGGCGGCATATCTTCTGGCGGCTTGGCGGTCCGGTACTGGGTGTCATCGCCGTCATCGCCGCCATCATCGCGACCGCGATGCACTCCTACACGACCAGTCGCGAGGGCGCGCTGTCGCTGACGCGGGATCTTCTCCAGTCCCAGCAGCACTACATCACGCAGGAAGTGGCGGACTATCTCGCCCCCGCGTCGAGCGGCGTCGTGATCGCGCACGACCTTCTGCATGCGGCCAACCCGTCCGAAACACCGCGCATGTTTTCGGATTTCAGCGTTTCAGCCCTGCGCCACGTGCCTCAGGTCGCAAGTCTCTATCTCGCGGATGCGAAAGGCACGTTCTGGCTCGTCGAGCGCGACCGCGCGGGCGGCCCGGGCTGGGAGACGACGCATCTCGAGACCGACCACGACAAGCGGATCTTCCGCCACTGGTATTACGACGACGCCGGACACCTGACGAAGATCACGACGGCGCCGGCCGGCACGTTCGATCCGACCAAGGAGGTCTGGTTCGGGGGGGCGGCGAACCAGCCCGGCGTCGCGCATGACGACGACAAGCTGTTCTGGTCGCAGCCCTATCCGTTCCCGCCGACGAAACAGCCGATCATCACGTCGTCGCTCGCCTACAGGCAGCCGGACGGAACGGTTTCGGTTCTGGCGATGAACATCCTGCTGCAGCAGATGTCGGGCTTTCTCGACAAGATGAACATCGGCCGCAGCGGCAAGGCCGTGATCGTCGACAATGACGGGCAGGTCATCGCAGGCCCCGGGATGCCGACAACGGCCGATCCGCAGACCTGGGATGCCCAGCGGGTCAAGCTCGATGCCCACACGCAACCGGTCTTTCAGCGCACGCTTGCGATGTACCGTGTCTATGGCCCCGGGGGGCGCGCGATGACGGTCGGCAAGACCCGTTACGTGACGATCGCCGCCAACGTGCCGTTGACCGACAGCAATCGCTGGATCCTGCTGCTGAATGCGCCTGCCAGCGATTTCGCGGGGTTCGCGATCGCCGCGCGCAAGCAGACCTTCATCTTCTCGATCGTCATCGTGGGGCTGGCATCCGGCCTCGCCCTGTTCCTGATCCTGCAGGAACGCAAGACGGATCGGGTGCAGGGGCGTCTGGATGCATTGCGGACCGCGATCGATCGCAGGCACCGCGCATTGCAGCAGGTGGTAGGCGCGCATGACCTGTTCGACGCCACGCATGACGTGCCGAAGCTAACGGAAGTTCTGGCCGAAATCGCGGTTGCGCGGCGGGCCAGCATCTGGCGCTTCCTCGACGACGGAGGAAGGCTGGTCTGCGAGGACGCGTTCGATACCCAGCGCGATGCCCACAGCACCGGGGTCGAGTTGTCCGGGCCGGAATTCGCGGCGTTCCTCAAAACGGCGCATTCCGGCCAGCCGTTCGACGTCTCGGATATGTCGCACGACGATTCGCTGCGTGCCTTCTATCGCATCGTCATGCGGCCGGCGGGTTTCTCGCATCTGGTCGTAGCACCTGTCATGAGCGGGGACCGCGTGCTGGGCATCATCACGCTCGAGGACGCGCGCGAGACGGCGGAGGCCGAGCCCTTCACGCGGGTCATTGCCGACGTGGTTGCAATTCGCCTGCGTCATGCGGGAGTGCAGCAGAGCGCGGCCGAGCAGTCCGGCGGAGAGGCGCCACAGCATGTGACCGAGGCCATGCGTTTCGGCGACGACTTTCTTCTGCTCCCTGATGGACGCGATGACGGGGACGGCACGCTTCCGAGCGGACGCTATCCCATGGTGCCCGTCCTCATGGTCACGTTCGACGAACCCGTCGGTGCGGAGACGATCGACCCGGAAAAGATGCTGCCCATCGTCCGGCAGCTTGCCGACCACGTGCAGGATATTGCCCGGTCCGAAAACATGTTCGCGGTCCGGGTCGTCGGGCGCCGGCTGCTGGTCATCGGCGCCTGTGCGGAAGAGCCCGATCCGGACGCCGCGGTGCGCGTGGCCGATGCGGCACTGGCCATCCGGGAGGCCTGCCTCACGACGCTCGCGGATGCCGACGTGGACCCCATCTTCCGCATGGGCATCGATGTCGCCCAGGCCTTCGGGGACCATTTCGGCAACGATCCGAAAGTGTTCAATCTCTGGGGCGACAGTGTCGCAGGCGCCGAACTGATGGCGGAAGCTGCCCCGCAGCCCGGCACGATCCAGGTCAGTGAAAACGCCTACACGCTGCTGCGGGCGCACTACCTGTTTCGTCCCCGCGGGCTGTTCTACCGGCCGCGGCTGGGCATCACCCGGACATTCATCCTGGCCGGGCGGCGATGATCCGATCCTTGAGCGCCTGGATGCTGGAATGGGCCGTGTCGCGCGGGCTTGCCGGCCCGCGCCGGATGCTTGCGCTGCTGGGCGCCGTGACCCGCCGCCAGACACGGTTCTCGCTGATGCTGATCGCGGCCAGCTGGTCCGTCCTGCGCGAGGCGGTGCGGCCCAACACATGGCGCCGGACCGTGCGCTACGAGTTCCGCCACATGCTGACGCAGGCCATCGGCGGTGGGCTTTACAGCACGCTGTTCACCGCGGCGCTGACCGGGTTCGGCATCGTGACGCAGGCGGTGTACTGGCTCGGCATTGCCGGCATGGCGCAGCTCACCGGATCGCTGATGGTCACGGTTCTGGTCCGCGAGATCGCACCGGTGCTGGTCGGTGTCATCCTGCTGGGCCGTTCCGGCATGTTGATGCTCACGCGCGTCTCGCGCCTGACGCTGGGCGGGCAGATGCGGACACTTCAGGCACAAGGGATCGATCCGTTCATAACCCTCGCCCTGCCGCGCACGCTCGCCATGATGGTGGCCGGGTTCGCACTGGGCATGATCTTCGGCACGACGGCTTTGCTGGCAGGCTATGCCGTCTGCCGCGTGCAGGGGGTCATCAACGGCTCGATCTGGACGTTCTTCAATGACGTCGTGGATGCAATGCGTCCGCTGGACTACGTGGTCGTGCCGGCGAAATGCGTGCTGAGCGGCTTCTTCGTCGGCCTGTGCGCCTGCCTGACGGGGCTCGATGCCACGCGCGAGGACGATCTGGGCACGCTCCTGCCGCGGGGCTTCGTGCGCGGTATCCTTGCCGTCATGGTCGTCAATACCGTGCTGAGCGTGAGTTTCTCATCATGAGCGCCGAAGGGGGCACCGAGGGCGCGATCCTCGAACTGGTCGGCGCGCGGCCGATGTTCGACGAAAGCGGGCTGACGGCCCGTCGCTACGACCTGCGCGTGATGCCGGGAGACTGCGTCCTGATCGAGGCGCGCGAGCCGGAGCGGGCCTCGCTGTTCGCGGATCTTTGCTCGGGGATCGTGCCGCTCGCCGACGGGACGGCGCGCTGCATGGGGCTCGACTGGGCCAATCTGGGCGAGCGTGAAGCATGCGCCCTGCGTGGCCGGATCGGCAGGATTTCGTCGCGTGCTCCGTGGATCGATTTCTACGGCACGCATCTGAACATCATGATGCCGCAACTGCACCACACGCGTCGGCCGAGCACCGAGATCGAAGGCAACGCACTGGATCTCTGCCGGCGCTTCGGTCTGCCGGGACTGCCGACATTGCCGCCCGGACGGCTGTCGGACACGGATCTGGCCCGCAGCGCATGCGTGCGGGCCTTCATGGGCGCGCCGTCGCTTCTGCTGCTCGAGGATCCCGTGACAGGGGAACCGCCGGATCTCTACAGCACGTTCCTGCGGGAGATCACGGCGTCCCGCGAGCGGGGGACGTCGGTCGTCTGGTTTTCGGCGGCGCCGGAACGGTTCCGGGACTACCGGCCCTTTGCGAGCCAGCGGTTCAGGCTGATGGAGGAAGGGCTGTTTTCCATGCATGACAGGCGGGGAACGTCATGAAGATTTTCAATGGCGCACGGCATGAGCGCGCGGCCCCCCTGTTGCGACTGCGCTTCGCCGACGAATGGGTCGGGTTGCTGGTAATCGGATGTGTCGCGCTTTTCGTCGCGGCAATCGCCGAGGCCGGTATCCTGAGGGCGTGGCTGACACCGCCGGGGAAACTCTATCTCGAACTGCCCCAGAACGGTCTCGCAGGCATCGCATCGGGTGACGATGTGCAGGTCATGGGGATCCATGCAGGCACGATCCGTTATGTCAAACTGTCCGACGCATCCCGGATGTATGCGGTCGCGGAGATCGATCCGAGCATGGAGAAACTGATCCGCAGCGACAGCGTGGCGACGATCCGGCGGCAGTTCGTGGTGGCAGGCGCGACCTATATCGACCTGAGCCGCGGGCGTGGCGCTGCACTGGACTGGAAATTCGCCGAGCTGGGGGCCAAGGCCGAGGCCAATCCGGCGGACGAGATCACCCAGACGCTTGCCGATGTGCGGCGCAACATCGTGCCTGCGACCCAGAACGCCCGCGACATCACGGCACAACTCGACGGAATGATCCGTGACATGCGCGCAGGCAAGGGCACGGTCGGCGACCTGCTGACGCGCGATACGCTGATCGCCCAGGCGCAGCAGGTGCTCGATACGCTGAACAAGGCGATGGCGCATCTGGAGCCGATCGAGGGGCAGGTCTCGGGCGTCCTGACCAAGGGAGACCATGCGATGAGCAACGTTCAGGCGGCGACTTCGGACCTGAGGCGCCAGATGCCCAAGATCGGGGCCGTGGCCGATCACGTGAACGAAAGCACGGCCGAATTGCCTGCGCTCATCACGCAGGCGCAGACGGCTGCTGCGAGCCTCGAGAAACTGTCCAATCAGCTGCGCAGCCTGTGGCTTCTGGGTGGAGGGGGCCAGAAGGCCCCGGGGCACCGGCTGTCTCCGGGTGATGTAGCGCCATGAAGCGTCTGATCTGGGTGCCGCTTCTGCTGCTCGCGGGATGTGGCGGTGGCGGCACGAAGGGGCCGACGCCTGATCCGGTCTATGACAATGCGATCGATGCCGGACGAAGCGCCTTCGGCCTCGCACGCTACGATCAGGCCGCCGTGCAATATGAGGATGCCTATCGGGTGGCCCTGCGCCGGGATGATGCGGGCGCCATGGCCGATGCCGCCTATGACCTCGCGGCGGCGCGGCTCGGCGCCGGGAAGCCTGCATCCACGCTGACAGCCCTTGATCGGGCAAAGACCGATCTGGCGATCCGGGGCCATGGGGAACCCGCATCCCTCCGTCTTGCACGGGCAGCCGCCCAGTTGCGCCTGAATGATCCGCTGGACGCGCGGACGACGGCTGCGGCGGTCATGAGCGACCCGGATGCCGGTATCGCCGAGCGGGCTGCGTTCCTGAACGGGGTTGCGGCGGCCCGTCTGGGCGATGGCGCGGGGCTTGAGGCGGCATTGTCGCGCATCGGTACCGGTCCGAAAATCGATCCGCTCTGGGCCGCGGACCGGACCGAGCTGTCCGCGCGGCTGGCGCTTCTGCGAGGGGATCTGGCAGGCGCACAACGGCAGGCAGCCGATGCGGCATCGCAGCGGCAGGCTCTGCTCGATTATCGCGGCATGCGGGACAGTCTTGGTGTCGAGGCGGATGCAGCGCAGCGCGCGGGTAATATGATGCTGGCAGCGGCTCTGCGTCAGCAGGTTGCACAAAGTGCGGCGTCGGAAACGCAGGCTCCGACCCAATCCACGGTGCAGATCCACAGCTCGGGCGCCGGCGCTGACTGAGGCCGATCCGCCGATCTGCCCGGTCTGCGGACGGCCGATTCCCGATGAAGCGCGGTCGTCGCGGCATCACCTGACGCCCAAGCTGAAGGGCGGTGCCCGCGGCGAGACCGTGCGCCTGCATCAACTGTGTCATGCCGCGATCCATGCCCGTTTTTCGGAAGCCGAAATCGCACGCCGGCTGGCGAGCCCCGAGGCGCTTCAGGCCGACGAGGAGCTGGCGCGTTTCATTGCCTGGGTTCGCAAGCGGCCGGACGATTTCCATGCGCCCACGCGCCGGTCGAAAGGCAAGCGCGGCCCGAAACGGGGGAAGGGTGCGTAAACGATACGCGATCCATCGTCGTGCCGGCCCTGACGCCTGGCGGGCGAGGCCCATGAGCGTTCGTCCGAACAGGGCCTGCGCAACCAAGGGTGTTGCGGTCGCATTGACCTGAAGGCGGACCACGCTGGCGGGCATTGTTCCATATTCGCGCAACCGCGGAAGCAGGCATGTGGAAACGACGAAAGGCACCGGCTTGCTCAGCGATGAGGCCAACGTTTCGGAGGGGTTGAGGAATGTGCTCATGACCGGCCAGGCGACAAATGCTGCCAATCGGAGCGACAGGACCGAACGCCATGCGGGCGGTATCATCGAGCGACACCGAAGGCGCATTCATCGTCGTTTGCGCAGTCTTGCGTTCAGCGCCCTCGTGTTGGCGGCGGCAGGATCGAGGGATGCCAATGCCGCCCCTTTGCCTTCCGTCCCGCCCGGTTTTGCGCTCTCGGTTCTGACCGATCAGGTACCCGGCGCGCGCGAAATCGCGCTCGGGCCTCCGGGCGTTCTGTTCATCGGAACGATGGGCGCGGGCCAGGTCTATGCCGTGCGGTTCGATCCTGCCGCGCCAAAGCCTGTGGCGAAGGTCACGACGATTGCCTCCGATCTCGAAGCGCCTGCGGGCGTCGCCTATCACAATGGCGATCTGTTCATTTCCGCGACGACGCGGATCATGGTGCTCCGCAATATCGCAGAGCACCTGGACGAGCCGCCAAAGCCGGAAGTGCTGATCGATCATCTTCCGTGGCGCTCGGGCGATCACGACTGGAAGTTCATCGCATTCGGGCCGGACCGGCGCCTCTACATCCCGATCGGCTCGCCCTGCAATGTGTGTGACATCGGGCATGCATTCGGCAAGCTGATGCGGGCGGAGGCGGACGGCAGCCATCTGGAAGATGTAGCCTATGGTCTGCGCAACAGCGTCGGATTCACATGGCAACCGCAGGGGAACGGATCGTTTCCGATTTTCCTGACGGATAACGGGCGCGACTGGCTGGGCGACGACATTCCGAGCGACGAACTCAACCGGGTCGATCATGTGGGGCAGGATTTCGGCTTTCCCCACTGCCATCAGGGCGACATTGCCGACCCCAAATTTGGCGCCGGTCATCCCTGCTCGGGCTACACGCCGCCGATTGTCAAGCTGGGTGCCCATGTGGCGGCATTAGGCTTGCGGTTCTATGATGGAACGGCGCTGCCGGAGCCGTTGCGTGGCAGCCTGATCGTTGCCGAACACGGCTCCTGGAATCGCTCGACGCCGTCAGGATATCGCGTGGTCGCAGTCACGATACGCGATGGAAAACCCACCGGGCAGCAGGATGTGCTGTTCAATGGGTTGAGTGGCCGGACGCCGCTTGCGCGCCCGGCGGATGTCCAGCCTCTGCCGGATGGCTCCATCCTGATTTCGGACGAGCTGTATGGTCGTCTCTACCGGCTCAGCTGGCAGGGGCGCTGAGCCGGTCCAGACGTTTCAGGCCGCAAAGACCTTCGAGATTGCGGCCTGTGCCTCTTCCTGAATGGCCTTCAGGTGCTCGGGGCTTTTGAAGCTTTCGGCATAGATCTTGTAGACGTCCTCGGTGCCTGAGGGACGCGCTGCAAACCAGCCGTTTTCGGTCGTGACTTTCAGTCCGCCGATCGCAGCGCCATTGCCGGGAGCCTTGGTGAGCTTGGCGGTAATCTTCTCGCCGGCCAGTTCCTCAAGCGGGAACTGTTCGGGCGCAAGCTTGCTCAGCTTGGCCTTCTGTTCGGCGTTCGCGGCCGCATCGATACGCTCGTAATACGGCGTGCCGAGCCTGGCTGCGATCTCGTGATAATGGACGCTCGGATTCTTGCCGGTCTTCGCGGTGATCTCGGCGGCAAGCAGGCCGAGGATCAGGCCGTCCTTGTCGGTCGTCCAGACCGTGCCGTCGCGACGCAGGAAGGTCGCGCCTGCGCTCTCCTCACCACCGAAACCGAGCGAGCCGTCGATCAGGCCGGGGACGAACCATTTCAGGCCGACCGGCACTTCGACCAGCTTGCGGCCCATGTCGGCCGTGACCCGGTCGATCAGGCTGGAGCTGACCAGCGTCTTGCCGACGCCGAGATCCGCGCCCCATTCCGGGCGGTTGCGGAACAGGTAGGAAATCGCGACTGCCAGATAGTGATTCGGGTTCATCAGCCCGTCAGGCTGGGCGACGATCCCGTGGCGATCGGCGTCGGTGTCGTTGGCAAACGCCACGTCGAACTGGCTGCCCATGTCGATCAGACGCGCCATCGCATAGGGGGACGAGCAGTCCATGCGGATCTGTCCGTCCCAGTCGGCCGTCATGAAGCCGAAGGCCGGATCGACCTCGTCACTGACGACGGTGGCATTCAGGCCGTATTTGTCGATGATCGGCTTCCAGTAACGGACGGCGGCACCGCCGAGCGGGTCGATGCCGATCTTCACGCCGGCTTCGCGGATTGCGTCCATGTCGATGACGGAGGCGAGATCGTCCACATAGGGCGTGATGAAATCGTAGCCCCTGATCGTGGGCACCTTGCGGGCCTCGTCGTAGGGCAGGCGTTTCACGTCCTTCAGGCCATTGGCGAGAAAATCGTTCGCCATGTCCTGGACCGCCTTGGTGATGGCGGTATCGGCCGGGCCGCCATTGGGCGGATTGTATTTGAAGCCGCCATCGGTCGGCGGATTATGGGACGGCGTGACGACGACACCATCGGCGAGGCCCGTCGTGCGGCCTTTGTTGTATGTCAGGATAGCATGCGAGATCACGGGCGTGGGCGTGTAGCCGTCATGTTCGTCGATTCGGACGTCGATGCCGTGGGCCGCGAACACCTCGATCGCCGATTTCTGGGCCGGCGCCGAAAGCGCGTGGGAATCGATGCCGATGAACAGCGGCCCGTCGATGCCCTCAGCCTTGCGATGGCGGCAGATCGCCTCGCAGATCGCGAGGATGTGGTCCTCGTTGAAACTGGTGTGCAGCGGCGAGCCACGATGGCCCGACGTGCCGAAGGAGACGCGCTGCGTTGCGACCGAGGCATCCGGCTTGCGGTCGTAATAGGCGGCGATCAGGGCCGGGATGTCCGCGCGCTGCGAAGGATCGAGCGTCTTGCCGGCCAGGGGGCTGATATGGGCCATGGGTCGATTGGGTCCTCGAAATTCCGATGATCGGCAGTCAGAACACGCAAGCGCGGTCCCCGGTTCAGCAAAACATTCTTCGCGGCCTTGCGTCCAGCCGGCCTCGGCTGGACGCAAGGCCGCGGGGCGTGCCGTTCAGGCAACGCTCATCGGCGTCATGCCGAGGCGCGAGAGCAGGGCGCGGTCGCGGTGCTCTGCGGGATTGGGAGTCGTCAGCAGCTTCTCGCCGCAGAAGATGGAGTTCGCGCCGGCCAGGAAGCAAAGCGCGTGGGCTTCGTCGCTCATGGCTTCGCGGCCGGCGGCAAGGCGGACATGGCTTGCCGGCATGGTGATGCGGGCCGCCGCGATCACGCGAACGAAGGTGATCGGATCGACGGCTTCGGCGGCTGCGAGCGGCGTGCCCTCGACGCGGACGAGGAGGTTGATCGGAACGCTTTCCGGGTGCTGTGGAAGGCTCGCGAGCGTCGCGATCAGGCCTGCGCGGTCGGCTTCGTCCTCGCCCATGCCGACGATCCCGCCGCAGCACACGTTGATGCCGGCATCCCGGACGTTTGCCAGCGTATCGAGCCGGTCCTGGTATGTGCGGGTCGTGATGATCTCGCCGTAGAATTCCTCGGACGTGTCGAGGTTGTGGTTGTAGTAGTCGAGGCCGGCATCGCGGAGCTGCCGCGACTGGGCGGCGTCGAGCATTCCGAGCGTCACGCAGGTCTCGAGCCCAAGCGCCTTGACGCCTTCGACCATGGCGCAGACCGTATCGAGGTCGTGCTGCTTCGGCGAGCGCCAGGCAGCCCCCATGCAGAAACGCCCCGCCCCCGCGTCCCGTGCTCGCTTCGCATCCGCCAGCACGCGCTCGACCGCCATCAGGCGCTCGGCCTTCACGCCATCCTCATGGCGCGCGCTCTGCGGGCAATAGGCGCAATCTTCCGGGCAGCCGCCGGTCTTGATCGACAGCAGCGTCGACAGCTGCATCTTCGTCGGATCGAAATGCATGCGATGCGCGGTCTGCGCCTGATACAGCAGGTCGGGGAAGGGGAGGTTCAGCAGGGCCTGAACTTCGTCGCGTGTCCAGTCATGCCGGATCGCGCCGACGGTTCGTGCGGGCATGTCCATGAGGGCAACCTTCTCCTGTCATCTGCAAGCTGTCGTTGAAGACGGTTGCTGTGGCACGAAAACGGCACGCCTGTCATGTGGCGGCTGCCGATGCTAGATGTCATGGATTCGTCATGCAGCGGATGCTGAACAGACACGGGTTACGATGAAGCACTGGCATATTGATCAGATGGACTGGGCGGCCTTCGATCCCTCGCGGGTGGATCCGGAGATCGTGCCGCTGGTCAAGGCGGCGTCCGTCGTGGAGCGCAACGGCAAGGACTATGCGGTCTATCTGGCCAACGTCTTCGCAGGCGACCCCGACTTCGCCCAGGCCGCCGACAACTGGGCGATCGAGGAAGTCCAGCACGGCGATGCGCTCGGGCGCTGGGCGATGCTGGCCGACCCGGCATGGGACTACCCGGCGGCGTTTGCGCGCTATCGCGACAGCTACAAGCTCGAACTGGACGTGGATGCATCGATCCGGGGCTCACGCACGGGCGAGCTGATTGCGCGCTGCATGGTCGAGACCGGCACATCGTCCTTCTATACGGCGCTGGCCGATGCGACGAACGAACCGGTCCTGAAGGCCATCTGCAAGCAGATCGCAGCGGATGAATATCGCCATTTCAAGCTGTTCTACGATCACATGCATCGCTATCTGCGGCGCGAGAAGCTTGGCGTGATCGCCCGCGCCCGGATCGCGCTCGGCCGTGTGACCGAGAGCGAGGATGATGAACTCGCATCCGCCTATCACACGACGAACGAGCCTGCCGACACGCCCTACGATCATGGACGGTGCATCGCGGCCTACATGTCGCGTGCCATCGGGTTCTATCAGCCGCGCCATATCGATCGCGTGACGAGCATGATCTTCAAGACGATCGGCTTCAACCCGCACGGACGTGTGCGGGCCCTGGCGTCAAAAGGCGTCTATCGTATGATGCAGGCGCGCAGGCGCCGCTTTCTCAAGCAGGTTGCCGCCTAGCGGATTGTGCGCCCCGCCGCGTCAGTGGTGAATGAAGCCCATTCCCGTCTGCAGCGCCGTCCGTGCCAGTTCCGACCAAAGCGATCCGCCCGGGCCGCCGCCATGGGACGAGCCACTGCCGTTCGTATCGGAGGGGCGGCTGTCGTTCCGGGCGTCATCGCCATCGGCCATGTCCGCCGGTGCCCGGCTTGCGCAGCCGATCAGAGAGAATCCGGTGAGCAGCAGGCAGAGAGCGGGCAACGGTCTGTATCGCATCCGTTCATTACGCCATACAATCGACGCCGCCCGTGTGGCGGATCGTGAAAAAACGTAAGGCGCTGCCGTATGCAGCCTGTCTTGTGGCAAACCATGACCGGACTGCGCCGCGTGAATGCATCGCGTCAGCTGTCGTCGCGTTATGGTCCGCGAGTTGAGTGTGCAAGGCGGTAAAAATTGAGGTCGGGGAGGGGATGATGGAACGAGGAATGATCCGCGGCGCATTGCTGGCAGCGGGGGTCGTGAGCGGTTGTGCGGCAGGCGTTACGTCCGTGGCCCACGCGGCTCCGTGGCAGGTGCCGATTGCGTCCAGCTATGGCGCGCCGGGCAGCCTGCCCGCCGATCCGATGATGACAGGCGCGCGGCAGCTTGAGGCGCAGGTCGGGCCTGCGGCGTTCACCGCACCGGATTTTCATCCCGGTGTGATCCGTCACATGGTCATGTTCCGCTACAAGCCGGCCACGACGGACGCACAGCGTGCCGAAGTTACCGCGCGTTTCCTTCACCTCGTGCAGGATTCGCGCCGTCCGGACGGCAGCCGGTTCGTGCAGTCGATCGAGACGGGTGTGCAGGACAGCGGAGAGGGCAACGACGCCGGACTGCAGCAGGCGTTCCTCGTGACGTTCAAGTCCGAAGGCGACCGCAATTTCTATGTGGGGCGGCCCGTCGTGACCGATCCGGCCTACTTCGATCCCGCACACGAGGCCTTCAAGCAGTTTGCCGCACCCTATCTGGCTGGGGTCGTTGTGTTCGATTATCCGGTGACGCTGGTGGATACGGCACATCCCACGCCCGCGCCTCATCATCGCCGTCGGTCCTGAGCGTATCGTTTCCACGTTGCGGGACGGTTCGCTCGCGCGGACGTGACGGCGGGTGAACATTGTTTTAACCGGCGCTGCCTCACGGTGCGGGAAACCAGCGTGGCATGGTGTCCGCCAGTTGAAGACTGGCCAAGTGCCCCTGCCTCAAAGGACGTAACTGTTTGTCCCGCATTCTTTCCCGATCCCGCTTCTTGGGCGCCATGCTCGCGGCAGGCAGTGCCCTTTCACTGACACCGGCATGGGCCGCGCCCGGTACGCCTGCGACGGCACCGGCGCAGCCCGGCGGTCCGAGCGGCATCGATTCGCTCCCGCCTGCGCTGCGGGGATATGGGCATTTCGGCCTGAACACCGCGGCGATGGACACGGCGGTCAAGCCCGGAGACGACTTCTTCGAATACGGCAACGGCACGTATCTGAAGGATCTCGTGATCCCGCCGGACCTCACGTCCTTCGGTCCGTTCGTGATCCTCATGGAGAACGCCCGCGCACAGGTGCGGACGCTTCTGGCCGACCTTGGCGCTCATCCGTCAGCCGATCCGAAGACGACGGACGAGAAGCTCGGCGTGTATTACGCAACCTTCCTCGACCAGAAGACGGTGGACGGTCTGGGGACGAAGCCGCTCGAGGCGGATCTCAATGCCGTGCGCGGTGTGCACGACGCAGCCAGCCTCTCGCATCTGTTCGGTCAGGCTCAGGCCTCGTTTCAGTTCACACCGTTCGGCATCGGCATTCAGCCGGACGACCGCGATCCGACGAAGTTCTCGATCAGTCTTGGCCAGGGCGGTCTCGGCATGCCTGACCGCGACTACTATCTGAAGCCCGGCTTTGCCGAGAAGAAGACGGCCTATCAGGCCTATATCGCCAAGATGCTTGGCCTGCTGAGCTGGCCGGATGCCGATGCGCAGGCGGCCAGGATCGTGGCGTTCGAGACGCAGATCGCGCAGGCACACTGGGCGCGCGATGCGATGCGCGATCCGGTGAAGGCCTACAATCCCATGACGGTGGCGCAGTTGCAGAAGGCAGCGCCGGGAATCGACTGGACTGGTCTGCTGACCACGGCAGGCATCCCGGCGAGCGGACTTGAAAAGCGCGTTCTGGTCGTGGGGCAGCCATCCGCGATCAGTGCGGAGGCGAAGCTTCTGCAGACGACGGACATGGCGACGGTCCGCGCGTGGCTTGCCTTCCATCTCGCCGATAATGCGGCGACCTATCTGTCGCAGCCGTTCACCGATGCGTCGTTCGAATTCAACGGGCATGTCCTGTCCGGCCAGCCGATGCAGCAGGAGCGCTGGAAGCGCGCTGTGCGCGTCTCGAACGAGGCACTGGGCTGGGCAATCGGGCAGGCTTACTCGGAGCGCTATTTCCCGGCGTCCTCCAAGGCTGAGATTACCAAGCTCGTTGCCGAGGTGAAGGCCGCGTTCAAGGTCCGGCTGCAGCACAACGCCTGGATGGAGCCCGCAACGCGCGCCATGGCGCTGCGCAAGATCGACAATTTCGAGATCGAGGTCGGCTATCCGAAGACATGGCGCGACTATAGCGGCCTGAAGATCGTCCCGGGCGATGCGTACGGCAACGCCGAGCGCGCGATGGGTTACGAGTGGGCCTTCTGGCTGCATCAGCTGGGCCACAGGGTCGACCGCAGCATGTGGTTCGACATGACGCCGCAGACGGTCAATGCCGAGAATCTGCCGAACTTCGTGGAGGTCGTGTTTCCGGCAGCCATCCTGCAGCCGCCCTTCTTCGACCCAAAGGCGGATCCGGCGGTCAATTATGGTGCGATCGGCGGTGTGATCGGTCATGAAATGACCCATTCTTTCGACGATCAGGGCCGCCAGTATGACGAGCACGGACGTCTGCACGACTGGTGGACCAAGGCGGACGAGAAGAAGTTCACGGCGCTCGCCGACCGGTTCGGCGCGCAGTATGGCGCGTTCACCGTGCAGGGCGTTCATCTGAACCCGAAGCTGACGATGGGCGAGAACATCGCCGATCTCGGCGGTCTGACGCTCGGACTGGATGCATATCATGCGTCCCTGCACGGCAAGCCGGCGCCTGTGATCGACGGTCTGACGGGCGATCAGCGGGTGTTCCTGGCATGGGCGCAGGTCTGGCGGCAGAAGCTGCGTCCCGATGCGGAGCGCGCACGCGTGACGGTCGATCCGCATTCGCCCCCGAAGGCGCGCGTGAACCTGCCGATGCACAATATCGATGCATGGTATGACGCGTTCGGCGTGCAGCCGGGGCAGGCTCTGTATCTGCCGCCGAGCGAACGCGTAAAAATCTGGTGAGCATCATGACGGAAATGACGATCGGCCATTTGCGCACCGGCTGTGATGCCGGTTGCGCCTCGGCCGTCGCGCGGGTTCTGGAGGCCCACGAGGTCGAGGTCGCGTTCCTCGACCTGGATCGTGACGAGCGCGCGGCCGCACTGGCGGCGGGGCGTGTGGATCTTCTGGTCTCCGCATGGATGCCGCGTGACCTCGGCCTGGCCGGATCGGGCGCGCGGGTGATCGGGGGGCTGTATCGTCCATCCTATGTCTGGGCGTTCACCGGCGCCCTGCCGGCCGGACAGGCGCTGCTGTCCCATGCGGGCACGCTGGACGTCGCGCGGATCATCACCACGCCGGACTTGGAGGAGCGTCTGTCCGCTCTGCTGGGAACGGACGCAGTCGGTGGCTGCCGGGCATCGGTCGAACTGTGCGAGCCCGACGCGCTGCATGATCGCGTACGTCATGCCGTGGCCCAGGGCGAGCGCGCGATCGTAGCGGTCGAGCAGCCGCATGCGATCTTCCACGACGCCGGGTTTTCCGTTCTCGAGGATCCTGCGGGTGCGCTCGGCGGCGAGATGGAAGCGCGGATGATTCTCGGCCCGGAAGCCGCGCGCGAGTGCGAACCCGATCTGCTGGATGAGCTGGACGAGATGATGCTCGGCAACAAGGTCATGAGCGCGCTCGACCATGCGATCACGGTCGATGACATGGACCCTGAAGATGCTGCCGAAGCGTGGCAGCGTGGACGGCTCCTGCCGCGCTGATGGCGCGTTCGAGTTGCTCGCCGGACATCTATGTCGTCTTTGGGGCGGCGCCTGATCCAACGGGTGGCCCGAGCCGGGCCATGCGCGATCGGATCAAAACGACTGCGGCGGTGCTGCATGCGCAGCCCGATGCGGTGGCGCTGCTGAGCGGCGGATTTGCCAAGGGGCGACGCGACGGCCTTCCGGAGGCCTTGATGATGGCGGATCTTCTGAGGGATGCCGGGATTGCGCCCCACCGCATCTGGCAGGAGCCGATGGCCGCCGATACGCTCGATTCCGCACTCTTCTGTTCTCGAATTCTCCGTGCCCGCGGCTATCGCGGGTGCGTCGGCGTCATCACCAGTGCGTTTCACATGCCGCGCTGTGTCGTTCTCATGCGGATCATGGGGTGGCGGGCCCTGCCTGTGCCGCCGGTCGGCGATACGCGCGCCATTTCGCGTGCACGCAGGTGGTATTGGCGGGCACGCGAGGTTCCGGCAATCATATGGGACGGTGCGCTGGCGTCAGCGCACCGTGTGATTGCGCGGCTGATGCGCAGATAAGGGTTTTCGATGTACCAGGCTCCGGGCGCATCTGCGGTCTTTGAAACATTTCGCGGTTGCAGCGACGAGGACTGGCTGAACGTTCTCGTTTCATCGCTGCGCGTCCCGGAAATCGAAGGCGCGCAGATGCCCGTTTTCCCGGACGACGAGCTGCAGCGGGAAATCCACGGCCATAGCGGCGAGGTATCGCTGCATGAGGCGCATGCGTTCTATCGCGAGATCAAATCCTACTGTGCCTATGCCGGGCGGCCGCTGATGCCGCATCATGGGCTGCTGGATTTCGGCTGTGGATGGGGCCGGATGACGCGACTGTTCATGAAGGACGTGCGGCCGGAGCGTCTGTTCGGGGTCGATTCGACGTCACGGTTCCTCATCGAGGCGCGACGCTGCAATCCGGCGTTGAATTTCCTCAGCTGTGAACTGGTGCCGCCGCTGATCATCGGTGACGGCGCCTTTGACCTGGTCACGTCATGGTCGGTCTTCTCCCATTTCGATGAATTCCTAGCCAACCACTGGATCCGCGAATTCCATCGGCTGCTCCGTCCGGGCGGGCTCGTGATGCTCACGACGCAGAGCCGCCGGTTCATCTCGTTCTGTGCCGAGATGCGGGCCCGACGGGCTGCGGGCATGAAGCTGGAACACGGTTGGTATGAAGCGTGTGCCGACAGCTTCACCGACGAGGCCGCTGCCAATTCCCGCTACGAGGCCGGGCTCTTTCTCCATGCGGCTTCCGTTCGGCCGCCGCATCCGCAATCCCACTATGGCGAGGCGATCATCCCGCGCGGCTATGTCACGAAGCAATGGGGGCATCTGTTCCGGCTGGTCGAGTTCCTGGACAACCCCGTGCGCCTGCCGCAGGCGATGATCGTGCTCCAGAAGATCGACGGCTGATCCAGCGTGTCGCGTGGTGCGGCTCGGGTCATGAGCGTCTGTGTCCCGTAACCCGCATGGCAGACCACGCAAGCGAAGAGAGATCGCCCGAAACCGGCACACGGCCCGCCGAACCCTCGTGCAAGTGGCGTGATGCAGTAGCAGCCGCGCGACATGTCGGGCGGTGCCTGCCGGAGTGGGGGCAGCGCAGGATTTAGGCTTTTGAAGTCGGCACAGCGCACGCGTACTTTGCGTGTCCGAAGTCACAAGGGCCGCTGAACCGTTCTGCCGGGTAGCCAGTTCGTCATGCTGCAAGCCGTTTCGAACGTGTTTCACTGACCCGGCATGGCGGTAACGATGCGGGATGCAGGGCCGCAAAAGCGCGCGGTCACCCACGATGTCACGAATACAGCCCGCGCGCAGTTGCTTCATGAAATCGCGGCCTCATTCCGGCTTGGCGCATCTGCATTCGTGCCGTGTCTGGAAGGGCGCATGAATTCGGTTGGCGACCGGGTCGCGTGCCCGTTCTGCTGTCACGGGCGTATCCGAATTGACATGTACGCTGCCGCTGGCCATCACGCGCCTGATTTCTTTTCCGATGACAACAAGCGACAGGCAGGCGGTATGACGGCGGTTCATGCATTTGTGTTTCCCGGGCAGGGCAGTCAGGCGGTGGGCATGGGGCAGGCGCTTCATGATGCCTTTCCTGCCGCGCGCGCGGTGTTCCAGGAGGTGGACGACGCGCTGGGGCAGCACCTCTCGACGTTGATGTTCACGGGCGACGCCGCGGAACTGACCCGGACCGAGAATGCGCAGCCGGCGCTGATGGCCGTTTCGATCGCGACGCTGCGCGCGCTGGAGCATGAAGGTGGGTTCCGGCTTGCCGACAAGGCGGCGTTGGTCGCCGGTCACTCGCTTGGCGAGTATTCGGCTCTTGCGGCGACCGGTGCTTTCGGGCTGGCCGAGACGGCGCGGTTGCTGCGTCTGCGGGGGCAGGCCATGCAGCGGGCCGTACCCGAGGGCATCGGCGGCATGGCGGCGCTGATCGGCGTCGATCCCGATCAGGCGCGCGCGATCTGCGAGGCGGCGGCGGTCGTGCCGGTTGACGACGGCGCCGAACCTGCCCGCGAGGTCATCGAACTTGCGAACGACAATGGCGGCGGTCAGATCGTCGTGTCAGGTGCCATCGGCGCAGTCGAGCGGGCGATCGCAATCGCCAAGGAGCGGGGGGTCAAGCGGGCCGTGTTGCTGCCGGTTTCGGCGCCTTTCCATTGTTCGCTGATGAAGCCCGCGGCCGATGCCATGGGCGAGGCGCTGGAGCGCGCGAACATTGCGGAGCCCGTCGTGCCCGTGGTGGCGAACGTCACGGCCGCGAAGATGCGGACGCCGGCCGAGATCCGCGACCTTCTGGTCCGCCAGGTGACGGGGTCGGTGCGGTGGCGCGAAAGCGTCATGGCCATGGCGGGCATGGGCGTGACGTCCGTGGTCGAACTCGGCGCGGGCCGTGTGCTCGCGGGACTGGTGCGCCGGATCGACAGCTCTCTTGCGACGGCGTCTGCCGGGACGCCGGATGAGATCGAAGCGCTGCTCAAGACGTTCTGAGGGAGGAAATTGATGTTTTCAATGGAAGGCAAGGTCGCTCTGGTGACCGGAGCGTCAGGCGGGATCGGGGCTGCGATCGCCCGCGCGTTGCATGGGCAGGGCGCGCATGTCGTGCTGTCCGGGCGCGGTGCGGACAAGCTCGAGGCGCTGGCGGCCGAGCTGGGCGAGCGTGCGAGCGTGTGCGTTGCCGATCTTTCGGACCCGTCGGCGGCCGATGCACTGGTCGGCGAGGCCGAAGCCGCCGCAGGCAAGCCGATCGACATCCTGGTCAACAATGCCGGGCTGACACGCGACACGCTCGCGATCCGCATGAAGGACGCGGACTGGGACGAGGTCATGTCGGTCGATCTGGCATCGCCTTTCCGGCTTTGCCGCGCGGCGCTCAAGGGCATGCTGCGTCGCCGCAGCGGGCGTATCGTGAGCATCGCGTCCATCGTCGGTGTCACGGGCAACGCAGGGCAGGCGAACTACGCCGCGGCGAAGGCCGGGATGATCGGCATGAGCAAGTCTCTGGCACAGGAAGCGGGATCGCGCGGGGTCACGGTCAACGTCGTGGCGCCGGGGTTCGTACAGACGGCCATGACGGACGTTCTGGCGGATGCGCAGCGCGAGAAGCTGCTGGGCTCCATTCCACTGGGCCGGATGGGAACGCCTGAGGACATCGCGGGCGCCGTGGTCTATCTTGCATCCGACGCTGCGGCGTGGGTGACCGGGGCGACCCTGCACGTGAACGGTGGCATGGCAATGAGCTGAACCGACGGGCGCACCTGTCGCCCGTTGTGGCCGGAAGGCAACGGTTTGCACGACAAGCGAGCCGGTGCTTGGCGGTCGTCATAAAACCGTGCTAATCGCCCGCAGCTTCGTCCGGCGTGCGGGCTGGAACATCTCGCCCGTCGGCCGTATTTCGCATCAGTGATGCGGAATGTGCGTGCGACCGGGTCCAGGGACGCCAGAGTCGAGGACGAGTGAGTTTCGAACCGCCCGCAACAAGTTTGGGCACACAGGAAGCGAAGACAGATGAGCGAAATCGCCGATAAGGTTAAGAAGATCGTGGTCGAGCACCTCGGCGTCGAGGAAAGCAAGGTAACGCCGGACGCGTCCTTCATCGACGATCTGGGTGCCGACAGCCTCGATACGGTCGAGCTGGTCATGGCGTTCGAAGAGGCGTTCAGCGTCGAGATCCCCGAGGACGCGGCCGAGAAGATCTCGACCGTCAAGGATGCGATCGACTACATCGAGAAGCAGAAGGCGGCCTGATCTTCCAGGCTTCAGGAGTGCGGCGCCGTCGCGCTCCGGGCGCGCGGCGTCATGTGACGGCCGCGCCCTTTCGGACGCCTCTGCTTCGGGCGTCCCTCTACAGTTCGACAGGAGCGGGGTTGAGCGCATGATCGGAGCCTTGGCGGGTGCAACTCCGCGACGGGTTGTCGTCACCGGACTTGGAATGGTCAGTCCGCTGGGCGTCGGCGTGGACACCACATGGTCGCGGCTGATCGCGGGCCAGAGTGGCATCGGGTCCATCAAGTGCTTCGATGCGAGCGATCTGCCTGCGCAGGTGGCCGGCGAAGTGCCGGAAGGTCCGACTGACGAAGGCAAGCTCACGCTCGCCGAGTGGGTCCCGGTCAAGGACCAGAAGAAGATGGATCGCTTTATCCATCTTGGCATGGTTGCGGCGATCCAGGCGGTAACGGATTCGGGCTGGGTGCCGGAAACCGAGGAAGACCGTTGCGCGACCGGCGTGATGATCGGATCGGGTATCGGCGGACTCCAGACGATCTATGAAGCGTCGCTGACCGTATCATCCGGTCGTGCGCGCAGGCTCTCGCCCTTCTTCATTCCCTCCGCCCTGATCAATCTGATTTCGGGCCATGTTTCGATCAGATACGGCTTCAAGGGGCCGAACCATTCGGCGGTCACGGCGTGTGCCACGGGCGTGCATGCCATCGGCGATGCCGCGCGGCTGATCGCGCTTGGCGACGCCAATGTCATGGTGGCCGGCGGTGCGGAAGCGGCCGTCTGCGAGCTGGGAATCGGTGGGTTCTGTGCAGCGCGCGCGCTGTCGACCGAATTCAACGCGACGCCGGAGCGGGCATCCCGCCCTTGGGATCGCGATCGCGACGGGTTCGTCATGGGTGAAGGCGCGGGCGTCGTCGTGCTCGAGGAATACGAGCATGCGAAGCGGCGTGGCGCCAAGATCTACGGCGAAATCGTAGGCTATGGCATGTCGGGCGACGCGCACCACATCACGGCACCTGCCGAGGGACATGAGGGTGCGTTCCGCGCGATGAAGAACGCGCTCCGTGACGGCGGCGTCGATGTTTCCGACATCGACTATGTGAATGCGCACGGCACATCGACGATGGCGGATGATCTGGAACTCGACGCGGTCGAGCGTCTGTTCGGCGACCACGGATCGAAGATCGCGATGTCTTCCACCAAGTCGGCGATCGGCCATCTGCTGGGTGCCGCCGGTGCTGTGGAAGCCATCTTCTCGATGCTGGCGATCCGCGACAATGTGGCACCGCCGACGCTCAACCTGGACAATCCCGCGCGTGAGAGCCGGATCGATCGCGTGGCGCATGAGGCGCAGCGTCGTCCGATCCGCATGGCGCTGTCCAACAGCTTCGGCTTCGGCGGCACGAATGCCTGCCTGATCGTGCGCGGCGCGCCTTAAGTCGGTTTTTTCGATGCGTGCGCTTGCGGTTTTACTCTGCGTGTTGCTGGGGGCAGGTGGCGCGTGGCTCGGCGCGCGATATCTTTACGATGCACCGGGCCCCCTGCCTGCCACGCGTGACGTTCTGGTTCATCACGGCGACAGCGCCGTGGTTGCCGCGTCGCTCCAGCGCGGAGGCGTGGTGCAGCCGGGACGTTGGGGACGTCTTGCGTTTCAGGTGGCAGCTCGCCTGACACGAGGCGACGGTGCGCTCCATGCGGCCGAGTTCGCTTTTCCGGCTCACGCGTCCCTGCGCGAGACTCTCTCCATTCTACGACATGCCCATCCGGTGCAGCATCCTCTGACCGTTCCAGAGGGGCTGACGGCGATGCAGATCGCGTCATTGCTGCGTGCTGCACCGTTTCTTGCGGGCGATGTGCCGGCAATTGCGGAAGGCAGTGTGCTGCCGCAGACGATTTCCTACGAATACGGCACATCACGGGCGAAGCTGGTCGCAAGGCTGCAAGGCATGATGACGGTGGCGCTCGCCAAGGTCTGGGCGGAGCGGGAACCTGATCCGTCTGTGCCCGATCCGCAGGCCTTGTTGACGCTCGCCTCCATGGTGGAGCGTGAAACGGCGACGGCGGCGGAGCGGCCACTGGTTGCACGCGTATTTCTCAACCGGTTGCGCGACCACATGCGGCTTCAGTCCGACCCGACGGTGATTTATGCGGTCACTCATGGAGCGCAGACAGGCGGCACGTTGGCTGACGACGCCGGAGGGCGCGCGGCCCTGACCCACGCGGACCTTTCGTTCGTATCGCCGTACAATACCTATACGGTCGAAGGATTACCGCCGGGGCCCATCTGTTCGCCCGGGCTTGCGTCCCTTGAAGCCGCGGCTCATCCGGCCCGGAGCGATGCGGAATATTTCGTGGCCAATGGCTCGGGCGCCACGAGCTTTGCGACGACGCTTGATGCCCACAACCGCAACGTCGCGCTCCGCAGGCAAGGCGGCAAGTAGGCGGCCGGGATTACAGACGCGCAGTGTCGCGGCGACGGGAAAAGGGGCTCATGGTCGATCAGGCCGACGCCGTGGCTGAAGAATGCGGGGATCGGGCGCTCCGGGAAGAGACGATAAAGTTCGCCGAACAGGCTGCGCTGGAAGAGCGGAAGATGATGACCGCCGGCATGTCGTCCACAGCGTCATCCAGCGTGTTCATTGCAGTCATAGGCGGGTTGTCGCTCAAGATCGATGAGGCCGCCCGTTTCATTTATCTGTATGTGCGCGACATGGCGGTCGCCACGTTCTTCTTCCCGGCCGTTCTGCTGTTCTTCTACCTGTTTTTTCTGGCCGCCGGCGCGATCTGGACAGTTCTCGGCCTGACACAGATCAAGCTGAAATCAGCTGATTTCTATGAACCCGATCAGGCCGCGCTTTCGATTGCGGAAGATGCGAGCCATGATCCTTGGAAAGCCCGACTGCACGCCTGCCAGGCAATGGTCGCGACCAACAGGACTCTGCGTCAGGCTCTGATGCGCAAGCGATCGCAGGACCGGATCACGACGGCTCTGCTGTATGCCAGCGTCGCCTGTCTCGTCTTCGGGATGGCCGCTGCTGCGACCCATTTGGCGCACCGCTAGCGCCGCACCGGCCGGCGCGACGCTGCGCAGGACAATTTTTGCCCGCCAGGGGTGACCAGAGCCGGTCTTGGCGTATCGATCAGTGCGTCGGCGGAAGCGACTGGCTTTGCACGCCGGGAACCCGCGTGCCATAGGCGCGGCTGCTGTCGTAATTCGTAGGATAGGGACTGGTGCTTGTCCCTGCGGCGGGCGTCGTGGGGCTTGTCATTGGCCCTGACGGGGGAACGGGTGTCGTCGGAGCAGGCGTGACCTGACTGAGGATGCGGCGGAGCGGGTCCGCGCCGGGATTGTTCACGCGCATGGTGACGACGATGTCTTCCGGCCCGACCGACTGGTTATAGTAGCTGCGATTGGCGCCGCTGTTGACCGTCAGCTTGGAGCCGCCCAGGGCCGCGCCTGCGAACAGGCCGCGCGATTTCTGCAGCGCAAGGATGTCCGTGTTCGAAACACCGGCCGTGCTGTCCTCGATGCCGGTTCCAAGCGTCGCAAAGGAGGCGCCCGCGCCGGCATTGAACTTGAACTGGCTGTCGAGCAGGGCCTGCAGGCCGCGGGCGCTCATGACGAACAGGATCATCTCCGAATCGTCCATGCCGAGCTGAACGCCGATCGAGCCCGAGGAGAGCGTATAGAACGCAGGATCCGACCACGAGCCGCGTGCGTCGCGCGAGACCAGCACGCAGCCGCCGCCGGAACCGCCGATGCCGATCGACATGCGGAAGATCGAAGGGCAGACCATGACGGCGCGCGCCCTTGCGAGATAGCGCTGTGCGCGACTGTTGGCGTTCGCCGACTGGAACATGTCCTGGACCGTCAGGGTCGCCCGGTCGACGAGCGCCTGCTGGGTGCCGTGGGCTGCCTGCGCCATGGGTGCCGCAAGCGCCAATGGGGCTGCAAGCAGGATGGGGGTGAACCGGAAACGTGTGGACATGGAGAAGTCCTGTCTGGATGAGGTCATCAATGATCGTGCAACGATTGCGCCGGATTGTGACCGGAGCGTGGTTTCAGGACAACGGTACGCCGACCGCATCCGACAGGGCATCCGCAATTCCGGGTGCGGCCACGAGGAGCGTGGCACCCCCGGTCAGTCCACCGTCCCGAAGGAACGGCGATGCGCGGCCTCCGGCTTCCTCGAGCAGCACAAGGGCCGCGGCCACATCCCACAGGTTGATGACGATCTCGAGATAACCATCGAGACGGCCGCTGGCGACATCCGCGATGGCGAGCGCGCCGGAGCCCCCGGAACGCGGCATGGCACCGAGCCTCATGATCGCGTCCATCTTGCTGATGAAGGTCTCGCGCGGCACGCGTCCGCTCCAGCCCATCTCGATCATGGACGTCTTCGTGTCCGATACGGGCGAGGCGCGCAGGGGCTTGCCGTTCAGGGTCGCGCCCGCACCCTTGCGGGCGACGTAGGTTTCCTGCAGCGCCGGGGCCGCGATCACGCCTGCGACCGGCACGTCGCCGTCCATGAGCCCTAGCGATACGCACCAGCGATCCCGCCCGCGCGCATAGTTCGATGTGCCGTCGATCGGATCGACCACCCATGTCAGCGCACCCGACCGCGCCCGGCCGCCTTCTTCCCCCATGAAGCCGTCATCGGGAAACAGGGTACCGATTCGTTCGGAAATCAGGCGTTCGACCGCACCATCAGCCTCGGTCAGATAATCCTGCATGCCTTTCTGCGTTCCCGTCGGGCCGCCCGGCGGCGGCCTCATGGCCATGGCGAGACCGGCGGCATCGTGCACCACGCTGCGGGCAGCGGCGAGCCTGCGATCGATTTCGATGGTGGCTGACACGGCGGGCTGAGGCATGCGGGTGTGCTCCGTGAGGCAAGGAAAGGGACGATCGGATGCCATCCAGCATCGCGGGCCGTCTGGCGTCAATTCGGCCCGGGTGGTCGGGTCAGGGCAGGAGGTCTCGCAGACGCTCGATTTCGCTTTCGGCGAAAACCGCAATCCCGTGCTGACGAAGCAAGGCGGCCGTGACGCCCTGGCCGTGGTGACGTCGACCTGCGAACGCGCCGTCATAAATGAAGCGGCTGCCGCAGGACGGGCTGCCGTCCGTCAGCAGCGCAAATCGGCACCCATGCTGCAGTGCGGTCGCCAAGGCGCTGCGTGCGCCCCGTTCGTAAAGCGCGGTGACATTGCGACCGGTGTCTTCGACGACATGGGCCTGTCCGGACAGTACGTCGTCGCCGGACTGGGCGTTCTGGATTTCGGCAGGCGGACGCGGCGTGGAAAAGCCGGCTTCCAGTTCGGGGCATGTCGGCACGATACGCTCCTCTGTCTGCCAGCGCGCCAGCAGATCATGGGCAAGGGTTTTTGCCGATCCGTTGTAGCGGACCGGACGGCCGAGGAGGCAGGCACTGACCAGGATTCTGGCCTGTGGTTTGGTGGAATGCGTCATGGCTGCGTCAGTCGGCCCGACGCGCGGCGCGCAGGGAAGCCGTGACCGCAGGATCCTCGAGCGCCGCGAGGCGGAGTGCTGCATCGCGGGCAAAACGCTGCTGCAGGGCCCGCCGGCGCGCGGGCGGCAGGCGATGATCCGGTGTCGTGCGGATGATCGCGCATTCGGCAACGTAGCCGGAAGCGGGGGCGACCATGCCGGTTGCGGCGACGATGATGCCGAGGTCGTCCGGCAGGAGGGTCTGCGGAAAGCGTTCGTCGATCGCGATGAACAGCCGATCGGACCAGTCCCGGTATTCCGGCCATTTACGGTCCGTCAGGTAGTCCCGCGGACCGGATTTCACCTCGATGCAGATGAAGCTTCCGTCCGCCGCCAGCGCCATGATGTCGCAGCGGCGGCCCGACGGGAGCGTGAACTCGTTGAGCGGTGCCCAGTCATGCTGTCGGCACAGGGCCAGGCAGGCGCGCCGGATCGCGAGCTGGTTTTCCGGCAGGAGCACGGGGGCGAGCGACATGCACCTATTGTGGCAAAAGCGATGCACACGCGCTACCGCTGCAGCCGAACTCTTCGATGGAGGCGATGTGCCGTTCTTTCGCACCGATCACTGGCGTTGTGCCGTCGTGGATGCGCCGTTTGCCGACATCGTTTCCGCAGGCACGCTTGAGGGGTTCCCGGTCACAGCCCTGCCGGAGGTCGGAGCGATGCGGTTCCTGGCTGATCCGTTCGGACTGTGGCGCGACGGTGCCCTTCATGTGTTTGCCGAGGCTTATGATTATCGCGACAGGCACGGAGTTATTGTCCGGCTGAAGCTGAACCGCGATTTCTGGCCGGTCGAGCAACGTGTCGTGCTGCGCACGGCGACCCATCTGTCTTATCCCGTGCCGATCGAAGCGGATGGCGAGGCGTATCTCCTGCCCGAGGCCAGCAAGTCAGGACGGCTCTCGTTGTATCGGGCGCAAGGCTCGCTCGATTCGTGGGCTCCGTGTGAAGAGTTTTCGTTCCCCATTGCTGCGATCGACGCGTCGCCGATCTTTCACGATGGACTCTGGTGGATGTTCTACACGCCGCCCGGGGGCACGAAAGCGTCGCGGCAAGGCACGCTCTGCGCTGCCTGGGCCGAGAATCTGACAGGGCCGTGGACCGAACATCCAGCCAATCCGTTGCTGTGCGACCGTGCGGGTGCCCGCCCGGGAGGACAGCCAGTCTCCCTAGGCGGCGCGATCATCCTGCCGGTGCAGGATTGCGTTGGAACCTATGGCGCTGCCGTGCGCCTTCTGCATCTCGCGATCGACCGGGAGCGCGTCGAGATACGGACCGGTGCGCGCCTTGCGGCGCCGTCCGCGCTGGGGCCGCTGACCGATGGTCTGCACACGTTGTCCGCCGCGGGCGATGTTACGCTGATCGATGTGAAACGCGTGGGTATCGGGCCCGGACGCCATTGGTTCGATCTGCGGCGGGCGGTCGCGCGGCGTTCAGGAGCTATGCCGCCTGTCAGGTGGTGAGGGCTGCGACGCGGTCGATGATGCGGCTTCCGGTCCGGTCGAAAGCCTCGGCGCCGAAGCGTGCGAGGACCCGCGTGCGGGCGCGCGCTCCCATCTCGGCAAGGTTCTGGGGCTGACTGAGCAGGGTATGCAGGGCTCCGGCGAGGGCACGCGGATTTTTTGGAGGCACGATCAGGCCGGTCTTGCCGGGTTCCACGGTGTAGGGGATCTCGCCGGCATTCGACGCCACGACGGGCAAGCCGCACAGCATGGCCTCATGGGCGGCGAGGCAAAGCCCCTCCCAGTGTGACGGCTGGGCATAGAGATGCAGTGTCCGCAGATAGTCGAGCGGGTTTGCGCAGTAGCCGGTGAACGTGACGTCCACACCGCGTGCTTGGGCCAAGGCCTCGAGCCGTCCTCGTTCCGCGCCTTCGCCCGCGATGCTGAACGACAGGGGCGGCAGGGCGGATGTCTCGCGCAGGAGGGCCGCAGCCTCGATCAGCGCATCGAAGCCCTTGACGGGATGCAGTCGTCCCAGTGTGCCGATGCGGACCGGCTCGCCCGGCTGCCACGGCCTGGCGACCGGGGTGGCGGGATCGGCACGGAAGATCGGCCAGATCACGAGGTCGTCCGCCGGAATGCGAAGTGTCTTGATCGTCTGGGCCGCGACGGATGATGAATCCGCGATCCACAGCAACGAGCGATGACGCCGTGCGCGCAACAGGAAGGCATTTGCCGGCTTCAGGCGCGCGGAGTGCTGCCAGCTGACAACCGGCAGATGCAGGCGTTGTCCGGCGATCTGGCCAAGAAGTGTCGCGCGGGACAGGGACGTCCAGAGAAGGGTCGGCTGCCAGTCCCTGAGTTCACGCAGGAGCCAGCGCAACGCCGATACATGATCGCGCACACCGCCCTCGCGTACATCGACGCCAAGGCCCGATGCGACCATGGGGACGATGGCGCGCCCGTCACGCCGGGTCAGGGCAAAGACCCGGACCTCGTGACCAAGCCGGCGCATGAGTCTCGTGACATCGGGAACCGGCAGGGCTGCGCCGCCACCTTCGACGGAATTGATGATGTAGGCGATTCTCAAGGGATCAGGACGTCGAGGACAAGCTGTCTGCGGAACGGGACATGGCGGCGGCATCTGCCAGATGCCGGGTCACGAGCGCAAGATCGGCCGGTTTGTCGACATCGACCGCTGCCCATCCATTGTCGATCGGAATGAGGGCGGGACGCGCGCCGGTCAGCCGCGTGATCCGTGCGCACAGGGCATCCGAGGTCAGTGTGCGGGTGAGCGCGCGTGCCAGAAGGCCGGGCCCGAGCAGGGCAGCCATCTTCAGCGGCTGCTTGCGAGCATGTTCGATTCGCTGCCACAGCGCGAGGACGGCGGCGGCGCGCGGCGTGCGCGCGAGGAACAGGTTGCAGCCCGAGAACACCATGTCGCGCAGGGTGATGTAGGTTCGCCGCGTTCCCGGAACATCGCGCTCGATCACCGTGCGCGTGGCAATGCCGATGGCGAAATCGCAGGACGGGGTCAGCATCGCGGCACGCGCGACGAAGGCCGTGATCCATTCCGGGCGGAGCAGCGGATGATCGGCGGTCGTGATCAGCATGGGCGCACCGAGGGCATCCAGGCCTTCGGCAATGCTCTGGCTCGGACCGGCTGCCGCCGGCAGCACCGCGATATCCTCGCCGAACAGGGCTTCGACCGGAGCTGGGGTCTCGATGCTGACCGCAATCCGGCCGATACCGGTCGTGGCACGCAGGGCATCGACGACGCGCGCCAGCATCGGCCGTCCGTTCACAGGCAGGAGGGCTTTGTGACGCACGCCATATGCGCGTGCCATCGGATCGTCTGCGCCGGCGCGCGTGCCTGCGAGTATGAGGGCAGCGAGCGCCATGATGGATCAGGCCGGCGGTGTCGAACGCGGCGGCTGACTGCCAGCGGGGCGGTCACGCGGCGGCGCGCCAGTCAGTTTCATCACCCAGGGAAAACGCCCGGCCATCGTGAGATCGTAACCAAGGTTGAAGACGGACGCGCTCCGTCCCCGGTCGCGGGCCGCACCGTAGTAGCTGCCGAACAGGCGATCGGGCAGGTAGTTGGTAATCCCGTAATTCCCGTCCTCGTCATGAAAATGATGCAGCACATGAAGCTGCTTCATCCGCGCGACCCAGCCCCAGCGTGGCTTGTAGGCAAGATGCTGGATACAGTGGAAGAACTCGTAGACGCAGGTTGTCGCAAACCCCGCGGCAAGTCCTGCCCATGCGCCGGCAGCGCCGCCGATCAGGTAACCCACGGGCGCCGTGATGAGCGCGATTGTCGGGATCGTGTTGATCGGCGATCCGAACAGCACGTCGAGCAGATGCGGGTCCTGATGATGGTCGAAGTGGATGCGCTTCCACAGGGCTGCGGTCCAGCGGCTGCGATAGAGCCATTGTCCATGCAGGATGAAACGATGGATCGCATACCAGGCAATCGGATAGATCGCGACGACGGCGGCGACCGGTGCCAGCACGGCAAATGGGGCCGGATGGGTCCGCAGACACATGACGGCCGAACCGAGGATGAGCGCGAAGTAGAGCAGGATCGTCGGGTAGGTCAGATAGGCGAGCCAGAGATCGCGCAGCGTCATCTTGCCCAGATCGTAGCTGCGACCGGTACGCAGGGAGGGATTGCGCACCCGTGTCGGGGTGCGGCCATGATGTTCTGCGCGGGCGCGTCGGGCCGTCGAAGCGGATTGCGGCGCGGACTGGCTCATCGTTCCTCCATTCTCAGCACGACGGCGATACCGGCAAGACCCGCAAGAAGCGGAGCTGCGAGCGCCGCGAGTGCGACCGGTAGCGTGCCTGCTTCACCCAATGCCTGGAACAGGCCCTGAATCACGACGAAGACGAAGCCGCCGCCGAGACAATAGACCGGAAGCCAGCTCCCGGTCCCCGTGCGTGGTGGGATATAGACCACGGGCACCGCCAAGAGAAGCATGACGCACAGTGTAATCGGCAAAAGCAGGCGTGTGAGCAGCATCATTGCATAGTCGCTATGCGGCAGGGCGGTAGGTCGGCGGTTGCCGAGAGCCGCGAAGAGCTGCGGTGTCGTCAGTGCGGGGTAGGGCTGTGCCAGGGCCAGGATCTCGTCCGGCCGGGCGGCCAGCGCGAATGTTGCGGCGCCGTGAAGCTCGCTCACCCGGGTGCGGTCGGTGGCGAGCAGGAGGCTGCGCGTCGCAGGCGCCCGCCAGACGCCCTGGTTGTAACGCAGGTCGGGCGCGGCCCGGGCGTCGGTCAGGTTTCCCGTTGCGTCACGGCTGTACGCCGTGATGTTGCACAGTCTGGCGCCCGCATCGCCATAGCCGCCGACATGGATGATGTGCGGCCCGTCGCGGAACCAGAAATCATGGGCCGTGTCGCAGGCCAGCGGATCGGTGACGGACCACCAGCGTGCGAGCAGGAGTTCACCTTCCGGCGCAAGACGGTCCTGCAGGATGAGGCCGAAGGCGGCCATGATCGCCATGCCGGGCAGCATCAGCCGATACATCGCAGGGGTCGACAGCCCGGCCGCACGCAGGCTCGCAATCTCGCTGCCGAGCGTCATCTGCGTCAGGGTGAACAGGGCACCGATCATGACGGCGAGCGGCAGAGCAGTTGCTGCGAGCGCCGGCAGATGGAGCAGGGCATAGGTGACGATGCCTGTCGCCCCGAGATGACGCTCGAGAATGGGATTGGTCTGTTCCAGAAGGGACAGGATTTCCATGAGCGACAGGAGGATGCCGCCGGACAGTGCGCTCCGGGCGAGCAACGTGCGGGAGAAATGCCGTGCCAGAACATGGCGCGGCAGCGTTGTGCGGGAAGAGGGGGCCTTCATGAGGCGCGCCGGCGTCGCCATGGATGTGACCGCCATACGAGCAGGGCCGTGCACAGCAGGCAGAAGACGAGCTCCGGGATCCAGATGACGAAGATCGCCCGATGATGACGCGCGGCGACGAGGCCTTCGCCGAATTGCAGCGTGTGATCGAAGCCCACGAGGATGAGGGCTGCGGCAATCAGGCCCAGGATCGGTCGCCGCCGCTTGGCGCCGATGGCCAGGGCTGCGGCAAGCGCAGGAATGAACGGAATGGCGATGGCTCGGGCGAGCCGGAAGTTGAGTTCAGCGCGCAGGCGGCCCGGGGGAATATCCCCCTTGTGATGACGCAGCAGCCCGATCAGTTCGATTGACGTCAGCTCCCGCTCATCGACGCCGCGGCTGCGAAAGCCGCGCGCATGCGCGGACTGTGTGATGACGCGGACGGTATGGGTGAAATGGGTCTGGGTCGGACGGTCCGCAGGCCGGTCGGGATGCGGGTCGGTCAGGATGACGCCGTTCCAGAGATCGAGCTGCGTGGAGCGGGCATCGGGCCCCGTACGGAGGACGCCGCGCTCGGCCGTGATGATGTGGTTCTCATGTGCACCGGGCTCTTGGATGAACACGTGGTGCAGGATGACGCCGTCTCCGCTGACCTGATCTGCCGTCAGCATCGCTGCCCTGGAGGTCGCGGCGAACATGCCCGACTGCAGATGCGGTGCCCATCCGGTGTGGGCCGCGAAGAAGAAGCCTGCCCTGAAGTCGTATCGCGCGAACGGCTGGACATAGCCGTAGAGCAACATGCCGATTGCGCCCAGGATCACGCCGCTCTGGACGAACGGGCGGGCGACGCGGCCGAGCGAAAGACCGGACGCCATGAGTGCGTCGATCTCGTTGTTGTCGCTCATCCGACGCACGATCATGAACACGCTGACGCAGAGCGCGGCCGGCAGGGCGAGGCCCAGATAATGCGGAAGGAGGTCGGTCAGCAGGCTGACGAATGTCCGCAGCGAACTTCCGGCGGTCGCGAGTTCGTCGAACAGGACCAGCAACCGTTCGAGAAGCAGGGCTGCCAGCACGGCGCTGAGAGAGACGACGAACGGGGGCAGGGCCTGGGCGAGCAGATAGCGGTCCACCATGCCGGGCAGCAGGCGCGAAAGTGGTTTGGGCAGGCGTCGCACGGTGTCGCTCATGCGGCGACCGGGCGCTCGAAGGTGCCTTGCGACTGGGTGTGCATGCCGCGGTTGGGATCGAGCGCGCGGCGCGTCACATCGATGTGCCAGAGCCGCTCGTCCCGGGAGACGGCGATGCGGTTCCACGCGGCCATCCGGAGCGGCTGCTCGCTTTTCAGCGATGCGGAGGCGACTCCAAGCAGCGGAATATCGGTGCCCGGAATGCGGCTGATCGTCGAGTTGTGGGAATGGCCGTGGATCACGAGCTCGCACCCGGCGCTGCGCAGCGTCTCGGCCATGAGGACGTGATCGAGCAGGGATTTACGCCAGGGGACCAGCCCGGCGCGGGGCGGGTGATGGATCATGACGACACGACAGACGCCCTCGGGCGCCAGAGCCTTGAGGATGCGCTCGAGCCGCGCCAGTTGCGACAGGCCGACACGTCCGTAGGCCATGAAGATCGGCGAGGATATCGCGCTGTCCACGCCGATCAGGGCGAGCGGACCGATCCGGCGGACATAGGGCAGGTCGCTCGACCGCTGCGTCATCCATGGGGACCAGAGGGCCGGGCCGTCGTCCCAGGCTTGCGGAGCCATGGCGTCATGATTGCCGGGCACGACGTGGGCCGGCTTTGGCAGATGCTCGAGCCAGTCAGCCGCCGCCGCATATTCCTGCGTAAGACCGAAATTCGTCAGGTCGCCTGAAACCGCGATCGCATCCGGCGCATCTGCTGCGATATCGGCGACGATCGTATCGGAGATCGCCGCCAGATGATGGTGACGGCGGTTCGTCTGCCATGACAGCAGGCTGAGTGCGCGTTTGTTCAGCAGGTCGCGCGGGCGGACCGGCAACGGCGGCGGCAGGTGAACGTCCGACATGTGAGCCAGAACCGCGGTGCCGCCGTGGGACGCACGGGCACGCGCCGCGCCGGGCGCGGCGTCAGACGGGCGAATCGCAGCAGGGTCCATGGGGCGCGGCTCGGAAATCGGAAGTCTCGTCAGCATCGTGGCGTGGGACGGATGGCGCGTCGGCTCGGCCGTTTTGGCACGTTCGTCATAGCCGTGCTATGGGCCGCCCGCAAAGCGGCGCGCATTGATGCTCATGCGGCGCATTCTGGGGGTTACAAAAACCGGCTCGTGCGGTTCGCTGTCATTCATAATCCGCGCAGTCGTCTCAATCTCAGGGATCGTGATGGCTTCGAGGCGCAGGCGTCGCGTCGCCTCGGCTCCGCGTTCGTCCGCACCACGGATCTCGACACCCTGCGTTCCGCGCTCGAGGAACTCGCGCGTCGCTCGGTGGACACGATTGCGATCAATGGAGGCGACGGTACGGTCAGTCATGTCCTGACGGCGATCGCCGAAGTCTATCCGGCGGATCATCTGCCCCGGATCGCCATTCTGCCTTCCGGCAACACCAACCTGATCGCCGCCGATGTCGGCTTCGGCCTTCGGGGGACCACGGCGCTCGATGCACTCGATGCCACGCCGCGCCGGATCGTGCATGCGGTGCGAGCGCCGATCCGGGTGCGTTGGCCCGGGACGGATCGTGCGCCGGTCATGGGAATGTTTCAGGGCAGTGCAGCCTATGCGCGTGCCATCGCCATCGCGCACAGTCCGGGCGTCCTGAAATATGCGCCTCATGATCTGGCGGTCGGCGTGACGCTGGCCAGCGCGATCGGCGGTCTTGTGCTGAACCCCAGGACACGGCGCACATGGCTCGACGGCGAGGCGCTGCACCTGCGTGATGGCGACCGGGATGCGCAAGCCGACAAGAGTTTTCTGTTTCTGGCGACGGCCCTGCAGAAGCTGACATATGGCGTCTGGCCGTTCTGGCGCGGGCCGGGGACGACGGCGGATGGCGTGCATTATCTGAATGTGCATGCAAATCCGCGGCGGCTGCCGGGCGCTCTTGCGAACCTGCTGCGCGGGCGCGCACCCGCCTGGCTCAGGACGTCGGATGATTATGAAAGCGGGTGTTCGCAGGCGCTCCGCATCGCGTCGCCGGGTGATTTCGTGCTGGATGGCGAGATGTTCGATACGGGGCCTCATGGCGAAATCACCCTTGAGTCCGGCCCGCGTTTTTCCTTCCTGCGGAGCGTGACGGCGTGACGCTGACGAAGCGCCTGATCGCGGAACTGACGGCGCCGGCAGATCCTGCGGCACAGGCGGGGGCGGGCAAGCTTGCCGCGACGGGCCGTGTTCTGGCGGTCATCTACTATGGCTCGACGCTTCGGGCACCTGACCCCGCCGGGATCATGGATTTCTACGTCATTGTCGACGAGATCGCGGACTGGCCTGCAAGCGGTTTTGGCCGCCTCGGGCAGCGTTTGCTGCCGCCCAATGTCGGCTATCTCGAGTTCATGCATGACAGCCGGGTCTGGCGGGCGAAATATGCTGTCATGACAGCACGCCAGTTCAGGGCGCGGTCCGGCCTGCGGTCGCGGGATACGACAATCTGGGCCCGGTTCTGTCAGCCGGCGCGGCTCGTCTGGGTGCGTGACCCGGCGGCTGCGGATCTCGTGCTCGACCTGGTGCGCCGTTGTGTCGTGACGGCGAGCATCTGGGCTGCGCGGCTTGGACCCGTGGTGCCTGCGGCCCCGGTCGACTTCTGGCGCATGCTCATGATGCGGACATATGATGCCGAGCTTCGGGTCGAGAAGCCGGATCGCGCATTGCATCTGCTTGACGGACCGTTGGGCGCGCGCGCTGCGGCGATCCTGACGGAAGCCTGGAGTGCAGCCGGGCTGTCATGGCAGCAGGCTGGCAGCCTCGTGCGTCCTCATGTGCCGGATCGCGCGCAGTACCTGCGAAAGTGGGCCGGCATTCGCAAGCGCGGACGTGTGCTCAATGTCATGCGGCTGGTGAAGGCTGCATTCACGTTCGAAAACGGGGCCGATTATCTTTCCTGGAAGATCGTGCGCCACACAGGGATGTCGCTCGATCTTGGCCCCTTCGCCAGGCGGCATCCGCTGTTGGCATTGCCGTTCGTATTGCCGCGCATCCGCCGGGCATTCCGCGCCCGACGGCAGGGCTGAGCAGGCGCGTTCAAGGCTGGCTCGGCCGGTCTTGAGCCTTGCGGTCTCAGGCAGCCAGCTTGCTGACCCCGAGCTGGGCGCCGATCGTCTTGAAGGCGGCGACCGCACGGTCGATCTGGTCCGGCGTGTGGGCCGCCATGACCGAACACCGCAGCAGCGGATTCTGGTCGGGTGTCGCGGGCGGAAGGCTCAGGTTCACATAAACCCCGGCTTCGACGAGCGCGTTCCAGAATGCCAGTGCCTGCGGCACGTCCTGCAACGTGACGGCGACAACAGGGCTGACATGGGACCCGGTCACAAGACCTGCTGTGCGCAGGCCAGCATGGAGGCGTGCGGCATTGTCCATGAGTGTCGTGCGCAGTTCCGGGCGGGATTCCAGCTCGTCGAGCGTGGCCAGCGTCGCTGCGATCACTTCCGGCGGCAGGGATGCCGTGAACATGTAGGGCCGCGAGCACAGACGCACGGTATCGATGCCGTCGTGATCGGACACCAGATAGCCGCCGACCGTGCCGAGGCTCTTGGAGAATGTGCCGACGACAAAATCCACGTCCGCTTCGCAGTCCTGCGCTTCGGCAACTCCGCGTCCGTTCTCGCCGAGCACCCCGAACGAATGGGCCTCGTCCGCCAGCAGCCAGGCGCCATGGCGCTTCTTGACCTCGGCGAACTCGCGCATCGGCGCGATGTTGCCGGTCATGGAATAGATGCCCTCGACCACGACGAGCCGTGCCCCGGGCGTATCGCTCAGACGACGAAGGCGGCGGTCGAGATCGTCCGGATCGTTATGCCGGAAGCGGATGACCTGCGCCTGTGACAGGCGGCTGCCGTCATAGATGCTGGCATGGCTGTCGGCATCGAGCAGAAGATAGTCGTCCTTGCCGGCCAGTGCGGAGATTGCGCCGAGATTGGCCTGATAACCTGTCGAGAACGTCATGCAGTGCTTGCGGCGGAACGTGCGGGCCAGACGGCGTTCGAGCTCGCGATGGAGCGCGTATGTACCGTTGGCGATCCGCGAGCCGGTCGTGCCGACGCCTTCCGCGCGCACGGTCTCGGCTGCGGCTTCGATCGCGCGGGGAGACTGGCTGAGCCCGAGATAGTTGTTCGTGCCGAACAGCAGCGTTTCGCGTCCTTCGATCACCCCGACCGTTGCCGAAATCGGACGCTCGATCGTGAGTGCGAACGGATCGCGAGGTGACAGGGCGGCCAAGGACTCACGCGCGGCTTTCAGGGCCGCGTGCTTGGCGAAAATATCATTCACGCTGCATCGCCCTGCTTGAGGCTGTGAAGACAGACGGCAAGGTCGTCGATCGTGCGGATGTCGGCCAGCTTGTCGAGCGGGACCGAGACGTCGAGCGTATCCTCGATTTCCATGACGAAATTCATCACGGCCAGGCTGTCGAAAGCCAGATCCTCGACGATCTTGCTGTTGCCGTCGATGTCGCGTGGCACCTTCGGGTTGGCCAGCAGCTTGTCGATGATGAGGGCCGAGATGGCCTGGACGGAGTCCGTCATGGAGAGGAAAAACCTTAGAAAACGTTCAGGGACAGGGCGTGTCAGGCTGCCGAGCTGGCGACCTCTGGGAACTGGCCTGCAAGCAGCATGGCCTTGGCGCGGGCGCGCGTCAGCTTGCCCGAGGAAGTCTGGGGCAGGGTGTGCGGAGGCACCAGAATGACCGAGACCTCCACGCCGTGCTGCCGGCGGAACAGGCTTGCGGCCTCATCGCGGAGACGCTCGCGCTCGGCAGCGAGCGTTGCACGGCACTGGACCAGTGCCACGATGCGCTCGGAGCCTTCCTCGTCGACCGAGAACACCGCGACGTCGCGTGAGCGCAGGCTGACGATCTCGGTCTCGGCAGACCATTCGAGATCCTGCGGCCAGATGTTCCGGCCGTTGACGATGATGAGGTCCTTGGCGCGTCCGCTGACGACGACCTGCCCGTTCAGCATGTAGCCGAGGTCGCCGGTGTTCAGCCAACCGTGGTCGTCAAGGACGGCGCGGGTTTCGCGTTCTGCCTGGAAGTAGCCCTGCATGAGGCTCGGGCCCCGCACGTAGATCGTGCCGACATGGCGGTCCGGCTGGACCCGTCCACGTGAATCGCGAACTTCGATCTCGTGCTCGGGCAGCACGCGCCCGCACAGAATGAAGGTGCGCAGCGCATTCGACGGATCGTCGCAGGGGCGGGCGACACCGTGCATTTCCAGGTGACGCAGGTCGATCGTGTCCGTCTCGATGCCGGTGTCGAGCGGCGCGAAACTGATGGCAAGGGTCGCCTCGGCCATGCCGTAGCTGGCGACGAATGCGCTGGCCGGGAAGCCGGACGATGCGAAACGCTCGGAGAAGGCTTCGAGGATATGATGGCGGATCATGTCGCCGCCTATGCCTGCAATGCGCCAGCACGACAGGTCGAGAGGTCCCGGAATCGGGCGCCGTGCGCACAGTTCGTAGCCGAAGGACGGGCTGTAGGCGATCGTGCCGCGATTGCGGCTGATCAGGTCGAGCCAGACCTGCGGCCGACGCGCGAACTCCCGCGTCGGCAGAAGATCGACCGAAAGCTGGCAGGTCAACGGGGTCAGGAAGAAGCCGACCAGCCCCATGTCGTGATAGAGCGGCAGCCAGGAGACGCAGCGATCGCCGTCATCGCGTACGCGTAGTCCATACCGTGCGATGGCGCGGGCATTGGCCATGCCGGCCCGCTGCGTGACGGCAACACCAACCGGAAACCGTGTGCTGCCCGAGGAGAACTGCAGATAGGAGAGATCGTCCGGGCCGATTTCAGGCAAGGCGGCCGTGGTCGGCGTGACATCCTGCAGGCCCGTTGCATTGCCTGCGTAGGCGAGATCGAGTCCTTCGGTGATCTCGGACGTCCAGCCTGCGATGATGTCCGGCACGAAGACTGCACGCGCGCCGGCGCTGGAAATCATGCCACGCAGCGTCGCGACATAGGCCTCGCGGCCACCGAATGCGACGGGCAGGGGCAGCGGGGCCGGGATCAGGCCTGCGTACTGGCATCCGAAGAATACGCGCGCGAAGTCGCCATCGCTTTCCGCGATGATGGCGACGCGATCGCCACGGACAAGGCCGGTGCCGAGCAGACGATGCGCGGTCTCCATGGCTTCTTCGCGCAGGCGTGCGTAGCCGAGCTGTTCCAGCAGCTGGCCGCGTCCGGAATAGATATTGAAGCCGGACCGGCCTTCGGCCGCGTAGTCCAGGGCTGCAACAAAAGTCGGGAAATCGCCGAGAATCCTTGCCTGCCCCGAGGATGTCGGGGTCGGCAGCAGTGAATCCGCAGCATAGGCCTCGTTTTGCGCCGCCGGCGAAGCGGCTGCATTCCGGGATGCCACAGTTTCATGGGAACCGCGCGCGTCAAGCGGCGTCTTGATCATGGTGTCGGACAACTCCTGCGGCACTCCCATTCCTGTCGAACCACTCGATTATGCTGCGGTTCTTTCCCGCGCGTTTCTCAGGCTGCAATCTTGAGATAATTGACAATGGCGTCGGCTGCGGCAGGCGCGGTCGGGCCATCATCAGGAAACTCGAAGGTTTCTAATACATATCGCCGCTGCGCCTCAAGGAAGCTGCTGTGATCGGCGAACGCACGGTCGATCTGACCTCCAAGGTCGTCGGGTGTATCGATGACATGTCCGAGATGCCAGAAGCGATAATTCGGATCATGCTGCCAGTCGATCTGATGAGCGTTCAGGAACAAGGCAGGACGAGGGCGGATCATGAATTCCGCCACCTGGCTGCTGACGTCGCCCAGATAGAGATCGGCGGCCATCGTGTAGGTCATGTCGATGCTGCGCGCGCTTCCGGGATCAATGAGCATGTGAGGGCAGGCGGCATAGCGGCGTACAAGCGCCCGGCCTGCGGCCCGATGCCGATCGAACAGACGATAATGAGGCGCGAAAATCAGGTTGTAGCGGTCCTGATTGGCAAACCACTCCAGAGCGCGGGCGCCGCAGATCGGCCATGACGAAAGTCGGGCCGAAAAATGCGGGTTATAGAGAACTGTCGGTCGGCCATTGTCGAACAGTGCCGGGCGATCGGCGTCCATGCGGCGGACGATATCGAACTTCGCATACGCACCGCGATAGTAACGTCCGGGCTGGATCGCACCCTGTGCCAACAGCCTCTGCTCGACCTTTCGGCCCGAAAGCAGGACAAAATCGAACGCGCGCACGTCGCGTGCGAAGCCGATCGCACGGTCACCCGCGCCGTGACGTGTCCAGATCAGGCGTGGGCCGGTGATTCCCATGCGACGGAGATAGAGAGACGTCCGTTCCGGCACGACGATTGCGTTGAAATCCGCGAAATAGCGCCGGTTGAGGAACAGGCTGGCCAGCTTGCCGAGGACGCCGGGCCCCTTGCGCTCGATATGACGGCGCAGGCGTTCAGGCATGGCAAGCAGATCATAGCGTGCCCGCGCCTGGGGATAGAGCGCGCCCAATGACTGCGCGTAGTCCAGATGGGCTTTCGTCGTGCATGCGACGTGGACCTCGGTCTCCGGATGCCTAGTCGCGATTTCCATAGCGATCGGCAGCGAGTGCAGCGTCTGGTGAGGCTGGGCGATGTATGGGAATGCGATTTTCATCATCACGCGGCTGTTTTGGCAGCAGAGGACGATGCGTCAACATGCTCGTGCTGCTGCGCATATCGCATCACAAGTGCCAACTGCATGATGACCAGGAAGATCACGGAACAGAGCGTGGCGGGACCGACCCCACCGAGTCCGTACCAGCGGATCATCACGACCAGTGCCGGGAGGAAGAAAGCGACTTCGAGGCTACGGGCCGCGATAGCGGCGCCGGCCTTGTGGGTCGTGAACAGAAGGGGTTCCAGCGGCAATCCCCATACGGTAACGACCTCGGCGGCGAGCAGCCACAGCATCACGGGAAGGGCGCTGAGCGAAGGAGGGCCCATGATGAGGTTCAGCAGTGGTCGACCGGCAACCAGGGCCAGCAGCAGAAGCACCGTGCCAAGTCCACCAGCAATCAGCGCCATCTGGGCTGCGAGCCGGTAAAGGCGCTTTGTGGCGCGATCCCGCCACATGCGGGCAAGCTCAGGATACAGCGTCGTCTGGATCAGTGTCGCCGGCTTGGCGATCCCGGCCGCCACCTGGCTTGCGATCCGATAATAGCCCGCCTCGGCCGGCCCCAGCAGGGCACCGACCATCAGCGTGCCGACGTGGCCGAAGGCCAGGGCAAGCGTCGAGTTCGTGTTCGTGCTGAAGGCAAAGCGCCAGATACCGGGAAACTCTTTCGGCAGGACGCCGGTGATTGTGTCGGGAACGGCGCTGAAAGCATTGCGCCAGAAACCCCTGGTCAGGTTCTGACGACGCAGTTCCCGCCAGGCGAGAGCCAGCAGCAGGAACCATGCAACGCCGTCGGCTATGAACCAGAGGGCCGCGACTTCGACCAGCGTGCCGTGAGTGAACCACAGCAGGATCATGCCGCAGACTTTCGTCAGGGTAGACGTGATGCCTTGGAACGACAGCAGGTCGTATCGGTTGAGCGTCCGCAGGATGCCTGTCGGGGTGGCCGCAGTCATGAAGAGTATGGATATGCAGTAAAGCGGGCCGATCGTGCTCAGCTCAGGCGGCCAGCCCAGACGGTCCGGGATCGTGATGCTGAGCAGGATCGCAATGGCGCAGCCGAGTGTTCCGCTGACCCCGTCAAGCAACAGGCTGAAACCGACGATCCGGTGAAAGGAACGCAGGCGGCCGGCAGTCAGGGGTTTGAGCCCGTAGTGGAGCACGGTCTGCCACGACTGGAAGTCCAGCACGTCGCCCATGGTCCGGGCGAATGCATAGATCATGGAGATGAGGCCGAACCCGTATCCACCAAGCAGACGGATCGCCAGCGAGATATGCAGCAGGCTGAGCGGCGCGTTCAGGGCCCGCCCGCTCAGCAGGACGCCGAGATTGCCCATGACTCGTCTCAGCCCGGCACTCTTCAGTGCCGCCGGCCCGGCGTCTGGCGATCTCGTATCGGAACTGGGGGGAAGCTTTGCTGTCATCGGATGGTCATGATCTGTGGCGTGTTTGTCGCGGCGATCGCGTTCGAACCCAACACACGTTTTATGTCTCTTTCTTACGGGCGCCTCTCATATGGGGGCACGCTCGTGTGGGGAAAGAGAAAACGGCCTTTTTCGAGAAAGGTCATTTTTTCTGATTTTCCGTGTTGACGGTGGGGTGAGGATCTCCGTATAAGCCCGCTCACCGGAC
>NZ_BALE01000009.1 GCF_000963885.1 Tanticharoenia sakaeratensis NBRC 103193
GCCAGCCGGTTCGAATGCAGCCCGCCCCGCCAGCGATGGACCAGATCAATCAGCCAGGCGCCGATGGCGGCCCCGGTCGCGCGGGGCGCGTTGACCAGGCCGGAGGCGAAGGGCCCATCCGCCGGCGTGAGGTCGTTCGTCGCCATCATGACGAGCGGCACGACGATCATTGCCTCCGCCATGCCCTGCAAGGCCTGCCAGAGATAGAACTGATCCCGATACCAATGCACCGTCACGAACGATTCACCGATGCACGCGGCAATGACCAGGCAGATCCCCGTTCCGAGCACGAGACGAGCATCAACCCATGGCTGGTTCAGCACCAGCGCCATGACGGGAAGGAACACGAACTGCAGGCAGGCGATTTCGGTCACGACGATCTGCGCCTGCTCGGGACGGAAACCCATGGCGCCCTGCAGATAAAGCATCGGCAGCGTCGTCGAGCACTGTGACACGATCACGAACAGATTGAGCGTCACCACCCCGTAAGCGAAATTGCGGCGCCGAAGCAGACGAAAGTCCAGCAGCGGCATCGGGTGCAGGATTTCGTTGATGATGAAGAGCGGCAATGCGCTGACCGACAGGACGGACAGAACGCAGATCAACGGACTGTTGAACCAGTCGAGCCGGTCTCCCTGTTCCAGGACGGTGGCACCGGAGGAGACCCCGACTACGACCAGCAGCACGCCGACCCAGTTGAAGTCATTGAACCGGTGCAGTTCCATCGGATCCCGTGGCATGCCGTACCACATCAGAACCGCTGCAATGACTGCGAAGGGCACCGACTGATAGAAGGCGAACTGCCATCCGACGAGATCGGTCCAAAGGGCCGCGAACGCGAAATTGAGGTTCGGATAGAATGTCGCTGTCATGGCGTAACAGGCCAGTCCCCACAGCCGAATAGGCGGGGGCAGGGTGCGCAGGGCGATCGCCATAACCATGGGCACCGTGAAACCGGTGTCCAGACCCTGGAGCCAGCGCTCGATGTAAAGCAGGCTCAGGATATGGGTGAACGGCACGCAGACGGCCGGCAGAACACCGAACGCCGCCACGAACATGGCGAAGCGATAGATGGAGAATGTCTCCTCGCACCACGGCGCGAAGGCCATGCCGCAGATTTCGGCCGACGTATAAAGGCTCTGATACCAGGTGCCGGGATCATGACTGAACCCAAGTCCGCCGGAGACGTCGCCAATGGCTGCATCCGAGACCGTCTCGTTCAGTTCGTTGCCCATCGCGAGCACGATCATGCCGGCCAGGCCGATCAGCGGGCGCACCCGTTGCATCGTCAGAGCCATGTCGATCTTGCACGCTTCACGTCGAAACTCTCCGGATCGGTGACGGAACAGGAGCCGGTTCTGGACGAGCATCGGTGGTGCGATAAGTGCCAATGTTGCAGCATGAGCGTTTCACGTGGTGAAACAGTCGTTTCGCCGCAAACGGATCCGCCATGCCGAGACCGATCGACCTCAACCAGCTTCGGACGCTGGAAGTGCTCCTGGACGAATGCAGCGTCACACGAACCGCGCGGCGTCTGAATACAAGCTCGGCCACGATCAGCCGGGCCCTGGCGCGCATCCGGAGAGATTTCGGCGATGAGATCCTTGTCCCATCGGGACGGGGGCTGGCGCCGACACAACGGGCAATCGATCTGCTGCCTCTGGTGCGGGACATCCTGGAAACCGCACGCGGCCTTTATGACGTCGCGCCGATGCCCGACCTCCGGCGGCTCGCACCGCTTTTTACGGTCGTGATCGCCGAAGCCGTGATGGAAGCCTATGGCGCGGCCCTGACGGCGGCGATCTGGCGCGAATGTCCGGACGCACGGCTTCACTGTCTTGATGAGGTGCCGGTGCTGGAAAACGATCGTCTGCGCCGTGGCGAAGTGGATCTCTATATCGGCGCATTTGGCGAGATGCGTTCCGAAATCAGACGGCAGACGATCCGGTCAGGATTCACGCGCGGCGCCGTCAGGGTCGGCCATCCGCTGTTGTCCCGGCGGGCGGATATCGCGGGCATCATGGAATACGGTCATGTCATGGTTTCGCGCGACGGCGCGATGCGACAGCCGATCGACGACGTGATTGCGCGACACAGCGCACAGAAGCGACGGATCACGCTTGTTGTGTCGACCTACGCCATGGCGCTTTCGATTGTGCAGACGACCGACCTGATACTGGGCCTGCCCGATTTTCTGCTCGATAGTCCGATGGTCGACAGCCACAACGTCGTTCTGCTGCCGGAACCGGCGCCCACGGCGCCGTTCGATATCTTTCAGGCCTGGCATCCGCGTTTCGGCAACGATCCCGTGCATCGCTGGCTGCGCGGCGTTGTTCAACGGGCGATCGCCTGAAACTGAAACGCCCGCTTCGAGAGAGTGGGCGACCGTGATTTGTCCCGGACCGTTCGTTTCATTCGGGGCAACTCTGCGTGGCTGCTGACATCGGGAATCCAGCTGACCTGCATGGCTTTTTCTGCACGGCAGACCATCCGAAGTCCAGGACACATCCGCTGACATCAAACGTCATGAAGTCGCTAATGAGAATCAGTTGCAATAGCAACTGGCGGCCATGTATTGGATGCCGGCCCGAGAACGGGCGATGCCAGCGGCCGTCTCTCCGGCCTCCTTTGCGAAAAATTTGTAGACTAATGCTGCATGATTCGCACGCGGAAGTGAGGAGGGTACTTTTCTGGTGTCGTGTCGCGTCAGAACTGAACAGGTGTCGGTACATGCCCGCAAAGAATCAGACCATCACTCCTCATGCGCCGGTAACAGCGCCTGCTGTGTCGGCATATACGCGACACGCGCTCGCCGTCCTCGCATTAGGGAGCGGTCTGGGGCTCGTGGAGACGCAGGAGGCCCATGCCCAGACAGATGACGGCGCAGCCGGACCGACGGACAGTTCGATCAATCTCCCGGCCGTGAAAGTGCATGGCCAGACGGCCGACAGCAGCAACACCAACAACACCCCGCTCGACATTGGCCGCATGCCGGACACGGTGCGGGAAACCCCTCAGACGATCAGCGTGGTTCCGAAGGACCTTATCGAGCAGCAACGGCTTTTCACGCTGGATCAGGCGCTGGCGAACGTGCCCGGCATCACGATGTCGACAGGGGAGGGCAATGGCGGCCTGAATGGCGACCAGTTTCGTATTCGCGGCCAGCAGGCGCGCGGTGACATCTACGAAGATGGCCTGCGTGATTTCGGAACCTATGTGCGCGATGTCTTCAACACGGAAAGTGTCGAGGTCATCAAGGGGCCGACCGGGGAATATTTCGGCGCGGGCAACATGGGCGGCCTGATCAACCAGACCCTCAAGAAAGCCCATCTGGGCAACAAGCTCGACGTGGACCAGGCCTTTGCCAGCGGCATGCAATATCGCGGCACGGCGGATGCGAATTACGAGATCAACGCCCACACGGCAGTTCGCGTCAATGCGATGTACAACAAGCAGGATGTCGCCGACCGCCGCAACGTGCGCACCGATCGCTATGGCGTGGCGGCCGACGCGGGTTTCGGTCTTGGCACCAGGACGACGTGGCACCTGAACTACCAGTGGCTCGGCAGTCGCGGCACGCCGGATTACGGTGTGCCGATGATCAAGGTCGGCGGCATATCCCGACCCATCACCGAATATGGTCTGGATCGCGACACGAGCTACACGCGAAACTTCGATTTCGATCACTCGAACATTCATATGGTCACGTCGAAATTCGCAGCCAGGGTGGCGCCTTGGCTGAACCTGACGAATGACACGCGCTATACGCATTATCAGCGCGACTATACCGCAACGACGCCGTCTGCCTGTTCGGGCGCCTGCACGACCAGTTTTCTGGCAGGCGGAAATCCGGCCCTGACATATGGCGCCGGCGGCGGTGCGGCCTATCAGCAGAACGGCTGGGGCGTGCAGAATGTCTCGATGGCGCGCGCGCGGTTCAACACCGGCTTCCTGCGGCATGATCTGCGTGCGGGGGTGGATATCAATTACACGAAGGACGAGCGGAACATGGGAACGTTCGTCAACCGGACGAACAACCAGACCATCCGCGATCCCCAGTATTACTATCCCAGCACGTATCTGACCTGGCCCGCGACCGGTTATCGGACAGCCGATGCACGCGATCTTGGTCTTTTCCTGGCTGACAAGGTCTGGTTCACGAAGCGGTTGTCCGCCTTCGGCACGTTCCGCTGGGACAGCTTCAAGAGTACGTATTTCAGTGCGGCCGCGGCATCCTCAGGTGTTCAGCAGCAGAGCTCCAACCGGTTCAGCCCGTCGGCCAGCCTGATGTATGAACCGCTGGACAACACGACCTTCTATTTCACGTTTTCCCGGTCCTACAAGCCGGTAGGAACGGACGTGTCGTCCGAAATCACCAACCAGCCGAGCGTCGGCGATGTCGCGGTCAACGGCCGTGACCTCAAGCCGCAGCGCAGCGATCTGTTCGAGGTCGGCGGCAAGGCGGATTTCTTCCAGAAGCGTCTTGGCGTGACGGCAGCACTGTTCCAGATCAACCAGAACAATTCCTACACCTATGACGAAAACGGCGACATTTTGACGGGCTTTCAGGACGCAGGCACTGGCCGTCGCATTCGCGGTGTCGAGTTGAGCGCGACGGGCAAGATCACGCGGGACTGGGAAATCTATGCGGCCTATTCCTACATGGGCGGCAAAATCACCCATGCGACCACGACCGAAGGCAATCAGGCGCCCCAGCTGCCGCACAACAACCTGTCGATCTGGAGCACCTATAATCTTTCGGATCTGATGCTCCGGCCGGGTCACGGAAAGCTGACGGCGGGCGGCGGCGTGCAGTATTCGTCCGGCTACTGGGCCGATGAAGCCAACACGGCGCGCATGCCCGACAATTTCTCGCTCAATGGCATGGTTTCGTATCAGTTCGGCCGCTATCGCGTGCAATTCAACGCCAACAACCTGACCAACAACCTCAATTACGCATCTGCCTTCAGCACGTCGCGCGCCGTGCCGCTGTCGGGCCGGACGTTCCTCGGCAATATCGGGATAAGCTTCTGATCGATCGGCAGGATCAGGTCGATGCCCGTCGAATTGCCCCGGCAGGTTCAGGCGCAGCTGCTGCTGGGGCAGCTGCATCTGGATCAGGGACGCGATAAGGATGCATTCGCCTATTTCGAGATTGCCGCACGCAGCGGTCATCCGGTGGCGGTGAACATGCTGGGCCGCGCCTACGAGCGCGGCTGGGGCGTCTCGCGCGATCCCCGGTTTGCCGCGCGCTGTTTCGCGGTCGCGGCGAACGGAGGTGACAGCTGGGCGATGTTCAATCTCGCCGACCTGCTGCTGTCGGGCCGGCAGGAACCGTTCGATCGACTGGAGGCCTACCGGCTGTATGTTCGTGCAGCGCAGGGCGGCAATGCCAAGGCCCTCAACATGATCGGGCTTCTGCACGAGGACGGCATCGCGGGCCAGCCGGACAGGGAGAGCGCCCGGCAATTCTTTCAGGCGGCGGCGGAAGCCGGCGACTGTTGGGGATGGCTCAATCTGGGGCGTCTGCGGCTTGAGGACGGTGATAGTCCGAACGCGCTGCCGTGTTTCGAACAGGCCCTGGATACGGGGTTTCCGGATGTCTTCCGTGCGCTCGCCTCATGCCTGCGCCCCTATGCCGATCCCGAACTCCGAAGACTGGCGCGTCAAGCGAAGCAGCGGACCATTACCGGAAATTCGGAGTGTTCGACCGCATCGTCATCGATCGCAGTCGAGGTAGGTGCAAATATGACACCGCCCGGATAGGACAATGAGGTCCTGTTACAGCTCTGCCCATTGCCGGAGCAGATTGTTGTAGGTGGCCGTCAATCCCAGCACGGCGGGATGCGTATCCGGAATGACTTTTCTGGTCTCGATGATGGAGTTGTCGAACTCATGGAGCAGCGCGCGCTTCGTGTCGTCGCGGACCATCGATTGTGTCCAGAAGAATGACGCCCAGCGGCTCCCCCGCGTGATCTGGTTGACGCTGTGCAGGCTCGTCGCCGGATAGAGCACCATGTCGCCCGCGGGCAGCTTTACGGTCTGGTTTCCATACGTGTCCTGAATGACCAGTTCGCCACCGTCGTACTCCTCAGCCGGGGTCAGGAACAATGTGGAGGACACGTCGGTCCGGATGCGGAACCCGGCGCCTGGAATGGGGCGAATGGCATTGTCGACATGGGCATGAAAATGCATGCCGGTATCGTATCGGTTGAAAAGCGGCGGATAGACCCGCAACGGGAGTGCGGCGCTGTTGAATATGGGATTTCGGCCCAGAGCGCGCAGGATGATGTCGCCCAGCTCCCGACATTCCGGCGAATCCTGCGGGATCTGCAGGTTGAGCTTCGCTTTTGCCGACTGTTCGCCGGCGGTGACGCGCCCGTCCGTCCACTCTGCCGTTTCCAGTCGCTGACGAAGATGACGGACTTCGTCCTGCGACAGGACATTCGGAATATGGACCAGCATGACGTGAGCGTTCCCGGGACAGTGGAAAATGAATGGATTAAATCTTGCACATGAGAATGACTCTCATTAACGTCTCCTAGAACGGTTCGGGTGCATGCGCAACTGCGCGAGACGCCGACGCGGCGCCCGACGACATGAAAAACATCTGATCCGGAACAGGAGAGTGCGCATGATCGCGCCGCCCGACATGACGATCCCCGTGTCGTTTTCGCCATGGCACATGTTTCTGGGCGTGGGCCTGGTGGTGCGTTCCGTGATGGTCATCCTTATTGCGGCGGCTCTGGCCACGTGGACGATCTTCATCGCGAAGACCATCGAGCTCGCGCGCCTGAAAGCACGCCTGCGATCCGCGGAAGAGACGCTCGAAGACACCGACACGCTCAAACCCGGGGCCGACTGGATTCAGGATGGTGCCACCATCGTGCACGCGATGGTCCGCGCGGCGGAGACCGAGCGACGCCGCTCTCACGACCTCCCGGAGGACCGCGAGGGCGTCAAAGAACGGATCGTTCTGCATCTGGAGCGGCTCGAAGCCGGGGAAGGACGGCGCCTCATGCGGGGCACCGGTGTGCTCGCGACGATCGGGGCCACGGCACCGTTCATCGGGCTGTTCGGCACGGTGTGGGGCATCATGTCGTCCTTTACGGGAATCGCGGCAGCCCATGCGACGAGCCTTGCCGTCGTGGCACCCGGGATCGCCGAGGCACTGCTCGCAACGGCGCTCGGTCTGGTCGCCGCCATCCCCGCCGTTGTGATCTATAACCATCTGGCGCGTCAGACCGCGGCATGCCGCGCCTGCATCGCGGATCTGACATCGCTCGTCATGCGTCTGGTGTCGCGCGATCTCGCCCGGATCGCGGCGTCGCGCAGCGCCGAGGTGCTGCGCTTCAACCAGCGCGAACTCCGCGCCTCGGTCTCCGTCGCGGAGTAGGGCCGTCATGGCCATCCATATTCGCCACGCCGACGAAGGCGCGTCCGAGGCGTATGAGATCAACGTGACGCCGTTCATCGACGTCATGCTGGTCCTGCTGGTGATCTTCATGGTGACCGCGCCGCTGACCACGGTGAACGTGCCGGTTGAGCTTCCATCATCGACGCAGCAGCCGGCCCCGCGTCCCGACGAGCCTGTCTTCCTCACGGTGAAGGCGAGCCACGATCTTGCGCTGGGAGAAGACGATATCGCCGCATCCGACTTGAGCGCCGCGCTCGAGAAGGCGACAAAAGGCAACAAGGACGAGCGGATCTTCCTCCGCGCTGACAAGTCGGTGGATTACGGGACGTTGATGGACGTCATGGATCGCCTCCGTCAGGCAGGGTATCTCAAGGTGGCGCTCGTGACCCTGCAAGGTCAGAAGGCCGGGGATACGCCGTGATCGGGGAAGACCTTGCAGCGCCATCTGCATTTCGTCTCTGGCATCTGGCCCAGTCTCGAAGCGATGACCGGCGGCTTGCAACGCTCTGGGGCAGCGCGGGCCTTGCGGTCTGCCTGATCACGGGCTTGGGCAGCTGGTGGGCCTTCAGACATGCGCTGCCACTGCCGGCGGCAGTTAGTGCACCGCCTCCCGCCGCGATCAGTATCGATCTTGCGCCAGTACCCCAGCCGACCCCGACCCCGCCGCAGGACGTGGCCCCCGGACCGCAGCAGACCGCTGCGCCGCCGCCGCCCGAGCCGGACGCGCCGCCGCGTGTGGAAGCGCCCCCCGTTCCGGCGCCGCATCCGCCGGTGCCGGTTCCGAAGGCAACGCATTCCCGAAAGCTTACGCAGAAAATCAGGGCACACGCGCCGCCTGTTCCGCCATTGCCGGCGGCCACCGCCACGGCGACAAGCGCTCCCCTGGGAACGACGACCGCCACCCGGTCGGCGAGCGCGGCTGACGCCAGCCCCGCGTCACAGCCGTCTCATGATCCGATTACTTGGCAGGGGGCGCTTCTGGCGCGTCTGGAGCGGTTCAAGCGCTATCCGGCCGAAGCGCAGGCTGACCATCAGGAGGGCACGGCCATGCTGCATTTCGTCATGGATCGGCGCGGCCATGTCCTGTCGGCCAGTCTCACGCACGGCGCCGGCTATGAGCGGCTCGACCGTGAGACACTGGAGCTGATCCGGCGCGCCGAGCCCCTGCCGGCACCGCCGGACACGGTACCGGGCGAGCATCTGAGCCTCACCGTGCCGATCGAGTTCTATCTCGAGCAGCATTGATCAGGGGCGAGCAGGTCAGTGCACATCGGGCAGCCATGGTAATAATGCGCCTGATTTCCATGCGTGGGTCTATGGGAACAGCCTGTTGGGGATGTCGGTGTGCTGCGCCCAGAAATCACAGTGATGGGCCGCATATCGTGTCGTTCGCGGTCCGATGCTGTGGTCACCCGGCAGGCTGATCCACAGGACAGCGTGCGTTCTTGCATCGTAAGGCGGCCAGCGACCGGGTTCGTGCACCAGCGAGACCCAGACCTGTGCCATCCGGTCCGCAAGGATATCCTGCTCGGGCGTGAGATTGCGACTGCGCGCACGGTAGCCGAACAGATAGGGCAACTCGGACGTGTGTGATGCACCTCCGTCAAAGCCGGGCGGTCGAGGCAGGCTCAGGGCCAGCGAACGAAACGGCGGGGCTCTGCGGTCACCGAATTCGTACATTGCCGTCGGCCGAATTTTCGAGACTGCGTCGGCAAACTGATAGCTCGGGCAGATGATCATCTGGTCAGACCGGATCGCGGCGAGCACGTAAAGCGGCTCGCGCCCGGCCGTGGGATACAGGCGATCCAGATCCTGTCGGATCGGCCCGTAATCGCGTGCGATGATCGCGGCGAACCGATCGGACGACATCGGATACATGCCTGCGAAAAAACCGCGCAGCTCGTCCTCGTCATATCCGATCACGACCGGGCCGGGTGCGATGTCTCCGGCCGCAATCGCCGCCATCGGTGCGCGCGGCAAAAGCGCGCTTCCGACAGGCGTCACAGGAAAAAGAGGGCGAGGCACACGGCTTTTATCCGGGAGAGCGATCTCGGAGGTTGTCCAGACACGATCCCATGCGGTCTTGAGCGCCGATACCGGCTTGCTGCGCAGGCAGCGCAGAGCCGTGCCCGGATCATCACAGCCGACCTCATGCGCAACCATGCGTCCCATCGCCTGTGCCGTCTCCAGCGTCGGTCGCGGCCGACAGAACGTGCTTTGCATGATGCTGGCCTGAAACAGCCCACGTGCCCCGGGCGACACCAGCAGGTCACAGACATCGGCTGCCCCTGCTGACTCTCCAGCCAGAAGCACATGGGCGGGATCGCCGCCGAAACGTGCGGCATTCGCTTGAGCCCATTTCAATGCTGCGATCTGGTCTCCAAGCGCGAGACTGCCGTCAGGGCCATCTGGCAGCGCGAGAAAGCCCATGATCCCATATCGATAGGCCGGCATGACGACGATGGCATGCGCCGCCCGGGCCATACGCGCACCGTCATAGATATCGGTCTCACCGCTGGTATTGCCGCCGCCGTGAAAAAACACCACGACCGGCAGATGCGCGTTTTCCAAGGCGCCGGCCGGGCGCCAGACGTTGAGATAGAGACAGTCCTCGTTGTCCCGTGCAGGGCCGTCGGCACTGAGATCGGCGACGCAGCCCTCGTGGCCGATCCGCGCATCCCGTATCCCGTGCCACGCGTCGGGAGGCGCTGCGGGCATCCAGCGTTGCGGTCCTGTTGGAGGTATCGCGAACGGCACGCCCATGAACCGGTCGACCCCACCTTCGGATACGCCGCGCAAAAGCCCGGCCGTTGTGCTGACCGTCGGTACCGCTGACGCGGCGAGGGATGATTTGGCCCAGAAAAGGGAAGCGAGGACGAAAGCAAGAGCTGTGATGGTGCAGGTTTTTTTCATGCGCTCTCGCGTCCGCCTTGTCTCGGAGAAATCCATTGCGGAATCGACACTACATGCTTGATGTGCCTCGTGCTATCTTGGCTACATGAACGACTGCACGACGATCTACGGGATCAAGGCCTGCTCCACGATGCAGAAGGCGCAGGCGTGGCTTGCCGCGCATGGCGTGGACGCGATTTTCCATGACTACAAGAAATCCGGGATCGACGCTGAAACGCTTTCCGCCTGGTGCGCGAAGGCAGGATGGGAAAAGCTTCTGAACAGGTCCGGCACCACGTTCCGCAAGCTCGACGAGGCGGACAAGCACGATCTGGACGCGGCCAGGGCCCAGACCCTTATGTTGCGCCAGCCGTCGATGATCCGCAGGCCGGTGCTTGTTCGAAACGGCCGGATCCTCATCGGATTTTCACCCGAGACATATGCCGCGTTTTGCGATGTCTCTGACTGACCTGCGAAGTGACCCAAGGCAGATCGAGACGCCCGGCAACGAGTGGCTGATTTCGATCGCGCAGGAGCGGGCGTTGAGTCCCGACTTCCATGACGCGCGGGTTTTGTGCGGAAATGGTCCGCATATATAAACCGACAATCACGCGCGGCCGAAATTGCCGTCATTCAAATGACGGCAACTGCCGGAGCGCGCTTATTTTGCCATCAGCTGAGCGCGTGCCTCGCCGTCGGCATGGGCCGCTGTGTGAAGATTGAAATACGTCTTGCCGTCCTGGATGTCCTTGACCTGATCGGCGGTCAGATGAAGCACACCGTGCATCTTCGTTGTATAAGGTCCCGGCACGGGCACCAGCACGCCGGCATCTTGCCCGTCATCAGCCGGGCCATGCAGGTGGATGGCGTTAATCGGCCCGGTCAGGCCGCGATAATGCAGGTGATAGGTGAGCGTATCCTTTACGGTATCGAGCTTGCCGCCGATGCCTCCGCCGACTGTATTGGTCGCGCCGTGCTCGACCTTGAACTGCCCCTGAACATGCAGGACTTCGGCTGACGCCGGCAACGAGACGGCAAGGCCCAGAGCGAGGGCCGTAATCGAACGATAACGCATGCAAGAACTCCGGTGATGGACCCGTCAGCTCGCCTCGAGCTCGGTGTCCCAATATAAATAATCCCGCCAACTTTCATGAAGATAGTTTGGCGGGAAGCTGCGTCCGTTTTCCTGAAGAAGTCTGGTGCTGGGCTGCGCAGGCCTTCGTTTCGGATGCATCCCGATCTCGTGCGGCAGCTTCGAGCCTTTCAGGAGATTGCACGGACTGCAGGCTGCCACGACATTTTCCCATGTCGTCCGGCCGCCGCGCGCACGCGGAATGACGTGATCAAACGTCAGATCGTGCGTCTGAAGCCTGTCATGACAATACTGGCAGGAAAAATTGTCGCGCAGAAAGACGTTGAACCGCGTGAACGCAGGCTTGCGCGCGGTCGGCACATAGTCCTTCAGCGCGATGACAGAGGGCAGGCGAAGCGACACGCTCGGAGAGTGCACTTCGCTGTCGTATTCGCTCAGAACGGACACACGATCGAGACAAACGGCCTTGACCGCTTCCTGCCACGACCATAGCGACAGCGGGAAATATGAAAGCGGCCTGAAATCCGCATTCAAAACGAGGGCTGGGTAATGCTGACCGCCAACAGTCACGGCTTCCATCCTCATGTCGAGACGGCGTGGGCGGCAACTGGCGGGCGACTCGTAACGGGCCAGGTGATGCGCGCCGTCGATATCTTCAGGCAAAGTATTTCAGGATTCGCCGCCACCCGCAAGCACGCGGCATGTTACAGTCCGATGTCGCCATGAAGCCCTCTCACCGCACACGGTTCGCACCGAGCCCGACCGGCTTCCTGCATCTCGGCCATGTCGTCTCGGCCTGCCATGCACGCGATATGGCAGGCCCGGCGGGCGAGTTCCTGATCCGGATCGAGGACATCGATCGGACGCGCTGCCGGCCGGCGTTTGAGCAGGCAACGCTGGAGGATCTCGACTGGCTCGGCATTCGCACCGGTCTGCCCATCCGGCGCCAGTCGGATCACCTTGCCGACTACCGAGCGACACTCGATGCCCTGCGCGCACGGGGGCTCGTCTATCCCTGCACCTGCACGCGCACGGACGTCATGCGCCACGGATGCGAGACCGCGCCGGATGGCAGCATGGTCTATCCCGGGATCTGCCGCGATCCTGCCCATCGGGTTGAGGACCGGCCTCCGGTCTGGCGGCTCGACATGGGCCGCGCGCTCGACCTCGTCGGTGAACCGGGCTGGCTGGAGGAAGGAAGCGGTCGCGTTGCGTCACGCGCTGCCGCGTTCGGCGATGTCGTGCTGGGGCGGCGGGACAGCGGCGTGTCATATCACCTGTGCGTCACGCATGACGACGCGCAGCAGGGCATCGATCTTGTCACGCGCGGCATGGATCTGTTTGCCGCCACATCGGTTCATCGTGTGCTGCAACGCCTGTGCGGCTGGCCGGAACCTGCCTACGCCCATCATCAGCTCGTCTGTGATGCGGACGGGCGGAAACTCTCGAAAAGGGACGGCGCCGCTGGCATTCGGACACTGCGGGAAACCGGTGTCGACCCGCAAACGATCCTGACAGACGCGCGGGCGCTTTACTCCGGCGGATACGTCAACGGGTAAGTGATCTTGTCGGCGGGCCCGGGCGCATGGGGCGCGCCTTTCTTCCCACAACCGGACAGGCCGGTCGCAAGTCCCAGGCCGATCAGCACCACAAGCAGCGCTCTCATGCGTCTTCTCCCAGCCGGTCGATCCAGAGCTGCGCCGCACGGGCAACATTGGATGGTGCCGTGCCGCCATGACTCGTGCGCGAGGCGAGGGAGGCCTCGACGGTCAGGACGGAAAACACGTCATCGGTAATCGCGGGTTCGACGCTCTGCATGTCCGCCAGCGATAGCCCGGACAGATCACACCCTCGCGCTTCGGCCATAGCCACCAGCTTGCCGGTCACATGATGGGCGTTCCGGAACGGCATCTTGAGGACGCGCACGAGCCAGTCGGCAAGATCGGTCGCCGTCGCGAAACCCGATCCCGCGAAAAGCCGAAGCCGTTCGACATTAGGCGCCAGATCCCGCACCATGCCGTCTGTTGCCGCGATGGACAGCATGGCCGCGTCGGTCGCGGCAAACACCGGCTCCTTGTCCTCCTGCATGTCCTTCGCATAGGCGAGCGGCAGGCCCTTCATGACGGTCATCAGCCCGATCAGGTGCCCCGCAATCCGGCCGATCTTCGCGCGGACCAGTTCGGCGGCATCGGGATTGCGCTTCTGCGGCATGATCGAGGAGCCGGTGGTGAATGCATCGGACAGCGTCACGAACCCGTAGGGCCCGGAGCACCAGATCACGATTTCCTCGGCAAAGCGCGAGAGATGTATGCCCAGGATCGACAGGGCCGAGAGATACTCCAGCGCAAAATCCCGATCCGAGACCGAATCGAGCGAGTTGGCGGTCGGTCGGTCGAAACCCAATGCCTGCGCGGTCGCATGGCGGTCGATCGGAAAGGACGTGCCCGCAAGAGCGGCGGAACCCAGCGGACACTCGTTCAGGCGCGCGCGGGCGTCCGAGAGGCGTCCACGATCGCGCGCCAGCATTTCGACGTAAGCAAGGAGATGGTGTCCGAACGTGACCGGCTGGGCGACCTGAAGATGCGTGAAGCCCGGCATGGGGGTCGCGTGAAATTCCATCGCGCGCGTGCTCAGCGCCCGCATGAGGCTGACCAGCCGCGCGTCGATCGCATCGATCGCATCACGCACCCAGAGCCTGAAATCGGTTGCCACCTGATCGTTCCGCGAACGCGCGGTATGCAGGCGCTTGCCCGGCTCGCCGATCCGTTCGGACAGGCGCGCCTCGATGTTCATGTGAATGTCTTCAAGGCCCGGATCGAAATCGAAGCGTCCGGCCTCGATCTCGCCTGCGATATCCGCGAGCCCCGCCCGAATGGCAGCCTCATCGTCGGGCGTTATGATGCCTTGCGCGCTGAGCATCCTCGCATGGGCGAGCGAGCCGCGAATGTCCTGACGCCACAGGGCGCGATCGAAGCCGATCGACGCGTTGATCTCGGCCATGATCGCGGACGGCCCGCCGGCGAAACGGCCTCCCCATTGCGGGTTTCCCTTGCCCTGAACGGATGAGAGCTGGTCCAGGGAGGGCGGGCGCGATTGGTCAGACATGGGGGTGGGATGTGGTCCATCTGGTTGTATCATGCGCACCTGAGATCAGGCGCAGGGGCGCGAGCGTATCCACCGCCCGAGCCGCGCGCAACGCGTCTGCCGCGAGGACAACGCGTTTTCGGCAAGGGGAGCGCATCGTCGCGTCCCGGTTCGTCCGGAAACGGCGCGTTGAACCTTTGTTGTCGCAGCGCACAACAGGGGCGATCCAGGATGGGGATCAGCTAGACCCTTGCCTGTTCAGCCTCGCCCCGACACCTTCGATAAGACCAGCACAGGCCGCTCGAATGGCCCGCCCGAGGGGTTCGACATACGCCGTGGAGGCACCCTATATACAATGGGCAAAGAGTCTGATCCCGCATCCGTTTCGGGGAGACCGCCATCATTGCGGGCGCCGCCCGCACAACGAGGTCGCCATGTCCTCGGCCCGTCATGCCGACGCAGGAGAAATTATGATCGCCAGTCCCACACGCCGCGCGGTTTTCGCAGGAACGATGACGGTCTGTGTCGGTCTGGGCATGCTGCGTACCGGTGCACTGGCGGCCGGGGCATCTGTCGAAGAGCCTGACGACGAACGCCCGATCGGCCGAATGACGCACGCGGCAAATCCGCTGCCGCCGCTTTCGGCCACATTTCTGGACGAGAAGGGACAGACCGTGTCGCTTGCGCAGTTTCGCGGACGGCCGGTCGTGCTGCATCTCTGGGCGACATGGTGCGGCCCGTGCCGGACCGAACTGCCGCAGGTCGAACACGCGCTGGCCGATCTGAAGCGGGTTCCTGAGGGCCCGCTGATCGTGCCCGTCGCGGTCCAGAGCGGCGATGCCGGGAAAGTCCGTGCATTCTACGCGAAGACCGGCCTCGACAGCCTGCCGCTTTACGTCGATGCACCGGCTGCGCTGGTGAACGAACTGACGGCTCGCGACCGGCTGTCCGAGACATTGCCGGCAACCTTCATCCTGAATGCGGACGGACAGATCGTGGCTCACCATTTTGGTGACATGCAGTGGAGCGCGGCAGGCGTGCGTCAGGCGATCGCCACCGCCACAGGAAAGGCATCATGAGCAGTCGTTCCCTCCTCGCCGAGAGCGATCCGCATCCCGTAAGGGCCCATCCCGCTAAACATGCATCGCCTTTCGTGCTGGTCAGCGATCACGCGGGGCGGGCCGTGCCACTGGCGCTGGGCGATCTCGGGGTCCATGCCGACGACTGGGACCGGCACATCGCATGGGATATCGGCATCGCGGGCGTCGGCCACAAACTGCGCGACCGGTTGGGCGCGACCCTCATCGAGCAGACCTATTCGCGGCTGGTGATCGACTGCAACCGGGCACCCGGTCATCCGACATCCGTCGTCATCTCCTCGGACGGGACGACGGTTCCGGTGAACGCATCGGCGCCGGCGGACTGTCATGCGCGTCGGGCCCACGAGATCCTGCACCCGTATCACGGCCGGATCGCCGAGGAACTCAACGCGCGCGAAGGCGAACCAACCGCGCTGATCGCGCTGCACAGCTTCACGCCGGTCATGGGCGGCGTGGCGCGTCCATGGCAGATCGGATTGCTGCACAACCGCGACAGTCGCCTGACGAGCATCATGCTCGAACTCCTGCGGGCGGAAGGCGATCTGTGCGTGGGTGACAACGAGCCTTACGTCCTGACCGATACGTCGGATTACACCGTCCCGCTGCATGCCGAGGCGCGGGGCCTTCCCTATCTCGAGGTCGAGATCCGGCAGGATCTGATCGCGGACGAGGCCGGGCAATGTGCATGGGCGGACCGGCTCGCGCGTCTGCTGCCGATCGCCTGGGCGCGTTTCTGCGCGACGCACGCCTGATGCCGATCCGGGGTACGACGCGGCTGGCCGGTGTCATCGGCTGGCCGGTCAAACATTCGCGCTCGCCGCTGCTGCACAATCACTGGTGCGCACATTACGCGATCGACGGGGCCTACGTGCCGCTGGCCGTGCGTCCGGACGATCTCGGGACCGCGCTGAAAGGCCTATGCGCGGCCGGTTTCGCAGGCGTGAACCTGACGATCCCGCACAAGGAAGCAGCGCTGTCCCTGATGGACCGGATGGACCGTTCGGCGGAGCGGGCAGGGGCGGTCAACACGGTCGTCTTCGCGGCGGATGGCGAGACGGTCGGGCTTTGTTCGGATGGGACCGGATTCGTCGCCAATCTCGATGCGCATGGCGTGTCGCCCAAAGGCCGCGTGCTCGTGCTCGGGGCGGGCGGCGCGGCGCGGGCCGTCGTCGCAGCACTGCTGGATCGCGGCTGTGAAGTGACGATCACGAACCGCACGGCGGCACGCGCGATCGAATTGCGGGAAGCGCTGGATGCACATGATACGCTTCCATGGGATGCCTGGCCGGAGGCGCTCGGCGATTTCGACCTTCTGGTCAACACGACCTCGCTTGGCATGGACGGGCACGGGAATGCCGTGTTCGATCTCGGTCAGGCGTCGTCCGGCTTGTCTGTCGCCGATATCGTCTACGTGCCGCGCCAGACACCGCTTCTGGCGGCGGCGGAGGCCCGGGGTCTGCGCGGCGTGAACGGTCTGGGCATGCTGGCGCATCAGGCCGTCATCGGTTTCGAGGCGTGGTTCGGCGTCCGTCCGGACGTGGATGCCGCCACCATGGCGCTGCTCGACGCGGATCTCTGAGGCAGGCGTGCTGGTGCTTGGTCTGACGGGGGGCATGGGGGCCGGCAAGAGCACCATCGCCCGCCTGTTCCGTCTCCGACACATCCCGGTCTTCGACGCGGATGCGACCGTTCATCGGCTTCAGGGCCGCCATGGTGCAGCCGTCGCCCCGATCGCGACTCTCTGCCCGCAGGCAGTCGCGGACGGGCGGATCAGGCGCGACGTGCTGAGAACGTTCGCAACCCGCTCGCCTGACGCGATGCGGGCGCTCGAGGCCATCATGCATCCACTGGTGGCACAGGCGCGCGCCCAATTCCTGCGCACGGCACGCGGCCGCGGCGCATGGCTCTGCGTACTCGATATCCCGCTCCTGTTCGAGGTCGGCGCAGATCGGGACTGCGATCTGGTGGTCGTGGCACATGCGCCTCTGGCCACGCGACGCAGGCGGATCGCGGTACGGCGCGGCGTGTCCATGGAGGCGGCGGATGCTCTCATCGCACGCCAGATGTCCGACCGCGCCCGTCTCGCGCGCGCCGATATCGTGATCCCGACAGGACTTTCGCGTCATGTCGCCGCCGTGCAGGTGGCGCGCCTGCTCGATCGGCTCTACAAACTCAGGCCATGAAACGTTCGATCCTGTTCGATACCGAGACCACCGGCCTCGATCCCGCAACCGGCGATCGGGTCATTGAAATCGCTGCCCTGGAACTGATCGACGATCTGCCGACGGGCCGTAATTTCCATGTTTTGATCAATCCCGAGCGCGATATCCCTCCTGAAGCCAGCCGCGTCCATGGGTTCACGCTGGCCGATCTGGAGGGCAAGCCGCTCTTCGCGGCCGTGGCGGACGGGTTCCTCGAATTCGTGGGCGAAGACGTGCTGATCGCGCACAACGCACCGTTCGATTTCGGCTTCATGAACGCAGAGCTCTCGGCCTGCGGGCGGCCGACTCTCGATCGAGCGCGCATGGTCGACACGCTGGTTCTGGCCAAGAAGCGCTTCCCGGGACTGCCGAACAGTCTCGATGCGCTCTGCCGCCGTTTCAGCATCGACCTGTCGGAACGTACGACCCATAACGCGCTCTTGGACTGCAAGCTGCTGGCCGAGGTCTATCTCGAACTGATGGGCGGCCGGCAGCGCGGCCTCGGACTGGCTACACCTGCGGCCGGCGGCAATGTCGCCTCCTACCAAATACAATCCGGTCGTATACCGCGCCCCATGCCCGAGCCGGACGAGGCGACCTTGGCCGCACATGCGGCCTTTCTCTCCAGCATCAAGTCGCCGATCTGGCAGCGTTGATCGCGTGATATCCCGCGCAGTGAGCCGGAACGCTCCGGGCTTCCTTCAACCCGAGGCGTCCTTGGGCATCATGCGATGCGATTGCGGGCCGATCGATACAGACACCTGGCCGATGCGCTCCGCCTTGGACGCAGCCACCACCCGCGATATTGCTCGCGGCGCATGAACATCCTTTTCATCACCGCGAACCGTCTGGGTGACGCGGTGCTCTCCACAGGGCTGCTCAACGCGCTCGGCCGACGATATCCTCGCGCCCGGTTCACGGTCGCCTGCGGACCGGTCGCCGCCAGCCTGTTTGCGCCGAACCCGCGCTGCGTACGGGTCATCACGGTCGAGAAGCGCCGCTACGACGCCCACTGGCTGTCGCTCTGGCGCGAATGCGTCGGGACACGGTGGGACCTCGTCATCGACCTTCGCGGATCGGGCGTCAGCTTCTTCCTGTGGGCCCGGCGTCGCAGGATCATGCGTGGCGGTCGTCGGAACGGTCTGCGCATCGGTCATCTGGGTGCCGTTCTGAACCTCGATCCGCCGCCGCTTCCGGTCGTCTGGACCACACCAGGACAGGACGAGCTTGCGCACGAGGCATTGCCGGATGTGGCCCGGTATCTGGCACTTGGGCCGACCGCCAACTGGGATGGCAAAATCTGGCCTGCAGAACATTTCATAGAACTTGCCCGCGCCCGGCCCGATCTCATCCCGGTGCTGTTCTACGGCCCGGGGACAGACGAGGAGCGGCGTGCGTCGCCCGTCCGCGCCGCCCTGCCACATGCGATCGACCTCGGCGGCGATCGGCCTCTGGGCGAGGTGGCGGCCCTGCTGCGACGCTGCGCGCTGTTCGTCGGCAACGATTCGGGCCTGATGCATCTCGCAGCCGCGGCCGGCGTGCCGACGCTGGGCCTGTTCGGCCCGTCGCGCGTCTCGGAATATGCACCGAGCGGGATATGCGCGCGCGCCGTCATCGCACCCGGACCGGAGGGACAGGCGCCGATTGCGGGATTGGACGTCGCTACCGTTCTGGCCTCTGCCGACGAGATGTGCCCGGCCCGCATGTGAAGGCTGAGGGCGACTGCATTTCGTGATAAGGGCAGCCGCGATGTCCGGATCGATCGACCCACTCCCGCAGGCTGCCTTGCCTTCTGTCGCCCATGTCATGGCCGGCAGCCCGGCCGGTGGTGCGGAACTGTTCTACGAGCGTCTGTGCGCCGCGCATCAGCGTGAAGGACGCAGGCTTCTCAGTGTCATCCGGCGGGACGATGCCCGGGCCGCGCGGCTGAACAGGGCAGACGTCTTCCCGAAGATGCTGGCTTTCGGCGGCGCGCTCGATCTGCTGACGCGCCCGCGCCTCGGACGCCTGCTCAAAGCGTTTGCCCCTGCAGTCACCGTTGCCTGGATGAGCCGAGCTGCCCGCATGACGCCGCGCGGCCCCTGGACGCTCGCCGGGCGGCTCGGCGGCTATTACGATCTTTCGACCTATCGTCATTGCGACCACCTGATCGGCAATACGAGAGGTCTGGCGGAATGGATGGTATCCCAGGGCTGGGCCGCCTCGCGGGTGCATCACCTGCCGAATTTCGCGACCGATTTCGGCACCGTCGCGCCACGTCGCCCCGATTTTCTCCCGCCCGACGCCCCGTTCGTGCTGGCACTCGGCCGGCTCCATGCGAACAAGGGGTTCGATGTGCTGATCCGCGCCATGGTGCACGTGCCGGGCGCGCATCTGGTCATCGCAGGCGAGGGCCCGGAGCGTGCGGCCCTTGAAACGCTCGCGCGAGGCGGAGGCGTGGCTGACCGTGTGCATATGCCGGGCTGGGTGCAGGATAGTGGCGCGCTGCTGCGGGCCTGCGACGTGCTGGTTTGCTCGTCTCGGATCGAGCCGCTCGGAAATGTCGTGATCGAGGCTCAGTCGGCGGCTGTTCCCGTGGTCGCAACCGCCATTCAGGGACCACATGAAATCCTTGAGGGCACACAGGACGGACTCTTGGCGGACGTCGAGGATCCCCGGTCGCTGGGGCTCAGGATCGCCGAGGTTCTGGAGGATCGCGCCCTCGCGGAAATGCTGGCACGAAATGGACGGGCCCGTTTCGAGCGGGAGTTCGCCGAGCCGGTGGTGATGGCGCAATGGCGCGCGTTTCTGGCAACCGTGGGGCAGGCATAGATGTGCGGCATTGCAGGCATCTCGTGCCGGCCGGGGCTTGTGCCCGATGCCGCCATGCTGGACGCGATGGAAGCGGCGCTGGTGCATCGCGGCCCGGACGGCGGCGGACGATATTGCTGCAACGGTGCGGGACTTGTGCACCGCAGGTTGTCGATCGTCGACCTCGACGGCGGCGCGCAGCCGATCCTGTCGGATGACGCTGCCCTGATCGCCAATGGCGAGATCTACAACGATCCCGAATTGCGCGCGGCGATGCCGGATACGGCGTTCGCGACCGGCAGCGACTGCGAACCCGCACTCCATTTGTGGCGCGACGAAGGGCTCGGCTTCGCGGGTCGGTTGCGCGGCATGTATGCGATTGCCGTCGCGCAGACGCGGGGAAGCGGCCACGAGATCGTGCTGGCGCGCGACCCTTTCGGGATCAAGCCGCTCTATCTCGCGCAGTGTCCCTCGGGCATCGCCTTTGCATCCGAACCCGAGGCCCTGCTTGCAGCAGGCATCGGTCGCCGCGAAGCGCGCGATTCTGCACGGGACGAGCTTCTGCAACTCCAGTTCACGACAGGCTCGGATACGATCTTTCCGGGAATCCGGCGCGTAAATCCGGGCGAGACGGTCCATCTGGTCGATGGCAGGATCGCAAGCCAGCGCCGCGTCCCGGTCTTGCCGCGTGCCTCGGGTGTCTTCACGTCCGAGGCTCCGGCGCTCGCGGCGCTCGATGCCGCCCTGGCCGACAGCGTGCGCGCTCATCTGCGTGCCGACGTGCCGGTTGGCATGTTTCTCTCCGGCGGGATCGACAGCGCCGCCGTGCTGGCCACCATGGCGCGCGTGGGCGACGCCCGCCCGGTCGCATGGACCGCGCGCTTCGATGTGCCTGGCTCCGCCGATGAGAGTGTTCACGCACGCGCGCTCGCGCAGGCCGTGGGCGCGGATCATCGCGTCATGACCATCACGCGTGACATGGTATGGCGGGACCTGCCGAAGATCGTCGCCTGCCTTGATGATCCGGTGGCCGATTATGCCACGATTCCAACCTGGTTCCTCGCCCAGGAAGCGGCGCGGGAGGTGAAGGTCGTGCTCAGCGGAGAAGGCGGCGACGAGCTGTTCGCGGGTTACGGCCGTTATCGCCGGGCCATGCGTCCCTGGTGGCGCGGTGGGCGAGCGCCCTGGACCAGCGGTGCCCTGTCCGGCATGGGCGTATTGCGCCGCGATGATCGCTCATGGAGACGTGGCATGGCGGCGGCTCTGGCCAGCTGGTCGGATGTCGGCCGGCTGGCGCGTGCGCAGGCGCTGGACATCGGCGAATGGCTGCCGAACGACCTGTTGATCAAACTCGATCGCTGCCTGATGGCCCATGCGGTCGAGGGGCGCACGCCGTTGCTGGATCCGGTCGTGGCTGCCGTCGCGCAAAGTCTCCCGGACTCGATGAAAATCAGGGGCGGGCAGGGGAAATGGCTGCTGCGCCGGTGGCTGGCAGACGCCCTGCCGCAGGCGCGCCCGTTTGCGCCGAAGCAGGGGTTCACGGTGCCGATCGCCGACTGGATCATGCAGAATGGCGCGCAAATCGGTGCACTGGTCGCACGCGCCCCGTGCATCGCAGAGATTGCCCATCCCGAACGGGTGCGTGCGCTGTTTGCCGACGCCAGTCGGCGCAAGGCGCGGCGCGGAGCATGGACGCTCCTGTTTTATACCCTGTGGCATGCCATTCACATCGACGGCGCGGATGCCGACGGCGATGTGATGGATACTCTGGCGCAAGGCGCCTGAGCGAGTCATAGAACGCGCATGCGCTACGATCTCATCATCCGTAACGGACTGTGCGTTCTCCCGTGGGGCGAGGTGCAGACCTCGCTCGGCGTCCGCGATGGACGCATCGCAAGCCTCGGCGTGCGCGCGGACGACGAAGCCCACGAAGTCATCGACGCGTCCGGCCTCCATGTCCTGCCCGGCCTGATCGACAGCCACGTGCATCTGCGCGAACCCGGCAATGCCGGCGTGGAGACGATCGAGACCGGCACGCGCGGCGCAGCCCTGGGCGGGGTGACGATGGTGTTCGACATGCCGAACACGAACCCTCCGATCACGGATCGGGACATGATCGCGTGGAAGCAGGAGCACGTGCCGCGGCACGCCTGGACGGATTTTGCCTTCTTCGTCGGCGCCACGCGTGAGAACACGCCGCAGCTCGCAGCGCTGGAGCAGATGCGCGGCGTGTGTGCGATCAAGGTCTTCGCCGGATCATCTACCGGCAACCTGATGATCGAGGACGATGCCGGGATCGAGGCCGTCATGCGGTCCGGGCACCGCCGGATCGCCTTTCATTCCGAAGACGAATACCGCCTCCAGGCACGCAAGCCTTCGTTTCACAGCGGGCAGCCCTATGCGACGCACAGCGAGTGGCGCGACGTCGAATGTGCCTTTCTCGGCACGCGGCGGATCATGGCGCTTGCCCGCAAAACTGGCCGCCCGGCACATATTCTTCATGTCTCGACCGCGGAAGAGCTGTCTTATCTCCAAGGTTATCGCGATGTCTCGACGGTCGAGGTGCTGGTCAATCACCTGACCCAGATCGCCCCGGACTGTTACGAGCGGCTGGAGGGGCTTGCGGTCATGAACCCGCCCCTGCGCGATCGGCGCCATTACGCGGCGAGTTGGGCGGCCATTGCCGACGGCACTGTGGACGTCGTCTCATCCGACCACGCCCCGCATCCGCTCGAGGCAAAGCGTAGGCCATGGCCGGATTGCCCCGCCGGCCTGACGGGCACGCAGACCATCGTGCCCCTGATGCTGGATCATGTGAACGCCGGGCGGCTTAGTCTTGCGCGCCTTGTCGACCTGATGGCGGCAGGACCGGCGCGCGTCTACGGCTTGCAGGGCAAGGGCCGGATCGCCGCAGGGTATGATGCGGACTTCACCCTTGTGGACATGAAAGCCGAGCGCACGATCGAAAACGCGTGGATCGCAAGCCCTTGCGGATGGACGCCTTTCGACGGACAGCGCGTGAAGGGCTGGCCGATGGCGACTATCGTGCGCGGCCGCGCGATCATGCGCGACAACGCGATGATCGGTGCGCCGGACGGTTGGCTTGCCCGATTTGCGCCGTAAATTCGGGGCACATGCCTGCGACCTTTTCCAGGAGCCGATGGTCCCGTGACCCGAATTCTTCCAGTCCTTCTCATGGCCGCAACGGCCATATCCCCGGCCATGGCCCAGAGCACGTGGACGGCCGCGCAGTGCGGCGCGGAGCCCAAGGTGCCGACCGTCAGCACCACGAACGTCTCGCAGTACAACGCGAGCGTCGATGCGGTTCAGGCCTATGACCACGCCGCCCGAATCTACAATGCCTGCGTGAACCAGCATGCGCAGCAGGAAGAAACCGCGATCAGCGAGGATGCGCGCACGAAGATTGCCCGTATCCAGTCCGGCAGCACGGCGGTGCAGAAACGAATCGGCGCCAATTTCGCGGCGCTCGCGCAGCAGCTGAGTGCTGGCGCGCACAAACTCGGCGGCCACTGAGACACGCGGCACGCATGGTTTATTGACCGGTGCGTGCGCGATTCTGATCGGGCGTGAGACTGGTCGGGCCTTCCGCCACCTGCCGCGCCACGCCGGGCATCAGATCCGGCCGGGCCCAGCAGTCCACGCCTTCGAAGCCTTGGGTGCAGTAGGGCTGGGGCGGTGGCGGCCCCTTCGGCGGCGCGCAGAAACTGTCGCCATCATAAAGATAGGCGGTATTGCAGTCGCGACCCGTGACTTCCGATGCGAGATAGTCCGCGCCGCATCCTGCCAGGGGAACGCAGAGCGCGCTCGCCCGTAACATCGTCAAAACAAACGGTCCCGTCATTCACGCCATCCCCAAGAGTCCGCGCAGGATGCCGTATAAGTCCGAAGATTTGGTTAATACGCGACGGTGGCGCCTCTTTGCGGGGGCCGTGCTGCTGCGGCTTGCCTGCGGTGCCGCCGCGGCAATGCCTGGAGACGATCAGGCCTATACGGGAACGCTCGATTCGCCGCCGGTGCCTCTGACGAAGGCGGGCGGCGTCTATGTCCAGCCCTACCTTTATCTCGGCGCACCAACGGGTGTCTTCAATGCGGAGGGGGACGAACACCCGGTCGAGAATGCCGAGACATCCGCCAGCAGCCTCACCATCGTCAAATACGGTCTGACACACTGGCTCTCCATCTACACGACGCCGGAAGTCTCCTACGGGTGGGGACCGGCAGGCACGACGTCGGGGCCACGCCTGAACGACCTTCCGGTCATCCTGCAAGGCTATGTTCTCGATCGGCAGGGACGCACATGGCATACGAGCGTCACACTCGACCTCGGCATGGATTTTCCGACCGGCGCCTATGATCGTCTGTCACGCGGGCAGAACGGTACCGGCTCAGGGGCCTACGCATTCCGCTACGGGCTGATCGATCAGACGGCTTTCAAATTCCAGGGGCTGCCGCCGTTTCGCACGCGGTTGTGGGCCCTGAACGGGCAGCCGCTCGCCACGGCACCGCTGCATGGTCTGAGCGTCTATGGAACGCACGCGGGGTTTTCGGGGCACGTGGCACCGGAGGCATTCGGCAGCGCGGGCGGCGCGATCGAGCTTGCGCTGGATCGCCATGTGGTCCTGGGGCTCGACGTCATTCGGGACTGGTCCAGCGGCAGCCGCGTGAGCGGGCGCTGTGCAGGGCAGAACAGCGGCACGACGTTCAACACGGCGGCAGGGAACGACTGGTTCTTCGTTCCAGCGGTGGAATATAATTTCTCGTCGACACTGGGGCTTGTCGGCGGCGTCGGCGTCACCGGGCATGGCCATGACGCAACGCAGCAGATCGTGGGCACGGCGGCCCTTGCAATGACGTTCTGAGACTTGGCGGCGGACGTTTGCTCCGCCCGCGCGGTGCCTGTATGGTCCGCGCCCGAATGGCAGGTGCGCAGCGGGCATGCGCGCCGCGATCAGGATCCGGCAGAGAGGGCACGCGTGGCCGACGATATTTTCAGTCATGACATGGCGGACTGGCACGCCGAGCGCAATCGCGCGTTCGCGCGCCGCGTCGCGGCAGGCGGGGTCATTGCGGCATGTGCCATCGTGGTGGGCCTCGGCGCGTGGCAATATACCGCGTATCGCCACGGCAAGACCGATGATGCGGCGTCGGCCCGCTATTTCGATGCCGCGCGCACGGTTCAGACCGCACACGGCCTGAAAGCGCCGCTGCCGGCAAATGTCGCAAGCGCGGGTTCCACCCTTGCCGACCTGCAGGCAAACGGGCCGGCCGCGATGCGTGGCTATGCCGGGTTCCAGCTGGCAAATCTCCGCCAGCAGAGCGGCGATCTCGCCGGGGCCCAGCAAGCCTGGCATACGATTTCCGCCGCGAACGACGTCCCGGAATCACAGCGCCAGCTCGCGACCCTTCTGTCGCTTGAGGCCTCCGAAGGCCATGCGGATGCGAAAGTGCTGCGTGAGGGCTTTACAAGCCTGAGCCAACGGCCCGGTCCATGGCAGGCTCTGGCCCAGGAACAACTCGTGGGTCTCGATCTCGCGCCCGGCGCTACAGCAGCCCAGAGCGCGGAAGCACAGAGAATCCTGACGCGCCTTTCGCAGAATGCGGCCGCACCGGAAGGCGTGCGAGAACGGGCGCAGATGATGTTGCAGACATTTGGCGACGCAACCGGAGGCGCCGGCTGAGATGACTTACAATACCAACCAGACGCGCCTCGGGCGCCGCGCCCTGCTCGGCGGCGTCATTGCGTTGCCCATGCTGTCCGGATGCGATGAGGACAAGAAGCCGGTTCTGGCGGGCCATCGCGTGGACGTTCTCTCCAGCGGCGCGGGACTGACCGTCGACAAGGACGACAGCACGCCGATCGCGTTGCCGCCGGTCCAGACGCTCGACAACTGGCCCCAGTCCGGCGTCCATCCCGATCATGTCGCGATCAACGCCGCATGGCCGGGCACGACGAAGCAGCTCTGGACGCATTCCATCGGCCACGGCGTCTCCGAGCCGAGCCTCTGGTCGTTCGCGGCGCTGGGCTCGAACGGCCGCGGCGCGATCCAGTCCCCGCCGGTCGTCGGCGGAGGCCGTATCTATACCGTGGACGGCATCGGTACCGTGCGGGCATGGAACTGGCCCGGCATGACGCAGGTCTGGTCGCTCACGCCGACGCCGCGCAAGATGAAATCCAGCAACATCGGCGGCGGGATCGGTCTCGACGGCGATACGCTCTACATCGTCGATGGCGTGGCGCAGACCCTGGCGGTCGATGCGGCGACTGGCCATGTGAAATGGCGCACCGATCTCGGCACGCCCGGTCGCTCGGCACCGACGATCGTCGACGGGCGCGTCTTCTTCGGTACGATCGACGAGCGCCTGTTCGCACTCGACGCCAAGACCGGCAAACAGATCTGGACCTATTCCGCAACACCCGCCGATACGGTGATGTTCGGGCAGCCGGCACCCGCGGTTGTCGACGGCATCGTGCTGGCCGGATTTGGCTCGGGCGATCTCGTGGCGCTGCGTGCTGTGACCGGCGAGATGGTGTGGAGCGACAGCCTCGGTGGCTCGAACGGCCGCGACGAGACGATGGACTTCGCCTGCGTGCGGGGTGCCCCCGTAATTTCCGAAGGCACGGCCTATGCCGTGAGCATGTCGCGCGTGCTGGTGGCCATCGACATGCGCTCCGGCCGCAGGCTGTGGGAACGCGAGGTCGCCAGCCAGAACGCGTTGTGCGTCGCCGGGGACTGGATCTACGTCCTTTCGGCGGACGAACAGGTCGCCTGCGTCGACAAGCTTTCGGGCCATGTGCGCTGGATCAGCCAGCTGCGCCGTTTCGTTCGCATGGAAGCGCAGAAGAATGCAATCGAATGGCTCGGCCCGGTTCTCGCGGGCGGCAAGCTCGTGTGCATCTCGACCTGGAACAAGAACGGCATGGCCGTGCTCGATGCGGTCAGCGGCAAGATCACCGATATCGTGCCCACCCATAAACCATCGCTCGTCGCGCCGATCGTCTGTGACGGGCAAGTTCTCGTCATCAGCGAGGACGGCAACCTGACTGCCTACGGATGAACACCTCTGAAAACCTGCCGGTCGTCGTGATCGCGGGCCGACCCAATGTCGGGAAGTCCACGCTGTTCAACCGGCTCGTCGGACGGCGTCAGGCGCTGGTATCCGACATGCCGGGGGTCACGCGCGACCGCAAGGAAGGCGAGGCGATGCTTCGCGGTCGGCGGGTTAGGCTGATCGACACCGCAGGCCTCGAGGAAGCGGCGCCCGATACGCTGTTCGGACGGATGCGCGCATCGTCGGAATCCGCCGTGGCGCAGGCGGACCTCGTGCTGTTCTGCATCGACGCGCGCGCCGGCATTACCCCGGCCGACGCCCATTTCGCAGCATGGCTCCGCAGGCAGGATCGACCTGTGCTTCTCCTGGCCAACAAGGCGGAAGGGCAGGCGGGGACGGACGCGGCGCTCGAAGCCTATTCGCTGGGGCTGGGCACGCCGCTCGCGCTTTCGGCGGAGCACGGCGAAGGCATCGCCGATCTGATGGGCGAGATCGCGGACCGTCTTCCGGACGCGCCACGCGCGCAGGCGCCGCACAGCGAGGACCGTCCGGAAGGACCGCTGCGTCTGGCGATCGTCGGCCGCCCAAACGCGGGCAAGTCGACGCTCCTGAACCGTCTGCTGGGCGAGGAGCGCATGATCACCGGCCCCGAGCCGGGCCTGACGCGCGATGCGATTTCGGTCGTGCTGGACGATCCCGGCGGTCCGATCCAGATCGTCGATACGGCGGGCATGCGCAAACGTGCGCGCGTCGAGCAGTCGCTCGAGCGGATGTCGGTCTCGGCCTCGATCGAGGCGCTGAAGATGGCCGAGGTCGTGGTCCTGACGCTGGATGCGACTTTGGGTGTTCACGAGCAGGATTTGCAGATTGCCCGCCTGATCGAGCGCGAGGGGCGCGCCTGCGTGCTCGCCCTGAACAAGTGGGACGCTGTCGAGGATCGCGCCAAGACCCGTCAGGCGATCGCCGACCGCATCGAGACGTCGCTTGCGCAGATGCGCGGCATTCCCGTGGTCACGTTCTCGGCCATGACGGGGGCCGGGGTGAAGCATCTGCTGCCGGCAGTGCGACGTGCCCACGAGGTCTGGAATGCCCGTGTGACGACAGGCGAACTGAACCGCTGGTTCGAAGGCGCGCTCGAGCGGCACCAGCCGCCGCTCGTCGATGGACGGCGCCTCAAGCTGCGATACATGACGCAGGCCAAGTCCCGGCCCCCGACATTCATCATTTTCGGCACACGCGCGGAAATGCTGCCGGATTCCTACAAGCGTTATCTGGTGAACGGCCTGCGCGAGACGTTCCATCTGCCCGGAACGCCGATCCGTATTCAGCTGCGCGGCACAAAAAACCCCTACGCCGAGAACACCGAGCGGTAAGCAATGGCGGCGCGCGTGCCTGCGCCGCACGCGCGCGCCGTATTGCCTGGGGCCGCGACGGGATGGCAGCCCGAACCTGCACATCGGCTCAAGGCCGGTTTACTTATTGGAAGGCCTTGGGCCGGCTGGGCGGTCCGTCGTGGTCTGCGTGGGTCTCGAGCATCAGCCACAGCGTATGCGTGATGGCGGTCATTGTGGGAACGTAACATTTAGAATTTGCGGTCTATTTAAGCAGCCCGACAAAGTGCGATGATATGTAATCGTCACTGAGCGGAGGCGATTGTCGTTTCGAACAGGGGTCTCTCTGTTCCGGCGCCTGCACGGACGGGCGTGTCCTGTATCTCATAGGTTCCTGGCGCGACGCCAGCGGTCTTCCAAAGTGGTCATCTCGGCGTCAGAGCGCGATCGGGAAGATATCCGGCCATAGACAGTCGCTTGCGACGGTGCGTTTCGCGGGATACAGCCATAAAAAAGCCGTGCACGAGGCACGGCTGGATATGATCCGCCCGGCACGAATGTCGGACAGTCAGATTCGGGTGGTCAGCGGATAGACCGTGCAGGGCGCATCGCCAGACCCAGCTGCAGCCAGGCCACGCCTGCGATGATCAGTTCGACGGCCACGAATGTGCCGATCAGCCACAGCCCGGACCACGGCAGGCTCGTGTACAGTAGGATGCCGATCAGCAGCGTGACCACGCCTCCCAGCGCCATGAGCTGCCAGCCGCCGGTTTCGCGATGGGAAAACGCGATGGCCAGCCGCGCCACGCCTGCGATCATCATGCAGATCGAGATCACGGCGGTGATGAAGATCGAGCCAGCCACCGGTTCGGCCATCAGCAGCACGCCACCGAGCACGTAAAGACACCCACCGGCGAGGGCGAACAGCCGGCCGCTCCAGTCCCGCGCGCTGATCGCATGGGCAATCTGAAAGATGCCCGCCACGACGATCGCAATGCCAAGCAACATGACACTGGCAAGCGATACACTCATCGCATCGATCCAGGCGAGGACACCGAGCACGATGCTCGCAACGCCAAGGCCTACGAACCAGGTCCAGCGGTCGGAATTATAGATGGCCATGGCGGTCCTCGTTCAGGGGAAGGAAAGGGTGACTTCAGCTCGGAAACGGCGGCTGGCCGTTGCCTGCAGTGATACCACCATCGACGGGCAGGATGGCACCCGAGATGAACCCTGCGGCGTCGCTGGCCAGAAACACGATGGCAGACGCCATGTCCTCGGGCTGCCCGATGCGACGCAGGGGAATCGCACTGACGAGTTTGTCGAGGTATTCCTTGTTGTCCATCATGCCGTCCGTCATGCCGGTATGCGTGACGGACGGGCAGATCGCATTGACCCGGACGCCGTCCGGACCATGCGCCAGCGCCAGCGCACGGGTCATGTTCACGACAGCGCCCTTGGAGACGTTGTAGAGCGTCGTGTTCCAGTCCCCGCCCGTGCCGGAGACCGAGGCGGTGTTGACGATGCATCCGCCGCTCTTGATCAGGTGCGGCAAGGCTGCCTTGGACGAGAACAATGCCCCATCGATATTGACGGCCACAACGCGATGCCAGTCCTCGACGGAATTGTCGAGAATGGTGCCGAGAACTGTCGTCCCCGCGTTGTTGACCAGCACATCGAGCCGTCCAAAACGCTCCAGCGCCGTCTCAATGCTGCGTGCGGCTTCGCTCGCCTGGCTCTGATCGACGATGCACGCAACGCTGCGGTCCTCGGGCGCGCCGGCCATGGCGTCCTTGAGCGTATCCTCGTCCTGATCGGACCAGACGACCGACGCGCCCTGTGACAGGAACTTCAGCGCTGTCGCCTTGCCGATGCCGGACGCGGCACCCGTGACGACGACAACCTTGTCGGCGAATGTTCCGCTTACATTATCAGTCATGAAAAAGACTTTCTCGAAATGACAGGAGACAAAATGCGCCTCGGTGTCGTGTTTCGAATAAAGTCCTCGGTGGACCGAATGGTTCCCCTATGGACTGACGCGTCAATCCTCGGACGGACGGCTGCGGCCCTGCTTGATCTGGCCCCGATGGAGTTTGCTTTCGAGCCGACGACGCTTTTCACCACGTGACGGACGCGTCGCGATCCGTCGGACCGGCGCGATCAGGGCTTCACGAATCAGGTCCGCCAATCGCTCCCGGGCGTCCTCCCGGTTGCGGGTCTGACTGCGGAAACGCTGCGCCGTCAGAACGATGACGCCGTCCTTGGTCAGCCGTCCGCCCGCGAGTGCCTGAAGCCGGGCCCGGACGCGGGGCGGCAGGGACGGGGAGTGCCGCGCATCGAAACGAAGCTGGGCCGCGGTGGCCAGCTTGTTGACGTTCTGGCCTCCGGGGCCGGACGCGAGGATGTAGGAGATTGCGATCTCTTCATCCGGGATCTGGACGGTCGGGCCGATGCGTAGGGACATGACGCCAGATGTAGACCGAAACGGAACCGGCGCGCACCGCGATGTGCACGCGCCGGCCTCCGCATCGCCCGGACGTCACGCCATCAGCTGATGAACTGGGCCAGCAGGAGGCAGAACGCCAGGCCGAAGAACGCAATCAGCGTCTCGACCGCCGACCATGTCTTGATCGTCTGGGGGACGGTCAGGCCGAGATATTCCTTCATCTGCCAGAAGCCCGCATCGTTCATGGGGCCGAATGCCACCGACCCGGCGCCGGTCACCAGAACCATCAGCTCGGGCGACACACCATGCGCCTTCAACAGGATCGGTCCGGCGATCGAGGAAGCCGTGCTCATGGCGACCGTGGCCGATCCGCAGGCAACGCGCACGACCACGGCGAGAAGCCATGCCAGCACCAGCAACGGCACATGCGCACCCAGAGCGACGTCGGTGATCGTCTTGGAGACACCGCTGTCCACCAGCTCACGTCCGAAACCGCCGCCGGCACCGACCAGCAGCATGATGAGTGCCGTCGGGCCAAGGCACTCGTTGGTGAAGCGCAGAATGGTCTCGCGCGAGAAGCCGCGGGCCAGACCGAGGACGTAGAACGAGAGGATGGTCGCAAGGACAAGCGCGATATCGGTGTTGCCGATGAAGTGCAGCAGCTGGTTGGCCTGCGTCTTGGGCGTTGTCACAACGTCGGCGATCGAGCCCACGAGCATCAGGATGACCGGCGAGAGGACCGTCACGACGGTAATGGTGAAGGACGGAAGCTTCTCCGGCACCTGACGGTTCGTGAACTGCTCGCCAAGTGCGTTCGTGCCCTCGATCTTGATGCGCGGGGCGACGAAGCGGGCAAAGATCGGACCGGCCAGGATCGCCGTCGGGATGCCGACGAGGATGCCCCAGAAGATCGTGCGGCCGGTATTGGCGTGATAGGCTTGGAGCGCGAGCAGGGTCGCAGGATGCGGCGGCACCATCGCATGGGTGACCGACAGCGCGGCGCCCAGCGGAAGGGCGAGGCGCAACAGGGGCGTGTTGTGTCGCTGGGCCATGACGAAGGCCAGCGGGATCAGCAGCACGAACCCGACTTCGAAAAACACCGGCAGACCCACGATCAGGCCGATCAGCATCATGGCCCAGTCGAGTTTGCTTTTGCCGAACGCCTGGGAGACCGTGATCGTGATGCGGTCCGCACCCCCCGATTCGGCCAGCATCTTGCCCAGCATCGTGCCGAGCGCAATCACGGTGCCCACGTGGCCCAGCACGTGTCCGGCGCCGGCTTCGAACGAGGCCACCACCTTGTCGGGTGGCATGCCTGCCGCCAGCGCCAGGATCAGCGACACCGTGAACAACACGATGAACGGGTTGAGGCGGAAATAGGCGATCAGGACGATGATCGCGGCGATTGCGGCGGTCGCAAGACCTATGGCGAAGACGGGTGTCATGACGAAGGATGACGACGGGATGCGCCGGATCCTGTCAACAGAGGTGCGGATGACGATAAATTGTCCACCGCTGATTTATCTCGCAACGAATGTGATCCTCTGAACACAGGGGTGTTCGCATCGCATTCGGGCCGCCATAAAGACCAGCGCGTGTTCCGGTGCCGACATCCGGTGCGCGCGTGTGCATGGGATTCGGAAGGGAATACGCGTCGTATGGTTGGAGTGGCGGCAACACGGACCGAAAGTACGGATGGGGCGATGGGGTCGGCCAGCACCGGACGCGCGATCGGCCTCGGAATTCTGGCCGCGCTGGCGGGTCTGATGTTCGGGCTCGATACAGGCGTCGTCGCCGGCGCGCTGCCGTTCATCGCCACCGATTTCCATATTCCGGCCCGGACCGAGGAATGGATCGTCTCGTCCATGATGGCGGGTGCCGCATTTGGTTCGCTTGTCGCAGGTTCGATCTCGGCCCGCTTTGGGCGCACAGGTGCCATGCTCGGCTCGGCCTTGCTGTTCCTCGCCGGTACGGCGGCCTGCGCGCTGGCGCCGTCGCCTGCCTTCCTGATCGGCGGTCGGCTCGTCCTGGGTCTCGCCGTCGGCGTCGCGGCCTTCGCGGCCCCGCTCTATATCTCCGAGATCACGGTGGAATCCGCGCGCGGCGCCATGATCAGCTTCTATCAGCTGATGGTGAGCTTTGGCATTTTCGCGGCCTTCGTGTCGGACAGCCTGCTGGCATCAGGCGGCCATTGGCGCTGGATGCTGGGCGTGATGGCCGTGCCCGCGACGCTGTTCCTGCTGGGTGTGCTGTTCCTGCCGCATACGCCGCGCTGGCTGATGATGCAGGGGCGCACCGAACGCGCGCGCTCGGTCCTGCGGATGCTGCGGACCGACAACGACGTGGCGGAATCCGAGCTGCAGGAGATTCAGGCCCGGCTCAATCAGGACAGCCACAAGGGCTTCGCCCTGTTCCGGTCGTCCGGAAATTTCCGACGGTCGGTCCTGCTCGGCATGGTGCTGCAGGTCATGCAGCAGCTCACCGGCATCAACGTCCTGATGTACTACGCCCCGCGCGTTTTCCAGGCTGCGCATTTCGGAACGTCGGCAGCGGTCTGGGCCACCACGCTGGTCGGGCTGACTAACATGGCGCTGACGGGCGTTGCGATCGTTTTCGTGGATCGCTGGGGGCGCCGGCCCCTGCTGGTCCTGTCGTGCCTCATCGCCGCGATCAGCATGGCGGGCGTCGGCGTGCTTCTGCTCAGTGGCGCGCAGAGCTTTTCGACACAGCTTGCGCTCGTGGGGTTCGTCCTGCTGTTCGTGGCCGGGTTCGCGATCGGTGAAGGCCCCCTGGTGTGGACGCTGTGTTCCGAGGTTCAGCCGACGCGCGGCCGCGATTTCGGCATCGGCTGCTCGACGGTCACGAACTGGGCCGCGAACTGGCTGGTCAGCAACACCTTCCTGACCCTGATGGCGGCTCTCGGCTCCGCGCATACATTCCTTCTGTTCGCCCTGCTCAACGGTTTGTTCATCGTCGTGACGGTCCTTTTCGTGCCAGAGACACGCGGCGTCTCGTTGGAAACGATCGAGGCGCGCCTGTTCGCGGGCAAGCGGCTGCGCGATCTCGGGCAGACGAACGCGCGCTGAAGGAACACGCGACATGCTGATCAGGACGGACGAGACCTGCGACATCGCAACCCCCACAGGTCCGATGCGCGTGCATGTATCGCGCCCGGTCAAGGCGGGCCGGTTTCCGGCCGTCGTGCTGTATTCGGAAATCTACCAAGTCACGGCACCGGTCGCGCGACTTGCCGCGATGATCGCCGGGCAGGGCTATCTGGTGGCGACACCCGAGGTATACCACGAATACGAACCTGCGGGATCGGTCCTGGAATATGACGTTCCGGGAACGAACCGGGGCAATGCGCTCAAATACGAGAAGCCGGTGTCGGGCTACGATACAGATCTCGATGCGCTCACCGACTGGCTGAGAAGCCACCCGGACTGCACGGGCCGAATCGGCTCGTTCGGCGTGTGCCTGGGCGGTCACCTGGCCTTCCGTGCAGCACTGCATCCGGCCATTTTGGGCGCGGCCTGTTTTTATGCGACGGATCTGCACACGGCATCCCTCGGTGCGGGCCGCTCGGACGACAGCCTTGCGCGCGTGTCCGAAATCCGCGGCGAACTCATGATGACATGGGGCCGATCGGACCCGCACGTTCCTTATGAGGGACGCCGCAAGATCCGCGATGCGCTTGAGGCGGCCGGCACGGCGCTCGAATGGCATGAGGTCGATGGCCAGCATGCGTTCCTGCGCGACGGCGCGCCGCGCTTCGATGCAGCGCTCTTCCTGCAGGCAATGGCCAACACCAACGCGTTGTTCGCACGCACGCTCCGGTAATGGGCAGTCCCGGCATTTCGACGACACAGGGGCCGACCGGCCTGCCGCAGCCGTTGCGCTGGCAGGCGATGCTGGCGGTCGCTCTCTCCGTCCTGCTGTCGGTTCTCGACTACGCGGTCGCAAACGTAGCACTGCCGACGATCGCGCGAGATATGCAGGCGACGTCATCACAGTCGATCTGGGTCATCAACGCCTACCAGTTGGCATCGCTCGCCGCATTGCTGCCGCTGGCATCGATCGGCGCGCGAATCGGTTTCGCCCGCATGTGCCGCATCGGCATCATGCTGTTCATGGTCGCATCCGCGCTCTGCGCGCTTTCGCATACCCTGCTGGAATTGACGCTGGCGCGTGCGCTGCAGGGGTTCGGAGGCGCCTGCATCATGAGCGTCAACATCGCCCTGATCCGCTTCATCTATCCGCACGAGCAGATCGGCCGCGGTATCGCGCTGAACGGTCTCGTCATCGGCAGCGGCGTGGCCCTCGGGCCGACGATCGGGTCGATCGTCCTGTCGGTTGCAACCTGGCCATGGATCTTCTGGATCAATATCCCGCTGGCACTGGCGGCACTCGGGCTCGCCTGGTCCGCGCTGCCGCAGACGCCGCGCTCCACCGTGGCGGTCGATGTCGCGGGTATCGTGGCAACGCTTGCGGCGTTCGTGTTCACGGTGCTGGGACTCGACGACATCGTGCACGGACACGCCGATTCGGGCGGTGTGATGTTCGTGGTCGGCATCATCGCATGGGCGTTGCTGCTGCGCCGTCAGCGCGGGCGCGCCAATCCGATCGTGCCGGTCGACCTGCTGCGCGATCCGGAATTCGCGGTCGCGTTCTTCGTCGGCATGGTCGCGTTCATCGCGTCCAACTTCTTCATCATCTCGATGCCGTTCACACTCGAGACGCTGATGCACCGCAGTCCTTCGGTCACAGGCTTCCTCATTGCGCCATGGGCCGTGGGTGTTGCGGTCATGTCCTATACCATCGGCAAGGTCGCGGACCGACTGCCGGCAGGCGTTCTGTCGACCGTCGGGATCGGGGTGACGGCGCTGGGCTTCCTGCTGCTGCGTCTGTTGCCGCCCGATGCATCGAATGTCGATATCGTGTGGCGCACGGCGCTGGCGGGCTGCGGCTTCGGCGCTTTCCAGCCGCCGAACAATCGCATGATGATGATCCTCGCACCGCGCGGCCGGGAAGGCGGGGCCAGCGGTCTGCTGTCGGTCGCACGTCTCGGCGGCCAGACGCTGGGCGCGCTTCTGGTGGCAGGGGTCTTTGCGATCCACGCCGATCTGGCGCCAGAGCGCTGTCTGGCGCTGGCGACATTGTCCGGTCTCGTTGCGTGTCTGTTGAGCGGGTCGCGTCTGGTCGTCGGCAGACGGCGTCAGGCCGGCGTCACGCGATAAAGCGTGGTCCGGCGTGTGGTGCGGTCTTCAAGCTCTTCAGACGTCGGAACGATCCGGCTCGTGATCTCGGCCAGACCCATCGTCGGGCGATAGGCCCGTCCCGGGTCGGCGATCCAGACTTCGGCCGTTCGGGCGCAGCGTTGCAGCCATGGCATGATGTGGGCTGCCATCGGAGCGTTGTAGCAGATATCGCCGCACAGGATCAGATCCCATGCGCAGTCCCGGCCAACGAGATCCGCGGTCTCGGTCTCGACGGCTATGTTATTGAGGCCTGCGTTCAAGGCGACGGCAAAGGCTGCCATTGGGTCGATATCATTGCACAGGACCGAGGCAGCCCCCGCCATGGCGCAGGCGATGCCGGCAAGCCCGGAGCCGGAGGCGAAATCCAGAACGCGGCGTCCGGCAACCAGCTCCGGATTGTCCAGAACATGCCGGGCGATGAGCTGACTGCCGGGCCAGGCAAATGCCCAGAACGGCGGTTCGATGCCCGATCGTGCCAGATGTGTCTCGGTTGCCTGCCACAACGGTGTAATCTCGGTCGCCAGATGCAGGGCGATTTCCGGCACCAGCGGCGGGTGGGCCGCGACCGTCTGCTGCGTGACGAATTCGATTTCGTTCATTTCAGAGCAGACGTCCGCAGGCAAACGCGAGCGCCAGTATCCAGCCTGCCGGGACGTTTGCCTTGAAGAGCCTGAGGGCTCGCGGCCCATTGGCTGGATCGAGTATCGCGACCTGCCATCCGAGCAGCGCGCATCCAAGCGCGAAGGGGGGCCAGAACCACAATCCGAGCCCGGCCGCGCGTGCCGAAAGCGCCAGCAGCACGAGTGCCGCGGCGTAACAACCGCCGATGAACATGCGCGCCCGGCCTGCCATCAGCCGCGAAGTCGATTTCACACCGATCCGCGCATCGTCCTCCATGTCCTGGAAGCCGTAGATCGTATCGAAGCCCAGCTGCCACAGGATCACGCCGGCATACAGCGCCAGAAGCGGCTCGATCATGGGCGAAAGCTCGCCCGGCGTCGCCGCCACGACGCCCATGGGGGCGCCGAATCCGAACGTGAATCCCATCACCAGCTGCGGCCACCACGTCACGCGCTTGGCCAGCGGATACAGCGCGGTCAGCACGAGCCCGAGCGGCGCCAGAGCCCAGGCTGCCGGTCGGAGCTGCGCAAGCACGAGAACCGCGATCAGCAGCCATGCGACCAGAAACAGGAGCGCGTCGCGTGGCCTCAGGGCACCGCAGGCCAGCGGCCGCCCTGCCGTGCGGGCGACCTTCGCGTCGATATCGCGATCCCACAGATCGTTGATGACGCAGCCCGCCGACCGCATGGCCAGCGAGCCGATCGCAAACAGGATGGCCAGATGAAGCCGGGACCAGACGGATACCCCCGGCGGCAGCAGGAGCCCCCAGAGCCCCGGCAGAAAAAGCAGCCAGGTGCCGACCGGCCGGTCGAGCCGCGCCAGAAGCACATAGGCGCGCGCGCGGGGGGGCAGGCGCGCGGCCCATCCGGTGGACTTGATATCGGTATGGGCGGCCGGGCGCGCAGGGATCATGACGGGCTCCGGCAGGACATCCACCGACACGGACCCCGCGAGGGGTTTCGGTCCGCTTCGCTGTGGTTCATTTTCATCGTCGTTCTTATAGACCAGATAGCGGATTGGAGGACACCATCGCGCAGGACAGCCCCCGCCTGTTCATCGAACCGGGCGATACGGTCTGGCAGCCGGATGCGGATATCGCGCTGTCGCCCGAGCATGCCCATTATCTCGGCGTGGTGCTTCGCCTTGCCGAAGGGGCCGAAGTGCGCCCCTTCAATGCGCGTGACGGTGAATGGCTCGGCCGGATCGGGCACATCCGCAAGGGACGCGGGCAGGTGCATCTGCAGTCCCGTCTGCGCGAACCCGCGCCGCCCGGCGGTCCGACACTCGTCTTCTCACCGCTCAAGCGTGATGCAACCGATCTCGTGATCCGTATGGCGACCGAGCTGGGCGTGGGCCGGCTTGCACCCGTCACGACCGAGCGGACCAACACGCATCGAATCAATCCCGAACGCTGGCGCGCCATCTGCATCGAGGCCGCGGAACAATGCGAACGCCTCGATATCCCGCAGATCGATCCGTTGATCACGCTGGGAGCTGCACTCGATGGCTGGCCATCGGATGTTCCTCTGTATGCGGCCTTGGAACGCATGACGGATCCGAAGACGGATCTGTCAGCAATGCCGCAGGGTTTTGCGGCACTGATCGGGCCGGAGGGAGGATTCTCACCCGGTGAGGCGGCCCGGCTCGAGCGCGCGGCCTTCGTGCGCCCGATATCCCTTGGCCCGCTGGTGCTTCGGGCCGATACGGCGGCCTGTGTCACGCTTGGACTGTTGCAAGCACGCTCGCGGGCTGGCACGGAGGGGGACACGTCCGGGCATTCAGACCTGGCACGCCTTCAGGCAGGATTTTCCGCGAACGCCCATGTCCAATCCCGGTGAAGAGAATGATACGCCCATCCGCCAGCGGGCGGAACTGATCGGGATCCTCGCGCGCGGCTGTAAACCGCGGGAGGACTGGCGGATCGGCACGGAGCACGAGAAGTTCGGCTTCCGCCTGCCGGGGCATGGCGGTACCGCGTTCATGCCGCCGCCGTTCCGTCCCGACGGGATCGAGGCGCTGTTGCAGGCCATCGGACGCGACGAAGCCGCATGGTCGCCGATCATGGACGACGCGATCGAGCCTGCCGGCGCATTGATCGGGCTCAAGGGACAGGGGCCGGAGAAGGGATCCTCGATCTCGCTCGAGCCTGCCGGCCAGTTCGAACTTTCCGGCGGTCCGTTGCGGACCCTGCATGAGACGCGCGACGAGATGGCGGCTCATTTCGAATCCGTGCGCGGCCCGGCGGAAGCGCTCGGCTATGGTTTCGCGCCGATCGGTTTTCAGCCTCTCGTTCCGCGCGACCAGATGCCGTGGATGCCGAAAGGCCGCTACGCCATCATGCGACGCCACATGCCGCGCGTGGGCAAGCTTGGCCTCGACATGATGACGCGGACCTGCACGGTCCAGGTCAATCTCGATTTCGCCGATGAAGCCGACATGGCGCGCAAGATGCGGGTCTCGCTGGCGCTCCAGCCTCTGGCGACGGCCCTGCTGGCCAACTCCCCCTTCGTTGACGGAAAGCCCAACGGCTACCTCTCGAACCGCGCGCGGATCTGGACCGATACGGACAATACGCGTTCCGGCATGCCGATGCAGTTCTTCGAAGGTGATTTCAGCTTCGATGCCTATGTCGACTGGCTGCTCGACGTGCCGATGTATTTCGTCATGCGCAACGGCCGGATGATCGATGCCGCCGGATGTTCGTTCCGCGACTGGATGGGTGGTCGTCCGGCGCCTGTACTCGAAGGGCTCGAGCCGACGCTGGGGGACTTCGAAGATCATCTGACGACGGCTTTCCCGGACGTCCGCCTCAAGCAGTTTCTCGAGATGCGCGGCGCGGACGCCGGCTCGCCGGAGATGATGCTGGCGCAGTCCGCCCTCTGGGTCGGACTGCTGTATGACGACGCCGCCCTGCATGCGGCGGAGAAGCTGGTGCGCGAGCATCCATGGTCGGCCTATGCCGACCTGCGGGCTGCTGTTCCGACAGATGCCATGAACGCGGCATTCCCCGGCGGCCTGCGCCCGTTCGCCCGCCGGGTACTCTCGATTGCAGCCGACGGCCTTCTGGCACGGGGCCTGGGCGAACGTCCGTATCTCGCGCCGCTCGAGGCTATCGCGGATGGCGCGCCGACACAGGCGGAGCATTGGCTCGAGCGCTATCGCACGGTCTGGAGCGGCGACGTGACGCCCATCTTTACGGAAGCACGCGTCTGACATGCCCAAGCTCGTCGATCTGACCGAGCAGCAGGTTCTGGCGCTTGCGATTTCCAACGAGGAGGAGGACGGCCGGATCTATGCGGATCTCGGCCAGCTGATCGCGGACGACTACCCCGACAGCGCGCAGATCTTCTTCGAGATGGCGGCCGAGGAAGATGCCCACAGGCGTCATCTGATCGACCTCTACATGAAGCGGTTCGGCAGTCACATACCGCTGGTCCGTCGTCAGGATATCGCCGGATTTCCGGCCCGTCGTCCGGCCTGGCAGCTCAAGTCACGCAGCATCGACACGATTCGCGATCAGGCGCGTCAGATGGAACAGGACGCGGCCCGATTCTATCGCGAGGCCGCCGGACGCTGCACGGATGCCGAAGCACGATTGCTGCTGGGCGACCTTGCGGCGGAGGAAGACCGTCACACGCAGACCGCGGACCGGATCGCCCGTGAGAACCTGCCCGACGACAAGCGTGAGACCGAAGACGAGGCGGCACGACGCCGGCTTGTCCTGCAGGTCGTCCAGCCAGGCCTCGTGGGCCTCATGGACGGCTCGGTCTCGACGCTTGCTCCGGTGTTTGCCGCAGCCCTGGCTTCCCACAACCCGCACGAGGCGTTTCTCGTCGGGCTTGCGGCATCCGTGGGCGCCGGCATCTCGATGGGATTTGCCGAAGCGCTATCGGATGACGGGCGCCTTTCGGGGCGTGGCGCGCCTCTGCTCCGGGGCGTCATCTGCGGGCTCATGACCACGAGCGGTGGCATCCTTCACACGCTGCCGTTCCTTATTCACGATTTCCGGGTGGCGTTCGCGGTCGCCATGATCGCGGTGCTGTTCGAGCTGATGCTGATCTCGTGGATCCGCTGGCGCTATCAGGACACCCCGTTCGGCAGTGCCGTCGTCCAGATCGTTCTGGGTGGCGCCCTGGTATTCGCGGCAGGTGTCGCCATCGGCGCGTCCTGACAGGAAAAGACCAATGTTTCGACGTTCTCTCGTCCTCGCGCTTCTGGCAGCGGCCATGTCCGGCATGCCGGGCGCGGCCCATGCGCAGGCCGTGCCGGCGCCGCTGACGCCTGTCGATCGCGGCTGGATCGACCGGATCCAGGATCAGCTCGGCACGATCACGACACTTCAGGCCCGGTTTCAGCAGATCGCGCCCGATGGCCGCCGGAGCACGGGCATGGCGTCCATGTCCCGCCCCGGGCGGATGCGGTTCGACTACGACAAGCCAAGCCCGCTCCTGCTCGTCGCCAATCAGGGGCAGGTCGTCTATCAGGATCGCGATATCGGGCAGGTGACGACGATTCCGCTCGACCGGACGCCACTGGGGCTCCTGCTGGCGCCCACGATCGCTCTGTCGGGTGCCGTGACCATCACGGGCTTCAGTCATCGGAACGGCCAGATCCAGATGACGCTGGTGCGCACGGCAACGCCGGGCGAGGGAAGCCTGACGCTGCTTCTGAACGACCACCCGCTGTCGCTTCACGGCTGGGTCGCCAACGACGCGCAAGGACGCGAGACCGAGATCGACCTGTTCGACATCAGGACGCCGGCCTCTCTTCCGGCATCCCTGTTCGATCTGCCGAAGCAGCAGGACTGAGGCGGATCACTCCGCTTCGCGGGCGAGTTCCAGCGCGCGCGCATACACGGTCCGCCGGGGCAGCTGCACGATCCCGGCAACCAGGGTCGCCGCATCCTTGACGGAATGATCGCGCAACGCCTGCCGCAGGTGCTCGTCCAGTGAGGCCGCGCCATTGTCGTCGGCCGGCGGCGGCCCGACCAGAAGGGTGATTTCTCCGCGCGGAGCCGTTTCGGCGAAGTGGGCCGAGACCTCGCTTACCGTCCCGCGCACGACCTCCTCGAACCGTTTGGTCAGTTCGCGTGCTACTGCCGTCGGCCGGTCCGGCCCGAACACCAGGGCCAGATCCTCGAGCGTTTCGCATAAGCGGTGCGGCGCTTCGTGCCAGATCAGCGTCGCGTGCAGGCCAGCCTGTTCGGCGGCCCGAAGCCGGGCGAACGCGGTCTGCCGTGCCTGCGCGCGCGGTGGTGGAAATCCCACGAACAGAAAGGGATGCGGAGGAAGTCCCGAGAGCGTCAGCGCCATGATGGCGGCATTCGGCCCCGGCACGGCACTGACGGGCACGCGCGCCTCGATGCAGGCGAGCACCAGCCGGTAGCCGGGGTCCGACATCAACGGTGTCCCGGCGTCCGAGACGAGCGCCAGGCGTGCGCCGGATTGAAGCTTGTCGACCAGAAACGAAACCTGGTTCTGCTCGTTGTGGTCGTGCAACGCCCGAGTGGGTGTTGCAATGCCGCGCGATGACAACAGACGGGACGTGACCCGGGTATCCTCACACAGAATCAGATCGGCCTGGCCGAGAACCGCCGCAGCCCGATCGCTCAGGTCGCCGAGGTTGCCGATCGGGGTCGCGACGAGTGTGAGGCCCGGGCTGTGCGAGCCCATGGTTTGCGCTACAGAAGCATCGGCCTCGACATCCGAGCGGGTGCCGGACGATGAGACAGGAGTATCGGGTCGAGATGAATGGCCGGACAAGCGGACCTCCGGATCGGAACGGTTCATTCTTTTCACAGCCCGCGGGTGCACGGTGCAAGCTGCTATCGGCAACCATGCTCGCCCTCGGGCTTGCGGCCTGTGCAGGCGGGGGCTCCGAAAACACGCCCGCGGGCGGCGTCGGCGGCCTTCCGCCAGCGCCTGCAACGCCTCAGGCAGCATCCGTCGGCGCTCTTCTGCCGCTGTCCGGCCCGATGGCGGGACTTGGGCACGAGATGCTCGATGCGATGCATCTTGCGCTGCCGAGCGGCCCGAGCATGCCCGAGATCGATGCGCATGATACTGCGGCACCGGGCGGCGCCGATACGGCCGCGCGGGAAGCGATTGGCCATGGCGACAAGCTTCTGCTCGGGCCGCTGACGGCGTCCGACACAGCGAAGGTCGCTCCGCTCGCAATCGCTGCGAACACACCGGTTCTGGCGTTTACCAGCGATACGAACCGCGCGCAGGCCGGTGTCTGGACTTTGGGACTGACGCCGGAACAGCAGGTCAGGCGCATGGTGTCGGCTGCCAAGGCGGCCGGGCGCCAGCATTTCGCGGCATTCCTTCCGGACAATGCACTGGGCCATGCGATGGGTCAGGCGCTGGTTCAGGCCTGCGCGGATGAAGCGCTTGCGCCGCCGAATGTCGTTTATCACGGTCCGACAGCCGATGCGATCCGCGGCAGCCTGCGCACGCTGTCGGCGTTCGACAGCCGACAGGCCAGCACAGCGCCGGCACAGCCGCCGGCGTCACAGAGCCCTGTCGATCCGGCTGTCGATCCGACAAGCGCCGGGCAACCGGCAGCGCCTTCACCTGCACCGGTGACGCCGCCCGCCAATCAGCCAGCCGCACCTCTTGCCCCACCGCCGTTCGACGCGCTTCTGCTGGCCGATACGGGTCTGCAGCTGGGTGAGACGATCAGCGCGCTTCAGGCCGATCAGGTCTCCGGAGACAAGGTACAGATCATGGGGCCTGCCCTATGGGATGCCTTCGCAACGAAGTTGTCGGCTCTGAGCGGTGCCTGGTATGCCGCGCCCGATCCGGCGGCCCGGCAGGGTTTCCTTCGGTCTTTCCGCCTGCACTACAAGATCACGCCGACGCCGGTCGCCTATCTGGCATTCGATGCGGCCGCGATCGCGGGCATCATGGCGCATGCCGGGTACGATCCTGCGCGCCTGACGCAGTCGCAGGGCTTCTCCGGAACGGACGGCGTCTTCGCGCTGTCCCCTGACGGGCATGTGGCGCGATCTCTCGCTATTTTCGCAATTCAGAAGGGCGGCGGGTCACAGATCGCGATCCCTGCACCTGCCAGCGCACATTCCTGAAGCGCGGGGCCGCCTTCGGGCGGCCGCACCGCTTTCAGGCGGCCGCGATATCGCGGATCGGAAGCACGGGGCGGATCGCGTTCAGCGCGGCCTCGAAGCTCGAGTAGATACCAAGATCGCTCTCGCGGATCTGGTCGATCAGAACCCAGCGCATGCCCTGGGGACGAATCAGGTAGGCCGGATCCGCGCTTTCGCGCACCCAGACCAGCACGTGATTGACGACTTCGCCGCAACCGGGGCGGCTGTCGGAGTAGATGTCCGCGTCGCACAGGCCCATCCGCAGCCCGGCATCCAGCCAGCGCGCGAGATACTCGCGATGACGGGGCAGTACGTCCTGCCGGAGCGGAACGACATTACTGATGACAGCGGATTCAACGCGGTCGAACGGGCACTCTTGTTTAGAAAACGCCTGGGCCATGAACGGGTCCTTGCAAAAAGCGGGGACGAGGATCGGGCGAAGGCTGCGGCCGTGAGAAACATCACGCGACTGCGGGGCGATCGTGTGATGAAAAGTTACTCACCGAGTTGCCTGGTCCACAATCTTAAATGTTCCGCAATTGCGGAACCGGCGCACAAATAGCGGGCAATGTGGCAAAAAAACCATGATCAGTTCCGCAAACGCCATAGTTGCGGCAGTGAATCGTATTATGGATGCCTAATTTTTGTGCGCTGGCCCTGACTTTCTCCCGTTCGTGGCGGATTCATCATTTTTCCGGGCGATAGAATGCCTTCGGGAAGCGTCGGTGCATCCAGAGCCAGCTTGCCGGCACCTCGCGGATCCAGGCTTCCATCCGGTCATTGATCGTCTGGGTCAGAGCCTGGATATCCGCCTTACGATCAGGGCCCGGCTCCGGCGTCAGCACGCGATCGACCGTCAGGGTGAACCGCGCCGGTCCGTCGCGACGCACATGTCCCAGCACGATCGGCGCGCGATACTTCAGGGAAAACGCGGCAGCGGCGCTGGGCGTCATCGCCGGATATCCGAAAAGCCGGGCCTCGATCCCGTCGTTCATTTTCTGATCCGACAGGACGCCGAGATGCCCGCCGCGCGCGATGTGGAGCAGGGCCTCGCGGGCACCCTTCGCCCCTTTGGGAAAAAGCGGCGTCTCGATTCCCATGGCCTCGCGTCGCAGATCGCGCACCATGCGATCGACCAGCGGATTGTCGGCTGCACGATAGAAGGGGGCGAACGCCAGACCATAGCGCGCGCAGACCGGCGGCATGACCTCCCAGTTGCCGATATGCCCGGACACGAACAGGGCAGCACCACCTCGTGCCGCCTGATCGATCAGCATCTCTTCGCCCAGAAGTCGCCATCCCGGCCCGGCCGCCGTGTCGCGCTCCAGACCTGCGATATGCGGAAACTCGCCGACCGTGCGGCCGAGGTTTTCCCACATGTCCCGGATGATCCGGCGATGCGCGCGCCCGCCGAGCCATGGCATGGCAAGCGTCAGGTTCCGCGCGGCGATGCGTGACACCGGAAGGCGAGGCCCGACGAGACGCGCCACGCGCCCCCCGAAATCAGAGGCGCGCGCCGGCCCGAGCTTGCGCAGCAGGGCAAGCACGCCGCTGGCGAGCCCCGCCTCGATACGATGCTGAAGACGGATTTTCGGTGCTGATTCGCTCATGATGTGGCGAGTAACCGGTCCAGGATGGCTTCAGGTGCACGACGATCGGCCCAGCGCAGGCCGACACGCACGACGAACGCGCGGTCGCGCAGTTCTTCGGGCAGTTTCACAGCATCTTTCTCCGTGGTCGCAAGGAACGTGTCGCCGCGCTCGGCAAGCGCCAGAAGCCGGCTGACATCCTTGGCGCGATAGCGATGATGATCAGGGAAGGACAGGCATCGGACAGGCGTGATGCCGGCCTCGATGAGAGAGGAGAAGAATTTCGCAGGCCTGCCTATTCCGGCGAATGCGGTCACGCGCTTGCCGGCCAGCCGGCGCAGCGACAGGTCAGGTTCGATCCAGGCTTGCGTCCGCCACAGGCCCGGCGGCCACACGATCGGGCTGCGCTCGGTGCCGATGACGAGGGCCGCATCGGCTCGCAGCAGCGCGTCGTCCAGCGGCTCGCGGAGCGGCCCTGCCGGCAGCAGACGACCGTTGCCGAAGCCCATGGCACCATCGACCACGATCAGCCGGAATGTCTGTTCGAGCGTATGGTTCTGCAGGCCGTCATCCATGACGAGACAATCGGCGCCACTTGCGATGGCGCGCCGCGCTGTCTCCGCACGATTGGCGCCAATCCATGTCGGTGCCACGGCGGCCAACAGCAGCGGCTCGTCTCCCACCGCATCGGCATCGTGGATCGCCGGATCGACGCGGATGGGTCCGGCCAGTCGACCGCCGTATCCGCGTGACAGGAAATGAGGCGTGCGACCGCGCAGGATCAGCCTTCGGGCAAAATCGAGGGCGGCGATCGTCTTTCCGGTGCCGCCAACGGTGACGTTCCCGCAACACAGAACGGGGACGCCGCAGACGAATGGCGCACGGCTCAGCCTGCGCTGTGCAATCTTCGCCGTGATCCGGGAAACGGGCTCGAGTGCCCGCGCCCGCATACCCGCAGGCGAGTACCAGAACGACGGCGGCCCGAGCACGGTCATGCGCCGTACTCCCGCGTCATGGTGTCGACCCTGGAGACCAGCGATGCGATCGTCGCATCATTCCCACCCGCACGTTCCCGTGCCCGGGCGCCCATTGCCGAAGCCGCACTCGGGTCTGCCAGCAATCCTGCCACGCTGTCTGCCAGCGAATCATCCCGTGTCAGGATGGCGGCATCGCCAAGAGCCGCGAAGGCATCCTTGAAATTTTCTATGCGCAGGCCCGAAATCACGGCGCTTCCCAACCTCGCGGGCTCGTAGGGGTTATGTCCGCCGCCTGAAGGCGCGACCTCCAGAGAGTTGCCGACAAATGCGACCGGACAGAGGCGATAGAACAGTCCGAGTTCGCCCAGCGTATCCGCGACCCAGAAGAAATCCGCCTCAGACGGTGTCTCACCCAGGCTCCGTCGCGGCGCATTATCAAGAATGGCCGAGACTGCCGCGCCGCGCGGGGGATGACGGGGCACGACGATCGTCAGCAGAGCGGGGAAGCGATCCCGCAAGCGCAATGCGGCATTCCGGATGACCGCTTCCTCGCCCGGATGGGTCGCAGCGCACAACCACAGGGGGCGGTCTGTCAGAAAGGTGCGCAGCTCCGCGAGGTCGTCGGGGTCGGCGGCAAGCGGGGGGGCTGCCTTTTTGAGATCCCCCAGTTCAAGGACCTCGCGTGCACCCAAGGCCCGGAACCTGGTGGCATCTTCCGGGCCGCGTGCCGCAACCCAGGCCAGATCGCCAAAGAACGCCGAGGTCATGCGCCCCAGGCGTGTCCAGTGTGACCATGATCGTTCGGACATGCGCCCGTTGACGATCGCGACCGGAATCCCGCGGGCCCTGCATTCGCCGAGCAGCCCCGGCCAGATTTCGCTCTCCGCAAGGATGGCGGCGGCCGGGCGCCAGTGATCGAGAAAGCGGCCGATCCAGCGCGGCACATCGAACGGGATGAACTGATGCACAATGGACCCTGCATGGGCGCGTGCATGGCTCTCGATGATGTCCGCACCAGTGACGGTCGCCGTGGTGACCAGAATCGTGCGTGCGGGATCGGCGGCGACGAGGGCATCCAGCAGCGGGCGAAGCGAGATGGCTTCGCCCACGCTTGCGGCGTGCAGCCAGATCAACCGGCCGTCAGGACGTGGGAAGGCAGCAAAGCCCAGGCGCTCGCGGCGTCTGCTGCGAATTTCCCGCCCGCGGGTAATCCGCCGCTGCACCAGCGCAATCAGAAACGGCGCCGCCACGGTGCCGAATGCCGCCCATGCCCGATCCTGAAGGCGACGCGTCGCCACGCGGTGACGATGGAGCGCGGATTCGCTCGTCGACTTCAGGGCCGTCTCGAGTGCAGCCAGCTCGCAGCCGTCATCGAGCGGTTGGCCGCAGACGAAGATGCCGCGTCCGAAAGGGCGAGGGAGGACCATGCGATCCCACGATCCCAGCCGCCACCCCGATGCAGCACCACCCACCGGCACGATTTTCCGATGGCCGAGCCGGGCCAAGGCAAGGGTGCCGGGTTGTGCATGATGAAGGGGGCCACGGGGCCCGTCAGGGGTGATGGCGACCAGCATGCCGGCCTGCAGGGCACGCGTTGCCTGACGCAGGGCCTGGGCGCCGCCCTTGTCCTTGCCGCGCCGGGATGTGGAGCCTGCAATGCCGATGATGTCCCATGGTGCCACGATGTCGCTGATGAGACGGCCATCGCGATTGCGACTGATTAGGACACGAAGGGAGAGGGTGGGCTCGATCGCGCGCGCCCAGCTCCAGAGCGCTGGTGTCAGTGGCAGGATCTGATGCCAGAACGCCACCACGGCGCCCGCGTCGGCCTGCGCGGGCGAACGTGTCAGAAGAGCGCGGGCGTCGGGATGACCCTCGATCCGCCAGCGCGTCGTGCGCAGGGCGAAATCCAGATACAGGCGAATGACACAGACCGCGATCGCATCTGGCCCTGATCGTGGCAGCGAAATTTCCGTATCGGCGCGAGATCCGATGTCGCCTGCATCCATGAGCGTCGCGGTAGCATGGCGGCAACGCCTTGGCAAAAACACGGTCGAGCGGAAATCAGCGGCTCATCAGTACCGTCAGATCAGCCTTCTCCAGAACATGCCGCGTGACGCCCCCGATGATCATCTGGCGCAGGCGCGAATGCGAATACGCGCCCAACGAGAGCATGTCGGCCTCGAATGCCCGCGCGGCCGCCAGCATGCCCGCGCCCACGCTGCGGTCGATCGACCGGAATTCGTGCAGATCGGCATGAACGCCGTGCAGATTGAGGTAGGCGATAACGCGTTCGCCCTCCGGACCGATGCGGTGATAATCCGGACTGACCAGAACGCGGACCGCATCGGCGCTCTGGGCCACGGCGAGGGTGGAGCGCAGGGCGGCGGATGCCTCGGCCGTGCCGTTCCAGGCGATGCAGAGCCTGCGGCCCACGACGGCGGGGATCCGCGGCGGCGCCACGATCAGCGGCCGGCCGCTGTCGAAAAGGATCGCATGCAGCGTCTCGGTCGCGCGCGCATTGTCCGTCTCGGACATGTGCGGCACGACCGTCATGTCGGCCAGGCGGGCGCGCCAGACCACGGCATCATGCGCTGACCCGGTGACGATATCGAAGCTCGCGCTCAGGCCGGTATCGTCGGGCGAACGATCCCACGACAGAGGCCGCTGCGGGCGAAGGTCGTGCTTCTGGGTAAAGGCGTCGAACTTGGCCTTGATCTGCAGGACGCGCTTGCGGTCTTCCGCTTCCGTCGCCTGCATCATCTCCTCGACCATGGCACCCGACAGGCCTTCGCCCGCCAGGGGCGCGACGTCGCGCGCATCGCCTGTCGCCACCAGAGCCGAGATGTGGGCACCGAACTTCCGGGCGAACAAAAGCGCCGTCGTCAGGGCCGAATCGGTGCCGCCGTCATAGAGCGGAACCAGAATGTTACGAATGTCCATGAACTTGGCCTCCATGATCACTTGTGGCCGGGATCACTGACAGCCGGCGCGAAGCTGGTTCAACCCAACGCTCAGGGGAACAGCCTCGTTCCGTTCCATCCCGCCTCGGTCTTCTCCCACCGCACGCGGTCGTGCAGGCGATGCGGTCGGTCCTGCCAGAGTTCCACGGCTTCGGGCATGATCCGGAAGCCGGACCAGTAGCCGGGGCGGGGGATATCGTCATCACCGTAGCGTGCGCGCAACTCCTCGACGCGGCGCTCGAAGGCTTCGCGGTCGGGCATGGGGCGGGACTGATCCGAGGCCAGGGCGCCGCGCCGCGATTCGGGATGGCGGCTGGCGAAATACCGGTCCGCTTCAGCGGGCGTGACTTTCTGGGCACGGCCTTCGATCCGCACCTGCCGACGCAGCGATTTCCAGTGCCACAGAAGCGCGGCATTCGGGTTGCCGTGAAGGTCCGTTCCCTTGCGGCTCTGGAGGTTGGTGAAGAACACGACACCGTCCGGTCCGACCGCCTTGGCGAGCACCATGCGGACCGACGGTCGGCCGCGCGAATCAACGGTTGCGAGCGCCACCGCCGTCGGGTCGTTCAACTCGTGCTCCGCGGCCTCGTTCATCCACGCCGCAATGGTGGGAAAGGGGGCCGTTGCCGGGTCGAGCAGCGGAGGGAAGGCGTTTTCAGTCATCGGATCGCGTCTCTCCGAAAGGGTATGACCGCGGGTATATCAGCTTTCTGAGCCAAGGTCGTGACAGGGGTATGGCGCGGGCATGGGCGCCCACAGAGGTTTTGAGGGCTTGTTCGGCAGTGCGGCCTGTGCGACCACCGGGCCGAATGCGCGTTCAGCGCCCTTTTGCCATTCATTCGGGAACCGCCATCATGTCAAAAGCCTCGCTTGCGCCAGCCACCGGAACGCTGATGCACGGCAAGCGCGGCGTGGTGATGGGCGTCGCCAACGACCGCTCGATTGCCTGGGCTATCGCCAATGCCTGCGCGGCCCAGGGTGCCGAGCTGGCTTTCACCTATCAGGGTGAGGCACTGGGCAAGCGCGTGCGTCCGCTTGCGGAAAGCGTGGGTTCGGACATCGTCCTGCCGTGCGACGTCAGCGATGATGCCGCGATCGATGCGACCTTCGCCGAGATCGAACGCATCTGGGGCAAGATCGACTTTCTCGTCCATGCGATCGGCTGGGCGGACAAGCAGTTCCTGCGCGGGCGTTACGTCGACACCCCGCGCGACGCGTTCCTGACCGCGATGGACATCTCCTGCTACTCCTTCACGGCGGTGGCCAAGCGGGCGGCGGCGATGATGAACCCGGGCGGGTCGATGCTCACGCTGACCTATCTCGGCGGCGAGCGCTGGATGCCCCATTATAATGTCATGGGTGTCGCCAAGGCGGCGCTGGAGGCATCGGTGCGCTACATGGCGGCCGATCTCGGGCCCGACAATATCCGCGTGAACGCGATCTCGGCCGGTCCGATCATGACGCTGGCCGCCAACGGCATCGGGGATTTCCGCTACATTCTCCGCTGGAACCAGCTCAATGCGCCGATGGAGCGCAATGTGACGCTGGACGACGTCGGCGGGTCGGGACTCTACTTCCTGTCGAGCCTGTCCTCGGGCGTGACGGGGGAGACCCATCACGTTGATTGCGGTTACCACATCGTCGGCATGAAGAACCCGAACGCGCCTGACATCGCGGTCGCCGGCGCCGGCGACTGATCCGAAACGCGCGCGGGCCATGTCGGACAACAGCTTCGGCCATCTCTTCCGTGTCACGACCTGGGGCGAAAGCCACGGGCCCGCGATCGGCTGCGTCGTGGACGGATGCCCGCCGCGCATTCCTCTGAGTGAAGCGGATATCCAGCCGTTCCTCGATCGCAGACGGCCGGGGCAGTCGAAGTTCACGACCCAGCGGCGGGAAGCCGATCAGGTGCGGATCCTGTCAGGCGTGTTCGAAGGCATGACGACAGGCACGCCGATATCGCTGTTCATCGAGAATACCGATCAGCGCTCGAAGGACTATGGCGATATCGCAACCCGTTATCGCCCGGGCCACGCCGACGTCACGTATGACCTGAAATACGGTCATCGCGATTATCGCGGCGGCGGCCGTTCCTCCGCCCGCGAGACCGCCTGCCGTGTGGCGGCCGGCGCGGTCGCGCGACGCGTGCTGGACACCCTCTTTCCGCATTCCGTCCTGATCCGTGCGGCCCTGACGCGCATCGGTGACATCGGAATCGATCCTGCCGCTTGGAACTGGGATGAGGTCGGGCGCAATCCGCTGTTCTGTCCGGATGCCGGCACGGTGCCAGCGTGGGAAACGCTGCTGGGCGAGATACGCAAGGCCGGATCATCCATCGGCGCCGTCGTTGAAGTCAGGGCAGAGGGCGTGCTCCCCGGGCTGGGCGCGCCGGTCTATGGAAAGCTCGACGCCGATCTGGCATTCGCTCTGATGGGCATCAATGGCGTGAAAGGTGTCGAGATCGGCGACGGGTTCGAGGTTGCCGGCCTGCGCGGTGAGCAGAACGCGGACCCGATGCGACCCGATCCCATGGCGCCCGGCGGCATCGCGTTCGATGCCAATCACGCAGGCGGCGTACTGGGCGGGATCTCTACCGGGCAGCCGGTCGTGGCGCGCTTTGCGATCAAGCCGACCAGTTCGATCCTGACGGAGGTGGCCTCCGTCGATCGTGCACGCAACGCGGTGGCGGTCGCAACGCGCGGGCGGCATGACCCGTGTGTCGGCATCCGGGCCGTTCCGGTTGCCGAAGCCATGATGGCCTGTGTGCTCGCGGATCACGCACTGCGCCATCGAGGACAGATCGGCGCGTTCTAAGACTGTCTCTCGGCTGGGCGATCAACGGCGTTGACGTGCATGTATCCGGGCCTCTTCCAGCTCCGCATCGTTCATTGCGGATAACCCGCTGCAAGCTGAGCAGGGCCTTGCCTAGGGCCGTGTTGTGACGGCCGTCAGGATCGCGAGGAGCGGAAGAATTGCCATTCTTCCTTCACGCTTCCATCAGGCAAGTGACAGTAGCCCACCTGTCCACCGGGTTCGTTGCGAAGCTCCAGCGTGCCGCCGTGCTTGAGGCAGTAGACCGACGCTGGGTTGGGCATTCCGATCGATCTGTCGGCAGCCGGCGATGTCGCGCAGCCAGCAAGTGCTGTGCAGGCGAGCATCAACGGGGCGGTCAGCAGGCTTGAGGCCCGTCTCTTGTCAGTCATCTGCTTCCTTCAGGCCGTGAAAAACACTGCTATCCATTTGCCGGTTCGGCCAGGATATCGGGCGAATCAAGCACGAAGTCTTTTGATCAGTGTCAGACGCGTCAAGCAGATTCCCGCCTTCAATCCGCTTTGTCACGAGAGCTGTTGTCTGAGATCACCTTGCTGGCTCGCCGGAATATCTTGTCGCTGGCGAAACGTCCTGAATGCGTCACAAGACTGATTTTGATGGGAGTCGTGGTCGCCTTCCGCAAATACTTGCCGAAAGCAAAGTCGCGGAGTCTCCCCACTCAGATGGAGCCGCATGTTGCTCCACGGAATGCCTCGAACGGATGAGCAGCGCTGAAGGCCGCAGGCTGCCGCACATCACGCCCGACCGCGGTGGTGTCGCGACGATCCGTTGGCGCAGCATGCCCAAAGAACTGCCCTGCAATAAATCCGGGTCAGCGGAGGGGGCGTCTTCCTCTTCCTGAGCCGAAATCCTGAAAGCTGGATGGCGAGACATTGTCAGCGACTGGACCCGATATCCCAAGTGGCGTCACCCCAATCAACGCATGTGATCAGGAAGCCTCGGTGTCCTCGCGAGGGCATCCGTCCTCGGTTGTTTCACATCCTGCCGCGCCGAGCCGGCGGCGGGGCCTGAAGCAGACCGGCAAATTCTCTTGCTGTGATGCGGTGATATAGTTACCTATAACACCAGAGCACGCGTTCAGGGCTCGTGAGAGGGGCGCATGGAGCGATCTTGGAATGAAAACCAGCCGATCTATCGGCAACTGCGCGACAGGGTGATTGCGATGATCATCGAAGGACAACTGGGCCCGGGAGAGGCGCTGCCGTCCGTTCGGCAGGTTTCAGCCGAATTGCAGATCAACCCGCTGACAGTTCTCAAGGCGTATCAGGAACTGGCGGACGAGGGACTGGTCGAAAAGCGCCGTGGGCTTGGCATGTTCGTGGCCGAGGGCGCGCGCGAAGCTCTCCTGCGGACCGAGCGCGAAGTGTTTCTCCATGAACGATGGCCGGAAATCCGCGCGACTATCCGGCGTCTTGGCTTCACAGCCGAGGATCTGCTCAGTGACAAGGGAGAGCCGTCATGAACGTCATTGAGGCGCGAGGCCTCCGCAAGCGCTTCGGTGCGAAGGTCGCACTGGACAGGATCGACCTGAGTGTCGGCAAGGGTCGGATCGTGGGTCTGATCGGGCCCAACGGTGCGGGCAAGACAACGGCATTGAATGCCATTCTCGGTCTCATCCCGTTCGAAGGCGAACTTCGTGTTCTGGGGCTTGATCCCTGGCGGGAGCGGGAGGCACTGATGCGCGAGGTCTGCTTCATTGCGGATGTCGCCGTGCTGCCGCGCTGGATGCGGGTTTCGCAGACGCTCGACTACGTGGGAGGCGTGCATCCCCGCTTTGATCGGCGTCGAGCGGAACAATTTCTGGCGCGAACGGATATCCGGATGAAATCGCGCGTGCGGGAGTTGTCCAAGGGCATGGTCGCCCAGCTTCATCTGGCGCTGGTCATGGCGATCGACGCGAAGCTTCTGGTGCTGGACGAGCCGACGCTGGGGCTCGACCTCCTGTATCGCAAGGAATTCTATATCTCGCTGCTGAACGATTACTTCGACCATGACCGGACGATCCTGATCACGACGCATCAGGTCGAGGAAATCCAGGATATTCTGACCGACCTCATCTTCATCGATCAGGGACGCGTCGTTCTCGACTGTTCGATAGACGCTGTGGCCGAGCGCTTCGTCGAACTGATGCCGCGTCCGGAGCATGTCGAGGAGGCGCGGTCGCTCGGGCCGGTTCATGAGCATCTGCTCATGGGCCGAAGCATCATGCTGTTCGATACCGTGGCCCCAGAGGGCTTGGCGGGACTGGGGGATGTGCGGACGCCGAGTGTGGCCGACCTGTTCGTCGTACTGCTGGGACGGCATCACGCGCTTCGGCGCAACCAGACGCAGGGCGACCGGACACGAGGAGAAGCAGCATGAGCGCGTTCACGAACGATGCCGAAGCCGTGAGCGCGGTGCTCCCTGTCGAGCGCACGATATCGCGGGCGCGCGTGTTCATGTGGTCGGTTCGGCGCGAAATCTGGGAATACCGCTGGCTGACGGCATCGCCGCTGATCGGTGTCGCGATCCTGCTGCTGGGTTTCTTGCTCGCAACCATTCAGGGCGCCATTCACGGATTCCACCTGTCGATCACGGCCGAGGAGCGTCGGGAGATGACCGCCGCCAGCGGGATCATCCTGCATGCCCTACTGGATTTGGGGATTGCGATCGTTCTGATCTGCGCGGCGTTTGCGGGCATCGTTTATTGTCTGGGCACCCTCCACAACGAGCGCCGCGACCGGACAATCCTGTTCTGGAAATCGCTCCCGGTCTCCAATGTCATGACCGTGATGGCCAAGGCATTCATACCCCTGGCGCTTCTGCCGATCGTCATCATCGCTGCTGAAATCCTGATCCAGATCGCACTCGGTATCGGCCTGCTCTGCGCCAGGTCCTGGTTCGACGTGCCGGTTGCGCAGGGATTCGTCACGCTGCTGACCAAGGGGATGCTGGTAGATCACGCACTGATCTTCTCGTTGTCGATGGCGCCGATCTTTGGGTGGTTTCTTGCCGTATCCTCCGCGTCGCGTCGCTCGCCGGCGCTCTGGGGATTTGGAATACCGTTCGCGGCCGTGGTGATCGAGCGGATCGCGACCGGTCAATCCATGATCGGCACCTGGATCGAGCGGTGCTTCACCCGCTGCTTCGACGGACTGGCCATCAATGCCCATATCGATCTGACGATGGCTGACAATTCTGCGTCGTTCCAAACCCAGACCGCCAGCCTTGCGGACGGCTGGCATGCTGCGGCGATGCAGGCATGGGCGTCCCAGGCGCTGTGGGGCGGCCTGATCGGAACGGCCGTCTGTATCGCCTTTGCGATCTGGATGCGTCGCCGACAGGAGCCGGCCTGAGACACGCCTTGACACAAGTGTAAACCGGTCGCGGGGTTTGCGATTTGCATCGTATATGTGTTGGGCAGGGATAGCCTTGATGCCACACAGCGTATTCGGCAGACGCCCGCGCCATACTTGTGTCGTCGGCACCTGCGACACAAAGGCGGCTGAGCTGTGGTCGAAGAAGCGCCGCGCTACATAGGGAATGACGTGCTGCTACGTTGCAGCGGTCGTGGGGCAATACTGGACGATGCGCGGAAAGTGCTGACGGTCTGTCTTGGCGGCCAAGGGCTTTACGGCGCGTCCCACATCGAGCGGTTGCCAATGAAGGAGACGCTGATCCCGCAGACGACGCGCTTCAAGCGCTGACGTGCGTGCCATCCTGATCGCACATCGCGGCGGAGGAGGGCGGCCAAGGGCGCGGGCGTCTGGTCGACAAACCCACGACGTCCGTGCTTGAGCACTGTAACGCCAAGGGACGGATTGTCCCTTGGCAGAGCGCCGGAAACAAGGCGTCCCGGCAGGCGCGTTCAGGCTGCGAGCGTCGCTGACAACGTGATCTCGGTGTTGAACAGCTGCGAAACCGGGCAGCCTTCCTTGGCCTTGGTCGCGATCTCCTCGAACCTGGCCTGATCGGCGCCCGGCACGGTGCCGGTCAGGGCAAGGTGGATCTTGGTGATCGCAAAGCCTTCGCCCTTCTTGTCGAGGGAGACGGTTGCCTTGGTGTCGAGCGCGGTCGCGGTCAGTCCGGCTTCACCGAGCATCATCGACAACGCCATGGTGAAACAGCCTGCATGGGCCGCGCCCAGCAGTTCTTCCGGATTCGTGCCCGGCCTGCCTTCGAATCGGGTATTGAAGCCGTAGGGCTGACCCGTGAGGGCACCACTCTGGGTCGAGATCTGACCGGTTCCGTCCCTCAGGCCGCCTTCCCAGTGGGCTGATGCGGTTTTGTCGATGCTCATGGTGATATCCTTCTTCCGACTCCATGGACTCCAGACCTCCTGTCCAGAGGGCGGGGTCTCGTGATGCCGAACGCGTGGCACAAAAAATGTTTGCCTCCGGGTTTGCTGGTTTCATGCGGCCTGCGCCCGGATCGGGTCCTCTGGCCCCCTAACCCACGCTTGACGCAACACCGTCCACATCTGGTAGTCTGGACCCATCAACAGACGAAATGTGGTGCCGGACGCGGTTTAGCGCGGGACCGGTCACGGCAGACAGGGATGACGGCGATGAGCCTGCTAGAGCACGATACGGCCATTTCAGACACGACGACGGCCGACCATCAGGGCTCTGTGAGCGCAGATTCGCACCGCCGCCCGGACGGGCGACCGGCGCCGTCGGACGATCCTGAACCCAGCATGCTCGAACAGGGCATGCTGGATGATATCGTGCAGCTGCCGGGCCATCATCCGGTGCGTGTCGATCGTTCGCGCGATGCGTTGCTGACCGATTTCGGCCGGGCCACCCTCGACAACCGCTATCTCCTGCCGGGCGAGCACTATCAGGATCTGTTCGGCCGTGTCGCGTCCTACTATGGCGCCGATGCTGGCCATGCCCAGCGCATCTACGACTATATCTCGCGTCACTGGTTCATGCCGGCGACACCGGTCCTGTCCAATGGCGGTACGACCCGCGGTCTGCCGATCTCGTGCTTCCTGAACGAGTCCGAAGACAGCCTCGATGGCATCGTCGGCCTCTGGAACGAGAATGTCTGGCTGGCCAGCAAGGGCGGCGGCATCGGCTCGTACTGGGGCAACCTTCGTTCGATCGGCGAGAATGTCGGCCGCAACGGCAAGACCTCCGGCGTGATCCCGTTCATCCGCGTGATGGACAGCCTGACGCTCGCCATCAGCCAGGGTTCGCTGCGCCGTGGATCGGCCGCCGTGTATCTGCCGGTCTGGCATCCGGAGGTCGAGGAATTCGTCGAGATGCGCCGTCCGACCGGCGGCGATCCGAATCGCAAGGCGCTCAACCTGCATCACGGCGTGCTGATCACGGACGACTTCATGCGCGCCGTCGAAGCGGATGCGGAATGGGGACTGCGGTCGCCGAAGGACCAGTCGGTCATCCGCTCCGTCTCCGCGCGTCAGCTGTGGATCCGGATCCTGACGGCGCGGATGGAGCAGGGCGAGCCCTACATCATCTATTCCGACCACGTGAACAGCGCGCGCCCCGAGCACCACAAGATGGCCGGGCTGGAGGTGAAGACCTCCAATCTCTGCGCCGAAATCACGCTGCCGACCGGCATCGATCATCACGGGAAGAACCGGACGGCCGTCTGCTGCCTGTCGTCGCTCAATCTCGAAACATGGGACGAGTGGAAAGACGAGCCGAACTTCGTCGAGGACGTACTCCTGTTCCTCGACAACGTGCTGCAGGATTTCATCGACCGCGCGCCGGACGAGATGGCGCGCGCCAAATACGCCGCCGCGCGCGAGCGCTCGGTGGGCCTGGGCGTCATGGGATTCCATTCGTTCCTGCAGGCCCGCAACATCCCGTTCGAGAGCGTGATCGCCAAGGTCTGGAACCGCAAGATCTTCACCCAGATCAAGAGCCAGGCGGACGCAGCCTCGAAGCATCTCGCGGAGTTGCGCGGCCCGTGTCCGGATGCCGCCGAATACGGCTTCATGGAGCGTTTTTCCAACAAGCTCGCCATTGCACCGACGGCATCGATCTCGATCATCGCGGGGAATGCCAGCCCCGGGATCGAGCCGATCGCAGCCAACGTCTTCCTGCAGAAGACGCTCTCGGGCTCGTTCACGGTGCGCAACCGGCATCTGACCAAGCTGCTCGATCAGAAGGGGCAGAACACGGACGCGGTGTGGTCTTCGATCACGCTGAACAAGGGCTCGGTCCAGCATCTGGATTTCCTCGACCAGCAGGAAAAGGACGTCTTCAAGACGGCCTTCGAGCTGGACCAGCGCTGGGTGGTTGAGCATGCCTGCGACCGCGCGCCGCTCATCTGCCAGGCACAGTCGGTCAACCTGTTCCTGCCGGCCGACGTTCACAAGCGCGACCTGCACCAGATCCACATGATGGCCTGGAAGAAGGGACTGAAGTCGCTCTACTATTGTCGCTCCCTGTCCGTGCAGCGCGCGGATACGGTCAGCACGATCGCGGTCAAGCGCGACATCATGGACGAGGACGAGAAAGTGCCCGTGGCGACGACAGCATCGGTTGCCGCCCGCTCGAAGGCGGATGGTCCGGATTACGAGGAATGCCTCGCCTGCCAGTAAGGCGCGGGGAGGCAGCCTCTTCATGACATTCCTCGACGATCGGCTCATGGATGTGAGCCGGTGGCTGGCCGCCCGAAACGGGCCGGCTGCCATCCCGTTCATCCGGCTCGGGTTCGACCGCGGCAACGTGCGTCTGGCTCAGATGATGCAACGCCATCTCGGCCCGAGCCCGCCATCGCCTCGGACCCTGCGCTATCGCGGTCCCTACAAGGCCGACGTCTATCTGGCGCCCAGTGCCGCCAGTACTACGCCGCTGGTCGTGTGGATTCATGGCGGCGGATGGATCGCCGGGTCACGCCGTCATGTCGGACCCTATTGCGCGCTGTTCGCCGAGCGCGGGTTCGATGCAGCTGCCATCGACTACATGCTGACCCCCCGCGCGCAATTCCCCAACCCGTTGCGCGATCTCGATGCTGCGCTGACCTGTCTTGCCCGTGATACGCAGCGCCCGTTCGTGCTAGCAGGTGACTCGGCGGGCGCGCATATCGCCATGAGCTTCATGCTGGCAGCCCACATGCCGCATTACGCCCGCGCGGCAGGCTTCACTCCGGTCACGCCAGCCCGGCGTCTCGCAGGCCAGATGCTGTATTGCGGTGTGTTCAGCACACGCCTGAGCGACACGCCGCCTGACATGCGCGATATCCGGCGTGCCTTTCTGGGCGCCTACGCCAGGAAGTCGCCTGCAGCCGACCTGCTTTCCCAGCCCGGCGTGCGCCTCCCGCCGACCCTGATTGCCGCAGGCGATGCAGATACGCTCTATCCGCAGTCGGTCGCTCTTGCCGACAGTTTGCAACAGGCCGGCACACCGGTTACACGTCTGTTCATGCCGGCGGGCGCCGGACTGGGCCACGAATATCAGTTCGACCTCGACCGGCTCGAAGCACGCGACACTCTCGATCACTCGGTAGAGTTTCTCCGCGCGCTCTAATGACCCCAGCGTCCGTCAGCGAGCGGCAAACACGACGCAGAATATGCCAGCGTGCCGGAACACGCTGTAGCTCGCATCGCGATACACGGCGGTGTCGGGGCCTATGAACGCCCGCGCGGCCAGCCAGTCCGCATGGTCGTGATCCGCGACCGGAAGGCCGTTTCGCTGAAAACGTGACGTACCGAAAAAGCCGTCGTCATCCAGCTGGTCACGCGGCAGAAGACTGGCCAGCGCAGGGAAAATCGCGGTGGCATTGTCGGCTTCCGGAGACCGTGGCGCCTTGCCGTAGACCATGACCTGGTCATTTGAGGTAAAGCCCAGCGAGAACAGTCGATCTGCAAGCGACAGGGCCAACCCGTCGTCGAACCGGTTCCGCTCGTGCATCGCGTTGCCATAGGCGAACGACAACGTCAGGCAGAACACGAGAGGCAGGACGGCCACCACGCGCATCCAGCGCTGACCGTCCGCGACCATCAGGCCGATCAGAACCATGACGCCTGAAAATCCCATCATGGTCCGGGGCTCGATGATGCTGTGGCGGAGCAGAAGGGTCAGCCCCGGCGCGCTCAGGATCAGCACGAACGGCGACACCATGAGAAGGAGGCTCGCCGCCAGCGATCCGTTCCGCCCCGTCCTGAGTGCCAGCGACCAGACGGCGACAGCGGCAACGGCAAAAAGGCCGTACAGCAGAATGCACGCCGCATCGAAGCCAAGGCATCCGAGAAGATGCACGGCGTTGCGCACGTTCTCGCTCAGCCCCGCGACCAGGCCATCATGAAGCCCGAGCAGACGATCATGATCGTTCGTGTAGGTTCCGCGCAGGAAGGGGGCGATCAGCACGCGATAGACCAGAAGCGTCGGGACCATGCAGGCGATCTGGAATCCTGCCGTCTGCAGCCCGACACGGGCGTCGCCATCCTGACATCTGCGGATAAAGATCAAGGCAACCGCCGCCGCGAAGCTGTCGATGCCGATCTGGTATAGGGTCAGGATCGCCAGCAGGGACGTGCAGATCCCGACCCCGTCGCGGCGCGTGCGACCGCAGAACAGGGCAGGGGCGAGAAAGCCGAGACCCTGCGCCAGCGACATCGGCAGGCAGTCATAGCGATACGACAGATTCTCCAGAAAGAACGGCTGCATGAACACCGGCAGGGCGCAGGCAAGACGGGGCAGCATCCCCTCGGCCCGCCGGGCCTCGAAGAGACGGGCGGCGAACACCCAGGCTGCGAAGGACAGGAAGGCAATGCCGGCCAACTGCCCAAGCGGCGCCAGATCGGGCAGATTGCGACTTCTGAAGCCGAGAAATGCCATCAGGAGGCTGGCAAGCGGACGCCCGCTCTTGGTCCACCCGTAACCGTCCATGGTCCGGGGTGCGTCGTCCATGTAGCAGGTATCGGCGAGGACGATTGGCAGGACGAACAGGGCGCCTGCCGACAGAATCGCACCGAGATGCGCGGGCCGGCAGGACAGGCCCCGAATCCAGATTGCGGGCTCTGAGGCCGCCGTATTCTGCCACAGCATGGGATGACGTACTCCGCGTCGGAACGGCAGCCCGGCCGTATTGCCCGACATACACTTTGAAATGCTGCGTCATAAACGAGTTACGGAATATGTCACCACCACCGCGGAACGCAGTCGTTTTCCCGCGTACACATATTGATGCCGTTCCCGCTGCGATGCGCTGATGCGAATCACTTCGCGGGCGCCTATGCTCGCGCCCATCCTGCTCCCTTCGACGGGAGCCCGCCGCGCCGGTCATTCGGCCATCACCGGAGCAAACGCCTATGAGCGAACCCGCCCCATCGACCCCGGTCGACCAGTCGACCGAGCGTCTCGATCTCCTGACCGCCAATCCGGTCTACAAGCCCTTCCGCTACCCCTGGGCCTACGACGCGTGGCTGACGCAGCAGCGTGTTCACTGGCTGCCGGAAGAAGTTCCGCTCGCGGATGACGTCAAGGACTGGCACCGGACGCTGACGGAAGGCGAGCGCCACCTGGTCACGCAGATCTTCCGGTTCTTCACGCAGGCCGACGTCGAGGTGAACTCGGCGTACATGAAGCACTACAGCCAGGTGTTCAAACCCACCGAAGTGCTGATGATGCTGTCCGCGTTCTCGAACATCGAGACGATCCACATCGCCGCCTATTCGCATCTGCTCGATACGATCGGCATGCCTGAAACTGAGTACTCGGCCTTCCTCAAGTACAAGGAGATGAAGGACAAGTACGATTTCATGCAGTCGTTCTCGATCGACAACAAGCGTGAAATCGCCAAGACCATGGCGGCGTTCGGGGCGTTCATGGAAGGGCTGCAGCTCTTCGCAAGCTTCGCGATCCTGCTGAACTTCCCGCGTTTCAACAAGCTCAAGGGCATGGGGCAGATCGTCACGTGGTCGATCCGCGACGAGACGCTGCACTGCCTGTCGATGATCCGCCTGTTCCGCACCTTTGTCCGCGAAAACCCCGAAATCTGGACCGAGGATTTCCGGGCGGAACTCGCGGAGATCTGCCGCACGACGGTCAGCCACGAGGACGCGTTCATCGATCTCGCGTTCGAGATGGGCGCGGTCGAGGGGCTCAGTGCCGATCAGGTGAAGACCTACATCCGTTTCATCGCGGACCGCCGGATGACGCAGCTTGGCCTCGATCCGATCTACGACACGACGGAGAATCCGCTTCCGTGGCTGGACGACCTGCTCAACGCCGTCGAGCATGCGAACTTCTTCGAAAATCGCGCCACCGAGTATTCCCGCGCCTCGACCAGCGGCACCTGGGAAGAAGCGTTCGAAGGCAGCGTCTTCAGCTGAACCAAAACGCAATCCGGCATCAGCACGCGCTGATGCCGGACCTGTCTTTCACCAAAGCCTCTTCCTGAAGTCGGCCGTATGCGGCGGTACTCGACGGTCCGAAGGCGAGGTTTTTGCGACTACGCTTGCGCTGGCTGACTGCGCCGAACGGACGATCGATCCCGCTGTAGTCCCGCGCCTCATGAAGACGGTGCCGATCAGAAGTATCCGACCCGGCCGGGATGTTCAGAGTTAGCTCAGATCGCAAGAGCTGCGCCATCGCGCAGGATGGCTTTGGCGGCATCTGTAAAACGCCCGTCCTGATCGTGCAGCACGAGGCCGGGCGCCAGAATGGCGTCGCCGCGCCCACCGAGCACGGCGCGGATCAGGCATAGTCGCGCCGCGCGCCCCGTCTTCGGCCAGAGCGGCATGAGAACGGCCGAGCCGAATCCTTCCGCACGTAGCGCGGCAAAAGCCGAATCCATCAGTGCGGAGGGCAGGGCGAGCGTCAGCGTGCCGCGATGCCGAAGGAACGGCCTGAGTGCCCCGATCCAGATATCGAGCACGTTGGCAGGCGCGGTCCGCGCCAGGCGGCGTCGTGCCTGATCCGGAACGCTCGCCTGGGCGCGATGCCATGGCGGGTTTGCAAACACGTGGTGCACCGTGCCGCGGGACGATTCGAGCGACGAGACGTCTGGAAGCAATGTGTGATGAACGGGCCACGCACCGAAGCCGTTGGCGGCGAGGTTCATCCGGGCAAGGGCTGCGGTCGCTCCGTCCCCCTCCAGCCCAACGCCCAACAGACCGGGCACGCGCGCGCCAAGGCACAGAAGACCCGCGCCTGCGCCACATCCGGCCTCGAGCACGCACTGCCCGGGACGGGCGGGCACGAACGCCGCCATCAGCACCGGCTCGAGCCCCGTGCGATGTCCGTGTCGAAATTGCCGGTAGGCAACACGACCGTCCAGAAGCGAGTCGGATGTCATCGAATCGCCCACCGTGGCATCAGGTGCGCTGCCCGCCCCGAAATCATGGGCGCCCACGGCCGTCTTAAAGACGGCGGGCGGGTTGACCGCCTTGAACGTGCCGCTCATATCTTCCCCTGCCTTCGAGCCTGAACTGGAGAGCTGTCTTGGGTGTAGCCGTTGATCTGCAGGACGCTGGTGCGTCGGCGAACCCCGGGCCGGAGAAATCCGGTCACGAGAGCGCGCTGCATGCCCTGGCCGATTATCTGGCAGACGACATGCTCGCCTGCAACAAGGCGATCGTTGCCCGGATGGATAGCCCGGTCCCGCTGATCCCGCAGCTTGGCGCGCATCTGGTAGCAGCCGGAGGCAAGCGCCTGCGACCGCTGCTGACGCTCGCCTCCGCACGCCTCTGTGGATACGAGCCCGGCCCTGACGCGCAGCGCCATGTAGGTCTCGCGGCGTGCGTGGAATTCATCCATACGGCAACTCTTCTGCATGATGACGTGGTCGATGAAAGCACCCTGCGTCGCGGTCTGGCGTCGGCCAATGCGGTTTTCGGCAACAAGGCGTCCGTGCTTGTCGGCGATTTCCTGTTCGCCCGATCCTTCCAGCTCATGACCGACGACGGGTCGCTGAAGGTCATGGCGATCCTGTCCAACGCATCCGCCACCATCGCTGAAGGCGAAGTGCTGCAGATGGCGACCCAGAACGATCTCTCGACGCCGATCGATCGCTATCTCGACGTGATCCACGGCAAGACAGCTGCACTTTTCGCGGCAGCCTGTCGCGTCGGGGCCGTTGTCGCGGGACGGCCGGAAGCGGACGAACTGGCGCTCGAGACCTTCGGCACCAATCTCGGCATGGCATTTCAGCTTGTCGACGATGCACTCGATTACGCTGCCGACCAGCAGACGCTCGGCAAGACGGTCGGGGACGACATGCGGGAAGGCAAGATCACGCTTCCTGTCCTGGCTGCGTTCCATGCGGCGAAAACGGAGGAGGAGCGGGCATTCTGGAGCCGCGTCATCGAGAGCGGGGAGCAGACGGAAGCCGACCTGCCTCGTGCACTTGACCTGATCGCGCAGACCGGGGCGATCGAGATCACGCTGGCCCGAGCCGCGACTTATGCCGAAATGGCCGTGGCCGCTCTGGCGAGCTTCCCCGACAGCGAGATCAAGCGGCTTCTAGTCGAGACGGCGTCCTACACGGTCAGCCGGGCACGCTGATCCGGCCACGGGCGACGTTGCCCACAGCCGCATGCGTCGGAACTGAAATCGGAAAAATCGGAGCCGTTCTTCGGTCCGGCCCGCAGGCAGGAAGCCTGCGGGCCGGGATGAAGTTCAGTTCACCGATGCGCCGGACAGGAAGTCCCGTGCAGCCTGCTCGGTGGCCCGCGCCGTCGACGCTCCCTGCGTGGTCGCAAGGCCTGCCGACAGGGCAGCGGACACGGTGGTCGGCGACGACAGGTTCTGGATCAGATCCCAGAAGTCGATGTTGATCCTGTTGGGCGAGATGTCGCCGTAGCCGCCGAGACCACCGGCGCCGTAGCCAAGATTGATGGACGAGCCCGCGCCGCGCAGGAAGACCTGCACCGTCGGTGCCAGTGTGCCGCCGCGCCGGGTCTGGACCGTGTCGATGAACGATTCGACGAGGCTGCCCGGCATGTAATAGTGCGAGTAGCTCTGGAACGCGTTCGGGTTCTGGCTCGGGTCAGGCGCGTAGTCGGCACCGGCCGCTGTGTTGAGGTCGGTCGGATTGCCGAGCATCAGCCCGCTGTTCCTGTTCAGCGGAACATAGTCGCTGCGGATGCCATAACCCATGAACCCGTATGCCCCGTCCGGGCCGTCGATCCCGGCAGCGAACGTCGTCCGATGGCTGATGGTCAGCAGATAATAGCGGTTCCCGACGATATGCATTTCGGGACGTTCGGTCTGGTCGTTCACGCAGTTGCCCGACACGAGCGGCGGCAGGAATTTCCAGGCCGAGAGATCGGGCTTCGTCGCGACGGCGAGGCCGATATTGGCGCGCTGATAGATCGCACCGGATGTGTTCACCGCATCGACCGTCTCGGCGTACGGATCGTTGGCCCGGTAGCCCAGATCCGAGGCATCGCAGGGTGTCTCGCCGCGAACACCCGCCGAGTTGCCCTCGAACACCATGAACGTCTGGCCCGGATGCGCAGGATCATGGAAGGTGAACGGATCGCGGAAGGAGAAGAACTCGTTCTGCAGGCGGGTCTGATAATAGACGCCGTCAGGCTGCAGGAGGGCTGTGTGCGTCGTAAAGCCCGTGAACCAGACATGATGGAAATCGGCGTGGATCTGACCGTCCGTTTTCGTGATAGTCGCCTGCGGAGCGGAAATGTTGCCGCCGGACGCATCCCGGTTGAAGGCAAGGTCGGTATAGAACGTCGTCAGCTGGTTGCCGCCGAGCTGCATGAGACGGGTCGAGCCGGACCATTCGGCCTGCTGCGTGTAGGGCTGGCCGGTATAGACCTGCGCGCTGGCGCCATCGGGGAAAACATTGCCGCCGTAGATCCAGCCGCCGGCCACCGGCCGTCTGGACTCGGGGATTCCGGTGCGACGATAGAAGAAGCCGATGCGCGCATGGACATGGCGGTCGTCAAAACCGTAGCCAGCGTTCTGCTGCGCCGTCAGGCAGAAGATGACGTCCCAGCCATTGTAGCTGTACTGGTTGCCGTCCGCATCGGTCAGGGGCCAGGTGTCCCAGACCCAGACCGTCCCGCCGATGGTCGGGAAGCTGACGGGGATCGCGGGCATCGTCAGCGCCGACGGCATCGAATTCGCGCCGGTCGGCACGTTCGGATCGGACATCGCCTTGATCTGGCGCGCGTCGGCACGGGTCCATTTGGCCGTATAACTCTCGTACGGATCGTGCGCCGCGCCGGTATGGATCGTCGGTTGCGGGTAACCGGGTTCCAGGGGAAGGCGCTCAGCCATCTCTCGATCTCGCCATCGGAGAACGTGAGCCGCACATGCGCGTGGTTCTCGCGCAACTTGCGAAAAGTGTGGGTAGCGAAATCAACGATCAGAAGTGGAGCGTCTGGCTCGAGAACGCGCGAGGCTTCGGCAATGGCAGCTGCGGGGCGTTGGATGTAACGCAGAACCTGATGCAGCATCGCGAGACCGCATACACGCGCGGGGACCGGAAGCGCATACATGTCGCTCTGCTTGAGGGCGATCTTCGTCAGGCCGGCGCGGTCCAGCTTGCGCCGCGCGACCCGCAGCATTGCCGGGCTGCAATTGAGCGCTGTCAGTTCGGAAGCGCGATCGGCCGGAAGCTCGATCATCCGTCCTGCCCCTGTTCCCACATCGAGCACGCACCCGAGAGGTCCGGCAAGGAGGATGGCAGCGATTGTCGCTTCCACCTCCTGCTCTGCGACGTGCAACGACCGGATGACATCCCGGTTTGCGGCATGTGTTTCAAAATAATCCTCGGCAGATGCCGTCCGAACCGCCTTGATCGCCGAAAGCCTCGCCGAGTCGCTCACCAGCCATGCTGTCGGTATTGAACATGGTCGGGCTGCTGCGGGCCGCATCCGAGCGATTGCTGGCGGGGCGGCTGTGGGTAAACCCGGACTGCGGGCTCAAGACACGAGGCTGGACCGAGCTGAAGTCCGCGATTGCGAACATGGCGGAAGCTGCACGCATGCTGCGCGCCGGAGGCTGAACCTCAGGCGGCGACTGTCTCGAGGCAATCGTTGCCGGCATACCCCAAGGCCCGCAGTGCGAGACTGAATTCGCGGCCACGCGGCGCGGGCGCGGTCAGCGTGACCCGTTCAGGCTCCTGATCGCGGCAGGCGAAAGGCCCGATGGCCGAGAGGATCGCCGCTGCGTGCCGCGCAACGGCAGGGGCGGGATCGAGCCACAGGAATGTCCGATCACGTTCCGCAGACAGACGTTCGAACTGCGGCAGGAGCACGGAATAATGCGTGCAGCCCAGTCCGATTGCATCGATTGCATCGCCGCCCGGCTGGCCGAGCAACGCGTCGAGTTCCTGCGCGATCAGCGCATCCGCCACGAGTTCTCCGACGAACGCTCGTTCGGCAAGATCCGCCAGATGTCTGGCGCCATGCAGCACGAGACGGCAATCGGGCGCGAAACGGGCACGTAGCTCGGCGACGTATGGTCGCCGGACTGTCGCTGACGTGGCCAGCAACCCTATGGTGCGGGTCTTCGAGACGCGACCGGCCCATCGGATCGGCGGCACACAGCCAACGAAAGGCACGCCGAGCCTGGCCCGCAGGGCGGGCAGGGCGATCGTGCTGGCGGTGTTGCAGGCGACGACGACAAGGTCGTAGGCGCGCGCCCGACAGGCTATGTCGATCAGATCGACAATCCGCGCGGTCAGCGGCGCATCCGGCTGCTCGCCATATGGGAACAGCGCGGTATCGGCGAGATAGTCGATGCGCGCGTGGGGCAGCGTGTTCCGCAGGGCCCGGACGACACCGAGTCCCCCGATCCCCGAATCGAAGACGAGCAGCCGGCCGACCGCACCGTCCATCAGGCGCCGGCCTTGTCCTTCAGTGCCTGTGCTTCCTCGACGCTTCCGACACCGCCGTGCCGCTTCGACCAGGCGCATGGATCTTCAAGAAAACGCCGCACTTCGGCGCTGTCGCTTTCCGAGAAATAGGGCTGGCCGGCGCAGGCTTCCAGCACGTCCCACCATGTGCACAGCGAATGTAGGGCAATGTTCATGTCCCCGAGCGTGCGATGCGCCCCGGGAAACACGCCATAGAAGAACACGACGAAGGTATGGTTCACGATCGCGCCGGCGTTGCGCAGCGCATTGGCGAACTGGATCTTGGAGGCGCCGTCGGTCGTCAGATCCTCGACCAGAAGCGTGCGCATGCCTTCCGGCACGTCGCCCTCGATCTGCGCGTTGCGGCCGAAGCCTTTGGGCTTTTTCCGGACATAGGCCATCGGCGCCATCATCCGGTCCGCGATCCATGCCGCGAACGGAATGCCGGCCGTCTCGCCGCCGACGACTGCATCGATGCTCTCGAAGCCGATGTGCCGCTGGATCTTCTCGACGCCCAGTTCGACGATCTTCGCGCGCGCCCGGGGGAAGAAGATGATCCGCCGGCAGTCGATATAGACGGGCGAGCGCCAGCCCGAGGTCAGGGTGTAGGGATCCTCGGGACGAAAGTTGATCGCCTTGATCTCGAGCAGGATGCGCGCGGTGGTCAACGCAGCGTCGCGGTCCCATGGAGTCGTCTGGGAAGAGGTGAGGGGGCCGGCGGGTTGGCTCACGCGGTGCGGACTCCAGAAGGGGTTTATCGGGCTGAACAGACGCCGAGCATAACGAATATGGCCCGTATTGGTAAGCTGATACGTCTGTGTGCAAGGGGTGATGCGCAAGTGCACTTGCAGGGGCCCGTCGCAACCCGTTATGCTACGTCCAATTGCAAATCTTTCGCAACTCGGGGAATAACGCGGTGTCGGTCGAAGTCAGCAGGATCGGGCGCAAGTGTGAACGCGCCGTCGTCACCGCCTATCAGGAACTGCGTGAGGTCGGTCAGCCGGATCTTGCGGCGTTCGGGGCGTGCACGACGCTCTACCGGATCCATCATCCGGAAGCGTCATTGTCCGAAGCGCGCCGTCTGGTGTCCGAGTGGATCGACCATCATGTCGTCCGCCAGGACAAGGGCGCGACGCCCGGATGCGAGTGCGATTGATCGGCACTCGCTGGGACGAACGTCGCCGGGGGTTCAGACCCGCTCGGCAAGCGGGATGAAGTCGCGCGGCGGAGCGCCGATATAGAGCTGGCGCGGACGGCCGATGCGCTGGCCGTCTTCCCCGATCATTTCCCGCCACTGGCTGATCCAGCCAGCCGTTCGCGCGACAGCGAACAGAACCGTGAACATCGACGTCGGGATGCCAAGGGCCTTCAGGATCAGGCCTGAATAGAAATCGACGTTCGGGTAGAGCTTCCGGCTGACAAAATATTCGTCCTCGATGGCGATGCGCTCGAGTTCGACCGCCAGATCGAGCAGCGGATCACGGGCGAGGCCCAGCTCCGCCATCACTTCATGATATGTCGCCTGAAGAATCTTCGCGCGCGGATCGAAGTTCTTGTAGACGCGATGGCCAAATCCCATCAGGCGCACACCGCTGCCGCGACGCTTCACCTGCGCGATGAATTCCGGAATTTTGTCCTTCGTACCGATCTTCGCAAGCATGCCGAGCACGGCCTCGTTCGCGCCGCCATGGGCAGGCCCCCACAGCGCCGCAATGCCGGCCGAGATGCAGGCGAACGGGTTTGCACCGGTCGAGCCTGCAAGACGCACGGTCGAGGTCGACGCGTTCTGCTCATGGTCGGCGTGCAGGACGAGGATACGATCCAGCGCCCGGGCCAGAACCGGGTTGACCACGTATCGCTTGTTCGGCTGGGTGAACATCATGGCGAGGAAATTGCCCGCGTAGGTCCGCTCTTCGCTTGGATAGACGTACGGCTCGCCGATCGTATATTTGTAGGCCCATGCGGCAAGCGTCGGAAGCTTGGCGATCAGGCGACGCGCCGACAGATCGCGCGACGCCTCGTTCGAGATGTCGATTGCCTCGTGATAGAAGGCGGAGAGTGCGCCTACGGTTCCGCAGAGGATCGCCATCGGATGCGCATCGCGGCGGAAGCCGTTGAAGAAATTGCGAATCTGCTCGTGCAGCAGGGAATGTTCGGAAATGTCGTGCCGGAATGCCGCATATTCGGCTTCGGTCGGCAGCTCGCCGTAGAGAAGCAGATAAGCGACTTCGGGGAAGCTCGCCTGCAGCGCGAGTTGCTCGATCGGATAGCCGCGATGGAGCAGGATGCCCTGCTCGCCGTCGATATAGGTGATGGCGCTGCGGCAGGCGGCCGTTTCGCCGTAACCGGGATCGAAGGCAAGGACACCGGCATCGGCCGCCAGTCTGCGGATGTCCACGACATCCGGCCCGATCGTGCCCGACAGCACCGGCAGGTTCATGACCCGGCCATCCAGGGTGATTGTGGCGTGCCGTGCTGTTTCGTCCATGCCGATCGTTCCGTTCGTGTCGATAAACCTTGTCGAGACGCAATAAATGGCACGGGCCGGGTTGGCAAATAGCGCTTACGGCCGCAGCAGCCCTGTCAGGTCCGCACGCCCGGGCCGCAGATCGCCCCAGTCGCCCGTGATATCGAAAATCGCGAGGCTCGCGGGCGGGTATCCCTGCGTCAGGGACGCAAACTCCGGTGCGTCGATGGCATCCCCCGCCAGCTTGAGCACGAGATGATAAAGGCCGGGGTTATGCCCGACCACCATCAGGGAGGCATCCGCTCCTGTCTCGCGAATGACATCGAGGATCGTTTCGCAATCCGCGTTGTAGAGCGCGGGGTCGGTCGTGATGGCAGGGCGCGGCCCGTCTGCCGCCAACACATCTGCAACCCGCTCCGCCGTCTGGCATGTCCGACGCGCGGGGCTGGCCAGAATTTCCAGCGTCGACAAGTCCGTCATGCGCGAGAGATGCGCCGCGATCCTGCTTGCCTCCGCCTCGCCGGACGACGTCAGCACCCGGGCGAGATCGGCATCATCGCCCATCTCGCGCGCCGGGCCGGTCGTGGCATGGCGCAGCAGGAAGAGACGGCGGCCTTCCGCGTCGCGCTCGTTCATGCAGCGGCGTCCCGCGCGATCGCCTCATGATGCCGGATGACCTCGCGGATGATGAAGGAGAGGAACTTCTCCGCAAAATCCGGGTCCAGATGGGCATCCTCTGCGAGTTTCCGCAGGCGTGTGATCTGGTGCTGTTCGCGTGCCGGGTCGGCAGGCGGCATCTGGGCGGTGGCCTTCAGGCGGCCGACGGCCTTGGTCTGGCGAAAGCGTTCGGCCAGCATATGGACCAGCGCCGCATCGATGTTGTCGATGCTCTGGCGCAGCGTCTCCAGCTCGGCGCGGGCGTCTTCTGGTGTCACGGACATGGAGCGGTTTCGGATCCCTTGCAGTTCTAGAACTCGTCGAGGTCGATCCAGGCCAGATGGCCGCCCTTGCCGGCGCCGAGATCCGTGAAGATTGCGCGCCCGCCACGGCGACCGGTCCTGACCCAGGGTCTGCCGTCGGTGGAACGACGATCATGGCCGCAATAGACCGTGTGTCCACCAGGAATATGATCGATCCAGCTCAGACGCCGCTCCGGATAGCCGTCCGGCTGCATCCGGCCCGTCGTTTCGCCGAACAGGGCGCGTGAGAGCAGGGGAGTGACCTCGCCCAGGACCGGCGGCGGTGGCTCATGCAGCATGCGCGTGTGAAAGCCGCCGTGCAGCAGCGTGATGCGGCCGAAATGCAGCCACGCCGGGGCCTGCGCGATGGCAGCCAGCGCACGTTCTCCAAGGTCTTCGTCCGGCGCCCGGGCGATCTGGCGCAACGTGTCTTCCAGGGCGCGATCGCGGCGGAGCTTGCGCCCCTCCAGCGCCCGGCCGAGCTTGCGGTCATGGTTTCCCGCGACGAACAGGCCACGGCCTTCCTCGATCATGTCGAGCATCAGCCGCAGCGCACCCGCACTGTCTGGTCCATGATCGACCAGATCGCCGAGCTGAATGACGAAGCGGTTCGTATGGGCGGCATGCTCGAAGGCATGAATATCGCCATGCACGTCGCCCACGATCCGCAGGCCGCGTTCCCGCACGACCGTGCCCAGAGCCGTCTGGGAGGACGGCTGGGGCGTCGATGCGACAGACGGGAGCGGAAACTCGGAAATGGTCGGTCTCGCGTTTGCAGAATTGAAAGGGTCAGGCCGGACACCGGGTAACGCGCGCGCCGCCCGAAAGTGTCATGCCATTACCGCATCAATATACCCGAAGAGCCCGACCATCGGGTTAATATCATGCAGGGGCGACCATCTCGACCGCGCGCGACAGATCGACCGACAGCACCCGGCTGACGCCGCGCTCCTGCATCGTGACGCCGTAGAGCCGATCCATGTGCGCCATTGTCGTCTGATGATGGGTCACCACGAGAAAGCGCGTGCCGCATTGCGCCGCCATGTCGGCCAGCAGCGCACAGAAGCGCTCCACATTGGCATCATCAAGCGGCGCATCGACCTCGTCCAGCACGCAGATCGGCGCCGGATTGCACAGATGGGTCGCAAAGATCAGCGACAGTGCGGTCAGCGCCTGTTCCCCGCCCGACAGAAGAGACAGTGCGGACAGGCGCTTGCCGGGCGGCTGGGCATAGATCTCAAGCCCTGCCTCAAGGGGATCGTCGCTCCCGATCAGGGCCAGATGCGCGCGACCGCCGCCGAACATGCGCGAGAACAGCGTCTGGAAATGCTTGTCGACTTCGGCAAAGACCGCCGACAGGCGCGCACGGCCCTCCTTGTTCAGCGACCCGATCGATCCGCGCAGGCGTTCGATGGCTTCGGTCAGCTCGCCACACTCGCGCGTCAGCGTCTCAAGCTGCTCCCGGGCCGCATCGAACTCGAGATCGGCGCGCAGATTGACCGGGCCGAGATCGTCGCGCTCGCGCAGCAGGCGGGCGATCTTGCGCTTGAGGCTGGTTTCCGTCTGGTCCGACAAATCTTCGGGCGTGATGGCGGGAGGAGGCCGGTCCGGCTCGTCGCCAAGGAGCCGCGCCAGTGCCTCGCCAGCCTGTGTCGCACGCTCGGCACTGGCGGTGAGCTCCGCGCGGGCGCGGGCAAGGCCGGCATCAGCCTCGCGTCGTGCTACGGCCGCTTCGCTCTGGGCGCGCACACACGCCTCAGCGTGCCTGTCGGCCGCGCGCCAGACATCTTCCGCCTCGGCACAGGCCCGCGCGCGCGCCGCGTGGTCTGCCGAGAGGGACGCCGGATTGTGGGTCGCGGCTTCGGCCTCGGCGCGCAAGGCCGATACGCGCGCCTCGAGCGTCGCCTTGTCGGCGGCCAACTGAGCCAAGCGCGGACCGAGATCGTCGATCCGCCGGGTCAGGGCCTCGAGCGCCGCATCGGTCTGTGCCTGTTCGGCAGAGACCGTCGCCAGTTCGGCGCGCAGCGCATTTTCATCGACGCGTGCCGCATCGGCTGCCGCCCGTGCGTCCTGCCATGCGGCATGGGCCACATCGGGGTCTTCAAGCTGTGTTGCGGCCGCCAGCAGTGCTGCGTGTGCGTCCCGCGCCGCCGCAAGACTCGTCCGCAGGGCTTCGAGGCGCGGCGACAGGGCCGAGATACGACTGCCACCCGCAATGGCACGTTCGGAAACGTCCCGCCTGATGGCTTCGGCCTGCGCCGTGACATTGCGCGCACGCGCCTCGTCGGTCGCGGCCGTGTCGCGCAGACAGGTCGCATCGGTCAGAGCGGCCGTGGCAGCCGCATCGGCGGCGGCAGTCGTGGCGGGATCGGCCGCGTTTGCGCGCGCGTCAGCCAGCGCCGCAAGCCTGCTTTGCGTCTCGGCCAGTGCCGCACGCGCATTCTCGAGCGCGGGTTCGCGCAAGCCCAGTGTCCCGCGTGCACTACGCTCTGCGGCCAGAGAATCCTCGCGGGCAGCACGCGCGGAATCGAGCTGGGCCCGGGCGGCTTCCCGCACGCGTCGCGCATCGGACAAGGCTGCCCCTGCCGCGTTCTGCTCTGCCTGAACGCGGGCTGCTCGTGTTTCGAGGTCTCGATGGTCGGCGACGGAATCGACCGCAGCCTTTGCCTGCTGGAGCGTGGCATCCGCTGATGCTTCGCGTGCGAGAGCCTGTTCATGCTGCGACTGCGCCGTCTCGAGACGCGCCCGGGCCGAATCGGCTGCGATCCGCAATTGTGCTGCGGCTGATCGGGCATCGGAAGCTGCCCGTTCTTCAGTCTGCCTGCGCGTGCGGGCATCGCGCAGGCTCGTATCCTCGGCCGCAAACGCCGTGCGTGCGGCGTTCAAGGCCGTCTCGATCGCCCCGGTCTGCGTCTCGACCTCGGCTATTTCGCGCGCGCAGGCCGCCAGTTGCGCCTGCTGAGCCAGGCGGCGGGCCGCCGGGCTCGGTGCACCGGCGCGCGCCGCCAGGCCGTCGGCGCGCCACAATGCCCCCTCGGCGGTGATCAGGGTCTGGCCGGCCTGCAGCGCCGCATGAAGGCGGGCTCCGGTCGCAGCGTCCGGCACAAGTCCGATCGCACCGAGCGCGCGTTCCAGCCCGGCGGGTGGCGCGACCAATGAGGCCAACGGGACCGCACCGTCCGGCAGTGCCTGCCCGGCTACGGGCGGCAGTGCGACCCAACGCCGTGCCGCATCCGCGGATTCGCCGGGCAGGGTGGCGTCCAGCCCGTCGCCCAGGGCAGCGGCGACACCCGCGATCAGCGCCTCGGGCACATCCAGCGCCTCGGCGGCCGTCCGGCCTGTCGCACCTGCCTCGGCCGGTGCGCTGGCGGCAAGCGTTGCGATCAGGCCCTCATGCTGGGCACGCAGGCGCACAAGCGCCGAATCGTGGGCGCGGGCGGCGTCTTCGGCTTTCGAGAGGACCTTGCGCAGCGAAACCAGCCGCACTTCCGCGGCCTCGATCTCCGAGATCGTGTTGCCGAAGGCTCGTTCAGTCTGCGTCTGTGCCGCTTCGGCCTCTGCCAGACGCTCGGGATCGGGCTGCGCGCTCCTGGCGTTCTCCAACGCCGTCCCGGCTGCGCATGCCTGACCCGATGCTGCCTCTGCGGCCTTTTCGGCGGCGGCCAGCGCTTCTCGGGCGAGCTTCTGTCGCGCCTGGGCATCACGTGCCGCAGACTCGGCCTCGAGACGCGCCTGGGTCGCGGCGGACAGGGCTTCTGCTGCCGCGTCCTCATTCCTCTGGGCGGTGGCGAGTGCTTCTGTCGCCTGTTCGAACGCGACGGTGTGGGCGGCGAGTGCCGTGTCGTCGGGACGGCTCTTGCGCGCGGCTGCGATCGCCGCTTCATGCTGCGTGATCTGCTCTCGCAGCGCACGGTCCTGTTGCGAAAGGCGTGCGTCTTCTGCCGCTAGCGTGTCGGCATGCGTGCGGGCCGCTTCATGCGCGCGCTTGGCCCGCTCTGCCGCGAGACGCGCGTCGACCAGTCCGGCTTCGGCGTCCTCGCGGGCGGTTCGGGCCGTTGCCAGCGCGCTCACTGCGTTTTCGTAGGCCGAGTCTGCTGCGGCGACGGACGCGGCATCCGGTGTATCGCGCGTCAGTGTTTCAAGCTCGTCTTCGAGCTGGGCAACCTCGGCCGTGCGGGCCGCCAGCGTTTCCTGAGCTTCACGAAGCAGAGCCTCATGCCGGTCGCGCGCATCCGTCGCCTGCCGGGCTGCAACACCCTGGGCTTCGGCTGCGCGCGCCTGCGTCTCGGCTGTGGCGGCCGCGCGTTCCAGCGCGGTCCGGAGTGACGCCATGGCCTCCGGCAGTGCCTTGTGCCGGAGTATCGCGGCGTCCCGGTCCGCTTCAAGGCGCGCGCGTTCCGCTGCCATCTCGTCGTGACGTCGCGTCGCGCCGGCAAGGTCTGCGGCGCCGGTTTCCGCCCGTTCCCGCGCCCCTTGCGCATCGGCCTCGGCGCGGGCAATCGCCTCGAGCGCCGTCTCGGCCTGGACACGCAGCCGTTCCAGTGCTGCCCGCGTCGTGTCCGCAGCCTCCCGGGCGGGGCCGACCGCGCGCGTTGCCTCATGATCGGCGATCGTGGCCCGCTCGGCTTCGGTTTCGGCAGTGGAAAGGGCGGTTTTCGCGCGCGCCAGAGCATCGGTTGCCCGCTCGGCATCACGAATGGCACGGGCGTGGACCAGGGCCTCGAGGTTCGCCTCGGCTTCGCGGAGGGCTGCGGCAATCGTGCGATAACGCTGGGCCTGCCCGGACTGGGCGGACAGACTTTCGGCGCTGCGTTCCAGGATCGTGCGCTGGTCTTCGGCGCGGGCCAGATTGGTTTCGGTCTGGCGCAGCTTGAGCTCGGCATCATGCCGCCTGACATGCAGCCCGGTGATGCCGGCCGCCTCTTCCAGCGTGGCCCTGCGATCTTCCGGCTTGGCCGCGATCAGCTGCCCCACGCGGTTCTGGCTGACCATAGCCGAACTGCGGGCGCCGGACGACAGGTCGGCGAACAGGGTCTGCACGTCACGCGCACGCACGGCACGGCCATTGATACGATAGTCCGAACCGCTGCCACGTTCGGCGCGACGGGCGATCTGCAGCTCCGGTTCGGCCTCGAACGGCGCCGGACCGAGGCCTGCGGCTTCCTCGACCGAGAGCGTGACTTCGGCGAGATTACGGGCCGGGCGGGTGCCCGTGCCTGCAAAGATCAGGTCGTCCATCTCGCCGCCACGCAAGGCACGGGCCGAGCTTTCGCCCATGGCCCAGCGCAGCGCCTCGACCACGTTGGACTTGCCGCAGCCGTTCGGTCCGATGACGCCGGTCAGGCCGGGGCGGACCTCGATGGTCGCGGGATCGGCAAAGCTCTTGAACCCCGCGATTCGGAGGCGGGCGATATGGGCAGCCATGAAACCGGGTCAGGATCAGCGAAGATGCGACGCTTCAGGATGCGGTGCTGAGGATCTGCTGGAAGTGCTCGAACGTTTCCGGATCATTCGGATATGACGTGTTGCCGAAGCGGAAGAACGGCGTGCCCTCGATCTTGTATTGCTGCTGGGCCGCATCTTCGGACGCCTGCAATGCCTGCAGGTAGGTCTGGTCGTTGATCACGCTGTGGAACTGGTCGGCCGACATGCCGGCGAGGGCCGCGCGCTGCTGCAGCGGCGCCAGCGGATCGCCGCCCTGGTCCTGCTGCTGGAACGCCCAGGCCTCCTGGCTCGAGAACAGGGACATGATGAACGGCTCGTACCGATCAACGGGCAGGGCGCGCGCGACCATCGCTGCGTAGAACGACAGCTTGTAAAGCGGGAAATCGTTGAACTGGTAACGGATCTTGCCCGTCTCCACGAGCTTCGACCGGACTTCCGGAAATACGTTCAGTGCGAAATGCGCGCAGTGCGGGCAATCGAGCGAGAACCATTCCTGCACGAGGATCTTGGCATCCGGATTGCCGATGATGCGCGGTGCCAGACGCGGATCCGCCGCTGCCCGTGCCATGCGGGGAACGAATGCGGTCGCGGCCAGGGCCGGGGTCGCGGCGAGGAGGACGCGGCGGCTGAGGGTCATCGAAATCTCCGGATCGGATTGAGGCACTGCAGCGCGCATGATGCCGCAGGCCCCTGTCGCGTCAAGCGTGCCGCGCGTCAAGGGGCCGCGGCACGCAGGCCCCTGATTGTCCCTCAGCTTTCGTCCTCGTGGCCGCGCTCCGGCAGGGGCTGGTTTTCCCATCCCTCGGGCACCCGCATGCGCAGGGCGCGGATATGGCGCGCGTCCGCATCGATGACGCGGAAGACAAGGCCGCTTTCGTGCGTCAGCACCTCGTCCCGCGCTGGCACATGGCCCGCCAGACGGAACACGAGCCCGCCGACCGTCTCGATTTCCGCCTCACGCTCGATCGGCGTGAGGACCGCGCCGAGACGCTGCTCGAGCTCCTCGACCGGCAGGCGCGCATCCACATCGAACGTGCCGTCCGGACGCTCGGTCAGCATGTTGCCCACCGGCTCGTCGTGCTCGTCCGAAATATCGCCCACGATCGTCTCGATGAGGTCCTCGATCGTGACCAGGCCATCGATGCCGCCATACTCGTCGATCACCAGCGCCATGTGCATCCGGCGCTGACGCATCTGCAGCATCAGGTCCAGAACCTGCATCTGGGGCGCGATCATCAGCGGCTGCCGTAGCAGCTTCGAGATGTCGAACTGGTCCTCGTGGCCGACATAGGCGAGCAGATCCTTCACGTGGATCATTCCCGCGATATCGTCGAGCTGCTCGCGATAGACCGGCATGCGCGAGTGGTTCTCGCGCCGCATGATGTCCAGCGCCTCCGTCAGCGTCACCGCTGCCGGCATGGCGATGATATCCGCGCGCGGCACCATCACGTCATCCGCCGTGATCTCGCGGAGACGCAGCACATTGGTCAGGAGGGCCCGTTCCTGTCGGTCGAGTTCCGGCGGAATGGAGGGATCCTCACCCGGCTCGGATGCCTCGTGGACGAGGGCCGCGATCGAGCGTCTGAGGTCGAGCTCGCGCCGGCCGATGCCGAGGAACGACAGGATGCCCTTGGAGCGGGCACGGCCCGATTCGGTATTGTCGCTCTCGCTCACGACCGGGCCTCCCGCACTGCCCAGGGATTCGGCACGCCGAGACGACTGAGAAGGCGTGCCTCGTGCATCTCCATCCGCCGTGCCTCGCCAGCTTCATGATGATCGTGGCCAGCCAGATGCAAGGCCCCGTGGACGAGCAGATGCAAAAGATGGTTCGCAACCGGCCGCGACGCGGCCTGCGCCTCTCGCCGGACGGTCTCGAAACCGAACACGATATCGCCCGGCAGACCCTGTCCGGCCTCGAAGGTCAGAACATTCGTCGGCTTGTTGCGACCACGGAAATCGTGATTGAGGCGCCGTACTGCCCGATCCGAGGACAGCAGGACATTCGGATACGCGAGCCCGAGCGCGTCACACGCCATGTCGCGCGCACGCTGCAGCCGGCGTTCGAGCCCCGGCACGGCAGCGCGCCAACGCGCGTCCTCGATCAGGATGTCGCCTGAAAAGGCGCCCGGCCCGAGAGGGTCTTCAGGGTCCGCCAGGCACACAGGCGGATGCATTCCCTCCACGACGGGAGGGAGATGCGGATTCTGCGGCGTAAGCCGCGTGCTACTTCGAGGTTCCATCGGTCTCCCGGCGCCTTCCCCGGGAAAGTTCCCGGGAGGCCGCCGCACGCTGATCATAGGCATCGACGATGCGCGCCACCAGCGGATGGCGCACGACGTCCTGCGATGCGAACCGGGTTATGCCGATTCCGGGCAAACCCTCAAGTGTTTCGATCGCCTCGCGCAGTCCGGAGCCGACACCGGGGGGCAGGTCGATCTGGCTCAGATCGCCCGTCACCACCATGCGCGTGCCCTGTCCCATGCGGGTGAGGAACATCTTCATCTGCGCGGGCGTCGTGTTCTGCGCCTCGTCGAGAATGACGAAGGCATGAGCCAGTGTCCGTCCGCGCATGAAGGCAAGCGGCGCCACCTCGATCTCGCCGGTGCCCATGCGCCGCACGACCTGTTCGCCCGGCAGCATGTCGTGAAGAGCATCATACAACGGGCGGAGATAGGGATCGATCTTCTCGCGCATGTCTCCCGGCAGAAAGCCCAGACGTTCACCGGCCTCGACGGCGGGGCGGGACAGCACGATCCGGTCCACCTGACCGGCCTGAAGCATGGCGACCGCCTGTGCCACAGCAAGATAGGTCTTGCCCGTACCTGCAGGACCGACACCGAACACAAGCTCCGAGCGCGCGAGCATGTCCATGTAGCCGGCCTGACCGCGCGAGCGAGGCATGATCGCGCCCTTGCGGGTGCGGATTGCAGGCAGATCCATCAGCGGCAGACGCGGATCGTCGCGCCGGGCGTCGGGACCTGAGCCGGAAATGGCGAGGGCAGGCGCATCGTTCATGTCCGGTTCTTCCTGCGCGCGTCCTGTGAGGCGGATAATCCCGTCGATTTCGGCACTGTCGATGACGCCGCCATGCTCGAGACGATTGTATAGCGCGACAAGCGTTGCCTGCGCATGGGCGACCCGGTGCGCATCGCCCGTGATCGCGATCTTGTTGCCGCGGCACGACAATCGCACCTCCAGCCCGCGCTCCAGACGCAACAGGTGGCGATCATGATCGCCGAGCAGCTGTTGCAGGAGGATGTTGTCGTCAAAACGCAGGGCGGCGGTACGCTGACCGATCGCCTGCGGCGAGAGGGTGCGGGGATCCGTGAGGGGACGGATGGGGAGGTTCGTTGCCGAAGATTGGCTCAAGCGCAGGCTCTCTCCTGTACGAGGACGCCGCCCAGCGAATTGCTGTTCCGCTGGGTGATTCGAACATCGACCGTATGGCCGATCAACTCCACCGATCCGTCGACATGCACCGGCTGGAGATAGGGGGAACGTCCGACGATCTGTCCGGGTTTGCGGCCGGTGCCCGTGAAGAGCACCGGAACCGTCCGGCCGACCAGGTCGGCGTTGAATGCATCCTGCTGCTCGCGCAGCAGGGCCTGAAGCGCCTGAAGGCGGCGATCCTTGATTTCCTCGGGCACCTGCATCGGCGCGCCGGCCGCAGGCGTTCCGGGACGGGACGAATACTTGAACGAGAACGCCTGAGCGAAACCGATGTCGCGAATGAGCTGCATCGTTGCCTCGAAGTCTTCCTCCGTCTCGCCCGGGTGCCCGACGATGAAGTCCGAGCTCAGCGCCAGATCCGGCCGCTTTTCGCGCAGACGCGCGACCACCGACCGGTATTCGTCGGCCGTGTGTCCCCGGTTCATCGCCTTGAGGATCCGATCCGAGCCCGACTGTACCGGCAGATGCAGAAACGGCATCACGGCAGGCAGATCGCCGTGGGCCGCAATCAGCGCATCATCGACGTCGCGCGGATGAGACGTGGTGTAGCGGATCCGCTCGAGCCCCGGGATGGCGCTCAGGTCATGCATCAGGGATGCGAGCGTCGCGGCTTCTCCGGCGTCGTCGAGGCCATGATAGGCGTTCACGTTCTGCCCGAGCAGCGTGATCTCCCGCACGCCGGAGCGCACCATGCGGCGCGCCTCGGCCATGACGGACGCAACCGGCCGGCTCGTCTCGGCGCCGCGCGTGTAGGGCACGACGCAGAACGAACAGAATTTGTCGCAGCCTTCCTGGATGGTGAGGAAGGCGGTCAGGTTGCCCGGCGTCTGTGCGGCCTGCGTCTCCGGCAGGAAGTCGAACTTCTGCTCGGCCGGGAAATCCGTATCGATGACGGCCTGTCCCGCACGCGCAGCGCGGGCCACCATCTCCGGGAGCCGGTGGTAGGTCTGTGGCCCGAGCACGATGTCGACATAGGGCGCACGCGCGAGAATTTCAGCGCCTTCGGCCTGTGCCACGCAGCCCGCCACGGCCAGAACCGTGCCGCGGCCGTCCTTGGCCCGCGCCTCACGCACCTTCCGCAGTCGGCCGAGTTCCGAGAAGACCTTCTCGGCCGCCCGATCGCGGATATGACAGGTGTTGAGGATGACCATGTCGGCATCTTCCGGTCGATCGACCGGCACGAAGCCCAAGGGGCGCAGCACATCCGTCATCCGGGCGCTGTCGTACACATTCATCTGGCAGCCCCACGTGATGACGTGAAGGCCCTTGAGGGAACGATCCGAGGTCGAATCCGGTCGCGAAACAGGCACGGAGGAGGTCACGGTTGTCTGATCCCAATGGCGCGCGCGGCACAAAGGGCCGCAATCGGCGCAGAGATCGTTCGGATCGGCCCGTCGATCAAGCCTGTTTTCCGCAGAAAGCGCCGACCGCACCGGCCATGACGCCAGATCGCGGGTGAGGGGCGTGCTGCGCGAAGAACAGAGGGACCAGAGCGAATCCTCCCGACGGCCATGGGACCAACTGGTCCACGACGGTATTTGGGAGAACTCAGGCGTGAGGAGTCAAGTGACGCTTTACGTGACCGTCAGTCGCGCGAGTATCCGCCGGCTTCAACGATGGCGCAGATCGGCGGCACCATCCGAAATCACGCGCCAGGCTTCATTCGCCAGTGCCTTGCGCGTGCGGAACGCGTCCGGATAGAGCGGTGGATGCAGGATCACGGTCGCACGCGTGTTGCGCCACTGACAGAATTTCCAGACATGCGGCGCCAGATCCATGTCCCCATACCAGGAAAAGACCGAACGACGGCTGCGGCTGACGGGCAGGCCTTCAAGACGATCATACACCACGCTGACCGGCTGGATCACGACGGGCGGCACGGCCGGTATGGCGTCGGTCGTCTGAAGCGCACGTGCATCGAGCCGTCCCGGCTTCGCGATGGCGAAGAACGACGACAGGAACGGCAGCACGCGACCACCATCCGAGGACGTGCCTTCAGGAAACAGGATCAGATTATCGCCGTCGGCCAGACGATTGGTCATCTCCGACAGCTCGCGCCCGGTATTGTTGCGCTGACGGCTGACGAAGATCGTCCGGCCGAGCCGCGATATCGTTCCCATGATCGGCCAGCGGCCGACCTCGTCCTTGGCCACGAAGACAGTCGGCAGCACACTGCCGATCGCGGGGATATCAAGCCAAGACGAATGGTTGGCGACGAAGATGACGGGGCGCTCGCCGCGCGCCACGGCGGCCCGATCGCGGATCGTCCCGGCCAGCGCGCCCTCGATGCGGATCTCGAGACCGATCAGGCGGCAGGTCGTGCGCCAGAAGAACCGCGCAAACCAGATCTTCGAAGGACCGCGCAGCCGCACGAGAATCGTCTGTGTCGTACATCCGATGATGGACCAGACCAGAACGCCGAGCAGCCGGCGCGTGGCCCGGATCTTGCGCCATACGGACGCCGCGCCCGCATGAGGGGCGTCGTCAATATCGGCGGTCGGCAGAACACGCCGGACGCGTGTCGCGGACGCGCTCTTTCCATGCTCCACGGACCGCCCCCGGACAGTGGCCTTTGCGGCGTCGTCACGCGCCTGCAGCGGCCGTGCGTCAGCATGTGTCGGCACGTCTGCCGAGGCTGGCTGCGCCGCGTGCGTTGACGTTCGATTCTGTGGGCTGGCGTCGGCCATGCTCATCGAGCCGGAGGTGTTGCGGATCTAAAGCGATGCGACATGGCCCGGACATACCGCGAAGCATCGGCGCGAAGCAATCAATCCCACGGCCTCATCTCCCGCTTGACTCCATGCCGGACATACGGCCCAAACGCCTGCCACAGGAGTAATACGCGTCTTTGTTGCGCATCCGGATCGCGGTCCGGTGCGTTACCGGCCGGGGCTCGGCAACCGTCGACCTGCCGCATTCGTGTGCGAGACGGAACGACAGGGGAGGCAGAGTGCATTCGAAGTCCGGCGCGACGCCGTCTCTTGGCCACATATTCGTCCACGGCCGCATCACACGTCGTCTGCTGGCGACAACCGTCATCGGCATCGGTGCCGTCACGGACCCGTTGTCGGGGCCTGCGCTCGCGGCAGATCCGGAGCCCTATCACGTCACGGTCAAGCCCACGGGCCAGGCGGATGTGGACGCGGCAATCCAGGCATCCTCGATGCTCGTATCGCTTGCAAAGACGAAGGCGATCGGACCATTCGCGCTCGCTGGGCGTATCCGCGGCGACTACGACCGCGTGTCGCAGGCCATGCAGAGCTACGGCTATTACGACGGTACGGTCACCATCAGCGTCGGCACCCGGGGCGGTCCTCAGCGGACACTGGCCGGCAATGATCCCGAGCTTCCGAACTGGCTGAGCGGATTGCCGGCAAAGAGCTCGGCCGAGATCACGATCTCCGCGTCACGCGGCCCGCTGTTCCATATCGGCCACATCACGCTGCAGGCGCCGGCGCCCGCCGCAGACACCGAGGAGGCGGACGACACCGCGCCGAAATCGAAGGATGCGAAGCCCGGCCACGCGGCCAAGGCGTCTGCGGCTCCGCCCGTCGCGGTGCAAACCGAGCCTGTTACCCTGTCATCCACGGAGAACAGGGCGTTCGGTCTGTCGTCCGGACAACCCGCGAACGCGGCTGACGTGCTGGCAGCGCAGGGGCATCTGTTGACGGTGCTGCAGGAAGAAGGCCACGCGCAGGCCAGCGTCGCCACGCCGCGTGCCTATCTCAAGCCCCAGACACACACGCTCGACCTCGTGTTCGACGTCCATATGGGTCCGATCGTCGACATCGGCCCCATCACCTTCGACGGGCTGAAACATGTGAACCCCGCGTTCCTGCGTCGGCGCCTGACGATCCACACCGGCGAGCTTTACCAGCCATCGGCGATCGAGGCCGCACGGCAGGATCTCGCGGCCATCGGCGTCTTCGGCTCGGTCGGCGCGCGGGACAATCCGCCGCTGGTGCCCGACGTGTCGGGCGGGACGCCGGGGGTGTCGCAGGCAATGCCGGTCGCGTTCGATTTTCAGGAGGCGAAACGCCATACGGTATCTGCCGAGGTCGGCTATTCGACCGATCTGGGCGGCCGGGCGGGCGTCACCTGGACGCACCATAATCTCTTTGGCAATGCGGAGCAGCTGCGCCTGACGGCACTCGTCACGGGCGTCGGGGGCACGGCCCAGCAGGGCCTTGGATACGACGTCTATGCCGACCTGATGAAGCCGGACTGGCTGCGGCGCGATCAGAACCTGAGCATCCGTCTCGAGGGCATTCGACAGCTTCTCTACAGCTATCGGCAGACGGCCCTGCTCGCACGGGCGGGCGTGATCCGCAAACTGACCAGACACTGGAGTATTTCCGGCTCGCTCTCGGCCGAGCAGGAGCAGATCCAGCAGTTCAACGAGACCTATAACTATCTGATCGCGTCGGTTCCGCTGGGTGCCACATATGACAGCACGGACCTCGCCAATCCGATCGAGCCGGCGACGCACGGTATCCGGCTGTCACTGAACGCGACGCCCTCCGAATCGCTCGAGCATCACGAGGCGTTCTTCGTCCTGCTGAATGCGATCGGCTCGACCTATTTCGATCTTCACCGGCTTGGCCTGACCCGGCCCGGCCGCACCGTGATCGCCGTACGAGGGATCGTGGGATCGGTGCAGGGCGCATCGACCTACCAGATCCCGCCCGATCAGCGTCTCTATGCCGGTGGTCCGGCAACCGTGCGCGGCTTCCGTTATCAGGGCGTGGGCCCGCAGTTCGGCAACACCAAATATGCGATCGGCGGCACGTCGCTCGATGCCGGATCAGTCGAGTTCCGCCAGCGCATCGGCAAGAGCTTCGGCGCGGCAGCCTTTGCCGATGCCGGGCAGGTGGGCAGCGGGAGCAGCCCGTTCGAAGGCACCTTGCGCGTCGGCGTCGGCGGCGGCGTGCGCTATTATACACCGATCGGCCCGATCCGCGTGGATATCGCGGTCCCGATGAACCGACCCGCCCGCGGCGACAAGTGGGAACTGTATATCGGCCTCGGAGAGAATTTCTGATGACCGAAGACCAGATCAGGCCGCACCGTTCCCGCGTGCGACGGATTGCCGCATGGACTGCGGGCATCATTCTCGGCGTGCCGCTGACGCTCGTGGTGCTGGTCCTCGCTGTCGTGCTGATCGGCGCGAACATCGGGCCGGGCCAGCGACTGATCGCCCGCAAGGCGCATGACCTGACCGGCGGCATGGTGACGATCGACGGGTTCGGCGGCCGCTTCCCCGACGCGTTGCATGTCGGACGCGTCACGATCAGTGACGCCCGTGGCCCATGGCTGACGCTGGACGGGCTGACGCTCGACTGGTCTCCGCTCTCTCTCATGCATGAGGATGCGCGCATCGGCCTTCTGTCAGCCGAACGGATCGCGATCGCGCGCAAGCCTCTGCCATCCACTGCGCCCGCACAACCCGCCAAGCCCTCGAACGGCAAGAGCAGCCTGCCGAACTTTGCGGTCGATCTCGGCCGGGTGCATGTCGGCCGCATCGAGATCGCACACGATGTTGCAGGCGTCGCGGGTGTCTTCTCGCTGGACGGACACGCGCATATCGCCTCCATCGCGCCATTTGCGAACGGCGTGTCGCTCGAGACGCTGCCGGTCAGCGATCTGGGTCTTGATCTGCGGCGACTGGACGCGCCCGGCGGCCTGCAACTGACAGCCCGCACGCCCGAACGCGCGGTCGGCGTGCATCTGGCCGTGACGGATGGCGTCGCGGGCTACGTTACATCTGTCGCTCATATGGCGCAGTTCGACCCGGCGTCGATCGCGCTCGATCTGAACGGTCCCCGTGATGGCGCGGCCCTGAAGCTTGCCATAGGCGCGGGTGCTGTCCATGTCGGTGCCAACGGCACGCTCGATCTGCTGCATACGCGTGGCGACCTGGCGCTGGATGCGAGCGCGCCTGCGATGACGCCCACCGCCGGCGTCTCGTGGAACTCGATCGCGCTGAACGCCCATATCCACGGCGATCTCAAGGCACCGGCCGGGCAGGGAACGCTGACCATCTCCGATCTGGCGGCATCCGGCGCCAAGGCGTCCGGTGTGACGCTCGCTTTCGACGGGCAGGAGACTGCGGATGCGAGCCAGACCCGCACTCATCTGCACCTGACCGCCGAAGGGCTCCGTCTGCCCGGGCCGCAGCCCACGCTGCTGGCCGCGTCTCCGCTCGTGGCCGACGTCGTCGCTTTTCCCAATGCGCCGACCCGCCCCGTTACGCTGTCCGTTACCCATCCGCTGCTGCAACTGGCCGGTCAGGCCGATACGAAGCCTGCAGCGCACGGTGCATTCGATCTGACGTTGCCCGACCTCAAGCCCTTCGCGGCGCTGGGTCACACCGACCTGTCAGGTCACACGAAGCTGCATCTGGTATTCGCGCTGCCAACTGATCCAAACGGCCCGATCACGGCGGCACTGGACGGCGGCATCGGTCTTACGGACGGTCTGAAGCAGGCAGTCGGCCTGATCGGGAAGAGCGGCACGCTCTCGCTGGCGGCGACGATGACGCCGCAGGGCACGGGAAAGACGGCCTTCAAACGACTGGATGTACAGCATTTCACGCTGGACGGTCAGGCGATTCACCTGAAGGATACGGCACAGGTCGATCTGGCGTCGGTCATGAACGTGCGCACCGACCTGACATTGGGCCTGACCGACCTGACACGCGTTGCGCCCAGCTTGCGCGGCAGTACGGACCTCACGCTTCATGCCGAAGGTCCCACGAACGATCTCAGCGCACGCACGCATGTGGCCGCCGATTTTGGCACTGCGAGCGTGCCGCGTGGCCCGCTGACGCTCGATGCGGCGTTCTCGCATCTGCCGTCCGCGCCTGATGGAACAGTGACGGCCGCCGGTGTCCTGGATCGTGCACCACTCTCGCTCGATGCGGCCCTGTCGCAGGATCCCGACCGGACACGGCACCTGACCCTGCGCGCGTTGCACTGGAACAGTCTCGCAGGGCAAGGTGCCCTTCGCCTGGCGCCGGGCACCAAGGTGCCGCTCGGCAATCTGGATGTGAAGATCGCGCGGCTGGCCGATTTCAGCCGTCTGGCGGGGCAGGCGCTTGGCGGCCATCTCACACTTTCGGTGCAGACGGCTGCCCCCAATCCGTCCGTGCCTGCCAAGGTTGCGCTCAAGCTCGACGCGGCTCTTGCCGCGGCACAGGCCAGCGTCCGACAGCTTCAGCTCAACGGTACCGTGTCCGATCCGGCAGGCGATCCGGATCTTGATCTCCGTCTCGCCCTGGCCGGCCTGAGCGCTCGCGGCATCACCGGTTCGGCCCAGGCGACGGCGCAGGGCAAGCAGAAGGCGCTGGCCCTGACGGCACGCGCAGCCTTGCAGAATGTGGCCGGTGCACCCGCCAGTCTCGACACGGCCGTCCTGCTCGACCTGCCGCAGAAGCAGGTGCGCGTGCAGCGCCTGAAAGCCCTGGCGAAAGGCGAGAACCTGCGCGTGCTTGCCCCGGCACTTGTCTCGTTCGGGCAGACCATGGGTGTCGATCGGCTGCGCATGAGCGTCGCACCGCCCGGCGCCGCACCGGCATCCGTCGATATTGCGGGCACGTTCAAGCCGAAACTTGATGTCCATGCCACGATCGATCATGTGACACCGGCGCTCGCCAAGCCGTTCGACCCGTCGCTTTCCGCACATGGCACCTTGGCCATGACCGCGCAGGTGACCGGCACGCTCGCGCGCCCGATGGGGCACGTGTCGCTGACCGCCCGCAATTTCGGGATGAACACCGGTCCCGCCGCTTCGCTGCCGGCGGCCAATGTCTCGGCAGCGGCAGACCTTCTGGGCACGACAGCGCGCTTTGACGCGTCGATTGCGGCAGGCCGTGCGATTGCGCTGTCCACCCACGGCACGGTGCCGACGAGCACATCCGGGCCGATTGCCGTGACGTCGCAGGGGCATGTCGATCTGAGCGTTGCTAATGCTGTGCTCGGCGCGCAGGCGATGGCGCTGACCGGGCAGGTCGCGCTCAATCTGACCGTGACGGGAACCGCGCAGCAGCCTCAGGCCCAAGGTCAGGTCACGCTGTCCGGGGCCGAATTCGATGACTATGCGCAGGGTGTACGCCTGTCCGCCATCAATGGCGCCATCGTGGCGTCAGGTGATACGTTCACCTTCCAGAATTTCACGGCCCATGCCGGACGCGGCAAGATCGGCATCGGCGGCAGCGTAGGCGCGTTCCGTCCCAACCTGCCGGTGGATCTTCACATCACCGCGGACCATGCGCAGCCGGTTACGAGCGACCTGCTGACCGCAACGCTCGGCACCGATCTGCGCATCCATGGCCAGGCATCCAGCCGTCTCGATGTCGACGGCACCGTCCGCATCCCGAGCGCCACGATCAATATCCCGAGCTCCATGCCGGCCTCCGTCCCGCAGCTCAACGTCATCCGGCCGGGCCAGGCGCAGACATCGGCCGACGGTTCGAAGGTCGTTGTCGGACTGAACGTCAATGTCGTCTCGCCCGGACAGTTCTATGTGCGTGGTCACGGCCTCGATGCGGAGATGAGCGGCAACCTGCATGTCGGCGGTTTCGCCGATGCGCCGCTCGTCAGTGGCGGATTCGATCTGGTCCGCGGCGCTTTCAACCTCGCCGGCATTAACCTCAACTTCACGCACGGGCGGGTCGGATTCAATGGAACAGGCGTCAACCACAAGCTCGATCCCACGCTGGATTTCCGCGCCGACCGCAATGCGCAGGGGACACTCGCAAGCCTTCTGGTGACCGGCTATGCCAGCGCCCCGAAGATCGGCTTCACTTCCAATCCGTCGCTTCCGCAGGAACAGGTGCTGTCCCTGCTGCTGTTCGGCACCGACAGCCATTCATTGTCGACGACACAGCTTGCGGAACTGGGTGCGGCACTGGCGACACTGACCGGCGGCTCCTCCTTCGATCCGTTGGGCAAGGTCCAGAGTGCGCTTGGCCTCGACCGTCTGGCCGTGGGCGGCGGTTCCGGCGTGAACAACGGCGGCACGAGCGTCGAAGCCGGCAAGAACGTGATGAAGGGCGTGTATGTCGGCGCGAAGCAGGCGACCTCCGGCTCCGGCACGCAGGCACAGGTTCAGATCGGCCTGACGAAACGCCTGAAGCTCAACACGACTGTCGGCACGGGCGGTCAGGTGAACGGCTTCACGACGCCGGAAAACGATCCGGGTTCGAGCGTCGGGCTGTCCTACGGCTTCGACTACTGAAGGCGCATCAGCAGACGGTCCAGTCCGCCCGCACCCGCGTCGCATCGATCAGCAGCGCATTGGGCGCATCGGTCGTATCGATCCACGCGCGGGCGGCGTCCGGCGTGCGGCCGAAGGCGATATGGCGCGCCAGAAGCCAGGCATCGCGCTGGATAGGATCGGTCGCCACGAACCACGTCTCGTCCAGAAGGGGCCGGATTCGGGCCCAGTCTCCGTCGAAGAGCAGGTAATTGCCCTCAGTGACGATCAAGCGCCGATCGGGCTCGACGGGAATGGCACTGGCGATCGGCTCCTCGATCTCGCGTGCGAAATAAGGTCCGTAAACGGTCGCGTCTGTCTCGGTCCGGATCCGCTGCAACAGGGCTGCGTAGCCCCGCGCGTCGAAGGTGTCGGGGGCTCCCTTGCGGGACGCACGACCGAGACGCTCCAGTTCCATCTGGGCCAGATGGAAGCCATCCATGGGAACCACGACCGCATCATCGGGGTACGCCTTCGCGATTGCCGCAGCGATCGTCGACTTCCCGCTGCCGGGCGGCCCTGCAATCCCAAGCAGGCGGCGACCGCAGGATTTCAGCAACGTCCGGATCCGGTCATGGGCCGCGGGGGAAAGCGGATCGATCATGTGGTTCATTCGCCTCAAGCGGCCTGGCGGGCCGAAACACGTGCACGCAAATCCGCACACACCCGGCGGACCACATCGTCCCATACCTGATGCCGGGTCTGCCGGATGATGCGCATCTGAGGATACCACGGCGAATCATCGCGGCCATGCAGCCAGCGCCAGCAATTGTTCACCCGGTCCATCAGGATCACGTCACAACCCATCCCGCCGGCCAGATGGACGACCGACGTATCGACCGATACCACGACATCGAGGTTGTCGATCAGGGCTGCGGTATCATCCATATGACGCACTTCGTCCATCAGATCGACGACGTACCCCGGGAAGGTCGCGAGCTGGCGTGCGGCATCGCCTTTCTGCAGGCTGTAGAGCGTAACGCCGCGCACACGCGTAAGCGGCGCAAGCATCGAAAGCGACATCGAGCGCCTGCGATCGACCATGTAGGCGCCCGTGTTTTCCGGACGCGGCGCGCCGGCCCAGACGATCCCCACACGCAGATTGCGATCCGGTGCCAGACGCCTGGCCCATCGCGCTGAAAGCGCCCGATCCGCGGTGATGTAGGGCACCGGATCGCCGAACGGCGTGTCTGTGCCCGCGAACGCGCGTGGCAGGCTGATGAACGGGCAGTGATAATCGTAAGGCGGAAGTGTACCACCGACCTGCGTTTCGGCCACACCTTTGACGCGAGACGTCAGGCGATCCAGCGTCTCCGCGCCCCAGACGCGTACGATCGCACCTCGGCGGGCGAGGGGGGCGAGATATCGCAGATACATAAGCGTATCGCCCAGACCCTCCTCCTGCGTCACGAGCACGCGCTTGCCTCGCAGGTCGAGCGTGCTCGTGATGTTCGGCAGAAGGCGGTCGCCGGGCAGGTCGGTATGGCCCGGCAGCCGCATCCGCCACTCATGTTCGGCCCAGCCCTGTGTGAACCGACCGGCTTTCAGCAGGCCAATCGAGTAGTTCAGTCGAATGCGCGCATCATCTGGCTTGAGACGGATGGCGCGCTGATACTGCATCAGGGCCTCGTCGAATTCGCCCCGTGCGACCAGCATGGATGCCAGATTGGACCAGATTCCGTGACCGTCGGGATTTTCCTGCGCAAGCGCACGCGTGATGGCGATCGCCTCGAGATCACGCCCCGCTTCGAACAGGGCCACCGTCATCAGCGTGCGGGTATTGTGATTGCCCGGGCGGATTTCGAGCGCCTTTTCGAGCGCGTTCAGCGCGTCCCTATGGCGGCCCAGCTGTGTAAGGACGTTGCCCATCGTATCCCACAGACGGGCGTCCTGAGGCGCAAGCGCCTGGCATCGTTCAATGACCGGCAGGATATCCGCGCGACGGAACGTTGCGATAGCATCGTCCAGAAGAATTTCGATGGGATGCTGCGCAAGCGGCCGCTCGGCCGCGATTTCAGTCACGAGTTCGGCGACACGCACCAGATCGTTATGCTGGAACGCGTTACGTGCGTCCTGCAATCGCGCCTGTAACTGTTCCTTGCTCAGACCTTTAGGATTGTAGGCGTCAGGAGAGATATCCGCGATAGTCATTGGCCCAACCGCTTCAGGCTCCCCGTTCACGACGCGTTATTGTCGTGCAGGGGCTGCCTGCGTCAATGCGCGGACGGCGTCGAGCACGTCCCTCATGGAATAAGGCTTGGAGATGAACCGCGAGAACGCGTCGTGTTCGCGTGCCACGGTATCTCCATACCCACTGATATAGATCACCGGCATGGTGGGCCGTCGCGCACGCGCGTGCTGGGCGACAGCACGTCCGTCACCATCCGGAAGCGATATGTCGGTGATCACGACCGAAACAGGCGCCGTGCTGTCAAGATGCAGCAGGGCCTCCGCCTGGCTGTCGGCCTCGTGAACGACGAGGTCCTGATCCTGCAGGAACTCTGCAAGACAGGCCCGTATCAGAAAATCGTCTTCGACCAGCAGGACAGACACACGATCAGGCATGATGACAGACAGCTCCGGGACGACCTGCCTTCGGAAAACGGCGCAGGGCGACATATGGTTTCGTTAGCATGACGAACCCATGCGCTGCCACTATGGGCAGGCTTTACGAAGACCAGTTCTGCTCGAAATCGGCATACAGCGTGAGGCCGCCATCGACGAAGATCGTCTGGCCTGTGATGTAGCTTGCATCTTCGGACGCGAGGAATGTCACGACGTCCGCGATCTCGCGGCTTTCGCCCGGGCGGCGCATTGGGATGTGCCTGGATACCGCTTCGTGCTGCTTTGGATCGTGGACCCACGCGTCGTTCATCGGCGTCACGATCGCGCCGGGTGCCACGGCATTCACGCGGATGCCAAAGCGGGCATATTCGAGAGCGAGCGTGCGCACGACATTGCCGACCGCGCCCTTGCTTGCGGAATAGCCAAGATACTGCGGCTTCGGGATCTGTTGATGAACAGAGCTGTTGACAATGATCGTCCCGGTCTTGTCATGCGCGCGCCAGTATTTCAGCGCGGCGCGCGAACACAGCATGACGCTGGTCAGATTGACTGCGAGAACCTTGTTGAAGTCCTCCAGCGTCACGTCCTCAGACGGGGAGGGGATCATGATGCCTGCGTTGCAGACAAGAACGTCGAGGCCGCCGAACGCCTCCAGGCTCTCCTTCATGATCCGGTCGACGTCATCTTCCTTCGACATGTCGCCGGCTGCGATCGGATGGTCACCGCCCGACACGCGCGGCAGTTTCTCCTGCACGGCACGCAGCTTGTCTTCCTTGCGGCCGTTCAGCGCGACGCGGGCACCCTGCTCGGCGAATGCGAGCGCGATCCCTTCGCCGATGCCTTGGGAGGCGCCGGTCACAAGCACGGATTTGCCGGCAAAGCGGTCGGAACGATTATCGGGCATCACGTGGCCTTCGTCTGATGAATCCGGATGGTGAGCGTGCCGCCGAATGCAACGGGAACTCACCGGTCCGCTGCAAACGCGCTTTCGCGTCGAGGGATCCAAAAAACGTGAAGGACAGATGCGGCCCACCCTGCATGGCGGCTTGGCGTGCAAGGTTACGGCATATGCCGGTGCGCTACGTCGGACTGGTGAAACGCACATAAAAAAAGCGCGTCGGGCGCGCTCGTGAGTTCTGCCGGAATGGAAAGCCGATGCCGGTCGTCAGTATGGTGACGACCGGCAGATCGGGGTCAGGCAGCCTTCATGGTCTCCGTCAGCGCCTGCAGCACAGTCGCCGGATCGGAATTCTCCAGCACCGCGACCTCGGATACGAAGCGTTCCTGTGCGGCCTCGAACAGCTTGCGCTCCGAGAAGCTGCCATCGAGGCTGTCCACGTTGCGGCGCAGGTCGCGCAGGACCTCGGCAATCTGGATCAGATCGCCCGAGTTGATCTTCTCCTGATAGACGACCGCACGACGGGCCCACATGCCCTTGCTGACATGCGGCTTGCCCTTGATGATCGCCATCGCCTTGTCCACGATGTCGCGCGACACGATCTTCCGCAGGCCGGACTTGCGGGCCTTCGACAGCGGAATACGCAACGTCATCTGGTTGCCGGGGAACGAGATCTGGATCATCTCCAGCTGTGTTCCCGCAATTTCATCCACGCCGATCCGGTCCACCCGGCCGACACCATGAGCCGCGTAGACGATGGAATCGCCTTCGCGGAACGGGTCGGCGTCAGCAGAGTGAGATCCGGCCTGGGTCGCGGTCAATGCAGCGGCAGTGCGCGCCATCGCATCGGTCATGCCCCCCTTTGGGGGCGTGCGGAAGGTATTCATCATCGTCCGATATAGCACGCGCGGGCCCGTTTGTCATGCGTGCCGGACCTGCTACCAGAGCACACCATGCTGCGGCCCCGGCGCGGGTTCAGGCGTCTCGCCGATCGGTTGCAGAAGGTCGGTCTCGATGGTGCGCGACATCGCCAGCATCGGCAGGGCGTGCATCGAGCGCGCGAACGGCTCCTGCAGGTCCCGTCCCGTCTTGTCGAGAGCCTGGAACACGAAGCCGATCAGGCTCGAGCCGAGCGGCGTGATCCAGCCCAATGTCTGCACCGCCGAGAGTGGCAGTACGATACAGAACACGTGCACCAGAAGAAGCGGGACAAGGGAATACTGGACCGGCAGCGGCGTATTGCGGATCCGCTCGAGGCCGCCCTGCGCATTGGCGAGATCGGAGAGAATACGGTCGACCGTCCCGTGCACCGCACCGTCGATGCCGCGCTCGGCAACCGTGGCCTGCACGCCGAGCCCGATCTCGTACAGCACGGCGTTGGGCTTGTTCGTCCGCGCCATGACGCGGGTCAGCATGTCGGACGGCAGGAGACGCTCGAGATCGGACGGCATGTTGTTGCCGCGCAGGGCAGCGCGCAGCGCATGCGGATAGGCGGCCATGGCGCGGGCCAGATCGGCGCGTCCCTCGAGGAGGCTGGCTGCCTCGCGACCGAACGAGCGGCAGTTGTTGGTGATCGCTCCCCAAAGGGTCCGGGCCTCCCACCAACGCGCATATGCCGCGTTGTTGCGCACGCCCAGGGCGAGCGCCAGGGCCGATCCCATGACCGAGATCGGCAGTACCGGCTGCTCCATCCAGTCCTGATGATAGACCTGGAAGAGGATCACCACGACAAAATCCCACAATGCAAGGATCAGCAGAGGCGGAAGTGTCTCGCGGACGAGGATGATGGCGCCGCGGCGCTTGTCGACGATCATGCTTCTCCCTCATGGTTTACGGTGAAGACCAATCCACGGGTGCCTGATGTACGAACATCACACAATGCCCGCGATTATGTCATTTAATGTAGGGCCCCGATGCGCCATCTGTTGTTGAGTATTCTTGCCTTGTCGGGACTTCTGTCCGCATGCGCCCCGATGTCCGGCCCGGGGTCGGCGCCTGCTCTGGTCGCGACCCGTCATGCCGACTTCGATCACGACACGCTGGCGCTGACCTGGCAGCCCGGGTTCTGCGGGCAGGGCCAGTGTCTGGCCGACCAGCCACATGCGCCCCTGATCGGGCTCCACGGCCTCTGGGCTTCCGAGACGCACGACCTGATCGCGGCCCACATGCCGGTGCAGGATTGGTGGAAACGGGGGTGTGACGTCTATCTGCCACCGGCAGATGCCATGCCCCCATTGTCATTGGATACCGCCCGCAGGCTCGATGCAGCGACGGCGCACGTGGCGCATTCGTTGCCCGCGCATGAGTGGAACAAGCACGGGAGATGCTTCGGCTATGACGCCGATCACTTCTTTGTCGCGGGCCTGACGCTGCGTGACCGATTTGCGGCGAGTCCGACCGGACAGGCGCTCGAGCAGGATGCCGGCAGGGTGATTGGGCATGACGATCTGCTCGCGCTGTTCGCCCGCAACACCGGCGCCACCGCGACGCGCGCCCTGCAGTTGCGGTGCGGACGCGACAGCATGGGACGTCCCGTTCTGGAGCAGCTGTGGTTCACGCTTCGGCCCGATGCTCTGGACCGGTTCCCAGCGGCTGCATCCTACGCGCCGTCACCCGATCTTCAGGACAACTGCCCGGCATCGTTCCGTGTTCCGGGCTGGGCGGAATGACGGCAGCAATGTGAGACGTCGGAGGCGCTGTTCCGGACGGGTTCGGCGGCCTTCCAGACGAAAGCGGCATCACGGTTGCTCGGACGCTTCGTGTCGCGGCGAGCTGCACCTCAGGTTCGGGTCGATGGGCCTGGACATGTGCTGCTGCGGATAGACAGACCGACTGCTGCAACTGAATCGGCCGAAGGTGTGACGGCGAACACCTGGACCGATACATGTCTCGGGCGGACTATCGGGGCCGGCTCTGTCACTCCGACGCAGAAAGTTGTCTTGCCGTGGTGCGCCGTTGCCGCCGGCTCGTGCGTTTGACGCCTTGGGCGCGTCGGCGTCCCGGCGTCCGAGGCGGGCCACACGATTGCTGAACGGAAACGGAACGCGCGCTTCAAGCTGTCAGGCTGAGCAGCGGCTTCATTCACCGATCAGGTGAAGAATGACCGTGCGCCTGTGGGGCTGCCTGCGGTGTTCGAACAGATAGACGCCCTGCCACATGCCGAGCGTCGGCCGACCACCATGAACCGGAATGCTCAGCTGCGTGTTGGTCAGCATGGAACGCAAGTGCGCCGGCATGTCGTCCGGGCCCTCGTCGTCATGGATATAGGTGCGATCTTCAGGCACGAGTTCGTCGAAGAACGCTGCGACGTCCTTGCGAACCGTAGGGTCCGCGTTCTCCTGCACGGTCAGGGAGGCCGAAGTGTGCAGGCACCACAGCGTCAGGAGGCCGGCGGAGATTCCGCTTTCGGCAACGAAACCTTCGATCCCGCTCGTGAACATGTACAGACCCTTGCCCCGGGTCTCGATCGTGAGGCGGTGAAACTTCTGGCGCATTGGTGGCTCTCCCGCAGCAGGATGTGTCAGCAGGTTAGAGCATGTCCGGCGCCCGGAAGTTCACCGGAAATGCAGACGCCGCCGGACTGGGACAGGCATCGCACATGCCTGGCAGCAGAAGCCTTGCGTCAGCGCAGGAAACCCACGATGCGTTCCGCGTCCTTCACGATCGGCTCGCAGATGGCTTCGGCGCGCGCGGCACCGTCCCGCAGGACCCCCTGGAGATGGGCGGGATCCTCCAGCAGACGGCGCGTCTCGTCCGCGACCGGCGCCACCGCTGCGATGACGACATCGGCCAGCGCCTGCTTGAAGGGGCCGAAACCCGATCCACCATGACGGGCCAGGACCGTATCGATGGTCTCGCCGGAAAGGGCAGCGAAAATCGACACGAGGTTGCGTGCCTCCGGTCGGCCCTCGAGACCAGCGGCGTCAGAGGGCAGGGGCTCGGGATCCGTCTTGGCGCGGCGGATCTTGAGCGCGATCTCGTCCGCCGTGTCGGTGAGTTCGATGCGGCTCTGGGCGGAAGGGTCCGATTTGGACATCTTCTTCGTGCCGTCGCGCAGGCTCATGATGCGCGCGGTCTCGCCCGGGATCAGCGGCTCGATCGCCGGGAAGAAATCGACGCCATAGTCGTGATTGAATTTCTGCGCGATGTCGTTGGCCAGTTCGAGATGCTGGCGCTGGTCGTCGCCGACCGGAACGCGCGTCGCGTGGAACGCCAGAATGTCGGCGGCCATGAGGTTCGGATAGACGTAGAGGCCCGCCGAATGGTTCTCGCGGTCCTTGCCGGCCTTGTCCTTGAACTGGGTCATGCGGTTCAGCCAGCCGAGCCGTGACACGCAGTTGAAGATCCACCCCAGCCGCGCATGGGCCGAGACGGCCGACTGGTTGTAGAGAATATGAGCTTTCGGATCGATGCCGGCCGCCAGCAGGACGGCCGTCTGCGCCAGTGTCTGGGCCCGAAGGCTCGCCGGGTCCTGCCATACGGTCAGCGCGTGCATGTCGACGAGGCAGAAGATGCACTCGTGATCGGCCTGCAGCGCCACCCAGTTGCGGATCGCACCGAGATAGTTGCCGAGCTGAGGGACGCCGGTCGGCTGGATGCCGGAGAAGATACGTTGCATGGCGCGATTTGTCGGCTGACGCGCGCAGGCGGTCAAGGGACCTCGCGGCGATGGCAGGGATGTCGGATTATGGCACTCCAAGACACGATCTCGTGCGCGTGCATGACAAGTGCGTAAAGTTCTTCACATGCCCATGAGATTTGCAGTTTCACACTTTGGCACACTGCAACAAGACCATAGGGTCCGTTTGGTCCCGAAGCCAGAAGGCCGGCGGACAGGCGCCGGAGGCAATGAGGTCTTGGGATGGTCTGTGCGCCCGCCGTAACGCACAGGAAGACACGATGCTCCAACGCGCCCCCAAGGCCGATGCAGGCCGGTTCGCGGCCCTCCTCAAGCATGGCCAGTCCCCGTGGCTCGACTTCATCAACCGCACGCATACCGAAGACGGTAGCCTGAAGCGCATGGTCGAGCATGACGGGCTGCATGGGATGACCTCGAACCCGGCAATCTTCGAGAAGACCATGGGCTACGGCCATGCCTACGACGCCCAGATCAGGAAGATCCTGGCGAAGCATCGCGTCACGGCCGGCGAACTCTATGAAGAACTCGCCGTCACGGACATCCGCGCCGCGGCCGACATCCTGCGTCCGGTGTTCGACGCAACCGATGGTGCCGACGGACATGTGAGCCTGGAAGTCTCGCCTCTGCTGGCCCATGACGCGGAAGGCACGATTGCCGAGGCGCGCCGCCTGTGGAAGGCGGTCAACGTGCCGAACCTGATGATCAAGATCCCCGGCACGGCTGCGGGCGCGCGCGCGATCGAGCAGGTGACGGCGGAAGGCATCAACGTCAACGTGACGCTCCTGTTCGCACAAGACGCCTATCACGCCGTGCTTGAGGCCTATGTGCGGGGTCTGGAGCGACGACTGGACGCCGGACATTCCATCAGTCGGATCGCAAGCGTCGCATCTTTCTATATCGGCCGCGTCGATCTGCTGGTCGACGAGATCATCGACAGGAAGATCGCGAAGGGCGAGGGCGACGCCGCGATGCTGAAGGCACTGCGCGGCAAGGTTGCGATCGCCAATGCCAAGCTGGCCTATGAGCACTGGGAAAAGGTGATGGCCAGCGCGCGCTGGAAGAAGCTCGCAGCTGCCGGCGCAGACACGCAGCGAATTCTGTGGGCCAGCACCAGCACCAAGGACAAGACCTATCGCGACGTGGTCTACGTCGAGGAACTGGTGGCGCCTGATACGGTCAACACCATGCCGCTGCCGACCTATGACGCGTTCCGCGACCATGGTGAGGTGCGGCGCGAAATGGTGCGCGACTATCCTGAGGCGCATCGCGTTCTCAAGCAGCTCGCCGAGTGCGGCATCGACCTCAAGAGCGTGACCGACAAGCTGCTGAAGGATGGGCTCGCCGGTTTCGACGAGGCGTTCGAGAATTTGCACAAGACGCTGGAGCGCAAGATCGAGACGCTCGCCTGAATCGCGGCGTTCGGGTCGCCCCCTCGGGTATCCGAACGCTCATTCTTCACGTTGTCGTTTCCTGAGCGGGCGGATCGCAACGCCGCCCGGCCCTTGGCGCTTTAACCGGGTTGATCGCAGGCTGTCCGCCTGCATCCGAAGGGCGACATAATGGCCACGAATACGGACGACACTCCCCGCGCGCTGCGTGAGCGCAAGCCGCCTGCTCCCTGCACCATGGTCATATTCGGGGCGGGCGGAGATCTGACCAAGCGGCTGCTGGTCCCATCACTCTATAATATGGCAGCCGCCGGCGCGCTCCCCGCGGAGTTCCGTCTGGTCGGCGTCGATCTTCAGGAACGAACGGCGGAAGAGTGGACGGCGAACCTGCGCACCACAATCGAATCGTTCGCCGAGGACAAGACGGCGGAAGCGTCTCTCGGCGACATCAGGGATGACACATGGCTGCGCCTGACGCGCAGTGCCCTGTTTCACGCCGGAGATTTCACGAAATCCGAGCTTTTCGACGGGCTGATATCGAAGGTCGGGGACGGCAACGTCATCTTCTATCTGGCCGTGGCCGCACGGTTCTTCGGCGGGATCGTCGATGAACTCGGCCGCGCCGGCATGCTGCGCGAGACGCCTGACCGCTATCGGCGCGTGATCATTGAAAAGCCGTTCGGCCACGATCTGGAAAGCGCGCGCGCCCTCGACGAGACGATCCTCGCAAGCGCCGACGAGAACCAGATTTTCCGCATCGACCATTTTCTCGGCAAGGAGACGGTGCAGAGCATCATGGCGGTCCGTTTCGCCAACGGGATGTTCGAGCCTGTCTGGCGGCGCGAGTATATCGACCATGTCCAGATTACCGCTGCTGAGACCATCGGCGTCGAGGCCAGGGCAGGTTTCTACGACCATACGGGCGCGCTGCGCGACATGGTGCCGAACCACCTGTTCAACCTGTTGTGCATGGTCGCGATGGAGTCACCCAACTCGCTCGGGGCGGACGCCGTTCGTCTGGAAAAGACGAAGCTGCTGCAGGCCATCCGCCGTATTCCCGTCGAGAACTGCGTGATGGGTCAATACGGCGCCGGGACGCTCGACGGGCAGGCCTTGCCCGGCTACCTCGACGAGCCGGGCGTTGCGGCCGACAGTCGCACCGAGACCTATGTGGCCATGAAGGTCGAGATCGAGAACTGGCGATGGGGCGGGGTCCCGTTCTATCTGCGGACCGGCAAGCGGATGCACGCGCGGGAAACCGAGATCGCGATCGTGTTCCGGCCGGCACCGTTCCGCATGTTTGCTGACGAGGACATCGACGCGTCCCAGCAGCGCAACGTCGTGCGCCTGATGATCGATCCCGAGCACGGCATCCGGACGGAATTCGTGGCCAAAAAACCCGGCCCCCAGATCACGCTCGCACCCGTGCATAGCACGTTCCTCTATCGCGACTTCTTCGGCGAGGCTGCCAATGTTGGATATGAAACCTTGATCTACGACTGCATGATCGGAGATCCGATGCTCTTTCAGCGTGCGGATGCGATCGAGGCCTGCTGGAGCGCGGTGGAAAACCTGCTCAACGGCGCCGTGCAGGCCAAATCGTATGCCGCAGGCTCGCAGGGGCCAGATGAAGCCGACGCGCTGCTTGAGCGAGACGGACGAAGCTGGCTGCCGCTGGGGACACTGGTCCGGGAAGCTGGCCATGAGTGAAACGCGCAACCTCTCTTCGCCACCGTTCATGCCGATCGAGAATCACGCGGTCATCGGTGATCTGCGGACCACGGCGCTGATCGCGCTGGACGGCGCCGTCGACATGATGTGCTGGCCGCGCTTCGACAGCCCGTCGATCTTCGCACGCCTGCTCGATGATGACGGCGGCGTCTTCGAGCTCGCACCGACGCTCGACGGTGGTCGTCACACGCAGTTCTACGTGCCGGATACGAACATCCTTCTGACGCGCACGCTGTCCCACGAGGGCGTGAGCGAGATCTCCGATTTCATGCCGCTCGGACCGGAGAACCAGATCCAGCGTCTGGTCCGCCGGATCAAGTCGGTGCGGGGCGAGATCGCCTGCACCATGCGCTGTGCACCGCGTTTCGACTATGCGCGCGCTCGACACACTGTACGCCGGATCGACGATCAGGTTGTCCTGTTCCTGCCCGAAGGCGCGAGGCTGCCGACGCTGCGCCTGTGCGCGTCGGTGCCGATCCTGATCGAGAACGGGGACGGCGTCGCCCGTTTCACGCTGGGCGTGAACGAAAGTGCGATCTTCACGCTCGATGCAGAACTCGAAGGCGCCAATCCGTGTTCGGACGTGCCCCTGCTGTCGGAATCATTCAAGTCGACGGCCAATTTCTGGCGTGAGTGGGTGGCCCGTTCGCCGTATCGCGGACGTTGGCATGATCCGATCACGCGATCGCTCCTTGTCCTCAAGCTACTGACGTCGGCCGAGTTCGGATCGATGGTCGCGGCGGCGACGTTCGGGCTACCGGAAACCGTGGGCGGAGAGCGGAACTGGGATTATCGCTACACCTGGGTCCGCGATTCGTCCTTCATGATCTATGCCTTCATGCAGACCGGACATCGGGCGGAAGCCACCGATTTCATACGCTGGATGCACGCGCGTCGTGGCGAGGCATTCGAGAACGAGGGTCTTCGCGTGCTGTATGGCATCGACGGCCGACGCATCTCCACCGAGACCGACCTGACCCACTTCAAGGGGTATCTCGGATCGAAACCCGTGCGGATCGGCAACGCAGCCGAAGACCAGCTTCAGCTCGACATCTACGGAGAGCTTCTGGACGCGGTCTATATGGCTGACCGGTTTTGCGAGCGCCTGAGCTACGAAGACTGGATGAGCGTCACGGTCGGCATGGACTGGCTGTGCGACCACTGGAACCAGCCGGACGAGGGCATCTGGGAAGTGCGCGGCGGGCGGCGGCATTTCCTGCATTCGCGTGTCATGTGCTGGGTGGCGTTCGACCGCGCGATCCGCTTGGCGCAGGAGAGGGGGCTGCCCGGGCACATCGCGCTTTGGACGCGCGAGCGCAATGCGATCTACAACGACGTGCACAAGAACTTCTGGAACGAGGAGCGGCAGTTCTTCGGGCAGTCGATCGGCAGCGATACGATCGATGCGTCGTGCCTGCTCATGCCTCTGGTCGGGTTCATCGGTGATGGCGATCCGCGCTGGCGTTCCACCCTGCGCGCCGTCGGCGAACTTCTGCTCGATGACAGCCACGTCTACCGTTATCGGGCCCGGGACGGGGTCAACGAGGATGGCCTGAACGGCATCGAGGGCACGTTCACCATGTGCTCATTCTGGTACATCGAATGTCTGGCCCGATCCGGCGATCTTCTGCAGGCGCGTTTCCTGTTCGAGAAGATGCTAGCCTATGCCAACCATGTAGGACTGTTCGCGGAAGAACTCGGCCCGGCTGGCGAGCATCTGGGGAATTTCCCGCAGGCCTTCACCCATCTGGCGCTGATCCGCGCGGGCCAATACCTCGACCGCGCCCTGACCAGCCAGATGGGGGCGGTGTAAGGGATGGATGATGACCAGCGGTCGCCTCTCGCACTCCTGCGGCCTTACTGGCGCGTAACTTTCGCAGCGTTCCTCGGCTGGTTTCTCGATGCGTTCGATCAGGTCGCGCTGCTGCTCTGCCTGCCGGACATGGGGCGGTCGCTGGGCGTCGATCTGACAGCGATGGGGCTGATCATCGCGGCCCAGAGCATCGGGCGCGTGCTCGGCAACGCGGGATGGGGTTGGCTTGCGGATCGCTATGGCCGCAAGCTGACGTTCATGATCGGGGTCGTCTGGTTCGCGACATTCTCGGGCGCCACAGCCATGGCCGGATCATATGTCGTGATGGTCGGTATCCAGTTCCTGTTCGGCATCGGCTTCGGTGGCGAATGGACGGCGTCGGCCGCGCTCCTCATGGAAAGCGTGCCGCCTCGCGCGCGGGCACTCGCGTCATCCCTGATGATGATGGGATACGAATTCGGCTTCTTCTGCGCGGCGGCGGCTCAGGCTGTCATCCTGCCGCGCTACGGCTGGCGCGCCCTGTTTCTGTTAGGCGTGGCACCGGCCCTTCTGGCGATCTTCATCCGTATCGGCGTGCCCGAAAGTCCTGTCTGGCTGGCACTGCGCAAAGCGCCCCGGCCTGCCGAACCGCAACCTGCATTTGGCATGTTCAGGCTTGATGGCGCGGCCCTGCAGGCCATCGCCTTCATGGCCGTCGTGCAGTTTCAGAACGCCGCGCTCTATACATTTTATCCGACGCTGCTGCGCACGGTGCAGCACCTGACACCCGGACAGGTCTTCCCGCTGGTTGCGGCCTATTGCGCAGGCTCGCTTGTCGGCAAGCCGGTCTGTGGAGCGCTCGCGACGCGGTTTGGAGAGCGACCGGTTCTCTATGCCTATTTTCTGGTCACGATCGCGGTCATCATCCCGTTCGTCACGGTCCATAGCTATCCACTCATGTTCATGACGGCATTGGCAGTCGGCGCGTTCGGCAACAGCATCTGGGCCGTCATCCCGCATTTTCTGTCACAGCGCTTTCCATCCGCAACACGATCATTCGGCATGGGCACGAGCTATGCGGCGGCGTCCCTGGGCCAGGCCTGGTCAGGCTTTTTCATTCCGTGGTTTGCAACAGGCCGCACGTTGGCCGGTGCGATCGAGATGAGCGTTTTCGCGGGAACGGCGGCACTGGCCGCAATCCTAGCCTATCGACCCCATATACTGCCGGGCGAGGATATGGAGGAGGCCGAGGCCCAAACCGACCCTCAGGGCAGCGGCGTGGTTGCGGCCAGTTTGTCGCGCAGGTCGTGAACCTTCCACGACGGCATGCTTTCGTGGCGTGCATTCGCGACTTCGGCCGCCGTGAACACGGGTGCCGGATGGGTCTGGCCGTGGGCCGATGCGTAGGACAGGATCTGCGCGATCGTTGCATCGTCAAGCCGCCGGAAGGACGGCATCGAATAGTTGTAGCTCTGCCCACTGGCCGTGATCGGACCGTTCAGTCCGTTCAGCAAAACATCGATCAGATAACGCTTGCCTTCCGGCGTTTTTGCGATCAGGTCGACGCGCCCGAACAATTGGGGTGTTTCGCCAGCCTGACCGGTTCCGCCGTGATGACAGATTCCGCAGTTGTCGCCGAAGTTGCGATAGCCGAGATCGCGATCCGCGACACATCGCGAGATCACGAATGCGACCACCATCAGGAGGGCAAGCAGGAGCGGCAGACGCAGTGAACGATCGATGAATGGCACGCAGATGACAAGACACGTCAAATGGACCGAGAGCAAGGGCCGGAACCGCGCAACACGTATGCGGCCTGCCTCGTGACGGGGACCCTGACCCTGCTGAGCGGGCCCATGTTTTCAGGCAAATCCGCTCATCTGATCGACGCCGTTCGCCGCGATCCCGAAGGCACGCTCGTTCTGAAGCCTGCATTCGATACGCGTGGCGGCGACAAGCTGACGAGCCGCGCAACACCGCCCTGTCCCGCGCGCGACGTGTCGGCTTGGCCCGAAGATGCCATGCGTGCGCGTCTCGTCGTGCTGGACGAAGCGCATTTCATGGTGGCGCCCCATTACAACGGCGATGTGGTGGACGACATTCTCCGCACGCGCGCATCTGGCGTCGATCTGCTGATCGCGGGGCTGGATATGGATTATCGGCGTCGTCCGTTCGCCGTGATGGCGCGGCTTGCGGAACTCGCGGACCGGCACGAACACCTGCTGGCGCGCTGCCATGTCTGCAATGAACCGGCGCGTTGGAGCGCCAAGCGGGCCGAAACCGGTCATCGGCTGGAGACGGGCGATAGCGAGCTTTATGAAGCGCGCTGCGACAAGCACTTTACCGTGCCGGGCGAACACGCGTCGACGTAACGTCGGCGCGTGCGGCGGCGGCTAACCGTCGCTGCCGCCCACGCCGAGCAGCTGGACGCGGAAGACAAGCGGGGAGTTGGGCGGGATGATGCCCATCGAGCGCTTGCCGTAGCCGAGGTTGGGCGGCACGTAGAGCATCCAGATATCGCCCACGTGCATCATGGGCAGGGCTTCCATCCAGCCCGGCACCAGGCCGTCGAGCGGCATCTGCATGTAGGCGCCGTTGCCGTGCTGTTCGGAGCTGTCGAAGATCCCGCCATCGGGCAGGCGGCCCTCATAGATGAGCATCATCATCTGGCCCTTGTGCGGCTGGTCGCCGTCCTTCGGACCAGACTGGATGACCTTGTAGGCCAGTCCATCCGGCAGCTTCTTCACCCCTGGCTGGGTATAGACCTGCGCCATGAACTGCTCGGGCGTCAGCTCGGGTTGCTCCTGCTGCCCGCCGCATCCCGCAAGCGGAACTGCGGCGACAAGAGCCAGAGCGGCCATGCGGGCGACGGCCGGGATGCGGAGGGATTTGAGACGATCAGGCATCATCAGATCAGATGTTCGATTATCCAGTCGGGCACAAGCCAGGAAAATGCGACAATCGCGTCAGAGTGCACCGCCACGACGGCCGATCTGGCCGCCAAGACGAAGCCGCAGCGCATTCAGCTTAATAAAGCCCTGCGCGTCCACCTGGTTGTAGGCGCCCTCGTCCTCTTCGAACGTCACAACACGGGTATCATACAGGCTGTTCGGGCTCTCGCGACCCACGCAGATCACATTGCCCTTGTAGAGCTTCAGCCGCACGCGACCGGTGACCGAATGCTGGCTCGTGTCGATCAGTGCCTGCAGCATGCGGCGCTCGGGCGAGAACCAGAAGCCGTTGTAGATCAGCTCGGCATAGCGCGGCATCACGCTGTCCTTGAGATGACCCGCTTCGCGATCGAGCGTGATGGTCTCCATTGCGCGGTGCGCAGCCAGCAGGATCGTGCCGCCCGGCGTCTCGTAGATGCCGCGCGACTTCATGCCGACGAAACGGTTTTCCACAAGGTCGAGCCGGCCGATGCCGTTGGCACGACCATATTCGTTGAGTTTCGTCAGCAACGTCGCGGGCGACATGGTCTCGCCGTTGATCGCCACCGGATCGCCACCTGCGAAGTCGATCGCGATTTCAGTCGCGACATCCGGTGCTGCTTCCGGCGAGATCGTGCGCTGGAAGACGATCTCGTCGGGCGCTACAGCGGGATCTTCGAGAATCTTGCCTTCGGAGGACGAGTGCAGGAGGTTCGCATCCACCGAGAACGGTGCTTCGCCGCGCTTGTCCTTGGTCACCGGGATCTGGTTCGCTTCTGCGAACGAGAGGAGTCTGGTGCGCGACGTCAGATCCCACTCGCGCCAGGGTGCGATGACCGTGACGTCAGGCTTGAGCGCATAGTAGGCAAGTTCGAAGCGGACCTGATCGTTGCCCTTGCCGGTCGCGCCGTGCGCTACGGCATCGGCGCCGACCATCTCCGCGATCTCGATCTGGCGCTGCGCGATCAGAGGGCGGGCGATCGACGTGCCGAGCAGATACTGGCCTTCGTACAGCGTGTTCGCGCGGAACATCGGAAACACGAAGTCCTTCACGAAGGTCTCGCGCAGGTCCTCGACGAAGATTTCCTTCACGCCGAACATCTCGGCCTTGCGGCGCGCGGGCTCGAGTTCCTCGCCCTGACCCAGATCGGCCGTGAACGTCACGACCTCGCAGCCGTATTCCGTCTGCAGCCATTTCAGGATCACCGAAGTGTCCAGACCGCCCGAATAGGCGAGTACGACTTTCTTGACCTGCCGCGCGGCCATGGCTGATCCTCCGAACTGTAATGAGGCGTCCCGATAGCATTTCGCAAGCCGCACGACCAGCGCCCCGAGCAGGCGACCTCCCGAATGGGTCAATGATGATGACAAAATGGCGGATCGCGTCGGCATTTCTGGCAACAGGTGTCCTGTTGGCGATACCGGGCGCGCATGCCGTGCCGGCGCGACCCGGCGCATTTTCCACGCTGCTTCCCATGCCACGCAGCGACACCCCGGCAATTGCTGCGCCGTCACTGGTGGTCCGGCACGAGGCTATCGGCATATCGCGCTATGAGCCCGCACCGATGCCTGTTGCCATGCACACACCGCCGGAGCGGTGGACCACGGCGGGACGGATACTGTGCATACTTCGATCGATTGGCGGTGGCTGTCATTCCCGCCCGGGCGACGACCCGAGGATCCCGCTCGCCAATGATCCCGTGACGGGAAGCGCAATCGGCACGTTCGGGCCGGCCTACCGGGATGCAGGCCCTGTCGGGCACGGTCTGGCCTCGAGCGAAGCGATGACCGTCGGCGCCAGATGATCCACTTGATCAACCGCGCGCTGTCGGTGACAACGAAAAGATGAAACGAATCGCGGTTCGCAGGATCTCTCTGTTGCTCGGCGTGCTGGCGCTGGGTAGCACGGCAGATGCCTCGACACGTCCGCAGCAGGCCCTGACGATCGCACTTGAGCCCGGCGCGGCAGTGCAGCGGCTGACCAACGTGTATCGCTGCCGGCTCGACCGCAACGGCGCGTCACTCGATGAAATCGGAGCACTTCAGGCAATGCTGCCGAGCGGTCCGTTTCGCGTGGAATACATCAACACGGACGACATCCACCTCGCGATCGTGCCGGTCAACGGACGCACGCATGTCATGACCGAGGTGATCTCGGCTGACGGCGGCAAATACACCGTCGATGCCGTGACATGGTGGACCCGCGGCAACGAAGCACGCTTCACGTCCGAAATGGGCCAGACGCGGGCCGCCATGATCTGCACCACGCAGCCCTGAACGACGCGGCGGCGTCGTATCAGCGTGCGCTGGCGCGCGCGCGTTCGCTTTCGGTCTTGAGCTGCCCGCAGGCCGCAAGAATGTCGCGTCCGCGCGGCATCCGGATCGGCGCCGCATAGCCCGCGTCCATGACGATCTGCGCGAATTTCGCAAGCTGTTCCTTCGTGGACGGCTTGTAGTCCGATCCGGGCCACGGATTGAACGGGATCAGGTTCACCTTGGCCGGCAGCCCGCGGATCAGCCGCACGAGCTCGCGCGCGTCGGCCTCGCTGTCGTTGATCCCGCGCAGCATGATGTATTCGAACGTGATACGCCGCGCATTCGAGGCGGCAGGATAGCGACGGCAGGCCGCCATCAGCTCCGTGATCGGATATTTGCGGTTCAGGGGCACGATCTGGTCGCGCAGTTCGTCGGTCACCGCATGGAGCGAGATCGCAAGGTTGATGCCCAGCTCGTCGCCGCAGCGATCCATCATCGGTACGACGCCGGAGGTGGACAGCGTGATACGGCGACGCGAAAGGCCGATGCCTTCGCCATCCATGATGATCCGCATGGCCTTGGCGACATTGTCGTAGTTGTAGAGCGGCTCGCCCATGCCCATCAGCACGATCGTCGACAGCAGCCGGGGCGTGTCTCCCTTGGGACTTGGCCATTCGTTGTAGCTGTCGCGTGCCGCCATGAACTGGCCCACGATCTCGGCCGCGCCCAGATTACGAACGAGCTTCTGCGTGCCGGTATGGCAGAACGTGCACGACAATGTGCAGCCGACCTGCGACGAGATGCAGACCGCGCCACGGTCCTCGCGCCGATCGGGAATATAGACCGTCTCCGCTTCCTGTCCGTCGCGGAAGCGGAACAGGAACTTGCGGGTCTCGTCTGTCGACGTCTGCTCGAGGGACGTGCTCGGCCGTCCGATCACGAAGCGCTCGGCAAGTTTTTCCTGCAGCGGTTTCGCGATCGTGCTCATGCGCCCGAAATCGGTCGCGCCCTGGTGGTATATCCAGTGCCAGAGCTGCTTTGCGCGGAACGGCTTTTCGCCGATATCGGCCAGTGCCTGCGCCAGTTCCTCGCGCGAAAGGCCGACGAGCTCCCGGCGTCCGTCTTCCAGGACGGCGGGCGGCGGTGCGAACAGCGCCGCCTTCGCACGGATGCGTTCGCGTTCGGCGTCGTTCAGGTCGGTGGCAAGGGCAGGGGACACGGCATTCATGATGGGCGGAGCCATAGCACGGCGGAGGGAGGGAGATTCAAGGTCAATCGCCTTGCCGGGCTCTGATCCGATGCCGTATCTCCCATGATCGGGGTTGGCACGCCTGTTCGAACCATGGAGCCTCGTCTTGATGACCGCGTTTTCCGACGAGACGCCTGAACGCCCGGCTGACCGCCAGCCTCAACCGGGCGACGCGCCTGCGGCCCAGTCCGCGGAGCCTGCGGCAGGTGCGAATGCCCTGTCCCAGCGAGCTGGCGGCGCTTTTGCAATCCCGCTCGAAGCCACATCCTGCGTCGTCACGCATCATGAGACACTGCTGTGCGTCTCCGAAGCGGGGACACTCCTTCATGCGGCTCCAGAGTCTGAGTTCAGCCCGCTTCTGGTATTCCAGGTTGAAGGCGGCGCGTGGTTCCTGCGGCGGAACCGGTTCGGCCGCCTGGAGGCCATGATCTCAGACGGCGTCGCAGAAAGTCCCGTTTTTTCCGAAGCGGGAACGCCGCTGGTCATAGGCCTCGGCGGCAGCCCGCATGATGCCATTTCCTTCCATTCGTCCAGTCTAAACCTGTCCGCGATGCCGGATGGCACGGCAGCATTCACGCAAAGCCATGTGCTTCCTTGGGAGAGCTACGCGCTCATTGCCTTTGAAACCTTTGACTGGCTGAGACGGGCCTCCGACGAGAGCTGGCATGAGACGTCCTCCAGGCAACGTGTTCTGTTCGACGGCTTCAGAAAACGGGAGGCGCACACCTTTGTCGCGTGCGGGCCGGTGGAATACAGGCTCAGCGGACGGCCCGGTCCGATTCTGGGTCAGGGCGCCCGCGACAATGAGGTGGAGATCTTCGGCTCCTTCGAGCGCAGACGTTCGTTCATCCGCATCGAACCGGTCGTCTATTTCTGTGTCTTCGGCTCGGATCAGTATTACAAATGCATGGCACTTGCCGTGACCTCGCTGAGGTTATTCGGGCAGTATAATGGAGACATCATCATCATCGCAGATCGCGACGAGCGCACCACCCTCTCCTATATCTTGAACCCCTATACCCGAAATGTTAGGGTCGAAAGCCCGACAAGCCACTCTCCTTTATACGAACGGTATCATATCTTCTCGCGGAACATCAGGAAGTATTGTCCGGTTATCTATCTGGATATCGACATCATCGTATCCGGCGATATCTCGTCTTTGGTCATCGACGCGGCGTGTGATCCCGGGCTTCATCTTTATCGCGAAGATCGAGCCGACATCTGCAGCTTCAATGACACCGAATCCGAAACGGCCCTCAACTGGCATGGCGGGTGGATGCTGGGATTTGGCAGCGAGTTGGGTGCGCAACCGTTCCTGCGTGCGACATCGGGCATCATGATGTTCAACGATCATGACGCCACGCAAAGGATCTTCACCAATATCCTGAAGGTCGCGGCCCTGACTCGGCGTTACGAGACCGACCGGTTCGGCGATCAGCCGATCATGAACTATGCGGCAATACAGTCCGAGAGTGTGGACATCGAGATGTTAAGGGGAAAATCCCTTAACGGGTCACATCCAGTCCTGATGATGGAGGATACGCACGCCATCCTGAAGCACGTATCACTGGGCGTCGGGATGGGGCACGAAAAGCTCGACATCATGAACGAGTTGTTTGACCTGGTCCTGACGCGCAGCAGGTCAGAGAGTCCCGTAAAGGGGGATTAATGATGTTGCCCCCATCAGGAGATTGTCAGAATCAGGACTGACCGCTGAAGGCTCGTCTGGCTTCTCGAGGCCTGTCCGCGACAACGTCTGATGACAGAAGGGCGATAGCGCTCGAGATCGGCTCATATCCGACGAGCATTGCCGGACCGCGCACGGATATCCGATGCGGGCCTTCGCAGACGGAGCAGCGTCCTCCCGCGACTGGACCCGCGCCTTTAGGCGCCGGCCTCGCCAGCTTCGCGAACGGCGGCGATCAGAAACTCTCGGTTGCCTTCCGGGCCGGTAATCGGGCTGGTCGCGATACCCACGACCCGCCATCCCGGCAGGGTGCGCCACCAGGCCTCTATTTCGTCACACACACGCTGGTGGACGGCCGGATCGCGCACGACGCCTTTCGCACCGATTTCTGCGCGCCCCGCCTCGAACTGCGGCTTGATAAGCGCCACTGCCCAGGCCCCGGGCACGCACAAGCTGAGGCCCGCGGGCAGCACGGTCCGCAGGCCGATGAAGCTTGCGTCGCACACCAGCGCACCGATGGGTTCAGGGATCAGGTTTGCGTCGAGACCGCGAGCGTTCGTCTTTTCGAGAACGGTGACGCGCGGATCGGAACGCAGCTTCCAGGCAAGCTGGCCATGGCCGACGTCGACCGCGAAAACCCGCGCAGCGCCACGTGTCAGCAAAACATCCGTGAAGCCGCCGGTCGATGCGCCGACGTCCAGACAGATCCGTCCCGTCGCATCCAGGCCGAATTCCGTCATGGCGTGGTCGAGCTTCAGCCCGCCACGCGACACCCAGGGGTGATCCTGCCCCTTGAGGGAGACGGCGGCCTCCTCGGGCAGGAGGTCGCCGGCTTTTGCGATCCGCCGGTCGCCGTTATAGGCGAGGCCGGCGAGAATCAGTGCCTGCGCACGGGTCCGGCTCTCGACGAGGCCGCGCTCCACGAGGAGCTGATCGGCCCGACGTTTCGCCACGATTTCAGGCCGATTGCTGGGCCGCGATCTTCACGCCCAGCGCCGATGCCGCCGTCTCGGCGATATGACGCGCGTTGAGCCCAGCTTCGTCATACTGCGCTTCGGGCGTGTTGTGGTCGATGAACGTGTCGGGCAGTGCCATCGGCCGGAACTTGACCTGATCGAGCAGCCCGGTCTCTGCCAGATGACGCACGACGAGCGAGCTGAACCCGCCGGCAGCGCCTTCCTCGATCGTGATCAGCACGTCGTGTTCGCGTGCGAGTTGCTCCACCAGCGCCGTGTCGATCGGCTTGGCGAAACGCGCATCCGCGACCGTCGTCGCCAGTCCCTGGGCTGCCAGCAGATCGGCGGCCTTGAGCGATTCCTGAAGACGCGTGCCGAGGGAGAGGATCGCAATCCCGCCACGCGCATTTTCGCGCACGATGCGACCGCGTCCGATCGGCAGGACTTCACCCGCCTCGGGAAGATCAAGCCCGAGGCCGTTGCCACGCGGGTAACGGATCGCGGACGGACCGTCGTCATAGACACAGGCGGTTGCCGACATGTGCAGGAGTTCGACCTCGTCGCTCGGTGCCATGACGACCATGTTCGGCAGGCAGCAGAGATAGTTCAGATCGAACGAACCGGCATGCGTCGCGCCGTCCGCACCCACGAGACCTGCGCGGTCGATCGCGAAACGGACGGGCAGGTTCTGCAAGGCCACGTCATGCACGACCTGATCGTAGGCGCGCTGGAGGAACGTAGAATAGATGGCGCAGAACGGACGCAGGCCCTCGGTCGCCATGCCGGCCGCGAACGTCACGGCATGCTGCTCGGCAATACCCACGTCGAAGAAGCGCTCGGGATACGCCTTGGCGAAGGCGTCCAGTCCGGTGCCGCTCGGCATGGCTGCGGTGATAGCCACCAGCCGTTCATCGGTCGTCGCACGGCGAACCAGCTCGCGTCCGAACACCGATGTGTAGGACGGCGGGCCGGCCGGTGCCTTCTTCTGCTCACCGGTGATGACGTTGAAGCGGCTAACGGCGTGGTACTTGTCTCCTGCTGCTTCCGCCGGCTTGTAGCCGCGGCCCTTCTCGGTGATGACGTGCAGAAGGATCGGTCCCTTGTCGTCCGCATCGCGCAGGTTGCGCAGGATCGGGACGAGCTGGTTCAGGTCGTGACCATCGACCGGACCGACATAATAGAAGCCCAGCTCCTCGAACAACGTGCCGCCTGTGATCATGCCGCGTGCGAGTTCGTCGGCACGCTTGGCCGTGCGCTCGATCTTCGAGGGCAGGCGCTTGGCAACCTTGCCCGCCAGATCGCGCAATCCGAGGAACTGGCGCGACGACATCAGGCGCGACAGGTAATTCGACATCGAGCCGACGGGCGGCGCGATCGACATCTCGTTGTCGTTCAGGATGACGATCAGTCGACCGGCGCCCGGACCGGCGACGGCGGCATTGTTCATCGCCTCGTAGGCCATGCCCGCCGAAATCGATCCGTCACCGATGACCGCGATCACGTTGCGCTCGCGATAGCTCGGATCGTCTTCCGCGCGCAGGTGATGGGCAACCGCCATGCCGAGGCCCGCGGAGATCGATGTCGACGAGTGCGCCGCGCCGAACGGGTCGAACTCGCTCTCGGCGCGCCGGGTGAAACCCGAGAGCCCGCCCGGCTGTCGAAGGGTGCGAATCCGGTCGCGACGGCCCGTCAGGATCTTGTGCGGATAAGCCTGGTGGCCCACGTCCCACACGACGCGATCGTCAGGCGTATCGAAGACCGCATGAAGTGCCACGGTCAGCTCGACGACGCCCAGTGACGCGCCGAGGTGACCGCCGGTGGTCGAGACGGCATCCACGGTTTCCGAACGCAGCTCGTCGGCCAGCTGCTTCAGCTGATCGGCCGAGAGATTGCGCATGTCGTCAGGACCGCGCACCCGATCGAGAACCGGGTAACGGCCCATGGTCGGAATGCCGGAATTCGGGGTCGCGTTGTCGCTCTGGGACATGATCTTCTTAATTCCTGCGCTCGACGACGAACTGCGCCAGCGCCTTCAGATAATCGGCCGAGTGGCCGAACGGCTTCAGGTGGTCCTGGGCTTGCACGCAGAGACGCTGAGCCTCCGCGCCTGCGCCCTCGATCCCGAGCAGCGAGACATAGGTTGATTTCCCGGCGGCAAGATCCTTGCCCGCGGTCTTGCCGAGTTCCGCATCCGACGCCGTGGCATCGAGCACATCGTCGGCGACCTGGAACGCCGTGCCGATATCGCGGCCATAAGCCGCGATTCGTGCCCGCGCATCGGGGTCGGCCCGTCCGAGAATGGCGCCGGCTTCCGCCGCGTAGCGAATGAGCGCGCCGGTCTTGAGGGCATGAAGACGTCGCACGGCATCCAGTGCCAGCGACTTGCCTTCGCCCTGCATGTCGATCACCTGACCCCCGACCATCCCATGCGCGCCCGATGCCCGCGCGAGAGCAAGCGCGAGTTCGGCACGAATGGACGCATCCTCGTGCAGCGCAGGATCGACGAGCAGTTCGAACGCCATGGTCTGCAGCGCATCGCCCGCAAGGATGGCGGTGGCTTCGTCGAAGCGACGATGAGTCGATGGCTGACCGCGCCGCAGATCATCATCGTCCATCGCAGGAAGGTCATCATGAACGAGGCTGTAGGCGTGCAGCATCTCGACGGATGCCGCAACGCGCAGGGCGGCCTCTTCGGAGACCCCGAACAGCGACGCCGTCTGCAGCACGAGATAACCGCGCAGCCGCTTGCCCCCGCCGAGGACCGCATAGCGCATCGCCTCGAACAGGATCGCCTCGCTTCCGCCCGGAACGACGAGCACCGCATCGAGCGTCGCCTCGATCCGTGCTGCTGCATCGGAGAGGGACTGCTTCAGGGCCGCGGGCGAGATCCCGACTGCTTCTGCCATGGCTGCGCTCATCGACCGGCGTCTTCCAGTGTCTCGGATGCAACCGTGCCGTCCGCACGCTCCATGATCGCACGGACCCGCATGTCGGCTTCGCCGAGCTTGGCCTCGCAATGCTGACGCAGGGCCGCACCCTGCTCATAGGACGAGATCGCGTCTTCAAGCTTCATCTGGCCGCCTTCAAGATCGCGCACGATCCTTTCCAGCTCGGACAGGGCGTCCTCGAATGAAAGCCGCGAGATGTCTGCCGTCATGCTCCGCCCGATATCCTCTAACGTCTGTCTCTGCCTTGAAACGAGCGGCCCGACCTGCCGAAAGTCCGACATCTCGTGGAGGACTTGCGTATCCCGGAGCCGCATCGCCGCAGCATCAGTAACCAATACCTAATCTGGCGCAGGGATAGCCTCTCGCTACGCGTCCTGCCAAGTGCGCACCGCAATTCATGTCTTTTTCGCTACAGGCCGTGTCCGAATCGCCATGCCGGACGATTATGGATTTCGTCAGGGGCCCCGCCGCACGACGAACGACAAGGCACCGCCGTCCGCTTCCGAAAAAGCGACCAGAGCATGTCCGGTCTCCCGGCAGAATGCCTGGAAATCAGCGACACTGGCGCGGTCGGTCGCCAGAATGCGCAGCCGCTCGCCCGGCGACATCTCGCGCAGGATCCGGTTGGCCTTCAAGACCGGGAGGGGACAGGCGAGATCACGCGCGTCCAACACAAGATCGCGACTGGCTGCAGCCTTGGCGTCCATGGCCATCTGGCCGACATCCTTCCTGTTATGGTGCGGAGCACGGGTGAACCGCGATGCCGCAACCGCACGCATGGCGCAGCTTTCGCGTTCGTGTCAAAAGCCGCAAAAGTCACATCCGCTTCGCCTGCCGGGCCAGATTTGCACGGGCGCGTGGGCTTGCGCATCATGCGCGCCAATTCGTGGTCCGCGACGACGTCGCGTATCCGACCATCAACATGTTATCGCGGGAGCAGGGGTTCAGGCATGGCGAAAAATCGCATCGGCATCGATTTCGGGGGGACCAAGATCGAAATCGCGGTTCTGGATCCGTCGGGCGAGATGATCCTGCGTGAGCGCGTTGCCAATCCGGGCACGTACGATGCGGCGATCGTCGCCATTCGCGACCTTGTCGCGAGTGTGGAGGCCCGTCTGGGGACCTGCACGGTCGGCATCGGTATCCCCGGCGCGATCTCACCCGATACCGGACTGATCAAGAACGCAAATGCCACATGGCTGAACAACCAGCCCTTCGGTCGTGATCTGGATAGCGCGCTCGATCGGACCGTGCGCGTGGACAACGATGCGAACTGTTTTGCGCTGTCCGAAGCGGTGGACGGCGCAGGTGCTGGAAAGGCCGTGGTGTTCGGCGTGATCGTCGGAACCGGAATGGGGGCCGGGATCGTGGCGAACGGCAAGCTGCTGGAAGGCCTGCATCGGATCGCGGGCGAGTGGGGACACGTGCCGTTGCCTTGGCCGCGCCTCGAAGAATTCCCGATGCCGAAGTGCTTCTGCGGCAATGAAGGATGTCTCGAGCGCTACCTCAGCGGATCCGCTCTGGCTCAGGACTGGAAAGGCTCCGGCAACCGCAGCACCGCCGGAATCGAGGACGCTGCCGCAAACGGAGATCTTGCTGCATCGGGCGCGCTCGATCGCTACATGGACCGCATGGCGCGCGCCTGCGCACTGGCCATCAATTTCCTCGATCCGGATGCCATCGTTCTGGGCGGCGGCGTCTCGAACCTGGCGTCGATCTATGAGCGCGTGCCGCTCCTGCTGCCGCGCTACGTGATCACTCCGAAATGCAACACGCCGATCGTCAAGAACAAGCACGGCGACAGCTCGGGCGTTCGCGGCGCTGCATGGTTGTGGAGCGAACCCGCCGAATAGTGCGCCGGGGCAGGAGAACGTGCCCCAAAGTTCGACAACCGCTGACAACTGAATGGATCGCAAGCCGGTCAGGCAATTTCGAGCCGGCCATCTGCGGAATTGGGCATGCTGCTCCGCCTCGTTCGCATGATCGTCTTGCGGCACCCTGCCGCCCCGCATCGGATCCGGTGGCGCAGCATGTGCGGCAGGCGGCGTGAACTTTCGATCAAGTGCTGCGGCCGTGCTGCACAAGCGGCATCGCATCAGCCACAATTGCGGAGCGGCGCGACATATGGACGCAGGCCTCGGCTGGATAGCGGAGCGGCTCTGCGTTCCTTGTTTCAACCGACGGCAAATCATCACCGGGCGAACAGCCGTTTTTTGGATTGCGGGATTCAAGATGCGGTTCCGCCTTGGACGCGTCCGCGCATGATGAACACGGCCTGCGAGGTCAAATGCGTAGGCATGACGACACATCCGCTCGAACGCTATTCTGGGGGGACCCAGAACACGCAGCCCACGACAAAAAGCCTGCAATCCGATCGACGCGCGCGGACGGAGGATTCATGGTCGAGCCATCGACCGTTTACGGCCCGTCGTGCTTTTTCCTCGGCAGCCACTCAACGATCCGTCGGCAAATATAGCGACGTCTCGTCACGCCCGAGCCAGATGCGGTTTCCGGGCGGGCTTGTAAGGGACGCCGGTCAGAGACGCTCGGGGCGAAATCCGGTGGCAACCACGTAGAGCTCGCTGGATTCCTTGCGTGACGCCGGCGGCTTCACATGGCGGACCGTTGCAAAGGCCCGCTTCATGGAATCGAGCATCTGTCGCTCGGACCCACCCTGGAACACCTTGGCGATGAAACTGCCGCCTTCGGCCAGAACCTCGGTCGCGAAATCAAGCGCACCTTCGGCCAGCCCCATGATCCGCATGTGGTCGGTTGCGGAATGGCCGGTGGTATTCGGCGCCATGTCGGACATGACGAGGTCCGCCGGACCACCGAGCAGATCGATCAGCCGCTGCGGCATCTCGGGATCGGTAAAATCTCCCTCGACCAGTGTCGCACCCGATACGGGATCAACCGGCAGGAGGTCCACACCCGCGACCTGCGCCGCGCCACGCTTGACCGCGACCTGAGCCCAACCACCCGGAGCTGCGCCCAGATCGATGATTCGCATGCCGGGCCGGATCAGGTGAAACCGGTCGTCGATTTCGATCAGCTTGAAGGCCGCACGCGACCGCCAGCCCTCGCGGCGGGCCGCGGCAACGTAAGGGTCGTTGAGCTGACGGGCCAGCCAGCGCTGCTGTGCCGTGGTACGACCGCGCGCCGTCTTGAGCGACACGGATTTGGCGCCGCGCGTGTGAACGGCCGCGCCGTCGGTCGCGCTGTCACTTCCGCCGGGCGCACTGGAGCTTTTCAGTGCCTTGCCCGGAACGCGAGCGATCTTCGCGCCAGCCTTCGACGATTTCCCCGGTCCGGGCTTCTGCGTGTCTTTCTCGGTCATGGCGCCGATATGGCGGCCCCGGCGCCCGGTGGCAACGATCGTCTGCCGCGGTAGCCACTTTCCGGCATCCGCGCCACGGGGGCCCGACCAGGGGGGCGGTCACGCGCCATGCGCAGCAGCATCCCATCACGCAGTCCGCGGTCCGCGATCGTCACGTCCGCAACCGGCCAGCGCCGATGGACCGCCTCGAAGATGGCGCAGCCAGGCAGAACGTAGGTTTCCCGTTCCGGCCCGACGAACGGATGAGCCGCAAGGCCACCGGCGGGCAGGGCGCGGAGCAGTTCGATCGCACCGATCGCCGACTGGCTTGGAATCGTCGTGCCGTCGACTGCGCTGCGGCTGTATCGCGGAAGGCCCAAGGCAATGCCGGCCAGCGTCGTAACCGTACCGCTCGTGCCCAGCAGACGGACATTGCCCTGGCCGATCTCCCGGCTGATGCGATGAATGCTCTCGAACTCGCGCAGATGATCGCTGACGAGATCGACCATACGGCGATAATGACGCGCCCCGCCGTCGTCGGCCGATCGGCCACCAAATAATTCCGAAAGGGTGATCACGCCGATCGGGACGCTGATGTAGCCGATCAGATCATGGCGGCGACGCTGCTGATCGATCCGCACCCAGGCGATTTCAGTCGAGCCGCCGCCAATATCGAACAGAACGCCACGCGCCTCTGATCGGTCGGGCGCATGCAGCAGCGACGCGCAGCTCTCGATGGCAAGCTCGGCTTCCTCGCGCGCGGAAATGACGTCGATCCGCAGACCGGTCTCCTCGCGCACGCGGTCGAGGAAGGCCGGCCCGTTCTCGGCCCGCCGGCAAGCCTCGGTCGCAACGCCGCGAAGGGTGCGCAGCTTCCAGTGCCGCACGCGTCCTGCGCAGGCACGCAGTGCCTCGATCGTGCGCTCCATGGCGTTGTCGGACAGGCGGCCAGTGCTCTGCAGGCCTTCGCCGAGGCGTACCGTGCGGTTGAAACTGTCGACAACGCGGAATCCACGGCCGGCGCGCGTTGCAATCATCATGCGGCAGTTGTTGGTGCCCAGATCCAGCGCCCCGAAGAACGCACCTTGCGCGTCACGGTCCGGCGAGCGGCCGGAGGAGGGGTGGGTTCCCTGACGCATGGTGGTGTTCATTGGGCGGCTCCCGGAGGGCGCGCAACGACCCTCGTCATCGACTTTGCGGCCAGCGGGTCGGGGTCGCAAGATAATTATGACAGTTTGGTAAAACGTGCGGCGGTGATGTTTTCGGCGATCGGACGCTTGCCAGCCCGCATGCACTTTGGTAATCCCCCGACCACGCCACACGGCGCACCGCTTGGGAGATAGTTTAGCGGTAGAACTACCGGCTCTGACCCGGTCAGCCCTGGTTCGAATCCAGGTCTCCCAGCCATTCATTAAATAATGCGATGTTGCGGCGGCCAGCGCGAGGCTAACTGCCTCCGCCGCCGCCCTGCATGTAAAAGCCACCGTGATGCCGGGGGGCCGTCTGGCCCAGTCCCGTCGCATCCGGTTCCCGCGTCGCGCTGCAGCCGATCTGACATGCCAGCGTGCCCAGGCATGTCAGGCAGACGACTGCCCGTGCTATGTTTCGTGTCGCTCTACACATAACCCGATCCAGTCAGTTTTTTTTGTGCCCGGACGCACAGGGCCGCCTCGCGACGTCTTTCCGGATGGCGCTACAGCCGCGCTGCAAGCGTCATGGCCGCCTTCTCGAACGCCTCTTCCAGCGTGGGGGCACCTGAGATCCTGCCGCCTGACAGGGTGATGAACCCATCGACCATCCCGTTCTGGGCCATGCCGTCGGAATGGACGAGGATTCCGTCAGGGTCCTCCAGCGAGCCGGAACCGATGTCGCCCGCATTCTCGCGCGGACGAAGCTCAAATCCCCACGCCTCGCGCCAGTAGCTTTCGACCTTGGCGCCATAGGGGCGCGGATCGGCGGTATATCCTTCGAGCGGCTTGCGCTGTGCATGCATGTAGCCGATCTCGACGGCCGTGCCCGGGTCCATGTCGGCCGCGCGTCGAAAGGGATCGATGCAGAACAGGCCGGCCACGCAGCGATCCATCAGGTCGCGATCGGCCTCGATGATTTTCATCGTCGTCTCGCGGGATGGCGCCAGACCGCGCACCGCATCCTGACCATCGAACGGCGCGCATCCCTCGAGGCCGTGACGTGCGCAGATCGCCTTCAAACGCGCGAACAGTCCCAAGGCATCGGGACGAAAGACGAGATCGCCGGCGAGGTAGACGAGAGGTGCGGTCATGAAAGGCATATCCGGCAGTTTGAAAGGCATGAAGATCGCGCGGTGCGCGCCAACTCACAATCCTGTTTCCTTTTGCCGTCCATTTGCTCTAAGGAGAGCCGCCAACGGTCGGGTGCCGACGTTGCTCGGCTCTCCCGCCCAATCCTTGATGCGAGCGAGAGAGACGGTTGGCCATGACAGCTCCCTATTCCCTGACCGGCGAGACGGATTCGAGCCTGAGTGCGTCCCGGCGTTTCACGCATGATCGAATCCGCGAGGCCCTGGCATTCGACGACGTGCTGGTCGAGCCCGCCGAATCGAATGTGCTGCCCAGCCAGACGTCTACGCGCACGAAGCTGACGCGCTCCATCGAACTGTCGATTCCCCTGATGTCGTCCGCGATGGATACCGTCACGGAAGATGCGATGGCGATCGCCATGGCCCAGCAGGGCGGCATGGGCGTCATCCACAAGAATCTGTCGATCGAGGAACAGGCGGAGCATGTCCGCCGCGTGAAGCGTTTCGAATCGGGCATGGTGGTGAACCCGGTCACGGTCGGGCCGGACCAGACGCTGGCCGAAGTGCACGCCATCATGGGCCGCCACGGCGTATCGGGCCTGCCGGTGGTCGAGCCCGGCAGCGGCCGTCTGGTCGGCATCCTGACCAACCGCGACATGCGCTTCACCCTCGATCCCGACACGCGCGTGCGCGACATGATGACGCATGACGGCCTCGTCACCGTTCAGGGCGGCGCAAGCCCGGACGAGGCACGTGAACTTCTGCACAAGCACCGGATCGAGAAGCTTCTCGTTGTGGATGAAGGCCATCGTTGCGTTGGCCTCATCACGGTCAAGGACATGGACAAGGCCGTCGCACATCCGCTGGCCATCAAGGACGGGCTCGGTCGCCTGCGCTGCGCGGCGGCGACCGGCGTCGGTGAAGACGGCATGACGCGCGCCCGGGCACTGATCGAGGCGGGCGTCGACGTTGTCGTGATCGACACGGCACATGGCCACTCGCGCGGCGTGCTTGATGCGGTCTCCCGCATCAAGGCGCTTTCGGGCGAGGTTCAGGTGATCGCAGGCAATGTCGCGACCCCTGAGGCGGCGCTTGCGTTGATCGAGGCCGGTGCGGACTGCGTGAAGATCGGCATCGGGCCGGGTTCGATCTGCACGACGCGCGTCGTGGCAGGCGTGGGCGTGCCGCAGTTCTCGGCCGTCATGGAAACCTCGGCCGCAAGCCACGAGCGCGGCGTGTCCGCGATTGCCGACGGCGGCATCCGCACGTCGGGCGACATCGTCAAGGCGATCGGCGCGGGTGCCGACGTGGTGATGGTCGGCTCGCTGCTGGCGGGTTGCGAGGAAAGCCCAGGCGAGGTCTTTCTCTATCAGGGGCGGTCGTACAAGGCCTATCGCGGCATGGGCAGCCTCGGCGCCATGGCGCGCGGTTCGGCGGATCGTTACTTCCAGCAGGAAGTGAAGGAAACGCTGAAGATGGTGCCGGAAGGTATCGAGGGGCAGGTGCCGTACAAGGGCGGGATGGCAGCGGTCGTGCATCAGCTTGTGGGCGGACTGCGTGCTGGCATGGGCTATACGGGGTCGGCCACGATCGCCGACCTGCAGGTCCGGACACGCTTCCGCCGCATCACCAATGCGGGCCTGCGCGAGAGCCACGTCCATGACGTGACGATCACCCGCGAAGCCCCGAACTATCGTCAGGACTGACGTCCGGTACCGGCCCGGTCACTGAACGACCGGGCCGCCTCGTTATGTAGCGGTCATATCGCCAGATCGAATACAGAGCGCGATGTCCGCGCCCCGGTGTATTGCGTCAGAAGAACAGCGCGGCGCCGAGCGACATCGTGTCGTCCGCTTCATGGTTCGGCCCGTGAGCCGCAGACCGCGTATGGGCATATTCGCCCAGCAATGTCAGCCAGTCCGTCAGGTTGTAGTAAAGTGCGCCGACCTCGGACTCGTTTCGGCGTACGAGCAGCGGGTCGTTCTCGCCAGGCACCTGATACAGGTTGCTGGTGCCATAGCTTCCGACCAGCTTCAGGCGCGGCAGGATCTTGTAGGCACCCTGTACATAATAACCTTCCGACGCGCGCTTGCGCCCGGACGCGTTGATCCCGTCGAAGAACAGGCCCGTCGTGCCAAGGCCGCTGCCATAATAATAGTAGGCGACGCCTTCGAACCGTCCGAGCGTGATCTTGGTGCCGATGTCACCGGCCTCGACGGTCGCGCTGCGGTTCGTGCTGGCGGCGATGCTCCCGCTGGTCAGGTGCTGCTGATGCTGGACAAGGAAGCTCGACCAGATACGGGTCGTGAGCGCGCCAATGGTGAAATCGTAGGTGACCTTGCCCTGAATCATGGGCGACGAATGTTGCGAGTTCAGCGCCGAGTAGCTCGTGCCTGAAGGATTGAGCCCCGCGTAGTCGAATTCGTCGAGCGGCGTGAAGATGCCGACCGTTGCCTGAACACCGTGATACTTCGGCGACATGTAGGAGATCTGGGGAATCCAGTCGGCATAGACGTAGCCGACGCCGATTCGACCAAGCGACGTATTGGCCGGATTGGCATTGCTGCCGGTCGAGCCGACGCTCAACAGCGTCGCATCGTTCAGGATCGCGTCGGATCCGAACAGCCCCAGATCACGACCGACCTTGAACGTGCCGATGTCCTTGTTGCCGACGGTCGCAAACACCTGACGAACATCGAGCCCGGCGGTCCCAAGGCCGACCGGACTGCCGCCGGAATTGGCGTTGAAGGCGCCCGGGTCATTGTTGTTCAGACCGGGATAAAATCCGAAATTCGCCGACAGGTCGAGCCCGTCCTGCGTCGTGCTGAGCTTCACCAGCAGCCCCGCCGGTAGCAGGCCGTTGCGTACACCGGACGTATCGAAGCCGGAATTGCCAGTCGATACGCCGCCAGCCACGGGCATGCCGCCTTCGGGGCTGTTGAACGTGTAGAACCCGTTCACGAAGCCTGAGAAATTGATGTCGATCGGTCCGGCCTGAAACGTGACGCCCTTGCCGGGAACGTATTTCGCGACCCGCACGATACTTGGGCTGTTCATCTCGGATCGCGTGGACAGCAGGGCTTGCTGTGCCGCGGCAGCACTTGCCTGGGCCTGGGCCGCCGCGCTGCGGGCCTGGGCGAGGGCAACCTGCGTGTCGTCGGGTGCTTCGGATACGGCCGGGAGATGCCGGACACTTCCGCCGTGCACCCCATGCGGCCTGTCCGCGGCCGCGATACGTGTTCGGGGCGTATCCGCATGACGGGCGGACACTTCAGCCTCGCGTAGATGGCGCAGGTGTTTGGCGAGCAGTCCGTTATATTCGGCAGAGGTCAGGCTGCCCTTGATCTTCAGAATATCCAGAAGATCGGTATAGTCGTCAGCGCGCGCCTCCGATGCATAAATGAACGCTGACATGCCGACGGCGCAACATGTAACGACCCGGTGTCGCCAGAATAAAGACGGTGACATCTTGCACACCAATGTCGGGATGTATCTTTACCGCAATGCCCGACTGCATGGCGGTCTCTTCCCTGTATTCAGTTTCGTGTCTCAAATGGCACTGAATGACAAATGGGTTTTGCGTGATACCCGTGAAACGTTCCGACACATTTTCGTGATGATGGCTGTCTGATTTCAACCGGGCGTGATGTGGGCTAAGAACCTGCCGCATGACGCCTGCTGCCCGACTCTCCGCTGCCATCGAACTGCTCTGCGCCATCGAGTCCGCCCCGCGGCGGCCGGCCGATGCGGTTGCCAACGCATTTTTCCGGGACCGCCGCTTCATCGGCGGCGGGGATCGCCGCGCGATTTCCGCGCTGACCTGGGCGACACTACGTGGATGGCGACGGCTGAACTGGCACCTGCGGGATGTGCCGGGAGGTGCTTCGCCGAGGCTTCTGGTCGCTGCCGCGATCCTGCTGGCCGATGCCGCCGGAGATGTGCCTCAACAAGGCTTTTCGGAGGTATCGGCGCTGTTTGACGGATCGCGCTTCGCCCCCGATCCGTTGAGCCCACGTGAGGCATTGGCGCTCCAGTCGGTTGCGCGCAGCACGCTCGATGACCCGGCCATGCCGCGCGCCATACGCTTCGAGATCCCCGAGTGGCTCGAACCGGCGCTCGGTGCGCAGTTCGGGGACGCGTTCGAGACCGAAATGGCCGCGTTGCTACAGCCCGCACCGCTCGACCTGCGGGTCAACCTGCTGCGCGGCACACGCGACGAGGCGGCACGCGCGCTTCGCCGGGAGAAGCTCGCGGCGACGCCGACCCCTCTGTCGCCCTGGGGACTCCGCCTTGCCGGACGCCAGCCGATCACTGCCGCTTCCGCGTTCAAGTCGGGTCTCGTCGAAATTCAGGACGAGGGCAGCCAGTTGATCGCGGCAGCGGTCAGTGCCGGACCGGACATGCGCGTCCTGGATTACTGCGCGGGCGCGGGCGGCAAGACACTGGCGCTTGCGATGTGCATGGACAATCGGGGGCATATCGTCGCGTGCGACGTGTCAGAAGCGCGGCTCGAAGGCGCGGTGAAGCGGCTGCGTCGGGCGGGCGTACACAATGCCGAGCGGCATCTGCTGGTATCCGGTGACAAATGGGCCAAGCGGCGGGCAGGGAGCTTCGATCGGGTGCTTGTGGATGCGCCCTGCTCCGGCACGGGCACATGGCGGCGTAACCCCGATGCGCGTCGCCGGTTTTCCGAAAACGATCTCGCGGAGCTGCGCGTCAAGCAGTCCGAGATTCTGGATCGCGCGGCAGGCCTCGTCCGTCCGGGCGGGCGACTGGTCTATGCAACGTGTTCACTGCTTGCCGCCGAAAATGCGGATCAGGTACGCGCGTTCCTGTCGCGGCGCCCTGACTACACGATGGGGGCGGTTGACGGACCGAACTGGCCGGCGGCTCTCGACGGTGCCGGCATGGTGTCCCTGACCCCGGCCCAGCATGAAACGGATGGATTTTTCGTCTGCGTTCTTCAGCGAGCGGCATGACGCGCGACTGGCGTGACACCACCAAGCCGGGCACTCTGAATACATGGAATTAGCAATCGTCATCGGCGTGCTGAGTACGCTCGGCACAGGCATGCTCGCGCAATGGGTCGCCTGGCGTTTTCGCCTGCCGGCCATCGTTCTCCTGTTTGCGGCAGGCCTGATTTTCGGTCCCGGCCTCGGGATCCTGCATCCTTCGGCAAGCCTTGGCTCGATGTTCCGTCCGATGGTCTCGCTGGTGGTCGCCATCATCGTGTTCGAGGGCGGCATGGCGCTCGACTTCCGGCAGTTGCGGGAGGCGGGCGAGGGGGTGATGCGTCTGACGCTGGTCGCGCTGCCGATCAGCTGGGTGCTGGGCACGCTGGCCGCCCATCTTGTGGGCCATCTCGAGTGGGGTTCGTCCGCGCTATTCGGCGCCATCATCACCGTGACCGGACCGACCGTAGTCCTGCCGCTGCTGCGCCACACCAAACTGAAGCCCCGTGTCGCGTCGTTCCTGCGATGGGAAGCCATCGCGAACGACCCGATCGGCGCGATTCTTGCAACCGTGGTGCTGCAGGTTCTGGCGGCGCAGGCCAAGTTCGGCTCCGGCATCTCGCTGCTGCATGCCGTGCCGCAGATGCTGGCCAGCAGTGCCGAAGCCGTGGCGCTCGGCATCGCGCCGGCCTATCTGATCCGCTATCTGTTCGAGCGCGATCTCATGCCCGAGATCCTCAAGATGCCGGTGCTGATCGCATTCGCGCTGTCGATCTTCTCGATCTGCAATCTGGGCATGGAAGGCGCCGGCCTGATGGGCGCCACCGTCTTCGGCATGGCGCTGACCAATCTGCACGTACCGGGTGTGGCGGAACTGCGCCGCACGAAGGAATCGCTTGTCGTCCTTCTGGTGTCGATGCTGTTCATCCTTTTGACCGCCGATCTTCATCGCGCGGTGCTGGAGCGGCTTTCGATCCCGATCGCGCTACTGACGCTGACGGTCCTGTTCGTCGTCCGGCCTTTGGGGATCTATCTCGCGACCCTGCGCAGCGGCCTGACCTGGCAGGAGCGGGTATTTGTCGGCTGGATCGCGCCCCGCGGTATTGTGGCAGCGGCCGTCGCGGGCGTTGCGGGCATCCGGCTCTATGATGCTGGGTTCAAGAGCGCCGAGCTCATCACGCCTGCCGTGTTCGCGGTCATCGCAACCACGATGATCGTGCACGGGTTCTCGCTCCGGCCGCTCGCGCGCTACCTCAAGCTCACCCTGTCCGACGAAATGGCGCTCGCCATCGTCGGAGCCTCTCCCTGGTCGATCGACCTCGGGAGCTGCCTGTATGGAGAAGGCGTGCCTGTCGTGATGGTCGATGCGAAGGCTTCTTCACTGATCGCCGCCACGCGTCGCTCGCTCCCGGTCCTGCGGGCCGAGGTGTTGTCGCAGCATGGGCAGGAGATGCTCGAGGAACGTCCCGCCGACTATCTGATCGCGACGACTGCGGACGGTATCTACAACGGCATGGTGTGCGCCCATGTGGCGCCGCATTTCGGGCGCCAGCGCGTGTTCCAGATCAGCCCCGGTGTCGCGCGGCTCGACCTTTATCATGGCCTGACGCGTGACGCGCGCGGCAAGCTGCTGGGTGAACCCGCCTGGAATTACACGCTGATCGAGACGCTGTTCGACAAGGGCTGGCGCTTCGTCAGCCACGCGACCGTGGAAAACGAGCCGCAGCCGTTCGGATCGGACCAGAACCGCCTCGATTTCATGATCGTGCGACGGGGCGTCGGTATTTTTTTCCGCTCCGCCGAGGACAACGGCGTTGTGCAACCCATGCCGGGCGACCTGCAGATCTCGATGCACGCGCCCGCGTGAGACCGAGGACGTGGATCGAACGTTAGTTACAGGGCGGGAATGGCGCGCCGGATGGCGCGGAGCATGCCGTCGGAGGCGTCTCCGATGAGATCTGCGGCAATGCGCCGTGCCTGCATCGTGTGACCATCCCGGACCAGACGCCACAGATTGACGATGATTGCTTCGGCATCGTCGACTGCGTCGTGACACGGCGCGCGGATAACCAAAGTCATCCTCGATGCGTCATGCAAGCGCGTCATGACATCCGAGAACGCGGACCCGCCGATATGCAAAGGCGCCGACCCGGCGAGCGACAGCGCATGGGTCCATCGACGGGTCGCAAGCAGAACCGTCCGCTCGAAAGGCGGCAGATCACGGACGGGTCGGTCGATCAGGTCGTACATCGTTGCGTCACTCTCTAAATGAGAATGACTATCAGTAACGACAGCGCGCGACCCGGTCAACGCTTTCGCGTGCAGACCCCTCGAAGGGAGGAGGGAAGACCGGTCAGGTCGTCGCCGGTTCGAAATGGCCGCACCAGTCCATGGCATTCACCTTGGGCCATACGCCTGCCGTCTCGCCGGTGGGCTGGCTGATCGGCGGATTGTAGCGGCACAGGCCAAGTGCCGTGTTTCCGCCCTCGGCATCGAAGAACTTGCAGCTTGAACAGGCGGCGGTTCCGGAAGTGGTCAGGGGCATGATCGGCTCCATTCTGGACAGGTGGATCACAGCCAGGGCAGATCGGACTCGGAGACCGACTCGGGCACCGTGGCTTCTGGTGCTACGCAGCCGCAGGCATGCCGGTTCAGTCCTGAACGACAAGTTTGACGAGGCCCGCAGCCAGAACCGCGCGCAGGTCCGGTTCTGCGAGCGCTATGCAGCCCTCTGTCACGCCGGACCGTGTGGGCAGATGCAGGAAAATCGCCGAGCCGTTCCCGGGAACGACCGGGTCGTCATTCCAGCCGAGGCTCGCGACGATGTCGTAGCTCGCATCGTCGCGCCAAAAGGTTTCGCATCGCGCCGGATGCGGCAATGTGACAAGCGTGTTGTAGTCCTCATGCGATGGATCGTCACACCAGCCATCGTTTGGTCCCAGAGGTTCGACGGGCATGTCTTGTCTTGTTTCGGGTCGCGCGGTGCGATCCGCGCGATAGAACACGCGCCGGATCGGCAGCGTGCCTACAGGGGTCGCATGATCGCCCTCACGCTTGTGGCGCGTCACCGGAGCCGGCCCTATGGACGCCGGATATCGGCGGTCACGAAAGAACAGCGTGGCGGCTCCATTACCGTCGGCGCGGATCAATGCCGTATAGTGATGGTCAATTGATTGTGAAGACGACATGACAACTCCGTTGGCGTCTTGCAGGCAACAGGAACAGGGCAGGGTAGCATTGTGCGTGCTGGACGATTGGCTTCACAAGTGTAGAAGATAGGCAAAGCCATCCGGCACGCATCGTGAATGCAGCGCGATATGTCGTGTCCGGGAATCGCAAGCGAGAAGAAGATCCGATGGCAGGTTCACGCCCAGTTCTAATCGTCGATGATGACGAAACCCTCCGCACCCTGCTTGTCGAGCAGTTGCGTCTTGAAGGTGAGTTCGAGCCGGTTGAAGCGTCCTCCGTTGCCGAAGCAACGAAGCTCGTCGACAACGCCGACGCCCATTTCGACGCCATTCTTCTGGACGTGACGCTACCGGACGGGGACGGCCGCGACTTTTGCGCCGAACTGCGCCGCCGGGGCATTCGGATGCCAATCATCATCCTGACCGGGTCTGATGATGAAGCGGACGTGGTGCGCGGCCTGGATGCGGGCGCTAATGATTACGTCGCGAAGCCTTTCCGGATCGCCGAGCTGCTGGCGCGCCTGCGTGCACAGATGCGGATCTTCGAGAACAGCGAGGACGCGGTCTTCGCGATCGGCCCGTATGTGTTCCGGCCCTCCGCCAAGCTGCTTCAGGAACCGACTCGCAACCGCCGGATCCGTCTGACCGAGAAAGAAGCCGCGATCCTGAAGTTCCTGTACCGCGCCGGGCAGCAGCCGGTCCCGCGTCAGGTGCTGCTGAACGAAGTGTGGGGCTACAACGCGGCCGTCACGACGCACACGCTGGAAACCCACATCTATCGTCTGCGCCAGAAGATCGAGCCGAACCCGACAAGCGCCTGTCTGCTTCTCACGGAAGGTGGCGGCTATCGACTTGATCCTGCCGGAACACCGCTGGCTACGACGCAGCCGGTTCGCGTCTGATCTGCACTTCGCGGCGGCCGTTTCCGGCTGCCTCGCCCTCTCAGATGTCAATGTCGGCAATAACACCGACATGATCTGACGGACTGGCCCAGTCACGCATGTCCCGGAGCACCTGCATGCCGCGATACTGCGGCAGCAGATCCGGCGTCATCCAGACATGATCCAGACGTCGCCCGCGATTGGAAGCCTTCCAGTCCCGGTTCCGGTAGGACCACCACGTATAAAGCTTCTCGGAAGCCGGCACCGTCTTGCGCATCACGTCGACGAAACCGTTCGCACACCAGGCTTCGAGCCGCGTCGTTTCCGGCGGCGTGTGGCTGATGACGCCGAGAAGCTGCTTGTGGCTCCAGACATCGTTTTCCAAAGGTGCGATGTTGAGATCCCCGACGAGAATGCTGCGCTGTGGCGGATGGTTCCGGAACCACGCGGTTGTCTCGTCCACGAAGGCAAGCTTGTGGGCGTATTTGTCATTGAGCGCGGGATCGGGCTCGTCACCGCCTGCCGGGACATAGAAGTCATGCAGGATGACCGGCCCACCGTCCGCCTCGATTGCGCAGGCGACGTGGCGCGAATCGGTGCGGCCGCACCAGTCGGGCGCATGGTCGAGCGGCTGGATGGGGCGGCGCGAGAGGATGGCGACGCCATTGTAACCCTTCATGCCGCGATAGACCCGATGGGTGAACCCAAGCGACCGGATCGCATCCTCCGGGAAAAGGTTATCCGGCACCTTCGTCTCCTGCAGGCAGACGATGTCCGGCGCGTGTTCCTCGACGAGTCGCGCGAGCAGGGGCAGCCGCAGACGAAGCGAATTGATGTTCCAGGTGATCAGGCGCATGGCCTGTTTTGAAATCAGAACGCTCGTGGTGCAAGGGCGCTTCGGTCAGAGTTCCCCTTGTGTCGGGACGCATTTGCGCCAATCTCCGGTGTCATGACCGCATTGCATCCGGACGCCGCTGCGCCTTTCGTTCTCGACAGCCATATCGACATTCCCTGGCCCGATCGCGGTGACGCGTGGCGCGATACGCCTGCGCGGCAGGTCGATCTGCCGAAGCTTGCGCAAGGATCGGTCTCGGCTGCCTGTCTTGCCGCCTATATTCCGCAGGGATTGCGCGATGCGGATGGGCATCGGGCCGCCTGGGCGCGCGTGCAGGCGATGTTGTCGACGATCCGTGACATTGCAGTCCGGCCTGCCGATGCACCGCAGATCGCGGTCAGCGTCTGCGACAGTACGAACGCCATTGCCGCAGCCCGTGCGCAGGGCGCAATCGCCATCATTCTGGCCGTCGAAAACGGCTATGCGATCGGCGAAGCGCCGGAACGGGTCGCGGTATTGCGGACATATGGCGTTCGCTACATGACGCTGACCCATAACGGACATAATGCACTGGCCGATGCGGCAATCGCGCGAGCCGATCTGGGCGATGCCGCGACCCTGCATCGGGGCCTCTCCGTCCTGGGCCGCGAGACGATCCTGCAGATGAACCGGCACGGCGTTCTCGTCGACGTCTCTCATGCGTCACGCGACACGATGGTACAGGCGGTCGAAACATCGGCCGTGCCGATCGTCGCATCCCACTCGTGTGCACGTGCGCTTTGCGATCACCCGCGCAATCTGGATGACGGACAGCTCGACATGCTTCGCGAAAGTGGCGGCCTGATCCAGATCACGGCGATGCCGAGTTTCTTGCGCAAGGGCGGTGGCGGCACGCTCGTGGATTTTGTCCGGCACGTTGCCTACGTCGCGGACCGGATCGGCATTAATCATGTCGGCATCTCGTCCGATTTCGATGGCGGCGGCGGCATCGACGGGTGGCGCAATGCGCAGGAGACACCACGTGTCCTGGAAGCATTGCGGGCTCACGGCTTTGATGACACGGAACTAGCGGCAATCTGCGGCGGCAACTTCCTCGACCGGCTGAAGCGTGCCGAGGAGCATGCAGGGCAGGCATAGGAACGCCCTCATACGAACGAAACGCGACCACACCGACTGCGTTCGTCGAGCCACACGGCAAAGTTTGTCGGGAATTTTGTCCACCAGTGTGGTGCCCGCGGGATTGACTTCGTTTGTTTCCAGCGTTTTGCGCCGATTCGGTCAGACGTCGTTTGGGTGCCCAAGGCAAAGATAAATAAAAACAGTATGTTGGATCATTCTGCTCAAAAAATAGGCAACTTGATGTCGAGGCAAGAAAACAGCGCCCGTCATCAATCTGTCACCTTAAACCCCACAGACTTGTCCACAGCTTCGGTGGATGAAACGGTGACGCATTCGAGGGCATCGTCATGACGGATTATGACCAAAATCCGCCATCGGTTGTCGGCGCCGAGGCGATCCGCGAAGCCCTGAAGGTCATCCCGTTCTCGCCGGGCGTCTATCGCATGATCGGTGCCAAGGGAGACGTTCTGTACGTCGGCAAGGCCGGCAGCCTGAAGAAGCGCGTCACGTCCTACACGCATGTCTCACGCCTGCCTGAGCGGCTGCGGCGGATGGTGTCGCTGACGGTGTCGGTCGAGATCGTCACGACCCATACTGAAGCCGACGCCCTGCTGCTCGAGGCGAACTACATCAAGCGCATGCGTCCGCGCTTCAACATTCTGCTGCGCGACGACAAGACCTATCCGTGGCTGATGCTGAGCGAGAATCATGCCTTCCCGCAGATCACAAAGCAGCGTGGGAAGCCGGTCAAAGGGGCGACGTACTGGGGGCCGTTCGCGTCTGCCTGGTCGGTCAACCAGACGCTCAATCTGGTGCAGCGGACTTTTCTTCTTCGCTCATGCTCCGACTCCGTCTTCAGCAGCCGGACACGGCCTTGCCTGCTGTATCAGATCCGCCGCTGCTCGGGTCCCTGCGTGGATCGAATTTCGAAAGGCGATTACGCGCATCTCGTCGAACAGGCGCGCCTGTTCCTGTCCGGCAAGAATACCGAAGTGCAGACGCAGCTCGCCGCCGAGATGGAGCGCGCATCTGAATCCCTAGAGTTCGAACGGGCGGCGGTGATTCGCGACCGCATCCGCGGCTTCGCGTCCATGCAGAATTCCAACACGGTCAATCCGGCCACTATCGACGACGCGGACGTGATCGCAGTCTGGCAGCAGGCCGGACAGGCCTGCATTCAGGTCTTCTTCATCCGGGGCGGGCGGAACAACGGCAACCGCGCCTTTTTCCCGCATCACACTGACGAGGAGACGGCCGGAGACATCCTGTCGGCATATATCGGCCAGTTTTACGACGACAAGCCGCCTCCGCCGTTGATTCTCGTCAACGAAGACCCGACCGAGGCGGAGCTGATTCAGGAGGCGCTGGCCATCCGGCGCGGACGCAAGGTGGAGATTCTGCGTCCGCAACGTGGCGAGAAACGCGAGGTGGTGGATCACGCGGCCCTCAACGCGCGGGAAGCCCTGGAGCGGCGTCTCGCGGAAAGTGCGGGCCAGCGCAAACTCCTCGAAGGCATTGCTGCCGTATTCGATTTGGCGGATGTGCCGACCCGGATCGAGACGTACGATAACTCCCACATCATGGGGACGAACGCATATGGCGTGATGGTCGTGGGTGGGCCCGAGGGGTTCGTCAAACGCGCATATCGCAAGTTCGCCATTCGCTCGGGGATCACGCCCGGAGACGATTTCGGCATGATGCGGGAAGTTCTGGAGCGCCGTTTCGGCAAGATGGCCCGCGCCCGAGCCGACGATCCCGATGCGGAGCGGCCGGAGGACTGGCCCGACCTGCTGCTGATCGACGGCGGCCTTGGCCAATACAACGCGGTGCGGGCCGTTCTCGACGATCTGGGTGTGACGGACGTGAAGCTGGTGGCGATCGCGAAGGGCCCCGATCGCAACGCTGGCCGTGAATGGTTCCATACCGACGGCCGCGAGCCATTCCAGCTCCCGCCACGCGATCCCGTCCTGTATTACCTGCAGCGCCTGCGCGACGAAGCGCATCGCTTCGCGATCACGACGCACCGGGCAGGCCGCTCGAAAGCCATCACGCGTTCGGAGCTGGACGACGTGCCGGGGATCGGGGCATCGCGCAAGCGTGCGCTCCTCAATCATTTCGGGTCCGCACGCGGCGTGAAGCAGGCAGGTCTGCAGGAGTTGGCGGACGTGCCGGGGATCAGCATCGAGACCGCAAGGGCGATCTACGGGCGGTTTCATCCGGACTGGGCCCGTGAAACGACGGGAAAGTGACCCGCGCCTTCGTCATGTCATGGAAATAACACGTCTGGGTCGCGTTCTTGCGCATATCGGAGATGGATCAACTGCTTTAGGGTCGCTCCCATGCTGACGGACCTGCCCAACGTGCTGACACTGATGCGGATCGGATCCATTCCGCTTCTGGTCGGGCTTGTCGCCGTGGGCCACGCCGAGACCGATGCACTGGCCTGCGTCATCTATACCGCCGCCTGCATCACCGATTATCTGGATGGGATGCTTGCGCGCCGCTGGCATCAGTATTCCGACCTCGGCAGGATGATGGATCCGATTGCCGACAAGCTGCTTGTCGGCGCATTGCTACTGACGCTGGCCGGCTACGGACGCCTGCACTGGGGCGCCCTTTTTGCCGCCATCGTGATCCTGCTGCGCGAGATCCTGGTCAGCGGCCTGCGCGAATACATGGCCTCCCAGCATGCGACACTCCCGTCTTCGCGTCTCGCCAAGTGGAAGACCGGTATTCAGATGGTGGCCATCGGGATGCTGCTGGCCGGGGACCGGACGGCAGCCCTGATCAGGCTGCCGATGCTCCCGATCGCAGGCCTCGGTGTGCTTCTGCTCTGGATTTCGGCCATCCCGACGGTGCTGACGGGTTGGGATTATCTGGTGAAGGGCGTTACCCGCATGACGGCAAGCCATGCGGCGCCTGCAACGCCCGGCACGCCGAAGGCCGCTCCCTGAACGCTAGCCTGGTGTCCCGAGATTGGTCCGGCGTTCGCAAAGGCTTAACCGATTTCATGCCCTCTTGCGGCACTGTCACAGGATGGGCACAGTTCGGACATGAATGATGACCCGCATGCAATCGTGGCCTGCCGGGCAGGTGGTGCGTTGGCGGGCGACCGGCTATGGACGTCCTGCGCATGCAGACGGGAGCATTGAATGAAACGATCCTGTCGTTTGGCTGGTCGCGGAGCTGTTCAGCTGATCGCGGTTCTGGCCCTGAGCGGCTGCTCGGGGTTTGGAAAATTCTGGCATGACACGCTGACGCTCCCCGGCGCCAATCCGAATGCTCCGACAGGCGATGCCGAAAATATGGTCCGCGCCACTGGCGGCAACGTGCAGGCACTGCCGATTCTGCCCGTGGGTGGAAACATCTGGCCCGGCCCCCCTCAGGCACTGCCGAGCCTGAGTGACGTCGAAGGCGATCACGGCCTGGCGGGCAAAATCGGTAATCCGGCGACTTTCTATGGCGGCGCAGAACTCGGCGGAGCGCAGCTTGAAGAGGGCGGCTCGATGAGTGCTGGCGAGCAGGATGGCGTTCACCACGGCGTCCGGGACTTCTCGGATAGTGGTTCTTCCACGGCTCTGCCGAACCACGAGGAAGACAACGCGGCGAAATACGGTGCGAAACCTCGTACCGGCACTATCACGATTCCCAACGGAGATGGCACGGATACATTGATCGCGCCGGATGGTAGCGTTCGGGTCGTTCATCATGCGCCTGCAGCACCGGGGCATTAGGAAGCGAGCGCGATATCATGCGTCTGACCCTTCGCTATTTCGGAGCACTCCGGGATCGACTCGGACGTGAAGCCGAGGACAGGGACATCGCGGACGTCACGACGGCAGGCGCGGCGATCGATGCGCTCGTGGAGCAGGACAGTACACTTGCATCCGCTCTCCTTGACTTTCCACGTGCCCGCTACGCGATAAACCAGCGTTTTGCGACCCGTACAGCGCTGCTTGCAGACGGGGACGAACTGGCGATCTTTCCTCCTGTGACGGGAGGTTGATGCCGTGACAGACGTCATCACGACCCGCATACAGTCGGAGCCGTTCGACATGGCGGCGGAATGCGCGCTTCTGGCCGAGCGCTGTGGCGAGGCGGGGGCCATTGCCTCATTCGTCGGCATTGTCAGAGGAGAGGGCGGCCTTCGTGATCTGACCCTCGAACACTATCCAGGCATGACCGAGACCGGTATCGCCGAACTGGCGCGCAACGCCGAGGCGCGTTTTCCTCTCCAAGGCGGTCTGGTCATACACCGCTATGGAACGCTCACGCCGGGAGAGGCCATTGTTCTGGTTCTCGCCGCCTCACGGCACCGCCAGTCAGCCCTTGATGCCGTCGCGTTCCTGATCGACCATCTCAAGACCGAAGCCGTGTTCTGGAAGCGGGAACGCTACCTTGATGGCACCGTGCGCTGGGTTGAGGCATACGAGTCGGACGACGCCCGCGTGGCGAAGTGGAAAAACTGAGCCCGCACGTCAGGTGACATCTACAGCACGAATGCGAACGTTGTCCTGACAGGGCAGGACATGTCCAGCACGTGGATCAATACTGGCGAAACAGGCCCACCAGCCGTCCCTGGATCTGAACGCGATCCGCCGGGACGATACGTGTTTCATAATTCGGATTCGCGGGCTCAAGGGCAATCGTGCTGCCACGGCGTCGGAGCCGCTTGAGCGTGACTTCCTGACCGTCGATCAACGCGACCACGATCTGACCCGTCTCGGCCACGTCGTCCTGCCGGATGATGACGATATCCCCATCTAGAATACCAGCCTCAATCATGGAGTCGCCAGAGACGACGAGGGCATAGTGGTCGCCCGCACTCAGCATGTCCGTCGGCACATGCACATGCGTGTTCGCGTCGCGCAGCGCCTCGATCGGCAGACCTGCCGCGATCTTGCCGAACAAGGGCAGCGAGGTCGCCGGAGCATCCGCCCGCGGTGCCGCCACGGGAACCGCACGGCCGCCAGGAATGATCGTCGGCACAAAAGGATCTGCGGCCGTCGTCGATGGCGTGGCGAGCCCGGTCTGGTTCGGCATGCGCACGACCTCCAGGGCTCGCGCACGATGGTGATGGCGGCGCAGGAAGCCGCGCTCTTCCAAAGCCGAGATCAGGCGATGGATACCCGACTTCGAGCGCAGATCCAGCGCATCCTTCATCTCGTCGAAGGACGGCGAGAATCCGGTGCGGCGAAGGTGATCGTCGATGAACAGCAGAAGCTGATGCTGTTTTCTGGTAAGCATGACGATCCTTTTCAGATCTTGGCGAATCGGAAACAATAGAACAAATCAAATCCGTGCGTTCTACATAGGTTCCAAACCAGGCCTCCGCAAGCGGAATCACCGGGAAGATTGTTGTTTTTCAAGGCCTCAGGAGCAGGGAACGTAAAGACCTTGACGTTTCTCCGCAGAATGAGCATTTTGCGCGCCGATCAGAGCAAGGCGGTCGCGAACTCACGAGGCGGCCAGTCGCGACAGCAGGCAGGGTATCATGGCAAAGACCAACGTCATCCAGATCCGCCTCGTGTCCTCCGCGGATACGGGCTATTTCTACGTCACCAAGAAGAACGCACGTTCGGCGACGGGCAAGATGGAAGTGCGCAAGTACGATCCCGTCGTGCGCAAGCACGTTGCGTTCCGCGAAGCGAAGATCAAGTAAGATCTTCGCTACAACGCGAAATGAAAAAAGCGGCCCTCAGGGGCCGCTTTTTTTGTCAGTAGAGTTTGTCGTGCGGGCCGTAGGGAACCACCAGATCTCCTGAGCGCGCCAAGTTGAGCATCGCCCGGGACCGTTCGTCGAGCGTATCGCCGTCAAGCGCACGCTCTTTCAGGGACGTGACCCTCCGCGTCCATACGTCGCGCTCGGCCAGCGAATCCTTCTGTGACTGTATGGCCTGATCCTTCAGGACGAGTTGCTGATGATAGGCATTCATGCCGTGCGCGCCCTGGGTTGCGTTCCAGCCGAAATAGCCGGCCAGCGTCAGAAACAGGACAGGCGGGATGGCTGCCTTGACGGCACGCCGAATGAAACGGATCACGCGCACAGGATCAGGGCTCCGTTCAGCCCGAACAGTCCCGGGCCAGTTGATCAGGTTTGAATCTTGGTAACCGATTTCGTGCATCGGAAACAATCATGGCGTTGCAGGAAGTTCATGCCCGGCTGTGTGGCGAGGCGCGGCCATGCGTGCAAAGACACCAGCAAGGGGCTCATGGCCTGTCTGTGGTAAAGGAATCCTCAATGGCGCCGACCTTCCTGCTTGTGGACCCGACGCACTACGACGTCAGCTATGCCATCAATCCATGGATGCAGCCTGACGCCTGGGCACGCGATCCAGATGGATTTGCCGACCGTGCCCGACGGTCTTTCAACGACCTGAAGGCGGCGCTGGAGCGCGCCGGCGCACGTATCATCGTTGAAGATGGAGCGCCCGGGCTGCCTGACATGGTGTTTCCGGCCAATGGCGGAATCGTATTCGACGGCAAGGCGGTGCCGCCTCATTTCCGCTTTCCGCAGAGACAGGGCGAGACGGAACGCTTCCGCACGATCTTTCGCAGACTTGTGAAAGACGGCGTCCTGCGGAATGTGGCGGAGCTTCCAGACCATGTTCTGCAGGAAGGGGCAGGGGACTGCCTTTGGGACCAGACGCGCGGATGTGCCTGGGGTGGGTTCGGTCAGCGGTCTGACGAGGCCAGCATCGAAGCCGTCAGCAGGCTCTTCTCGATACGCGTGGAACCGCTCCGGCTGCATACCGAGCGATTCTACCATCTCGACACCTGCTTCCACGTCCTGCCGCGCGGCGAGATCCTTTATTATCCGCCCGCCTTCGATGATGCGACACAGGCGCGGATCGCTGCCATCGTGCCGGAATCGATGCGCATCGTCGCGACTGACGAGGATGCCGCGCGCTTCTGCGTCAATGCGGTCGCGTTCGACGATCAGGTGATCATGGCAGAACCGGCCGCATCGTTGCGCGCACGGCTGGAAGCGCGCGGTTACACCGTTCACGGCGTCGAGCTGACGCCCTTCATGATGTCAGGTGGCGGTGCGTACTGCATGACGCTGCGCCTGGACCGCACGACACGCTGAGTTCGGGAAGAGCCCCGCCGACACGAGTCGGCGGGGCCTGGCGTCAGGAACCGCGCAGGATGGTACGGCCCGCATACTGTGCTGCCGTCGCCAGCTGGTTCTCGATGCGGATCAGCTGGTTATACTTGGCCGTCCGATCCGAACGCGAGAGCGAGCCGGTCTTGATCTGGCCGCAGTTCGTCGCGACCGCGAGATCGGCGATCGTTGAATCCTCAGTCTCGCCGGAACGATGGCTCATGACACAGGCATAGCCCGCCTTGTGAGCGGTCTCGACGGCTTCCAGCGTCTCGGTCAGGGTGCCGATCTGGTTGACCTTGACCAGAAGGGCATTGGCGACGCCCGCCTTGATCCCGCGACGCAGACGCTCGGGGTTGGTCACGAACAGATCGTCGCCGACGAGCTGGACCTTCTTGCCGAGAACCTGCGTCAGCTCGGCCCAGCCGTCCCAATCATCTTCCGCAAGGCCATCCTCGATCGACACGATCGGGAAGCGCTGCGTGAGCCCCTCGAGGTAACGGACCATTTCGGACGAGTCGTAGGTCTTGCCTTCGCCTTCCATCACGTAGCGGCCGCCCTTGTAGTATTCGGTCGCGGCGCAATCGAGCGCCAGCGTCACGTCGTCACCCGGACGATAGCCGGCGGCCTCGACCGACTTCATGATGAAGCCCAGCGCCTCGTCTGCCGACGCGAGGTTAGGGGCGAAGCCGCCCTCGTCACCGACATTCGTGTTGAGCCCGGCGGCGGCCAGACCCTTCTTGAGCTGTGCGAAGATCTCCGAGCCCATGCGGACGGCGTCCATGATCGTCGGCGCGCCGACCGGCTGGATCATGAATTCCTGGATGTCGATCGGATTGTCCGCGTGCTGACCGCCGTTGACGATATTCATCATCGGCACCGGAAGGGTGTGGGCAAAGACACCGCCGACATACCGATAGAGCGGCACGCCAAGCTCTTCCGCTGTCGCCTTGGCGACCGCTAGCGACACGCCGAGAATGGCATTGGCACCGAGACGGGACTTGTTGGGCGTTCCGTCGAGGTCGATCATCGCGTTGTCGATGGCGATCTGGTCTTCGGATTCCGCGCCCTGCAGCGTCTCCAGGATTTCCCCTTCGACGAAGCTCGCGGCCTTCAGAACGCCCTTGCCACCGTAACGCGACTTGTCACCATCGCGCAGTTCCACCGCTTCATACGCGCCGGTAGAAGCACCGGACGGGACGGCGGCGCGGCCGACCGCACCGGAAGACAGTTCGACCTCGACCTCGACGGTCGGATTGCCGCGACTGTCGAGAATTTCGCGGGCGGTGATATCGACGATGGCGCTCATGTTGGGTCTCCAGCCGTGGAGGTGTGGGGCAAGGCGATCGGCAGCCCGAACGGGCACCTTTTCGGCGCACAGAGGGCGTCCGCGCGGGCGTTCTGTCAACCCGAAGGCGTTTCCAAACGTAAAGCCCTCGCGATAACGTATTGCTTTGCCCGGCCATGCTGCGGCCTGTCCGCCTGGAGACACTCATCCTCATGAAGCGCCTGCCACTTCTCGCCTACGTGCTCGGTCTCGGCGGGCTCGTCCCGTTCGTGCTGATCGCGCTTGCCATGCTTCTGTTCGGTTCGTTCAAGCCCGTGCCGCATCTGGGCGCAGCCATGCTGGCCTATGGCGGTGCGATCCTGTCGTTTCTGGGTGCCGTGCACTGGGGGCTGGCCCTCGAGCAGAAAGCGATCGTCGTGCCCGGCGCGGCCCGAATCGATTCGCTTCGGCTGCTGCTTGGCGTCTGTCCGTCTCTCGTTGCCTGGATTGCGGTCTATATCGGAACGACACACGATTTTCGTGTCGGCGTGCTCATCGAGATCATGGGCTTCATCGCGACCTACGCCGTCGAGCGGACGGCGGGGAAAAGCGGCGCGCTCCCGGCCGGCTATCTGCGGCTGCGCATGGTGCTGACGACGATCGTCTGCCTGTCACTTGCGGCGTCTTTGCTCGCGCCCACGCCACTAGGCAGCTGACAGGAAACGCCGGGCAAGTCGGAACAAGACGTCCCGGCCAGCTTCTCCTGCCTCGAAGAGCGCTGACCGTGGATCTGCAGAAAAGGTTCAGTAGGCTTGGAAAAGTCGGCCCGGCGCACTGGCGGCGGCCGTCAGACGGCCACCGCCTCATGCAGCTCCGGCCAGCATTGCGCCCGAGGCGCGTTGCATGTCTGCACGCGTCCGGTAGCGCACCAGTCACTGAAAATGAAACGGTCAGTCCGCCGATTTCGCGAGCACATCGAACGGCTTGAGGCGGCTGAGAAGCCCACGCATCTGCGCGAGCGGCAGCATGGTCGGACCATCGCTCGGCGCATGGTCGGGATCCTGATGCGTCTCGACGAAGAGGGCTGCGATGCCGATCGCGAGCGCCGCGCGGGCCAGTGCCGGCACGAACTCGCGCTGACCGCCTGTTGCACCACCAAGGCCGCCGGGCTGCTGCACGGAATGCGTCGCGTCAAAGACGACAGGGTGGCCAGTGGATGCCATGATCGGCAGCCCGCGCATGTCGTTGACCAGGGTGTTGTAGCCAAAACTTGTGCCACGCTCGCACAGCATAACGCGCTTGTTGCCGGTCGAGGTGATCTTCTCGGCAACGTTCTTCATGTCCCAAGGCGCCAGGAACTGGCCCTTCTTGACGTTCACGGCAGCGCCCGTCTCACCGGCTGCAAGCAGGAGGTCCGTCTGGCGACACAGGAATGCCGGGATCTGCAGAACGTCGACCGCCTGGGCCGCGATCCGGCACTGTTCGGGCGCATGCACGTCGGTCAGCACAGGGATGCCGAACCGTTCGCGAATGCCCGCGAGAATGGTGAGGCCACGGTCCATTCCGACGCCGCGCGCGGCCGATACCGAAGTCCGGTTCGCCTTGTCGTAGGACGACTTGTAGATCAGCCCGATGCCGAGATCCTGGCACAGCTCATGAAGAGCCGAAGCCATCTCGATCGCATGGCTTTCGGATTCGATCTGGCAGGGTCCGGCAATCAGAGTGAACGGCAGTGCGTTCCCGATCCGGAGGTCGCCGATTGAAAATTCGCTCATACCAGTCGCGCCTTGCGCACCGCCGCCGCCACGAAGCCCGCGAACAGCGGGTGCGGGTCGAACGGCTTGGACATCAGTTCGGGGTGATACTGCACGCCCACGAACCATGGATGATCGGCATATTCCACGATTTCGGGCAACACACCGTCCGGTGACATGCCGGAAAACTTCAGGCCGACTGCTTCAAGCTTCTCGCGATAGTGGACGTTGACCTCATAGCGATGGCGATGCCGTTCGCGGATTTCCGTGCAGCCATAGATCTCGGCGACACGCGATCCTTCGGCGAGCTTCGCGGGGTATGCACCGAGGCGCATTGTACCGCCCAGCTCGCCGTTCTCACGACGACGCAGCATCTCGTTGCCGCGGGCCCACTCCGTCATCAGGCCGACGAGCGGTTCGTCGGTCGGACCGAACTCGGTCGACGATGCCTTCGGCAGTCCGGCAAGTGAGCGGGCGCATTCGATGACGGCCATCTGCATGCCGAAGCAGATGCCGAGGAATGGGATCTGCCGCTCGCGTGCGAAACGGACAGCCTCGATCTTGCCCTCCGAACCACGCTCTCCGAATCCGCCCGGCACGAGAATGCCATGCGCATCGGCAAGCTGTTCGAGCGCCGTCTCGGATTTCTCGAAAACTTCCGATTCGACCCAGTCGAGCTTTACGCGGACGCCGTTGGCGATCCCGCCATGGAGCAGGGCTTCGGTCAGCGACTTGTAGCTGTCCAGCAGGGCCGTGTACTTGCCGACGACGGCGATCCGCACCTCGCCTTCCGGATGACGCAGCGTGTTGACGATCCGCTCCCAGCGGGACAGGTCGACAGGTCCGCTCGCGTCCAGGCCGAAGTGGCGCAGGACCTCGTTGTCCATGCCTTCGGCATGATAGGACAGCGGGCAGGCATAGATCGTATCGACGTCCAGGGCCGCAATGACGGCCTGCGGGCGGACGTTGCAGAAGCTCGCGATCTTGCGGCGTTCGTTCTCGGGGATCGGTCGGTCGCAACGGCAGACCAGCATCTGGGGCTGAATGCCGACGTTCTGCAGTTCCTTGACCGAATGCTGTGTCGGCTTCGTCTTCAGTTCACCGGCGGCCGGGATATAGGGCAGCAGGGTGAGGTGGACGCACATCGTCTGGTCATGACCGAGATCGTTGCGCAGCTGCCTGATCGATTCGAGGAACGGGAGGCTCTCGATGTCGCCGACCGTGCCGCCGATCTCGACGAGGACGAAATCGTAGTTGTCCGTGCCGGCGACGATCGCATCCTTGATGGCGTCCGTAATGTGCGGAATGACCTGGACCGTGGCGCCCAGATAGTCGCCACGACGCTCACGCGCAATCACGTCGGAATAGATGCGCCCGGTCGTCGCGTTGTCCGCCCGTTTGGCGTGAACGCCCGTGAAGCGCTCGTAATGTCCGAGATCGAGATCCGTCTCCGCGCCGTCGTCGGTGACGAAGACTTCGCCGTGCTGATACGGGCTCATCGTGCCCGGATCGACGTTCAGATAGGGATCGAGCTTGCGCATGCGGATTGAATAGCCGCGCGCCTGTAGGAGGGCAGCGAGGGCAGCCGAAGCAATGCCCTTGCCGAGAGAGGAGACCACACCGCCGGTGATGAATACGAACCGCGTCATGGACGGCTCTCCTACAACGGATCGCCGCCCGATGGAACGATGAAGAGTGGTGTCTTAGTGCTGCTGTGCGGGAGCGGCAGGCTGGGCCGGGGTCGCAGGTGTTGCGGGCTGGCTCGGGGGCGGGCTTCCGAGGATGTCGTGACCGCCGACGCCCGACGATGCGCCGCGGTTCATGACCGCGAGCACCAGGCACAGCACCATGAACACGCCAGCCAGAACGGAGGTCGTGCGCGTCAGGAGGTTCGCGGTGCCGCGACCGCCCATGAAGGCACCCATGCCCTGACTGCTGCCGATCCCGAGGCCGCCGCCTTCGCTGCGCTGGATCAGCACGACGCCGATCAGGGCGATGGTGACGAACAGGTTGATGACGAGCAGGACGGTGGTCATGAAATCGATCCGTTGAAAGGGGCTTCGCGTATGCCCGATCGTCCGAGGCGTTTCAAGCGCGGCGCGTCATCATGGCATTCGTCATGCCTGCCCGGCCGCCTCCGCAATGGCCAGGAACTTCTCGATCTGAAGGCTCGCACCGCCTACGAGAACGCCGTCGACGGCGCCGAGCCCCAGAATGCCGGGCGCCTCTTTGGGCGTGACCGAACCGCCGTAAAGCAGGCGGACGTCATCACCGGCCGGGCCAAGGCGCTCGCGCAGGGCGGTCCGGATCGGTGCTGCGATCGCCGCGATGTCGTCCAGCGTCGCCGCGGCCCCGGTTCCGATCGCCCAGATCGGCTCGTAGGCGATCACACCGGCAAAGCCGTCCGGCACCGAGCGCATGATCTGCGACGAAACGCGCGCCGTGGCCTGTCCCGCTTCGCGCTCCTTTTGGGTCTCGCCCAGGCAGATGATTGGCGTCAGGCCCGCTTCCATCGCCGATGCCGCCTTGTCCCGGACGAGGCTGTCGATCTCGCCATGACCCAGCCGTCGTTCGGAATGACCGAGAATAACGTGCGTCGCGCCGACGTCCGCAAGCATCGCGGCCGACACGTCGCCGGTGTAGGCACCGAAGGAGCCGACATGGCAGTCCTGCGCGCCAAGGCCGACCTGGCCCGGAGCCAGGGTCGTCTCATTTGACGGTGATCGGGCATCACCCGATGCATCCACCAGCAACCGGTGAACATTGGTCAGTTGCGTGAATGGTGGGCACAGCACGATTTCGGCCGCGCGCATCCCTTGGGCATGCGCCAAGGCACGCGCACCGTCGCGCACGCCCCGGGCAAGAGCCGCGGACTGGGCGCAAAGCCCATGCATTTTCCAGTTGCCGACCACGAGACGCCTGCGCATCGTCATCCTTTCCTCCGAACGCCCGGCGCGGGCGACATCATCCGTTCAGCGTGCCCTGTGATAGCCTCCCGGCCGCATGCGGGGTAGGGGCACAGAGCCTCGGTGCCGCGCTTGTGTGCGCCATGCCCGATCAATATGGTGCGCCGCCTGAGCGCCGGTTCCACGGCCTTGTTCACGTCCTTCATCCAGCCCGCTTCCGGAGCGCCATGATTTCCTACCTGCGCCGCGTCTTCGTCGATTCCCGTGCCGGCCGCGCCATCGCGTTCCTTCTGTTCCTGGCACTCGTGGGATGGGGCATGGGAGATGTGTTCACGAATTTCTCCGGCTCCAACCCCGATACGGTCGCAAAGATCGGCAAGCGCAAGGTGACGGCCGAGCAGATCGCCGGCGCGCTTCGCAATCAATTGCCACAGACTGCACGGCAGATGGGCCTGTCGGACCCATCACAACTGCCTGAGGCGGCCCGTGCGCAGGCGGCACGCCAGGTGCTTCAGCAGTTCGTGACGCAGAACGAGGTGCTGCTCGCGGCCCAGAAGGCCGGGATGAAGGCACCTGACGCGCTGGTGAGGGACGAGATCTACTCGTATTCCTTCTTCAAGGGACCGAACGGCCAGTTCGACCGCGCCCTGTTCAATCAGCGTCTGAGCCAGATCGGCATGACGGAACGCACGCTGATCGAGCAGGTGCGTGACGATCTGACAGTCCGCGGCCTGCTGGATGGCATCGGGAACGCGGCACACGCGCCGGCCGGGATGGTCGACAGGCTGATCGCCTTCAATACGCGGATCCGCCACGTGGACATGGTGAAGGTCAGCCCTGACCAGACGCCGATCACGGCGACGCCGAGCGATGCTCAGCTGCGCCGTTTCTATGACAATCACCCCTGGGCGTTCCGTACGACCGAATATCGTCATGCCAAGATCGTTGCGCTGACGCTGGACTCGGTTGCGCGCAGCATCGAGACGCCTGATGCCGATCTCCGCCGGCTGTATGATTTCCAGACGCGCCGTTTCCACGTACCCGAGACGCGCAGCCTTCAGGTAGCAACGATGCCGAGCGAGGCACGTGCCCGCGCGATCGCGGCCGAGTGGCAGGGCGGAGCAGACTGGTCGAAGATCGAAGCCGATGCCCATGACGGCGCCACGGTCGATTTCCCCAATGCCCGCCAGACCGACATCCCGAACCCCGAGTTGGCTGCCGCGGCATTCAAGGCGCAGGCCGGTACCGTGCAAGGCCCCGTCAAATCGGAGACCGGCTGGCTCGTGTTCAAGGTGTCGAGCATTGCGGCACCACACGACACCAGCTTCGAGGACGCCAGACAGGGTCTGCACGACGAGATCGTGAAGCAGCAGGCACCGGGTCTTCTGCATGCGCGGGCGCAGCAATTCGAGGATGCGGTTGCCGGGTCCGACACGCTCGAGGCCATTCCGGACAATCTCGGCGCGGTTGCGGCGGCCGGTGCGCTCGATGCGAACGGCAATACCCATGACGGCACGCCCGCGCCTATCCCGGGCGATACGGCGCTGCGGCAGGCCATCGTCAGCCGGATCTTCTCGCAGGATCTGCATGCCCGGCCGACCGTCGTGCAGGGACCCGGCAATGCATCGTTTGCCGTCGTGGTCGACGAGGTTTCGCCCGGCACGCTGCTGCCGTTCGATCAGGTGCGCGATCGCGTCCTTTCGGCTTGGCAGGAAGATGCCCGTCGTGATGCCGCGAACCGGCATGCGACGGCTCTCCTGCTCGCGGGGCGGCAGGGCAGGCTCGTGGATACGGCCTCCACCGGCGACAGCAGCGGGCTCTCGATCTCACGCGACCTCACGATTTCGCGGATGCGTCCCGATCCCAACCTGTCGCAGAATGTGCTTCGTGCGATCCTCGCCATGAAGCCGGGGCAGGCCGCCATGGTCGAAGCCGACGGTGCGTTCTATGTCGCGGCCGTCACCGCATACTCGGATGCACCTGCCGCCGAACTGACGGCGATCCGGCAGCAGATCGGCAATTCGCTCGACCAGTCCGTTCAGTCCGATGTGCCGATGGCCTATGTCGCGGGGCTGGAACAGACCACGCGTCCCGACATCAACTTCCACGCGCTTGACGCGGTCGTTCAGCAGTCCGGCCCGCAGGCGGCAGGGGCCGCGCAGTGAACGCGGACCAGATCGCCAAGGCCTGGGCGCGAGGCGAGCGCGGGCTGGTTCACGTCACGGCGGCGGCGGATCTGCTGACGCCGGTTTCGGCCTATCTGCGTCTTGCGGCGGCGTTTCCGCATCCGTCCTATCGTCTTCTGTTTGAAAGCGTGGAAGGCGGCGCTGCGCGCGGGCGGTATTCCGTGATCGCCCTGTGTCCCGACATGGTCTGGCGTTGCCACGACGGCGCGAGCGCGGTCGACAATGCGCCCGAGCGCGAAGGCGGAAACGGTTTCGTGGCGCAGGATGGTCGTCCATTGGACCGACTGCGCGACATGATGGCGGCGGCGCGGATGACGCTGCCCGAGGGCGTCCCGCCGATGGTGGGCGGCGTCTTCGGCTATCTCGGCTATGACATGGTCCGGCAGATGGAGCATCTGCCGAACATGCCGCCGGACGATCTCGATCTGCCGGAAGGCGTCCTGTTGCGTCCGGGCCTGTTCGCGATCTTCGATTCAGTGCGTGACGAACTGGTATTAGCGGCCCCAGTGTCCCGTCGCGACGAAGCCGATACGCCCGTACTGGCGCGATCCCGGGCGGAAGCGCTGATCGCACGTGCCGAAACCGCACTCGACGCTCCGCTTCCGCGCGACACGACACCTCTTGCACCGGAGGCGACGCTGGAGCCGCCGCGCAGCACCATGACGCGCGCGCAGTTCGAGGACGTCGTCCTGCGCGCGAAGGAATATATCGCGGCCGGCGACGCTTTCCAGATCGTGCCGAGCCAGCGTTTCTCCACAGCGTTTCCGCTGCCGCCGCTGGCGCTGTATCGCGCGCTGCGTCGAGTCAACCCGGCGCCCTTCCTGTTCCTGCTGGAACTCGATGGATTCGCGCTCGTCGGTTCATCTCCGGAGATCCTGGTGAGGCTGCGCGACGGCACTGTCACCGTGCGTCCGCTTGCCGGCACGCGCCCGCGCGGGGCGACGACCGAAGAGGATCGTGCACTGGAAGCCGAGCTTCTGGCGGATGAGAAGGAGCGGGCGGAGCATCTCATGCTGATCGATCTCGGGCGCAACGACGTAGGCCGCGTGTCGCGGCAGGGGAGCGTCAGGGTGCCTGAACGCTTCGTCGTCGAACGCTACAGCCATGTCATGCATATCTCGTCCACCGTGGAAGGGACGATCGAGGATGGACGAGACGCGATTGATGCTCTGGTTGCCGCTTTTCCGGCCGGCACGCTGACCGGGGCGCCCAAGATCCGGGCGATGGAGATCATCGACGAGCTCGAACCGACGAGACGGGCGACTTATGCCGGCTGCATCGGCTATTTCGGCGCAACGGGCGAGATGGACACGTGCATCGGCCTGCGCATGGCCGTGGTGAAGGACGGCGAGATGCACGTCCAGGCCGGATGCGGGGTTGTGGCCGACAGCGTCCCCGAACTCGAGTATCTCGAGACGCGGCACAAGGCACGAGCACTGTTCCGTGCGGCCGAGGCTGCCATCGCGGCATGTCGACAGGGGCGTAACGACCACTGAATCAACGTGTTGCGCAGTATTGCAAAAAATCGAGTGCACACGTTTCATTTCAGTGTTTGACGCGAACCTGTCCCGACGCCATGGTGTCGCCATGATTTTGCTGATCGACAACTACGACAGCTTCACCTTCAATCTCGTGCATCATCTCGGCGCCCTTGGCGCCATGTGCGAGGTGGTGCGCAACGATGCGATTTCGGTCGCGGATGCCGTTGCGCGCCGGCCCGAAGCCATCGTGATCTCGCCGGGCCCGTGCGCACCGGACGGTGCGGGCATCTGCCTCGACCTGATTGCCGGGCATGCGGATATTCCGGTGCTGGGCGTATGTCTCGGTCATCAGGCGATCGGGCAGGTGTTCGGCGCCCGCGTCGTGCGCGCGCCACGCCCGATGCATGGCAAGGTCAGCCCTGTCCATCATGACGGCACGGGCGTTTTCGCAGGTCTTCCGGATCCGTTCGGCGCGACCCGTTATCACAGCCTGACGCTTGATCCGGCCTCCATTCCCGACACGCTCATTGTCAACGCACGTACGGAAGACGGCGTCATCATGGGCGTCCGCCACCGCGATCGCCCGATCCATGGCGTGCAGTTTCATCCCGAGAGCATCGCGTCGGAGCATGGCGCCGAGATCCTGGCCAATTTTCTCCGCATCGCCGGCGTCGAGCCGACCGGTCGGGTTGCAGTCCAGACGGCCGACGTCGCGGCATGACAGCCGACGACGCGTTTCATCCCCTGCTGCTGGATGCCGTCTCGGGCCGCCCTCTCGGCGAGGATGCGGCGGAGCGGGCATTCGGGCTCATCATGGAAGGTGCGGCGACCGATATCCAGGTCGCTGCCTTCCTGACGGCGCTGCATGTACGTGGTGAGACGGCCCCGGAACTTCTGGGCGCAGTTCGTGCCGTTCGTGCGCGCATGGCGGCGTTGCCGACCCCCTTGCCGGATGCGATCGACGTATGCGGGACGGGGGGCGATGGTCTCGGCACGCTCAACGTCTCCACCGCAGTTGCCTTCGTGCTGGCAGGTCTTGGCGTTCCGGTCGCAAAGCATGGCAATCGTGCGCTGTCGTCCCGGTCGGGCGCGACCGATGTTCTGGCCGAGCTGGGCGTGGCATCCGACGCCACCCCCGATCATCTCGCCCGACATCTTCGGGAGCGGGGCCTCGTCTTCCTCAATGCGCCGGCACATCATCCGGCCATGCGCCATGCCGCGACCGTGCGACGTGGCCTCGGGTTCCGGACGCTGTTCAATCTCGTCGGCCCGCTTTGTAATCCCGCGCGTGTCCGACGCCAGGTGGTCGGCGTCTTCGATCCGGCCTGGCTCGAACCCGTTGCCCGGACGTTGGCAAGCCTCGGATCCACCGATGCCTGGGTGATCCATGGCGAGATCAACGGACGCAGTTCGGGAGCCGACGAGGCGACGCTCGCCGGGCCTACGCATGTCGCCGCACTCGAGAACGGGCACGTCTCCCGGTTTTCCATCGACCCCCGCGACGCGGGCTTGCAACCCGCTCCGATCGACGCCATATCCGGCGGCGATCCGGCGTTCAATGCACAGGCATTGCGCGCCATGTTGGGCGGGGCTCGTGGAGCCTATCGCGATACCGTTCTGCTCAACGCAGCCATCGGGCTGCACGTCGCAGGACATGGACAGATAACACATGTTGGCATCATTCAGCCCCGCGCACTGGCTGAGACGGTCGCGCGCGCAGCAGGCGCCATCGACGACGGACGCGCCCTGGCGGCCCTCGAGCGCGCACGCGGCGTATCCGTCAGCGCATGAACAGCACGCGCCCTATCCATATGCCCAGACACAGATCAAAGCCCACAGGACGGTCATGACCGACGCGATGCTTCACCAGGACGTTCCGCAAACGGATGTGCCGCAAGCCACTCCGCCCGCAGACCGGATCGCGGGGCCGATTGCCGATACGCCCGATGTCCTGAAACGGATCTGTGCGCGTGTGCGCGTCGATGTCGAGCAACGCTCGCAGATCATGCCGCTGCGCGAGATCACTGCGAAGGCCCGCGAGGTCGAGACGCCGACGCGTGGTTTCGGGCAGGCGCTGAAGCAGATGACGGCCGAGCGTCAGGTCGGCCTGATCGCCGAAGTGAAGAAGGCATCACCCTCCGCAGGCATCCTGCGTCCGGATTACGATCCGGCAGCGATCGCCCAGAGCTATCAGAACGCAGGCGCCTCGTGCATCTCGGTCCTGACGGAAGGGTCGTGTTTCCATGGCAGCACCGAGGACATAGCCCGCGTGCGGGCTGTGTGCTCGCTGCCGATCCTGCGCAAGGATTTCATTCTCGATCCCTGGCAGGTGCATGAAAGCCGCCTGCTGGGCGCCGACTGCATCCTGCTGATCATGGCGGCGCTCTCGGACGAGCAGGCGGCCGATCTGCTGGGGCTGGCGCGCGGGCTCGACATGGACGTGCTGCTGGAGGTCCACGACGAGACGGAATTGAACCGCGCGCTTGCGTTGGACACGTTCCTGATCGGGATCAACAACCGCAATCTGCGCACGCTCAAGACCGACATCGAAACCACGATGGCGTTGGCACCGCTGGTGCCGCCAGACCGGATCGTGGTGTCCGAAAGCGGGATCAAGACCCAGGGCGACGTTCACCGCGTCGGCGAAGTCGGGGCAAGCGGTGTGCTGGTCGGCGAAAGCCTGCTGCGTGAGGTCGATCCCGGCATTGCCGCGCGTCGTCTTCTCGGCTTTCTCTGATCACCGTCATGTCGGATGACGCTCAGGCAGGCTCCCAGGGCCTGACCCATCTCGATGCGCAGGGTCATGCGCACATGGTGGACGTATCGGAGAAGGCCATCACGCGCCGTGAAGCTGTGGCTGAAGCCTTCATTACCATCGCACCCGATGTTCTGGCGCTGATCGCGTCCGGCGAGACACCGAAGGGTGACGTTCTCGCAACTGCCCGGATTGCCGGCATCATGGGTGCGAAGCGGACCAGTGATCTCATTCCGTTGTGTCATCCGCTGCCGCTATCGTCCGTCAAGGTGACGCTGGATATCCAGAAAAGCGGTATCGCCATTTCGGCCCGTGCCCGCACGACCGGGCAGACCGGGATCGAGATGGAGGCGCTGACGGCCGTATCAGTCGCGGCGCTGACGCTCTACGACATGTGCAAGGCGCTGGACCGCGGCATGGTGATCGGCGATATCCGTCTCGCCCACAAAAGCGGCGGGCGGTCGGGCGTCTACGACCGGCCTGCCGACGCCTGACGGGCAATGCCACCCGGCAGGGCTGGCGATCCAAGCGATCAGAGATTAAGAGCGTGCTGGCCCGGCTGCGGGCCGGTCAAGGAAAGGGAACTGTCTGGTGTCTGGAACGGATCTGACGGGTGCTGCGGGCGGCAACGGGCCCGCCATGACACCGGAACTGATGAAACAGGCGTTCCGGGACATGCTCCTGATCCGGCGCTTCGAGGAGAAGGCGGGCCAGCTCTACGGCATGGGGCTGATCGGGGGCTTCTGTCATCTCTACATCGGACAGGAAGCGGTCGTCGTCGGCATGCAGCTCGCGATGAAGCCGGGCGACAAGGTGATCACGTCGTATCGCGATCATGGACATATGCTGGCGGCCGGCATGGAAGCGCGCGGCGTGATGGCCGAACTGACCGGCCGCTCCGGCGGGTATTCCCGCGGCAAGGGTGGCTCGATGCACATGTTCTCGCGCGAGAAGAACTTCTATGGCGGCCATGGAATCGTAGGCGCGCAGGTCGCTCTGGGCGCGGGGCTCGCGTTCGCCAACAAATACCGCGGGACGGACGAAGTCGCCGTGACCTATTTCGGCGAGGGCGCCTCGAGCCAGGGACAGGTCTTCGAGAGCTTCAATCTGGCAGCCCTTCACAAGCTGCCATGCATCTTCGTGATCGAAAACAACCGCTACGGCATGGGCACGAGCATCGAGCGTTCGTCTGCTTCACGCGATCTGTCGAGGAACGCCGAGCCTTGGGGCATCGCCTCGCGCAAGGTCGATGGCATGGACCTGTTCGCCGTGCATGACGCGGCGGTCGAGGCCGTGGCGCATTGCCGGGCCGGGAAGGGGCCGTATCTGCTGGAGATGGAAACCTACCGGTATCGCGGACACTCCATGTCGGACCCGGCGAAGTATCGTCAGCGCGCGGAAGTGGACGAGATGCGTCGCACACGTGATCCGATCGACGCGCTGCGCCGCGAGCTCGCGCGTGCAGGCGTTGATGACGATGCGCTCGCTGCGATCGAAACCGAGGTCAAGGCTGTCGTGACCGACTCCGCGACCTTTGCGCAGGAAAGCCCGGAGCCCGATCCTTCCGAACTCTGGACTGACATTCTGGTGGAGGCCTGACGCGCCATGGCACAGCAGATCCTGATGCCGGCGCTGTCGCCGACGATGACCGAGGGCAAGCTGTCGCGCTGGGTGCGCGCTTTGGGCGATGCCGTTCAGTCCGGTGACGTGATTGCCGAGATCGAGACCGACAAGGCGACCATGGAGGTCGAGGCGACCGAATCCGGTGTAATCGGCAAGATCCTCGTGCCGGAAGGCAGCGAGTCGGTTGCCGTGAACACGCCGATCGCCGTGCTCCTTGATGCGGGGGAAGATGCATCCGCAGTCGATGCTGTCGTCGAGGCGCCGACCTCGGCTCCTCAGGCTACGATCGCCATTGAAACGACGGCTGCGCCTGCCGTGGCGCAGATGCAGACGCTGAAGCAGCCCGGTGCCGAACGCGACTGGGGCGAAACGACCTCGATCACGGTGCGTGAAGCCCTGCGCGACGCGATGGCTGCGGAAATGCGGCGCGATCAGGATGTGTTCCTGATGGGCGAGGAAGTCGCGCAGTACCAGGGTGCCTACAAGATCAGCCAGGGCCTGCTGGACGAGTTCGGCGAAAAGCGTGTCATCGACATGCCGATTACGGAGCACGGCTTCACAGGCATGGCGACCGGCGCTGCACTGACCGGACTTCGCCCCATCGTCGAGTTCATGACGATGAACTTCGCAATGCAGGCCATCGACCACATCATCAATTCGGCCGCGAAGACCAACTACATGTCGGGCGGCCAGATGGGCTGCCCGATCGTGTTCCGCGGTCCGAACGGTGCGGCGGCGCGGGTCGGCGCACAGCATTCGCAGTGCTATGCCAGCTGGTATGCCCATGTGCCGGGCCTGAAGGTGGTCGCGCCCTGGTCGGCGGCGGATGCCAAGGGACTGCTTCGGGCCGCGATCCGCGATCCGAACCCGGTCATCGTGCTGGAGAACGAGATTCTCTACGGGCAGAAATTTCCGTGCCCGGTGGACGAGGATTTTATCCTACCGATCGGCCGCGCAAAGATCGAGCGCGAAGGCGCCGACGTGACCCTGGTCGCATTCTCGATCATGGTCGGCGTGGCGCTGGATGCGGCGGCGAAACTCGAAGAGCAGGGCATCTCGGCCGAGGTCATCAATCTGCGCACGTTGCGCCCGCTTGATACCGAAACCGTGGTCGCCAGCATCAAGAAGACGTCGCGTGTTGTCTCGGTCGAGGAAGGCTGGCCGTTCGCGGGTATCGGTGCCGAGATCTGCACGCTGGCCATCGAGCAGGCGTTCGACTGGCTCGATGCACCGCCGGCACGTGTCTGTGGTCTCGACCTGCCGCTACCCTATGCCGCCAATCTTGAAAAGCTGGCTCTGCCGCAGCCCGACTGGGTGGTGGATGCCGTGAAGAAGATGTTCTGAGGACAGAGACTGCGCCATGGCCACTGAAATCCTGATGCCGGCGCTGTCGCCGACCATGACCGAAGGCAAGCTCGCGCGCTGGCTCAAGGCCGAAGGCGATGCGATCACGGCAGGCGATGTGATTGCCGAAATCGAGACCGACAAGGCGACCATGGAAGTTGAAGCGGTCGAAGAGGGCGTTCTCGGCCGGATCGTCGTGCCGGACGGAACGGAGAATGTCGCGGTCAACGCGCCGATCGCGATTCTGGTGGAGCCAGGCGAGGCGGTGCCGGACACCGTGTCGTCGCCCACGCTTGCAAGCAAGGAGCCGGCAGTCCCTGCGCAGTCCGGCACAATGGCTACGTCGACGAGCGCCGCGCCGGCCTCTGCGTCCGCACCTCCGCCGCGCCATAATTCTTCGCCGCTCGCCCGTCGCATTGCCGCAGAAAAAGGCGTGGATCTGGCGAACGTGCGTGGCACTGGCCCCAATGGCAGGATCCTGCGTCGTGACGTCGAGCAGGCAAAGCCCGCGGCGCCGGCGGCCGCCAGGCCCGCGGCACCTCAGTCAGCACCCGTATCTGCGGGAGGGGTTACGCGTGTGCCGAACAGCACCATGCGGAAGGTCATTGCGCGCCGGCTGTCCGAATCGAAGCAGACGGTTCCGCATTTCTACGTCTCGGTCGATATCGAACTCGACGCGCTTCTGGCGCTGCGTCAGCGTCTGAACGGGGCATCTCCTTCGGAGGGTGACGGACAGTTCAAGTTGTCGGTCAACGACATGCTGATCAAGGCGGCGGCCCTTGCCCTGCGTCAGGTTCCGAAGGTCAATGCGCGATACACCGAAGCCGAGACGCTGCTGTTCGACGACATCGACATTTCGGTTGCTGTCTCGGTCGCCGATGGCCTGATCACGCCGATCGTCACGAAGGCCGATACGAAATCGCTGCGCGAGATCAGCGCGGAAGCGCGTGACCTCATCAAGCGGGCACGCGCCGGCAAGCTGCTGCCGCACGAATTCCAAGGCGGCACATTCTCGATCTCGAACATGGGCATGTTCGGCGTCAGCTCCTTTGCCGCAATCGTCAATCCGCCGCAGGCCGCTATCCTGGCGATTGCGGCTGGTGAGAAGCGTGCCGTGGTCAAAGGGGATCAGCTTGCGATCGCGACTGTCATGACGGCGACGCTATCGGTCGATCACCGTGTGGTGGATGGCGCGCTCGGTGCCGAGTGGATGGCGGCCTTCCGCGAGATCGTCGAGAACCCATACCGTCTCGTCGTTTAAGACATTATATCAGAATTTAGCCGCAAGGCCTTGATCTTGCGTTTTTTTGAGCGCAGGGCACAGGAGATCTCATGTCCGAGATGCAGTACGATCTGATCGTCATTGGGGGCGGTCCCGGCGGATATGTCGCCGCCATTCGCGCAGCACAGCTTGGCATGAAGGCGGCGGTGGTCGAGAGCACGCACCTCGGCGGCATCTGCCTTAACTGGGGCTGCATCCCGACCAAGACGCTGCTGCGGGCGTCGGAAATCAACCATCTGCTGCACGATCTGGGCCGCTACGGATTTGCAGCCGACAATCCGCGCTTTGACCTCGACAAAGTCGTCGGTCGATCCCGGCAGATCGCACGCCAGTTCTCGCGCGGCATTGCGCATCTGCTGCGCAAGGCAGGCGCCGAGGCGATCGACGGGCGCGGACGGCTCGCCGGAACCGAGGCGGGGCGTCGTATCGTCGAGGTGACGAAAGATGGCGCGGTCAGGACGCTGCTCGCCAAGCATGTGATCATCGCGACGGGCGCACGTGCGCGACAGCTGCCGGGGCTCGAATCCGATGGCGAGCTGGTCTGGTCGTATCGCGAGGCCATGGTGCCGAAGGCCATTCCGAAGCGGCTTCTGGTCATCGGCTCGGGTGCGATCGGCGTGGAATTTGCCTCGTTCTATCGTCACATGGGCGCAGAGGTAACGATCGCCGAGGTTGCCGATCGGATTCTGCCTGTCGAGGATGCCGAGATCAGCGATCTCGCGCGCAAGAGCTTTGCAAAGCAGGGCATGACGATCCTGACGGGCGCTAAGGTCGGCCCATTGCACAAGTCGGGCGGCATCGTTCGGGTCGATATCGAAGCCGGCGGCACGAAGCAGACACTGGAATTCGACCGGGTGATTGCCGCAGTCGGCATTACGGCGAACACGGAAGACCTCGGGCTCGAGGGCACTGCTGTCGTGCTGGATCGCGGGCATATCAAGGTCGATGGTTTCGGGCGTACGGGCGAGGCGGGCGTGTATGCGATCGGTGACGTGGCCGGAGCGCCCTGGCTTGCACACAAGGCAAGCCATGAGGGGATCATCTGCGTCGAAGCGATCGCGGGCCATCATCCCCAGCCGCTGCATCCGCTGAATATTCCGGGCTGCACCTATTGCCAGCCGCAGATCGCATCTGTTGGCCTGACCGAGGATCGCGCAAAGACGGCCGGCCATGAAATCAAGGTCGGGCGGTTCCCGCTTTCGGCGAACGGACGCGCACAGGCCCTGGGCGAAAGTGAAGGACTGGTGAAGACGATCTACGATGCCAAGACCGGCGAGTTGCTGGGCGCGCACATGATCGGCGCGGAAGTGACCGAGATGATCCAGGGCTTCGTAATCGCGCGGACCGGAGAGCTGACAGAGGCCGAACTGCGCGAGACGGTGTTCCCGCACCCGACCATTTCCGAGACGATGCACGAATCCACTCTGGCGGCGTTCGGCGAGGCGCTGCATATCTGAGCCGCCATGTCCCACCGTCTCCTGATCGATCATCGCGCGAACGCCGCACTTCGCCATCCTGAAAAGGCGCGTCGCCCGGATAACCCGATCCAGCGCAAGCCGGACTGGATCCGGGTGCGTGCGCCCAATTCTCCCGTCTATCAGGAGACGCGTGCGCTGATGCGGGAGCATCGGCTGACGACGGTCTGCGAAGAGGCGGCCTGCCCCAATATCGGGGAATGCTGGTCGCAGCGGCATGCGACCATGATGATCATGGGCGAGATCTGCACCCGGGCCTGCGCGTTCTGCAACGTCACGACCGGGCAGCCGAACCCGCTGGACGATGACGAGCCCGCGCGCGTGGCGGAGGCCGTGGCGACACTGGGCCTTCGTCATGTGGTCATTACATCCGTGGATCGTGACGATCTGACAGATGGGGGGGCGCGACATTTCGCCCGCGTGATCGGAGCGATCCGGGCTGCTGCCCCCGACACGACGATCGAGATCCTGACGCCCGATTTCCTGCGCAAGCCCGGCGCGCTGGAAATCGTCGTCGCAGCCCGACCTGACGTCTTCAATCACAATCTCGAGACCGTGCCGCGGCTATACCAGCCTATTCGGCCGGGAGCCCGGTATTATCAGTCGCTGCGTCTGCTTGACGACGTCAAACGCCTCGATCCGACGATCTTCACGAAGTCGGGACTGATGCTGGGGTTAGGCGAAACGGCCCCGGAGGTTTATCAGGTCATGGACGATTTCCGGGTGGCGGATGTCGATTTCCTGACACTGGGGCAGTATTTGCAACCGACACCGAAACATGCGGCGATCGCCGAGTTCGTTACCCCGGCGGCGTTCGACGAATATGCGGCTCGCGCACGTGCCAAAGGTTTCCTGCAGGTCAGTGCGTCGCCGCTGACCCGATCGTCCTATCACGCCGATGAGGATTTCGAGCGCCTGCGCGCCGCACGGGCCAGAACACTCAATGTCAGCACACCGACACATCAGGAGGGGCGCTGATGCCGACCCATGCCGAACAACGCCTGATCGCCTATCGGCCGGACCAGCTGTTCGATCTCGTGGCCGATGTCGGCAAATACCCGCAATTTCTCCCCTGGTGCGCCCGCGCGGTCGTCAAGTCGCGGACGGAAACCGAGCTTGTCGCCGACCTGACGATCGGCTTTGGACCGTTCCGCGAGACGTTCACGAGCAGGGTCTCGCTGGAACGACCCGACCGTATCCGCGTCCGTTACGAGCGGGGCCCGTTCCGTTATCTCAATAACGTCTGGACGTTCACGCCGGACCCGCGTGGTTGCCTCGTCGATTTCTTCGTCGATTTCGAGTTCCGGTCGCGACTTTTGCAGAATGCGATCGGGATGGTCTTCAACGAAGGCGTGCGTCTCATGGTCTCCGCATTCATCAAGCGTGCACGCGAAACATATGGACCGCCCGTGATTGCCGCGACGCCAAATGCTCCGGCGTCTCGCTGAGATTTTTTTCTGACATCGTGACGAACTGTCGCCTTGGCGCGGCGTTCGGTCCGCATCCCGACTGTGACGTAACTGTCAGTTTCGGCGCGTACGTGGATTGATATGTCCGCGGCCAGAATTGCCTCTTCGGAGCAATCGAGCCGCGCCAAGGAAAGGAAGACCGATGTCGAAGTTTGCGATGGGTGCCGGTGCGCTGGCCGTTCTGCTGTCTGCAGGTGCGCCCGCTATTGCCGCGCCGCATCATCATCACGGCAAGCATGGCTCGAGCTCGGCAGAGAAGGCTGGCAACGCCAAGGAAAAGAAGGGTGGCAACGGCGAGACCACCGAAGACCTGAACGCGAAGAGCCTTCAGGAGGCACGTGGCTCCATGGCACCTTCGACGACCGTGCCGGCTACGGCACCTGCGGCAGCGCCGACGATGCCGAACGCGAACGGCATGACTGCCCCGAATCCGAATGGCATGACCATGCCGTCGAACGCACCGTCCTCCACGATGCCGGCTCCGACGACCACGGCGCCGCAGAGCCAGTAAGCTCCTCGACTTATCTCAAGCGAGCCAAGGCGGCTTCACCTAAGGTGAAGCCGCCTTTTTTGTTTAATCAGAAGCGTCTGCGGCAATCTGTTCCAGCAGGGTCAGAGCATAGCCGACCGTCGCCGCACGAACCGCCCGGCGATCGCCCGGGAAGTTGCGCGCCGCCGATAAAGCGGCATGACCGCGTCTCATCCAGCCAAAGCAGACGAGGCCGACAGGCTTGTCGGGACTTCCACCGCCGGGGCCCGCGACGCCGCTGACGGCAATCGAGACGGAAGCGTCCGGTGCGGATCTGAGCGCGCCTTCTGCCATCTCGGCAACGGTCGCTTCACTAACTGCGCCGTGGATTTGCAGGGTTGCCGCCTGCACGCCCAGAGCGCTCTGTTTGAGGGCGTTCGAGTAGGTGACGAAGCCGCCTTCCACGGCATCGGATGATCCGCCGATTTCGGTGAGAGCCGCGGCAATCAGGCCGCCCGTGCAGCTCTCCGCGGTAACGATCCGAAGGCTCTGACGTCTGAATGCGTCCAGCACGCGCATGACCTGGTTGTCGACCATGCCCGATCACCCCGCCTGTTGTGCGCGCGACGCTTCGACACGATAGATCGCGGCACTTTCCTCGATCCGCTCGATGTAGGAGCGCGTCTCCTCGTATGGCACGCGCTCGATCCAGTCGATGAGCGTGTCTGGGTCGGTTGCGGCATCGGGCAGGATCCACTGATCGGCGCGATGGGGACCTGCATTGTAGGCAGCCAGCATATACGGCACGACCGATCCGTACCGCTGTGCAAGCTGGTTCAGGAATGCCTGACCCAGCGTGATGTTGGTGGCCGGGTTCCGCAGGGACGCAGCCGAGGTATCGAGCCCGGCAAGGCCGGCCCAACGGGCGATGTCTCTGGCCGAAGCCGGACGCAGTTGCAGGAGGCCAACCGCGCCGGCCGGACTCGTGATCGTCGGATTGAAGCTGCTTTCCTGGCGGATGACGGCCTGGGTCAGGCCGGGCGGCAATGCGGTCGCGGGCACAGGCAGATCGTCCGGCCAGCCGGCGGGATAGAGCGCGGTTCCACGCCGGCCGGCCGCGCGCGCGGCATAGATCGCCGGTTCCGCCAGCCCCAGCCGATGCGACAGGTCCGCAAGCGCTGCAAGTTCGCTCGCCGTGTGAGCTTCCGCCTGCGCCATCATCAGGAAGTCGCGGGCATGGTTCTGATCGCCGTCCGACGACAGCATCTGCGCGGCCATCGCCAGATCACGGCGCGGCAACCGATCGACTGGCAATGCTGCGATCTGCGGCAGGCGTGCCAAGGCTGGCGCCAGCAGGGCCGCGGGCGTGTCGAGCGTGGGTGTGGTTCCCGGGCCGAGGTGTTCGAGCGCGAGCTGGCCGTAGAACGTGGTCGGCATGGCGGCGGCAGAGAGATAGGCGCTGCGCGCGCCGGCCTGATCACCCGAGGCTGCCTTTGCGCGGGCCAGCCAGTACCAGCCGCGCGAACGCGTCAGGAGCGCCGGGCAGGACGTCAGCGGACGAAACGCGGCCTGCGCGCGGACGGGGTCGTGGCCGGTGCGCAGCGCGAGCCAGCCGGTCAGGAAGTCGGCCTCGAGCCTGTCCGTGTCCTGCGATGGCAGCGTCTCGTCGTCGGCCAGCAGCACGGCATCGGTGCTCCGGCCCGCCAGCATGAGGGCCCGGGCGAAGGCTGCACGCTCTTCCGTCCAGTCGTGACCCGGATGGGCCTTCTGAAGTGCGAGGCCCTGGCTCTGCCACAGCGTCAGACCGCCATCGAAATCGCCCGCCCGCCGCAGGGCATGAAGTCTGTAGAGGACGAGTTGCGGGTCGGACTGCTCGTCGGATGACAGCAGGCCGAGCAGGCGATCCGCATCATCGGACCGCGCTCGATAGGCCAGAAGGGCGCGCGCCAGTGGCTGGCGGGTCGGTGTCAGGCGATCAATCTGCCGGCCTGCGGCGCTGATCGAGAATGCCGAGAGCTGGCGCTGGAAACGGCGCCACTGATCGGTGGCCGTAAGATACTGGCCGAAGACCGGCAGGAAGGCGGCTTCGTCAGCGGGCCGGTCCACGGCATCGATCCAGGCCGTCCGGGCTCGCGCGCCCACGGCCTGCGCGCCGGTGACGCGGGCACAGGCCAGCAGGGCCGGCGCATAGGTCAGCGTCGCAGTCGGGCACAGGGAGGCGAGCCCCGTGTCGTCGGTGCGTTCGGCGAGTGCATGTGCGAAACGCGCCTGCATCAGTCCGCGATCCGGCCAGCGAGGCGTCTGGGCGAGAAACGATGCGTAGTCGGCGGCCGGAATCGTGCGGTCGTCGCTGACCAGCCGGAGCCAATCGGCAAGACGTGCGCGGATGGCATCAGGACTGGCCGCAACCGGCGTGCCTGGAGTTTCCACTGCGGGAGGAATGGCACCGCCGTCGTCCTGCTGGGGGGCTGCACCGCTGCAGCCCGGCAGCAGAAGAGGAGCAAGAACGGCGATCAGCGGGCGGACCGCTGCGCGCGGCGTCATCCTGGTTCTAGTGGCCCACATGCTGCCAGACCTCGTGAGATCCCTTGACGATAAGCTCGATCGCGACGGCTGCGACGACCAGCAATCCGACCCAGGCGATCCACCGATAGCGCTCGAGCAGGCGCGCCACCAGACTGGCTGCGACCGCCATCAGCACGACGGATAGCACGAGGCCGCCGACGAGAATGTAGGGATGGGACATCGCGGCGCCTGCGACGGCAAGCACGTTATCGAGGCTCATCGACAGGTCGGCCGCGATGATGCGCAGGATTGCGGCCCGCAGGCCGCCCTGAACAGGCTTGCCGTCCGCATCGTGCGCGCCGGCACGAAGTTCGCGCATCATCCGCCAGCAGACCCAGGCCAGCAGAAGGCCGCCCGCGAGTGTCAGTCCGACGATGGCCAGAAGCCGGACCGCGACCAAGGCCAGCAGCAGCCGGATGACCGCACTGCCGAGGACGCCCACCATCAATGCGACACGACGTTCTTTCGGGCCGAGCGTGCGGATCGCCAGACCGATCATCACCGCGTTGTCGCCCGCCAGGGTCACGTCGATCAGAACGACCTGCAGGAGAACGCCTAGACCCGCGATCAACTCATGTGAGGGCACAAAATTCTCCCGATGGAACAAGATGCCCGCACCATGGACGAAACGGCGTATCTTACAAGCACGGGCCACAGAGATGTTGCGCAGGCGCGCCATCCGCGCGACATGGGCCGAAACATCAACCGTCCCAGCTCAGACGAGGAAACGAACGCCCCATGGTCCCGCGCTACAGCCGTCCCGAGATGACTGCCATCTGGTCGCCCGCGAACCGTTACCGGATCTGGTTCGAGATCGAGGCTCTGGCCTGCGAGGCGATGGCGGAATACGGCGCGATTCCGAAGGATGCGGCCATCACCATCCGCGAACGTGGCGATGCGGCGATGGCGGCATTCTCCGATACGGATCTGGCGCGCATCGACGAGATCGAGGCCGAGACGCGCCATGACGTCATTGCGTTCCTGACCTGGCTTGCGGAGAAGGTCGGACCGGACAGCCGCTTCGTGCATCTCGGCATGACGTCGTCCGATGTGCTGGACACGTGTCTTTCGGTCCAGCTGACGCAAGCCTGCGACCTGCTGCTGAAGGACGTGGACGCCGTGATGGCGGCGCTGAAGCGTCGCGCGTTCGAGCACAAGCATACCGTGACCATCGGGCGCAGCCACGCGATCCATGCCGAGCCGACCAGCTTCGGCCTGAAGCTTGCGGGGCATTATGCCGAGTTCAAGCGCAATCGGGCGCGTCTGCTGACCGCGCGGCGCGAGATTGCCGTCTGTGCGATTTCAGGAGCGGTCGGCACGTACGCCCACATCGATCCGCGTATCGAGGAATATGTGGCGGACAAGCTCGGGCTGTATGCCGAGGACGTTTCGACGCAGGTTATCCCGCGCGATCGTCATGCCGCATTCTTCTGCACGCTGGGCGTGATCGCATCGGGCATCGAGCGTCTGGCGGTCGAGGTGCGTCATCTGCAGCGCTCCGAGCTGCGGGAGGCGGAAGAATTCTTCCATCCCGGGCAGAAGGGCAGCTCGGCCATGCCCCACAAGCGCAACCCCGTGCTGTCGGAAAACCTGACGGGTCTTGCGCGTCTTGTGCGGGCCCACGTCATTCCGGCGCTGGAGAACGTGGCGCTGTGGCACGAGCGCGACATCAGCCACTCATCGGTCGAACGCAACATCTGTCCCGATGCGACAATCGGCCTGGACTTTGCCCTCGCACGGTTGGCGTCGATGATGGAGAAGCTCGTGATCTATCCCGAGCGCATGGCGGAGATCGTTGAAAGCCTGGGCGGCGTCGTCCATTCGGGCGAGGTGCTTCTGGAACTCGCGCGCGCAGGGATTTCCCGCGAGGATTCGTACAAGATCGTCCAGCGCAATGCGATGGCGACATGGACGAAGCTGGGTCAGCCGGACGGCCGGACCTTCCGCGACAACATCGCATCCGACCCCGAGGTCTCGGCGAAGCTGACGCCGGAAGCGCTCGATGCGGCCCTCGACAGCAGCCGCCATCTCGGCGCGGTCGAACGGATCTTCGCGCGCGTATTCGCCGACGCCTGACAGCCCGCCTGTCTGCGGCAGGGTGACCGGATCGTCGGGCACCGGCCGCGTTCGCCGACGTCGCATCGTCCCGTGACATCATTCGCCGTGGAAGCCCTCGCGGGCTGCGGCGCAGGGTGCTATGGGTGCGCCTCGATATGCCTGAACACGATCCGGACGACGCGGCTCCTGATGCCGGTTCCGGATCCTCGAAGACAATTCTAAGGAATGGTATGGCCCGCCGTCGTCAGCTCTATGAGGGAAAAGCCAAAATTCTGTTCGAGGGGCCGGAACCCGGCACGCTCGTGCAGTATTTCAAGGATGATGCCTCGGCCGGAAACGGTGCGAAAAAAGGGGTCATTACCGGCAAGGGCGTCCTGAACAATCGCATCTCCGAATATCTGATGCTCCGCCTGCATGACATGGGTATTCCGACGCATTTCGTGCGCCGCCTGAACATGCGCGAGCAGCTGATCCGGGAAGTCGAGATCATTCCGCTCGAAGTCGTGGTCCGCAACATTGCCGCGGGCTCGCTGGCCAAGCGGCTGGGCATTCCCGAAGGAACGCGGCTGCCGCGCTCGATTCTCGAGTATTATTACAAGAACGACAGCCTGAACGACCCGATGGTCTCCGAGGAGCACATCACGGCGTTCGGATGGGCGAATTCGCATGATCTCGACGACATGACGTCGCTGGCGCTCCGTGCCAACGACTTCCTGTCGGGCGTGTTCCTGGGCGTCGGCATCCAGCTGGTCGACTTCAAGCTGGAATTCGGTCGGCTATGGGAAGGCGAGGAGATGCGCATCGTGGTGGCCGACGAGATCTCGCCGGACAATTGCCGCCTGTGGGATGCCAAGACGAGCGAGAAGCTCGACAAGGACCGTTTCCGCCGCGACCTCGGCCGGGTCGAGGAAGCCTATCAGGAAGTGGCGCGGCGCCTTGGCATCCTTCCGGAAGCCGCCAACGGCGACATGAAGGGCCCCGAGGTCATGCAGTGACAGCTCCGGCGCCGGGTCGTGTCATGACCTGCCGGAGAGAGAAGCGGGTCGGGACCGGCCGGAAGCCGGATCAGGCCCCGATCGAACAGACAAGACAGGAAGTCATGCAATGAAAGTGCGCGTCACCGTCATGTTGAAGGAAGGCGTGCTCGACCCCCAGGGCAAGGCGATCGGCCACGCGTTGGGAACGTTGGGCTTTGCCGAACTCGGCGAGGTTCGCTGTGGCAAGGTGATCGACCTTGACGTGCCGGCGAACGATGCCGGCGCGGCTGTCACGCAGGGCGAGGCCATGGCACGCGCGCTGCTGGCCAATGACGTGATCGAGGACTTCTCGGTGGAGGCGCTGTCATGAAGCGGGCAATTCTGGCGGCAACCCTGCTGGCGGCAGCAGGACTTGGCGGGACGGCACACGCCCAGCGTGTCTCGCCGCTGAAAGCGGGCCGTTTCATGCAGATGTGCTCGACCCCGGCCCTGGTCGGTGCGTGCGACGCCTACATCACGGGCATGACGGACGCCGTGGCCCTCGGCAAGGTCGATGCCAGCCACGAAGGCGACAAGTCGGCCAAGGCTGGCTTCTGTGTCCCGGACAGTCAGACTGGCCCCCAGATGCGCGGACTGGTCACGGCTTGGCTGCGTGCGCATGCGGACGTGCTCGGCAAGCCGGTCGGCGAGGGTGTCTTTGCCGCGCTGCATGATTCGTATCCCTGCCATGGGTCCGCGCCGTGAAGGCGGGGATCGTCGTCTTTCCCGGGACCAACCGGGAACGCGACATGGCACAGGCCTTGCGCCTGACGTCCGGTGTCGCGCCGCAGATGATCTGGCATCGCGAGACGAGCCTGCCGTCGCTGGATCTGGTCGTCCTGCCGGGCGGGTTTTCTCATGGAGACTATCTCCGTTCGGGCGCCATGGCCGCTCATTCGCCGATCATGGCCGAGGTCCGGCGCTTTGCGGAGCGCGGCGGCTATGTGCTGGGCGTCTGCAACGGATTCCAGATCCTGACGGAAGCGCATCTGCTGCCGGGCGCGCTGCTGCGTAATGCGGGGATGCGGTTCCTGTCCCAGGACTGTCATCTCAAGGTGGAGCGTGACGGTCTGGCCTTCACGCGGAGATGGACAAGCGGCGCGGTCTTTCGTGCGCCCATGGCACATGGCGACGGCAACTATACGGCATCGGAAGACACGCTCGACCGGCTGGAAGGGGAAGGGCGCGTTGTATTCCGTTACGCCACGGCCGACGGTGCGGTGCTGCCGCAGGACCGGACGTGCAACCCCAACGGAAGCGCGCGCGCGATCGCCGGGATTGCGAGCGAGAACGGGCGCGTGTGCGGCCTGATGCCGCATCCTGAAAACCTGGTCGATCCCGCGATCGGCGGGACGGATGGCGCACCGCTTTTCACAGGACTGATCGAGGCGCTGGCCGCATGAGCAACGTTGTCATCGACGCGGATCTGGCCGCGCGCTACGGCCTGACGGGCGACGAATATCAGACCCTGCTGGGCATCATGGGCCGGGTGCCGACGCTGACGGAGCTCGGCATCTTCTCGGTCATGTGGTCGGAACACTGCTCCTACAAATCCTCGCGCGTGCATCTGCGCACCCTGCCCACGACGGCTCCCTGGATCATTCATGGACCGGGCGAGAATGCGGGCGTGGTCGATATCGGCGACGGAATGGCTGCCATCTTCAAGATGGAGAGCCACAACCACCCGTCGTTCATCGAGCCTTATCAAGGGGCTGCAACTGGTGTCGGCGGCATCCTTCGCGATGTCTTCACCATGGGTGCGCGCCCGATCGCGAACCTGAACGCGCTACGGTTCGGCGATCCCAGACATGCGGGCACGCGCCGGATCGTCGATGGCGTGGTGCGCGGGATCGGCGGCTACGGCAACTGCGTGGGCGTTCCCACTGTCGGTGGCGAGGTCAACTTCCATCCGGCCTATGACGGCAATCCGCTCGTCAATGCCATGACGGTCGGGATCGCGCGCCAGGACCGTATCTTCCTCTCGGCGGCTGCAGGGATCGGCAACCCGGTCGTCTACGTCGGTTCCAAGACCGGCCGTGACGGTATTCATGGCGCGACCATGTCGTCGGCGGGCTTCGACGAGAACGCGCAGGCCAAGCGCCCGACCGTGCAGGTCGGCGATCCGTTCACCGAGAAACTGCTGATCGAAGCCTGTCTCGAGCTGATGGCGACGGATGCGATCGTCGCGATCCAGGACATGGGTGCGGCCGGTCTGACGTCGTCCGCCGTCGAGATGGCGGGCAAGGGCGGTGTCGGCATCGAGCTCGATCTCGATGCCGTGCCGCAGCGCGAGACGGGGATGACGGCCTATGAGATGATGCTGTCGGAGAGCCAGGAGCGGATGCTCATGGTGCTCAAGCCGGAGCATACCGAGGCCGCACGCGCGATCTTCGAGAAGTGGGAACTGGATTTCGCGGTGGTCGGCGTCCTGACCGACACGGCGCGGATCACGGTGAAGCATCAGGGCAGGGTCGAGGCGGATATCCCGCTCGCACCGCTGGCGGACGCGGCCCCGGTCTATCATCGTCCGATGGCGCTGCTTCATCCGCCTGCTCATCTGGGCTCGGTGGCGGATCCGGAGGGCATCGAGCATGCGCTGCTTCACCTGCTGGCGTGTCCGGACCTCGCGTCGCGCGCGTGGATCTGGAACCAGTACGACAGCACGCTCGGCGGCCAGACCGTTCGTCGCCCCGGCACGGCGGATGCGGCGATCGTCCGCGTCGAAGGAACGAACCGCGCCCTGGCACTGACGACGGACTGCACGCCACGCTTCTGCAAGGCCGATCCGAAGGTCGGCGGCGCGCAGGCGGTGGCGGAGGCCTGGCGCAACATCACGGCAACGGGCGCGCTGCCGCTTGCCGTGACCGACAATCTCAACTTCGGCAATCCGGAACACCCCGAGGTGATGGCGCAGTTTGCCGCCGCGATTGCCGGAATGGGAGACGCGTGCCGTGTGCTCGATTTCCCGGTCGTGAGCGGCAACGTGTCGCTCTATAATCAGACGAAGCATGCGAGCGGCATGGCAGTCGATATCCTCCCGACACCGGCCATTGGCGGCTTGGGCGTGATCGATGACGTCTCGAAGGCGATCGGCTATGCGATGCCGGAATCCTGCGATCTGATCCTGATCGGAACACAGCGGGGCGATCTCGGGCAGTCGCTCTGGCTACGAGAGATCGCGCATCGTGAAGACGGGGCGCCACCGGTGCTCGATCTCCATGCCGAGCGGCGCAACGGTGATTTCGTGCGGGCGCAGATCCTTTCGGGTCATATTATTGCCTGCCATGACGTGTCGGACGGCGGGCTTCTGATCGCCGTGGCCGAGATGGCGATGGCCGGCGGTATCGGTGCGACGCTTCTGCCGCCGGCGCATGGTCTGAGCCTGCACGCTTTCTATTATGCGGAGGATCAGGCCTGCTATGTGGCGGCGACGACCGACGGCGCGGCATTGATCGCGGCGGCTGAAAAGGCGCATGTGCCGGTCCGACGCCTGGGGCGCTCGGGTGGTGACGCGTTGAAGCTGTCGGACGGAATGTCGGTTGCGATCGAGCGTTTGCGGTCGGTGAACGAGGCGACGCTGCCTGCGATGATGGACCGCTGAGCGAGCGGTCCAAGGGAGTATGTTTTCATGCCGATGACGGCACAGCAGATCGAGACCATTATCCGGACCGCATTGCCGGACGCCCGGATCGAGATCGAGGATCTTGCCGGAGACGGCGACCATTATGCCTGTACGGTAACGTCGCAGGCCTTTGCCGGCCTGTCGCGCGTTCGCCAGCACAAGATGGTCTATGATGCGTTCGGCGGGGCCATGGGTACCGAGCTGCACGCACTCGCACTACAGACCAAGACACCGTAAGCGGGGCGGACCCTGTTTTGCTTGTCGGGCTTGCGCACGTCGCGTGCGGCCCACTAGCATCGTATGATCCGACGTTCCCATCTGGAGGACATGTCCATGAGTGATGCCATCTTCACGAAGATTCAGGCGCAGATCGACGCCAATCCCGTCATGCTGTTCATGAAGGGCGATCGCATGTTCCCGCAATGCGGTTTCTCGCAGCGCGTCGTGCAGATCCTCGATCATCTTCACGTCCCGTATCAGACCGCGAACGTGCTCGAAAGCGCGGAACTGCGACAGGGAATTAAGGATTTCTCGCAGTGGCCGACGGTCCCGCAGCTTTACGTCAAGGGCGAATTCATCGGCGGGTGCGATATCGTGACCGCTATGTTCCAGAGCGGCGAACTCGAGGCGCTGTTCTCTGAGAAGGGCATCGCCGCGACTGCGGCATGATGCTTTCGGCCGGCCATGCGTGATGCATCTGCATCACGCATGGATTTTATTTTGCCTGAACCTGCCGTAACACCTTGTTTCCGGCCAGTTTATCTGCCTAGGCTGCTCTCAGGTTATCGCGCGTAGCGGCATGAAATCAGGGGTGGTTGCGGATGCGTCTTGGTCTGACGGGCGGGGTTCTCGGTGCAATGATCGGGGCTGCGGCCCTTACAGCGCCTGCGGCTCATGCCCAGCGCGTCATTTCCGACTATGAAGCCAGCAAGCTGACGCTTGATGCGCTGACATCGGTGCCGGTGGTTCACCACGTGACCTATCATCGGGTGACACGCGTTGCGTCACGGCACGGCGTTTCGAGCCATGAGGCTGTGATCAGCCGCCATGCGCTGATCCATCAGGTAGCCTATCATCCCCACGCTGCGGTTCGGACGGTGGCCGTTCATCGGGCAAGCCATCGTCATCACACCTGATCGGCGCGCAGGACATCCTTCACCCGGCGCATGTCGCCGGACCGGTCAACGACAATAAGATCGAAACGGATGGCGCTTCGGGCCCATGTCGTTTCGGTCTGCAGCAGAAAATCGGCAGCCCGGTATAGCCGTCGTGCCTGACGCGGCGTGAGCGCTACCGCGGCATCGGCCAGTGTCGGACGATGTTTGACTTCAACGAAGCACAACAGGTCTTCGTTGGAGGCGATGATGTCGATCTCGCCAAACGGCGTTCTGCGGCGACACGCCAGAATCTCGAACCCGTCTCGTTCAAGCGCTGCCGAGACGAGGCGTTCCGCATGGATGCCACTGCCGAACGAGACGGCCCCCCGCGCAACGCGCGCCGCACGGGCAGGGGGCGCACTCATAATCAGCCGTTACGCAGAAGGCGTGCGGCTTCCGGAGCGAAGTAGGTCAGAACGCCACTCGCTCCTGCACGCTTGAATGCCAGCAGGCTTTCAAGAATGGTGCGGTCCCGATCAAGCCAGCCGTTATTGATCGCCCCCATCAGCATCGCGTACTCGCCGGACACCTGGTACGCGAAAGTCGGGACCGCGAACCGTTCATGCACGCGACGGACGATGTCCAGATAAGGCATGCCGGGCTTGACCATCACCATGTCCGCGCCCTCGGCAAGATCGAGGGCCGTTTCGCGAAGGGCCTCGTCGGTATTGGCGGGGTCCATCTGGTAGGTCTTCTTGTCGCCGGTCAGACGGGCGCCCGATCCGAGCGCATCGCGGAACGGGCCGTAGAATGCGCTCGCATATTTGGCGGCATAGGACATGATCCGTGTATCGACCAGTCCAGCCTCATCCAGAGCCGCGCGGATGGCGCCGATCCGGCCGTCCATCATGTCCGATGGTGCGATCACGTCTATTCCGGCCGCGGCCTGATTGACTGCCTGCCGCTTCAGGACTTCCACGGATGCGTCGTTGACGACGTAGTCGTTCTCGATCAGGCCGTCATGACCGTGATCCGTATAGGGATCGAGTGCTACGTCGCCGATGAGCCCGATCTGCGGATAGGCCTGTTTGAGGAGGCGTGCCGCGCGGCACATCAGGTTGTCTGGATTGAGCGCCTCGGTGCCGCCTGCGTCGCGGATGTCGGTCGGCGTGACGGGGAACAGGGCGAGAGCCGGGATGCCGAGATCCGCCGCTTCGGCGACGTGCGCTTCGAGACGGTCCAGGCTGACGCGGTTCACACCGGGCATGGACGCGATGGGCTCCACGCGACCTTCGCCTTCGGTCACGAAAATCGGCCAGATCAGGTCGTCGATGCTGAGCCGGTGCTCGGCCACGAGCCGGCGCGTGAAGATATCGCGCCGGTTCCGGCGCAGGCGGGTCTGGGGATAGGAGCCGATGGGTGTCATGGCGAGCAGTATGCGCTCGCCGCGCGCTCAGGCAAGGCGGCTGTTGCGCATGCCATACCCGAAGTAAATGGCCAGCCCGACGATCAGCCACACGATCAGCCGCGCCCAGGTCAGGCCGTCCAGCGACACCATGAGCGCCGAGCACACGACGATGCCGCAGACCGGAATGATGGCGCCACCAGGCACTTTGAAGCGCCGCTCCATCTCCGGAGCGCGACGACGCAGCACCAAGACCCCGATGCACACGAGCACGAATGCGAACAGCGTGCCGATCGACGTCATGTTCCCGAGCTCGGCAATCGGCAGGAATGCCGAGAGCAGGGACGTGATGATGCCGAAGAACACATGGGTCACGGCAGGGGCCTTTGTCCGCGCATTGAGCCGTGCGAACAGGGCAGGCAGGAGACCGTCGCGCGCCATGGCGAAGAACACGCGCGCCTGTCCGAGCAGAAGCACGAGCAGGACCGATGTGAAGCCGCAGATCACGCCGAGCTTCACGAGCGGCTTGAGCCAGTTGAACGGCGTGCGGTCGATCGCCGTCGCGACGGGGCTCGCGTCGCCCAGCATGTCATGGAAGTTCACGACGCCCGTCAGCACGAGCGCGAACGCGACATAGGCGACCGCGCAGATGATGAGGCTGCCCAGGATTCCGACAGGCATGTCGCGGGCGGGGTTGCGCGTCTCGCCGGCCATGGCGGAGACGACGTCAAAGCCGATATAGGCGAAGAACACCATGCCTGCGGCCCGCATGACGCCCGAGGGGCCGAAATGGCCGAACGTGCCGTCATTGGGCGGGATGAAGGGGTGGTAATTCGCCGTATGGATATAGGGTGATGCGAACGCGATCACCGCGGCAATGACCGCGAGCTTGATCACGACGATCACGGCATTCACCCGGGCGGATTCGCTGATCCCGCGGACGAGCAGGGCAGTCACGATCCAGATGATGGCGGCGGCCGGCAGGTTCACGAGCCCATGGGCCTTGGTGCCGTCGGCCAGCGTGACGATTTCGAATGGAGAGGCGACGATCCGCGGGTCTATGGCGATCCCCCAGCCGCGCGCGAGGGATGCGGCATAGCTTGACCAGCTGACGGCAACGGTCGCGGCCCCCACGGTATATTCGAGCACGAGATCCCAGCCGATGATCCAGGCGAGCAGTTCACCGAACGCGATATAGGCATAGGTGTAGGCCGAGCCGGAGATCGGAATGGCGCCTGCGAGTTCGCTGTAGCAGAGGCCGGCAAACCCGCAGGCGACGGCTGCAATGACATAGGACAGCGAGACGGCAGGCCCTGCGCTCTGCGACGCTGCGATCCCGGTCAGCGAGAACAGGCCCGCGCCGATCGTGCAGCCGATCCCGAGTGCCACGAGATGCCAGGGCCCGAGAACGCGGGCGAGGCGGGCCCCGCCATGGCCATCCGCGCCAGCCGACAAGTCGCGGCGGCGGAACAGCGCGGTCCTGAATGCGGCCATGGGACGATCTCTCCGAAACGATGTTGCGCGCGGACGATGCTTTGCGGGCGCGCACGACTTATTGTAAGGGCTCGGCACGAATACCGGGAAACAACCGCGCCGGAAACGGATCGAGCACGCAGACGTGCACGAGCCGGATATGACGGCCGCGGCATGCCAGTGGAATGTGGGAGTAGAATACGATGTCGGAACAGACAAGCCGAGCCGGGACCGAGGCCTTCTTCCATGCTCCGCTCGCGAAGGTCGATCCCGAGATTGCCGCGATCATTCATGACGAACTGGTGCGCCAGCAGGACGGCATCGAGCTGATTGCGTCCGAGAACATCGTCTCGCGCGCAGTGCTCGAGGCCCAGGGCTCGGTGCTGACGAACAAGTATGCCGAGGGCCTGCCGGGCAAGCGTTATTATGGTGGCTGCGTCGAGGTCGACCGGGCGGAGACGCTCGCGATCGAGCGGGTGAAGCGACTGTTCGGGGCGGAATTCGCCAACGTTCAGCCGCATTCCGGCGCGAACGCCAACCAGGCGGCTTTCATGGCGATGGCCAAGCCCGGCGACACCATTCTCGGCATGAGCCTGGCTGCCGGCGGTCATCTGACGCATGGCGCGGCACCCAACTACTCCGGCAAGTGGTTCAATGCCGTGCAGTATGGCGTACGTGCGCAGGACGGGCTGCTCGACTACGACCAGATGGAAGAACTAGCCCGCGCCAACCAGCCGAAGATCATCGTGGCGGGTGGATCGGCCTATCCCCGCGAGATCGACTTCGCGCGGTTCCGCCGGATTGCCGACGAGGTCGGCGCGTTCCTGATGGTCGACATGGCGCATTTCGCCGGTCTGGTCGCAGCCGGGCTCTATCCGAGCCCTATCCCGCATGCGCATATCGTGACGTCCACGACCCACAAGACGCTGCGCGGGCCGCGTGGCGGCGTCATCCTGACGAACGATCCGGATCTGGCGAAGAAGATCAATTCCGCCGTGTTCCCGGGGCTGCAGGGTGGCCCGCTCATGCACGTGATCGCAGCCAAGGCCGTGGCATTCGGCGAAGCGCTGGCGCCGGAGTTCAAGGACTATCAGCGTGCCGTGCGCGACAATGCGCGTGCCCTTGCCGACGAGCTGGGCAAGCGCGGTTTCGACATCGTGACGGGCGGCACCGATTCGCATCTGCTTCTGGTCGATCTTCGTCCCAAGAAGGTTACCGGCAAGTTCGCGGAGGCTGCTCTCGAGCGCGCCGGAATTACGGCGAACAAGAACGCGATCCCGTTCGATCCGGAGAAGCCCGCGGTAACGTCGGGCATTCGTCTGGGCAGCCCGGCGGGAACGGCGCGCGGCTTCGGCGAAGCCGAATTCCGTGCCATCGGTGGCATGATCGACGAAGTGCTGAGCGCCACTCTCGACGGCGGCGACAGCGCGCCGGCCGAAGCGCAGGTGCGTGAGCAGGTCCTCGCCCTCTGCCGCGCCTTCCCGATCTACAACTGAAAAAAGCCGGGCTGCGTGCCCTGCTGCCTCCCGCCCAACAAGGGGCAGGGGGGCGCGGCCAGCGGCTCCGGGCGAGAGACCGCTCGGCCCGGGCGTTGCCGTCAGATCAGCTTGGCCAGACGCACGGCCATATGCCCGCGCGCCGGGCGATGGTTCGGCATGATCAGCAAACAATCGTCGTATGGGGTACAGATATCGTCCGGGCCATCCTGGGCGATGATCGTGCCGCCATGTCTGATGAATGCGCCGCCGCGGTAGGATTCGGTAAAGGCAAAATTCGCGCTCTGGGCCACGACATTGTCGGTGACGATGGCGCGTCGCAGCATGACGCGTCGCGCAGGCCTCTGGCCCCAGGCGAACTCCAGCGCCTTCATGGTGACGGCTTCGGCCGTATCCGCAGTCCGTCTCTGCCAATGGCCACCGGCTTCGAGCAGGCATGCGCAACCGCCGCCATGCGTCGTGAAGCGCGGATGTTCGATCAGGCGATTGCCGCCGCGATGACCAAGGTCGGTCACGATCAGGTCCGGCCCGTCCGGATCCGCCAGAGCCGCCGCGAATGTCAGCGAGCTTTCCGTGTTCGGCGCAAGCAGAAGCGGCTCGGAGTCCCAGAGCATGGAGTGCAGATCGAGCAGGATATCCGCACGCTCGATCAGCGGCGCGAGTTCCCGGGCGCGGTCGAGTTCGCAGGACTGGGCGTTCGAGTGCAGCCGCTCCGCCGACCAGACACGGTTGAGATCTTCATCGACGAAGCGCGAGGCGACGGGGTTTTCCGGATCGAAGCGCGCAAAGGCTGCGAGATTGGCGAAAATGACGCTGAGCGTCCCGACCGGCGGGGTCAGGCCGCTGCGAAGCAGGCGATCCAGCGCCGTGGCACCGGCATATTCATTGCCATGGACCAGCGAGACTATGACCACCGTTGGACCGGCATGACCGGAGCGCTGCGTGATGACGCCGGGTATGCCGTCGTTACCCGTCAGCCAGCGCGAGAGATCCGGCGGAGGAAGCGACTGCTCGAACGCGGGCAGGGGCGATTGCGGCGTATAGAGGCTGGTGGCGAGGGCCGTGCGGCGAACGCGGACGCGATGATGGTCCCGTGGCACGGCAACGCAGGTCACGCGGGGAGTCCTCCCGCGCAGCAGGCGCGTGTGGCGACGGTTCTCAGGAACGCGTCGCAGGCATCGAGCTGGGAACGTGCGATCCACTCGTCGGGTTTGTGCGCCTGGGCGATGTCTCCCGGGCCGCAGACGATCGTCGGGACGCCGGCACGCTGGTAGATTCCAGCCTCCGTGCCATAGGAGACGTGGCCGGTCCGGTTGGCACCCGTGACCTGCCGGATCAGGTCGGTCAGCGCGTATGTCTCGGGCAGTGCAAGCGGCGGCAGGTCGCACATCACCTCATGGTCGATGCCGCATTCGGGATGAGCGTGCCTCATGGCTGCGTCCACGGGAGCCAGTTCTTCCAGCAGCGCGGTCAGTTCCGCGTGCGCGTCGTCGCCGGGCACGGTGCGCCATTCGATCTCCAGTGTCGCACGTTCGGGGACGATGTTGAGAACCTGACCACCCGAGGCCAGTCCGGCCTGCGTCGTCGTGTAGGGCGGCTTGAACCCCTCCGCGCGGCGTCCGGCTGTCGCAAAGCGCGCGGCGGAATTCTCGATCGCCACGATCGCACGGCCCATGGCGTGGATCGCATTTACGCCGCCGTCCGGTGTGGAGGAATGCGCCGAGCGGCCCCGGAACGTCAGGCGCGCTGCCAGACGTCCTTTATGGGCGATCACCGGCTGAAGCATCGTCGGCTCGCCCACGATGCAGACTGACGGAAGCCGGTCTCGCGCCTGCACATCCGTCATGAGGTGCCGTGCGCCGTCGCACGTCACTTCCTCATCGAACGTGAAGAACAGATGGATCGGCGCCTGAGTCGCAATTGTCTGGAAGTCAGGCACGGCAGCCAGCATGGCCGCGACGAAGCCCTTCATGTCCGCGCTGCCGCGCCCGTAAAGCCGGCCGGACTCCTCACGCAACGTGAACGGATCGGACGTCCAGTCCTGACCTGCGACGGTCACGCAGTCGACATGCCCGGAAAATGCGATGCCGCCGGCGCGATCGGGGCCGATGATGGCATGGAGGTTCCATTTGCCGTCCTCGGGACCATGGCTGCGCGAGCATCGCACGCCGGACGTTGCCAGATGGTCCTCGATCCAGTCGATGATCGAGGCCGTCGGCCGATCGCTCGTAGTGTCGAAGGCGACCAGCGCGCGCAGGATCTCGGGCGTGGTGCGGGGCGTTCGGTCCGGATCGACATCAGCGCTCATGATGGGATGACTTTATACCCCTGCGCCCGCCGGGCAATGCTTGGCGACGACGGATGTCTTGCCGCCGGGGCATGATCGTCTTACCGAGGTCAGCTTCCCGAAACTGCTCCGGACCCTGTCTTGGCCGTCTCGCTCTCTCTTCCGCATCGGCTCTGGCGCCGCCTGCCGCGCGGCCCGCGCCGCCTCGCGCTGGCATGGGCGACCGCCCGCCTTGCACCGAAAGCGGGCCATATCGCGGATGGATGCGCACCTGGCGTGATCGTCGTGGGGGAGCTGTCACGGGCGTCGGGTCTTGGGGAAGGTGCGCGCCTGATGCTCGATGCCTTGCGCAAGCAGGGTATTCCGGCCGCAGGCATCGACATTGCCAAGCCTCTTCCGCCTGATCTGGCTGCCGTTGACGGGACTGGGCGCGCGCCGCTGATCCTGCACGTGAATGCGCCGGAGCTGCCGCGCGTGCTGATGCGCCTGCCGAGGGCACTGCGCGAAAACCGTCGGGTCATCGGCTACTGGGCCTGGGAACTGCCGACCGTGCCGCGCGCGTGGCTTTATGCGCGGGCCTGCGTTCACGATGTCTGGTGCCCGTCTCGTTTCACGGCAGGGGCCTTGGCCGCGGCCTGCGATCAGAGGCCGACCGTCGTGCGACATCCGCTCGCCGCAGCGGATCTCGCCGTGGCGCAAGTTGACCGGTCAGCGTTCGGACTGCCGGCGGACGCGGTGATCGTGCTGGTGTCCTTCAGTCTGGCATCGAGCTTCGAGCGCAAGAACCCGCTCGGGTCGATCGCTGCGTTCCGTGCGGCATTCGGCATGCGGATGGACCGCATACTCGTGCTCAAGGTCGGGCATGTCGCAGCTTACGAGGACGACCTGGCGGCAATCCGCACGGCAATCGCGGATGCGCCCAATATCCGGCTCGACACGACCCTTTATCCGGGTCCCGAATCGCGCGCCCTCATTGGCGCATCCGACATTGTTCTTGCGCTTCATCGGAGCGAAGGCTTCGGCCTTGTGGTGGCAGAAGCCATGATGCTGGGTCGATGCGTGATTGCGTCCGACTGGTCGGCGACGGCCGAATTTCTCGATGCGGACTGTGGACTGCCTGTTCCTGTTCGCACCATCCGTGCGCGCGATCCGCGGGGCGTTTTCGAGGCGCCGGGCGCGGTCTGGGCCGATCCGGACCTCGACGAGGCTGCCCGATTGCTTCGCATCGCAGCCGACGATCCCGACCTTCGCAGGCGGCTTGGCTCGGCGGCGCAAGCCCGGGCCAAGGCCGTGTTCGATGGTGCGGATCTGCGTGCGGCACTGCCCGGAATCGGTGTCGGCGCGGCTCAGCCGGATCGGGTCCGGTCGAAGCCGCGGCGTGTCCTGATCTGGCAATGGGGAAGGCGGGGCGGCGGGCCGCGGTTTGCGGTCGATCTGTTCGAGGGCCTGCGCGCGGTACCGGGTGTACAGCCACTGCTTTCGCTGTCGGATCGCGCGGAAGTGCTGTCGCAGATCGGGCCCGGTGACTGCGCACTGACGGTCCCGACATATAATGGGGCGGCCCAGTTCCTGGCCCGTCTGTTTCATGCGCCGTCCATGGTTTCGTGGCTTGCGCGACGGATCGCAGCACTCCGGCCCGATATGGCGATCTGCGCCATGCCGGGCCTGATCGATCTGCTCATGGCATCGGCGTTGCGGCGGATCGGCGTGAAGATCGTCGTGATCGTCCACGATGCCATGCGGCATCCGGGAGACGGCCTGCCGTTGCAGATGACGCTGCAGCGGCTTCTTGTCAGTCGCGCGGACGTCGTCGTGGCACTGAGCGCGCATGTGGCGCGGCAGCTTCACAGCCAGCGCCTGCTCATGCGCGGACGTGTGCCATTGGTTGCAACATTGCCCCCGTTTGCCGCCAGCGACGTCCGGGCGGCGCCGCCATTCGCACATGGCGGAGCGCCGCGTATCCTGATGTTCGGCCGACTGCTGCCCTACAAGGGGATCGATCTTCTCGGCCCGGCACTGACACTGCTGCGTGGGCACCATTCGTTCGAATGCCGTGTGGTCGGCAGCGGGCCGCCCAGCCTGGCTCTCGACGTTCTGGCCGGATTGCCGGGCGTGCATGTCGAGAACATGTGGGTGCCCGAAGATGCCATCCAGCAGACCGTCGCATGGGCGGACATCGTGGTGTTGCCCTATCGCGAGGCGAGCCAGAGCGGTGTGGGTGCCGTGGCTCTTGCGAGCGGGCGCCATGTCGTCGCAACCGCCGTGGGCGGCCTCGTCGAGCAGTTTCGCGATGCGCCTCATGCCGTACTGTGCGCCCCGGATGCCGCTGCGATCGCGCGCGCGCTCGGAGATGTGCTGGATGCGCCGCCGGAACTGCCCCCGCCGATCGATCAGGCCGCTATGTGGCGCGAGATGGCGACCGACCTGATGGCCCGAATCGAAAAGGTTCTAGACCGGTAGAGGCAGGATCTTCAGCTTCAGCCCGATATGCTTCTCGATCTCGCGCAGCGCGGCGCGCTCCTCCAGACCGCAGAGCGTGATGGCGCGTCCGCGTTTGCCGGCACGGGCCGTGCGCCCGATGCGGTGAACATAGGTTTCCGGCGTGTCTGGCATGTCGCAATTCAGGACGAGGGCCACGTCCTCGACATCCAGTCCCCGCGCCGCGATGTCCGTTGCGACCAGCACCGGCGCCGTTCCCTTGCGAAATGCATCGAGGGCGCGGTTGCGTGCGCTTTGCGTCCGATCGCCATGCAACGATTCCGCGCCGATGCCGGCACTCCTGAGCGCCTTGCAGACCCGCTCGGCCTGCGCGCGGGTGCGCACGAAGACGAGTGCGCGTCCGGCGGTCTCGCGCAGGATGGCGAGCGCTGCTCTGGGCTTGTCGTCCGGGTCGAGGAAGATGGCGCCCTGTGCGATCTTTTTCGGTGTCGTGGTTTCCGGCCCCGCATCGACCGGGAGCGGATCGTGCATCAGGCGCCGCGCGATCTGCAGCACGGCATCCGGCATGGTGGCCGAGCACAGGATCGTCTGACGCCGTGCTGGAAGGTAGGCCGAGATCGAGGCCATCGCCTGCAGGCTGTCCTGATCCAGCATCTGGTCCGCTTCGTCCAGGACGAGAATGCGAAGCGCGTCGAGCTGCAGTTCGCCGCCATCGAGCAGATCCAGAAGCCGCCCGCACGTCGCGACCGCAATGTCGCAGCCATCGAGCACCGACGCGAGCTGGGCCGCCCGCTTCATGCCGCCTGCGATGATTCGCGTGCGCAGCGACAGGTCGCGGCCGAACGTGCGGAATGTCGCGGCAACCTGCGAGGCGAGCTCCCGGGTCGGCACCAGCACGAGGGCTCTGATCGGACGCACATCGGGCTGGTCCGGCGCTGCGGCCGGCATTTGTGACAGCTCGTGCAGGATAGGCAACGCGTAGGCAGCGGTCTTGCCGCTCCCGGTCTGGGCGGTCGCGATCAGGTCGCGGCCGGCCAGAAGGGCGGGAATCGCCGCCTGCTGGATCGGGCTCGGCCGCGCGTGACCCGCGCGCTTCAGGGCTGCCAGAAGCGGGGCTGACAGGCCGAGGCTTGCGAAATCATCGGAAGAGGCGGTCGAATCCAAGGTGCTGCGTGCTCCGTCTGGCGCTGTTTCATCGGGTTTCTTGCCAAAAATGGCGCATCATTGGAAACAGCGCGACATGACATGCCCCGCGCCTGCCGACCTGTCGCCTGATTTCGCCTGCAAGGCCCGGATCGTTGCCGAGGATTTTGCCGGCATGCGGGCGCAGGGGTTCGGTCTGGCGCACCGGGCCGGACTGGACGCCGTGCTGGCGCCGGTCAGGGTGCGCCGCCTCTGGCACCGTGTCCCGCAGAAACTCTGGCCGCTGCCGCTGCGGGCTGTCCACCCGATCGAAGGCGGCGCGCATGATGAGCTTCTCATCAGTGTCGGCGGTCTCGGCGGCCGAATCGGACGGGCCCTGAAGCGTCGCGATCATCAGGCGCTCGTTCAGATCCAGAATCCGCGCATGCGTCTGGATGCATTCGATCTGATCGTGGCCAACGTGCATGACGGGTTGCGCGGTCCCAATGTCGTCTCCGTGCGCAATGCCTTGCATGGCGTCACCCTGGATGTGCTCGCCCATGCCAGACACGCATGGTCCGCACGTCTTCGGCCCGATGGGCGGCCGCTCGTGTCGGTTTTGGTTGGCGGGGCGAACGGGCGCTTTCGCTTCGGTGTGTCTGAGGCCGTGACGCTGGGGGCGGACCTGCGGGCCATGGCCGAACGGGATGGCGCTCGGATTGTGCTGACGCCGTCGCGCCGTACGGATCCCCAGGCCGTTGCTGTCCTGCGGGCCGCGCTGGAGCCGTTGGGCGGCGTCGTCTGGAATGGGGAGGGCGACAACCCTTATCTCGGCCTTCTGGCCTGCGCCGACATGATCGTGGTCACGATGGACAGCGTTTCCATGGTATCGGAAGCCGTCGCGACCGCCGCACCCGTCATGGTGGCGCCCCTGCCGGGGTCATCGAAGCGGATCAACCGTTTTCTCGAGACGCTCCGCTCGGCCGGGCGTGTCAGGATGCTGGAGCCCCGCTTCGCATCGTGGCAGGTCAGCCCGCTTGACGATACCGCGATGGCGGCAGAAGAAATGCGCGCGCGTCTGGGCCTGCACTGACGCGGAGGTTTGTGGCGTGAACTGGTTACGGCGAGGCGATCATGCTTGATATCCGCACTTTCGACGCCCGGGCGGGCGGCAACGTGCTCTACAAGGCGCTCGCTCATCCGGTTGCCGCGGACGCGCTGAGCAGGCTCGCGGCCAAGCTGCCGCGTCCTCTTGCCCTGTATGATCCGGACGGCGCCGCCCGGACGCTGCTGGCGCTCTATCCGGGCTTCGCGCCGGATGCCGGTCTCTTCGTGCATGACACCGAACGTGTGGGCGAGGCCGTCGCAGGCCATGAGGCCCGGTCGCTGACGGAGCTCCCGGGGGCGGGTGCCGCCGTTGTTCTGGTGGCCTCGTTCGAGGATGGCAGGATGCGGGCCCGTCTGGCTCATCTGCCGGGCGCGCTGGCCATTGAGACGCTGGCGCCTGCCAGGCTTCCCGACGGTATGCTGTCCAATCCGCGCCAATATCTTGATCGCCACAATTTCGCGACGAACTTCGCGCTGTTCCGCGACGACGACCATTTCTCCACACGGCTCGTCACGGCCAACTACTGGTCGAATTACGGTGCCCATGACGTGCGATACTGGATGCGCCTGTTCGATGCGGACGGACATGTTCTGGCGCAGTGGGAACAACCGATCGAGGGAGACGGCGCAGGCATCGTCATCGACAGCGCTGAAATTCGCGCGCGGTTTGGCCTCGGGCCGTTCTGCGGACAGTTGTTCATCCACGCGGTCGGCGCACGCGGCCATGACGTCGTAAAATATGCGCTCGATACGGTCGGCCGCGACGGCAACCCCAGCCTCTCCGTCACGCATGATGCCAATGCGTGGCCATCCGATCGCTATGCGACACTCCCCGCGCCCGCGCCCGGCGAGCGGATCGTGCTGTGGGTCCAGAACAGCCATGCCGCGCCTATCCCGTCGGGTGTGCTGACGCTGAACCGCATGGGGGAGGAACGGTCGTTTCCGATACCGGCGGAGGTGCCCGGGTTCGCGAGCATTGCTGTCGATATCGCGGACATCGTGCCCCACGTGTCGTGGCCGGCTCAGCTCGAACTGCGGGCGGGTCATCATATGGTCCGGCCGCGTTACGAGGTCACGGAAGGGCCGCGTACACGGATCGCGCATCTGAATGTCGAGCGCGCGGATCTTCGGCCCGATCCTGCGATCCGCGCGCTCCCGCCATCCATGGGACGTGGCTTTCTCCTGCCGTTCCCGATTCTCGATCCCGCCATTTTCCGGACGGTCGTGCAGCCGACGCCCATGTCGGAAGGATTGGAGACCATGCCGCTGCGGCTGGATGTGTTCTCGGCCGATGGCGCGCTGGTCGGGCAGCGATTCCTCGGAAACCTGCCGCGCAACCACGATCTGGCGCTCGATCTGGCGGAACTCACGCAGCAGGCCGGGCACGCCGAGCTGGTTTATGACTTCCGGGACGGCGGCGATGCCGATGGATGGCTGCATGCCCTGATGCGCTATCGCCGTCACGACAGCGGGCACGCCGCCGAGACGAGCTTTGGTGCGCACATCTTCAACACGCTCATGACGTGGCGGTCCGAACCGCAATCCTATGCCGGGCCGCCGCCGGGACTGAGCACGCGCCTGTTCCTCAAGCTCGGCGATCGGCCCGATCGGCGGAGCTTCTGCTGCCTGATCTATCCGGCCTCGATCGACGGGCTGTCGCCATCGCAGACCGTTCTGCAACTGCATGACGGGTCAGGTCGGATTATTGCGGAGGAGACGCTGTCGATCCCGGCATCCGGCTCGCACATGGTGCGGCCCGAGCAGATCTTCGGCCCTGACGGGATCGGGCAGGCGGGCCTGGGTGGCTATGTCCTGATCCGGGATGCCACCTGCCGGCTGTTCGGCTATCACGGCGTCGAGAACGACACAGCCGCATTCTCGCTGGATCACATGTTCGGCTTCTGACGCCAGCGCGTCGGTTGCGGCGCGAGCGCATCCAGACGCGCGGCCCAGGGACGCGACGCATATCGTGCGACCTGAGCACCAAGACAGGCACAGATCATCAGTACGGGCGGATACATGACGATCCCGACGGTGGTCGGCAGTCCGGTCAGCCGCCAGAGATGGACGGCCGGCATGACGATGAACATGTGCGTCAGATAGATCTCGTAGCCGTGCTGGCCACAGTGACGGATCCATCCGGTGCCTCGAGCAGGCGCCGAGGCGGCTCTGCTCGTTTCGCGCCAGTGAAAGCACAGCAACATCATGGCAGTGCCAAGTGTGAGGAACAGGCTCTCGCTCTCGCCGACATGACGAAAGACCGGCCCCGTGTCGAGCAGCTCCACGCAGGCCGATGCAATACCCAAGCCGATGAGACATGTCGCAGTGCGGAGGTCTGGCTGCTCCAGGCGCTGTGTAAGCCACGCTGCGAGAACGCCAGTGGCGATGGCGCCGAAGCCCGGCAGATAGGCTTTCTCCTGCCATATCTCGGATGATGCGTGCAGCAGGCCGTGGTCGATCGGGCCGAGTATGACCAGAGCAGCCAGAAGAAACAGGCGTGGGCCCGCGCCGATCAGGCAAAGGATTGGAAAGGCGAGATAGAAGGCCTCTTCGATCGAAAGCGACCACAGGACATCCCAGCCGGGTGGTGGCCAGCCGGTCTGGGCCTCGTACCAGTTGAAATGGCAAGTCAGCACGGCGAACACGGCGGCAGACCACGACTGGGCCGGGCGGAATGAGAAGTCTTTCAGGCCTGTCAGGGACAGCACACCGAGGACGAGCATGAGGGCGCAGAGCAGCGGCAGGATTCGCGCCGCCCGATGCAGGAGGAATCCGGCAGCATCGATCGTCCGGAAGTCGCCGTATTTCGTGAAAGTCCGGCGGGTAATGAGGAAGCCCGAGATGACGAAGAACATTGTCACGGCATCCCCGCCACCCCAGGCGAACATCGCGACGAGCGGGTGAGGGAGGATATGGCCGATCACGGTATGGGCAAGCGGAATGCGCAGGCTCAGGTGGTGACAGACGACGATCACGATCGAGAGTCCGCGCAGGAGGTCGATCCCGGCATTTCTTTGCGGCAGGGCCGGGGAAGAGGGCATCATCGTTTTGGCAGGTTCCGGCAGGCTGATATCCGCCGACGGTCGCCTGTCTGGAAGGCGATATGAAGGCGTAACGATGTCCGTTTGGAGAAACCGGGCCTTGCGCTCGGTAAGGGTCGTTGCTAGAAGCCCGATCCATCGGATGGGCGCGTAGCTCAGCGGTAGAGCATCGCCTTCACACGGCGGGGGTCACAGGTTCAATCCCTGTCGCGCCCACCATCCGATACTTTATTCAAATTCTGATGTTTGCCCGGCATTGTCGGACGTGTGTCATGCGCGATCTTGCGCTCAATCACATTTTGTCGTATCTATGGCATAATGCCAACGACACTCGAGCGTGCGTTGTGCATTCGCTTTGAAGCCGCCCCATTTCGGGCGGCTTTTTTTATGGGGTCCGCATGAATTTTCAGATTGTCGATTTGAGCATCCAGAAGCCGCATCCGATCCTCAGGCATTACGGCTCCCGCTGGACCATTGCTGACGCACTCAAGGTCCGCACCGACGATCCGACCACCACGCTGCCGCCGATCGCCCAGAACTTCCCGGTCATGGATGACAAGGTCCTGATCTGGGACACGGGTGCGCTGCGGGACATTCATGGTCGCACCGTGACCTTCAAGGGCTGGCACGTGATGTGGTCGCTGGCCGCGACCTGTATCAGTCATGCCGATTCGAACATTGCGCAGGAATGGCAGTCCAGAAACAACTCGGCCTTCATCGGCTACTGGTATTCGCGTGACGGACTGGCCTGGACGTGGGGCGGGCGGCTTCTGCAGCAATCGGCGGATCTGCGTCCCTGGGAATGGTCCGGAAGCCTCGTGATGCGCGAGGGCACGGATGCGACGCTGGACATGTTCTATACGTCCTGCGGCTACGCCGACACCGCCCGGACGGATTTCGAAAGCGTGGTTTCCGTCTCGACCGGCACGATTCGCTCGGATGAAACCGGCGTCTGGTTCGACGGCTTTTCCACGACGACCGAGATGTTTCAGGCTGATGGCGTGAACTACGCCAACGAGGCCGAGGACGCCTACTGGGATTTCCGCGACCCGCATATATTCCGCAACCCCGATGACGGTCGCATCTACGCCCTGTTCGAGGGCAACGTGCCCGGCATGCGCGGCGATTTCATCATCGGCGACCGCGAAATGGGGCCGGTGCCACCCGGCTATCAGGTCGGATCGGGCGCGCAGTATGGGGCCGCTGCGATCGGGATCGCGCGGCTGAAGGAAGGCGCCTATGAGCAGGGCGCATTTTCGGGCGAGAACTGGGAACTGCTTCCGGCGCTGATCACGTCGCTGGGGGTGAACGACCAGACGGAACGGCCGCATGCCGTGTTCAGGGATGGCCTGACCTACATCTTCACGATCAGCCATCACTCCACCTATTCCGGCGGTCTGCAGGGCCCCGACGGCCTGTACGGGTTCGTCTCGCGCGACGGCATTTTCGGGCCTTACGTGCCGCTGAACGGTTCGGGTCTCGTACTGGGCAATCCTTCAAGCCAGCCCTACTGCACGTATTCGCATTTCGTCGATCCGCAGGGCTATGTGCAGGCATTCATCAATACGGTCCCGGCTCCGGTCCCGGCTCCGGACAACCCTGCGACCTATCGGATCGGCGGCACTCTGATGCCGACGGTGCGGATCGCGTTGAACGGCGAGCAGACGTTCCTCACGGAAGTTCATGGCTACGGTCAGATCTTCGCGCAAAGCGCCTGGCCGGTCAGCAATACACCCGATGCGCGGCAGGTGGCGTCGTGAGCGGCGCCCCCGTGGCCACTTCGGCATCACGCCGCGCGTTTCTGTGCGGCGCATCTGCGCTTGTCGCTGCGCCACTGCTTGCAGCGTGCAGCGAAAGCAACGGCGTCGTGACGCTCAATGTGGCGATCATCTCCGAGAACGTGGCGGCGATTGAATCGGGCGTGCTCGCGCTCGATGCCGCGCCGGTCGTTCAGAGCGTGCTGTCGGCCGATTCGGTGAGCACGTTCAATGAGGCACTGACCTCGATTCGGAACGTGGCCACCACGGTTGCCGCCAATTCCGGCGGGACGATTGCAATCACGACCGGGCAGGGATGGGTCAAGACGCTGGAAAGCAGCGTATCTGCGGCCCTGGCTTTGGTGACGCCGTTCCTGAGTTTGTTGCCGACGCCCGTCGGCACGATCGTCGCGGCAATTCAGGCCCTGCTGCCAGTCGTCGAGGCCGCTGTCGAACTGGTAAGCGCCAAGCCTGCCGCGCCGATATTCTCGGCGCCGCAGGCGCGTGCGATCATTGCGCGCGGTCTCTGACCAGGAACAGGCTGGCATCGCGTGCTTCCACGCGATGCCAGCCATCTCATGCCGCGCCGGGGATACTGCGCCCGGCTGATCGACCCAGACCCAGTGCGTGCATCGCTTCCGCCGCATCCACGACTTCGGCCATCACGCTCGTCAGGTCATGACGGACACGCTCGAAAGACGACAGTGGCAGCAGTGTTTCCTCATCCATATAAAGACTGCGACTGATCTCGATCTGCAGCACATGAACGCCGAAATGCGGTCGTCCATAATGACGTGTGACGTAGCCACCGGCATACGGATTGTTTCGTGCGACCGTGTAGTTCCTTGCCCGGAGCGCATTCTCGACGATCGCGACCAGCCTGGGGTCGCAGGCCGTGCCATGGGCGTCGCCCAGCACGATGTCGGGCGCGTTCCGGAAGGGACTTTTCGGCATCGAATGCCCGTCCAGCAGAAGGCAGCGCCCGAACCGGTCGAGTGCGCGATCGATCAGCGAACGCAGGGCGTCGTGGTAGGGCTGCCAGAACATGGTCTGCCGATAGGCTGCCTCGGCTACCGGGAGCGGCTTGCGGTAGATGTCCCGACCGGGACCCGCGCGCCGCGCCATCATCCCGAATCCGGCGCGCAGTTTGGGCGAATCGGTGATGGCATCGACCGGCAGACGGCCATCGAACATCGCAGGGTCGAGTTCCCATTTCGCGCGGTTCACGTCGCAGAACACACGTGGGAACGTCGCTGCGATCAGCGGCGCACCGCAGGCCGGCGCATCGGCCAGCAGCGAATCGACGAAGCAGTCCTCGGATCGACGCAGCATCGCCAGATCGAGCCTGGCTGTTTCCAGAAACGCCGCCGGATAGTGCATGCCCGAATGAGGAGATGCGACCACCACCGGTGTCAAAGCCGGCGGATAGGCAATCCGCATCGGCGGCGGAGCAGAGATTGGGCCGGCATCCATTTTTTGCTGGTAACCCGTGCGAACCCACGCTGCAATTTTTTTGGTCCGCTAGGCTCTTGCAAGCCCGATCGCACGACGCTAGAAGCGCGTCACCGGACCGGATGGGCGCATAGCTCAGCGGTAGAGCACTACCTTGACATGGTAGGGGTCACAGGTTCAATCCCTGTTGCGCCCACCATCTGGTCCGGCGAAACTCCCCAAAAAAATCAGATCGTTTCGCGTGTCGCGTCCAGATAGCTCTGGAGCGTGTAAGCCGCTGCCATCTTGTCCACGACCTCTGCGCGACGCTTGCGCGTCATGTCCATGTCGCTGATCAGGAAGCGATTGACTGCGCTCGAGGACAGCCGCTCGTCCCAGGCGCAGGCCGGCACGCCCAGACGATCGCTCAGAGCCTCCGTCCAGTCCTGTGCCGCCCGCGCCGCCGGCCCGAAACTGCCATCGAGCGAAAGCGGAAGCCCCGTCACAATCCCTCCGACATCCTGGGCACGAACGATCTTCGCAAGCGCATCCGCGACCTTGCCGAGCTTGTCCCGCTTCACGGTAGCGAACGGCGAGGCAAGCATCAGCGAGACGTCGGACAGCGCGAGCCCGATCGTCCGGCTGCCCGGATCGAGCCCGAGCAGGCGTGCGTTCGGAGCGAGGGACGCACGAAGCTCGTGCGGATTGAACAGGGCCATGGGTCCGCGTTATGCTGAGGCAACGGCTGGAACGCCAGATTTTTCCCGACAAGCAGGAGTAAACCGCCTCATGCCGCTCGACGCGCAGACGGTCCGTCGCATCGCCAGATTGGCGCGAATAGGTGTCGCGGACGACGAACTCGTCCCCCTTGGCCACGAGCTCGACGGAATCATCGGCTGGGTCGAACAACTCGGGGAAGTGGACGTCGACGGTGTGCCGCCCATGATCGGCACCGGCCTTGCGATGCCGCGCCTGCGCGAGGATGCGGTGACCGACGGCAACCGGCGCGAGGACGTGCTGTCGAATGCGCCCGACCGGGTCGACGCCTATTTCACGGTGCCAAAGGTGGTCGAGTGATGCGCGGCTTTACTATCGCAACGGCACTCGAAGCACTCGACAAGCGCGAGATAACCGCCTCCTGGCTGTTCGACACATGTGCGAACGCGATCACAACGCATGACGGGACGCTGAACAGCTTCATCACGCCGACGCTCGAGCAGGGTCGCGCCCATGCCAAGGCAGCGGACGACGCGCGTGCACAGGGCAAGACGGGCCCGCTGCTCGGCATCCCGCTTGGCATCAAGGACCTGTTCTGCACGACGGGTGTCCGTACGACGGCTGCAAGCAGGATCCTGGGCGATTTCGTGCCGCCATATGAGAGCACGGTCACGCAGAACCTGCTCGACGCCGGCGCGGTCTTCGCCGGCAAGACCAATCTCGACGAGTTCGCGATGGGATCGGGCAACCTGACGTCCGCGTTCGGCCCGGTTCAGAACCCGTGGAAGCGCACCGGCTCGGAGGCGGCTCTGGTGCCGGGCGGCTCATCGGGCGGGTCGGCGGCGGCCGTCGCGGGCGGCCTGGTTCTGGGTGCGACCGGCACCGATACCGGCGGTTCGATCCGGCAGCCGGCGTCGTTTTGCGGCATCGTGGGCATGAAGCCGACCTATGGCCGTTGCTCGCGCTTCGGCACGATCGCGTTTGCAAGCTCGCTCGATCAGGCGGGCCCGATGACGCGCGACGTGACGGACAGCGCGATCATGCTGGGCGCGATGGCAGGCTTCGATCCTCGCGATTCGACGAGCGTCGACCGGGCAGTGCCGGATTATCGCGCGGCACTCGAGCGCGGCGTGCGCGGCATGCGTGTCGGCATTCCCAAGGAATATCACGCGCCGGGCATGTCGCCGGAGATCGAGGCGCTGTGGACGCAAGGTATCGACTGGCTGCGCGCCGAGGGCGCCGAAATCGTGGACGTTTCGCTGCCTCACACGAAATACGGCCTGCCGACCTATTATATCGTGGCGCTGGCGGAGGCGTCCTCCAACCTCGCCCGATACGACGGTGTGCGGTTCGGCAAGCGCGTTCCTGCCGAAACGCTGGATGCGCTGTATGAGGCGACGCGCGCGGCAGGCTTCGGTGCCGAGGTGCGCCGTCGTGTCCTGCTTGGCACCTATGTGCTGTCGGCCGGGTATTACGATGCCTACTACCTGCGCGCCCAGAAGGTCCGCACGCTGATCCAGCGTGACTTCCTGAGCGCTTTCGAGAACGTGGATGTGTTGCTGACGCCGACTGCGCCGTCCGCTGCGTTCGCGACGAACGAAGTGCCGGATGATCCGGTGCAGATGTATCTCAACGACATCTTCACGGTGCCTGCAAGCATGGCCGGCGTGCCGGCGATCTCTGTGCCGGCCGGTCTGGACGGGCAGGGGCTGCCGCTGGGTCTGCAGCTGATCGGAAAGTTCTTCGACGAGGAAACGCTTTATGCGGCAGCGCGCGTGCTGGAGCGCTCCGCGGGCTTTACGCATGTTCCGGCCTTGTGGGCAGGAGCAGCGGCATGAGCGGGTATCGGATCGAAGGCAGCACGGGGCTTTGGGAGATCGTCGTCGGTCTCGAGGTTCACGCGCAGGTCATCAGCCAGGCCAAGCTGTTTTCGGGCGCGTCCGCATCCTATGGCGGTGAGCCGAACACCCATGTGAGTCTGATCGATGCGGGCTTCCCCGGGATGCTGCCGGTGCTCAATGCCGAATGCGTGGCACAGGCCGTCCGCACGGGTCTTGGTCTGAATGCGGAAATCAACCTGTTCAGCCGGTTCGACCGGAAGAACTATTTCTATGCTGATCTGCCGACCGGCTATCAGATCAGCCAGTTCGCGCATCCGATCATCGGCACGGGCACGGTCGAGATCGAACTCGCCGACGGGACCGTGCGCCACATCGGCGTGACACGACTGCATCTCGAGCAGGATGCCGGCAAGTCGATGCATGACCAGGATCCGACGCGATCCTTCATCGATCTCAATCGTGCAGGCGTTGCCTTGATGGAGATCGTCAGCGAGCCGGACATTCGCTCGCCGGAGGAAGCGGGCGCCTATCTGCGCAAGCTGCGTCAGATCCTGCGTTATCTCGGCACGTGCGACGGCAATATGGAAGAAGGCTCCATGCGGGCCGACGTGAACGTTTCGGTGCGCAAGCCGGGCGAAGAATTCCGCACACGCTGCGAGATCAAGAACGTCAATTCGATTCGCTTCGTCATGCAGGCGATCGAGGTCGAAGCCGCGCGGCAGATCGAGGTCTGGGAGTCGGGCGGGACGGTCGATCAGGAAACGCGCCTGTTCGATTCCGCGCGGGGCGAGACACGCTCGCTGCGCAGCAAGGAAGACGCGCACGATTACCGCTATTTCCCGGATCCGGACCTGCTGCCGCTCGTGATCGAGCAGCCATGGATCGACGCGCTGAAAGCGGCCCTGCCGGAATTGCCGGAGGCCAAACGAGCCCGTCTTGAGGCCGAATATGGCATCACACGCTACGAATCGGGTGTGTTGACGGTCGAACAGGCCGTTGCTGACTTCTACGAAACAGTGGCCCGTGATGCGGACGCACGCCTCGCGACCAACTGGATCCTCGGCGATTTCTTCGCAGCCCTGAACCGGACCGGTCGTTCGATCGAGAACAGCCCTGTCAGCGCTCAGGCCCTGCGCGAGCTGCTGGGGCTGATCTCGGATCAGACCATCAACGGCAAGATTGCCAAGGACGTCCTGGAAATCATGGTCGAGACGGGCGAGGCGCCGCTCCAGATCGTGGATCGCGAGGGTCTGCGTCAGGTGACGGACACGGGCGCGATCGATGCCGCCATCGCCGACATTCTGGCGGCCAATGCGGACAAGGTCGCGGAATACCGCTCGGGCAAGGACAAGCTGTTCGGGTTCTTCGTGGGGCAGACCATGAAGGCCATGAAGGGCAAGGCGAACCCGGCCATGGTGAATGACGCACTGAAGAAGCAGCTCGCGGAATAGCCGCGAAAAAGGGAGCGGCGGCTCTTTACGCAGCCGTCGTTCCCTCGTAAAAGCACCCTGCAAACGCCGTGTTAAACTGCGTCTCTCCGGCGGAGGGGTGGCCGAGTGGCTGAAGGCGGCGGTTTGCTAAACCGTTGTACGGTGTCAAGCCGTACCGTGAGTTCGAATCTCATCCCCTCCGCCAACAAACCGAAATTTCCGAACGTCTGCCGCCCTGATAGAGGCCGCCTGAACGTGCTTTGTCAGGCCTGCTGCCTGTCCGATTGCTAATTTTGCGTCGGCATCGCGTTATGGACCGTGTCAGCATCCGTTTGGCGTATGTGCGATCGTCGTGGCACGTGTCAGTTGACGCGTCGTCGCAGCCATTCCGTCTCCCGGACCACCACCGATTTCAGCAGCGCCAGAACGGCATCGCCGTCTTCCGATACCGCTGAAATTGGCAGTTGCGACGACAGCGTGGTGTCGCTCGAGCCTGTAAAAGCCATCGACCAGTCGGCGAAACTCCGGGCCTGGATAGGGCCGGACCGCAATACAATGACTTCGCTGTGGCGCTCATCGCATTGGATGCGCTCGAAGGCCGCCACCACGGCATCCATCGGACCTTCCAGAACCTGGGCGAAGCATCCGTCGCTGAAGATGAGCCCACCCGGCACCTGATCGCGCGCATTGTTCTGGCGCGATATCGCCAGAATCGTCTCTATATTGTCGGAAACCAGCTTCGAGCCGCCCGACATGCGGTTCCGACTGCAATAGAGAACCTGATAGAGTGCGGACATCGCTATTCCTTGTCAGTTATCAGTGTTTTTTTTGCTGTTGTGGCGAGCGATCATCAGATCGACCTCCTCCACAGGGATGGGGCGACTGAACAGATAGCCTTGAACAATCTTGCAACCGCCTTCGCGGATACGGGCAAGCTGCTCAGGTGTCTCTACGCCTTCGGCGATGGTCGCCATGCCCAGGCTCCCGCCCAGCGCGGCGATCGCGCGGATGACAGCATCCTGACCACGGTCATCCGCGCGGTCTTTCACGAAGGAGCGATCGATCTTGATCTTGTCGAAGGGAAAACTGTGCAACTGGCTCAGTGACGAATAGCCCGTCCCGAAATCGTCCATCGCGACACGGACACCCATGGCACGCAGGCGATGCAGAGCGTCCAGCACCCGGTCGGCATCCTGAAGAAGAACGCTTTCGGTAATCTCGAGCTCAAGCCGGCTGCCTGGCATGTCTGCCGCGGCAAGGGCCTCGGCGACCGCGTCGATCAGGCGATCTGTATCCCCGAACTGGCAAGGCGATACGTTGACCGCAATAGAGATATCACTTGGCCAGCAGCTTGCCGCGAGGCAGGCCTGCGAGAGAACCCATTCTCCCAAAGGCACGATCAGCCCGATCTCTTCAGCCAGAGGGATGAATTCCATGGGCGAGATGAGACCGCGCTCCGGGTGGTGCCAGCGTAGCAGCGCTTCAAACCCGACGATGACGTTTCTCTGAAGATCGATCTGAGGTTGGAAGTGAAGAGAGAATTCACGCAGCGCCAAGGCTTTGCGCAGATCGTTCTCATTCTGGCGTCTTGCGGCCGCCCGTACGTCCATGGTCGGCTGAAACAGGCTGCTGGTCCCGCGCCCTCGGGATTTCGCATCATAGAGGGCCAGGTCGGCGCTCCGCAGCAGGATCGCGTAGGTGCTCCCGCGCAGGGGGGTTACCGCGACGCCGACGCTGGCACCGATATTCACAAGGTGACCATCCACCAGATAAGGGCGGCTGAGCACGTCGACGATTCGCGACGCAAGCAGGGAAACGGACTGAAGATCCGGTGCCGGCGAGATAAGGGCTGCGAACTCGTCGCCGCCGAACCGGGCTATAATGTCGGTCTGACGCATCATGCCCTGAAGGCGCTTCGATACAAGTCGAAGCAGCCCGTCTCCGGTCAGATGACCCAGCGTGTCGTTGACGTTCTTGAAGCGATCGAGATCGATTACCATGACGGCGGGGCCATCGACGCCCTCTGATGCATTGCGATCCAGCGCCGCGACGACCCGATCCTCGAAGAGCGTCCTGTTCGGCAGACCGGTCAGCGGATCACACATTGCCTCCTCGACGGCGCGAGCTTCGGCGACGCGCTGCGCGGTCATGTCGACGATCGTCGCGAGGAATGTCTGATCGGGAAGGGGCTCAATCCTGATCGAAAAATAGAAAATTCCTTTTTCGTTCGAGCTGATTTCCAGCAACTTCAGCCGCCGCGTGAGGACCGCGTCGTGACAGGCTGCCAGCACCTGCTGAACGGCGGTCGAAGCGAGGATCGGGCTGCTTTCGATGAATGTCTGCAAATCGCTGCCAGCTCCGGCAGCATCGTCTGACAGGTCCAGCACAATCCTGAGCTGCTCGTTCATGAATTGGACGCACAAGGCGTCGTCGAAAGTAAACAGACCCAGATGCAGGCCATTCAACGCTGATCGCAGATGCATGATCGCAGCAGGACGGCGTGGTCTGCCGTGAGTATCCTGCGTGGGCTGCAACAACGACACCGTCATGATCAAGCTGCTCCGCCTTCTGGTTTTTTAGGCTGTGTTGCAGCGCAATAGACACCGGTTTTATGGAAGAATCGTTAACAGGCGGCCACGCTCGGTCACGGATACTTGATCGTATTCTCGATTTACTGAGATAACTTCGATTGTTTATTGTGAAAACAATTATATTCGGGAATAATATTGCCAACGTTTTGTAGACACATTTACCAGAAAAGCCGGATTTTTATCTTTCGATGATGTTTGTGAAACAGCCCTGTCAGCCGGTTACCGTGAAGTAACGACGTCTTCCTGCTTGCAAGGCATGAGCATAAATGTGCCCGGCGAGGAATCTGTTCCACAGTGAGCCTGCCAAAACCCCGCAGCAATCGGGATGGCCAGGCGCAATGTCAGCGTCCCCGCCACGCCATCCTGACGGGCATGGCACGGTAGGCCGCCAACGTCCGGCCGCTGGATGCCGCCATGCCTCCGAAAGCACTGCCGGGCGCAGTTGCGCGCCGGATGATCCGTGGAGGAGGACCATAGGCGATAGCCGTTGGCGGATGAGGCGTGAACGGCGAGCCAAGGGGCGTCTGCTCCGCAGGCCGGAATCCGGCGGAAAGCGGTATGATGTGGCTGAAGCCGGGCAGGGCACCTCCTGTCCACAGGGCCATGACCCGCCGCGCGTAGTCATCGCCGATGCCCGGTGTCTGGGAGTGATAGGCACCGGCCGCTGCCGGCCAGCCGTGCTTTTTTCGAAAAAGCGTTCCCAGAAACTCCGCTGCGTACCGGGCATTGGCCATGGGATCGAACGCCGCGTCGAGGGACGCAAATGCGTCGGGGTGATTGCGCAGGTTGATCTGCATGCAGCCGACATCAAGCGATGTGACGCCGCGATTCAGGAAATCGCGTGCGGCGGCAATCGCTTCTTCCTTCGTTTCATAGAAGTAGCCGTGTCCGTTTGCATCGATGGTCCACGGCCAGGCGCGAAGCGCACCGCTTTCGGGATCACGGCGGCCGCTTTCTATCCGGCTTATCGCATCAAGCAGCCGTGTCGGGATCTGGAACGCGCTCTCGGCAGTCGCCGCAGCGCGGGCGCACTGTGCTGCGGGGTCGCCCAGCGGCACAGCTGCGATCATGCTGCTGCTGTCGTGTGCCGACGCAGTACGCAGCAGGAGCGCAAGGCAGGTCAGGAGACCGAGAAGTCGGCAGAACAGCGTCATTCATGCTGTTCTGCCCGAAGAACCTTGACTGGAAGTTAAGGGCTCAGGAAACCGCCTGAACCAGTGCTGCGGTCAGTTCATGCGTGTTGACCTGACCGCCGAGGTCGCGCGTCCGCAGTCCATCCTTGCGGATTACCTTGTCGATACCCGAATCCAGACGCGTCGCGAGATCCTGCCGGCCGACATGGGCCAGCATCAGGCTTGCCGCCATCAGAAGCGCCAGTGGATTGGCGATGCCCTGGCCCGCAATATCGGGAGCGGAGCCATGAACCGCCTCGAAAATGGCCGCCTTCTCGCCGATATTCGCTCCCGGCGCCATGCCGAGCCCGCCCACGAGACCCGCCGCGAGATCGGAGAGAATATCGCCGAACAGGTTGGTCGTGACGATCACGTCGTAGGACTGCGGTGCGATGACGAGCTGCATGGCACAGGCATCGACGATCCGTTCGTCGACGGCCACGCGTCCTTCATATTCGGCAGCGACCTTGCGACCTTCTTCCAGGAAAATGCCGCTCAGGATCTTGAGAATATTGGCCTTGTGAACGAGCGTGACCTTCTTGCGGCCGTTCGCCACGGCGTGCTCGAACGCGAATCGCACAATGCGGCGACATTCCGCGCGGCTGTTGAAGCCTGCGCCATACGCCAGGCCGCGCGGGTCGTCGCCGCACGGCAGATAGTGCTCCATCGCGGCATAAAGCCCCTCGATGTTCTCCCGCACCACGACGAGATCCACATTATCGAACCGGCCGCCAGGCACCACGGTGCGCGTCGGACGCAAATTCGCGTACAGGCCGAAGCGCTGACGCAGCGTCACGTTGATCGACTTGAAACCACCGCCGACCGGGGTCGTCAGCGGCCCTTTCAGGGCAAGCCCGGTGTGGGCGATGCTGTCGATCGTGGCACCAGGCAGCGGATCGCCGGCCGCATCCACGCCCGCCATGCCTGCTGCCTGACGATCCCAGGTGAACGGGGCGTCCAGCGCATCGAGGACGGCCAGCGTTGCCTGCATGATCTCCGGCCCGATGCCGTCGCCTTCGATCAATGTTGCGGGGATACGATCAGTCATCAGTGTCGGTCCTATCGATGGTCAGTCAGGCAAGGGGAGCGCAGGCGCGGGCAAGCCATTCCGCGACGTCGGGCTCGAGCGTCCCGGCAAGATGGCGCTGCACCTGCGCGTGATAGGCGTCGATCCACTGGACCTCGTCCGGAGACAGCAGTTCGGGCGCAATAAGAATTCGGGCGAACGGCGCGAAAGTCAGCGTCTCGAACTCAAGAAACTTCTCCGGTGCCACGCTCGAGGCGCGCACCAGCAGCAGGTTCTCGATGCGCATGCCGAACGCGCCGGGGCGGTAGAAACCCGGCTCGTTCGAGATGATCATGCCCGGTTCAAGCGCGACCGGCCTCGGCACGGCCGAGATGTTGCACGGCCCTTCGTGAACCGAGAGATACGACCCGATCCCGTGACCCGTGCCATGATCATAGTCGAGGCCGGCCTGCCACAGCGCCATGCGGGCGAGCGTATCGAGACGGTGTCCGGTCGTGCCGGCCGGGAAGCGCGCACGTGACAGGGCAATGTTGCCCTTGAGCACGCGCGTATAGGCCTCCCGCACATCGTTGCCGGGCAGACCGGGACCCGACCACAGGGTGCGTGTGACGTCGGTCGTGCCGCTGCGATACTGGCCGCCGCTGTCGATCAGATAGATCTCGTTCTCGGCCAGCACCCGGTCACGACCTTCTGCCGCCCGGTAATGGATCACGGCGCCGTTCGGCCCCGCGCCCGAGATCGCCTCGAAGCTTTCGCCTAGATACCGCGGCGACTGGGCCCGGAATGCGTTGAGCTTCGCCGACAGTGCCGTCTCGTGCTGCCCGGTGCCATGCCGTTCAAACCAGTACAGGAACCGCACCAGGGCCACGCTGTCCAGTGCATGGGCCGCACGGGCGCCTTCCTGTTCGACGGCATTCTTGCGGGCCTTCGGCAGGGTGCACGGATCGCCGCCTGCCTTGGGATGGGCCGCAGCCGTTTCCAGGCGATGCGCGAACCATTGCGGCGTCGTCGCGCGATCGAGGCGCACGGTCTTGTGGCACAGGGCGTCCAGCGACAGCTCCAGATGGTCCGGTGCATGGACGCGTACGCTGTCGCCGAAGCTCGCGAGAACGTCCTCATCGAGACGGTTGCGGTCGATGAACACATCCACGGAGGCATCGTCGCGCAGGATGGCGAAGGCCAGCGCGACGGGCGTGCAGGGCACATCGTCGGCGCGGATATTCAGGAGCCACGCGACCGACGTGGTGTCGCACAGAACGAAGGCCTGCTCTCCTGCGGCCTTGAGTTCTCCAGCCAGTCGCGCCCGCTTGGATGCACTCGATTCGCCGCTGAGGTCGTCCGGCTGCAACGTGACCCGGCTGGCGGGCGGCGCAGGGCGGTCCGCCCACACGGCGTCGATCGGGTTCGCATCGAGCGGCACGAGTTCGACCCCGGGTGCTCGAACGATATCGAGCATGGACTCGCTCATGAGCTTCGGATCGTAGCCGACCTTCAGGCCCTTCGCGTGTTCCGCAAGCCATGCCGACGGCGGCTCCAGCGTGACATGGCGTCGCTGCCAGATCGCATCGTCCACCTGATCCGCCATCTGCGTCACGTAGCGGCCGTCCGAAAATACGGCGCCGGCATCGCGCAGGAGGATCGCGAGGCCCGCGCTGCCGGTGAAGCCCGTCAGCCACGCAAGGCGCTCGGCGCAGGCCGGGACGTACTCGCCCAGATGCTCGTCGCCGCGCGGCAGGATGAATCCGTCGACACCGGCTGCGGCGAGCCGGTCGCGCACCAGGGCAGGGCGTTCGGCAAGCTGGGTCATGGCTGATGTGGCTCCGGCTGTGACTGATCGAGCAGACGATACATCAAGAGAAGATCGAGCCAACGGCCGAACTTCTGGCCCACCTGAGGCAGGACGGCCGACTCGGTGAAGCCTGCCGCGCGATGCAATGCGATGGACGGTGCGTTGTCCGCCGTGATCGCCCCGATCATGATGTGAAAACCCTGTGCCGTCGCCTCCGCGATCAGGGCGTCCAGCAGCATTCGCCCGATGCCGCATCCGCGCGCATTGGCCGCGACATAGACCGAATGCTCGATCGTGCGGCGATAACCCTCGTACAACCGGAACGGACCGTAGGATCCGAAGCCGAGAACCGTCTCAGCCGCGTCGGTTGCGACCAGAACCGGCAGCCCCGCCTTTGTGCGGTCGGCAAACCACGCGGCCCGCTGGTCACGCGTCATAGGGCTGATCGCCCAGATTGCATCGGAATGGGCGATCGCATCGTTCGTAATAGTGAGGATCGCATCCAGATCCCCATCACGGGCAGCGCGCAGGATTACGGTGCCAATCACGGCATCAGCCACGGCGACGCAGCACGAGCGTGCTCCATTCCCCTTCGTGCAGCCAGCGTTCCAGCACGAGCCCTTGCCTGCGATGGGCGGCCAGCACCATGCGTCCCTGACTGCGCAAAAGCCCGGCCAGGATCGCCGTGCCGCCGGGCGCCAAGTGCTGCGCGAGGTCGGCCGCCATGCGGCACAGCGGGCGCGCGAGGATATTTGCGAACACGAGATCATAGGGCGCGTTCTGCGCGACCGCCTGCGTCCGCCACCCGTTCCCGAGTTCCGCACGCACCAGCGTTCCGATGCCATTCAGGCGGGCGTTGCTGCGTGCGACCCGAACCGACCATGGTTCGATGTCGACCGCGAGCACCGGCTTGCGCAGGAACATCGCGGCAGCCATCGCGAGAATGCCCGAGCCGCAGCCCATGTCGAGAATCCGCGACGGATTGCGATATGCCACCATCTCGAGCGCGCGGAGGCAGCCGCGCGTCGAACCGTGCTCGCCCGAGCCGAAGGCGACACCCGCATCCAGCACGATCGTCAGTCGGCGTGAGGCACGCTCGGGTGGCAGATGCGTGCCGCGTATGGCAAATCTGCGGCCGACATCCTGCTGCGGGAAGGCATCATAGGTGCGTGCCAGCCAGCCTTCGGCCTCGGTGCGCGTGCGGGTCAGCTCGGCATCTTCGCCCGTGATGGTGCGCGCGATGGACAGCGCGTCGGCCAGTAGCTCCTCGCCGTGGCCGATGTCCTTCACGCCCTCGATGCGCCAGTATTTCTGGGCGTCGTCCGCCTCGAAAATGCCGATCGTCGTGCAGGCGACCGACAACGCCTCCTCGAACAGGGGCACGGCCGCTTCCAGCACGGTGACCGATATCGTCTCCAGAGCCGAGGCGTGCCGTCGCACTTCCCCCGGGCCGAGCAGCCTCACGATGCCAGCTCCACGAAACCCGCCATCACCCGCTTCTCACCCGCCTTCTCGAAATTGATTGCCAACCGGTCGTCATCGACCCCGATGACGACGCCGTAGCCGAATTTCTGATGAAACACACGTGCGCCAAGCGGAATGTTTGTGGAGGGTTTCGGCAGCACGTCGGTCACGCGCGGTATGCGCGGTTCGTTCCGGCTTGCGGCCCGCGCATGGATCGGCCCGGCCGTGAAGACCGAAGGGGCATTGGCAAGCTGACGCCGCTCGGTCATCGCCTGGCCGCGATGCTCGACATGCTCGGACGGAATTTCCTCGATGAAACGCGAGGGGATCGCGCTCTGCCAGTTGGCATAGATGCGGCGGTTCGCAGCATGAAGAATGATCGCACGCTTGCGGGCACGCGTCAGGCCGACATAGGCGAGCCTGCGTTCTTCCTCGAGGCCCTTGTTGCCGCCTTCATCCATCGTGCGCTGGGACGGGAATACGCCTTCCTCCCAGCCGGGCAGGAACACGGTGTCGAACTCCAGGCCCTTGGCACCATGCAGCGTCATCAGGCTGATCTTGTCGTTGCCCGAGTTGTCCTCGGCGTCCATGACGAGGGAGACATGCTCGAGAAAGCCCGCCAGCGAGCCGAAATCGGTCAGGGCGCGGATCAGTTCGCGAATATTGTCCAGCCGCCCCGGCGCTTCGGGCGACTTGTCGTTGCGCCACATGGCCAGATACTGGCTATCCTCCAGCATCCGCTCGACCACGACGACATGCCCGTCGGACGACAGCCGGTCGCGTGCGTGATCGAAGACATCCATGAGTTCGCGCAGCGCCTCGCGGGCCTTGCCCTTGATTGCGTTGGTCTCGAGCTGATGCGCGACAGCGGCACTCAGCGGCACGCCAAGCGCGCGCGCCTGCACGTAGAGTTTCTGCAGCGCGGCGGTGCCGACGCCCCGACGCGGCACATTGATGATCCGCTCGAACGCAAGATCGTCCGCCGGCTGAGCAAGGACGCGCATGTAGGCCATCGCATCGCGGATTTCGGCACGCTCATAGAACCGCAGGCCCCCGACGACGCGATAGGGCAAGCCGAGCGTCATCAGCCGTTCCTCGAAGGGGCGCGTCTGGAAACCGGCCCGCATCAGGATCGCAATCTCGGACAGAGGATGGCCATCGGCGCGCAGTTGCTCGATGGCGCCCGCCACGATCCGCGCTTCCTCATCCGAATCCCAGACCCCGATGACCTGCACGCGCTCGCCGGTCGCGTCCTCGCGTCCGGAGCGGAGCGTCTTGCCGAGACGTCCGTCGTTGTGGGCGATCAGCCCGGCCGCAGCGGCAAGGATCTGCTCGGTCGACCGATAATTGCGCTCCAGACGGACAATCTTCGCGCCCGGATAGTCGTGCTCGAACCGCAGGATGTTTTCGACTTCGGCCCCGCGCCAGGAATAGATCGACTGGTCGTCATCGCCGACGCAGGCGATATTGGACGGGCCCTGGTCGCGTTTCGCCAGAAGACGCAGCCACAGATGCTGGATCGTGTTGGTGTCCTGATACTCGTCCACCAGGATATAGCGGAAATAGCGGTGATACTGTGCCAGCACATCCGGCTGTGTCCGCAGGATCTCCAGCATGTGCAGCATCAGATCGCCGAAATCGCACGCATTCAGCGCAACCAGCCGGTCCTGATATTCACCATAGATCCGCCGCGCGATGCCGTTGCCCGCGTAATCCGTATCCTCGGCCGGCGTGATCCGCGCAGGCGTCAGGCCACGGTCCTTCCAGCGCTGGATGACACCAAGCAAACCCTGCGGAGGCCAACGCTTGGTATCGATCCGATAGGGCTCCATGATCTGCTTGAGCAGGCGGATCTGATCGTCGGTGTCGAGGATCGTGAAGTTCTGGCGCAGGCCTACGTATTCGGCATGACGCCGCAGCATGCGCGCGCAGATCGCATGGAACGTGCCGAGCCAAAGCCCCTCCGGCGGCGTACCGAGAAGAGCGCCCACGCGCTCGCGCATCTCGCGCGCTGCCTTGTTCGTGAAGGTCACGGCCAGGATCTGGTTCGGCCGCGCGCGTCCGGTCAGCAGGATGTGGGCGAAACGCGTCGTCAGCACGCGAGTCTTGCCGGTGCCGGCACCTGCGAGAATCAGGAGCGGGCCTTCGGTCGTCTCGATCGCGAGACGCTGCTCGGGATTCAGCCGATCGAGATAGTCGCTGGCTGGCGCCGGAGCCGGATCCTGACTGGTCAGGCCGGAGAAGATGTCGGAAAGTTGGGTCACGCCCATCATCATAGAGGCACCCGCCCGCATGGCCAACGCAGGATCGGCTGCAAGCATGTTCAGCAATACCGGCCCGCAAGGCCACCGTGCCCGGATGCGCGCACGCGTCCTTGCCGCAGGCGCCCAGTCGCTTGCCGACTATGAAGTGCTGGAAATGCTGCTGTTCTTCGGCATTCCCCGGCGCGACACCAAGCCGCTGGCCAAGGCGCTGATCAATGAATTCGGCAGCCTGTTCGCCGTATTGCGGGCGCCGACACGCGCGCTCAGGGCGGCGTCCCTGTCGGACGATGCGATCCGGGCCCTCAGGCTGGTTCCGGTCATGGCCGAGCGCCTTGCCGGCGCGGAGGCCCGCGCCCGTCCGCCTCTCGGCAACTGGGACCAGTTGCTCGGCTATCTCGATCTGGCGTTGCAGGGCGCCGTCTCTGGTCAGTTCCGGGTCCTGTTCCTTGACAACCGGAACATGCTGCTGGCCGATGAGGCGATTGCCGAGGCCGATCGGGACGACATGACCCGTGCGATCTTCCGGCGTGCGCTGGCGCTGCATGCAACGGCCCTGATTGCAATCCAGCCGAGCGACGGCACGGATCTGTCCGATCAGGCTGATGCCCGCGCCGACCTCGTCTCGAAGATGGCACTGCGGTCCGGGGCGCTGTCGATCACGGTCCATGACGTCATGATCGTCGGACCGGGAAACTGGCTCAGCCTGCGGCAGGAAGGCCGCCTGTAGGACGCCCCGACAGGACAGGTGCGACCTGGCAGACCGGTCCGCCAACAAACCGTCTCGTCAGCAGGCAGCGATGATGCGTGTGGTCCGGCAGTAAAGCGGCCAACGACGAATCGGCCTTCGCAACGGCTCTCAGGCGGTGTGCGCCGCAGACAGCCGCAACTGCCGCTCGATCGCATCGGGCAGGCCGTCGGGCACCGTGACGATCGCATCCGCCCCGGCCTCGGTAAGCTCCGCTTCCCCACCATAGCCCCACAGGACACCGATCGCGCGCATAGCGTTCGCATGCGCGCCGGAGATATCGAAGCGACGATCGCCGATCATGACGCAGCGCTCCGGGCGCAGGTCGTGATCGCGCAGGATGCCTGCGATCATTTCCGGCTTTTCGGCACCCGTATCGTCCGGGTTCGCTCCGCAGATGGCGTCGAAACAGGCATCGAGGCCATGCCGGGCCAGGATCTGGCGCGCCAGCACCGCCGGCTTCGACGTCGCAAGATAAAGCTTGGTCTCCGAGGCGGACAGTGCTTCGAGATAGCTTGCCATGTGCGGGAACAGCGGCGTGCTCGGAACGCCGACATCCTGATAGAACGCGCGGTAGAGTGCGATAGCGTGGTCAGTCCGGGTATCGCCGTAATGCGCGATGACCTGACCGATCAAATCGGCCAGCGGTGGCCCAACGACCCAGGTGAGGTCCACGGAGCGGTCCGGCTCATGACCGAGTTCCGCAATCACACGATGAATGGTCGCGATGATTCCTGCGCGACTATCAATGATCGTGCCATCGAGATCGAACAGAACGGCTGTCCGCTCGGGCAGCGACGTAAATATTGTCATGATGCCATCCTAGCACGCATGATCTGATCTTGCGCCAGTGCCCGACAGCAGAGCCGAATCTTGAGCGATACACCTCCCGATCGACCGGTCCCCGCCAGCGGCTTTCGAGATGCGGGCGGCTTTCGCGGCAATATCACGACCCTGCAGGCGGCCTTGCCTGACGAGGCACCGCCGCCTGATCCGAAACAGGCCCTGCTGACCGGACGCGCGCGTTATCTGGATGACGCAGACATCCTGGCCCTGACGCTCGAGATTGTGACTGCGAGCGCGCGCAGCACCTCACAGTCTCCGGAAATTCTGGCCGGCACGCTTCTCGAGCGGTTCGGCTCGGCGGCCGGCACGTTATCCGCGAGCGAGCAGGCGCTGGCAGGCGTCAGCCAACTTGGGCGTCACGTCGTGCCGGGACTGCGCCTGTTGCAGGAGGCAGCACTCCGGTACAACCGGGCACGTCTGGACGCATCGGATATCCTGTCCAACCCACAGACCTTGCTGGATTATCTGACTGCACGTCTGGCACGCGAAAGCGTCGAACAGTTCCGGATCGTGTTTCTCGACGCACGCGGCGCGCTTCTCGCCGACGAGGCACAGGCCCGAGGCACCGTGAACCACACGCCGGTCTATCCCCGTGAAGTCGCGCGCCGGGCAATGGAGCTGAATGCGGCCAGCATCGTCTTGGTCCACAACCACCCTAGCGGCGATCCGACACCCTCGGAGGCGGATTTCCAGATGACGACCATGGTCCGAAACGCAGCCGATACCATCGGTGTCGAAGTCGTCGATCACCTGATCATCGGCAACGGCCGCCATGTAAGCTTCCGCGAACTCGGCGCATTATAGCGCCGCGAGCGGACCCAGCGCATCAGCGATGCCGAACAGTCCCGGCAATCCGCCTTTTGGGAAGATCAGATTGACATGGCCCATCTTGCGCCCCGGCCTTGCTGAGTCCTTGCCATAAAGATGCAGCGCAAGTCCTTCGGTTTGAAGGATTTCCGGGCACAAGGCCATCGCATCCGGCCCCACCAGGTTTTTCATCGCTGCGTCGGCAAAACGCGACGGATCGGGCATCGGCAGATTGGCAACGGCCCGGACATGCATCTCGAACTGGTCGATGAGACAGGCATTCATCGTCCAGTGTCCGGAGTTATGCGGACGCGGCGCGATCTCGTTGACCAACAGGGCATCGTCCGACGTCTGGAACATCTCGACGCCCATGATGCCGACCAGATCGAGTGCCACGGCCAACTGCATGGCCAGTGCAGCGGCATCGGCCGCGACGTCGTTCGTCACCTGAGCCGGTGCCAGGCTCAGGTCGAGAATTCCATTGGCGTGATGGTTCTCGGTGACGGCGAATGTGCGGCAATTGCCGTCCGTTCCTCGGGCCACCATGACGCTCAGTTCACGGGCAAAATCGACGACGGCCTCGGCCACCATCGGGTAAGGCAGCGCGCCGTGATCGAGGCAGGCCAGATCATCCGCCGAGCGAATGCGGAACTGCCCTTTTCCGTCGTAGCCGCCACGCGCCGACTTCAGGATCAGCGGCAGGCCCAGTGTCGCCACTGCAGTGTCGATGTCGGCTTCTTCGTGGACCGGCTTCCATGGCGCGATCCGAAGACCCGCTGCTTCCAGGGACTGCTTTTCGATGATCCGATCCTGGCTGAGCGCAAGGATCCGGCCTGCGGGCCGCACCGGACGCATGGTCTCGAGCAGTTCGAGCCCTTCTGCGCTGATGTTCTCGAATTCAAACGTCACGACATCGACCGCTTCCGCGAACCGGCGCAGCACGTCAGGGTCGTCATAAGCGCCGATCGTCGCGCTGGAGGCGACCTGCAGGGCAGGTGCATCGGCTTCGGGCGTCAGGATATGCACACGCAGGCCCAGCCGTTGGGCAGCGACCGCCGACATACGTCCCAGTTGACCGCCACCGATAATCCCGATGGTGCGAACAGTCGACGTCACGCCTCGGGTTCGTCCGCAACGGATGCCGTGCGCATGGCGCGCCAGGCCTCGAGACGGGCCTCGAGCACAGGGTTGGACAGCGACAGGATGGATGCCGCCAGCAGGGCCGCGTTGATCGCGCCGGCCTTGCCGATGGCAAGCGTGCCGACCGGAACGCCGCCGGGCATCTGGACGATCGACAGCAGGCTGTCCATACCCTTCAATGCCGCACTCTCAACGGGCACGCCAAGCACCGGCAGATGAGTCCAGGCCGCGCACATGCCCGGCAGGTGGGCGGCACCCCCGGCACCGGCGATAAGGACACGAAGACCGCGGCCACGCGCATCGCGGGCATAGCTCATCATCCGGTCAGGCGTGCGATGGGCCGAGACGATCCGGCGCTCATGCGCGATCTCGAGTTCATCCAGAACACCCACGCAGTGACGCATCGTTTCCCAGTCGGACTGGGATCCCATGATCACGCCGACAAGCGGCGTGACATCACCATCGATCGTGGGATCAGCGGGGTCGGACAGGGTCTGTGTTTCGCTCATGCGATGTCATCCGGAATCATGCGGGTCTCGATCCAGGAGATCTCGTCCTTCAGCAGCAGCTTGCGCTTCTTCAGACGCTGGAGCTGGAGCTGGTTGAGCGGATGGGTCACCAGCCGCTCGATCACCGTATCGAGGTCGCGATGCTCGCTGCGCAGCTCGTGCAGCTTGCGCAGCATGGTCTCGCGGTCTGTCAGCATCGCCACCCTATGATTGCAATCGGTCAGTCGATCCGGCGCGAGGACGCCGAAGCCTTACGGGCCGCATAGCACGGCCTGTTCATCACTTCGAGGATGCCGATCAGACGTCGGCGTCTTCGAAGCTGTCGGGGATGCTGACCGGAACGGCCTGACCCTCACGCGTCAGGCGCTCGTTGGCCGACTGCACCGAAGCGTTGAGATCGGTCTGGCTGCACAGGCCCAGGATCACGGGATCGCGCGGCTTGATGTTGGCCGAGTTCCAATGCTGGCGATCGCGAACCTTCGCGATGGTATCCTTCGTCGTGCCGAGAAGCTTGATGATCTGCGCTTCCGACAGCTGCGGGAACTGGCGCAGCAGGAACGCGATCGCGTCGGGACGGTCATTGCGCTTGGCAATCGGGGTATACCGCGCCCCTTTGGAGCGGCGTGCAACCGGACTGTGGTTGGCCAGCATCTTCAGACGCAGGTCGGGATTCTTTTCGCAGCGGGCGATGTCGTCCTGCGAGACCTGGTGGTTCTTGACCGGATCGTATCCGACGATGCCGGCTGCCACTTCGCCATCCGCAATCGCCTGGATCTCGAGCGGGTGCATCCCGCAGAATTCCGCGATCTGCGTGAAAGTGAGGCCGGTCTTCTCGATCAGCCACACTGCGGTGGCTTTCGGCATGAGAGGCAGGGTCATGATGGTCCTATGTGCCAGGATGCTTTGCGACTGACGCGCAGGCACCGGACCTTATCCCGACTCCGAGGGAAGAGCGGCCAGCCTGACCAGACCGACCATCGCGGCACCTGCAGATGCACAAGCGATATGGCGGTCATATGGAGCGCGGCACGTGTGCCGGTCAAGCCTGATCGGAGCACCGGACGAAAAAGGGCCGCCCGAAGGCGGCCCTTTCCCTTGTCACCGAACCCTCAGGCGGCGTGGTCAAGCTCCGCCGGCGCTTCGGACGGCGCTGTCGTCTCGACACGCGGCGCTTCACCGACGGTCACCGGGATCCGACGCGGCTTGAGAGCCTCGGGCGTCACCCGACGGACGGACACGGTCAGCAGTCCGTTCACCAACTGCGCATCGCCGATCTCGATGTGATCCGCGAGCACGAAGCGGCGCTCGAAGGCGCGCGTGGCAATCCCGCGATGCAGCCATTCGCCGGTCGTCGACTGTGTCGGGACGCTGCCCTTGATCGTCAGGGTGTTGTCGGCAAGCGTCAGTTCCACATCATCGGGGCCGAACCCCGCGAGCGCCATGGTGAGCGTGTAGGTCGCATCACCGGTCTTCTCGATGTTGTAGGGCGGATAGCCGGACGACCCCTGGCTCTGGGATGCCGTGTCCACAAGGCGCGCAAGGCGATCAAAGCCGATTGCAGTGCGGAAGAGGGGTGCGAAATCATAGGTCATGATAAAAACCTCCTTCAGGCAGGTCTTGCTGCTGGCGTCTCCCGGCATTCCGGCAAGACGCGCTTCTTGAATTCTGTCACGGCCCGGTATGGCACCGCGACAGACAGGACATGTTCACAGGCAACGACCCTTTCAAGGCCCACAACCCGGGATTTCGGATTATTTTCCTAAGTCCGGACAACAAAAAACGCCGACCCGGAGACCGGATCGGCGTTCCTGCAGGCGCGGGGCCGGGCGAAGACTTACTTCGAGCCGCGGCCGCTGATGCCGGCGAAGCGCTTGTTGAACTTCGCGATCTGGCCACCCGTGTCGAGGATGCGCTGCACGCCGGTCCACGCGGGATGGGACTTCGGGTCCACGTCGAGGCGCAGGGTCGCGCCCGGTGTGCCGTAGCAGGACCGTGTGACGTATTCGGTGCCATCGGTCATGATGACGGTGATGTCGTGGTAATCGGGGTGGATGCCGGACTTCATGGAATCTCGAACCTTCTGGCCTTGGAGGGCTCCGATGCCGACCGGAGCAGAAGACGCGGCCTATAACGGAACTCCGTCGCCGGATCAAACAGGAACGACAGGATAGACGTCGAAAACCGGCGGGCGTCGGGCCACTGAACTTTTGCCGCGTTATTTCGCTTGGCCCCCGAAAGGGAACACGGCAACCTTTTGATCATCGAAACATGCGGCCAACACAGCGCCGCAAGCAGCGTAAGGACCCACGCATGAGTGGACACAGTCACCATATCCAGAAGCCCGGCTGGGTTGGAGAATTCCAGAAGTTTCTCGTCCGCGGCAACGTGGTCGATCTCGCCGTCGGTATCATCATCGGCGCGGCGTTCACTGCGATCGTCTCGAGCCTCGTCAAGGATATCCTGACGCCGTTCATCGGTCTCCTCACCGGCGGCATCGACTTCTCGAACATCTTTATCACGCTGAAGGGGCCGCACGCCGCGACGCTCGCGGATGCCCAGAAGGTCGGCGCCGTCACCGTCAATGTCGGCGTCTTCCTGAATGCGGTGATCCAGTTCCTGATCGTGTCCTTCGTGGTGTTCTGGCTGGTGAAGCTCGTGTCCATGGCCCGCGCCAAGCCGCAGCCCGCGCCCGCGACGCCGCCGGAGCCGAGCAAGAGCGAAGTGCTCCTCAGCGAAATCCGCGACCTGCTCGCGACCCGTACGGGCGAGACGCTCCCGCCGCGCGTCTGATCGCCAGTCGATCGCCGCACCGCATGGTGCGGCACAGGCCCGCATGCGCCCGGTCCTTGCATTTCGCGGGGGCCGGGCGAATTGTGTCGGCCATCATTCCATCTGCTACAGCACCTTCAGGAGGCCCCATGGCATCGCGCAGGATCCTGACCCTGATCGCCACACTGATCGGGCTCTCGGGATGTGCCGCGCCGGGCGCGGAACGCGTGGCGACGGAGCCCACATCGCCGCACAGCCTCGTCTACACGTATCTCATGGCGCACGGCATGGCTTACGGGTACGTGATGGCAAGCGGCCCGAACACGCCTAATCTGAACATTCTCGTGGCGCTCGACCACAATGCCTGGATGCTGGTTCTCAACGAACTCAAGGCACCCAGCAACCGACATCTCGCTCAGGCGAACGGGGCCGTCGACAGGCTGATTGCGGCCGTCACGCCGCCGGACACGGCACCGACCGTCGATCACCGCGGCCCACGCTGACGGGCCACGGTGCGTCTCGTCAGGGGCGTGCCGCGTCCCGACGCAGGCGCTTTTCGCCCATGAGCAGCAGGAGCGGGGCTGCGATGAAGATCGATGACGACGTGCCGACGACGATGCCGAAGAGCATGACGGTCGCAAATCCCGACAGCGAATGACCGCCGAACAGCGCCAGCGGCAGGGCCGCGAGGAACACGGTCGATGACGTGCCGAGCGTGCGGTTCAGCGTCTCGTTGATCGAGAGGTCGAGCAGTTCACGCAGCGGCATGGTGCGATATTTACGCAGATTCTCGCGCACGCGGTCATAGACCACGACCTTGTCGTTGGTCGAATAGCCGAGGATCGTCAGGATCGCGGCCACCATCACCAGATCGAACTGGAAGCGGGTCAGCGCGAGAAATCCGATCGTCTTGGTCAGATCGAGGATGAGCGTGATCACGGCGGAGACCGCGAACTCCCATTCGAAGCGGACCCAGATATAGACGAGGATCATGGCAAGGCTGCACACCAGCGCCAGGATCCCGTCCCGGAACAGCTCCGACGAGACGGACGCACCGACAGCATCGGCGCGCACCACTTCGGCACCCGGCTGCGCCTGTGCCACAGCATCGCGCACGGCGTGCTCGATGTTCTGTGTCTGGGCCTCGTGATCCGGACCTTCGCGCGGTGCGTCGATCTGGATCAGGACGTCGTTATCGGCGCCGAATTTCTGGATGCCGGCCGCCGAAACATGATGTTCCGCCAGCACCGTGCGCAGCTTGCCGAAATCGGCGGGGCCTTGCGTGCGGGCCTCGATGACGATTCCGCCCCGAAAATCCAGGCCCAGCGACAGGCCGGGGTAGAAGAACAGGATCAGCGACAGGACCGAGAGAACGGCCGAGGTCGCGAGACCGGCCTTGCGACCGCGCATGAAGCCGATGCGGTGATCGTCGCGCACGAAGCGGAAGCGGGGGGACATGGCTGTGCTCGACATCAGACGGGAAGGGTTTGCGGACGGGTGTTGGCATACCAGCGCACCATCAGCAGGCGCGACAGCACGAGCGTCGTGAACAGCGTGGTGGCAATGCCGATCGTGATCGTCAGCGCGAAGTTGCGAACGGGTCCGGCCCCGAAGACGAACAGCATGACATGGGCCAGAAAGGCCGTCGCGTTACTGTCGATGACGGTACCGGTCGCGCGCTCGAAGCCGACCTGCATGGCCTGAAGCGGCCCGCGCCCGCGCTTGACCTCCTCGCGGATGCGCTCGTTGATCAGGATGTTCGCATCGACCGCCATGCCGAGCGTGAGCAGGATGCCCGCCATGCCCGGCAGCGTCAGCGTTGCCTCGAAGAGCGACAGGATCGCCATCATCAGGATCAGGTTCGCGAGCAGGGCGATGTCGGCGTAGAGCCCGAAGCGGCCGTAGAACAGCGCCATGAAGATGACGACCAGCACGAACCCGACCGCCAGCGAGATCGCACCGGCCCGGATCGAGTCGGCTCCGAGCGACGGCCCGATCGACCGCTGCTCGATGACCGCGAGCGGCGCGGGCAGGGCGCCTGCGCGGAGCAGGAGCGCCAGATCGGTCGCCTGCTGGGCGGTGAAGCTGCCGGTGATCTGTCCGGTGCCGGTCGTGATCGGGCTCTGGACCACGGGTGCTTCGATGACCTTGTTGTCGAGGACGATCGCGAAACGCTTGCCGACATTGGCGCGCGTCAGGGCGCCGAACTCCGCGGCTCCCACACGGTCGAACGTGAGCGTGACCGCCCACTGGCCGCTCTGCTGGTCGATCACGGCGCCCGCATTGGTCAGGTCCGCGCCATCGGCATCGACGTGATTGGAGATCGGCAGCTGCTGCTCGGGATTGTTGACCATCGGCAGCATGGTGGTCCCGCTGCCGCTTTCACCCACGAGCTGGAAAGTCATGCGGGCGGTGGTTCCAAGCAGCGCCTTGATGCGCTCGGGGTCCGAAATGCCCGGCAGCTCGACTGCAATACGGTCATCACCCTGGCGAGTGATGCTCGGGTCGATTGCGCCTGTCGCGTCGATGCGGCGGCGCACGATCTCGATCGACTGGCCGATCGCGTCGCGTCCGCGCTGCACCATCGCATCATGAGACAGAACGACCGCGATACGGCCATCGGCGCCCGTCTGCACCGAGAACTCGCCCGGCACGGCGCGAGGCATGTCGGACAATGCTGCGATATCGGCCTCACGCTCGCCCGTATCGCGCGGCAGGAAGGTCAGGCGCGCCGAAGCGGCATCACGTTGGAAATCGCGATACCCGAGCCCCTTGTCGAGCAGGGTGCGGCGGGCATTGTCCTCCAGGGACTGCAGCCGGGCGGCCGTCAGGCTCTGCAGGTCGATCCGCAGCAGCAGATAGGAGCCGCCACGAAGGTCGAGCCCCAGATGGATCTGTCGCCAGGGCAGGGACGGCATGGGCCGGTTCAGGGCATTGGGCAGGCAGAGCAGAAGCCCGAGCAGGCATATGCCCACCGTCCCAAGCATCCTCAGCCGGCTATAATACATCATGTCGGATCGGGTCGCCTCTCGCGGACGTCGAGCCCGTTGTCTCCGGCCTCTCGCCCCACGTTCACACCAAGTCGTTATCGGTCGCGGAACATGCCGTCATGCAGCCCGCGATGCAACCTTGGCCGCGCGCGGTCCGGAGGCTAGGACGGGAGCAGGGGAGAGACGCTGATGATCTTCGGGACACGCCGGACCCAGACCGAGGCTCGAACGCTTCGGGTGGGTATCGTGGGCGCAGGGCATTTCGGGCGCTTTCATGCGCTCAAGGCACGCGATTGCCCGCGCGAAACGCTCGTCGCACTCCATGACCCCGATTCGGCACGGGCGCAGCAGGTGGCCCTGGAAGCTGGCTGCGACGTCGTCCCCAGTCTCGATGCACTGATCGAGGCAGTGGATGCCGTCATCATTGCGGCACCCGCCGAGCAACACTTCCCGCTTGCGACGGCATGCCTCAATGCGGGCCGACACGTTCTGGTGGAAAAGCCGATCGCGGCCACGCTGGATGAAGCGACCGCTCTCGCCGAAACGGCGCGTAGAACACAATGCGTGCTGCAGGTCGGGCACCTGCTGCGCTATTCGGCGGAACACGCGGCGATCACCGAACGCATCGGTCGGCCGCTTTACATCGAAGCCACCCGAATCGCGCCCTATAAGCCACGCGGCACCGACGTTTCGGTGATCCTGGATCTGATGATCCATGATCTCGATCTCGTGCTGGCTATCGTGGACAGTCCGATCGAGAGCATCGATGCGCTCGGGGCGGCCGTATCCAGCCAGCACGAGGATATCGCCAACGCCCGCGTTCGGTTTGAGAATGGCTGCGTCTGCACCATCACGGCCAGCCGGATTTCACTGAAAACCGAGCGCCGGATGCGCCTGTTCTCGGAAGAGGGCTATCTCTCGGCCGATTTCATGGCTCGTGAGTTGAGCTTCATCGGACGCGAGCGTGGCCTGCCACTGCCCGGAACCGGTGGGTTCCGGCGCGAAGCCGTGTCCTGGCAGGATCACGACAATCTGGCCGCCGAGCATCTCACCTTCGCCGCAGCCTGTCTCGATGGTGCGCCCGTGCTTGTAGATGCAGAGGCCGGGCGCCGGGCGCTCGATGCAGCGCTCCGCGTTCATGCCAGCATCGCGGATAGTCGCGCGCGTATGGAGCTGTCGGGCCTGATCGGCGCCTAGCTCTCGATCGCTTCCCGCTTCATCTCGAGTTCCAGCCATTCTTCCTCTGCCGCCGTGAGCGCGGCTTCGGCCTCGGTCAACGCATCGGTCTGGCGCGTGAACATCTTGGGGTCGCGGGCATACAGGCCGGGATCCGAAAGGCTCGCCCGCGTCTTGACGATTGTCTCTTCGAGTTCAGCCATACGCTGTGGCAGCTTTTCCAGCGCAAGCTTGTCTTTGTAGGTGAGCTTTCGACTGTCGCTCTTTGGTTTTGCAGTATTTTTCTTTTCAGTCGCCGCAACATCGGCCGTACGTTCTTTGACGCCGGCTCCGCCTTGCGCCAGCATGTCGGAATAGCCGCCGGCATAATCCTGCCAATGACCATCACCTTCGGAAACCAGAACGGACGTCGCTACACGATCAAGGAAATCGCGATCATGGCTGACGAGAAGGACGGTACCCGGATATTCGTCCAGCATCTCCTGCAGCAGGTCCAGCGTTTCGATATCGAGATCATTGGTCGGCTCGTCGAGCACCATGAGATTGGACGGCTTCGCCAGTGCGCATGCGAGTGCCAGTCGGCCCCGCTCTCCGCCGGACAGATGGGCGACCGGTGTCCGCGCCTGCTCCGGGCGGAACAGGAAGTCCTTCATGTAGCCGATCACATGCCGCTTCTGGTCGCCAACCTGAACCATGTCGCCAGCACCACCCGTCAAGGTGTCGGCCAGCGTCTTTGACAGGTCGAGCTCAGCGCGCCGCTGATCGAGAGAGACGGTCGAGAGGGAGGCCCCGATCTCGATCCTGCCTTGGTCAGGAGCGTCCACGCCGGTGAGCAGGCGCAGAAGCGTCGTCTTTCCCGCACCGTTCGGCCCGACGATCGCAAGGCGATCGCCACGAAGAACGCGCAGGCTCAGATCGTCGATGACCGTGCGTTCGCCGAACGAGCGTCCCACGTGCTCTGCCGTCACCACGATCTTGGCAGCGCCCGATGCGCCTTGCGCGTCCATCTTCGGACCATCGGTGCTCGCGAAACGCGTGTCACGCCGCTGCTGACGCAAGGCAGCCAGTTCGGCCACACGGCGGACGTTGCGTTTGCGCCGGGCCGTGACGCCATAGCGCATCCAGTCTTCCTCGTGCGCGATCTGGCGATCGAGCTTGTGAGCAGCCAGTTCCTCCTGCTCGATGATCTCCTCACGCCAGGCCTCATAACGCGCGAAGCCCTGATCGAGCCTGCGAGTGATACCGCGATCCAGCCAGACCACCCCGCGAGACAACGTCTCCAGCAGGCGCCTGTCGTGGCTGATGACGATCATGGCGGACCGCGACGCCAGAAGCTCGCGTTCGAGCCATTCGATGCTCGGGAGATCGAGGTGATTGGTCGGCTCATCCAGCAGGAGCAGGTCGGGCTCCGCGGCAAGTGCCCAGGCCAGCGCGCACCGACGGGTCTCGCCACCGGAAAGTGTCGCAGTCGGCTCTTCGCCGGTCAGCCCCAGCTCGGCGAGCATGGCGCGGGCACGATAAGTTTCGTCCTCTGCAAGCCCTTGGGACGCATACGCCAAGGTCGTCGGAAAGGCGGACAGGTCGGGATCCTGCGGAAGATAAACGACTTTCGTGCCCGGCTGGACGAAGCGCGTACCTGAATCAGCCACAATTTGTCCTGCAGCGATGCGCAGGAGCGTGGATTTGCCGGAGCCGTTGCGGCCCACGAGGCAGAGCCGCTCGCCCTGTGTGACGCCGAGTTCGGCGCCGTCCAGGAGCGGCTTTCCGCCGAGAGTAAGAGTAATGTCTGAGAGAAGCAGGATCGGAGCGGCCATGCCCCGCTATGTCGCGCGATGGACAGCGCCGTGCAAGCCGGGCGTCCTTCGACGCCTAGATCGTCGGGATGCCCCCGGTCACCGCCTGATAGGTCGTGATGGCAAGCATCATCGGCTCGAACGGCTTGGTGATGACGAACGGCGGCTCCTCGGCTGCACCCGTCAACAGACGCTCCGGATAGGCGGTTACGAAGATCACCGGCGCCCGGTGCGTCTTCATGATGCGTCCAACTGCCTGCATGCCATCGTTGCCGTGTCCGAGATTGATGTCGGCAAGGATGAGCCCCGGCTTGTGCTCCTCCGCGAGGGCAACGGCTTCCGCCTCGGTCTGTGCGATGCCCACCACATTGTGACCGCACTGCTCGACCAGATCCTGGATGTCCATGGCGATGACCGGCTCGTCCTCGATGATGAGAACGGAGGTCTCGGCAACCGACCGGAGACCCGTTCGCGCCTTGGCGATTTCGAGTTCGGCAGTCTCGACGGGAATGTCGAGAATGGCCGCGGCCGTCGGCAGCGTCAGTTCCTCGAGGCCGGTCAGCAGAAGAAGCACACGCTGGTCAAAACCAAGTGTACCCTCGGCAACCGTCGCATTGTCGCGATAGCGTGCAATGATGTGTGCATAGAGCGCCTGGCGCGCCGGGGTGTCGGAGGAAGCTTCTGCCAGAAGTTCGGGAATGGCGGCGGCAACCAGCCGATCGCCGGCGGGCTGGTCGCCTGAAAGGGCACGGGCGAAACGCCGCGCCATCGGAAGGGCGCGGACCAGATCCTGTCGCCTCATATCGATCATGATCCGGTTGACTCCAGGCAAAGACGGTCCACATGCATGAGGTGACAATGCCACGACCCGGCATCGCCGAAAAGGGACGTGGCAAGTATAGGGATGTTCCTCTGATAACCGATGTCCAGGATCCGAAGCCGGTGCCGACCGATGCACCGGTGACAGTGCGGCGTGGGCTCGTGGCCATACTGCCGGATCTCCGTGGTTTTGCCCGTTTCCTGACGCGCGACGTCTCTGCGGCGGACGATCTCGTGCAGGAGACGATTGTGCGTGCTCTTGCATCGCAGGCCCAGTTTCGTCCCGGTACCAGTCTGAAGGCGTGGCTCTTCACAATTCAACGCAATGCGTTTTACGAGCAGCGCCGCAGACGCAAACGTGAAGACGAAATTCTCGATGGGATGGGACAGGACGGCAGCCTTGCCGGTCATCCGCTCTCCGAGCCCGGCCGCCATGACGACGTCTCCGATCTGACGACCCTTCTATGGAAACTGCCTGACATCTTTCGCGAAGCACTCATTCTGGTCGGCGCCCAGGAAATGACGCACGAAGAGGCGGCCACGGTCTGCGGCGTGCCCGTCGGCACCATGAAAGCCCGTGTCTCGCGGGCGCGGGCGCAGCTTGCGGAACTGGCAGCGCCGCAGCTCGCTACGGGCTGAATCTTCCGCCTGCACAGATTTTCTTTCGCAAAAAATCGGCGGAATTCCGCCACGCCTTCACCGCATCCGCTTTTTTCGCGCGATTTTTTCGTCTTCCCGGCAACCCTTTTTTTCTGCCGTTCATTGATTGGGCAGAAACACGGGAGACAAAGACATGACGACCTTCCACAGCCAGGTCATTGCCATTCTGCCGAAGCTGCGGGTTCAGGCCCTTTCTCTGACCCGCAATCGCGCAGCCGCTGAAGATCTGGTGCAGGACGCTGTCTGCAATGCGCTCGCCGCGCAGGATAGTTTCATTCCCGGCACCAATTTCTCGGCATGGATGCATCGCATCCTGCGCAACCGGTTCATCTCGGATCTCCGCAAGCGTCGTGATACCACGGACATCGACGATGTGCCCGCGGCATCGTTCGCAACCAACCCGACGCACGAGGACAACCTCGCGCTGAAGGACCTCTCGATGGCGCTGTCCCGTCTCCCGGCCGACCAGCGCGAAGCGCTCGTCATGGTCGTGGTCCAGGGCATGAGCTACGAGGCGCTGGCCGAAGCGACTGGCTGTGCAGTCGGCACGGCGAAGAGTCGTGTGTTCCGTGCCCGTCGTCAGCTTGAAGCCTGGATGACCGGCGATCTTCCGGCCAATGACAAGCTTCGCGTCAAGGTGTCCGCTCTGCGGGCCGCAATGGACGCACGCCAGCGTTCAGGTCAGCGGGGTGAAGATCTGCTGGGCTGATCTGTTACGATCGACATAAAACAGCAACAAGCCGGGCGCCGTGCAGTGGCGTCCGGTTTTTTGCGTGTATGCGTCCGAATTTGACGACACAATCAGAAACGATGCTGATATAAAGCCGGTTTTGAAACGTTATCCGGGTAAGCCAGCACCGTGGCAGTTCCGAAGGCTCGTCATTCGATGCCTGTGCGAATTCTGCCTTCATCGACGCTCGGTCCCGATCCGCCATATTGGCAAGGGCAACCATCGGTCCGATCAGCGGTTGTTTGAATATCGGTTTTTGAAGACAGGGTGATGCGATGAACCGGGGACCTGGCGGCGAACAGCCTGATCCTCCCAATTCCGACGCGCCGGAGGACGAAACTGCATTTGGGTTGTGGCTAAGGCGCGGTCTGCATCAGTTGTTTGACGACGTCGCCAACGAGCCGATCCCGGAGGAGTTACTGCGTCTGATCGAGGATGACAGGGACAAGACCCAGTCCTGAACAGTCTCCGGGCTGCACGCGTGGGCGCCTGCAGTCCAATCTGCTCTTTCGGCATGTCATAATCAGCTAAGTAAGGACCGTATTCTTTTGAACGGTAGCGCCCGGCGGTGGCCCTGGTCCAAATGGCCGCTAAAGTCGGCTGCGTGGTTTGATACGGTCGGATCGCGCGTGGTCAGCCTCATGCTGGGCGCGACCATGCCGCTTGCCATCATCGCAGCCCTGCTTGCCTGGAGAGCCTACGTGTCGGTTGCAAGCCAGGCGACCGGCTCCGCTGTCGGACTTGCCTCGCAGATCAACGGCGAGATCGAGCGCGATATCGATCGCACGACCGACACACTGACCGTTATTTCGGAGATGGCGTCAAACACCAGTGCCATGGCTGGACAGTTCGCGCTGATCCAGTCGGTGACGCTACATCGGTATTGCCTGATGGAACTGCGTGACGAGAGTGGCGTGCCGCTCGTCTCGGTTCGCGGAACCAGTTCCGACGGATGTCCGGGCGGCCTGACCGGCTCCGAGCCCATGACCGGCTCGGTAGGACAGACGGGCATCATCAACGTTCGCGGTCAGCTGCTGTCCCTCGTGAAACTACCTTGCCACTATCGGGACAACGCGGGGCACGATGCACGCGGTGTCATGCTCGGCATCAGGACGCTCGGCTGGCAGAACGACGCTCTGCCGCGCGATGACTCACGTCATACGCTGCTGACAGCTCTCGCCGGGCATGCGTGGTTCGTTACTCCAGGCAACGCTCCGTTTCCGGTCATTATCAACCAGGCCGGCGGAGATGCCCTGGATCCGGGCGTCGTGGCCAGGCTCGAGCGACAGGAAGCGCGCAAGCAGCATTCCGGCGAAATCGTCTACACGAAAACACATGGCGGCACGTGGGCGATGGGACCGGCCTTCGGCCCGGCCCGGGTCGTGGTCGCAACCATGCCCACACAGGACGAAGCGCATGCGCTGCGCCTGTTCGTTTGGCGTGTTTTCCTGATCACGACATTTCTGGCGCTCGAACTCGTCCTTGTGGCCATCGCGGCGCATGCGTTCCTCGTCGATCCCATGGAGACGCTGGCCAGCGCCGTCATGGAATGGCGACGGGGCGGGGCTTTCGCGCCGGATCTCGGGCGCGCCGTGCCGCTGGAGCTTCGTCATCTGGAACGCGCCATGACGCGTGCCACGATGCGGCTGAACCGGCATGAAGCGCGGCTGCGGCGCGCCGCCCAGAACCAGACGCTGCTGATCCGGGAGATCCATCATCGGGTCAAAAACAACCTTCAGGTTGTCGCCTCGCTTCTGAACCTTCAGGCCAGCCGCGTGCGATCCCCGGAAGCGCGCGAGGAGTTTCGGCTCGTGCGCGACCGTGTCCGGGCACTGGCAACGCTGCATCGCTATCTCTACCCTGATGGCGGCATTTCTCAGCTCGACGTCCGGTCGTTCATGGATGAACTCTGCCGACAGATTTTCACGGCCAATGGCTTTACTGAAACCGGCCGTGTTCGCCTGGACCTCGACGTCCAGACGGTTGCGATCTCACCCGATCAGGCCGTGCCGCTCGCCCTGATCGTGACCGAGGTGCTCAGTAACGCACTGCGCCATGCCTATCCGGATGACGGAACGGGACGCGTGCTGGTGCGGCTCGCCATGGACGGTGATCAGGCCGAGTTGATCGTTGCCGACAATGGCGTCGGCATTGCGGCGACCCGAACGGATGACGGGCGACGACCGGGCATTGGCCTGCAACTCATCCGGGGATTTGCGCGCCAGATCCGGGCGTCTCTGGATATCGAGACAGAACACGGGACCCGTTATCGGCTCCGGTTCACCCCTGAAAATGTACGGCGGACCGAAAACATTACCTGAACTTAAATGTTCAGCAACAATCGCGCATCGCACTATGTCTGGCAGCGTTCGGGGCCTATATGGCCAGTTCATGAAGGCTGACAGATCCGTGGTTCGCGCGTGGACGCGCGCTGAATCGAAGGCAGCGCGACGCGCGGCCGGTCCCGTGATGATGCTTGGACTGTGTGGCAGCGTCATGGCGCTGGGGCAGGCCTATGCTCTTGCCGAGAGCCTGGCAGACGCGTTGCTGCATCGTGGCAATGCAACGCACGCGATCATGATGTTCGCGTTCTTCGCATTCATTCGCGCGGGCCTGACCTATGCGCAGGAGCGGGCAGCCGCTGCCGCCGGAATTCGTGCGCGGCGAAGCCTCCGCGAGCGCGTCCTTGGCCGGATCACGGGCGAGGGGCCGGCCTTGCTGCGTCGGCAGCACAGCGCTGAAATCGCAGCGGTGCTGGTCGACCGTATCGAGGCGCTCGACAGCTACTTTTCCCGCTGGGTCCCTGCATCCGTCCTCTGGATCGCATCACCTGCCATCATTCTGATCGGCGTTGCGACCCGCAACATCGATGCGGCACTCGTGCTTGCCGTCTGCGGGTTCGTGGTACCGGTCGCGCAGGCCGTTTTCGGGATCGGGGCGGGGGTCGCGTCGCGCAATCAGTTTCAGGCGCTGACACGGCTTCAGTCGCGCTTTCTCGATCGTATCAGGGGCATCGCGACCATCGTCCTTTCGGGCGCTGCGGAGCGCGAAGCCGAAGCGCTGGCTGAAGCGGCTGACGAGCTGCGCCGCCGCACAATGCGGATTCTGCGTGTCGCCTTCCTGTCGTCGGCTGCGATCGATGCCGCCATGGTGATTGCAATCGTCGCCATCGTGATCTCGCAGGGCCGGACGTTGCTGGTTCTGGCCGAAACGGGCACGACCGATGTCGAGGCCGTAGCATCCGCATTATTTGCGCTGTTGCTCGTACCGGAGTTTTTCGCGCCTCTCCGTTCGCTGGCTCTTGCCTATCAGGACCGTGCACAGGCTGCGAATGCCGCGGAGGCGATGCAGGATCTCGGGCCCGAGGCAAGCATTCCCGAGCCTGCGCAGCCCGTCCGGGCACGTGCCGGATTGTCCGTGACGCTCAGGGATGTCGCCTTTTCGTGGGACGAGAAACGCGGGCCGACACTCGAGCATATAGACGTCAAGATTCCTGCCGGTCAGACACTGATCCTGACAGGGCCCTCGGGCTCGGGCAAATCAACGCTGATCGAGATGCTGCTCGGATTCATTCGGCCCGACCATGGCCAGATCCTGTTCGACACCACGGATCTTGCGACGCTCCAGCCGCGCGACATCGCCACTGCAAGCGCCTGGGTCGGTCAGCGGCCTATGCTGTTCGCCGCGACCGTGCGGGAAAACATCCTTTTTGCGCGCCCTGACGCAACCGACGCCGAACTGCGGGCCGCCGTCTCGGCTGCGGCACTCGACAGGGTCATCGAGCTGTTGCCTCAGGGGCTCGACACGCACCTCGGAGAAGGCGGGTTCGGGTTGTCCGGCGGTCAGGCGCAGCGTGTCGCCATTGCGCGCGCATTTCTGAAAGATGCCCCCTTGCTGCTGCTGGATGAGCCGACGGCTCATCTGGATCCCGAGACGGAAGCCGAGATTCTGGTCACGCTGCATACACTTGCTGCCGGGCGGACGGTCATCCTGTGCGGCCATTCCGCTGCGACGCGCGGCTTTGGGGGCCAGGTTCTGGAACTGTCGCATGGGCGTATGTCAGAGCTGAGGGCAGTGGCATGAGCGAGCACGTGAGCTCGCGCGGAAACGCGCCGTCGCAGGGTCCACTGCGGGAAATTCTCGAGGTCTGGCGGCCTTTCTTCGGGCGCCTTGCCTTCGGCATGATCCTGTCGCTCGCGGCCGTTGCTGCAGGTCTTGCGCTGATGGCGAATGCCGGCGCACGGCTGAGCGGCATGGCGCTCGGGGCCGGACTGGCATTCTACGGTCTTCGCGCCATCGGCCTGGGTCGGATCATCCTGCGTTATGCCGAACGGCTCTATACACATGACGTGACGTTCAGGGCGCTGGCAGCCTTGCGCGTCTGGTTTTTTCGGCAACTGGCCCGCGGAGCGGCGGCAGGTCTGGGCTTTCGTCGTACAGGCGATCTCCTGACACGTCTCGTTTCCGATATCGAAACGCTGGATAACCTCTATCTGCGCCTGGCGATCCCGCTGGCAGGCGCCGTCATCACCCTGCCGATCCTGATGTGGGTTGGTCTCACGACAGGACCTGCGATCGGTATCGTCGTCGTAATCCTGTTCATCCTGGCCGCGTTTGTTGCGCCCTACGTCGCCGCCCGCGCAACGCGTCCGTCGGGCGAACTGATCCTGACGCGCGAGAGCGCGCTTCGGGAAAGCGCGCTTGACCTTGCGCAAGGGCTGCGTGAAGCGCGGGCTTTCGGTGCCGAACGCATGTTGGCCCGGGCTGTCACGCAACGGCAGGAGCGTCTGTTCGCGGCCCAGCGCACAAGGGCTGGGCAGCTCGCGCTGGCCGGCGGCTTTTCCTATCTCATCGGTCAAATCGCCCTGATTGCCGTGGTGCTCTCGGCGCTCGGACTGGGCCTGCCGAGAACCTCCCCACTCGCCACGATCGCGCTCCTGTTCCTGACGGTTGCGGCGTTCGAGAGCGTGTCCGGCCTGGTCCGCGCAGGCGTTCTGGCGGGCGAAGTCTCTCATGCGGCCCAGCGGATCGTCGAAATCGCACATGAGGCCCCCGCCGCGAAGGGAACTGCGCCCCTGCCGAGCGGCACGGCTCTTGCACTCGAGCATGTGACGTTCCGATGGGCAGCCGACCGGGCGCCGGTGTTCGACGATCTGTCCCTGACAATTGCGCCGGGCGAACGGCTTGCAATCATCGGCCCGTCGGGTGCCGGCAAGTCCAGTCTCGCGGCTCTGCTTCTCAAGGCCGCAGCCCCGCAATCGGGTCGGATCCTGCTCGACGGCGTGGATATTGCGGCTCTCGATGATGATGCTTTGCGCAGCCGCGTCGCCTGGCTGTCGCAGCATACGCATCTGTTCGCCGACACGATCCGGCGCAACCTCACGCTCGGTCGGCCCGATATGTCCGACGACGCCCTGTTTGCAGCGCTTGACCGGGCGGCTGTGGGCGACGTGGTGCGGAGCCTGCCCGAAGGTCTCGATACCTGGCTCGGAGAGGGCGGCATGACGCTCTCGGGCGGGCAGGGGCGACGCATCGCTCTGGCGCGCACGCTGCTTTCCGATGCGCCGATTCTCATCCTTGACGAGCCGGCGACCGGACTCGATGCCGAAACTGAACGGGCGTTCCTGACCACACTTTACGAGACGACGACCGGTCGCACGGTGCTTCTGATCGCTCACCGGCTGACCGGGGCGGAGCGCCTCGACAAGGTCTGGCTGCTGCAGAACGGCCATCTTGCAGCACAACCCGTATGAGCGGATGGCTCGGTTGCCGGTTCGCGGGATTGACGGCTGCCACCGCGCGAGGCACCAACCCTCAGACGCGCGAACCTTCGACGGTTGCGGCGCCACGCCAGGCCGGTCCGGCCGCAAGAACTGAGGAAGCTTTGATGTTCCGTCTGTCTCCCGCCGCCTTGTTCGGTTTCGCCAGCATCGCGGCATTGTCTGTCGCTGGCTGCACGACGACGGGGTCCGATCGGGACAAGTTCGTGGTGTTCTTCACGACGGGGTCCACCCAGCTCGAGAGTGCTGCCGCCAACACGGTTGCCGCCGCCGCTGCCGACGCGCGCACGAAGCATTCGAGCTCGATCGAGGTCGAAGGCTATGCCGCGGCCCACGGCAATCTGTCGGCTGACGAAATGCTGGCCATGCAGCGGGCGAAGCTCGTGGCCGACACGCTGCGGCAGGACGGCGTCGGATCGGCCGTCATTCACCAGACGGCGCATGCGCCCAGGAATGACGCCGAAGCCGCGGTCGCCGCACGCCGCGTGATGATTGACGTCGATCCCTGATACGGACGTTCCGTAACCCTTGACCGAAAGCGACATTCTTCAGGCCGGACGGGAGACACCGCAGGCGGTGCTCGCCCGCGTGTTCGGCTTTCCGGCATTCCGGAGCCTGCAGGAAGACGCGGTCGAAAGTGTCATGCGCGGCGAGGACGTGCTCGTCCTGATGCCAACAGGTGGAGGCAAGAGCCTCTGCTATCAGGTTCCGGCGCTCTGCCGCCCCGGCATGGGCCTTGTCGTCTCCCCCCTGATCGCCCTGATGGACGATCAGGTGGCAGCTCTCCGGCAGGTGGGCGTCCGTGCGGCTGCACTTCATTCCGAGCTGGAAACCGACGAGGCGGCCCAGATCCGGGCCGATCTGTCGAACGATCGCATCGACATCCTGTATGTCTCGCCCGAGCGGTTGCTGTCGCCCGGAACGCGCGACTGGCTCGCCCGCCGCAAGCTCTCGGTCATCGCGATCGACGAGGCGCACTGCATCTCCGCATGGGGCCATGAATTCCGGCCGGAATATCGCGGCCTGTCCACGCTACGCGACATCTTCCCCGGCGTTCCGCGCATTGCCCTGACCGCAACTGCCGATCCACGAACACGCGACGACATTCTTGCAGCCCTCGACATGCGTCACGCGCGTGTACTGACGGCGAGCTTTCACCGCCCCAACCTGATGATCGCGGCGTTGCCGAAAACCGGCGAGACACGACAGCTTCAGGATGCGCTCGCCGCTCACACGGGACCTGGAGCGACGGGCGCCTGCATCGTCTATTGCGGGTCGCGCGCGAAGACCGAACGGGTCGCCAATTCCCTGCGACAGCGCAACATCACGGCACTTGCGTTTCATGCCGGTCTGTCGCCGATGGAAAAGCGTGCGGCGCTGACGCGCTTTCGTGCAGGGGAGCCGATGGTCATCGCGGCGACCATCGCCTTCGGCATGGGCATCGACCGCCCGGACGTGCGCTGCGTCGTCCATCTCGACATGCCGGGTTCGCCGGAGGCGTATTATCAGCAGATCGGACGCGCGGGCCGCGACGGGGCTATGGCCGACACCGTCCTGCTCTACGGCGGCGAGGACATGGCTCGCGCGCGCCACTGGCTGGAGCAGTCCAACGCGCCCGAGAGCGAACGCCGCATCATGGGCCAGCGGCTGGAAAGCATGATCGCGCTCACCGAGACGACGGGTTGCCGCACGCGCGCGCTCCTGGCCTGTTTCGGGGAAACGCTGGCGGAGTCATGTGGCCATTGTGACAACTGCCGCAATCCGGTCGCGACGTTCGACGGAACGCAGGCCGCACAGAAGGTGCTCTCTGCCATCTATCGAACCGGGCAACGGTTCGGCGCCGTTCATCTTACCAACGTGCTGCGCGGCAAGGCGGACGACGCGGTCACGCGCAACGCGCACCAGCACCTGTCCGTATTCGGGGTCGGGAAGGATCACGATGCGACATGGTGGCGTGGCGTGATCCGGCAACTGATCGCACGCGGCGCCATTCGCACGGTCGGCGAACATGGTGCCCTGGCGCTCGATCCTGACGTCGCACGCCCCATTCTGCGCGGAGAAGAGCCCGTTCTCCTGCGTGACGACCAGACGGCGGCACTAGCCCGTGGACGTTCGTCGCGCGGGCGTGACACTGCGCGAGACGGCGGTCGCGATACCGAGCCTGCGCTCGATCCTGCGTCCGAGGCGCTGTTCGATGCCTTGCGCGCATGGCGTCTGTCGGAGGCGCGGGAACAGACGATCCCGCCCTACGTCATCTTTCACGACAGCGTCCTGCGGGACATCGCGCGGGACAATCCACAGGACCGGGCCTCGCTCGGCCGCATCAAGGGCGTCGGCGCATCCAAGCTCGATCGCTATGCGGACGCGATCCTGACCGCACTGGGCGCTCTCTGAGCCGCCCTTGATGCGTCCGCCGTCACTCCTGACGGGCGGCCTGTTCGACGGGAAACTGCAGCGTTCTGCTTGAGCCGCCGAGAAACACGAACGTCACCGGGACCGAACCGCCAGGCAGGATCCCGGACTTCAGGCCGAGACAGACGAAATGATAGCCACCGACTGAAAACACCATGGCCGTGTGCTTCGGCAGGGCAAGGTGCGTGAACAGCGCGCTCGTCTTTTCCGTCGGCTCCTGATCGGTATGGCGCGCGATGATCTGCTGGCACGCGGGTGCCGTGATCCCCGTCAGAAGATGGGTCTGGCTGCTGTGGTTCTCGATCGTGAAATAGCCATCCGCCAGATCCGAATGTCCCGGCACGAGCTGAAAGCTCGGCGCCGTCACCGAGATGTCGGCACCGGCGTTGCGCTGTCCCGGCAGATCGGTGTCCGCGTCGGGTCGAGGCGTCTGTGCCAAGGCGGCGGCTGAGACCAGAAGTGCCAATCCCGAAAACAGGGCACCGATATACCCGGCGCGGATCGTACCCCGGTGGATCATGCCAGCCGGGCGGGGGTGTTTCGTCACTCTGCGAACTCCGAAGCCTCTGATTTCATGACATCATGCGGTATTGTATCATCAGGCTCAATGTTCGCGCCGTTTCCGACTGCCACGATGCTTTGGCGCGACGCTGTGATCTGTGGGATAATCGGGCTAGGCCGGTTTGTCCGGTCGGTTCCAGGAGATACCCCTCGCGATGCGTTGCCCGTTTTGCGGCCACGAAGACACCCAGGTCAAAGACAGCCGCCCGAACGACGACGGCGCGTCCATCCGCAGGCGCCGCGTCTGCGCCGGATGCGCGCAGCGTTTCACGACGATCGAGCGGGTCCAGTTGCGCGAACTCGTCGTCATCAAGGCCGATGGCCGCCGGGTCCCGTTCGATCGGGACAAGCTGATGCGCTCGATCCGCATCGCCCTGCGCAAGCGTCCGGTTCAGGAGGAACGTATCGAGCGTGTGGTCAACGGCCTTGTCAGACAGCTCGAAGCCTCCGGTGAGCCCGAGATCGCATCGAAGCGAATTGGCGAGCTGGCGATGGACGCCTTGCATGACATCGACGGGGTGGCCTATGTCCGCTTCGCCAGCGTCTACCGTGACTTCCACGAGATCGGCGAATTCTCGGACATCTTGACGGACATGCAGCCCGAAGGCGTGTCCGAACGGCTGCCCGACCGCGCGGATCCGTTGGACTGACACGCTGGCCCATACAGGCTGAGAGGACGCCCCCATGACCGATTCAACTGCGCCCGGACGCCCGCCGAAAGCCCGTTCGCGCACGACCGCGCGCGTCGCCGCCGTTCAGGCGCTTTTCCAGTGCGAGCAGGCCGGCGAGACCGCAGAGACCGTTGCCGACCAATTCACGCGCCATCGCCTTGGCGGAACCAGCACCGAAGACATCGACGAAGGGCAGATGCCCGATGCGGATTTCCGCCTGTTCGGCATGATCGTGCGTGGCACGACCGTGGCGCAGGACCGTATCGATGCCGAGCTTTCCGGCGCGCTGCCGGAAGCCTGGCCGCTCCATCGCCTCGATCCGGTCCTGCGTGCGCTCCTGCGCGCGGCCGTCTTCGAATTCGGCAGCGATACGCCGCCGCGCGTGGTCATCAACGAGTATCTGGATGTCGCGCACGGTTTCTTCTCGGGCGACGAACCCAAGCTGGTGAACGGGGTGCTGGACGCTCTGGCCAAGGCGCGCGCCCTTCAGACACCGGACACGGATGACTGACGATCCGCAGGCGCCGGGCGAATTCGGCTTCATCGCCCGGCACTTCGCGCCGCTTGCCGGCCCGGAGGGGCTCGGGCTCGGCGATGACGCCGCCCTCTTTCGACCATCCGCCGGCATGGAAACGGTCATTTCCGCCGACATGATGGTGGAGGCGGTTCATTTTTTCCCGGACGATCCGCCCGACCTGATCGCCCGCAAACTGCTCCGATGCAATCTGTCCGACCTTGCGGCCATGGGCGCAGTACCTCGGGGCTATCTGCTTGCGATTGCAAAACCCGATCGTCTGCATGACGCATGGTTTTCAGAGTTCGCTCGCGGTCTTGCGACTGACCAGGCGACATTCGGTCTTACCCTGTTCGGGGGCGATACGACGCGTTCTACCGGACCTCTGGTGCTGTCGCTGACAATCCTCGGCGATGTCCCGGCGGGCGCCGCGCTTCGCCGATCCGGCGCTCGACCAGGCGATTCGGTCTGGGCCAGCGGAACGATCGGCGATGCTGCGCTGGGGCTGCTGGCACGGCAAGGGAAGCTGCCCGATCCTGATGGCATGCTGCGCGACCGTTATCTCCTGCCGCATCCGCGGATGGGCCTGGGTCTCGCTGTCCGCGACATTGCCCATGCCGCCATGGATATCTCTGACGGCCTGGTGCAGGACGCGGGCCATCTCGCACGTGCAAGCAACGTCCGGATCACGATCGATGCGGATTGCGTGCCCTCGTCAGCGGCAGCACGGGCGGCCGGCGGCGACTGGCTCGAGACCAGATTGACCGGTGGAGACGACTACGAACTCCTGCTGACATGTCCCGCCGATCGAACCGATGCGCTTCTGGCGGCTGCGTCCGCCAGTGGCACCGCACTGACCCGCATCGGTGCCGTCGAGCCGGGGCAGGGTGTCGTGGTGCTGGATCAGGCAGGACGGGGCATCAGCTTTGCCCGTCCGGGCTGGCAGCACTTCTGACGGGCGTTTCATAAGCCGAAAGAAACGCCTGCAGATCGTCGCCCGTCATCAGCGGCAACGCCGCACGGATCTTGTCCTCGGGCCAATCCCACCAGCCCAGCGCGAGCAGGCGCGTGATGGTCTGCTCGTCGAACCGGCGTCGGACGATGCGGCCTGGATTGCCCGCCACGATACTGTAGGGCGGAATGTCGCCGCGCGCCGTGGTCTGCGCACCGATGACGCTGCCTGTACCGATCCGCGTGCCGGGAAGAATGGTCGCACCGAGCCCGATCCAGACATCGTGTCCGATCGAGACGGCACCGCGCCCCTCATGGTCGCGCGGTGCTTCGCCGGTCAGGCCCCAGAACGATCCGAGCACGCCGAACGGATAGGTCGTCGCCGTATCCATGCGGTGATTGCCGAGAATGATTGTGACGTCGGGACCGATCGAGCAGAAATCGCCGATTTCGAGTGGTGCCATTTCAGGCTCCAGCACGCGGGGGCGGCCATAGGTGTGCGGCCCGATGCGCCAACCCCATTGTTCGATGTCGGCTGCCAGCTGGTAACGCGTCAGCGCCGCGAAGACCGGTTTGGGACGACGAGGCGAGGACACGTGTTCCATCCGGTGCTCCGGGCTTCAGGGGCCAGTGTCGGGCGCCGGGCGTTCGATGGCGCGCTCGTAGACGCGATACCGCTTGTTGGGCAGAGGCGCGATGCGCTCGATCAGCCGCCGCATCGGCATATCATGTTCGCGGATCCAGCCCAGATCCACATGATTGTAGGGCAGGCTGTGTCCGCGCTGAAACAGTTCCGCGATCGCGACGCCCGGCATCAGCGCGCCGAGCAGTGTCCCCTGCAGCCTGGATGACACGCCCAGCAGGATCACCCGGGCCGATGTGAAGCGGTGTCGCAGCAGCCGTATGCCGAGCCGGGCCCACCCGAAAGGCGAGGGAGCCCCGCCGAGATCGCCGGCAATGTCATAGAGATTGGGCACGACGAGCGCCATGGCGACCGGAACGCCGTTCTGTTCGATCTGAACGTAATGTTCCGACCGCAGCAGGGGAGCAAGCTGCTTGATCATCGATTCGATTTCGTAGGACTGCAGCGGCACGAAATTCCAAGTGTTCTTCCACGCGTCATTATACAGCGTCCGCAGGACCTCGCCCTGCTGGGCGATTTCCTTCTTCGACAGGCTCTTGATGGCGATGTTGCGCAACGCACCCTGGCCCGGCTTCATGCCGTCCGGGACCGCGTGCGCCAGCTCGGTCGTCCCGTCCAACGGCATGCGGTAACTCAGAAGATCGTTGGTCTCGTCGAACCCGAAGGCGGCAACATGATCCGCAAGCCATACAGGGTGCCACGGCATGGCAATCATCGCCGGCTCGGACTGTCCTTCGATCATCAGGCCCGATTCGCCATTCGGGCTAGGCGTGAGGGGGCCGCGCATCCCGCGCATTCCCTGAGCCCTCAGCCAGTCCTGCGCCGCGTCCAGCAACGCATGAACGACAGCACGATCGTCGATCGCATCGAGCGCACCGAAATATCCGGGCGCGTTTGCGTCCTGCGACTGTGCCACGAAATCGACCTGCGCGCAGATCCGGCCCACCGGCGCGCCGCTGCGCCATGCGATGAACATCTGGACCGATGCATGCCGGTAAAACGCCGATTTCGCGGGATGCAGGAGATCGGCCTGTTCCAGGTCGAGGGGCGGCACGAAGCCTGCAAGTCCCGCATACAGGCGCCGCGGAAGACTGATGAAGAGCGCGATACCAGCCTTGTCCGCAACCGGGGTCACCGACACCGCATCAGCGGGGGAGTCGGAGCGCACGAGGTCAGATTCGGGCTGTGGCACGGTGGTCTCGAACTTCCATGATCGGGAGGGGCGGCTGTTTTCCAGCTTGGCCAAGCCGCGATAGATGTCACGTCACGAACGGATTCGCAAAGGAGGCGACAGCATGAACGGCGCACAGCGGTCGCAGACCCGGGAACCACACGTCCTGGTCACAGGGGCATCAGGCGGACTTGGAGCGGCACTTGCCCGCCACCATGCAGCGCTTGGCCATCGCCTGACGCTTTGGGGGCGAAACGAGGAGCGGCTGAACGCCGTGGCCGGTTCCTGCCGGGCGCTTGGCGCCATGGTCGTTACGCGCATCGTCGACCTGGAGAACCCGACGGCCGCCGAGCATGCCTATCTGGAAGATGACGCGCGCGATCCGGTCGACATCGCAATCTTCAACGCCGGACTTTCGGATATTCGCGCGCCCGATGCACTGACCGAAGATCCGGAGCGTGTGCGGGCACTGGGCCTGGTCAACTACGTGACGCCCAGCGTGCTCGCGACCGTCGCCGCCGGAAAGATGCTGCCGCGCGGCGGACGCATCATCATGATCGGTTCTGTCGCGGCATTCCACGACCTCCCATTCGGGACGGCCTATTCAGGATCCAAGGCGGGTCTCGCCCGGTTCTCGACGGCGCTCGACCTCTACACGCGTCCGCGCAGCGTGCCGGTTCTTCTCGTCTCGCCCGGCTTCATCGATACCCCCATGAGCCGGCGGCTCAGCGGTGCGCGTCCGTTCCTTGTCAAGCCGGCGCGCGCGGCGCGACTGATCGTGGAAGCGAGTGCGCAGGGGAAACGGCACATCGTCTTCCCATGGCCGTTCCACGTGTTGCGCATCATCGACATGCTGGCGCCCTATCGGCTCCGCGCGGCTCTTCTTGGGCGCGTGAAGGTGACCCAAAGTCCCTGACCGATACGATCCCGACGCTTCTTGACGCGTTCGTGAGAGACTGCGAGTGATCGCGCATGAATGTTTCAACCTGATCATCATTCCGTGATGATCAGGGTGGAAAAGGTCTCTCGGGCCACGGGCCCGCTCAATCGATGCCAAGGACGTCAGTATCATGAAAGAAATCGTAGCGGTCGATATTGGCGGCACTCATGCGCGTTTCGCGCTGGCCGAAGTCGAGGATGGCAAGGTGCTGAGCCTTGCGGAAGAAACCACGCTGCGCTGTGCGGAACATGCGAGCTTCGCACTTGCCTGGGAGGCGTTCGGCCGCCGTCTCGGACGTCCTCTTCCGCGTGAAGCCGGGATCGCGGTCGCCTGTCCGATCCAGGGCGAAGTCCTGAAGATGACCAACAATCCGTGGATCATCCAGCCCGGTCAGCTCGCATCCCGACTGCATCTCGACCACTTCGTCCTCGTCAACGATTTCGGTGCTGTCGGTCATGCCGTGGCGCAGGTCGGCCCGGAGCATCTCAAGCATCTCTGCGGCCCTGACCGCGCGATGCCCTCGTCAGGTGCGACGACCATTGTCGGGCCGGGAACCGGGCTTGGCGCCGCGTGCCTGCTGCGTCGCGGAAGCCGGTATTTTGTCATGGAGACGGAAGGCGGACACATCGACTTCCCGCCAGTTGACGAGCTTGAGGACAAGATCCTCTCCGCCCTGCGCAAGCGGTTCCGCCGCGTGTCGGCCGAGCGGGTCGTGTCGGGACCCGGCCTCAGCAATCTTTACGAGATCATTGCCGACATCCAGTCGCTGCCAATCACGGTGCGCGACAACCGGCAGCTCTGGACCATGGCGCTGGAACGTCGCGATACGTTGGCGGAAGCGGCTCTCGAGCGTTTCTGTCTGAGCCTTGGGTCCATCGCCGGCGATCTGGCCCTGGCTCATGGTGCGCATAGCGTCGTGATTGCAGGAGGCTTGGGTCTGCGCCTGGCGGATCAGCTTGCGAATTCAGGATTTGCAGAGCGCTTCGTCGCGAAGGGGCGTTTCGAAGCGATGATGACGGACATGCCCGTGAAGATCATCACGCATCCGCAGCCGGGTCTCTTCGGCGCAGCGGCAGCTTACGCCGAGGCGCATAGCTGAAGGCGGCCATCGCTGGAGGTCCGGGCGGGAATCGAACCCACATTCGCGGATTTGCAGTCCGCTACATCACCATTCTGCCACCGGACCGGAGCGAGGCCGGTGGCTATATCGACTGTCCCGCAGAAGAGGTCAAGTCACTCCGATCGATCTGATGCTCACAGGCGTCTCGCTGTAGTTTCTTTTCGAGATTGCGCCAGCCTGTTAACGTCCGGTTCACCGGATTGCGCCATCCTCGGCGCTGCTATCGACAGGGATCGGCATGACTTCTTCCGCAGGACGCATCTTTGCGCGCTATGCCCCGGCAGGCATCGGACTGGCTGCCGGGCTTTGCGGTTCCACGGCCCTGGCCCAGAAATATGACGGCTCGGGCTCGCCGACGGCGATTCCCCATACGCTGCAGCAGGCTCTGGCCAATGCCTACCTGACCAATCCGACCCTGCAGGAAGAACGCGCGACGCTGCGCGCGACGGACGAACAGGTACCGACGGCCCTTGCGGGCTGGCGCCCGACAATCCAGGGCAGCATGGCGCTGTCTTATTATCAGGGCTCGACGAGCTACGGCACATATGGTGGGGTCGTTCAGCCTCCGCGTACGTATGCGACGCCCGGATACGCCGGTCAGCTCAGCATCACCCAGCCGCTTTACAGTGGCGGCCATACGACGGCCGCGACCCATCAGGCGGTCAATCGCGTCATGGCCGAACGGGCGCGGCTGATCGCGACCGAACAGCAGGTCTTCAGCAACGTCGTTCAGGCCTATATCGGCGTGGTCGAGGACGAGCAGCTTCTCCAGCTCGATATCAACAACGAGCACGTGCTCGAACAGCAGGTTGCGGCAACCGAGACCCGGTTCCACGCAGGCGAGATTACCCAGACGGATGTGGCACAGGCCCGCGCGGCGCTTGCCAGCGCGCGCGCCACGCGTCAGCAGGCGGAAGGCACGCTTCAGACGGCGCAGGCGACCTATCTGCAGATCGTAGGCCAGGCGCCGCCGCCCAATCTCATTCCGCCGCAGCCGCTCGCATTGCCGGTCAAGTCCGAGCAGGAAGCTGTGGGTCTGGCCGTCCAGAACAATCCGAACGTCGTGAACGCGCTGTTTACCGAGGCGTCCCAGAAAGATGCTGTCGCCGTGGCCGTGTCCGCGATCATGCCCAAGATATCCGCTGAAGCAGCTTACACGCACTCCATCAACCAAGGCTATTCGGGCTATGGAACGGATAACAAATACGCCCTGCTGAACTTCAATATTCCGATTTATCAGGGTGGATCCGAATACGCGGCGGTGCGTCAGGCGCGCCAGCAGGCGATGGCTTCGCATCGCGACGTCGATGTCCAGCGTCGTGCGGCTCTTCAGCTCGCAGCCTCCAACTGGCAGCAGATGATGGCCTATCAGGCCGCCATCTCCAGCAACCGCGTTGCGATTTCCGCCAATGTGGTCGCGCTGGATGGCGTCGAGCGCCAGGCAATCGTCGGCACGAGCACGACGCTTGCTGTTCTGCAGCAGCAGGAGACGCTGCTCCAGTCACAGATTGCGCTGGTACAGAGCCTCAGCAGTCTTGTTCAGGCGTCCTACAATGTTGCGGCCGCGATCGGGCGACTGACAGCAGTCGATCTCCAGCTCCAGGTACCTCTCTATGACGAGAAGGCTTATTACAAGGCGGTGAAAGACCGTCTCTGGGGCATCAACGACTATGCGGTGGGACAGCCGGGCCGTTGACGGGCTAACTGCAGGCAATTCTGGAAAGGTCGACATTTAATGACGGTGCAGCCAAAGACGATCGGCAGCGATACGGATTCGGACGAGCAGTCGATCGAAAGCGTTCTGCACTCGATCCGCCGGATTCTGAAAGAAGATCAGCCCGCGCGTGACGATGTCGCCAATGACATTGATACGGATCGCGAGCCGGACGGCGACACGCTTATGCTTGATCGATCCATGCTCGTTGCACCCGATGAACCGGCTTCGGACGCGTCCCCGATGTCCAAGCCGGATCACAGCCTTCTCGCAATTGCCCAACGCGCGCAGGAGCGCGAGCGGCCGCCTGCGCTGGGCAGACCCGAGACAAATCCGGAGCTAGCCAGTTCCTCTGCGCCGATATCCGCTGCGTCGGCGGTACAGCCTGAGCCGCCGACAACGCGTTTCGACGCACCGGACGATCTGCCGAAGCAGCAGATCCCGGACGATCGTCTGATCGGCGATGAGACGCGAGCCGCGGCCGAGCGTTCGCTGGATGCCCTGCACGAAGCGCTCTCCCGCCACGAGCGCCGGACGACCATTACAGGGGCGACCCCCGTTAGCGTCGGAAGCATCACGATCGAGGACATGGTGCGGCAAGAGGTCCGCGCCATGGTGCGCACCTGGCTCGATGCTCATCTTCCATCTCTCGTCGAGATCATGGTCCGCGCAGAGATTTCGAAGATGGCGCAGCGCTGAGAGAGAGTCTTCTGGGGGTGGCAATTCTGCGCCGGCTGGGACACAAGCGCACGCCAAGGATTGCAAGGACCCGGAGTGCGAACCGATGCTGGATAAGAGCTTTACCCCCGGCGCCGCTGAGGCGGACCTCTACGCCCGTTGGGAATCCGGCGGCGCTTTCAAGGCCGACGTTTCGGCAAACGGCCACCCGTTCTCGGTCGTAATCCCGCCGCCGAACGTTACGGGTTCGCTGCATCTCGGCCATGCGCTCAACAGCACGCTGCAGGATATCCTCGTGCGATGGCACCGGATGGCCGGTGATAATGTCCTGTGGCAGCCGGGAACCGATCATGCCGGTATTGCGACGCAGATGGTCGTGGAGCGTGCGCTCGACAAGGAAGGCGTCAGCCGCAAGGCGCTTGGCCGCGAGGCGTTCGTCGAACGCGTGTGGGACTGGAAACGCGAATCCGGTGGCCAGATCACGCAGCAGCTTCGCCGCCTCGGCGCGTCGCCGGACTGGTCGCGCGAGCGCTTTACGATGGACGAGGGACTGTCCCGCGCCGTGCGGGAAGTGTTCGTCTCGCTTCACCGTGAAGGGCTGATCTATCGTGATCGCCGTCTGGTCAACTGGGATCCGGCTTTCCGGTCCGCGATTTCCGATCTCGAGGTCGAGAACCGCGAGACGCGCGGCCATATGTGGCACATTCGCTATCCCGTCGAGGGCGGCCACTCGATCACGATCGCCACGACCCGCCCCGAGACGATGCTGGGCGACGTGGCGATTGCCGTTCACCCTGAAGATGAACGCTACACGGCGCTTATCGGCAAATTCGCGACCGTTCCGCTGGTCGGGCGGCAGATCCCGATCATAGCCGACAGCTATTGCGACCCCGAGAAGGGCACTGGCGCCGTCAAGATCACGCCTGCCCATGATTTCAATGATTTCGAGGTCGGCAAGCGTCACGATCTTCCGCAGCTGACGATGCTGGACGAGACAGCGTGCATCAACCTCGATGACATCGGAGCCGATCTGCGCGACGTGCCCGGCGTCGCATCGCAGCAGTTCGTGGAATCCCTCGCCGGTCAGCCGCGCGACGCGGCGCGCAAGGTCATTGTCGCCGAACTTGAGACGCTCGACCTGCTGGAAAAGGTCGAGGCACACACATTGCAGGTGCCGCATGCCGAACGTGGGGGCGCCATCGTCGAGCCGAGGCTGACCACGCAATGGTATTGCGATGCGAAGACGCTGGCAGGCCCCGCAATCGCCTCGGTCGAGGATGGACGCGTCGCCTTCGAACCGAAATCCTGGGAGAACACGTTCTTCGCGTGGATGCGTGACATCCAGCCCTGGTGCATCAGCCGCCAGCTCTGGTGGGGGCATCGCATTCCGGCGTGGTACACACCTGATGGCACGGTGTTCGTTGCACACGATGAGGACGGCGCGCTCGAGCAGGCACGTGCGCAGTTCGGCGACGACGTGACGCTGACGCAGGACGCGGACGTTCTCGACACCTGGTTCTCGTCCGCCCTGTGGCCTTTCTCGACGCTGGGCTGGCCAGACAGCACGGCCGAACTTTCGCGCTATTACCCGACTTCGATCCTGGTGACCGGGTTCGACATCATCTTCTTCTGGGTTGCCCGGATGATGATGATGGGCCTGCACTTCATGGGCGATGTACCGTTCCGCACGGTGCTGGTGCACGGGTTGGTGCGCGACGAGCGCGGGCAGAAGATGTCCAAGAGCAAGGGCAACGGGCTCGATCCGATCGATCTGATCGAGGAATATGGCGCCGATGCGCTGCGCCTGACTATTTGTGCGGCGACCGGACCCGGCCGCGACATCAAGCTCGGCCCGAAGCGGGTCGAGGAACACCGCGCGTTCGTCACCAAGCTGTGGAACGCGGCCCGGTTCTGCGAAATGAACAATGTGCGGCCAAGCAGTTCGTTCTCGCCCGATGCCGTGACATCAACGCTCGGCCGCTGGATCCTGGAAGAAGCGGCGCAGGCTGTCGCCGAGGCCGAGCGCGCCATCGCCGCACATCGGTTCGATGAGTATGCATCGTGCTGCTATCGCTTCGTCTGGAGCCGGTTCTGCGACTGGTTCCTTGAATTCGCAAAGCCGGTCCTGAGTGCGGAGGATGCCGAAGCACAGGAAATCCGTGATGTGGCAGCCCACGTGTTCGCCGTCATCCTGCGGCTGATGCACCCGGTCATCCCGTTCGTGACCGCAACACTCTGGGAATCCTTCGGTTACAGCGACGCCATCGACGGACCGAAATGGCCGAGCCTTCCGCAGAAGACAGAGGTCGGTGACGCCGGCGCGGAACTCGACTGGGTGATCCGGCTGATTGGCGAGGTGCGCGCGGTTCGTTCCGAAATGAACGTCCCGCCGGCGCAGAAGGCCCCGGTCTGGCTGCGCGATGCCAACGCTATCTCGCTCGCGCGCGCAACGGCATGGTCGGAAGCGATCGGCCGGATGGCGCGCGTCAGCGAGATCGGGCCGCTAAACGGCGCGGCGCCCAAGGCATCGGCCCAGGCCGTGCTCGACGAAGCCACCCTTGTCCTTCCGCTTGAGGGCCTGATCGATCTCGCGGCAGAGCGTGCACGTCTGGAGAAGGATTGTGCGAAGATCGAGGGAGAAATCACCAAGGTGGAACGCAAGCTTGGCAATGCAGACTTCGTGGCGCGCGCGAAGCCCGAGGTCGTCGAGGAAAATCGCGAGCGTCTCGCATCGTTCAGCGCAGATCTCACGCGCCTTCGTGCAGCACTTGCGCGCATTACGGACGCCTGACTTATGACATGGCGAGCAGCGCTTGTTCTGCTGCTGCTCGCCATCTTCTCTCCAGCCGCGCATGCACACACGTCTGCGAAGCAGCGATTGACCGCACATGTGGACGGTACGTCGCTGACCGTCTTTACGTATCGTCCGAGTTGCGAGCCGCGCGGCATCATTCTGGTGTTCCACGGCATAGCGCGGAATGCGCGGCACTATCGGGATGCGACGATCCCGCTTGCGGATGCGGCTTGCGCGCTCGTCTATGCGCCACAGTTCGATGCCACCCGGTTTCCGTCTTCCGCCTATCAGCATGGCGGCGTGACACCGGATCGGGCGACGCTGACATCGGCCCCGGTGGCAATGGTCCCGGACCTGATCCGTTGGGCGCAGGCCCGATCGGGCTCGCCGCTGCCCACAATGCTGGTGGGGCATTCGGCAGGTGCGCAGTTTCTTAGTCGCGTTGCAGCTTACGTGCCCACCGCGGCGCGCGCCATCGTGCTGGCCGATCCATCCACTTATGTCATGCCCGATCCGGCTGTTGCGGCACCCTTTGGCGGCGGGTTCACATCGCCTGACCCCGGCTGGCTTGCCGCCTATCTATCACGGCCAATTTTCATCGTGTTGGGGGCAAATGACGTAACCGACAACCATCACCTGTCGGAAACACCTCAGGCTCGGGCACAAGGATCAAACCGCCTGACACGTGGTCAGACGGCCTTTGCGCTGGGTCAGGCGGCAGCCCGACGGATCGGGCGCCCATGCGCATGGCAAAAGGCGATCGTGCCAGGTGTCGGGCACGATGCCGCCGCGATGTTTGCGTCATCCCAGATGAGGGATATCGCACGCGCCGTTTTCAGGAGCCCCTGAAAACCTGCCGCGCGCGTGGCTTTCAGCGCGCGCGCTTCGAAACCTGGCTGACGTCACGCACAGCACCATGCGCCGCGCTGGTGGTCATTGCTGCATAGGCACGCAGGGCCGGCGACACCGAACGCACGCGATCGGGCATCCAGGCTGCCTCGCCCCGACCGGACATGACGTCCCGACGACGCGCAATCTCCGCACCGTCAACCGCGAGGTGGAGGCGGCGCGACGGAATGTCGATTTCGATCGCATCGCCATCCTCGATCAGGCCGATCAGTCCGCCCTCGGCAGCTTCCGGAGAGATATGGCCGATCGACAGCCCGGATGATCCGCCGGAGAAGCGGCCATCGGTGATCAGTGCGCAGGACTCCGCAAGCCCCTTCGACTTCAGATAGCTCGTTGGATAGAGCATTTCCTGCATGCCCGGTCCGCCACGCGGGCCCTCATACCGGATCACGACGACATCGCCTGCGGCGATCCGCCCACCGAGGATGCCGGACACGGCATCGTCCTGGCTCTCGAACACCCGCGCGGTTCCGGTGAATGTCAGCACCTTGTCCGAGACGCCCGCGGTCTTCACGATCGCGCCGTCTTCCGCGAGATTGCCGTAGAGCACGGCCAGACCGCCATCCTGACTGAAGGCATTGGCACGGTCGCGCAGGACCCCCGCCATGCGGTCGCGATCAAGCTCGTGATACACGCTCGACTGAGAGAATGCCTGTGTGGTCCGAACGCCGCCGGGCGCCGCGCGGAACAGCGCCTCCGCTTCGGCGTCGCCATTCATCACGTCCCACTTGGCAAGAGCTGCAGCCATGGTCGGCGCGTGGACAGTCGGCACCGTCGTGTCGAGCAGGCCGCAGCGGTCCAGTTCGCCCAAAATTGCAGGAATGCCACCGGCGCGGTGCACGTCTTCCATATGCACGTTCGCTTTTGCCGGGGCGACCTTGCAGAGGTTGGGCGTCTCCCGCGACAGACGGTCGATATCGACCATCGCAAAATCCACTTCAGCCTCGCGCGCCGCGGCCAGCAGATGCAAGACTGTGTTCGTCGATCCGCCCATCGCGATGTCGAGCGTCATGGCGTTGCGGAAGGCGCTGCGCGTTGCGATGCCGCGGGGCAGGGCGGTTGCGTCATCCTGCTCATACCACCGGCGCGCGAGCTCAACAGACAGACGGCCGGCCTTCTGGAACAACTCGCGCCGGGCGGCGTGGGTCGCCAGCAGGCTGCCATTGCCCGGGAGGGCGAGACCAAGCGCTTCCGTCAGGCAGTTCATCGAGTTGGCGGTGAACATGCCCGAGCACGACCCGCAGGTCGGACAGGCGGATCGCTCGATCTGTTCCGATTCAGCGTCCGTCACGTTCGGGTTCGCGGCGGCAACCATGGAATCGACAAGGTCGAGCTTGCGGTCCACGCCCGGTCCGTCGATCTTGCCGGCTTCCATGGGGCCGCCCGAGACGAAGACGGTCGGAATGTTCAGGCGCAGCGCCGCCATCAGCATGCCCGGCGTAATCTTGTCGCAGTTGCTGATGCAGACCAGCGCATCGGCACAATGGGCGTTGACCATGTATTCGATCGAATCCGCGATCAGCTCGCGCGAGGGCAGGGAATAGAGCATTCCTCCGTGGCCCATGGCGATGCCGTCGTCGACCGCGATCGTGTTGAACTCGCGCCCGATACCGCCGGCCTCCGCCACCGCCTCGCCGACCAACTGGCCCATGTCCTTGAGATGGACGTGGCCCGGGACGAACTGCGTGAACGAATTGGCGATGGCGACGATCGGCTTTCCGAAATCGCCGTCCGTCATGCCGGTCGCGCGCCAGAGGGCCCGCGCGCCCGCCATGTTGCGGCCGTGGGTCGTCGTGCGGGAGCGAAGTTGCGGCATGGTCCTGACACTCTCGTTTCGGATTGGCTATCGAATCTGCGAGTGCCGGGAGGTAGTGCCGATTCCCGGACCGATCAAGTAATTTTCAGCAAGGCCGATCCATGTTCTACGAAACAATCGTGCGAATACGAGGAGGTCAGGCCATTTTCGCCTCGTAATCGCGCCAGGCAAGCACCGCCCAGACCGCGGCCGGCAGCCAGCCGATGATCGTCAGATGAAGAAGCACACACAGGATCCCGGCGAACGGGCGCCCGATGGTGAAGAATAGGAGCCACGGCACCAGGAGTGCGATCAACAGGCGAATCATCGAAAGACAAGCTCCTCTGAACAGATGTCCCGAGATGGGAACGATGCGACCTCGCGTCGGTTGCGGTTCAGTCCGGAGGTGCTGGTCGATCACGCGGACGCATGGCATGCTCATTCTCATGATTGCATCCCGTCGCAAACGCTCAGGCGTTCTCGCTCTCCTCTGTTCGGTGGCGTTGGGCGCCGCCGGCTGGTCCGCTCCCGCCCAAGGGCAGGTCGATCCCTCGATGATGCAGGACGGCAGCGACATTCCGCAGCACGCAGCCCTGCCGACCGATGCACGGGACTATATCAAGCAGGACGTCATGATCCCGATGCGGGACGGCGTGAAACTGCACACCGTCATCGTCATCCCTAAGAACGCACACGATGCGCCAATCCTGCTGACGCGCACGCCCTATCATGCGTCCGAGCGCGCGGAGCGTATCCCGGGCGCCAATTCGATCCGGTCCATCCTGCCGGAAGGTGATGGCGTATTCGTGGACGAGGGCTACATCCGCGTGTTTCAGGACGTGCGCGGCAAGTACGGTTCGGAGGGCGACTATGTGATGACCCGGCCGCCGATCGGGCCGCTCAATCATTCGAAGACCGACGACACGACCGATGCGTGGGACACGATCGACTGGCTCGTGAAGAACGTGCACCAGAGCAATGGCCGCGTCGGGATGACCGGATCGTCCTATGAGGGCTGGACGGTCGTCATGGCGTTGCTGAATCCGCATCCGGCGCTGAAGGTGGCCGCACCCGAGAGCCCCATGGTGGACGGCTGGATGGGCGACGACTGGTTCCATTACGGGGCCTATCGCCAGGCGAGCTTCGATTATTTCTCGATGCAGATGATGCGGGCGGGAAGTGGCGACCCGATCCCGCGCGACGACGCGGACGATTACACGACCTTCCTGCGTGACGGCTCGGCCGAAGGTTTCGCAAAGCGCGTCGGCCTCGATCAGTTCCCGTGGTGGCAACGCGTTCACGCCAATCCGTCATACGACGCGTTCTGGCAGGAGCAGGCGCTGGATCACCTGATCGCCAGGCGGCCGCTGACCGTGCCCACGATCTGGGAACAGGGGCTGTGGGATCAGGAAGACATGTGGGGTGCGATCCATTCCTGGCTCGCGATCAAGGCCAACCACCCGTCAGTGCCGAACATTCTTGTCATGGGACCGTGGCGCCACAGCCAGGTCAACTACAACGGCAGCGAACTCGGCCCGCTCCATTTCTCGGGCGACACGGCGCTCTGGTATCGCAGGAACGTCATGCGGCCGTTCTTCGACACCTATCTGAAGCCCGGCTCGAAGCAGGCGTCCTTCCCGCAGGCGATCATCTACAACCCCGGCGCGGATCACTGGGATTTCCTGCCGCACTGGCTCGATCACTGCACCACGACCTGCATCGGCGAGGGCCGCAGGCTTTATCTGCAGGCCGATCATGGCCTCGGTTTCGGCAACGCGACCGAAGGCGCGGACAGCTATGTCTCGGATCCGGCGCACCCGGTGCCGTTCGTGACGCGCCCCTATGCGTTCGCGAACAGTGCCCGCTGGAAGCCCTGGCTGACATCGGACCAGCGTTTCGCGGAATCACGCCCCGATGTGCTGACATATGAAACGCCGGTGCTCGATCATCCCGTACACGTGAGCGGTGTGCCGACAGCGGACCTGTTTGCCGCGACCACCGGGACGGATGCGGACTGGGTGGTGAAGGTCATCGATGTCTATCCCGGCGTGACGCCCGATACGCCTGCGATGGGCGGCTATGAACTGCCGATGTCGATGGACATCTTCCGCGGCCGCTATGCGCATGATTTCGCGCATCCAGCAGCCATCCCGTCCAACAGCGTTCAGGAATATCGCTTCACGCTGCCGGCCATCAATCACGTCTTCCAGCCGGGCCACCGGATCATGGTGCAGATCCAGTCGAGCTGGTTCCCGCTCTATGATCGCAACCCCCAAAAGTTCGTGCCGAACATCTTTGATGCCAAACCGGCCGACTACATATCTGCGACCCAGACGATTCATCGTGGCGGCGCGCAGGCCAGCGCGATCGACCTGCCGGTCGTCCCGTAATAGTGCTGGGCATGCGGACGTGCGGCGAAAACCGCTGCGCGTTCGCTGTTCCTGTATCTGCGCCCGGCACGCCGCGTGACGGTGGGTGCGTCTGACATCGCACAAGAGGATCTGACCCGCATGACAAACAACACGGCGCCTGCACGGGCGATATTCGGTGGCGGCTGCTTCTGGTGTGTCGAAGCCGTCTTCAAGGACCTGCGCGGTGTCAGCAGCGTCAAGCCGGGATATGCCGGGGGTCATGTGGATCACCCGAGCTACGAGGCCGTCTGCACTGGTCGTACCGGACATGCCGAAGCAGTCGAGATCGCCTTCGACCCGGACGAAATATCCTATGCCGATCTGCTCCGGGTGTTTTTCACGACGCACGATCCGACGACGGTCGATGCCCAAGGCAACGACATCGGGCCGCAGTATCGCTCCGTTGTCTTCGCGCTCGACGACGGTCAGGCCGAGACGGCCCGGCGCGTACGGGACGAAATCGATGCGGAAGGCATCTGGCCTGCGCCGATCGTGACCGAAATTGCGGGACCCGCACATTTCTGGGAGGCGGAAGCCAAGCATCACGACTATTTCGCGCGCAATCCGGAGTCCGGTTACTGCCGGGTCGTGGTGGCGCCGAAGGTGGCGAAGGCGCGCAAGCTCTATCGCGACCGCCTGAAAGCGGCCTGAGGCGTGATCCTGCGCCGTGAGCTCGAAACCCGCGACGAACGCAGGACACGCGGCCGTGCGCTGCGCGGCGCGGTGCGGCGGCGCGAGAACGCCGACTGGCTGGCGGCCCCCGGGCGCCGCGACCCGATCGATATCCTGATCAGACAGGGCGAGAGCCGGATCGCGGAGCTGCTGCCGATCCGCTATGGCCGCATGCAGACATCGCCGCTGGCCTTCCTGCGCGGAGCTGCGGCGGTCATGGCGTCCGATCTCGCCACGACGCCGGTAGCCGGCATCCCGGTTCAGGCTTGCGGCGACTGCCATCTCAACAATTTCGGGAGCTATGCCACGCCGGAAGGCATAGCTGTTTTCGATATCAACGATTTCGACGAGACGCATCCGGCGCCGTTCGAATGGGATCTCAAGCGGCTCGCAACCAGTCTCGTCCTGGCGGGACGTCAGGCCGGGGCTTCATCCCGCGGAGCACGGGATCTGGCCCTGTCGGCGGCGCACGCCTATGTCGCCGAGATCAGGCGATTGGCCGGCCTGTCTCCGCTGGCCGCCTGGTACACGCGCATCGATCTCGAATCGGTTATCGAGGCTATCCCGAAGCATCGCGTCCGCACGCATCTGCAGCGTCGGTTCAGTCAGCAGATCGCAAGCGTCCGCGGTCAGTTCGGCATCGTCGATCATGGCCGGCTGCCCCGGCTGGTCGACCGGCCACCGCTGATCGAACGCCTGCCGAGCCATGACGAGACACTGCGCGCGGCATTTGCTCGTTACGTTGCCCAGCTTCCCCCGGAGCGCCGAATGGTGGTCGAGCGCTACCGGCTGCGGGACATCGTGTTCAAGGTGGTCGGCGTCGGCAGCGTCGGCACGTTCTGTGCGCTGGGGCTCTATACGACGGAAGATGGGCAGTCGCTGATCCTGCAGATCAAGGAAGCGCAGCATTCCGTGCTGGAGCCTTACACAGCGCCATCCGATTTTTCGAACATGGGCGAGCGCGTGGTTACGGGGCAGCGCGTGATGCAGGCGGCCTCGGACGTCTTTCTCGGATGGACGCGCAGTCAGGGCACGAAGACACAGACGAAGGACAGCGCCGGCGCGGGCCGGGAGTTCTACGTGCGACAGGCCAAGGATTCACGCCTGGCCTCCCTGAGCGAGCAGATCGAGGCCGATCTGCTCGACGTCTATGCTCCGTTGTGCGGTCGGGCGCTGGGACGCGCGCATGCCAGATCGGGCGATACTGCGCTGTTGTCCGGTTATCTCGGGCGCGGCCGGTCGTTTTCCGATGCGATTGCAAGTTTCGCGGTTCTTTATGCCGACCAGACGGAACGCGATTACAAGCAGTTCATTGCTGCCTGTGAGCATGGGCGGCTGTAGGCGGCTATATCGCAGCCAGCGTCCAGTCGTCCCGGGGCAGCTTTCAGACGCGGCCTGTTCATTGCAGGCGCATTGTCCAAAAGCGTTGCGCGCGTCGTGTTGCTTGAGGGCACACGCCTGAACGCTGCAAGACATATACAGGTGGAGCGGGCGGCCACGACCGCGCACGGACCGCCTCTCTTCGGCATTAGACCTGGCCATTCTGAGCTGTCCACATTAACGATAGCTTAAGCCGGATTGCCCTGCGATCTGCACTGGCCACTGCATGGCCCCCTGGAACATCCCGGCTGCCGACAGTCATTCGCTGCAGTGTAGTGTCGAACGTCATCTGCCGGTCAAGAACTGTCACGCACGTCGCGTCCGGTTTTTTGCTGTCCGGCGTGATGCTGGTCCGGCTGCGTATCATGAGGCCGACCGCCGGTTACCGATCCGGCATCGCGCCGGACAGGGTGAGGGAGCATATGCGGATTGTCTGGAAGCACGAGGGTCTGTCGGCACTCGTCATATCAGGCGTTCAGACAGGAAGCTGTCCGCTCGCATATGACGGGTGCCGCTTATCGCCCCCCGGAGGCCGTCAGTGTCGTGCCAAGCACAAAGGAGGAGGCTGGCGACAGGAGCCATGCAACAGCTTCCGCGATCTCGTCGGGCTGACCGACGCGGCCGATCGGAACGGATTTTTCCGCAGTCTCGCGCATGTGATCCGACGTCATGCCGGTCTCCACAATGCCGGGAGCCACCGCGTTCACACGAATGCCTTCCCGCGCAACCTCGGCTGCCAGTCCCTTGGCCAGCGTATCGATAGCGCCCTTGGTGGCGGCGTAGGGCACCAGCCCACCGAGCCCGCCCAGACGGCCCGCTACTGACGACAGAAGCACGATACCGCCGCCCGGGCCGCCATAACGGGTCGAGAGCCGACGAATGGCTTCCCCCGCGCACAGCATCACGCCAAGCACGTTGACATTGAACAGCGCGGTCAGATCTTCCGCCGTCTGCTCGTCCACCCTGGCCTGCGTGCCGAGGATACCGGCATTGGCAACCAGCGCCCGGAGTGGCCCCAGCTCACGTTCGACCTGGACGAACAGGCCCGGGATTGCCGCGTGGTCGCCAAGATCCGCATGGAACGCGGCCGCCATGCCGCCGGCTTCGCGAATCCGGTCCACGACTTCCTCGGCCTTGGCGCGGCTGCTGCCATAGCCGACGCCGACCGCATAACCGTCCTGCGCCAGACGGTCGCAGATCGCGCGTCCGATCCCGCGCGAGCCTCCCGTTACAAGGGCAACCGGTGGAATGGCCTGATCAGCGATACTCTTGCTCATGGGGCTGCTCCTGTCCGTTCAAAGACGAGGACAGAAAGCGGCGCATGGCGATTGGTTCATGAGGCATGAATTCACTTGTCTCGTGTGATACCTCAAGGTTACATGTCACCTGAGGGTTACACCCTGTGTTTTATTGGCCGGGTAATGGAGAGAGGCATGCTCACGGAGATCGAACGGGCGGAGCGGGGGCGGACGACCATGGCGATCACGTTCTACATCTGCGCGGTAGCCATCGTCCTCATGGAAGTGTCGGCATTCAACGAGACGGCGAGCCCTGCGCTGATCGCCTCGTTCATGACGATCAGCGCGACCTACGCATTCATTTTCTCAGGGCTGCCGCACCGCATCATGCCGGCGTCACGGTCCCATTTCTTTTATGACGAGACGGCCCGGGATTTCAGGCGCGATGCATTGGCGGTCGGGTTCTGGGCATCACTCGCATCCGCGGGTGCACTGGTCTGTGTCGACGGCTTCATTGTGCCTCTCTCCGCATTTCAGGCGCTTCGCATCGTGACGGGGGCTGGGATCGCCGCCACCTTGATTGCCAATGCAACGCTGGAACTTCGGGCCGCATGATGCCCGAACGCGCGGACCGCGCATTGCCGGACCGTCAGATGGTGCCGAGCCGCTGATGGCCGAGACACTTCTCAATACGCTCAGGTCTGAACGTGACCGGCTGGGACTGACACAGGCCGCACTCGCGGAGCGCTGCGGCGTCAGCCGCAAAACGATCAATACGGTGGAGAACGGGGTCTTCGTTCCGTCCACGATCCTTGCGCTGAAGCTTGCGGCAGCGCTCGACCGGCCGGTCGAGGCGCTGTTCAGGATCGAGTCTACTCCTTGACCTCTTCCAGCTCGAACTGGTCGGCTTCCTCGTCGAAATCGAACAGTTCGGCATAGCGTGCCCAGTTGATCGCCGTGTGCAACGTCTGCTGCGCGTAGTCGGGCGACATCGTGTCTTCCAGCTCGCTGCGGAAGCGGTCGGCATCGGCGCTGTGGTTCGGTCGTTCGTCGAGCACGGCCCGGATCGCACGCACCAGCGGCACGTAATGCAGCAAGGCTGCGCGCATGATCTCCTTGCGTTCGTCGAGTTCGGCCTGCACGAAGCGCGCGCCTTCCGAGGTCAGCAGGATGTCGCCGTCTTCCAGCTCCGCGAGCTGGAGCAGCTCGAGCGACTCACACAGCGGAAACAGGTCGTCGAGCGCCATCTGTAACCGCTCGGCCAGCAGCGGCAGGTCGGCGCGGCCATTCAGCGGTGCCGCCGCGAGCGTTTCCAGCAATCCCACCATCACGTTGATCGGCAGATCCGGCAGGACGACGGACAGCGGCGGCGGTGCCTGGGACACGGCTCCGGTCGCTTCAGACACAATCGGCGCGCGACGGGTCATAAGCGAATAAATCTCGTCCACGAACTGGCGAAACGCCGGATCGGCCCGGTTGCGGGGATGGGCGAACGGCACCACGAGCTCATGGGAAACCCGGCCCGGATTGGACGAGAAGACGAGGATGCGGTCGCACATCAGCACGGCCTCCTCGATATTGTGCGTCACGATCAGCATCGACTTGATCGGCAGCTTGCGTTCCGACCACAGCTCGATGAGATCGGTGCGCAGGTTCTCGGCCGTCAGCACATCGAGTGAGGAGAACGGCTCGTCCATCAGCAGAAGATCGGGGTGCACGACGAGCGCACGGGCAAGACCGACGCGCTGGCACATGCCACCCGAGAGCTCGCGCGGATAGGCGTTCTCGTAACCGCCGAGCCCGATCAGATCGATGGCGTCGTTCGCACGCTTCTCGCGCTCGCTCCGCTTCATGCCGCGCGCCTTGAGGCCGAGTTCCACGTTGTCCCGCACCGTCAGCCACGGAAACAGGGCGAACGACTGGAACACCATCGCGACGTCGGAAACCGGCCCGTCGAGCACGCGTCCGCGCCATGACACCTCGCCGGACGTCGGCGCGATCAGGCCCGATATGATCCGCAGGAGCGTGGACTTCCCCGAACCCGAACGGCCCAGGAGGCCCACGATCTCGCCCGCGTCCAGCGTCAGGTTCACGTCGTCCAGCACCACGAGGTCCGTGGCGCTCTCCTTGTGATAGGCCTGCCGGCAGTGACGCAGAGAGACCAGTTCCTCACGCGTGGCGGCATCCATGCGACGCTCCTCGTATATCGACGCGCTCATGCAATGCCCCCGGACGGATCGCGATTGGCGAAGCGTCGGCCGACATAGGTCTGCAAGGGCAGCCAGACCAGCTGATTGATGGCAACCACATAGGCCGCCATCATCGCAACGCCGAGCGCCACATGCGCCGTATTCCCATCCTGCGTGGCGGTCGCGATGAAATCGCCCAGACCCTTGGCATGCAACGTCACGTCTCCCCAGCGCGCCATTTCGGCCAGGATCGATGCATTCCATGCACCACCTGCGGCTGTCACGGCGCCGGTCGCAATATAGGGCGCGATGCCCGGCAGCATGACCGAGCGCCACCACAGGGTGCCGCGCAGGTCGAGATTGCGGGCGGCTTCGAGGAGTTCCGACGGGAACACAGATGTGCCGGCCACCACGTTGAACAGGATGTACCACTGCGTGCCGAGCACCATGAGCGGCGTCAGCCAGATGTTGGCGTTGAGGTGGAAGCGTACGATGACGACCACGAAGACGGGAAAGAAAAGGTTGGCGGGGAAGGCGGCCATGAATTGTGCAAGCGTCTGCGCCCGGCGCGCCCAGCGCGGTCGCAGGCCAAGCCACACACCCGCCGGGATCCAGACGGCACAGGCGAGGACCACCATGCTGACGACCCGTGCCAGCGTCAGCGCGCCACAGATTGCCGCATTCCAGAAATCCGCCGGCGCCACGCGACCATCGGCCAGCGTCCAGACCCCGTAGGCGCAGATCACGCAGAGCAGGGCGATGCCCATGCGCCAGAGGTTGCGGCCAACAGGCGTCTCCAACGCATCAGGCGCCGTCCAGCGCGGGCTGCCGCCAATACGAAGTGTTCCGAGACTTGCAAGGCTTTCCGCGATCCGCTCGCCGAACTGACGCAGGAGCCGGGTCCGGCGCCATGCCGTCAGCACCCATGGATCCGGGGCCGCACCCTCGGGCGACTGCCCGACACGGAACCGGCCCGACCAGGCGACCAGCGGACGAAAGATAAGCTGATCGTAGGCCAAGATGACGAGCGCCATGGCAATGATGGCATAGACGATCGCAAGCCCGTCGCGCCGGGCGATCGCCTCTCCGACATATGAGCCGATGCCGGGAAGGGCGACCGTCGTGTGGCCTACGGCAATGGTCTCGGCGGCCACCAGCATGAACCAGCCGCCTGACATGGACATCATGGCATTCCAGACCAGAGAAGGCACCGCCGACGGCACTTCGAGCCGCCAGAATCTCTGCCATGACGTGAGGCCGAAGCCACGGGCCGCCTCGATCAGGTCCGGCGGCACCGTTCTGAGCGACTGGATCATCGCAAAGCCCATATTCCAGGCCTGGCTCGTGAAGATCACGAAAACCGCAGCACATTCCGCGCCGAGAATCCGGCCCGGGAACAACCCCATGAAGAACACGTAGGTGAATGTCAGGAAGCCGAGAATCGGTGTCGACTGAAGGATGTCGAGCAGCGGGATCATGATCCGGCCTGCAAGCCGGCTTTTCGCTGCGATCACCGCATAGGTGAAGGTGAAGACGAGCGATGCGCCGAGGGCCGTGAACATGCGCAAGGTCGTGCGCAGGGCGTATTCCGGCAGGTAAAGCGGCGAGAGGCGGATCGTGGACATGCCGGCCGGCGCGATCGGCGCGAGCGTGTGGCGCGCAACGTCCGCGAACGACAGCGCCAGCACCAGCAGGCAGAGAAACGCGGCCAGATCGGCGAGGTTAGGGCGCGCGGGGGCAGCCACCCTCATGGTCAGGCCCTGCGTCGTCATCCTCTCCCCAAGCTATCGTTTTCGACTGTGACAGCACCCTAGCTCGGCCCGAGCAGGATCGGCAATCGCGCGAGTCCGACATCATGCCCGCGTGGTGACATCGATCACTACGGCCGGGTTTCGGCAGCTGCTACCGGAAAGCAGGTTCTGACAGGAGTTAGCCGCGATGAACGATCTTCATGCCGACGCGTCCGACCGGGGGGCGCCCGGCGTCAATCCCACGGTTCATTACCTGTTCGAGCGGGCAGGCTGGATGCTCTGGCCGCTCGCCTGGGTGCTGGTCGGAGCCATGGCCCATTTCATCGCGCACCTTTGAGGTTGCGTTATCGGCCCGTGCTGCCGAAGCCGCCCTGACCCCGGACGGTGTCATCGAGCGTATCGCGCTCGTCCCATGATACGCGCATCACGGGCGCGATGACGGCCTGCGCGATCCGCAGCCCCCGCGTGATGACGAACGTCTCGCTACCCCCGTTGAAGACGATCACACCGAGCTCGCCGCGATAATCCTCGTCGATCGTGCCGGGGCTGTTAGGGAGCATGATGCCGTTCTTCAGGGCGAGCCCCGAACGCGGGCGGATTTGAAGCTCGTAGCCCGGCGGCAGCGCGATCCGCAGGCCGGTCGGCACCAGCGCGCGGGCACCGGGGGCAAGCTCGAGCGCATCTGTGACAGCCGCCAGCAGATCCATGCCGGCCGCGCCATCGCTCGCATAGGCCGGCAAGGGCAGGTCGTGCGCATGTGCCAGACGGGAAACACGGACCGGAATTGTCGGAGCAGTCATCGCGTCTGTCTGCCTCGGAGACCGGCCGGCTGCAAGCCTATCGGGCGGGTTTGAGATGCATGTCCATGCGATAGATCGCAACCGGCAGTTTCACCCGGGACTGGCCGTCCGGCTGAAACGTTGCCGTCCGGTCGAGCTGGACCGCCGGTATCCACAGCCGCCCGTGGGAGTCGATCCACATTGCATCCGCCCAGACCAGACGCGGGTCGGCAATCAACGTCGAAGCGCGCCCGTCCGGTGAAATCTTCAGGATCTTCAGATGGTCCACGTCCGAAACGTAGAGGTTGCCGTTTCCATCGATGGCGGTCCCGCCGGTCGTCGGCGTGTCATAGACCTGACGCACCTGCGCCTCGAGCTGGGCCTCCGACAGGTTCGGGTCCTCGAGGGCCGCGGCGGGGGCTGCGAACAGTGGTCCCGAACTCGGCTGAAAATAGACTGTGTGACCATCCGGCGCCGTTTCGATCTGGTCGGCTTGAATACGGGCCGGTTTGCCGCCGGTCGTCAGGACGTGGCCTTCAGCCATCATGTCCCGCTCGTCCGTCGTTGAACGGGCATGCTGCAGGACACGGCGTTCAGATCCGTCGCGCGTATCGATGACGACCAGCGCCGGATCGCCTGCATCCGTCAGGAAAAGGAATGGGCCTGCGAACCGCAGATCATCGATGTAGGAGTGTGGCGTGACGGCCCGATCCAGCGGGATCACATGGTCGACAGTATTGTGCGAAAGATCGATCGCCACGAGCTTCGGCCTGGCACCATCAGGTGGGTTTTCCTTGCCACCGACATTGGCTTCACCGGAATCCACGACCCAGAGCTTGCCATCCGGCCCGATCCGGATCGCATTGACCCGAACGAAACTGTGGGCCGCATCATGCGTCCGGGGCCAGGCATTCCAGTTCGCATCGGGATAAGGGTGAGGCCGGTTTCGATGGTCCAGCTCGGTGACGGAGGGCCCTGTTGCCTTGCCGCCGCCCCAGTAGGGAAACGAGATAAAGATCCGTCCGTCATCCGATACGGTGACAGCGTTCATGACCCGATCGGAGGTGATGATCGTCTGAAGGGCCGGGGCCGCGCGGGCCGAAGAGAGAAGCATCAGTGCGACAGCTCCTGCGAACGGAGCGAAGGCAATCCAGCGCCGCTTTCTCTTCAAATCCGCTGTCCTTTCCTGCTGGCGAACCACTCCACCATTCGGGCGACCAGTCTCCGCGCCACGGCGTGCTTGTCCAGCTCCGGCCACACTTCGCAACCGTTCTCGTCGATCACATCGACCTGATTGCGCGCGCCGCCGAATGTCGTCGTACCCGGGCTGACGTCGTTCGCCACGATCCAGTCGCATCCCTTGCGCGCGCGCTTGGCCGTGGCCTCCCGCACGACATCGCCGGTTTCGGCGGCAAAGCCGATCACAAGGGACGGACGCTCAATGTGGGCCGCAAGCGTTGCCAGAATGTCGGGATTAGCTTCGAGCGTGAGCGTTGGCGGAGACGCATCCGGACGCTTCTTCAGCTTCGTGGCGCTGGCCTCGCGCACGCGCCAGTCGGCCACTGCCGCCACGCAGATGGCCGCGTCCGCCGGCAGCGCGCTTTCGCAGGCGGCAAGCATCTCGCGTGCCGTCTCGACATCGATCCGCGTGCAACCGGGTGGGGCGGGCAGGGCCGTCGGCCCGCTGACCAGCGTGACCCGCGCACCGGCTTCGGCAAGAACTTCGGCAATCGCATAGCCCTGGCGGCCGGACGAATGGTTCGTGATGGCGCGGACGGGATCGATGGGCTCGCGTGTCGGGCCGGCGGTGACGAGCACATGTCGCCCCTTCAGGGGCTGCTTCGGCAATCCGACGATGGCCTCGAGAATGGCGGCCGGTTCCGACAGACGCCCGGGCCCATATTCCCCGCATGCCATGCCGCCATCTTCGGGCCCCACGAACCGCACGCCGCGGGCTTTCAGCAGGGCGACATTGGCTTGTGTTGCCGGGTGGAGCCACATGCGCACGTTCATGGCGGGGGCCACGAGCACGGGCTTGTCGGTCGCAAGGAGAACGGTCGTTGCAAGATCGTCGGCGATGCCGGCCGCCATGCGGGCCAGCAGGTTGGCGCTGGCCGGGCAGACGACGAGCAGATCGGCCGAACGCGACAGCGCGATATGGTCGATCTCGCTGTCTTCCGACAGGGAGAACAGCGCCCGGTGCACCGGCTCGCCGGACAGGGCCTGAATCGAAAGCGGGGTGACGAACTGCTCGGCCGCATCCGTCATGACGCATGGCACATCGACGGATCGCGCCCGGAGCAGCCGGATCAGTTCGAGGCTTTTGTAGGCCGCAATGCCCCCACCGACGATCAGCAGGACGCGCGCGGGCTGCGCCCTGGTCATCGGATCAGAGACGCCAGCCGGAATGGATCGCAGCGATACCGCCGGACAGGCTGCGATAGCGCACCTGCTCGAGGCCGGCTTCGCGCATCATCTCGGCCAGCGTCTCCTGATCTGGGAACATCCGGATGCTTTCCGCGAGATACTGATAGCTCTCGCTGTCCTTTGCGATCATCTGGCCCATCCGAGGCAGGACACCGAAAGACCACGCGTCGTAGATCGGCGCGAGGGCCGCGACCTGCACCTTCGAGAATTCCAGACACAGGAACTTGCCGCCCGGGCGAAGGACGCGACGCGCCTCGCGCAGCACGGCCGACTTGTCCGTGCAGTTGCGCAGGCCGAATGCGATCGACACACGATCGACGCTGCAATCGGCAAGCGGAATGGCCTCCGCGTCGATCACGCAGAACTCGAGATCCGGGAGATAGCCACGTGTCGCAGCCCGGTCGCGCCCGACCGACAGCATGGCTGCATTGATATCGGAAAGGATCGCGGGCCCGCCACCACCGGCGAGCCAGCCGAAGCTGATGTCGCCGGTGCCCCCGGCCAGATCCAGCAGCCGTAGATGCGGCGCGGGCGCGAGCTGCGTCGCGAAGATCCGCTTCCAGACCCGGTGCACACCCAGCGACATCACGTCGTTCATGACATCGTAGCGCTTGGCGACACTGTCGAACACGCCGCGCACGAGAGATTTCTTGTCGGCGGTCGGGACGTCCCGGTATCCGAAATCGGTCGTGTCGTCGTACGGGCGGGGAGCGATGGGGGCGTTGTCGGTCATGGCACCACCGATATAGGCTCAGGCGCTGCGATGCCAGAGCTCCCCGAAGTCGAAACCATCATGCGCGCCATGCGTGCCCGTCTCGAAGGCCAGGAGGTCGCCCATGTCCTGCTGCGACGGGCCGACCTGCGCTGGCCGATCCCGCCGGCCCTGCCAGGCGTCCTGACCGGTCGCCGGATCGAGGGATTCGCACGGCGCGGGAAATACATCCTCATGCGCATAGCGGGCGGCCAGACCATGCTCTGGCATCTCGGCATGTCCGGCCGGATCGGCCTGTCGGACGTGACCACGCCCAATCCTGATGGAAAGGATGCGCAAGCGCTGACACATGAGCATGTCGTCCTGCGGACGGTCGAGGGCACGCGTGTCGGGCTGACGGATCCCCGTCGCTTCGGCGCGGTCGACCTCGTGACGACGGCCGGGGAGGAGACACACAAGCTTCTGGCGCCCTTGGGGATCGAGCCCCTCAGCCGGGACTTCAATGCAAAAGCGTTGGGCGCGCTTCTGGCCGGACGACGAACCCCCATCAAGGCAGCATTGCTGGACCAGCGGCTGATCGCGGGCCTTGGTAACATCTATGTTTGCGAGGCCCTGTACCGTGCGGGCATTCATCCCGCCCGCCTCGCAGGATCACTGGCCCCGCAGGAGGTACAGGCCCTTGCCAAGGCCGTGCCGCCCGTGTTGCAGGAAGCCATCAGCGCCGGTGGATCGTCCTTGCGGGACTACAGGCAACCCGATGGCGAACTGGGCTATTTTCAGACGGCCTGGCGCGTCTATGGCCGGGAAGGCGAAGGATGCCCGACATGTCCCGGAATGCCCGACTGTCCCGGCGTTCAGCGGATCGTCCAGTCCGGTCGATCCACATTCTTCTGCCCCAGGCGACAGACTCCATGAGCCAAGGATTTCCGCGCTTGACGTCGGGGCACCGCCTGGACTAGACCCGGCGCTCTATTGCCGATGCCAAGGCTCTCGACCTGCTCAATGCGGTCCTGAAGCCGGATCGTCCGGCCCGAAAGATCACGCGACAGATCGCACAACGCATTACACTGGACCGACTGAGAAGACATGGCCAACACCGCTTCAGCGCGCAAGCGCATCCGTCAGAACGAACGCCGCAACGCTCGGAACACGGCTCGCATGTCCCGCATGCGCACCTTCATCAAGAAGGTCGAGCTGGCAATCTCCAGCGGCGACAAGACGCAGGCAGCCGAGGCTCTTCGTGCGGCACAACCCGAGATGCAGCGCGCGGTCGGCAAGGGCGTCGTTCACGCCAACACGATCAGCCGCAAGATCTCGCGCCTCTCTGCGCGCGTGAAGGCACTCGCGAGCGCCTGATTGCGCGATACTGGGGCTTTTCTGCCCCGGTTATGACTTTCGCAAGTCAAGTAAAAGCCGGAGTAACTTGATTTCAAGTTGCTACCGGCTTTTTTGCATTTATAGGCCACGTATTTAGTTCGCCTCTTGTTCCAAGTTTGGCAGAATTCGGGCGGATGATGCGATGATATCCTTGCCTCGGACGGGCAGCTCTTCTATCTTGGCCCCATCGTCGAACGATCGGAATTGCCCAAGGGGATACGGCACGGTGGAGACTTTTCCGCCTGCCAGAAGCTCGTGGCTTTGTCTTGTCTGCTGGAAAGAGGGGGCGTGAATGGCGGATGAAGGCGGAACGCACGGCGCACCATTCGGAGCAACGGTCGCGGATGCATCGGATACGGTTTCGGATGCCGTGCTGGGGTCACATTGGGCTGCAATCAGCGGACGCCTGAAGACGGAAGTCGGCGAGGTCGAATACCGAACGTGGCTGCGCCAGATCACGCTCGGCCCTCTGGATGAGGACGAGCTCGTCCTGTTTCTGCCGACACGCTTTCTGCGGGACTGGGTCCGTGGGCAGTATGGCGACCGGCTTCAGCAGCTCTGGCAAGGCGAGACGGGTTTCGTCCGCCGGATCGAACTGCAGGTCCAGCGGAACAAGGCCGTGGTGGCCGATGACGGCGAAGTCATGCCTGCCGCGCGGATCGAGGCCGTTGTCGAAGAGCCTGTGCGTGCGGCTGCCACCGACAAGACGTCCGATCTCGCAGCGCCGCTCGATCCACGGTTCACGTTCGACAGCTTTGTCGTCGGCAAGCCCAACGAATTCGCCTACGCCTGCGCACGCCGGGTCGCCGAGAAGCCATCGAGCCCCGGCTTCAATCCGCTGTTCCTCTATGGCGGTGTCGGCCTGGGCAAGACGCATCTCATGCACGCGATCGGATCAGAGCTGACACGCGGCGGCCGTGTTTCGGTCGCCTACATGTCGGCCGAGAAGTTCATGTACCGCTTCATCGCGGCAATCCGGTCGCAGTCGACCATGGAATTCAAGGAGCAGCTGCGCTCGGTCGACGTCCTGATGATCGACGATCTGCAGTTCCTGATCGGCAAGGACAACACGCAGGAAGAATTCTTCCATACGTTCAACGCGCTCGTCGACGCCGGACGCCAGATCGTCGTCAGTGCCGACAAGAGCCCGTCCGACCTGTCCGGCCTCGAGGATCGTCTGCGCACGCGTCTCGGCTGCGGCATGGTCGCCGATATTCACGCGACGACATTCGAGCTGCGTATCTCGATCCTGGAAGCCAAGGCCCTGGCATCGGGCGTCATCGTGCCGGCCAAGGTTCTGGAATTCCTGGCGCACAAGATCACGTCCAACGTGCGTGAGCTCGAAGGCGCGCTCAATCGCCTGATCGCCCATGCAAACCTGTTCGGCCGGCCCATTACCCTCGAAAGCACGCAGGAAGTCCTGCACGACATCCTGAAGGCGCACGATCGCCGTGTGACGATCGAGGAAATCCAGCGCAAGGTTGCGGAACACTGGAACATCCGTCTGACGGACATGTCGTCCGCGCGGCGGGCCCGGGCCGTCGCGCGCCCGCGTCAGGTGGCAATGTATCTGGCGAAGCAGCTCACCAGCCGCTCGCTTCCGGAAATCGGCCGCAAGTTCGGTAATCGCGACCACACGACGGTGATGCATGCCTGCAAGAGCATTGCGGCACTGATGGAACGTGATTCCGCATTCGCCGAAGATGTGGAGCTGATGCAGCGGATGCTGGAAAGCTGAGGCAGCTCGCTCGGCAGGAGCCTGTCACGCCTCCGCACCATTCAGCAGCTCTCCAATGGCCTAATACCAAAGGGCATAGCTGCTGACTCGTTGGTGATGTG
>NZ_BALE01000008.1 GCF_000963885.1 Tanticharoenia sakaeratensis NBRC 103193
GACCCTAACTTAAATCCGTGGGCATGTTCGGGGCAGGGTCACCGCCGAACCGACACTGCGCGAGATGGGTGAGCGGGGCGACATCATCAAACGGCTTCATCGTGCCCTGAAGGAGAAGGGCATCGACCGGGCGGCGTCGTCCTGGGTCGTGGCGGGAGAACAGGCGACTGGGCCGGTCATCGGCCGGCTGGTCGATCGCGGTCTTGATGACGAGCTAAAAGGCAGCGCCTGGGCGATCGTCGACGGCGTGGACGGGCATGCGCGCCATATCCGCCTGCCCACGCTCGACGCTGCCTCGGACGCCCCCGCGGGCGCCATCGTGGAACTGCGGCGTTTTGAGAGTGCTGATGGCCGGCGACGCGCAGCACTTGCCGTGCGTTCGGACCTGGCGATCGGGGAGCAGGTGACGGCGCGGGGGGCGACGTGGCTGGATCGTCAGTTGATCGCCCGGGAACCGGTCGCGCTGGGCGATGCGGGTTTCGGCGCCGAGCTTCGCGACGCGCTGGCCCGACGCCGGGCGCATCTGGTCGAACAGGGCATCGCCCGGCAGGAGGGCGAAAAGGTTTTCTATCCGCGCGGGATGCTGGCGACATTGCAGCAGCGGGAACGGGACGATCTCGCCAGCAGGCTGGAGCGCGAGACGGGACTGATTCATAGCCCGTCGGTCGCGGGCGAGTATGTCACCGGCACCTACCGCCGCCGTTTCACGCTGGGTGGGGGACGGATGGCCATGATCGACGACGGGCTCCAGTTCCAGCTCGTGCCTTGGACGCCGTCGCTGGAGAGAAAGCGGGGCCAGCACGTCTCGGGTGTCGGACGCGACGATGACGGTGTGGACTGGTCCTTCGGAAGAAAACGCGACATGGGGATCGGGTTGTAGGCATGCAAACGACCCTGGGATGACAGGGCGTTGCATGGCGACTATGGGGTGGTGGGCGGAATGTCCGTTTTTTGTGACAGTCACGAGGAAGTCGGACATTTCCCCGTTGCGCTGAAGGGGAAAAACGAACCAACAATGTCCTCCGATCATTGACCGAAAATCGAATTCTCTTGGCTGCGACGTCTTACAACTCGCACCACTGCCGCATCAGATTGTGATAGACGTTGACGAGATTGAGAACTGCCGGATCATTATCCGCCAAGCGTTGGCGTAGATCGATGATGTTCTGGTCCAGATCGAATAGGATCTGCCTGCGCGCACTGTCACGAACCATGGACTGGGTCCAGAAAAACGAGGCCCAACGGCTACCTTTCGTGATGGGCGCCACGCTGTGTAACAACGTAGTATCATATACGATCATATCACCGGCGGGCAGCTTGATTTCTTGAGTGCCTGATGCGTCGTGCATCATTAATTCCCCACCGTCGTATTCCGAAGGTTCGGTGAGGAACAGAGTGGACGAGACATCTGTGCGGATGCGCATCCCGCCAGAATTTGGAATGGGTCGAATGGCATTATCAACGTGCGTGTCGAACCGCATGCCCACATCGTACCGGTTGAACAGCGGCGGCACGACGCGGAGAGGCGCAACTGCGCTGTTGAACAGCATGTTACGTCCCAGTGCCCGCAGGACAAGGTCACCCAGAGCGCGGTGCGCTGGATGATCCAGCGGCACCTGAAGGTTCTGTTTCGCTTTGGCCGACTGCTGCCCCGCCGTCACCTTGCCATCGGACCAATCCGCCTCTGAAAGAGTTTTCCGGCAGAAGGCGAGCTCTTCCGGTGTCAGTACGCCAGGGATATGTATCAACATGGTCGGTTCTCAGTAGCTGTAGCTTAACTGCCCCAGAAAAGTCCGGCCTGCAGACGGTGTGGCGCGATTGGAAAACAGACTCTGATAGTTCAGGCGGTTAGCCAGATTGTAGCCGTTCAGTGCGACTTTCCAATGATTGTTGAAGCGATGCGAGACGACGGCATCGAAATCCAGATTCGCCGGTGCGCGAGCCGTGTTGCCGGGGTCCAGCCACACATGCTGACGCCATGTCACGCCGCCGCCGAAGGCGACGTTATAAGGTTTGGTCGAAAACGCATCGTAGACCGACCACAGCGTCGCCTGATTATGCGGAACATACTGAACGTTCTTACCAATATTAGCCTTGGTCAACGACGCCGTCGTATCGCTATCGTAAAGGGCATAGGTCGCAGTGATATTCCAACCACGTGTGATTATGCCACCGACCGATAGCTCCAAGCCCTGATTGCGCTGCGTGTCACCCGTACTGACGATCTGTCCGGTGACGGGATCAGCATTGGTGGCGTTGTTTTTCTCCAGCCTGAACAACGAGGCTGTAAATCCCATACGATCATGGAAGGCGCTGTATTTGGCGCCGAGTTCGTAAAGACTGGCTTTTTCCGGATTTGCGATCGTATTACCTGGCGGACGGATAGGCACCGACCCGTTGGTGACATACATGCCCGTCGGCGTCGTCGATTTCGCCCAGGTAAAGTAATATGTCTGGTGGCTGTCTGGCGTGATCAGCAAGCTGGTATTCGGATTGAACACGCTGGTGACATTATGGAAGTGAACATCCGGATTGGCCGCCACGTTGCCGCCCGTCGCGTTATAGCTGGTCTGCCAACGATCCCAGCGGAAACCGCCCTTGATCGACAGCCAGTTCGTGAACCAGATCTGATCGTAGAGAAACAGTCCCGCGTCAAACCCGTAGCCATTGGTGTGATCCTTGGCGCCAATGCCGCCAAGATTGACCAGACCGCCTGGATTAAGATCGCCGGGGACCATGTCTAGATTGCCGACATTAGGGTTCGGATTGACCAGATTTGCGTAAGGCTTCGGCTTCAGATAGGTCGATTGCGAACGCACGTCGTTCACGCGCTCGACATCGAAACCTGCGACGACCTGGTGCTTCAGGACGCTGGTGTTGAAGTCTGCTACCATCGAGCCGACATTCTGCACGGACCAGCTGGTCTGCTGATAAGGCAATGGCGCCATGTATGTTCCTGGTCCGGTGCCTTTGCCCGCGCCGACCGGACCGGACCGGGCGACCAGAGCGGCGTTCGGATTGCCGAGGAAATAGTTATTGACGCAGGTTTGGTCGCATGTGGCTTTCGATGCAGCGAAGGTTCGATAGAATTCACCGCCGCGCAGATCGTTATAGAACGTGATGTGCTTGTTCAATTTATACGAGAAGCGCGCGGTCTCCATATTGTCGTTCGTCGCGTTCTCGTCGCTGTTCGTTCCATACCAGTTGGTGCGTGGAATACCATACTGCGTGATTGGCATGGCATAGGCCGTGCCAGGCTTTTTTACGACAGGCACGCCAAAATCGGGAACCGAGTTTTCCTGCTGGTGCATATACTGCAGCACGAGCGTTGCTCGTTCGCCCAGACCGAACGCAAGCGACGGCGCAATCCCCCAGCGATGGGAATTGACGTAATCGCGTCCAACAATGTTGTTCTCGTTCCCCATGCCTTCGATACGGAAGGCAGTCGTGGCATTCAGCCTTTGGTTGACGTCGAACGTACCGCGATAATATCCGCCCGAACCGCCGCTGAAGTCTGCTGTATAGCGATTGGCAAGTCCTGGCATCTTGGTCACCATGTTGATGGCGCCCCCGGTCGTCCCGTTGCCGAAGACCTCCGACGACGGCCCCTTGATGACCGAAATTGTCTCCATGTTGAATGCGTCACGGCTATAGACGCCAAAATCGCGCAAACCGTCCTCATAAATATCGTTTTGGGCCTGAAAGCCACGAATAAGGAACTGGTCGCCGTTCATGCCGCCAGCACCTTCTCCGATGGAGGACGTAACGCCCGGCACATCGCGCAGAGCTTCATCCAGCGACTTGACGTTCTGCTGCTTCATCAACGCCTGTGGCACCACGTTGATGTTCTGCGGTGTGTGCAGGACATCCTGCGGCATGCGTGACAACCCGATTGACTGATGAAGCGTGTTAAAGCCGTGCCCAATGACCGTCAGGTGCTCTTCATCGTCGAGCGTATGACTGTCGAACGATTTTTCCTTGTCGGGGCGCCGGTATCGGTCGTGATGATCATGGTCAGATTTTTTCGCCGTATCTGCCGCCAGTCCCTGTGAAGGCGAGAGAGCGAGCCCGGTGACGATGGGCAAAGGGGTAAGGCAATGACGAATGAAACGGCTCATGACATCCTGCAACGGAAAGTGACGAAGACGCTTTGTTTAGCTCTGATGATAACGACTCGCAATTGCAAATAAGCTCAAATCGTGCTCAGTGCGAATCTCCTCTCTTCGTCTGATCGAAAGCGTCATGATCGTCTCGGCCGCAACACGTTCCTTTTCCTTCGTTCGCAGATCACGCACGTCGCTGCTCGGCCGTAAACCTTTGCCGGATGCAATCGAAACGATCCGGCAGAATGCCATGAAAGGGCATGTGCTCGCGCAGGTACAGTGGGGCGATATTCTACCGGACAGCATTTATATCGCACGTGACGTTGTCAGAGCGCGGCAATGGTTTTTTATTGCCGCTAACGCCGGGTATGGCCCGGCTTATAATATGATCGGGCGCTGCTATCATTTTGGTTGGGGTTGCCCGATTGATCTCACTAAAGCCGCCGTCAGTTACCGACGAGCGGGTGAGCTCGGCGATCCGTGGGGCCAGTATAATCTTGGCATTCTTCTCATGCGCGGGCTGGGCATCGATGCGGATCTCAGCCGCGCACTGGCTCTGTTTCGTGCGGCCGCATCCGTAGGCCACGCCAAATCGATGAACCTCGTGGCCCGATTTACGGAGAAGGGCTGGGAAACCTCGCGAGACCCGGTCATTGCCCTCGACTGGTACCGTCGTTCGGACGAGGGTGGCGACTACCGCGGGCAGCACAACTACGCCACGGCCCTGCTGGATCAGGGCCAAAAAGAGGAGGCGCTACAATGGTGGCGCCGCGCCGTGCCACACGCGACGTCGGATATTTTGCTGGCAGCGGAACGACATCTGGCGTTGTTGGGTCTGGAAGGTGACGCGGCCATACTCGATTGCGTCCGAAGCCGTCTCTCGGATATCTCGGCCGTTCCCAACCCGGCGTCGAAAGCCGGCACCTCTTTTAGAGCGACTTTATCCGATCAGATAAGTCCATCTGATCGGATGTCACTGTAGTTGTCTGCCAGGACACCAAAATGACCTTTGGGCGGGTGGCACCTACAATCTGCGCCTGCGACATTCATGATGCTCAAGCGTTTTACTCGCGCGTCCTTGGTTTCGAAAGAGTATTTGAAAACGGTGTGATCCTGTCGGATTTATGGTTCTGACAAAAAATTGTGCGGAAATTCACCTGAGCCAGAAGTCGGGACACAAGGCTCAACAGTCAACGTTATGCATATGTTCGTCTACGATGTAGCGGCGCTCTATGCGATTTGCGAGGCTGGGGAGGTGAGGATTATAAAGACCCTCGCCGACAAAGAATACGGTCAACGCGCCTTCGCGCTGGCCGACCCGGACGGCAACCGGATCGACATAGGCGAAAGAAGTCCGTGAACCAAACTGCCGTCTGAGGTCCGCTTAAGGAACAACGCTCTTTGAGCGCGTATGTCCGCCATGAAGGCGGATCCGGATGTCGAGGCGAATGCCAAGCGGGGTGGGCTGGCCCATGACATTGAACGGGGAATAACGCCCGTGGCGACTTCGGTCGCGGCAAAATGGCCGCTGATAATGGACTTGACAGATGACCCTGCCCCGAACATGCCCACGGATTTAAGTTAGGGTCTGT
>NZ_BALE01000007.1 GCF_000963885.1 Tanticharoenia sakaeratensis NBRC 103193
AAGCAGCAGGATATGAACCGGATTAACGTGGAACGGCTCTAGAAGAGGTCGAAACAAATCAAGCCATTTAATGATAACTTTGAACTCGACACGGTCCGGACGCACCCAGAACCGATTCAAGTCGAGATCGAGAGATCGCCGCTCGTCCAAAATTAGCACAACGTCCTGTATAAGGCCGTCAAAATGATCCTGATCAGTGACTTCCGGTTCGTCACCACGATACCAAAGAATGTCACCATCGGCCGCCAGTGCTCTAAGCGCGCTGCGTTCACACCCTGGCAGAAGCATCGAAAGCACAGGGTAAGGGGGCTCCGACACACGACGATTGATGCTCATGCCGCGACCCTCCGCGCCTCGCGCTGGACCGCGCTCCAAGTTGATCCAGTTTTACCAGCGACCAGATCCCGCACCGCTCGGTCGCGCCGACGCGCCTCGGCATCCAGCTCCGTCCAGCCGAGCTCTTCGAGCCATAGATCTAGGCTGCAAGGCAGCTTTTCTGATCTGAGTGTTGCCAGATCATGCGAAATTCCATACCTTGAGGGCACTAGATCGGCCAAAATAACCCGACTGACTCTCTCGATAGTTGTCGGGTCCGGAGGCTCACGGAAAGCGGCACGCAGCGCGTCTAGAGCCTGCACCATCGTCCGGCGGGACACATACGATAAGGCTGCAAGATACTCGTTCGACAGACCGCTCTCTGCCGCTTTGCGAGGGGCGTCGAACGCCGCTACAGCGTTGAGGAATACTCCAACAGGATCTGACCACAACCACAGAAGGTTAAGATCAAAAGCGTGCATCGATGGCGGGACCTGACGGAGCCTCAAAACCTGATCGGGCATGGCCGCTGGATCTGCCAGCAGATCGTGCATTACCATAACCGCGCGACCGAGGAGCGAACCTCTGAACGCGCCCACAGCATCCAGCCCACGAAGCGCAAGGCTCTCGCATGACGGCAGCGCGTTCATCGCGCCTCTCCGATGCGCCGCACGGTTGCATTGCTGGTAGAGCGGACCGACCGGCTTCTGATCCAGTCCTGCAACGCGTCCATCGCGTAGCCGATCCGGCGATCGGAAAGTTGGACGAACGGCGGTCCCGAACCGTCGAGTCGCTTACCCTGCAATGTGCGCCGCGCCATGTTGAGCATCGACGCCGCCTCGGCTTCCGAGACGACCAGTCGATGATGCCCCCCCATCAATCGAGCATCGCTACCCACGCTTATCTGTTCCACAATCATATGTCCGTATCCGCATCGGCAGCTGCGGGATGCGTGCTACCATATGCGGGAAGGTGCAGAGAGGACGCGGTGAAGTCGGCCGATAAGGCCAGCAATTCAATTTCCGGCCTTACCGGCCTTCTTCTCGGCGGCGATTTTTCGCGCTTCGGCTTTTACAATTTCTCGGATCGAGCTTTCGCTAAGACTGAGATCCTCTTTATGCGCCGTAAGGGCCGCTGCTACGTAGCCCTCACATTCCGATTGTTTGCCCGTCTCACTCTTCAGGTCCTCGCCATTGTCGAGCAGCCATTCTCGTGCTTTGGACGTGGCATAAATATTGGCTAATGACGGAGGGCGGCCTATTCTAGAACCGGTTTTCTTCTGCAACGAAGAATCATTTAATTCGGCCTCTCGGCCAACAGGCGCGTCCTCTACGGCGATTGCAGAAAATGCGATTTCAAGACCGACAATTTTCCGCCCATCGAAGGTTTCGGCACTATTGTCCGTTGGATAAAGGGATGCGGCTTTCCAGAAGCGTTCTGGAACCAATCGCGGCTCATCGAAGGCACTCGCGCCATTCTCAAATCCCCGCGCAACTAAGGTTCCAGCTTTTAGCTTTTCCAACAGCTTTTGTTGGATCTCGACGTCGAGATCCCGCAAGCGCTGCTGGGGAGAGGAAAGCGGGAAACATATTATGGATCGAACTACATCTGCGCCCTGCGCAACAAGGTGAAGAACCTCTTCGGCCTCCGCAACAGGGCCGAAAGCCAAGGCGGCATCGTTGACAGAAAGCCAACTCACTTTGCCCTTGTTCTGCAACGCCGCCAGCTCCGGCGAGCACGGCGTGTCGTCATCGTCCATACCCGCCCCACGTCGGCAGCCCCCACGCATGAACAGGTGCGGCGCGGCGGGCCAGTCGTGGGGTCCCGGCATTCGGTGGCCAAACCTAGCCGCGCCGGGACTGAGCATGGATCGCGCGGCCGTTCCCTGCAAGTACAGAGCGCCATCTTTCGACACTTCAGCCAGTCTCAGGAAAGTGGCCGAGCAAGCCTGCGTTAGCCTCGCCTCCTGCATGACGCGAGGCGCGATCGATGGCGCACCCGGCAGCAGCACGGCGGCCATCACGATGCCACCCGCCAGCGATCGAGCACGGGCTTGTCATGGATCGCCGAAAGCCGGTGCGCGATCTGCCGGGCGGTTTCGACCGGTCTCGGCGCCGTAAGGTCCGCCCAGGTATCGTCGTCAAAATCCGCGCATACCCGATAGCGGTGCTCATCGTTCCAGAGCACTCGCTCAACGCTCAGCCACACGACCGCCGCCAAGTAGATGCGCTCGACCGCGACCGGACCATTCGTGTAATCCTTGCCGCTCCGGGTCAGATCGACGCTCATGGCATGGCCTCATCGATAGCCGCGCATCGGCGTCTGATCTCGTCGGCCGCCCATATGACCGCCCCGGCGAAATCGCTTGCGCCGGAAGTATGCAACACATCCGGGACGCGTTCCTGCTGGCCAAGCCCCGCCCAATGCAACAGACAGGCCACGTGGGAGATGGATTGCGTCGCGTCATGCATCGCATCGCCCGCGGCGACTGATAGCACACGATCGCCCTGGCGCAGCCGCCCAACCCCTGTCACCTCGGCCCCATCGGGTTGGGACGCAAGCACATCGACGCACACAGACCACACCAGATGCTCTCGCCCTTCGACATCCGGCGACAACGCCGACGGCGGCTCGTCATTGGCAATCGGCCACTCACTCTGATCCAGCTCGCGCATCGTCACACGGGCCTTAGCTTGTAGCCCGGCCGACGTGCGCGCTGGCATAGCAGCGACCCGGGCAGCACAGGCCGCTATGGCGTCCAGCGCGGCGTTGAGGGCCTGATCGATTTCCGGCGTCGTATTCACTACGGTTCGGCCCGGGTGATCCTCCGAGGCCCGCCAGGCCGTGAAATACGCTGCACAGGCATCGATCAGCGCCGCGTCCGGATGTCCTGCCTCAACCCCTGATGCCAGAGAGCACAGACGGGGCTTTGCGCGGCGATCGGGGCCCAGATCCCGAAGCACAGCGGCGGATAACTGCCCGAACCAGTCCTCGGCGGTCTCGATCAGCGTCTCGAAATCAGAGCCTGGACGCTGGATCGCCCGCAAGGCTTCCATTTGCGCGGCCCGACCCGCATCGGTTGTCGCTTCGAGCCGGACGATATCGCGCAGCAGTTCGTCGGCATGCCGATGCAACACCTTCCACTGTCGGGACTGCGTGTCTTCGATCGCGTCGCGCGCCCTGATGACGGCGATAAATTCGAGACATGCCTGTTTCAGCGCGGCGTCGTTCGAGACGGCATTGTCCGATTTCGGCGATTGAATGTCGGTAGCAATCATAATACCGCCCCCTCCATGTCGGTCAGCAGCGATCGCGTCGCCGCGTCACGCATGGATTTTGACAACACGCCGTCACCAAGGATCCGGCGGACAGCGCGTGCCTTGACCCTGATGCCCGCCACGGTCCGGGCGGGCGTCTCGCAGATAGCTTCGATGACCGCCCGGCGCTGGATCAACAAATCCGCCAGCGGGCCAGCCGCGACAGGGAGGCCCGACAACAGACGCGCCCGTGATCGCTCGATCAAACCAAGCTCAGCGCACAGCGCGGCAAGCTGGCCATCGCGCGGTATCGCGCCGCTGGCCCGATCATCGAACGAGCGAACATGGCCGTCGCGGACTGCTTCGCGGACCAGCGCCGAAAGCGCGGCGATCGCGGCGGCATGAGCGCCCGGTGCTGAGCCGTCGCCGAATGAATGCATGTCGGTCATCGGATCGACCTCGACACGCGGCCCGTATGCGCAACATGCCGCTCCATGCCGGCCAAGTGACGCCCGTGCTTTATCGCAAGGCCAGATGGATGGGCGAGGAAGATAAGTGAGAGACAGAAGAGCAATGCCCCCAGCATGCCGGACCCGATCTCCGGTATGAGACGCGCAGCATCGTTCTTTGCCCGGTCCGCGCCGGGCATGATAAGGGCTTCTACAGCCATATCCGAGGTTCCTCTCGGCTGTGGTTAGGCTGGTTTGCGGTGTTGGTAGCACCCTCACCAGCCGTTTCGTTCTTGCGAAACGCTACGGAGAGTGTCACTCTCGCCCATTAGAAGCAAGCGGAAATAATACTGTGGATAGCGTTTTGTCGTCGCAGGTCAGAGCAGCGCGAGGCCTACTCGGCTGGAACCGCGATCAACTGGTAGCGGCAAGCGGTGTAACCAAGAGCACCCTTGTCCGCTTCGAAGATGGCAGCTCGACACCACGTGAGCGTACGATCGACGCGATCCGCACATCTCTCGAACATGCCGGCATAGAGTTCATCCCGCAGAATGGCGGCGGTCCAGGCGTTCGCCTCCGGCATCCGATTAAGCCGAGCGAACCGACAGCCTGACCTCGGATTGTCAGCTTCTCACAACGTCTGATTCGACGAGACATTGTTTAGAAACGACAATGGTATGCCTGTCTGGACGAGCCACCGACGACGATCGGAAAATGCCTTGCGGGCAGCATTGCGAAAGTAAAGGACGTCCTGAACCCGGCCCCGCAGCGTTGCAATTTCTTCTTGCTGCATTTCGAGCCAACGCGGTTCCCATTTAGCCTTGTCTCGATAATAGCGCCTTCGTGCCTTTTTCAAAGCGCGCTTGGCCTCAGCCTCATGATCACGAGCTACGCGAAAAGGTTTCTCGACCTCTTGCAGGGTTCGACGAGCGGCGCAGACCATGCGCCATGCGAGCAAAAGCTCGAGGAGTGTGGAAGGCTCGCCTTCGGCAATCAGGGACAGATGCAAGTCAGGCCGCAGAACCCCCGGAGGCACCCCGAGTGCTGCCGCTACAGCCGCTACGCGGCGCCTCGGCACCCGCTTCCATTCGCTGACAGTTTGAACTGAAAGACCGCCGCAGGCCGTCGCGATACGTTTCAGATCACCCCACTGCCGAACAATGGGATATCCGTTGGTCAATCGCCACGGTGCTTCCGGCCCCCGGACGTGCACTTTCCTCTTTGGGCCGGAATGGGACGCGATTGATGCCATCTGGCAGTTGTCGCAGCAGACGGTTTAAGTGCCAGATAGCTCCTGTGACGCACCTCATTTTTCAGGAGAGTGCGAGATAGCGCGCGTTACATCAGCACGCTGGTGAAAGGATCACCGCACCCGGCATATGCACGCGGATCGAAGACCGACCGTGTCGGCGCGGCGACGGCCGATGCCGAAAGGCACCATGCACCCCACTCTTCCATCATCGGGCGCCGTCGCTCGAGCAGATCGGATCGGGCATAGGCCGCTTCTACCTTGCTGCTTTTCACATGTGCCAGTGCCGCTTCCGCGACCTCTCGCGGATAGGACGTGGCCTCCGACGCCCAGTCCCGAAAGGTCGAGCGGAACCCATGGGGCACAATCGGCCGGCCGGTCAGATGATCCAGCCAGCGCGGGGCCTCGCCGGTTCTGTCGCCGTTCAATCGGCGGATCAGGTGCGTCATCGTCATTTCGCTAAGCCCTGTTCCCCTGTCTCCCGGGAATACAAGCGCCTTCGGATCCATGACATCCGGCCGCACGCTGTCCAGGACGGCGATAGCTTGAGCAGATAGTGGAACGCGATGATAGCGCCGCATCTTCGTGCGCGACGCCGGTAAAATCCAGGTCCGAGCCTTGGGATCTACTTCGCCCCAGGTCATGCCGCGCACTTCCCCTGACCGCGCGGCGGTCAAGATGACAAAGGCAAGGGCGCGAGGAGCAAAGCCGGTCCGGGGCGCCAACGCCGCCATGAACGCGGGCATCCGTTCCCAGGCCAGCGAAGGTTGATGCTCGACCATCCTGACCCGGGTGGGTGCAGGCAACCGAAATGCAAGCTGACCATGCCACCGCGCCGGGTTCTCTCCCGATCGCCAGCCACGCGCCCGGGCACTGTCAAGGATGGCTTCGATACGACCGCGCAGGCGCGATGCCGTCTCGGGTGTCTTGCCCCAAATCGGTCGGAGCACATCAAGCACCATGTCCGATGTCACCGCGCGGACATCGACCTGCCCGAGGATCGAATAGGCATGTTTCTCGAGGGTCTGGCGCCATTGCCAAGCATGCTTATCATTCTTCCAGCCAAGCACCCGATCGGCCAGAAAAACCTCGGCCGCCGCCCGGAAGGTCCGGTCTTCCGAGACGACGGATCTCTTACGGGCTTCAATTGGGTCGATCCCCTGCCGAATCAGCGCTCGCGCCTCGACGGTCGCCTGCCGAGCCTGCTTAAGACTTACTGTGGGATACGCCCCAAGGCCCATGTCGCGGCTACGCTTGTTCATCATGAAACGCAGCACCCACACCTTGCGCCCGTCTGGCCGCACATGCAGATGCAGTCCGTCTCCGTCACCATGCCGGCCGGACTTCGTCTGGGCTTGCACGCCCACCGCTGTAAGCTTTCCCATGGTGTGATCCTGAAGCCTCTATTGGATCGGTCTGAGCGTTTTTACTGAGGACTTCCCATGTGAAACACCCCATTACCGTTGTTGCGAGCCTGTGACCGGTGCATTGCTCACAAAAACCGAACGTGGTTAGGATAAGGATCGATACGCTATACGCAATGGGAAATCTGTACATGGTTCGGAAATGATCGCGGCCCAATGTCGTATGGCGCGAGCAGCATTGGAACTCGGGGTGCGTGAGCTTGCGAGCGCGGCTGGCGTCTCGCCGGAAACTATCGTTCGGCTGGAGAAAGGCGAAACGCTGCGTCCACGAACACTTTCCGCGATCCGTACGGCGCTTGAAGGTGCTGGCATCGTCTTCGTGCCTGCGAACGGTGGTGGCGCCGGCGTCAGGTTACCGCGCGAATGATGTGGGACGACGACACTCAAGACGAACGCTCACTTGCAGACAAACTGGAAAAATTTCAGCGCGGCCTGCTCAATATAGCCACTGGCAAGGAGCGACCGCACTCAGAGACCTTTAAACGTCTCCGGCATGAATTACTGGCAGCGCCTGAATTGTCTACGCATCTGCCCGATTACATCAGAAAGGCTCGTGACCCGGACCAGTTCTGGGAATTCATCCAACCAAAATTCGCGACCTATCAGGAGAGACGACAGTTCATCCGGAACTCAATGCGTCCGGCGCTCGACCATCTTGAAGGCAATGAACGCTCACCAGGCGTAGAGCCTATTACCCAGAGCCTAAAAACATTTGATCCCGAGAACGTGGGAGCTGCTTGGCAGAAAGCTCTCGATCGCCGGAACGCCGACCCTGCTGGGGCCATCACGGCCGCCCGCTCGCTTCTTGAGACGGTATGCAAGCACATCCTGGATGATGCAGGCGCACCCTACAATAACAAGGCTGACGCAGGTGCGCTTTGGGCGCAGGCAGCGGCAGTCTTGAACCTCGCTCCCCATCAGCACCAGGAAGAGGTTTTCCGAACTATTCTCGGCAACTGTCAGTCGGTCGTGAATGGTCTGGGCGCAATTCGCAACAAGGTCGGCGATGCGCATGGGCAGGGACGTCGTCCGGTCAAACCAAAACCGCGACACGCCGAGCTTGCCGTAAATCTGGCAGGCACAATGGCCTCCTTTCTCATTCATACCTGGAAAGACAAGACCGATGAAAGCTGAGACGCGCTCAAGCATTCGGCAACGCGCGATCTCCGCAAAAGCGCTCATAGTAACAGCGTTTGTGCCTGTGCTTGCTGCAACCCTTCCGGTGCCTGCAAATGCTCAGGACATCTACCATCCGGCAGCGCCAGCCTATGCCTGCGTGAACCCACGCGCCACGCGCGCCCTCGCGAACCATGCGGACCCGCGTCAGAATGATTCCGGCTGGGTTCGTTTCGTTATCTCGGACGGCCGCTGCTTCATGGTGTCACCGAGCGAGAAGTGGGAAGCGATCACCAGTCAGGGCGGCATGCTGCTTCTACGCCGTGATCCCCCTCGCGTCGGCATGCCACCGCTCTCCTTCCTGCCCGCGCAGGTCGTCACGGGCGCGCCATCTCTGCCCGCCGCGGTGGCCGTTCCGCCGCCTGCCGACACGCTAGATAATCCCGCCGCCGGCGCGCTTTCCCCCGCCCCACCCATCGCGGGTGACACAGCGACCAGCACGTCGGATATCAGCCACATCCTCCCGGAGGGCTGGCAGAAGCCACGCCTAGCCGACCCGGACACCACACAGAGCAGCACGCATACCCCTGCACCATCGCCGGACGCGCCGAACACGACGCCGCGATCGACAACCGGCACACCGACAAGCGACAGCGGGGGCACCGCAGCACTGGTGATCGTTCTGATCTTCGCGGCCATCATCGCGGTCTGGTGGGTCCGTAGACGAGCCCGCGAGCAGCGCCTCCAGCACGCTTGGCAGGTGATCGACACCGAGATCGAGAGCCAGGCCAGCGCATTGCAGGTCCGCCGGATCCAGCTCGCCACGCCCGACCATTACGGCACCGTCAATCTCGTGAAATGGCATAAGGAGATCGAGTATTTCTGTTCGTCGCGGCTCGTGACGATCCTCAGCGCTGCCGGTTATGGCGACCAGTGGCCGCTGCTGTCGCAGCACACCTATCAGCGCGTCGAGGAAGTCGCCTCAAGGTCGAGGACCGGCACCGCGATTCCGCCGCGCTATATGAGCGACCCGCGCGTTTTCGACCCGCGCATGGACCCGATCGACTACGAGCGGCACTGCGCCCTCCTGCTGGAACAGGCCGGATGGGACGCCCGAGTGACACAGGCCAGCGGCGATCAGGGCGCGGACGTGATCGCGATCCGCAATGGCATGAAGATCGTGGTGCAGTGCAAGCTCTACAGCAGCCCGGTCGGCAACAAGGCGGTGCAGGAGGCCTACACCGCCAAACAGCACCAGGGCGCGGACGCCGCGATCGTGGTGACAAACGCCGAGTTTACCCCGCAGGCGCGCCAGTTGGCGAGCACGACGGGCGTTTATCTCCTGCACCACCAGCAGCTGCCGGAGTTTGCCGCGTAAGCGGCGGCACGCGGGCGTGTAGCGAAAGAACCGGTACGCCACGTTCCTGAGTCGTCGTTTCTCAGCATCTGATGCTGGCGCTGTAGTGCGCTCTATCGGGCGAGCCACCGTTGAAGAGCTGCCTCGCTTTTTGTCCACGGAAGCGCCAAAAACGTGCCGGGCTTCGCCTTTCCGGCGCTCTCCAGTATCGTTGGCCACCACCACATCATCATGCGAGCCCGATTGAGAGTGTCGCGCTCCTGATTCCAGCCTTTTGCGCAGATAAGCGCGATGGCACCTGTATCCCGGATCGCTTCGATCTCGTGCCGACGCCGCGCCATCGCCCTGTCAGCGGTGACCAGCACGGTTAAAAGCGATTGATCAGCCAATATGCGAAAAAGATTGACGTCCTTCGTCCCTTCGAGCTCCAAGTCACGAACCGATGTCACCTGATGACCGGAGTATTCGGCAAACGGCCTCAGGCAGCGTGCTATGAGAGGGGGATGATTCTCATCGAAGACAAACCTCACGCGGCCATGCGCTTGCCGTAGCGGAGTTCGAAGGCAGCCGCTTCCCTCACCGCATTTTCCGGGACTTCCCAGTCCTTGGCCACACGCGCCACGTCACCTTGAGCCGTCCACAGCGCCTCGGAGAGGATCTCGGTGGGCACCCCGGTCTCGCCATCGATCGGCCGACCAAACCGCCGCGTAGGATCAATAACGACTCTGGGCTCGTCGGCGCTAGGGCGCCATGATTTGACGAGCCCGTCCGCGTCGCCGAACTTGAGAGACTTTCGGAAGCTGCCCTCCAAGACCTCGAACATCGCTCCGTTGCCGCTCATCAGGTCGATCAGCCCCCGATCGTGGGTAACGTCACGGGTTTCGAGCCAAATCGTCTTGCCATCTGTGTGGAATTGCTCGCAGGCGAATGGATGCTCGGTTCCGAGCTTTTGCCGCGCCTTATCTAGCATGGTTCTGATGGCCTGAAGAGAGACCCGCTGGCCGCGCAACTCTGCAAGAAAGCGCATTTCGATAAGATTAACGAAGCTCAACGCGTCCTGCCCATCCTGCGCCCGGAGATCCGGCGTTAGAACGGCATCGGCCCCACGACCGAAAACCCACTGGCGCACTTTCCCCGGCGGCAACTGCAATAGACGCGCAGCAACAGGGATCGGGTAGGCACCGAGCCCCATAATGTTGAGGACGTGATTCAGGGAGAATCTCCGAGAGCAGTCTTAGCGCGTTAGGTGAACGCGCGACAAAGAGACGAGAGGAAGCAACGCGAGGCTTTCGCTATCCCAACCTCCGTGTCAATCAAATTGGATTGCCAAAGTTCATGCGCCATTCGGCAGCAGGGAAAATAAGTCGGTTGGTGCTACTACACGACCAGTCAGAAGAGCTCTTTCCAGTCCCGCAGGAAGGCGACGGTTTCCGCCAGTCCTTGACGTGCCAAAGTGTCGAGCATGTCTTGCGGTGATGCAGGGGGCTTTTGCAGGCGACCACGGACAGCCCGCACGGCGCCGAGCGCGATGGCTGGATCGAGGTCAAGCGCATGACGGATAAACACGTCTGGGTGCTGCACTTCGATCCCGAACGGGCTGACAGCCGATGCCGGAAAATCCTTTAGGTTCAACGTCACGATTACATCGGCGCGCGCAACGATGGCCGCCGCCAAGACATGGCGATCGTCAGGATCTGGCAGCGTCAGGCCCGAAATCAGCGCCTCGTAGCCAACGACGAGGCAATCCTCGATCGCCTCGTTCATCAAAGCTCGTGTACGCGCCAGCCTGTCCACGAGGTCAGGCCGCTTTTGGGCGACATTGCGCGTCCATTCGTCATGGATGGCTTCGGTCCAACGGGCACGATACAGCCGCGTACGCGCCAGTTGCATCAGCAGATCACGCAGCGGCGCCGGATAGAGGACACAGGCGTCCAGAACCGCCGTGAAGGCCATTTAGTAATCCATGGCCAGTTCTTGCGCCTCTGCTGCCAACTCGTTCATGACCTCGTCCGCCGCCGCGTCCCGACGATGCATGTAAGCCATCAGATCACCAAAGGCGACGCGCCGATGAGTGCCTACCCGCTCGAACGGTAGCACTTGCTTCTCCAGCAGCCCCACAAGGTAGGGCCGGGATACATTGAGCATGTCCGCCGCCTGTTGCGTGGTCAGAGCTGCACCGCGCGGAATGACGGATACCGCCCGCCCTTCTGCGAGATACGCGAGGATATCCGTCAACAGCGTCACCGCCTGTGCGGGCAAAACAAAAGTCTGGCGCTCGTCCGAATCAGCATAGGCCTCAACGCGCACGCAGCCACGCCCACTGAAGCGCGCCAGCGCGCGACCAGCTTCGGTTGCAGCTGTCCGATCGGCATCATTCAGAAAGCCGGGCTCGATCTGTTTCACAACAGCCATTGTCATGCGGCACCTCCCTGCGTCACGTAGGACATCTCCTATTTAAACGAAATAACCGCAACGGGGGTTAACGACCGTTAATCAATTTTTCTTACCGATCGCTACGACATTGCCGCCTACCCGTACGTTCCCGACTGCCAACACCTGCCGCGCCCAGAGCTCCAGCGCCTCGGCCCGCTCCGCCTCGAACTGGTGACGCTGGTAGATCATCGCAACGGCGCCAAGCGCCCTTGGCTTGTGGCTGAGGATCAGATCAGCGACATGCGGGGGCACCTTTAGCTTTGCCAGCATTGTGACGCCCGTTCGGCGGAAATCATGCAGCCGCCATTCGGACGCCGGCAGGGCGTCAGCTTTCTTTCCCGCGTTATTTAGACACTGCCGCCTTTCTTCGGTCGAACGAAGCCCTCTTTTTTTTGAAGCTGAGGGCGGCTGCACGCCACCTTCGGCCGCTTCATCAGCCGAGAGCCTCCGCAGCCTCTCCATGGCCTTCTGCACGCCGGAAACGACGGTGCGCCCCGTTGTCGTGAAAACGAGCGGCGAAGGCGCTCCAGTCTCCGGATCATGCCAACGCGGCATGCTAGCGAGGATCGCGCGGGCTTCTGGAGCCAAGTGAACGATATGTGCTTGCCCGTTCTTCGACCGCTCTGGCGGCAGCGTCCATGTCGCACCATCGGTCGACAACTCCGCCCAGCGCATCCCCAGCACCTCAGCTCGCCGTTGCAAGGTCAGGATCAGAAGCCGAAAGTAGGGACCGAACGGGTAGGCCATGCCGCTGGCCGCCCGCCAGATTGCGCCAAGCTCAGCATCCTGCAGCACCCTATCGCGTGACGCCTCTCGGCTATCGATCACCACCTCCGCGAAAGGATTAACCGTCAGGAGGCGACGGTTCACGGCCCATACGAACATGGCACGACCGTAGGTTCGCAGCCGTCGCGCCGTTGTAGGGTGATCGCGGTCGATCTCGTCCAAGCGGAGCTGGATCAGCGCCGCGTCGAGCTCATGGGCCGGTTTCGTCAGGGCTCGCGCGAAATGCCGCCTGATCGTGCCACTCGTATCCCGTCTATGGGCAACGCTAGCGTGTTTCAACGGTCCGGCAAGCCAACGCTCGATGAGGCCGTCGAGTGTCAGAGCATCGAGTTCCGCCGCTTTCCGGCGTGCTTCGACCTTGGCCGCCGCCTGCTCGCGCGCCGACTGGCGTTCTCCAGCAGGGTCGCGGCCCGCCAGAACGTCTCCGCGCGCGACCTCGGCAAGTTTGCGGGCCGCTGCAGGCGTCAATTCGCCGTAGGCTCCTAGCGTTAGGCGCCTGACGCGGCCGATGAGCTTGTACTGAAACAAAAAGATCTTCGACCCGGAGGCGTTCACGCGGACACCGAAGCCCTTCAGTTCGTCGTCCATGAACATCGCGTCCCGCTTCCCCGGCGGGCAGACCAAGGCGTCGATTTCCCGCTTTCCGAGCCTCACGGGAACACCCGGAACACCTTGGAACACCTTTCAAACTCGAAGGTGTTCCCGCCCTGAGAGGAGAAAACACAAGAAAGACAATATATTACTATGTGTGGAACACCTAGAACACATAGAACACCTACATTTATGTGTTCCCGACATTCGCTCATAAGCCGCACTCCATGCCGCCCGATTCCCGGACTCTTTCCGGACTCCTATGAATCCGTAACCCATGCAGTTTGCTGCGTCTCTTTGCGCAAGGCCATCCCATAGGAGTCCCGGAAGACTGCCGTTTTTTCGTCTTCTTGCGCGTCTATGCGTCTCTCTGCACGACAGTCTGGGCTGTTTCGTAATCAGTAGGTCCTCGGTTCAATTCCGAGTGTCGGCACCACGCTTCCCAGATCATGATCCGGATATCCGCAAGCTGCCTTGCCGTATTGCGGTCGGCGGGCGTATCGAGGCTGTTATCCAGAAACGCAAAAAGGCCGGCAGAGATACTCCGCCGGCCTTTGTTCCGGGAAGAAGCCTTGCTCACGCAGCTTCGTCGACGGAGATCTGCTTGTTTTCCCGCGTCGGGCGGAACCTGCCCTCGTGAAGCGCCAGTTCGATATCCTCGAGAGACGCACCCGAGGTCTCGGGAACAAGAAAGAACACGAACAGCACGGCCGCCAGGTTGACCCCGGCATAGAACCACATCGTGCCTCCGAGCGTGATGAGCTGCACCAGTGTCAGTGCAGTGCCTGTCACCAGAAGGTCGGCTCCCCAGAGTGTCGCGGCGTGCAGGGACGTCGCCTGACCGCGCATCGACAGCGGGAACATCTCGGCGCCCAGCAGCCAGCCGCAGACCTGGATGCCGCCTGAGTTGAAAGCCATGAATGCCAGAAGGAACACGACTACCAGATACGACCCGATCGACCCAGGCGCGGGATGAACGGCGAATGTGATGCCGAGGCCGACAAGGCTCAGGGCCGCACCCGGTTCCATGATGAGCATCAGGCGACGACGCCCCACGCGATCGACGATCAGCGACCCCGTCAGTGTCATGATGCAGTAGACGGCCGCCACGCCGAGGCTGGCGAGCAATGCGGAATTCGACCCGAAGCCCGCGTCGCGCAGGAAGGTCGGCGCGTAATAGATCATCATCTCCAGGCCGCCGCACTGCGTGAAGAAGGCAACTCCCAAAGCGGCCACCAGGGCGGGCCGCACCCACGGACGCATCAGGCCCTTCCAGCCGCGATTGCGCGGGTTCACGTTCTCGGCATTCTCGCGGATATCCTGCAGTTCCTTGCGCACCTGCCGCCGCGATGTGCGAATGCGTGACAACTGGGCGACAGCCACGCGGATACCTTCGTTTTCCGCAGTCCAGCGCGGGCTCTTTGGCAGAAAGAAGCTCGAGCAGAACACGAGGAAGGCGGGCCCTGCCGCCAGCCCGACCATCGGCCGCCATCCCCAGGCCTCACGGGCCGCAAAACCGATGATGTTGGCCAGAAGAATGCCGATACCGATCGCGACGTTGAACAGCGTCACCAGACTGCCGCGCTTTTCCTGCGGGGCGAGCTCGGAGATATACATGGGAACGACCTGCGTGGAGCCGCCCACGGCAAAACCCAGAAACACGCGCGCGATGATCAGCGAAACGACACCGGGCGAAAACGCGCAGGCCAGCGCGCCGATCACGAACCCGCCGGATACGATGCACAGCGATGCACGCCGGCCGTATTTCTCGGACAGCTGCCCTGTGAGCACCGCGCCCGCCATCGCACCGAGCAGGATCGCGGACGTCACGAGCTCCTGCGCCGTGCTACCGAGGTGAAAATCCTCGGCGATCAGTTGGAGCGTTCCCGAAATAATGCCGGTATCATAACCGTACAGCCCGCCACAGACTGCGGCGACGCCTGCGGCAAGCGCCAGCGTCCGCCGCGCATAGGGTGAGACTTCAATAGGTTGATCGTAATGCCCACCTGACGTCGGGGCGTCGTGCGAAGCTGCTGTGTTGTGATTTTCGGCCTGATTCTGCATGACGGCATAACTCTCGACGGGCGGGCGGGTTCTTCAACCTTTTCCCAAACCCGTGCCTCTTGCGCAACGACGTCGCGGTCAAGACGGTTTGGACGTAGGCGCTGCACCGGCGATCGGCTAGACTTTGCCTCGCAACCACAGCAGATGGATCGACACCCGCGCCATGGCCCTTGAATCCGAGCCGCCGCCCGAAGATCGGGCCATGCTGATCAAGTCGTCGCTCGGCTGGCGTGGGATCGTGCTGGCGCACATCGTGCTGATCGCCTGGATTGCGCTTACCACCTACTACGCCTGGAAGTGATCCCGATCGCCATCCCGTAGCAGGCGACGCTCCCCATCCCGATCCAGAAAGCGACCGGCGCATCGGTCCACCACGATGCTGCAAGTCCACCCCAGGCAAGGCCGAGCGCCAGTGCGACCGACCCTGTGAGCCCCACCATCGGCGATGCGCCAAGACGCAGCAGACAGGCGGCCGGACCGACCAGCAGGCTGAAGGTCAGCAGCACGCCGGTCACTTCGGTACAGGCCGCGACGCCCAGTGCCGTCACGCCCATGAACATCATGGCGATCCCGGAAACCGGCACGCCGGCCGCTTGCGCCGCATCCCGGTCCAGGCTCGCAAACAGCAGCGGTCGGCAAATGACGGCTAGAACCGTGAGCGACACGACGGTGATGGCGCCGAGCGCCCACAGCGTCCGGTCGTCAACGCCCAGCACATCGCCAAACAGCAGCGCTGTCGTGGCCCCTCCAGGCGCGTTCACCCGCTGAAGGCAGAAGAGCCCCAGGCCCAGTGATGCGGCCAGCACCAGACCGATCATCGTGTCCCGCGAACCGAACAGCGGCGCATGGCGCCCCTCCTGCCCCATCGCCACCCCGCCGAGCAGGGCCGCGATGATCATGCCTGCCAGCGGCGGCATGCCGAGCCACAGCGCCGCCGCAGCCCCCGCAAAACCGACATGCGAAAGGGCGTGGCCTGCAAAAGCCTGCCCACGCAATACCAGGAACCAGCCGACCGGCCCGGCGAGGACGGCCACCAGCGCGGATGCCGCGAACGCGTGGCGCATGAACTCGTAATGAAGCATCAGCTGCGCCCGACCCTATCCACGGCCATAGAGCGCGTGTCGGCGGGCAGGCGTGAGTGCGCCCGCATCATAGAGCCGCGCGCCCTCATCCGATAACGCCAACGCATGATCACAGCGCGGCAGGATCATGTCCGGCTCGTGTGCGCACAAAAGCACCGTCAGCCCGAGCTCTTCCCGAACGGCAAGGACCGCATCCAGCACGGTCCGCCGCGCCGCCGGATCGAGCCCGGCCAGCGGCTCATCCAGCAACAGCAGTTCGGGCCGTCCCAGCAGCGCCTGCGCGAGGCCGACCCGCTGGCGCTGCCCGCCCGATAGTGTGCCGTAGGGCCTGGAAACAAGCGATTGGGCACCGGCGAGCGCCACCGCGCGATCGACTGCGTCGCGTGCCTGCGCACTCAGGATCGGCAGACCGAAACACGCGCCATGCCAGGCGGCGGCGATCACGTCGAACGCCCGAAGCTGTGGTGCCGCGATATCGCGACGCTGCGCCATGGCGCCGATCCGCGCGCGAGCCTTGGCAGGCGTGGTACCGAGAACCGACAACGTGCCGCCCGAAGGCCGCACGATTCCTTGAATCGCCCGCAGCAACGTGGTCTTGCCGATCCCATTGCGCCCGAGCAGCACGGTGACGCTCCCGGTCTTCAAAGCAAACGTGGACGACGGCATGATCACCCGGCGTCCATAAGCAAGGCTCAGATCGTGTGCCTCGACGGCGTATGCGCTCACGGCACCACCGCCGACGCGGCCGATTGCAGGGCAGCAATCGACGCTTTCATCCACTGCGTCCAGTCCTTGCCTTCGGGCAGCGCCTCGGACAGCGACACGACAGCCACGCCATGGGTCCGCGCCGCATCGGCATAGCGGCGCGCGGTCGGGTCGTCGAAGGCCGCGTTCATGACCAGGACGCGCACGGTCCGCGATGCGATCTCATCTTCCAATGCTGCCGCCTGCACGGGAGGCGGTTCGGTCCCGTTCATCACGGCCCGTGCGTAGTCCGCAGCCACTTCCCGGAATCCGAGAGCATGCAGAAGCGGAGCGCCGACCGGCTCGAGCGATGCCACCGCAACGCCGGCCGTCTGCGGTCGTGCGCGCGCGATCGAAGTCCGGACTGTGGCAACCTGATCCGCAAAGATGCGGGCCCGCAGTGCAATCCCGTCCCGATCGGCCGGCCGCAGGTCCTGCAAGCGTCTGGCGAACGCCATGCCAAACGCCGATGCGGCTTCAGGGTCATAAAAGAGATGCGTCTCTCCATGCGCCATTCCCGGAAGGTCAGCCACGCGGATCACGCCGGCTCCCTCCGGCACCAGCCCGTCCGCCCATCGGTCGAAGCCGCCTGCGTTCAGCACGATCACGTCCGCTGCGGCGAACGCACGGGCCACGCCGGGCGACGGTGCGAAATCATGGGGATCGACGGCAGGCGACGTCAGAATCGAGGTCGTCGTGACATCCGCGCCTCCGATCTCGGCTGCGATCGCACACCAGACATGCTCCGCGCACACAACCCGGACAGGTGCCGCGGATGCATGACCTGTCGGGCAAACTGCTGCCAGCAGACCGGCCACCATTGCGTGACGCACAACGCGTAAAAGAAAAGAAGGCAGGGCGGGCATCATACTCTGGTCGGTTATATTATAACATTGTCTGTGCGCGGTATAATCCCCAATTCAGGCCGGGCAAGAGGAGTTTTGCATAGTGGAAGAGCATGTGACGGAGACGGCGCCGCACCCGTTCGATCCGGCGATCGAAATCCTGCTCGACCGGGCAGAGCAGTTCTGCGCCGATCGACGCACCCGGCTGACCGATATCCGCCGTCTCGTTCTTGGCCTGATCCTGCAAAGCAGCACGCCCGTCGGTGCCTATGATCTCCTTGACCGTCTGCGTGACCAGCACCGGGGCGCCGCTCCGCCCACAGTCTATCGCGCGCTCGATTTCCTGGCCGACCAAGGCCTGATCCATCGTATCGAGCGTCTGGCGGCCTTCGTCGGCTGCGGCCACATGCTCGAATGCGATCACGGCGGACATTGCGGCCATCGTGCGCAGTTCCTGATCTGCAAGCGTTGCGGCGCGACCCAGGAACTGGAAGACCGCCGGATCGGGGAAGCCCTCTCCGATGCCGCCGCCCGGGCCGGGTTCGCCGTGGAACAGTCCACGATCGAGATCGAAGGGATCTGCGCAGCCTGTCGCACGATGCCTGAAGACGCCGGATCGAAACTGCGCGCCGTCGCGCCGCGCGTAGGCTGATCGCAGCCGATCCGATGTCCAGGCGGCGGCGCCCCGATCTTTTCCCTGCCCATCTTCTGCCCCCTGATCGCAGTGATCAGGGGGACAGCGATCGGGCAGGCCCCGGTACCGTGCCACGTCAGGCGCGCGGCAGGACAGGCCGTACCCTGCGCCCGACATCCGCTCCCGCGCCCCAGCCAGACCTCTTCGAAATGCCCGCGCCCATCGTCCGTTCGGATGAGCCTGAAGCGATTGCCCTTCCCGGCGAAGCGAGCCAGCGAACGGATGGCCATGACCCCGAGCCGGAGGCTCCAGCCCCGATCGCCGTGGCGCCCGTCCCTCTCGTTGAGCTGCCGCGCCTTGCAGCCGAACCCGTCAAGAGTCGCGACGCCTTCCTTTACGTCCTGGCCGACCGGGACGCGGGTCTCGGAACGTCAGGATTGCTGCCCGACACTCTGGACCCGCCCATTCTTTTTGAACGCGGCGCGGTCGCGGAGGCCCTGCGCCGCGCCGTGGAAGACGACGCGACCGTCAGCGCGCTGGCATGCTTTCGCGTGCGCCGCTATCTGGTTCCCGAGCTTCAGGACGACCCGGACGGGACCGCCCGGCTGGGTGCACCGTGTTACCTGTTCGTCGGGCCATAGCGCCGAAGACGGAAAGACGGGCGGCACGTCATCCGGCGTTTCCTCACGCGCCTCCTTCGGCGTGGCCTGGCTGGAAGCACCCTGCCCTGAAGCACAAGGCCACGTCATGCGACGCGCGGCCTTATCATTTTCACAGCGCCCGCAATTGGCGAGGCGGACGAACGGGAGACTTCATGGACGGAATACTGGCCGAGGTTCTGCGCGGTGATCTCGTCGAATCGGTCCACGCCGGCGCAGCCGTCATCGCCGACGAAACCGGTGCCGTCCGTCTCGCAATCGGCGACCCGGAGCAGCCGGTCTTCCCGCGCTCGACCGTCAAGGCGCTGCTGGCCATCGATCTGGTAGCAGGCGGGGCCGCCGAGCGCCTGCACCTGACCGCGCCCGAACTGGCGCTGGCCTGCGCGTCGCATAATGGCGAACCGGCTCACGCCGAAACGGCTGCCCGGATGCTCTCCCGGCTGGACCTTGCCGAAACCTGTCTCGAGTGCGGCGCACACTGGCCGACGGATGCCGCGACGGCCCGGGCATTGGCGGCATCCGGCGCCCAGCCGGGTGCCCTGCACAACAACTGCTCGGGCAAGCATGCGGGCCTCGTCTGCCTGGCCTGCGACGACGGCCATGATCCCGCAGGCTATATCTCGCCCGAGCACCCGACCATGCGACGGGTGACCGCAACGCTCGCGGACATTACCGGCGTTGCTCATGATAGCCGCAATCGCGGCATCGACGGCTGCTCGATCCCGACCTACGCCATCCCTCTGCGCAGTCTGGCGCAGGCCTTCGCGCGGTTCGGCACGGGGGCAGCGCTTGATCCCGATCGTGCGCATGCCTGCCGGACCCTGCGCGAGGCCGTGGCTGCGGAGCCCTTCATGGTAGCCGGCACGGGGCGGTTCGACACGATCGTGACGGAGGTTCTTGGTGCGCGCGCCTTCGTCAAGATGGGTGCCGAAGGCGTGATGGTGGCGAGCCTGCCGGAACAGGGCCTCGGGATCGCGATCAAGGTCCGCGATGGTGGCAACCGCGCCGCCGAAGTGGCAATGGCGGCGCTGCTGGCGCGCACCTTGGACACATCACGAAATTGCGACCAAACCCTGCTCGAAACGTTTATGTATCCGAAGCTCACGAACTGGCGGGGGATCGAGGTCGGCAGCATGCGGCCGGCAGAGACCCTGCTCTGATCACTTCCAGCGACCACAAGGACCCGGAAACACGATGACCGATGCCGCCTCCGCCCCGGCGGAGACCCGCCCGCACCAGCCGCCTGCGGATACGAATGCCGAGCAGACGACGCTTGGCTTTGACGCGACCAAGTTCAAGATCATCGTCATCGGCGTTCTGGCAGCACTGGCCGGGTTGATGTCCGGTCTCGACATCGGCGTGATCGCAGGCGCGCTCGAGCCGTTCGCCAAGCAGTACAACGTGTCGACCTTCGCGCAGGAATGGGTCGTCAGCGCGATGATGGCAGGGGCCGCCGTCGGCGCCATGAGCGCCGGCTGGCTGTCCTATGAGCTGGGGCGCAAGCGGTCCCTGTTTCTGGGCGCTTCCATCTTCGTGATCGGATCGCTCGGCTGCGCGCTGAGCTGGTCCACGGCATCGATGATCGGCTTCCGCGCCGTCATGGGGATCGCCATCGGCATCTCCGCCTTCACCTCGCCGCTTTATCTCTCCGAGATTGCCAGTGAGGAATCGCGCGGCGCCATGGTCTCGACCTATCAGCTCATGGTGACGGTCGGGATCTTCATCGCCTTTCTGTCGGACACGTATTTTTCCTACAGCAACAACTGGCGCTGGATGTTCGGCGTGGCTGCGATTCCGGCCGCGCTCTTCCTCGTCGGCGTGATGTTCCTGCCCTACAGCCCGCGCTGGCTCATCATTCGCGGCCGCCACAAGGAGGCACGCGAAGTCCTGCTGGAGCTGCGCAACGACCCGCTGGAAGCCGCCCGCGAAATCAAGGCCATTCGCGCGCAGCTCGAGGTCAAGCAGAACGGCTTCGCACTCGCCCGCACCAACCCCAATTTCCGACGCTCCCTCGCACTCGGCGTGATGCTGCAGGCCATGCAGCAGCTCGCGGGCATCAACATCATCATGTACTATGCGCCGAACATCCTCGCCTCGGCGCATTTCGACGCCACTGCGCGCATGTGGTGCACGGCGATCATCGGCCTCGTGAACATGCTGGCGACGTTCATCGCCGTCGGGCTCGTGGACAAATGGGGCCGCAAGCCGATCCTCTATACCGGCTTCACCGTCATGTCGCTCGGCATGCTCGCGCTGGGGCTGCTGCTGCATCACGGCATGACCGATCCGTCCTCGCAGCTGTTCGCGGTGTTCCTGCTGCTGCTGTTCTGCACGGGATTTGCGATGTCGGCCGGGCCGCTGATGTGGGTGCTGTGCTCGGAAATCCAGCCGCTCCAGGGCCGCGATCTCGGCATGTCGGTCTCGACGCTGACCAACTGGGTCACCAACATGCTCGTGGGCGCGAGCTTCCTCACGTTGATGAACACGTTCGGCACGGCCGGCACGTTCTGGCTGTTTGCCGCCCTGAACGCCGGCTTCATTCTGCTGACATACCTGTTCGTGCCGGAGACCAAGGGCATGTCGCTCGACACGATCGAGCAGCGCCTGATGTCAGGCACGAAGCTGCGCAAGCTCGGCCGCTGAACCGACGCCAGACTCTTTGCGCCCCTTGAAACGAGAGCCGGGGCATATGCCCCGGCTCCCGATCAAAATTACTGCCCTTGAAAACGGTTACTGAATTCGACGCCCCAAGGTCTGACCGCCTTAGGGGGAGGCTTCCGGGCAGAGGCCTGAACCTTCCAGAGCAGTTCAGAAGGACGCGGTGACGCTCGCGTTGACCGAACGTCCCATCAGCGCCAGCGGCCGCAGCGATCCGGTTGCGATGTAGTCCCCAAGCGAAACACCACCCAGCGGCAGATAGGCGTGCTGGTTAAACACATTATCCAGCCCCAGCTCGAAGAGTGCGAACCGCCAGCGATATCGCCCGCTCAGGTTCAGCAGCGCATAGCCCGGTGTGCGCGGCTCGTTGCGCAGGACGTCCACCGTGCTCTTGCGTTTGACGAGCTGGACCTCTCCGTGAGCCGACCACGCGCCCAGGGTATCATCGAGCGCCACGGTGCCGTTCGCCGGCATCTCGTGATAAAGCCCGGTACGGGTCACGAGATCCTGCCCGCGCACCCAGTCGATCTTCGTGCTGGCAGCCCCTTTACCCCAGACGGGTGAATTCCAGAGCCGGGCATGCGCGCCCACGTTCACGCCATAGAGCTGCGCATTGTGATTGGCGAATTGCAGCTGGGCAAAACCGTTGGAGAATGTCTGCAGTCGGTTCACGTTGATGTAGTGGTGAACATACGTGTAGTACGGCTGGATCGACACCGCCCACACCTCATGTTTCCGATCATGAAAATCGGCGGTGAACGAAGCGGTATTTGCGATCTCGGGCGTCAGGTTGTTGTTGCCGACATAGCCGTTTCCGTCGCCGAACCAGCCGATCATCGTGCTGTCCATCTGTGACCGTCCCCAAGTGTAGCGTTCGAAGAGATTGGGCGAGCGCGTCTTGCGCGCATAGCCGCCCTCGATCGAGAGCCGGTCCGTCGCATCCCAGCGGGCCAGCGCCGTCACATCGAAATTCACGTCCGTATGTCGGTGATCTTCGGCATTGAACGCATTCGCCGCCGCCGTCTCGGTCGCCGCCATGCCCGACATGCCGCTCATCCCGGTCATGCCGCCACTCATGGACGTTGCATAAGGCGACACGGACCCGGTGTTCATCATCACGACATCGCTGCGCAGACCAAGCAGCGTGCGCACGCGCGGCGCCGGATGCGATTCCCATTCCGCAAAATTGCCGAGCCGGTCGCGATGCCCGTCATTGATGTTCCGGAATGTCCCCGGTCCCATCATCATGCTGCCGGGCAGAGGCGGCCACCAGTCGGACAGGCCCTGATGATCGAAGCCGTCACCCAATCGCAGCGTGTTCCATGATCCCATCGGAATCGTCGCCTTGATCGAATACCCGGCCATGCGACTGTTGTCGTTCATGGGCATGCCTGTGTTCCACGTATGCCCGCCCTTGTCCGACAGATCGTTCATCACGTGATTGACGCGCTGCCAGTATCCCCGCACCTCGAGCGTGCCCCAGTCGAATGCCCCGGTATATTTGCCATGGACGTCGGTCGAGCGATTTTCCGTCATGTCCATGTAGGCGTTGGGAAAGCCCTCATATGGCGTGTCGGTCTGCGAGAATGTCAGCGCCAGCAAATTGCCGCCCTTGTGCAGTCCCAATGTCACGGCATGGGATGCCGCCTTGTATTCAGACGAGCGCACGACGCCCTCTCCGCCGCCGGCATGATAATTGCCCCGTGCGGCATAGGATGCGGTGTAGTTCAGGCTGAGCCAGTCATTGGCTGTCGTCGCACTCGCGGAGCCCTCCCAGCCGTTGCCGTTGGAATGGTAGGCACCACGTGCCTGCCCCGTGATCAGAACCTTGCCGCGACGGGCGAATTTCGGATCGCGGCGCTCGACATCGATCGTACCGGCGGTGCTGTCGCCGCCCATGCTGACGGGCGTGATCCCCGCGATTGCAGTCGCGGTCTCGATCATGTCCGGCGCAATATAGGACATCGCCGGATTCATGTGGTTCGGGCAGGCCGCCTGAATGCGTACACCGTCAACGACGGTCGCGACCCGGTCGTCAGCCATGCCGTTGATGACCGGAAGCGAGGAAATCCCTCCGTTGCTCCACAGGCTGACGCCCGGAACCTGTGAAAACAGGGCTGCGCTGTCGGGCCCATGCAGGCGCTGTCGGACGATCGTCTCCGGCGCAAGAGTGGTAGCGCCAGACGATTTGTCGAGCAGGCTCGTGTCCTGCGCGTCGATATCGAGTTCAGGCAGGGCGGTGGTGGATGCGGGCGCGGCATGGCCCGCCACGGGCAAAAATATGAGTGCCGCGCAGGCGACGAGGCACATGCGCATGGATGCGCGCGCCCGGAATTCGGGGTCGTTCATGATCTGGCTCTGTCAGACGGAATGTCGGATGAGCAGACGCCTCGGGAGAGGCGTCTGCCGCGTCGTCAGCAGAACGGTCGGGGCGGTCCACGTGGAAAGGCGGCAGAAATGGGCCGCGCCGGCGGCGCACGCGCTTCAGGCAGACGATAGGCAACGCTTGACACGGTGCTGAACCGGCCCGGCAGAAGAGCGGCTTTTGCAAAGATCGCCGGTGCGAGCGCCAGCAGCGGGCAGAGAAAACACCCATGGTCCGCATCATGACCGGGTTGGGGCGCATGATGGGTCGCAGCGGGCATAGCCATGCCCGGCATGCCGTCGTCCGGCATGGCCATAGGGGCCGCCGACGTCACAACCAGTCCGGTCAGGCGCTCCAGCGTCGCACGCGGCACCTCGCCGGGCGCAGCACCGGCAGACAGCGCAAGCTGCCCGACAAGCCCCAGAAGCACGCACAGGACCAGCATCAGACGCGGGCCTGAGACCCGTGCCGATCGTCCTGTTGCATACATGGCGGACCTGCGCATGCGGTGTTGAAGAGATCACACGGGCGCGATTGTCAAATCGGCGCGACCGCTCCACATCACGTTCATGACGCGGATGCCCCCGGCCCTGCCCGCCCCGAACCACGCCTTGTCAGGCGCTTCCGATGGCGCCCGGGCGCCTCTCGCCTGCGCGCCCGTGGCGCAACGCGGAACAGCACGTGCAATCGGCCTCGAAGTCGCGATCGGTCTTCATCTCGTGGCATTGGCGGCCCTGCTGGCGCTTCATTCAGCCCACCCTGTCGTGCCGCCGGATGCCGCCGTGCAGATGGTGTTCGAACCAACACCACCGGCTCCCCTGAAGGCACTTCCCCCTCCGCCGGTCATGCCCGCGACACCCGATGCGGTCGCGTTGCCGGCAGTTCCGCAGCCCGCACCAGACCTGCCACCTGCGCCGGTCTGGCATCACCTGCGCGCATTGCCCATCGCACCGCGCGCGCCTGCCCACGCGCAGCCTGCGCAGCCCGCGCATCGTACGCCCGGCACATCCTCCGCCGTGCCGGATACCCACCGCACTGCAAATCCCATGCCCGAAACTGCGCCAAGCACCTCGCAAGCGACACCGGTAGCACCGCCACATATGACTGCGCCGGCCTGCGATGCCGCCAGCGCGCCCTATCCGGCAAGTGCCCGCGTGCTGCATGAACAGGGGGTCGTGCGCGTGGGCCTCACGGTCCAACCGGGAGGCGCTGTAACGCATGCCCATGTGACGGATAGCAGCGGCTATGACGACCTCGACGATGCGGCGCTGGCGGCGGCTCGGACCCTGACCTGTCGCAATACGGGCACGGTCAGTGCGGATGTGACTTTGCCGGTGCGTTTTACCCTGCATTGACCCGTTGCCGAACATCCGGCCAGGGCATACGACAGGACGACACCGACAATCAGGATCTCGCATCGCATGGAAGCCGAACCCGGCCTCGACACCGTCCCGCTTGTACGCGCGCCACATGGCGTGGAGCCCGCGATCTGGTCGCTGATGCTGGGCACCTTCCTGGTGGGTACGGGTGAATTCGGCATCATGGGCATGCTGCCGGAATTCGCCCGCTCGCTGAACCTGTCGCTGGCACAGGCATCGGGTGCCATTCCGGCCTATGCCATGGGCGTCGTCTTCGGCGCGCCGCTGTTCGCCATCATCGGAGCGACCTGGCCGCGTCGGCGTTTTCTCCTCGCCCTGGTGACGGTCTTCTGTATCGGCAATTTCCTGAGCGCCCTTGCGCCGACGCTGCCGTTGATCGAAGCCGCACGCTTTCTGGCCGGCCTGCCGCATGGTGCATTCTTCGGCGTTTCCGCTCTCGTGGCCGCGTCTCTGTTCGAACGTGCCCGGCGCGGACGCGCCGTCGGACGCGTGCTGACGGGCATCATGGTATCGACCGTCGTGGGCGCGCCGCTTTCCACATTCGCCGCGGAGCAGATCGGCTGGCGCATGTCCTATCTCTCGCTTGGCGTGCTGAGCCTTCTGCTATGGGTCTGCGTCTGGCGTTACACGCCATCCGATCCGGCGCACCCCGGTGCATCGGCCCTTCGCGAGCTTGGCGCATTCCGCCGGCCGCAGGTCCTGCTCACGCTGGCGACGGGCGCCGTCGGATTCGGCGGACTGTTCGCGGTCTACAGCTTCCTGACGGCGACACTGGATCATGTGACGCATCTGTCCGGCCCCTGGCGCATGACGTTTCTTGTCATCTGGGGCGCAGGCATGGTCGCGGGCAATCATTTCGGCTCGCAATTGATCGACCGAAACCTCGATCAGGCCGCGATCGGCTCGCTCCTCTTCAGCGTCGTGTTCCTCATCGGCTTCTCGCTTCTTGTGAAGCACCCGGTGCTGCTGGCCATCGACACCTTCCTGCTGCCTGCAACGCTCATCGTCGTGTCACCGGCGATGCAGACGCGCCTGATGGAGGTCGCGGATGACGCGCAAACGCTGGCCGCGTCCCTGAACCACTCGGCGTTCAACCTTGCCAATGCCATCGGTGCGGCGCTGGGCGGGCTGCTGATCGGTGGCGGCTACGGCTATGCGTCCGTCGGCTGGTGTGGTGCCGCGCTGTCGATCATAGGCCTTGCGATCTATCTCGTGACCATCCGGCTTGCCCGTAATGGTCAACATCGCCACCAGTTGGCGCACACTGCCATTTCGGATGCAGCGCAGGGCCGATAAAACGCGCCACTCGTGACTGGCACGGTTCTTGCAGATATTTGGATGACCAAAGCCTCTCGCAGGAGCCGACAAACGCCATGTTCGCTGATACGATCTTTTCCGACCCGCGCATGTCCGCAGGGCGCAGCCGCGCCTACAGCCATACCGACCGCGACATCATTCTGGTGGTCTATGCCCTGTATGCGCTCGGCTTCTTCACCGGGATCACGGCGGTCGCCGGCGCGGTTCTTGCGTATCATCGCCGGAACCGCACCCTCAGCGAAACCGCGCGCGGACAGCTCTCCTGGCAGATCCGGCTGTTCTGGCTGGGCGTTCTTGCCTGGACTGCCATCGGGCTCGTCCACGGGGCCGTCGCTGCACTGGGCGCAATCACGGGCGGGATCGGGCTCGTCTTCATGATCGTGCCGTGGGGCATGATCGGGCTTTGGGGCGCGCTCACCCTCTGGGCCCTGGCACGCGGTCTCATCGCCCTTTATCGCGGTCGCGCCATCGTCTGAACGGGAGGCGCCCATCCCATCGGGCGCCTGTGCCGGATAGGATGGGCGCCCTATGGTGTGGAACCGGTTCGAACTAGCCCGCCAGATCGTCGCCCGGCAAGCATCCAGTTTCAGACCGGGATCAAGTCCCGCATCAGCGAAACGCGGTCTCTGCAAACATTGCGAGCGCGCGGGGCACATCCATCCCGATCGCCACCTGCTGGGATGGAAAATCGTCCCATTCATTAGGCGGATAGGAATTGGCATCCGGACGCTGGATGCTCTCGCCGCGTGCGATCCCGTTCGTCACCACTCGCACCGGGCCTGAGCGCATGGTGAACAGATCCGGCGCCAGCACATGCATCACCGCAAGCGTGTCATGCGCGAACACGCCCGAGATCCCGCGCGTCCTGTGCGTGAATGCCTGGTAGAACCGCGACACGTCCCAGATCAGCTGCCCGTCTGCCCCGCCTTTCGCGGCAATGTCGGCCAGATAGGCCTCCTCCATTACCAGTTCCTCGGTCACGTCGAGGCCGATGAAGCGGATCGGCCACGGCACGGTCGCGCACAGATCGGCCGCATCGGGATCGGACAGGACGTTGGCTTCCGCAACAGGCGTGACGTTTCCACGGCGCCCGTTGGTTCCGAACGCGCCGCCCATGACGCTGACGCCCGCCAGCAGCGTCGGCAGCTCCGGCGCCTCGGCCAGTGCGCGCGCAAGATTGGTCAATGGCCCGACCGCGCAGATATGGATCTTTCCCGGGTTGGCGCGCGCGAGGTCGATGATGACCTGATGCGCTGGCCTAGGATCGACCGAACCGGGATCGCCGCGCTCCGCGAGCTTTGCCGCAACTCCGCCCAGAGCGTCGTCACCATGAACGTAAGGTACGCCGCCGCCGAACGCGCCATGCAAAGGTGCCGCAGCACCTTTGGCCACCGGAACGTCGCCCAAACCCAGAGCCGCCCGCAGCAGCAGCGCATTCCGCGTCGTGGTCTCGACATCGAGATTGCCGAACACGGTTGTTATGGCGGCAATCCGAGCCTCGGGGCGCCGCGCAAGAAAGGCGAGCGCCATCGTGTCGTCGATGCCCGGATCGGTATCGAAGATGACGAGTTTCGGATCGGCGCTCACGAGGCGCGATCCATCAGAAGCCCGGCTACGAAGCGCTTGAATGGCGGCAATCCGTCGGCAACGCGCAGCCCGGCCCGGCGCAGGGACAAAACGGGTGCCGCATCCTGGGTATAGGCCGTGGCGATCAGGTTGGTCGCGGCGAACAGCGGCGCCGTCGCCCTGCGATGAGCCAACTCGAAACGGCGCAGCGCAGACGGATCACCCGGATCGCCCGATCCGTCAGCGATGGCACGAACCAGCGTCTCCTGCCCGCGAAGGCCCAGGTTGAAGCCATGTGCCGTGATCGGATGCATGCCGACCGCCGCGTCCCCGGCCAGCGCGAAACGCGGGGCCTGGAACCGGTGCGCAAAAGTCGTGACCAGCGGATAGGAACAGCGCGGGCTGAGCAGCCGCACATCGCCGGCCCGTCCCTGAAGCCGCGCCGAGACCTCCGCCTCGAACACGTCGTCAGGGCATTGCGTCAGACGCGCGACATCATCCTTCGGCAGCGTGAGCACCAGAGACACACGGTCTCCCTCGCCTGCGCGCGTCGCGTCGTCCGGCGCGACCGGCAGGAGGGCCACGGTCTGGCCCTCGTCGAACCATTGCAGGGCAACCGCGTCATGCGCAGGCTGCTGGCGCAGGCGGCAAACCAGGATCGAACGATTGAAATCATGGACAACGGCGCCGATGCCGTGCTGCTCACGAAGGGCCGAGAACCGGCCGTCCGCCGCGACCAGCAGACGAGCACTCAGCGCGCGTCCGTCTCCCAATCTCACGTCCGCGCCGGATCGCCCGGCATGAGCCCGCTCGATCATGGCACCGGTAATGAGCGTCAGCCCTTCCTGCCCGCTCGCTGCGCGATACAGCGCACGGCGTATCAGGTGATTGGGCACCAGATGGCCCAGCGCGTCTCCCTCCGCACCGGAAAGCGGGGAGAACAGCAAGGGCGGTGCCGATCGACCGCTTTCAATCCGGGCTGTCTTCAGCGGCGAAACCTCGTCCGCCGGGATCGCATCCCAGGCGCCGACCGATTTCAACCACCGCACCGAATGATGCGTCAGCGCGATCTCGCGCCCGTCGAAGCGCGGTTCGGCCAGAAACGGCTCCGGCGTGCGGTCGAGCACGCAGGTACGATAGCCGCGTCGCGCAAAGGAAATCCCGGCGGCGAGCCCGACCGGTCCCGCGCCGACGATTGCAACGTCATACGCCATTCCGGGCGCGAGATCGGACATCATGTCAGTCCTTGTCCGCACCAAAACGCACGGGCTTGCCTTTCCACACCGCCATGTAGTCCTCGATATCCGCGCGTTTCGACCGTGGCGTCTCTTCCGGCGTCCCGACGAACAGGAAGCCGGCGAGCCGATGCGGCGGGGCGAACCCGAGCGCCTCACAGACGCCCGGATCGTCCGCAACGTCCCCTGTTACCCACAGGCCGCCGAATCCGGCCAGATGCAGGGCATTCAGGACGTTCATGACGCCTGCCGAGACGGCGGCTTCCTGTTCGGCCAGCGGGATCTTGTTGTCGGGACGCAGATGCATGCCGAGCGCGATCGTCATCGGCGTTTCGCCGAACCGCTTGCGACGCTTCTCGAGCTTTTTCTGCGGCACGTCGGGATCACGCGCACGCATGCCCTTAAGCACCAGATCGGCAAATGCCGCGCGGTGTTCGCCTTCGATGACAACGTAGCGCCAGGGGCGCAGCTTGCCATGATCGGGCGCGCGCAGTCCGGCGCTCAGGATCGTTTCCAGCATGGCGCCATCAGGCGCCGGATCTACCAGATCATCGCAGGAGGCACGGGACAGCAGGGCTTCGAGGGCACGATCGGTCTTGCTCATGCGTCCTAGATGGACCCGCGCGCGCGCCACGCCAAGCCCGTCATGCATGGCCGCCATCTCACCCTTCGAACCACGCCTGATTGCGGCGCGCGATGATGCGTGCCGTTTCCCCGGCGCGCGGGTTTCGGCAGAAGGCCAGCTTGGCTATAGTGAAACCCATGTCCGAGCCACACACCCCGCGCCGCGCCGAACGTCATCGCATCACCGGCGAGACCGACATCACGATCCGCCTCGACCTCGACGGGACGGGCACCGCCGTCGTGGACAGCGGAATCGGATTCTTCGATCACATGCTGACGGCACTCGCGCGCCATTCGATGATCGACATCGACGTGCGGGCGAGCGGCGATCTTCATATCGACTGCCATCATACCGTCGAGGACATCGGGATCGCGCTGGGCGAGACGTTTCGCGAGGCGATCGGCGACAAGCGCGGCATCACGCGCTTCGGCCATGCCCTCGTCCCGCTCGACGAGGCGCTGTGCGAGGCCGTCGTGGACATTTCAGGCCGGCCCTATCTTGCATGGTCGATCGACTTCCCGCGCGAGCGGATCGGCGAGATGGATTCCGACCTGTTCGAGGAATTCTTCCGTGCCTTCGCCATGGGCGCCATGATCACGCTGCATCTGACGAACCGGTGCGGCCGCAACGCGCATCATATCGCCGAAAGCGCGTTCAAGGCTTGCGCGCGTGCCTTGCGCATGGCCGTCTCGCACGATGCCCGCGCTGCTGGCCACATCCCGTCCACCAAGGGCGTGCTGTGAAGTCCTACAGCGCGTTTTTCCGTCCTGGCGGGAGAACACCCGTCATGGTGAAGAACGCGTTTTCCTGGCGTGTGCTGGTCTTCAGCTGGTTCGGCCTGCTTCTGCATGGCGCATGGATCTCGGGCCTGCTCGCCGGCGCGGCAAGCCTGTCCTTTGGCGCGCTGTTGCCCGGGCCGATCTCATGGCTTCTGCATCTGAGCCTGCACGTCGGCTTCGCGGCCTTCACCGCCGAGATCCGCGCGTGGGAACTGCGCCTGAATAGTGCCTCACCCGGCCCCATCGTCATGGCCGCGAATCCGCGTGCGGCCCTTCTGCGGCTGATCGATCAATATCCCGCCATCCTGTCCCGCCCTGCCCGGGCGGGTCTGGAAGACAACACGGTCCTTCCGGCATGAACCCGCGCCCGCTCGATATCGTCGTCGTCGATTATGATGGCGGCAATCTCGCCTCCGCGGCGCAGGCCGCCACACGCGCAGCTGCGGATAGCGGCCTGGATGCGACCATCCGCATCACGGGCGACGTCAATGCTGTCCGCCATGCGGATCGCATCATCCTTCCGGGACAGGGCGCATATGCGGACTGCATGCATGGCCTGTCGTCAGGTTTGCGCATTGCCATGCAGGAGGCGACGGATGGTGGCACGCCGTTTCTGGGCATCTGCGTCGGCATGCAGTTGATTGCCGAATACGGTCTGGAGCATGGCCGCACCGAAGGTCTGGGCTGGATTGCAGGCCATGTGGCCCCGATGGATGCGGCGCGGGCCGAAAAGCTGCGCCTGCCGCACATGGGATGGAATGAACTGCGCATTCACCGCGCCCATCCGCTGACCGATGGCCTGCCCGATGATGCGCACGGCTATTTCGTCCATTCCTATGCCCTGAGCGACTGGGACGATGCGGATCTGGTGGCGAGCGCGGAATATGGCGGCGCGGTGCCCGCGATCGTCGCGCGCGGCAACCGTTGCGGCACCCAGTTCCATGTCGAGAAAAGCCAGACCGTGGGCCTGCGGATCATGGCGAATTTCCTTCACTGGAACGGACAATGAGCACCGATGCGCGCAGGGCAGCCCCGCAGGGCCGCCTGACCGCCGAACGGGTCAATCGCCTGAACGACGACGATCTGTCGGCACTGTGCGAAGCCACGACGGCTGCCATCCTCGACGGCGGCGGGTTCGGCTGGCTGCATCCGCCGCCACGTCAGGAACTCGAGCGCTATCTCCGCGGCCTCCTGCTGGTGCCGGAGCGCAGTCTGTTCGTCGCACGGCTCGATGGTGCGATCGTGGGTGCCGCCCAGATCGCCCGTCCGCCTCGCAGCAACGAGGCACAGGCCATGACGGCCCAGCTCACGGGCTTCTACGTCGCGCCCTATGCCCGTCGCCGGGGCGCGGCCCGCGTGCTGGCCGAGGCCGTGCTGCGCAGTGCGCGCCATCTCGGCTGCAAGGTGCTGAACTGCGACGTGCGCGAGACGCAGACGGCGGCGCTGTCCCTGTTCCGTTCGCTCGGCTTCGAGCACTGGGGCACGCATCCCTATTATGCCCGTGCCGAAGGGCGCACGGTGCGCGGCCTGTTCTTGACCCTGCCCTTGGGCGATACGCCTGCAAAGACGACAGCATCGCCGTCCGCAGCCGTACGCCCCGAACCCGTTGAACCCGATCGCCAGCCCATGACCGCATCCCTGACGCTGTATCCCGCCATTGATCTCAAGGACGGGGCCTGTGTGCGCCTGCGTCGTGGAGAAATGGAGGATGCGACCCGCTATTCCGACGATCCCGGCGCCCAGGCGCGCGCCTTCGTGGATGCCGGATGCGAGCGACTGCATGTTGTCGATCTGAATGGTGCTTTCGCCGGACGCTCGACGAATGCCAGTGCGATCGAGGCGATTTTGGCGAACGCGCGCGTGCCGGTGCAGCTCGGCGGTGGCATCCGCAATATGGCAGCCATCGAACGCTGGCTGACTGCCGGGGTTGATCGCGTGATCCTTGGGTCCGTCGCGGTCAAGGATCCCGACCTCGTGCGGCAGGCCGCGCGTGCCTTCCCGGGCCGGATCGTGGCCGGGATCGACGCGCGTCAGGGCCGTGTGGCCACCGAAGGCTGGGCCGAGATTTCCGAGCTGGATGCGACCGAGCTTGCCCGCCGGATGGAGGATGCGGGTGTTGCTGCCATCATCTTCACCGAAATCACACGAGACGGAATGCTGGAAGGACTCGATATCCCGCAAACGGCGGCCCTGGCGCGTGCCGTCTCGATCCCTGTCATCGCAAGCGGCGGCGTCGGCGAGCTGTCCCATCTGCAAGCCCTGCGCGACGCCGCGAAGGATGCACCGGGCATCTCGGGCGTAATCGTCGGGCGGGCGCTGTATGATGGACGCGTCTCGCTTGCCGATGCGCTCCGGGTCCTGCGCTGATGCTCAAAGTCCGCGTCATTCCCTGCCTCGACGTCAAGGACGGCCGCGTGGTGAAGGGCGTGAACTTTGTCTCGCTGCGCGATGCCGGCGATCCGGTGGAGCAGGCCGCCCTTTACGATGCGGCCGGCGCAGACGAACTGACATTTCTCGATATCACGGCAAGTGTCGAAAACCGCGACACCATTCTCGATGTCGTACGCCGCACAGCGGCCCGCGTGTTCCTGCCGTTGACGGTCGGCGGCGGCGTGCGCAGCGTGGACGATATCCGGCGCCTGCTGCTGGCGGGTGCCGACAAATGCGCGATGAACTCCTCCGCCGTCGCTCGGCCGGAGCTCATCAACGAGGCCGCGATCAAGTTCGGCAGCCAGTGCGTCGTGGTGGCCATTGATGCCCGCGCCGACGGCAAGGGCGGCTGGGAAGTCTTCACGCAGGGCGGCCGCAAGCCGACCGGCCTCGATGCCGTTGCCTGGGCCCGGGAAGCCGAACGGCGCGGAGCTGGAGAAATCCTGCTCACGAGCATGGACCGCGACGGCACCCGCAATGGCTTCGACCTTGCGCTCCTGCGTGCCGTGTGTGACGCCGTAACGATCCCGGTCGTTGCATCGGGCGGCGTGGGTGCGGTCTCGCATTTTGTCGATGGCGCACGGACGGGTGCCAGCGGATTGCTGGCCGCGAGCGTGTTCCATTTCGGACAGATCGGGGTCGACGAGGTAAAGGATGCGCTGCATGAGGCAGGACTGCCGGTGCGGCCGATAGTGACGGGATCGCAACGGTAATGCCGAAGGCCGCAAAGCAGGACACGGGCGCACAGGCCGCGCCATCGAAGAAGACATCGCCGAAGAAGGCCGTCGGGAAAGCGGCGCTGAAATCGCCGCAGAAGAAGGCGGCGGGAAAGAAGGCCGCCCCGAAGAAGACATCCGCGCTGCCGGCGCTGAAGGAGCTGCGCACAGCACCCTCGCGCGAGACAGGCGCGGACGTGCTGGACAGGCTGTTCGATGTCGTGACCTCACGCCGCGGTGCCGATCCCGCCCTGAGTCACTCGGCCCGCCTCCTTGCCCGCGGGCGGCGCAAGATCGCACAGAAGTTCGGCGAGGAAGCCGTCGAGTGCCTGATCGAAGCCGTGGCCGGCAATGCGCGCGAACTGATCGGCGAGAGTGCGGACGTGCTCTACCATCTGGTCGTGATGTGGGTCGATGTGGGTATTCGTCCCGACGACGTGTGGGCCGAGCTTGCCCGACGCGAAGGCACCAGCGGTGTTGCGGAAAAAGCTGCCCGCCCGCACGATCCCCTCGCCTGAAGGAGCAAGCCCCATGGCTGTCAGCGGTCTCGGCCCTTACGATCCGAACAACATTTTCGCAAAGATCCTCCGGGGTGAGATCCCCTGCAACCGGGTCTTCGAAAACGAGCATGCGCTGGCGTTTCGCGACATCGCACCGCGTGCGCCGATGCATATCCTGGTGATCCCGAAAGGTCCCTACGTATCGTTCGCCGATTTCAGCCAGCGTGCGACCGATGCCGAGATCGTAGGCCTGACCCGTGCGATCGGCCATGTGGCCCACACGCTCGGGCTTGAAGAGGCCGGCTATCGCGTGCTGAGCAACATGGGCCAGCACGCCGGACAGGAAGTGCCGCATTTCCACGTGCACCTCTTCGCGGGTCGTCCTTTGGGTGAAATGCTGCCTTCAGCGTAAAACCTCTATCCAGCGTTCGATGGGCTCTTGCCATCTTGCCGATATTCCCCTAGGAACGCGCCCACGCCTCACGTCCCATTCGTCTAGAGGCCTAGGACACCGCCCTCTCACGGCGGCAACAGGGGTTCGAATCCCCTATGGGACGCCAATCCTGTCTGGCAATCGCGTCAGGCGTTAGCGTAAAATCAGGTTGTCACGCTGCAAATTCGGCAGTGCTTTCGGTCGATCGCTGCTCCGGGTGCCCGGAAACGTATCGATGACTGGAACGAAAGCCGTTGCGAACACCGATGACCCGTCAACGGGTCGTTCCCGCCGACGACGCTAATCATCGTTATCGAACCCTGACGCGCCGATCTTCTGAACTGGCAGGGACGATACCTTTTCAGTCCGCGATAGGGTGATGACAGGTCAATGAGTGGCCTGGTTCTGCTCTAACACCCAGACCGCCGCTGCATCACCGGACGCCTTGAACTCAAGAGCCTCGACCGCCGCCTCTCTCTTCTCGCCAGACTCGCCAGGATTCCGAAGGACACGCCCGTCAGCTTGGCCTTATGCTCACCGGCGTCTAAACTTCCGTGATGCGGCTGCATGCCTTTGCATGACGGCCCGACAGCCGCCTCGAGCATTTCTGCCGGGCATACCCCTCCCTAAGATGACCTCCGCGACTTTTAGTTGGTCCCACCGACGCTCTCGGGCGCCAATACATGCATCATATTGGCTTCGAAAGCAGATCAGAAGTTTTCCAAAATATGGCGGATTTATAAAGAGTTTTACTTTTGCCAAAGAATATCTCCTGCGAAAAAGCTGCTGTGCAGATTTTTGGGCGGCGTGCAGAGAAGAAGGAAGCAAGGCAAAAGGCGCCAACAGTTTCAGCGCGAGGCTTTGTTTTAACGAAAGAGCCCTGCATGCAACGCACCGGGTTGCGACAGAGGCCGCATGCCGGAGGCCTACTGCCGGTGAGCCATTGGACCAAACGTCGATCTCGGCGATGACCGCGATTTGCCGGACGCAATGTCGAAAATTTAACAAGAACAAGACCCGTGGCGCGTGGTGTTTACACACCGCGTTACTCGTAGGCGGCAAAGAAAATAAAGTCCAACGCATCCGACGACCCCACTACAGGCAATATCGAACAAAGGGTCTTGCACCCGGCGAACAGATCGTATCGGAATACAAAATCATTTCGGCGCATGAGTGACCCCACGAAGCGGCGCAAAGCTGCTTAACCATCGTCGGCCAATTCTTCGAGCCGATCCTCGCCCGCTTTCCCACCTCACATGCGGGAGACCACCCGACACTCACCTTACTTAAGACAAACTGGAAGAATCGACCAGATTTGCATCAGGCTCGTCCACAAGACCGTCAGAGCCGGGGTAATGCCATCAAAACTTGACTTACGACGCGGTTTTCTCTATATTAGACTATAGTCTGCTTGTATCTCGACATCTGATTCGCGACGGCCATTTCGAGCGCGTGCGCAAGCTTTTCGAGCAGCCGTATTATCAATTGAAAATCTGACATACCTTGAGCTGCCTCCACGGGAGGCGGTAGCAATTTCCGTTTAGAGCAGGGACGTGAGCATGCCGGCCTCTCGATATACAAATGCTTTCATTTTCTTGGTGGCGCTACCAACCGCCGCATCGGCAGCTTCCGCGATTCAGGCATATCGCACCCAGACGGGGCAGTATTCCAAAACGCTTCTGACGACGCCGGTCGGCAGCAACAATGCGCCGCTCGTTTCCACCTACAAAGGGTCTGACGGTCAATGGCACCCGCTGGTCGTCACCCAGCAAGTCTGCTCGCTCGATGCCAATGGAGCACCGCAGGGTTGCGATAACCTGACAACGAGCCTGATCGGCCAGCCTTCGGGTATCGCGGGCCTCGATGCTCACGGCAATCTGACGAACAATTTCACGGGATCGATCAACGGGCTGGAAGCCGCCGCTCTTGTCGGCGGCGGCGCCGTGCTCGCACCCGTTTCGTCACCCATCCTGACGGGCGCGCCCCTGACGTCTGCGGGCCAGCAGCCTCTGATCAGTCTCGGCCGCTTCCCGATCGGCACCTCGCTGTCCGACAGCCGGATCTCGGATCCGTTCCAGTCGCCCGACGCACTGTATATTGGTGGACTGCCGACCCAAGGGTGGGCCGCGACCAATGGATCAGCGAACAACGATCAGGCACGACCCGGCTCCCTTGTTGTGACCGGACAACCGTGGGGGCCATTCAATGCAGCGGCGATCGAGAGCCTGCTGATGAGTTCCAGTGTAGATTCGCAGAACGGTGTATGTGCTACTGACTGGCGGCAAGGACCGGGCCATATCTGCGGTGCAGACGGCGTCGGACAGTATATTGGCGTGACAAATGTGGAGGCCATGATTGTCGGCAACGTGGCGAGTTACACGGCCAACTCTGTGGTGCTTAAGACACCGCTGACAACTGCTCAGATGGCCCAGCTTCGCGTCGGCATGTATATCACGACGAACACCTTGAACCCGACGTCCGTTTCGGCCACGTCTACAGATTACTGGGGAAACGAGAAGGTTACGCAACAAAATTACTACCTATCCGTAATCTCGGGATGGAGTTCCGATGGAACGACAATCAACGTTTCCGGTTGGGACATACCTGGAGCGTCATCACACCCGACCGGGCAGATTCCGGGCTCGCAGACAGGCGATGCACTGGACACATGGGCCTCAAATTACGGATCACAAGTTGTCTTCATTGGCAATCCCAACGACGGCAGCGCGCGTAATGAATACCTCGATTACAAAGGATATCATGCGGGTGATGATACCACCGGCGCGACACAGACAATTGGACAGGCCACGGCCCTTGCGCACGCCCTGACTGGCGATGAAATGGATTTACGCTATTGGGCGACGCGGCCTAACGAGGTCCATCTCGATGGCCTGACCATCTCCATCGCCGGCGACAGCGGCACTCCGCTCGGCCGCGCGGCCCTGACGCCGGACAGCTACGGGCTGGCGATCTCAGGCGATGTGCACAATTCCCTTGAGCTTGATGGCCCCAGCGATGGGAATACCATTTTATCACATAGTTTTTATCTGCATGGAAATGAAGGTGTGCAGACGCTTGGCGGGGTGAATCGTCCAGTTCAGACGCTATTTGGGTTCTCCGGCGAAGTAGACGGAGATAGCTCTTATAACCTGATGGGCTGGCTCAAGAAGGACAACACGACTGCAAACGGGATCTCAGGCGCCTCTTTCCACCTCGGCATCGTCGACAATGGTTACGCAAACTCACTCGATCCGAGCCAAAATGGTGCAGGCGAGATCGTGTGGAACCAAAATGGCACAAATCAAGGTGGATTGTCCCTATGCGGTGCCAACGCGTGCGGTATCGACGTGCTGCCCGGCGGGCAGGTCAAGCTTGACCAGCAAATGAACTCTACGGCACCGATCGCTATGATGGCCGGAGAACCGATCCAGTTCGTCCCGTCCGACAATAATGGCTACTCGTATTGGTATGCCCCACCGTCGGTTGGCGGTCTCACGCTGTCAGCCAAGACCTACCAAGGAGGTGACGCCTATATTACGGCGTATATGTATCAAGAAGGTCTATACACCCCCTCCTCCTCTTCCTCCACCTGCACGACAGGACAGTTCACTGACGATTCGAATTATCATTACGTCTGTGTGGCCACAAACACGTGGAAGCGCGTTGCTCTGAGTTCGTTCTAAATCGGGTGCCATGCCTCAACGGCATGGCACCCGACGCATTTCCTCCTTGATCGTCACTGATATCCGATCGAGCGAATGCGGCGGAAGGAGTTGCAGGTCAGACCAATTAAGGCTCGTCCATTGCGTTAGCCATCGCGCCACTAGGTATGCCTCACGCCCAACGCAAAACCTGCGCTGGACACAAGCAACCCGTCATGGATCGCCCCAGACCTACGACGATCTGGAATCCAGATCGCTCGGCGCTGATTGTCAGGTTGGGCCGACGCCGCTATGGTTCGAATGTATTGTCAACAGCGCGAGCACTCCTACCCAATGCCTCAGAAGACCGCCGTGCTGTTCAAGTGCCACTCATGGGACGACACGATCGACCGATCCTATGCCCGTTGCAAGATGCATGCTTCCCGATCGGACATCTTCATCCTCTATGACAACTCACGTGGCACATGTGAGATTCCCGAAGACCTGCAACGCAGTGAACGCGTCTTCTTCACTCCCTACAGCGATATCGAGGCCCTCGGTATTGCTTGGGGTAGCGAGCGCGACAATCTGGGTGGTTATTGGTATAACGGCGACTACCATCAGAATCTATTTATTTTGAAACATCCCGAATACGACTACATTAGCTCGGTCGAAAACGATGTCGCCATTCAGAACGATATCGATGCTATTTTCGACGATATGGCTGCCCGTCAGATCGACGCCGTCTACAAACACGTTACCAGCCGCAATGAGTGGTGGTCGCATACCGGCAATTGTGAAGGCTATTACGACACCACGCAGCACATCCATAAAGGCCTTTTTTGTATCTCGTTTTTCTCCCGCACCGCCGCCATGCTGATAGCGCGCCGCCGTTTCGAGATGTCACACTTGAAACGCACGCAACGCCTTGAAACATGGCCTATCGGCGAAGCCGTCATGCCACACGAGATGCATCTCGCCGGGATGAAGACTGAAGATTTAGCCAGCTACTGCGATACACTTAACCAATATGACTGGGCACCTTGCTATTTGGAGCGCGAAATTGACCCGGCAAGTGGTCGTACTTTTGTGCATCCTGTGACGGAGTTAAACAGAAAGTTTATTGTCTCCAATTTCATCCAAGACTATCGATGCCTGATATCAGTCGAGAATCTTGAGCACGGTTCGTCACGAAATCGGGCACGCATTATAAATGATCTGGAAGTGTATTCTCGCCTCTACCATCACAACCATGTCTACCCTCACCCAGCCATCCGTGAACCGATTTTATCTGACGCCCGCGAGTTCCTACCAAGGGAATATTGCCGTTTAATTAGCGGAGCATATGAGATAGACGTCAGCACTATAACAACGCAATTAGGCACCCCTCAGCAACAGGCCGCGCGTGTCGTCGCACCCCTTCCAAATTACGATATTGAAATCAATATTTTCTTTGAAAAAGAAAGACGTTTGACACTTAATGTTCCCGGCGAAAACACGTCGGTTATCTTCGCCGCGCGCGATCGTAACGTATTGCACGACCTGCGCGTTCGGGCATTTGATCATTACGGAAAAGAAATAGGCGTCGATCCATCTTATCTAGTGCACAACGTAGGTGAGCTTGCGTTTTTTGAATGCCAACTTCCGTTAGGTGCCGAGAACATAATTCTCGACCAAAACACCACAAAAGAAGTATGGCTCAATTTTCTACGCTTGATACCGACTGCATCTTAGCATTGAGCCTTAAGGAAATTTCACGGACACCAAGCTCGGATCGTCCGCCCAACACCAAAAACGATGGCGCGAGCCAAGTTATCAGCCGCGTGAATTCGGCATATAGGATCTGAGGACTGATGTCGGCATTTTATCAGATAATTACCAGCCATGACGCGGTCGTCGTCAACGCAAAAAGCTATGGCGAGCTGGGCAATCTGGCGACCCGCATCGACGCCCTGGGGGAACTCTACGCGCCGGTGGCGGCCATCGCCGTACCGTCCATGCCGTCGCATGTGTTTCTGGTTGGTGCCGAGCACCCCGTCCCGTTGAGGATCGCTCTATCCGATCTCGCGGGTCACACGCTTGCCCTTCGCCTCCAGCCTTCCCCCGAACCGGACCAAGTTGCCCTGTCGCATCCAGTGATGTCGCAGTTCCTGTCCGCGATTATCCCGGATGAACGGAGCGGGTATGCCCGCATCGAGGGCAATCGCCGCGAGGTCTATGGTTGGGAATCGTTCCGCCTGCAGCCGTTGGAATCCGCTGACATTACCGATCGTCTGCAATTGATTGCGGAGCGGATCGATCTGATGTTTTCCTGCGGTATCAGCGTCGATTCCATCGTCGACATGATTCGGGCCGATCAGGTTGGCGGCACTCCCGAAGTGCTCGATGCAGCCCTGCCGTTCCTTTCAACGTTCCGCCTGGAAGCGCTTGCCGCCCGGCTGCTGCATGATGAGGCCTTGTGCGAGAAGTTGGCCGTCCAGCTACCGAACGATCCGTGGGCCGTCGACGGCATCCCGGCGCTCAGGCAGTGGCTGGCACGGCGGGACGAGAACGGCAGCACAGTGCCTGCAGCCCACTACGAGTGTCCGAAAACACAGACTGTGCTCGGCATCGTCGGCCTGCACGGGGATGCGGGCAGCCTTGCCCATGCATGCCTTCATGCGATGCGCCGCAGCGTGATCCCGACCCGCGGGCCTGCGATTCTGGCCTGTGTGCGGAACGAAGGAATTTATCTGCTCGAATGGATCGCCTACCATCGTGCGCTCGGGATCGAATGGTTCTTCCTATACAGCAACGATAACGACGATCGCTCAGATGGCGTCCTGCGGACGTTGGCCGAACAGGGCATCATAACCTGGATCGACAATCCGCTTGAGCCGGGTGCGGCCGCCCAGCACAAGGCCTACGGCCATGCACTGGGAATCGTTCCCGACATCCTCGATTTCACCTGGGTTCAGGTGCTCGACGGCGACGAATTCATCGCGCTCAATCCAGAGCATTTCCCGAACATCGACGACTATCTCCGCTGGACAGAAACACGTCCGGTCGACGTCATTTCGCTGAACTGGCGCTTCCTGGCATCTGAACCTCTCGCCGATGGAGAGGAGACGCTGTTCCGGGAGCCACTGACGCTGCGGAATACCAATTTCGTCCGGTACGATGTCATTGGAGATGCAGGGAGCCGCCTCGTCAAATCGATGTTCCGTCCGGCGCAGGTCATCCAGTCGCAGGCTCATCATCCGCTCGCGTCTTCCCGCTATGCCATAACGATGTGCCTTGCGGACGGATCTCCCCATCAATGGCGCTCTCCGCCGGGGGGAATGCCCGCGAGCGCAGGGTTCGCGGACCACGTCATCTTCGAAAACATCGGAATCTACCACTACTTCTACAAATCGCCGGAAGAGTGGATGTGGAAGTCGTCGCGCAACCGGGGAGACAATCCTTCGAAAAGCGGGCTCGACCTGCGCAGTTTTGTTGACGGCTGGATCGGCAACTTCATGTCCCAGATCCATGGCGACATGCGTTCCGGGCAGGATCACTGGCTGGCATCGCAGCGTGACCGTCTGATTGCAGAGCTGGAGATGCTCAAGGGATTGCCGGGAATGGCAGAAGCCCTTCATGACGTTTACGCCACGTATCGCGAACGGGCCGCCCTGATCCGCGAGCGTCTGCGTGAAGAGAACACGCGGGACCAGCTTTCCGATCACAACAAGCCATTCTTCGATCTGATCGGAGTTCCCTGAAGGAGGGCTCGCAATCATTTTGACGCCTTTCTCCCTTATTGGGCTGGGAAGACAGGCGTCATTATGTCTCTTGGATCCGTACGACGCGGCATCGCTCAGCACCTTCTGTTCACCCCGGACAGGCGCAGAACTTGAGCAGGCTCACAGGAGCCAGCTCTCCAAATGGCGCCGGCGCCGGCCTGGGTTAACTCACCAGATCCATTTGGCACTGCACGTCGACATGTATTGGCTGACGCTGAAAGCCCGCAGCGACATCCGCAAACCCTAGAGCCGTTCCACGTTAATCCGGTTCATATCCTGCTGCTT
>NZ_BALE01000006.1 GCF_000963885.1 Tanticharoenia sakaeratensis NBRC 103193
CGCCCCGCGCCTCGCCGCTGCCGACTGCCAGCGGCCGGCCGCGCAGGGTCGGATCGTCCCGCTGCTCGACGGAGGCGTAGAACGCGTCCATATCGATGTGGATGATGCGCCGGACGGGCGGGTCCGGGCGCTGCGACGTGCTGTCGTCTGCCATGGCCTGCCCAGTGTTGCGGAAGCACATGAACAAAACAAGATCGGAGATACGGTAATGTCGGACGATCCCATCGCGAACGCCCGTATGGCCGCAGGATATCAGGTCGTGTCGTCACGCGTGGCCTACAGCAATCCCTGGACCGCCCTGCGCGAGGACATCCTCATTCGCCCCGACGGCAAGCAGGGCCTGTACGGCGTGGTCGAGCGCGGCGAATTCGTCGTGATCCTGCCGCTGGGCGATGGCCCCGACGGCCCGACGATCACCCTCGTGCGGCAGTTCCGCTATCCGGTCGGCGAGACATTGTGGGAACTGCCGATGGGCATGTGGGAAAGCCGCCCGGATGCGACGCCCGAGCAGGTCGCCGCCGGTGAACTCCGGGAAGAAACCGGATTCTCCGCGGCCGAGATGCGTCATGCAGGCAGCATGTTCCAGGGTGCTGGCTATTCCAACCAGAAGGGCCACGTCTACGTCGCGACCGGCCTTGTCGCAGGCGCACCCGAACGCGAGTCGACCGAAGCCGACATGACCTGCCGGACCATGCCCGTGCGCGAATTCGAAGCGATGATTGCGCGCGGCGAAATCGTCTGCATGGTCAGCCTTGCCGCATATGCACTGGCCAAGTCACGCGGCTTGGTGTGATGATCGCAGGCGGTTGTTGAGGAGACGATTTCCGGCATGGGACAGATCATCCTGCTGATCGGAGGCGCCCGCTCGGGCAAGAGCCGCCATGCCGAGGCCCTCATCCAGGCCCAGCCCGCGCCCTGGCGCTACCTCGCCACCAGCCGTGCCTGGGACGACGACACGCGCGCCCGTATCGATGCGCACCGCGCGCGGCGTCACACCAACTGGCTGACGATCGAGGCCCAGACCGATCTCGCAACACCCCTGCTCCGGGAATCCGACCGTCCGGCACTTGTGGACTGCGTGACGTTCTGGCTGCTCAATCTCCTGACCGACGGCCGCGATATCGAGGCCGAGACGGAAGGTCTGATCAGCGCCCTGCACGCTCGTTCCGGAATGAGCGTGCTGGTGGCTCATGAGATCGGCATGGGCCTCGAGCCCGATGATCGCTTCGAACGCCGCTATCGTGACGAGGCCGGCATCCTGCACCAGACACTGGCAAAGATCGCGGAACAGGTGACGCTGGTCGTGGCGGGCCATGCGGTCGACCTCAAGAAGCCGGCCTGAGCACTGCCTGCGCCACACGTCGCGCATCGCGCGAAAAAAGCACAGTGCCGCTTATCGGGGCGTCCGTGTCCGTCCCAATGAGCGGACATCGCGCATTCGAACGGCAGGCTGTCGTTTTGTGAAGACATCCGCAGAACCGACATGCCGGTTGAGGACGGATCGCGCCACACATAGCCTTTGCCGATGCCTGCCATGTCCTGCGTGGCTTCTTTCTCGCTATCCCTGCAGACCGCGTCCCGCGATTTGGGAAGGTTCATCGCAACCGGATGGGCCGCACGAATGACGGCGCTCGGTATCGCCTTCCTATCTCGCAAGGCGCCCACAGGAAGTGAGACAACGCGCGCCCTGCCGTTTTGCAGCCGCGCTACACTCCCATTCCCTATCGTCCACTGCCGGCCCAGGGCGCCGCAGCCGTCGTTCCGTCCTGACCCGCCTCGCCCTTGACCGGCAGCCGGCTGGCATTCACCGATCGCGCCGCACGCTGACTGCCGGCCCGCATGCGACCGTCGTTCAGGACGACCATCATGTGGTCGTGGCACCACTCCGCAAGGAACACGTCCGCGATCCGCTCCACACCTGCTTCCCGCAGCTCCTCCTGCACCCATGCTTCGGTGAAGCCCGATTCGTGCAACTCGTTCTTCAGGATCGCACCGCGGAAGACCATGAACCGTGACGGGTTCATCCCCGTCTCGCGGATCACGCTCAGATGCCCCGTCGGCTCCAGCTGGGCGAAGCTGACGCCCTCGAAGCTGAAAATGCCCTGCATGCGCAAGGCCGTTGCCAGATCGTCGATGTCGAGCCGGGTGCGGTGCGCCTCGAAGGATTCGATGACGAAGCGTCCGTTCTCGATGATCGGGATCGGCCGCCCGATGGAAGCCGCGCGCAGCCGGACCCGATGGCGCGCGAGATAATTCACGACGGCCAGCACCAGGATGCAGATCAGCAGAAGCGCCAGAAACTGCAGGAACGTGACGTCGCGGTTGTAGAGAACACCGCCGATCACGCCACCGAGAATGAAATTGCCTACCAGATCGATCGCCGTCATCTGCGCGATCTGGTTCCGGCCGGTGACATTGAGATAGGCTACGACGATGACGACGCCGGTCAGAACCTTCGCTACCGTATCCGCATAGAATGCCAGCATCGTGGTCCTGCCGCCTCCGCCGGTAACGGCGCGAACAGCAGGCCCGTCATCCCGATCGTTCACAACAAGCCTGCCGACGACAGGAAGATCCGGCCTGTTTCATAAACATGCCGAGAGGTAGCTCCGGTTTTCCGGATGGGTCGAATGTCGACGTGATGTCGACCTCCGAAAAACCCTTCCCGCGCGGGGTGACGGGGGCCGGGAAGGCCCCCGCTGTTTCAGTGCACGCCCACTTCCGCGTCGTTGTCGGCCCGGTCCACGTCCGGGATGACGTGATCCGGATCGAGACGCACGCGCGTGACCTTCGGGCCGCCGGGGAACGTCAGCGTTGCCGTCTTCTGGCGCATCCATGTCTCGGTCGGAATTCGGGTATCGGCATGTGTTCCGTCCGAGAATTCCCGTCGCAGGACGACCGGCAGCGGCAGCGACCCCCTGTTTTCGACATGCACCACAAGCCCGTGCGACGGATCGCCATCGACATATGATGTGCCTGCGATTGCATAATTCGGCGACCAGTTCCGGAAATACCAGCCACGCCAGAACCACGAGAGATCCTCGCCGCCCTCGCTCTCCATGATCCGGAAGAAATCCGACGGCCCCGGGTGCTTGAACGCCCAGACCGCGATATAGCGCCGGAACGCCGCATCGAAGCGGTCGGGACCGAGGATCTGCTCGCGCAGCAGCTTCAGCCCGTAGGCGCTCTTGAAGTAGGTCACGGAGTGCCGGTAGCGCTCGGACACCAGATCGGCCGGCGTCATGAGCGTCGGTGCATTCGCATCCGTCAGGATCGGCACGATGTCATCCGCCGGGACACCGGTTTTCGGTGCGAATTCCGAATCCTGCTTGGGTGCGAATTCACCATGGTTGAAGTGATCGGACGCATAGGCGTCGATGAAGGTGTTGAACCCTTCGTCCATCCAGGCGCGGCGGCGCTCGTCGGTGCCGACGATCATCGGGAACCAGCCGTGGCCGAGCTCATGCGTCGTGATCCAGAACAGTTCCGGATCGCGGTCGGACCAGCCGTCGAACACGATCCCCGGGTATTCCATCCCCGCACCGTATCCGCCGAGATTGATCGCATTCGGCCACGGATAGACGAACCACATGGACGAGAAATACTCGATCGCATGCTTCACATAGGTCGTGGACCGATCCCAGCCATGGGCGCCGATCCCCTCGACCGGATAGACCGACATTGCAAGGCGCGGCTGTTTCGGACGGCCGGGGCCCGGGCTCTCGTCCGGCAGGTCGATATGCGCCGCATCCCAGACGAAGGCAGGCGAGGCCGCGAACGAGACGTCGCGCGTGTTCGCCATGTGGAAATGCCATGTCTTCGTACCGGAAGACGCCGCATGGCTGTGCGGGTCGGTCACGTCGGCGGGCGTGCGGATCATCACCCGCGTCTCCGAACGTCCGGCCTGCGCCAGCCGCGCGCGCTCGGCCGCGGTCAGCACGTCGTTCGGGTTCGTCAGCGCACCGGAACCCGCGACGGTGTAGTTCCACGGCACCTCGACGCTGTAGTCGAAGTCGCCATAGTCGAGGAAGAACTCCTGTCCGAGATAGGGCAGCGTGTTCCAGCCGCGCCGGTCGTCATAGACCTCCATGCGCGGATACCATTGCGCGATCTCGTAGATCGGACCGTTCTTCGTATCGGACACCGCTGTCCGGCCGCCCCATGTGCCCGGCACGGTATAGTGCCAGGAAATCCGCACTGCGACGCGCCCCTTGGGCGGCAGCGGGCGCGCCAGCCGGAGCTGCATCCGCGTGTCGGAGACGAGCGGCGTCACGGCCGCGCCATCGACGGCCGCGTGCTCGATGACGACGCCATCCGTATGGACGCTGGTCATGCCGGGATGGCTGCCGTGCGACTCATGGGCAGCCGAGGCCGCGCGGGAATCGGGGCGATAGATGTTCTGGTCGAGCTGGATCCACAGCACGTCCAGCGTATCGGGGCTGTTGTTGGTGTACGTAATGGTCTCGGACCCGGACAGGACATGGGTCGCGGGGTCGATACGGGCTGCGATGCTGTAGTCCGCGCGGTTCTGCCAGTACGCAGGGCCGGGCAGGCCGCTGCCGGCGCGATAGGCATTCTCCGGCTGCGGATAGGCCAGCGGCGCGAAGATGTCGGCAGCCATGGGCGCGGCCCCACCTGCGGATGTTCCAGCCCCCTTCACCCGGGCTTCGTCTGTCGGGCTCCCGGCCGTCTGCGCCCACGCGGGTACACTCGATGCCAGAATGCCCGCAAGCGCCGTTCCGAATAATGCGCCGGCCTTCATGCCCTGCATGCAAACCACCTTTCTCTTGTCGATCCACGTCAGATCGCATCCCCAGCCCATGAGCCGGGGATGCCTGTTGCGCGAACATTCCACTAAAGCATCGGATTTCAAAGGCCATGCGGCCCGTTTGCGGAACCGGGGCCGCCTCGCATGGAGTGCGAGACGGCGTCCGGATCAGTCGCTCAGCGGGGTCGCACGCATGCGGATCGCCTGTTCGATCACCTCGACCAGCGCGTCGCCGTTATACGGTTTGGCGAGCTTGTAGGTGAACGGCTGCCCGTCAGGCACACTGCCGACATCGCCGCTGGCGAAGACCACGGCCATGCCGGTATAGGCCACGCGGGCATGGGCGGCGAGATCCGGCCCGGACACGCCACGCAAATTGATGTCGGTCACCAGCACGTCGATCGGGCGGGCATCGAAGGCCATCATCGCCTCGTTCGCGTTGGCCGCCTCCACCACGGTGTAGCCCTGGTCGGACAGGACTTCAGCCGTGCATGTCCGGATCAACTCGTCATCCTCGACCAGAAGAACCGTGCAGCCTCGGGACGCGGACGCCTCGTCGGCCATCGGAGACGGTCGGACGGGATCGACTGTCAGAGCCTTGTCTTCGGCCAGGCCCGGCAATCCCGGCAGCATGGACGCAAGGCCAGGCCGTTCGGAGAGAAGGTTCGCCCGATGGTTCTGGTTGGCGAGCACATGCCGGATCTTGCGGGCCAGGGCCTCGCGCGAATAGGGCTTGGACAGCAGGTCGACGCCCGCATCCAGCCGCCCGCCATGAACGATCGAGTTTTCGGTATAGCCGGACGTATAGAGCACGGTGAGGTTCGGCAGCCGTTCCCGTGCCTTGCGGGCGAGTTCCGGGCTTTTCATCGTGCCCGGCATCACGACGTCGGTGAACAGCAGGTCGATGGGAATGCCGCTCTCGATCACCGCAAGCGCGTTCTGTGCATCCGTCGCCTTCAGCACCCCGTAGCCGAGTTCGGCCAGCATCTCCACGACCGTCGCGCGCACGGCCTCATCGTCCTCGACGACCAGGACGGTCTCGCTGCCGCCGATGATCGGGCCAGCCTCGACCGAGACTTCCCGGTCCTCGGACTGAAGCGCGCGAGGCAGATAGAGCTTGATCGTCGTGCCGTGACCCAGCTCGGAGTAGATCTTCACATGGCCGCCGGACTGCTTGACGAAGCCGTAGACCATCGACAGCCCGAGCCCGGAACCCTTGCCCTCCTCCTTGGTGGAGAAGAAGGGCTCGAACACGCGCTCGAGCACCTCGTGCGACATGCCGCAGCCCGTGTCGGACACGGCCAGCATCACGTATTGCCCCGGCTCCACCTCGTGATGGATGCGGGCATAGGTATCGTCGAGATGGACGTTCGCCAGTTCGATCGTGAGCCTGCCGATGCCGTCCATCGCATCGCGCGCATTGATCGCGAGGTTGAGCAGCGCATTCTCGATCTGCGCCGGGTCGATGAAGGTGTTCCACAGGCCGCCGCTGTAGACCGTCTCGATCTCGATCCCCTCGCCGATGGCGCGGCGCAGGATCTCGTCCATGCCGAGCACGAAGCGCGTGACGTTGACGACCTTCGGCTCCAGCGGCTGGCGCCGGCCGAAGGCAAGCAGCTGCGAGGCCAGCTTCGCCCCGCGATCGACCGCCGTCATGGCCGCCGCCACGCGGCGCTCGCACCGTTCCAGACCCGCGGCATCCCGGCTGATCAGCTGCAGGTTGCCCGAAATCACCTGAAGCAGGTTGTTGAAGTCATGCGCGACACCGCCGGTCAGCTTGCCGATGGTCTCCATCTTCTGCGCCTGCGCAAGCAGCGTCTCGGCCTGGCGGCGCTCTTCGATCTCGGCGATCACGCGCGCTTCCAGCGTCTCGTTGAGCTGGCGGAGCTGGTCCTCGGCGCGCTGACGGTGCCGCACCTGCCGCGCCAGATAATCGGCCTGCTCGTGCAGGGATGCTTCCGCGTTGCGCTGATGGGTGATGTCGGTATGCACGCCGATCCATTCGACGATCTCGCCCGTGTCGTCCGTCACCGGAACGGCGCGGACCGAAAACGTCCGATACACGCCGTCATAGCGCCGCACACGATGCTCGATCGCATAGGGCTCGGAACGCCGGATGGCTTCGGTCCAGCCCGCGACGCTCACCGCGCGGTCGTCGGGATGCACCGCATCCGCCCAGCCGAGGCCCGAGAACTGAATGCGCGTCTGGCCCGTCAGCCGCGTCCAGCCCGGCTGCTCGCCCGACATGTTGCCGCGAACGTCGGCGACCCAGAGCAATCCGTCCAGGGCATCGACCGCCGCCTGAAACCGGCGGGTGCTGATCTCCAGAGCCTGACGGCGGGAGACACGATCCTGCACGTCGAGCACGAGCACATGAAAGCCCGCCACCGAACCGTCATCGGCGATGCGCGGCATGTAGCGCAGCTCCATGATCCGGTGGACGCCGTCCGCCAGCATGACTTCGGTATCGCAATGCACGGCTTCGCCCGCCAGCGCACGCGCGATCAGCGGGAGGCGCGCCTGATACTGGCTCTCGCCCAGAAGATCGCGGATATGACGGCCGATGATCGTATCGATCGGGCGCCCGAAGGCACCCTCGTAGTATCGATTGACGAAGCGGAAGATCAGGTCGCGATCGACATAACCCACCATCAGCGGCAGGGCATCGGTGATCGTCCGCAGCTCCGCCTCGCTGCGGGCCAGCGCACGCTCGGCACTGGTGCGCCCGGTCGTGTCGAGGATCGTGCACATGACGCCCGCAATCGCGCCGCCGGGCTCGCGGATCGCGGTATAGACCAGGTCGAACGTCATGTGTTCGTCGCTGCCGTTGCGACGCACGACCATCGGGTGGTCCCGATAGAACACCGTCTCGTCTTGACATGCCGCGGCCAGCACGCCCGCGGTAAAATCAGTCAGCTCCGGCCAGACGTCCGATAGCCGCGCGCCCATCGCCGCCGGGTGCCGCGCGCCCAGGATCTCCGTGTAGGCGTCGTTGTAGAGCAGCCGGTGTTCCGGCCCCCACATCAGCACCTTCGGCACCGGCGAATGCACGATATTGCTGATGGTCGTCCGCAACGCTTCCGACCACCCGCTCACCGGACCGAACAGCGAATCCGACCAGTCCCGGTTGCGGATCAGCGCCCCGCAGACGCCGCCACCGATCGGCCATGCGCCGTCCCAGGGGGCACCTTCGGCTTCCGCATGCAGGGCGCGGAGAGCCTCGCGAAGCAGACGGTCCGCTTCCCCGGCCGGCCCTGCGGACGCACGGGCGCTCAGCAGGGTCTCGATCTCGGCGGCAAGCCGCGTGTCGGAACCGGTTTCACTGATCATCGTGTCAGGTTCCCGCGCGTGACCACCCATGTCAATCATTCCGGGCCGCCGGCGCGAGTCCGCGAGGCCCCGTTCATGGTTGCAGGACGTCCTGCAGCGGCGGCAGATAGTTCTCGAGCTTCACGCGCAGCGGCATCAGATAGGCACTGTCCCCGCGTTCCCGCACAACGCGCAGGACATCCTGCGCGAAGGCGATGTTCGCCTCTATCGTCGGTTCGAAATCGCCGGGGAACACGACGCGGTTGGCCCGCTCCCAGTAGGCGCGCGATTTCGGCCCGATCACGGGCGAGAGCCCCCAGAACACCGTCTCGTCCCGCAGCCACGACATGCATATGTCGAGCATCGCCCGGTCGAACAGAGGCTGCGTGAAGAACCCGCACGCGCCCGCGTCGCGCTTGCGCGCGATCTCGGACAGCTCGTGCTGGGGGGCGCGCCGGTAGGGATCGAACGCGGCATAAACCGCGAGATGCGGCAATTCACGCCGATAGCGCCCGATGATGTCGGTCGCGGTGTTGGGCCAGACACGCTGCGCCGGATCGGCCGGCGGATCGCCCGCCACCACCAGCACTTCGCGCAGATCGGGATCGTCGGCGCCGGGCAGCGGCGCGCCCGGCGCGATGTCGATCGCGCGGATGTGGGGAATGACGTCCGCAAAGCCTTCGCCACGCAGCAACGCGGCCGCATCCCATGCGCGCAGGGGAAAGCGCGTGAGATCGGGCACGTTCAGCAGGGACGCACCGGGCATCAGCGTGCGCACGGCCGCCGCGTCCTCGCGCAGGCGCGCCTCGTCGCGCGGAACCAGCTCGACCGAAATGCGTGTCATGAGGCGCTCTCCGAACGGAGATCGTCCAGCAGCCCGGAGCGATCGAGGCCCGCGCCGAGCTGTGCCGCGTGCAAGGTATTGTGCAGGAGGCAGGCGATCGTCATCGGGCCGACGCCACCCGGAACCGGCGTGATGTGTCCTGCGATCGGATAGGCCGCATCGAAATCGACATCGCCTGCGAGGCGCGTCTTGCCGTCAGCCGCCGGCACCCGCGTGATGCCCACGTCGATGATGGTCGCACCCGGCCGGATCCAGTCGCCCTGCACCAGGGCGCGGCGCCCTGTCGCCACCACCAGGATGTCACCCTCGCGCGCCAGCCCCTTCGGATCGCGCGTGTCGATATGCGCGATCGAGACCGTGCAGTTCTCGGCCAGCAGAAGCTGCCCCATCGGCTTGCCGACGAGGTTCGATGCCCCGATCACGACCGCATGCTTGCCGCGCATGTCGGCATGGACCGACCGCAGGAGCAGCAGGCAGCCCAGCGGCGTGCAGGGCACGATCCCGGGAATGCCGAGCGCCAGACGCCCTGCATTGACCTCGCCCAGCCCGTCGACGTCCTTTTCGGGTGCGATCGCATTCGTCACGCGCACGGGATCGATCTGCTTCGGCAGCGGAAGCTGCACGAGAATGCCATGGATCGCCGGATCGGCGTTCAGGCGCGCGACCAGATCAAGCAGTTCGGCCTCGCCCGTCGTTTCGGGCAGCATGTGCATGAACGAGCGCATGCCTGCGCGATGGGTCTGCAGCGCCTTGTTGCGCACATAGACCTCGCTTGCCGGATCGTTGCCGACGAGAACGACCGCAAGACCCGGGGTCGCGCCGGTTTCCGCGTGAAACGCGCGGACGCCTTCGGCCACACGTGCCGTCAGGGTTTTTGCGATCGCACGTCCGTCGATGATCTTCGGATCGGAGGTCCCGGGCTTGGGGATCTTGGAATCCGGGCTGGTCGTCGTCATCTGGCCTTCCAGTGGCGCCGGGGCATGCGGCGTGCGAGGATCGGGGCAACGTCATCGGCCGAAAGCGGGTACCTGGAACAGTATCCGGGCCATCCGATCGAACGAAAAGGGAAACGTGCGTTGAGTGGCGCAATACGCAAGAACTTTGCAAGTGACAACACATCGCCTGTCTGCCCCGAGGTCATGGCAGCCCTGGCACGCGCCAACGAGGGCGATGCGATGTCCTATGGCAACGACCCGCTGACGAAAGCGCTCAGCGCCCGATTGTCGGACGTGTTCGAGGCCCCGGTCGCGGCCTATCCGGTCGCAACCGGCACCGCCGCCAACAGCCTGACCCTCTCGGCCCTGACCCCGCCCTTCGGTGCCGTTCTGTGCGACGAGAGCGCGCATATCGCAACGGATGAAGGCGGCGCGCCCGAGTTCTTCACCCACGGTGCCAAACTGCTGACCCTGTCCTCGGCGGATGGCCGCATGGATCCCGATGCCGTCTCGCGCGCGCTGACGGACAATGCCCATGGCGGAATCCATACGAGCCCGATCCGTGCGTTGAGCCTGACGCAGGCAACCGAGTGGGGGACGGTATATCCGCTCGATCATCTTCGCGCCCTGACACAGACCGCGCATGATGCGGATGTGCCGGTTCATCTCGATGGCGCGCGCCTGTCCAATGCCATCGTCCACCTCGGATGCTCGCCCGCCGACGTGACATGGCGCGCCGGCGTGGATGTGATGACGCTCGGCGGCACCAAGAACGGTGCCATGGCGGCGGAAGCCATCGTGTTCTTCCACAACGGCCGCGCACGGGCGCATGAGGCGGATTTCCTGCGCCGCATCAAGCGATCGGGCCATCTGTGGTCCAAGCAGCGCTATGTCGCGGCCCAGATGCTGGCGCTTTACGAGGGCGATCTATGGCGGCACAACGCGACCGCCGCCAACGAGACGGCGTCGCTCCTGGCCACGGGGCTCGCCAAGCGCTCGGGCGTCTTGCTGCCGTTCGAGACCCAGAGCAACGAGGTGTTCGCCGTCCTGCCGGAAACGCGCGTCGAGGCGCTCGAAGCCGCCGGATACGTGTTCTATCGGTGGCCCACGCCACCGGGGGTCGATGGCATCCTGATCCGCCTTGTCACCTGTTTCGCAACGACAAAGAACGATGTCGCGGCCCTGCTCGACGCCGTCTGACGGCGCGATCACGCCCCGGACGATTGGTCTTGCGCCGCTGGCACGCAACCTAGAAGTTACATGCCAGCGACGGAGCAGCAAGATGTCCGGTATCCAGCGTCGTGTGGACCGGTTTCCGAATACCACCAGCCAATAGCTGCGCTGGCTCTTATCGCCCGTCGCCCTGCTGATCCCGTCGATCTACCGGCCCCTGGGCGTGTGGATGTATGGCCATCATAACCCTCCGGGACGGCCGGACTGCATGGCGTTCTGCGCACTCCTCATCCTCGCCGATAGCGTCTGGTCGCACCCGACCGCTAGCCGATCCTGACGCCAGAGCACACGTCCGGTCCCTGAAGCGGATCCCGCTTGCGCTGCGTATCGGTGCCCTCGCAGCCTCGTCGGTCTGTCTCGGCTGGTCGACGGCCACGTCCGGTCATCATGATCCGCGCCTGACCATCATCGGGGCTGTGGCCTACGCTTCTTCGTCCTGACGGAAGTCGTCTACGTTCTTTATCCCGGCGAGTGGCTGATCCCGAATTATCGCGACGGGCCGATGGCCCATTTCAGCGCCCGCATGCTTCATACGGGCTTCAAGGTTGCGATGATGCTCGGCCTGACGCTGACCGTGATTGCACTGTTCGCAACCGCACATCGCCACCATGCTGGCGCCCGGCGCCCTCTCGATCGCGGCCCTGACGCCTGCCTTCATCTATCGCCGACTGGATCGTGCGGCGGAAATCTGATCCGCCGCACGTCCTGACGGTTGCGCGTCAGTTGCTGTCGCCGCCACCGTTGTCGCCATTGCCGTTGTCATCGCCCTGATCCTGACCCGCGGGTGCGACCGCGATAAACAGCACCTGGTTGTCACGCAGGATCCGCAGGAGCGCCGGGCGGTTCTTGCCCATCGCCGCCTTGACGGCCGTGACCGCAGCTGCCGGTGTCTCGACCGGACGATCGCCGACCGCCGCGATCACGTCACCTGCATGCAGTCCGGCCTGCTCGGCCGGCGAGCCGGGTGCGACCTCGCTCACCACGGCGCCGCGCACGCTGTCATCGAGGCCAAGCTGCTGGCGGATGTCCGGCGTCAGCGGCGCGAGGGACACGCCGAGACGGCCGGGGCTCTGGCTGCTGTCGTCGTGATCGCCCATGGCCGGCTTGCCGTCATGCCCGTTGCCGTTACCGATGGTCAGGTTGACGCTCTGCGGCTTCGCATTGCGCAGGATACCCAGCGAGACCTGCGAGCCCGGCGCCATCGAGACAACGCGCACGGCCAGATCGTGCGGGTCCTTCACGCGGCTGCCATTGAGCGTCGTAATGACGTCGCCGGTCTTGAGTCCGGCCTTGGCGGCGGGAGAATTGCGTTCCACGCTGGCGACCAGAGCGCCTTCGGCCGGTGCTCCCGGCTCGCCCTGCGGCAGGTTCAGCGCCTGCGCCATGTTCGGCGTGATCGCCTGGCTCAGCACGCCGATATAGCCGCGTGTGACGTGACCGGTCTTGCGGAGCTGATCGACGACATTGCGCACCGTATCGGACGGGATCGCGAACCCAATGCCGATCGAACCACCCGACGGCTCCAGCATGGCGGCGTTCACGCCGATCACCTTGCCGTCCTGGCTCAGCAGCGGACCGCCCGAGTTGCCGTGATTGATCGGCGCATCGATCTGGATGAAGTCGTCATACTGGCCGAGATTGATGTTGCGGTCGCGTGCCGAGACGATACCCGCCGTTACGGTTCCGCCGAGGCCGTACGGATTGCCGATCGCGACCACCCATTCGCCGGGTTCGACGTTGTTGCTCTCGCCGAGCTGCACGAACGGCATGGTCCCGTTCGGCTTGACCTTCAGCAGCGCAAGATCGGTCTTCTCGTCGCGGCCGACGATCTTCGCCGGCAGCGTGGTTCCGTCGTCCAGCGTCGCGCTGACGCGTGTCGCGCCCTTGATGACGTGGTTGTTGGTGACGATGTAGCCGTCGTTCGAGATCAGGAAGCCCGAGCCGCGCGCCTCGACGGTCCGCTTCTGCTGCTGTTGCGGCATCATCTGGAACGGGAACGGAAACGGGAACGGCATCTGCTGCTGGCCGCCGCCGCCTTCTTCCTGTTCCGCAACGTCAGCACGGATATGCGAGGTGATCGAGACGACGGCCGGCTTCACCTGCTTCACCAGATTAACGAAGTTGGGCAGCGTCTGCAGCTGGGTCGTCGGCTGAATGGCACCCGCGGGCGCACTGGCGGCGCGGGCGGCGGGCGAGAGCCCCGAGGCGAGCAGGAGAGCTGCCGCCAGCGCCGGAGCTGCACGACGAAGCGAGAAAGACACGTCAGGCATGATATTCCCAAAAACCAGCAATGTTGGGTCCGCCATCCGGCGGACGTCAGGCATATTATCTAGCCGGAATGTCGCCATCAGCGATCATACGGCAGAGTGAAACTTGCGTAACGCACAAGGCCTCCTGCCGTTCAGCCGGGGCGCCCCTGTCGCAACCCTTTGAAAAAGCCCCGCAGAAGGGCCGCGCTCTCCCGCTCCCGCACACCGCCGATCACCTCTGGACGATGCAGGCAGCCCGGGCGTTCGAACACGCGCGGCCCATGATCCACACCGCCGCCCTTCGGATCGTATGCACCGAATATCACGCGGCCTACGCGGAAATGGACCATGGCCGCCGCACACATCGGACACGGCTCCAGCGTGACCACCACCGTGCAATCCGCAAGGCGCGGCGACCCCAGACGGCTTGCGGCCGTGCGCATTGCCAGCAGCTCGGCATGCGCGCTCGCATCCGATGCGCACTCGACCTCATTACCCTGCACGGCCAGCACGTCGCCATCCGGCCCCAGCACGACGGCGCCCACCGGCACCTCCCCGCGCGCTGCCGCTTCCTCCGCCGCTGCCAATGCACGGGCCATGGCCTCGAATTCCTTCACGCGCCCCTCACTGCGCTGCCGGAAAAACGGCAATCGGATGTTCGACGATCGCAGGCCATGCGCCGGGGCCGCCACCGATCGTGACACGCACCAGATCAGGCGTCCCGTCACCCGCGCGCCAGCGATCGACCCAGCCCGCGCCGGGGCGAAAATACCGCAACGACAGGGAGGAGGCCGGTGTCAGCACGACAGCATTGCGGATCGGCTCCGTGCCCGACTGGCGCAGGCCCGGCGGTCTTGCCTGCCAGCGCAGGACGAGCCGCGCCTGATTTTCGATCCCGAGCGCCAGAATGACCGCCGTCATGCGCCCGGTCTGCGCGTCCGGCAGCATGCCCGCGCAGACCAGATGCTGCTCGTCGCCCTGACAATCCGGATTGTCCGGCGCCAGATTGCGGATCGCAAGGCGCAGCACGCGTTCGGCCGTACCACGGGCCTCGAGCGTCTGCGCCGTCGTCGCCACGCGATGCCAGCCGCGCACGCCGATGCGCAGGCCGCTCCAGAGGGCCGCCATCAACATGCCCACGATCACGAGAACCACGAGAATCTCGATCAGCGTGAACCCCGCCTGACGGCGCATCAGCCGCCACCCGTATAGGGCCCGATTCGGCGTCCGCTGAGATGGGCGAGTTCCGCATCGCCGTGCCGCACGGAGACATCGAGCGCCAACAGCGCCCCGCCCGCGGCACTCGGCTCGGGGCCCTGCAGGACGGGCGAGACGCGGGCGGTCCAGTGGAACCCGTCAGAATCCCCTTCCTGCATGCCGGACTGCGGCACGACGGCCCCTTCGAGTGCCGCCAGATGCGACTGCGCGACCGACAGTGCGCGCGCATGCAGGGCCGCCCGGCCCGCGCCGCCAAGTCCGGTGCCGACCGCGCCGAGCAGGACCGCAAGGGCGATGCCCGCGATCGCCAGCGCCACGAGCGCTTCCAGCAGGGTGAAGCCCGCGCTGCTGCTGTGTTCGATCCGCCGTTCCGGACAGACGCGTATCGCGGGTCGTGCATGTGCCGACGGCGCAATGCGGCATGAAGCCCCCGATGACGCGGCTCCGGACCGGACCGAAGCCAGACCTCCGCGCGACGCCGGCCCTGTGGGAACGCACTCGTCGAAGCGGCCATATCCCGGCGCTGCGGTGCCGGCAGCCTGATCGCCGCTGATCGCGTGTGCCGACGCGCGCTGCACGGGGCTGGTCGTGGGGCCAATCATGAGACTGATCACTGGGCCAGATCGTTCAGGCCGATCATGGCCAACAGCAGCGCCGAGACGATGCCCGCCACCAGCGCGCCCATGACGATCGTGATTCCCGGCACCAGCAGCGCCGTCAGCCGCTGCAGCAGGACGCGCACGCGCTCCTCATGGATCTCGGCCGCGCGCAACGCGAGCGGCCCGAGCTGCGCCGTCTCCTCGCCCAGCGCCAGCAAATCGGTCATCCGCTTGGGAAACAGTCCGGCCGAGGCCAGTGGCCGCGCCAGTCCGCCGCCCTGGCGGGCCTGCAGGGCCGCGGCATCCAGCGCGGCCACGCCCGCCGCATTTCCCAGAACGTCACGCGCGATCCCCAGTGCCGGGATCAGTGCCACGCCGCTGCAGAGCAGCGTGCCCAGCGTGCGGCACAGCCGGGCCGCCATCGCCTCGCGCGAGACGCCGCCTACGATCGGAAGGCGCAGGCGAAATCCGTCGGCCCAGAGCCTGACGGATTGCACCCGCAGGGCCGCGCGGGCTGCCACGCCGAGCATGATCGCCGCCAGCACGGCCAGCAGCCCATAGCGGCCGACCCAGTCTCCCGCCGCGATCACGATCCGGGTCGGCAACGGCAGGACCGCGCCATTCTCCGCAAACAGCGGCGTGAACTGCGGCAGGATTTCCGTGAGCAGCATGACGATCGCGCCGATGGACGCCACCATCAGCACGCCGGGATAGATCATCGCGGTGCGAAGGCTGGCGCTCTGCCGCGCCTCGCGCTCAAGAAAGGCGGCAAGATCGGCCAGAACGGCCGGCAGTGTGCCCGACGCCTCGCCGGCCCGGACCAGGCCGATCTGCAGGCGCGAGAATCCGCGCCCCGTTTCCGTCATCGCATCGGCAAGCGACCGCCCGTCCCGCACCCGGTCCCGCAGACGGCCGAGCAGGACGCGCGCCGCCGGCCGGCTGGCCGATTCCGCGACATAGCGCAGTGACCGGTCGAGATCCTGCCCGGCACCCAGCATCAGCGAGAGCTCGCGCATCATCTCGACGACCTCGCCTCGACGCAGGCCGGGACCGCTCGAGACCGCAGGCATGTTCAGGGCCGTCATGAAGCGCGACGTCCGTACCGTATCGGCAGGCGTCACGGAGACCGGGAGCAGCCCCTCGCGCCGGATCCGCGCGATGACCGCCGCCTCGTCCGCCAGATCGAACGCGCCCATTCGCTGCGCGCCATCGGGTGCCAGCGCCACATAGCGATAGAGCGTCATGACGGATCAGCCATCGCTGCGCAGGACGCGCAGCACTTCGGCCGTCGTCGTCTCGCCGTCGAGCGCTGCCGCGAGCCCCGCGCGCAGCATCGGCACCATGCCCTCCGCCTCGGCCGCCTGCGCGATCACGGCACCATCGGCATGCGTGCTGATGAGATGGGCAATCCCGGCTGACGGCTTGAGGAATTCGGCGACCGCCAGACGCCCCGCATAGCCCGTCCCGCGACAGGCCGGACAGCCGCACGCGCGCCACAGGCCCTGCCCGGGACCGGGCTTGAGGCCGAATGCCTCGATCAGCGCTGGCGCGTCAGGTTCCGGCTGGCGGCACTCGTGGCAGAGCCTGCGCACGAGACGCTGGGCCAGCACGCCGCGCAGGACGGTGGCGATAAGATAGTCCTCGAGGCCCATGTCGCGCAGGCGGGCGATCGTGGCGGCGGCCGAGTTCGTATGCAGCGTGGACAGCACGAGATGACCGGTCAGTGCCGCCTGCACCGCGATCTGCGCGGTTTCCAGATCGCGGATTTCGCCCACCATGATGACATCGGGGTCCTGACGCAGGATCGCACGCAGACAATGGGCGAAGTCGAGCCCGATCTGCGGTTTGACCTGCATCTGGGCGATCCCGGCCAGCTGATATTCGACCGGATCCTCGATCGTGATGACCTTGAGATTCGTCGTGTTCAGGCCCGAAAGCCCGGTATAGAGCGTCGTCGTCTTGCCCGAGCCCGTCGGGCCCGTGACGAGCACGATGCCGTTGGCCAGGGAAAGGCTTTCGCGAAACTGCGTGATGATGTCGGGCGAAAGCCCGAGTGTCGCGTAATCGAAGCGCGTGGCGCTCCGGTCCAGCACGCGCAGCACCACCGTCTCGCCGTGGAGCGACGGTACGGTGGAGACGCGGAAATCCACGTCCTGCCCGCGCACGGCGAGCTGGATGCGTCCGTCCTGCGGCAGGCGGCGCTCGGCAATGTCCAGCCGGGCCATGATCTTGATGCGAGAGACGATGGCAGGTGCCAGACGCGCGGGATGCTCCGCGCCTTCATGCAGCACGCCGTCGTAACGATAGCGCACGCGCAACGCATCCTCGAACGGCTCGACATGGATGTCGGAGGCCCGCGTCTCGACGGCGCGCGCGATGAGCTGGTTGACCAGACGGATGACGGGCGCTTCGGAGGCAAGATCGCGCAGCCGGTCGGCATCCGCCTCATGTCCCGCCTCCCCGGCCCCGTCGGCATCGGGCTCGGCACCCGGCTCGATTTCGGGGTAGAGGCGCGCCAGTGCCGCATCGAGTTCGATAGGAACAGCCACGACCGGGCTGACGTCGGCCCCCGTTGCAAGCCGCACGGACTGATGGACGAAGCGATCGAGCGGATCGGCCATCGCAAGCCACAGCGTGTTGTCGCTCAACCTGAGCGGGAGCGCACGCGCATGCCGCAGGAACCGGGCATTCAGCCGTTCCGGCCAGACCGGTTCATCGATTGCCGCATAATCTTCGGGCCGTGCCAGAGGCGCATGCAGAAGGGCTGCATAGGCATCGGCGAGCGCGCGTTCGCCGACGAGACCCAGCTGCGCCAGGACACGCGGAAGGGTATTGCCGGTCTCTTCCGCCACGCGCCGCGCTCGGGCGAGGGTCCGGGCGTCGCAGTCGCCCCGGGCCAGCAGGATCTGGTCGAGAGCCTCGGGCTCGAAGGCATCGAGAAAGGGGGCGCGCGCATCCATGATGCCGACGATCGTATCAGCGCGCCGCGCCTCACGCCATCGCCCCGCGCGAGCCCCGTTCCACAACTCGGGATGCACCGCAGGCCCGGAACACCCCAGATCGCAACAACGCAGGATGCCGGGGCGCACCCGCCCCGGCATCCTCTGGAAAGCGTCATCCAGGAAAACGGATTTCCAAGGCAAAACCCCGCCGGCAGGACATTTGCCGACGGGGGTCGAGAACGACTTACGGGTTGCTGGACGTCTGCGGCGCGCCGGCGGCCGCGACCAGCGGGGCGCCGATGAAGTGCGTCACGATCGGCGTGCCGTTACCCACGGTATAGTTGAAGTAGAACCGGCCGAACTGCTTCGGCTTGTCGTTCGAAACAACGCCGTTGTAGCCTGGAATATTGCGATGGAAGGCTGTCGTCGGCCAGATGGGGTCATCGATGCCGGTCGCACTCTGCAGCGCACCCAGCAGATAGAGATAGGGATTGAGGTTGCCCTGACGACCATGCAGCTGCACGAGCAGCGCCGTGGCGCTCGCGAACTCAGGCGAGGAGACGGAGGTGCCGATCAGCCCGACATAGGAACCCGCGTCCGCCACGATGACGTAGGACCGCTGGGTATTGCCGTGGCCGTTGACCGCCGTGTCTCCGCCATTGCAGGGCGTGACCGCGCCGTACGGGCAACCGCCCACCTGCATGCCGACATCCGGCAGGGCGCGATAGCGGCTGCTGCCGGTATTGATGGGCGAGAGCCACTGGTAGACCGGCTTGCCGAAGATCTGCGACACGCCGCCGCCCGCACCCCACACCGCGTTGGAGATCGTCACGCCGACGCCATACGGATCTTCCGGCTCCAGCGGATCGCTGTAGGCATTTTCGCCGACATAGGTCGAATCGAGCGAGCCTGCGGTATAGCGCGTCACCACGTTCGTGCCGCCGACCGCGGTCACGTTCGGATCGGCCGCCGGGGTCGAGACGCCCGCGACATACTGCGAGGCCTGGCCGTTGAAATAGGCGGGCGTCACGCATTCGAGACCGGCTTCGTCGCCGGACGATGCGAGGAAGGTGATGCCCTGCGCATTGCCCTGCAGATAAATCTCGTGCTCGGTCTTCAGCAGGGACGTGTAGTCGGTGCCGTCATTGTAGGCGGCCGTGTAGTACAGCTCGCACTCGCCGAAGGACGACGACACGACATCCGCCTCGTTGTCGGCGACGATCGAGTTGTAGCCGTCGATGATGTGCGCATCCGACAGATCCGGGATCGCATAGAGATCGACATGCGCGCCCGGTGCACCCGTCAGGGCCTCCTGCGTATCGAGCGACGCCTCGTCGAAGGCATCGGAGCTGGTGGTTGCACCACCGTCGACCATCACGCGCTTGTGGAGCTTCGGATTGGCGGACAGACCGGAATAGGTCGTGAATTTCTCATGGGTGAAGACCATGTCGATGTCGCTGTCGAGAACATCGGACGACATCAGGATCGCGATCGTGGCGTTCGTGCCGTCAAGTCGCTGCTTGACGCCTTTGATGGTGACCTTCGCCTGATACGACGGATAGGAATAGGCCTGCTTGAGGTCCGTGAACCAGTAGCCGCCGGTCTGACTGCTGCGGTTCTGCGGCAGCGTCCCGTTCTTGAACATGGCGACACGATGCAGGAACGTGTGCGCATGCAGGTCCGCCTGCTCGAGACCCATGATGACCACGCCGGCGCTTTTCAGAACGGCCGGCAGCGTCATCCCGTGTGCTGCGAACGGCCGCACGAAGCCCGAGGCGGAGCGGCCCATTGCGATCTCGCTGCCGAGCGCACGCGCGACGGCCTGCGACGAGCCGCTGACATGAAGCAGTCGTCCCTTCTGCGAAACGGCGAGCCCCTGCGCGCGGAGTGCTGCCGATACTTTCGCCACCGTGTCGGCGGAGGGTCCGAAACGCGACATGAACGCATCGGGCGTCAGCCATTTGTGGTAGTCGGCGCTGTTCTTGTCCTGCTGGCGCGCCACGAGAGATTCGAGCCCGGCCTTGTCCCGCAGCGGGAGCGCCACCGAGAAGGCGACCGTTGTCTGTGCGCCGGTCGCAGCGACTTTCATCAGCGGCGCGGCCTGTGCCACGCCTGTGAGCGATGACAGCATCAGCGCGGCACCGATCGCCGTGCAGGCAACCAAATTCGAGCGTAAAAATCTTCCGGTCGTCATGCGGCTACCCTGACAGGTTAGATTTAGTTCGGTTTCGTTATAATGTCGCAAAGATGTTCGCGCAATGTAACGTTATGGATCGATGACGAAAAAATGATCGCCCGTTAGCAGCCCACTCGGCCTTTCTATCTTCCGTTTTCCTGACACACAGGAGCAACCGGGCTCGCAGCAAGAACAGGCGACACGCAGACCAGGCGGTCCCGTCCAGACTCCTTGGCTTCGTAGAGGGCGGCATCCGCTCTTTTCATTGCGTCTGCCCAGGTTTCGTCTGGTCCGACCCAGGTAGCGCCTGCGCTGAAGGTCACGCGCCTCAGCGGACGGGCCTGGTCGAACGGGGGCTCGGTAACAGCAATCCTGAGACGGGCGACACTGTCGAAACCGCTTGCATGCGGCTTCACGGTGGCAAACAGGAATTCTTCGCCGCCGTAGCGCCCGATATGGCTTCCAGCCTCCACATTTGCGCGCCATCGGGATCCGAGTTCGGCCAGCACTTCGTCACCAGCCAGATGTCCGTAGACGTCATTAATGTGTTTAAAGAAGTCGGTATCGAACAAAGCTATGAAGACGAGTTGTCCAGCGGTCGCGGAAGCTCTCATGTCTTCCAGAACCCGCTGCATCGCCCGCCGGTTGAGCAGCCCTGTCAGGACATCGTGCGTCGCCTGATATTCCAGTTCCCTGGCCTGCTCACGCAGGACATGTGTCTGCCGGTCGATCAGGACAGCGAGCTGCTTTTCCCGACGGCGATGGCGCCGCGACCAGAGGTGATGAGCAACATAAGCCGTCACAATAATGCTCAGCGCATAGAACACGAGGGCAGGCCAGCGTATCCACACGGGATAGGGCATGGTGAGAATCGCCCCGATCTCGGGCGAGACCCGTTTTGTCGACCCGTTGCAGACACTTACCCTGAACAGATGCGATCCCGGAGGCAGATACGGATAATGGACGCGATCGGCAGTAGTTAACCGCCATGCACTGTCCACACCTTCCAGCTTGTAGCGGAAACGGTACACGCTGGGCGCCAAAAGATCGCGGGTTCCGAGATCGATATCGATCCCCTGTGTCGAGTATCTGCCCATATCTGACCGGACACGCCGGCCACCCAGGAAAATTCCTTGAATGTAAGGTGCTGCTGGAACCCGGTCGAACACTTTGCGGGGATCGGTTATGTGCGACAATCCGCCGCTGGTTCCGATCCATATAGTCTTGTCCGTATCTTCGAATATAGCCTGCTGGCCGATATCATTCGAAATCAAACCGTCATCTGTTCGCAACAGGGTCCAGTTTTTCCCGTCGAAAACCGCAACACCGTTTGTCGCGCCGATCCATAGCCAATGTCGGCTATCGATACAAAGCGCGACGAAGTGCTTTATGCCTGCTTCCTGCACGCCTATTCGGGAGATGCGCGTGACATGTGCGCCGACGTGTTCCACATGAATGATGGCGACAGCCGTCACGATCCACAGGGATGACCGATTCTCAACGACAATCTGCATGATCCGATTGATGTCGATGTCCGGCAGCTTCGGCAGACGCAGGGCGATGCCCGAACGCGTCATGCCGACAAGTTCGGAGCCCTGAAATATCCAAACCAAACCGCCTTTTCGATCTTCACCTTCGACGGAAACGCCTGTCTCAAACCCACCTAACCTGGACGGGACGGCATCCGGTCGGGCGGTGTCCAGTGTGTAGACGCCGTGACCGGTCCCGATCCAGAGAAGCCCGTCATGTTCGGCCGCCAGATATAACGCTCCCGGAAGCGAAACGTCCGGCCCTGCGGACCCGTCTGGCAGAAACCGCGCGACCGCCTTGATATTGCGGACATACCAGATGTTCCCCATGTCGTCGGATCTGATGGAGATCGCGTATCCCCGTCGCTGCATTCGAAAATGCGTCGTCTGATCGAGATCGAACGTGTCGATGGCATTGTCCGTGCCGATCCATAACGGCCCGTTCAACTGCCGGGCAATCGACCAGACGGTATTATTGCTCAGACCGTCCGCCTCACTCCAGTTCTCGATGAAGTTTCGTCCGACAAGCTGCGCTTCGCCCGAACTGCAGAAGCCGATCCAGATCGATCCATCTGAGGCGCGCAGGATCGAAGAAACCAGATCGTCCGCGAGTATCGGCGTCGGCTGATGCAACGGATGCCAGGCGCCGTAACGCCATTCGAGCAAACCATGATCCCATTGGGTCAGAAGCGTGCCGTCCGACCCTTCGATGACAGCAAGCAGAAATGGCGTTGCATCATAACGATCGGAAACGAATGGAAGCTGCCGGGACGTCATCGACCCGTCCGACGGTATTCCCACCGCAAAGCCATGCAGCGATCGGGCAAATACCCGGTCCTGATTACCTATGGTGAGGCTAACCCATTGTTCTCCAATCGAGCCGGAGTGCGACGACAGACATCGCAGATAGGTATCCTGTCCGACCTTGCAGAGCGCGCCATCACCTCTTGCGACCCACAGGTCCGGGCCACGAACCGCGAACGCCGTAAACCGGTCTTGCGTCCGCAGGAGCGGCACCGCCCGCACGGTGTCTCGTGGTCGCAGATCGATATAGAACAGGACACCGGAGGAAAGGACCAACACCCCACTTTTCCATGGCGCCAGACCCCGCGCTACGTCGCTTCCAGAAGCTGTCACTGCGCCAATATTGACGCCTGGCACCAGTACGGCCCGGAAGCGCAAGCTCGTTGGATCATTCAACTGATCCGGTAAGTGCGCGATATAAAGTGTGCCCGCATAAGCAACGACAAGATCATGTGAAGGCGTACAGGTGATCGACTGGACCACCATTGAGTCCGGCACATTCTGTTCGGAGCCGAGCTGTTGAAATCGGACGCCATTGAAAAAGAACAGGCCGTCTTCAGTTCCGACAAGAAGCGTTCCGTCCGGCAACTGAAGCTGACATTCCACAGTCAGTGTACCAAGACCCTGATTGTGAAACTGTAGTGAAATAGTCTGCCCGAATGCGCATGTCGCAAGCAGTAATTTCGATATGAATACAATTATACAGAGAGTAAATCTGCGACTCATCGTGCCTTGCCAGCGCAGGACGCCGGACATCAAGGCAGCCCCTAGGATCTGGACGATATATTCGAAGTATTAACATATCAATAACGAAATCCCGACACTTTCGTGTGCTCACCGTTCCCCACGTATGGCCGTCAAGCCATGAACGATACGCAAGGCGACACATCCATATCGGGTCTCCAGCATGACACCATGCGGACATTCACGGCACTTGCCCTGATCGGCCATACCCGATAAGGAAGCCCCCTTCACATTCGTGTGCGGTCATTTTCTTACCTTTTTTGCCACTCAAAGGTATAAAAATAACCCGCACGTCTCTCAACCTGAACTTTCATTGCGCCGGACGTTGTCCCGCCCGCGAGCGAGCCTTCATGAGCCTGCATCCCGTCGTCTCCGCCGTCACCGATCGCATCGTCACGCGTTCCGCCGCCACGCGCCGCCGTTATCTGGCGCTCATGGCCCGTAACGCCGCGAACGGCATCGCGCGGCCACGCATGGCCTGCGGCAATCTGGCCCATGGCTGGGCAGCCTCCGGCGAGGACAAGGCGCGCCTGACGGCCGGGCGTGCGGTCAATCTCGGCATCGTCACGAGCTACAACGACATGCTCTCGGCGCATCAGCCTTACGGCCGCTACCCGGACCAGATGAAGCTGTTCGCACGCGAGGTCGGCGCGACGGCGCAGGTCGCAGGCGCCACGCCCGCCATGTGCGACGGCGTGACGCAGGGCCAGGAAGGCATGGAGCTGTCGCTGTTCTCCCGCGACGTGATCGCGATGTCGACGGCGATCGCCCTCAGCCACGGCATGTTCGAAGGCACGGCCCTTCTGGGCATCTGCGACAAGATCGTGCCGGGGCTTCTGATCGGCGCGCTGCGCTTCGGGCATCTGCCGGCCATGCTGATCCCGGCCGGACCGATGACGTCCGGCCTGCCGAACAAGGAAAAGCAGCGCATCCGCCAGCTCTTCGCCGAGGGCAAGGTCGACCGCGCCGCCCTTCAGGCATCCGAGGACGCCTCGTACCACGGTCCCGGCACCTGCACGTTCTACGGGACCGCGAACACCAACCAGATGATGGTCGAGATCATGGGCCTCATGATGCCCGATTCGGCCTTCGTGAACCCCGGAACGCCACTGCGACAGGCCCTGACGCGCGCTGCGACCCACAGGCTGGCCGCCATCAGCGCGGCCGGTCCGGAGCATCGGCCGCTGGCGCAGTGCGTCAACGAACGGGCAATCGTGAACGCGGCGATCGGGCTGCTGGCGACGGGCGGTTCGACCAACCATGCGATCCACCTCCCGGCCATCGCGCGCGCGGCCGGCATCACGATCGACTGGGAAGATCTGGATCGCCTGTCTTCGGTCGTGCCGCAGCTCATTCGCGTCTATCCCAACGGCTCGGCCGACGTGAACGCGTTCCAGGCGGCCGGCGGCATGCCGACGATGATCGCGAGCCTGCTGGATGCCGGACTGCTGCACGATACGATTCCGACCGTTTCGGCCGGCGGCTTCAGGGATTATGCCCGGCGTGCGGAACTGACGGGCGAGGCGTTGTCCTGGCGTACGGCGCGGCCGTCGGAAGACACCGCCGTCCTGCGCGACATCTCCGAGCCGTTCCGCACCGATGGCGGCATGCGCCTGCTGATCGGCAATCTCGGACGCGGCATCTGCAAGACCAGTGCCGTGGACGACAGCCGCCTCGTCATCGAGGCCCCGGCCGCCGTGTTCGAAAGCCAGGCGGACGTGATCGCGGCCTTCAAGAAGGGTGCGCTCGATCGGGACGTGATCGTCGTCGTCCGCTTTCAGGGGCCCGATGCCAACGGGATGCCCGAACTGCATCAGCTCACACCGACACTCGCCGTGCTGCAGGACCGTGGCCACCGGGTCGCCCTTGTCACCGACGGACGCATGTCGGGGGCGAGCGGCAAGGTGCCGGCCGCGATCCATATCGGCCCGGAAGCGCAGGCCGGCGGCCCGCTGGCCCTCGTGCAGGATGGCGATCCGATCCGGATGGATGCCGTCTCGGGCACGATCGACGTGCTGGTCGAGGCCGCCGTGCTGGCCGCGCGCACCCCGGCGCCGCATCCGCCCGCGGGCGTCGGCACGGGCCGCGAGCTGTTCACGCTCATGCGGTCCCGGATCGACAGCGCGGAGCGCGGCGGTTCGGCGATGCTCGAGGAAATGGAGCTGGCGCTCGACGAGGCGGATGCGGCCGCAGCCGAGCGCGAAAGCGCCGCCGCATAAGCGCGGGCCGCAGCGCCGACAAGGAGCTCGGGGCATTGTCCTGTAGACAGGCGTCGCAGAACAACGCCTTTCGAGGTCCCTTCGCCTGAGCATCGGCTTGCGCGGGTAACGGCCTGCGGCCGGCATCCGGAAGGCGCGCCGGCTTCTCGCAGCAGCCGCCAGCCCCTAAACGAGCAGACATCATCACCACCGCCGTTTTCGAGGACCAATTTCCATGCAGGCAGTCGAAACCATCATGCGCACCGGCCCGGTCATCCCGGTGCTGGTCATCCAGGACGTCGCCCATGCGCGACCCGTGGCCGAGGCCCTGGTTGCCGGCGGCATCCGCGTGCTCGAGGTGACGCTGCGCACGTCGTGCGCGATCGATGTCATCCGGGAGATGTCAGCGGTCGATGGGGCGATCGTGGGCGCCGGCACGGTGCTCAACGAGGACGATCTGGATCGTGCGGTCGATGCGGGTGCGCAGTTCATCGTAAGCCCGGGCCTGACCAAGGGGATCGCGCGGGCCGCGGCTGATACGGAAGTGCCGCTGCTGCCGGGCGTTGCCAATGCATCGGACATCATGCGCGGTCTCGACCTCGGCCTGAACCGGTTCAAGTTCTTCCCGGCCGAGGCATCGGGTGGCCTTGCCGCCCTGAAGGCCCTGAGCGCACCGTTCGGCGACGTGCGGTTCTGCCCGACCGGCGGCATCACCGAAGCGACCGCGCCGCAATGGCTCGCCCATCCGTCCGTCCTGTGCTGCGGCGGATCGTGGCTGGTGGGTCCGGGCGTGCCCGATACGGCGGCCATCAAGGCCCGTGCGCAGGCGGCGTCCGCGCTTCGGAGCTAAAAAGCAAGCCCTTACATACGCACTGGGCGCATGAAGTTTAAAAAATGCATGCGCTCCTCGCATACATCATATGCAAAAACGGGCATATGATGCCCGGTTGTCATCCGGGACCAGCCCAGTCCATAAACGTTCTTATGCACAACAGGAACGTTAGAAACGCGCGTGCCCGCTGACCGCCGGCTCGTTCTCGATGCCGGTCTGCGCGGATCGTCCGCACGCCGCAGCAGCACGCTCCGTCGCGGCCGGGCCGGCTGATGGATCCGAGCAAGCGCCCCCTCATCGGCCTTGCGGGCGTCATCACGCTCGCCATGGCCACCGAGCTGAACGAGCAGGTTTCGGCGCAGGCGCTTCCGAACATCATCGGCGGTCTTGGCATGAGTCACGACCCCGGGACGTGGTTCACGTCCGTGTTCTCGTCCGCCGTAATCATGGGCATGGCGATCGCTCCGTGGAGCGCCGTCACGTTCTCCCTGCGCTATTTCGCGCTGTTCGTCTGTTTTCTGGGCATTGCACCCTCTGTCTTCATTCCGTTCACCGACAATCTGACGCTGCTGTACGGTTTGCGGGTATTTCAGGGGCTGGCGACAGGCTTTACCGTACCGCTGCTGATGACGACGGCGCTGCGCGTACTCGCACCGCCGATCCGGTTGTACGGCCTTGCCGCCTATGCGACGACAGCCACGTTCTTCCCTAATCTCAGCACCGCGTTCGCCGGCCTGTGGACCGATCTCGTCGCGTGGCAGTTTGTCTTCTTTCAGTCGATCCCGCTCTGCACGCTGGCGGCTCTCCTGATCTGGTACGGAATGCCGCAGGACCCGCTCCGTTTCGAGCGGTTCGCAAAGTTCGACTGGCGCGGCGCACTACTGGTGCTGACGATTGCCATCTGTACCGGCACGATGCTGGAACAGGGCGATCGTCTGGACTGGTTCAACTCGAACCTGATCTGCGTGCTGGCGCTGGCAAGCGTCGTTGCAATTCCGCTGCTAGTGCTCAACGAGTGGCACCACGAACTGCCGCTGTTCAAAATCCAGCTGCTGGCCCGGCGAAACTTCGCATACGGCGCCATCACGCTGTTCGTCTTCGTCATCGTCGCCTCGACCGGCTCCAGCCTGCCTGCGGCATTCCTGCAGGAAGTCGCGGGCTATCGCCCTGAACAGGTCTACCTGATCACCATCGAGGTGGCGGCCCTGCAGCTCATCTTCCTGCCCCTGATGGCCGTCGTGCTGAACTGGGAATGGGTGGACAGCCGGATTGTCAGCTTCATCGGCATGTCGCTGGTGCTGACGGCTTGTATCGGGGATTCGTTCATGACGGTCGAATGGAACCGGGACGAATTCTACCTCTGGCAGGGCCTTCAGGCGCTGGGCGACGCGATGATCGTCATGCCGCTGCTGATGATGGCAACCAACAGCGTCATCCCGCAGGAAGGGCCGTTTGCCTCGGGCCTCGTCAACACGCCGCGTGCGGTGTCGGAGACGATCGCACCCTGGCTGGTTGAGCTGGTCCATCGCTGGCGGGGCGGGCTGCATTCGAACCGGCTGGC
>NZ_BALE01000005.1 GCF_000963885.1 Tanticharoenia sakaeratensis NBRC 103193
TTGCGCCGCCCGGGCGCGCGGCGCGGCCGCCGCGGGCCGCGTCAGAACGAGGTCGAGATCGTGCCCGTCATGTTGAAGCGCGGCTCGACATAGAACTGCGATCCTGTGCCTGCCGCCGGGCCTGCCTGTCCATTGACGAGCGTCACGGCATACCGGTTGGTGGCGACGCCATAGATGCCGCTGCGCACCACGGATCCCGTGAGATTGCGGAAATTCAGCAGGATCGTCGGCGATTTTGCAAAGCCGAGCGGCTTGAAATGGTAGCCGAGCGAAATGCCGTCCGTGATGAAACCCGGCATCCGCTGGTCGCCGACAAGCGTGACGGATTGCGGGCCGACATATTTCAGCGTCGCATTACCGAAGAAATGGCCGTCATCGTAGCTGAGGCCGCCGCTCGTGATGACATGCGGCGAGGCGATCGCCTGCTTGCCCTTTGTCGGCAGGTAGGAATTCACGTAGGGCAGGTTGCTGTCGAATGTCGCATTCAGATATTCGAAGCCGACGAACGGGCTGATCGAATGCCACGGGTGGGTTGCCACCATCGCATCGAACCCGCGTGCGGTCTCGTTGCCCGCATTGATCGTGCCGGTCTGCGTGGTCGAGGTATAGGTCGTCAGCAGGCGGTCGGTGATGTTGATGTTGAAGAACGAGAGATCGGCGATCAGCAGCGGCCCGGAATAGCGATAACCGAGTTCTTCCTTGATGGAATACTGGGGCTTCGGCAGTTGCCCGGTGTTCGAAATGGTCAGGCCTGACGGGCTCGGCTGCCGGAAATCCCCTTCCGCGTTGACATAGACCTGGTTGCGATCGTCAAATCGGTAGCTTGCGGACAGATGGGGCAGCGGCGCCGTCGTGTTGGTGCCATAGACGAAATGCCCGCCGGTCGTCGTCACACGGTCCCAGTAATTCGTCATGACATATTTGAAGCCGGCCGTGATCGTCAGGTGATCATGGAAATAGCGTGCGGTGTCCTGAAGGAACAGTGCGTGAAGATTGTAGCCCGGATCGATATACGTCGTCGAACGCGTCAGCTTCCCTGCGCTGTTGCGGACGAAGGCCATGTAATCCGCGTCATTGGGGCTCGGGTTCGCGCCGTTCGGCTTGGTGAAGCTCGCCGGCAGTCCGAAGACCGTGATGTAATGCTCGAACCAGTAGCCGAACGTCAGATGGTTGTGCGGATCGAGATCGGCCTCAAGCTTGGCGGTGACGCCGGTCTTCTCGTCCTTGTACTGCTGATAGTACGACGTAAGCTGCTGCCCGGCAGGAGCCTGCATGCCGTCAGGATAATAATATTTCCCACCGGTCGTAAGGCCACCGTTCGAGCCGTCCCAACCGCGTCCGAGATTGTAGTAGGGGGTGATGTTGAGTGCGAGCTGCTTCGTCAGCACGAAATGCTGCGGCGCGGACAGGAACACCGCGTTCCAATGGTCGATATTGTTCTTCCAGTAATTGCCGGACGCGGAATTGGCGTTGCGATTGTAGCCGATGCCGGTGTGCTTGTAGCTGTAGAACTGGGAAGCGTTGGGCTTCACGTCGATCGGGAAATCTTCATAGTTCCACGAGATGAAGATGTTGTTGCTGGACCCGTTCGCCCAGTCCTTGCGCATGCCGAAATCGACGTGCTTGCGCGTGCTGATACCGGTGCCGAGCCACGACCGCGCATGCGAGTTCGAGAACGAGACATAGCTCCGCACACCGCTGTTCGCGATATTGCCGGTCTCTAGGCGCAGGAACTCGCGTGAAAGATTGTTGGTGCCATAAGCGAAATCGACAAGGCCGCCCGCCTTCTGGGCCGGGGTGCGCGTCGTTTCGTCCAGCACGCCGCCGGCCGCCGCCGTGACCGGTAGGTCGATCGCCGAAGATCCCGGCGTGACGGTCACCGTCTCCACGTTCTCGGAATCGGCATCCTCGTTGAGATAATTGGCGGATGTCGCAGGAGCGCCATTGAGCATCAGGCCCATATCGGCGTCCGTCAGGCCGTGCGACTGGATGTTGCCGCCCTGCATGCCCGACGTATCCGCTGTCGACACGTTCAGGCTCGGTGACATGCGGGCGATGTCAAGCACGGTCGCTGTCGGCGGCAGGGTGTCGATATACTGTTTGCCGAACGTCTGAACGGCGTGAGGCGCGTGCTCGACCCGCACGAGTCCACCGCCGCCGAAGCGGGCCTGACGCGAACTCGTGACCATGACCTTTTCTTCAGTCTTGGCCTGAACGTTTGCGGGACGACGCGGTGCGGCGGCGTGCGGGGCCGCCGTCGAGCCGGGTGCGGGCGCCGTCGGTGCGTGGGCCGCACTCCGGGCATGAGAACGGCTTTTGTGTGACGTGGGGGCCGCATGGGCACGTTCGAACGGTATGGCCAGCGAGAGGCTGAACAGGGAAGAAGAAACAATCAGCAGGGTTCTGCAGCCAACAATACCGTGCGGCATATGAGCTCCCGATTTATATGGTTCGAAGAAAAGCGAACATGAGGATCGCGTGCACAGATCCCGATGCAGGCTTCGATCAAAAATCACGGAAGCGAAATAAGATTCAAGAGCTGCCTGATAGGGCCAACACTATGTATTATTACGCAGCATGTCCAAGCCGCGACATGATCTGCGGTCCTTTGCCTCACAAGGCGAATCCGCTTTCATGGAGATGCAGGACCGTCGCGCCTCGTTTCGTCAGGAATGGTTGGCCGCAGGCGGAGAAGGAGGTGCGGGCGCGGCTGGCGCCGGAGGCGTCACGACGGTCGGCGGTGGCGGCTCGTTGACATGCGTGATGGCGAGACGCGAGGAAATCGGGCTGGGCTCCGCGCGCGTCGTGTCGGGCGGCAGAAGATCGGCATGCTCGTTGCTGAAAAACAGCATTCCCTGCGGGAAAGCCATCAGCACCTTGCGATGACGGAAGAACTTGAGGCCGAGCAGGCTGAACAGCGCGGGCTCGATATTGACGTCGAAATCGTGCCCGTGCCAGTTGCCGATCGTGACCGTGGCGAAGCGATGCCGGGCGCCGAGCATGACCGAACTGGACTTGGTCCGAACCGAATCGTCGTTCCCAAGTCCCGCCTTGTCGACGCCCGCGGCTTCCGCGTCGGCCCGTCGGATGATCGAGACATCCGATCCGGGTTCGAGCTCCATGCCGACGGGATGCCCGTTGAGAAAGACGGCCGCGAGATCGTCCTGTCCGTTGGCCGCCATCAGCAGCGGCGTCTGATACGCGTCCTTCATCCAGGCCGATAGCGGCGGACAGTCGGGCGCGCCGCTCGGGCGAAAAAACATGACGCGCTGACGCGGCATGTCGAGCAGGACATCGTAATTGCCCAGGACATCAAACCCGAGGATACCGACGGGAATTTCACCGGCGACACGATCGCGTCCGACCCATCCGAGCTTGATGGCATCCACATCCGACGCAAACCCTTGTGCGATCTGGATGTGATCGGCCTTGGTGAAATAGGTCGTGACGTGCTGCGAGACGGTTTCCATCTCGATGCTGTCCTGCATCGGCAGTTCGATCTCGCGGGAATCGAACACGCCCAGAATACCTTGCGCCGGGCTCAGATAGGCGGCCCCGTGCGCGTCGTTGATGCTCATCTCGATGGCGGGGCTGCCGTTACGCGTCAGCAGGTTGGCCGCCATGATGTGGGCGATACAGTGTTGATCAACACCCGCTTCTTCCGCCGTATCGAAGGCGTAGGGCGGCACGTTGTGATGCGGACCTTTCTCCGTGGCAAGCTGCGTGGTCGAACCATGACCGGACGCGACGATCGGTTTGATCCCCGGCGGAGAACACGCACTCAGGCACAGGCTAGCCAGAAGGCCGAACGTCAGAATCCGTCGCGGCCGTGACCCGCCGGCGATCGTTGGTATATTCTGGTCCGACACAGAGCGCGCTCCTGTTGCCCTGACAACAGTTTCCGCGACGTGATGCCGGACCACAATGAAATAGTTCGTCACGTGAGCCGATGGATATGGGTGCCTGTCGGCACACGATCGGCCAGATGAGGATGATGCGTGAAGAACAGGACCTGCGTGCGCTGCGCGAACTCGCCCAGGATCGCAAGCCCGGCACCTGCGCGAGCGTCGTCGAAATTGACGAACAGGTCATCGGCCAGGAAGGGCAGGTGCTGGCCACGGTCGAGTGACTGTTCCAGCGCCGACAGGCGCAGGGCCAGAAAAAGCTGATCGAGCGTTCCCTGACTGAGCGCGCCGACCGGCACCAGCGTCTCGTCCGGCCTCGCGGCGAACAGGAGCGGCTTGTCGGTGTCATGGGCGATATGAAGCGTCGCGTAGCGGCCAAGTGTCAGGCGCGAGAACAGCGCACCTGCGCGTGCCAGTAGCGGTGACTGGGCCTCTCGTCTGCGTCGTTCGACCGCATGGCGCAGGATCAGCCCTTGCGCGCGAACGAGCAGGTAAGCCTCCGCCTGCGCCACGATGTCAGCGCGCGCATCTTCCAGCCGGTCGCTCGCCATGACGCCGGGCATGTCCTGTTCCGCGCGGCGGCGCAGCACGGCCTGTGACTCGCGGGCCTGGCCCAACCGGCCGGCCGTGGCCGCAATCTGACCCTCGAGCGTCGTCGTCTCGTCTAGGACGGCCTGTTTGGCGGCGGCCACCGCCGCAGGATCGGACGTCTCGGCTTCCGCCAGAAGTGCGGTCGGATCCAGACCATCGCCGCCAGCCACGATGTCGCGCAACAGCATTTCCCGCTCGGCCTGCGCCCTGCGCCACGCATCGGCCCGTTCCACGGCCTCCGCCAGATCTTCAGGCTGCACACGGGCCAGCAGCGGCGCCGTTTCGGCCTGCGTTTCCTCGAGAAGGCGGCCCGCATCGCCGATTGCCTCGGTCAGGGTGCGAAGGCGCGCAGCAAGCTCATCCGTCCGTGCAGCCGTGGCGCGGGCGCGCTCCATGCGGGACAGCAAAGCATCCAGTGCTGTCTCCGGCTCCGGCAGCGGCACCGTCTCCACGGCGTTCCACGTGCCGCGCAGCCGATCCTCGAACGCAGCAATCGTTCTGGCCGCCAGAGCATGTGCCGAGATAGCCGCCGCGCGCTCGGCCGCCGCCGTGCAGGCCGCATCGATGCGCTCCAGCCAGACAGTTCGTGCATCCGACGCCGCCGGATCATCCCGCTCCGGCCCGGCCTCGCCGATCGCGAGCGTCTGGAGAAGAGCGTGCCATTCTTCCTGCGCATGGACGACGTCGGCCCGCGCCGCTTCGGCCTCGGTCTGTGTCTCCTCGGCATGGCGGGTCGCCGTGCGGGCTGCGGCTTCCGCGCGCAGGGCCGCATCGGAGCGTGCCTCCGCCCGTGAGACGAGCTCGTCCGTCGCCGCAAGCCATGCCGCGAGAGCGCCATCGCCCGGCGGACGAGCATGGAAAGGCATCAGCCAGGCGATGGCGCTGTCCCTGCGGCTCTCGATCTGACGCAAGACGGACGACAGATCGTCGATCTGGGCAATGGCCGCCAGCGCACTTTCGCGCTCGCCGCTCCAGATGGTCAGGTCCTCAGGGGACAAGGGCGGCAGTCCGGAATCCGCGAGCCGCGAGGCCCACGCGGTCTTGCGGGCCTGCAATGCGGCAACGCGGGTCTCGAGCGCTGTCCGGGCCTGACTGGCATGCAGCGCCGCCTGCTCGTGCGCCTGTTCTGCTGCCGTGAGGCGCGCGGCGGCGCTGGCAGTTTCGAACCGTCGGTCCGCAAGGGCGTCGGCTGCCATCATCGCCTCATGGAACGCATTGAGGCGTATGTCGTCCGGGATGTCCCGCCGTGCCAGATCCGCGGCAATCGCGGTCCAGAGTTCCATGCGGCGGGCGCGGCCGGCGTCCAGATCGGCCAGGCTGACGACGGCGGCGTCGCGCATGATCTGGGTGCAGGTCAACGCGTGCTGGGCTGCCGCTGCCTCGGCCTGTTCCAGCGTCCGCTTTGCGTCGCCGATCGTGTCCTGCAATGCCGACTGCGCCCGGTTTTCGGCAAGGATGGCTGTGTCGGGTGGCAGGACGGCGCGGCGCAGTGCATCCGCGGTCCACGTGCTGCGCGGTGCAAGGGTAAACAGCCGATCCTCGGCGATCCGGCGTGCGTCGGCCAGCTGCGTCTGGCAGGCCGTATATTCGCTGTCCGGGTCGCCGGCATTTCGCGCACGGCGAACAGCCGCGCGCAGTTCGTCCAGCGCCATGCCGGGGCCATCGACCCTGCGCGGCAGAGCGCTTTCGGACGCGCGGCGACGCGCGTTGTCCGCGGCGGCCCGGGCCGTGTCATAGCGCGTCCAGGCTGCGTGCAGCTTTTGCGCGCGACGGCGCAGCGCCTCACGCGCTGCAGGATCGGGAAGATGCAGGGCAAGCGTCTCGGGCGCTTCGTCCGCAGCCCTGGGATACAGCGCTGCGAGCAGGACGCGACACCTTGCGTCCGTCGTGCGCGTGGCCTGTTCGAGGTCCGGCTGTCGTGCGCGGAGTCCGCGAATTTCGCTCCGCGATCCCCGCAGGTCGTCGATGGCCTCGACATGGTCCAGAATGGCGGGATCGCGGGGAAGGGCCGCCTCCTGCTCGGCGAGCGCCGCGCGTTCGCGAAGAGCCGCATCGCGGGCTTGCCCGGCTTCCCGTGCACGGGCCTGCGTTGCGAGAAAGAGGGCCGTGTCGGAGGCCGACAGCGCAGGCAGTGTCTGGAAATCGAAGGTCGCTTCGAATGCGCGATAGGCGGCGATGGGTCCCGCCAGACGCTGCAACCGTTCCAGTCGTGCCCGCTCGGCGGCAAGCTGCGCGCTCCGGGCCTGCAATGCCGACAGCTCCGCTTCGAGCTGCCTGGTCAGTGTATCGGCTTCGATCCATGCGCGCGGGGTTACGATGTCGGTGCGCAATTGCGCCTGGGCCATCGTGAACGCTTCTTTCGCGCGCGAGAATGTTCGTGCGCCACCACGGCGGGGCGAATGAATGGCCGCTGCTTCCTGATCGATGGCATCACGGATCGTGCGCAGGGCCGTCACACCGCTGGCCGCGGCCAGAAGCTGCTGGCCAAGATCATCCTGCAGGGACAGCATCGCCGCGCCGCCTTCGCGAAGCCGCTGATGATCGAGGCTCCAGGCGCGCAGGAATGCGTCCTGATCCAGACCGCCCAGCCATGCATCGATCAGGGCCGGATCCACCGGCGTGTCATCAGGAGTGACGAGCGTCTGCTGGCGGCCACGGCGACGGATGGCGTCGATGCGCTGCTCGCCGTGAGTGAGCGTGGCACCTACACGAAGAAGGTTGGCATCGAAGCGCCAGTCGTGGCTTTTCCGGTGCGGGAAGCCGAACAGGAAGTCCGCGACGGCCGCCATCGTCGTTGACTTGCCAGCCTCGTTTTCGCCCACGATGATGTGCAGATCAGGCGCGCCCGCGCCGAAATCGAGCGTGCGGTCGGCAAAGCCGCCGTATCGGATCAGGTCGAGCTTTTGAAAACGCATCAGGCGGGATCGCCCAACCGGGCCCTGAGCGCATCGGCCGCGCGCGCGAGAATGGCGTTCCAGTCGCCCGCGCGGGCATGAACGAGCGGGCTCGATGTATCCATCGGATCGGCGGCCTGCGGCACGAGCTGCGTGAAGGCGCCCAAATCCTCTGCCAGAAGTTCCAGCAGGGCCGGGTCGGCAAGGGCCCCGTCCAGCACGTCGTCGAGGAGGTCCGCATCTGGCCCGTCTGTCTCCGCACGCGCCGGCGGCCGGGTCGCCACGGTGATCTTCTCGATCGCAACGGGACTGGACGTCATCGCGGCAATCTCGCGCGTGGCGTCACGCAAGGAGAGGAAATCCGCGCCGAGCCGGGCGTGCAGCGCGGTCTCGCCGTCGAGGGCCAGACGCGCCACGAGCAGCCGTCCGTCGGCCAGACGACACGCCGCATCCTCAAGCGTTGTGCGGATGGCCGCGTGCAAGGCGTCGTCTGTCTCGATGCCGGTGCAATCAACCTCGATGCGCGCCCAGCGGACGCAGTCGCAGGCGATGTGTTCGAGGGCAGGGCGGCCATCCGTCACACGGACGAGTGTCGCGCCCTTGGGGCCGGTCTCGCGGATGTGACGGCCCTGCAGCACACCCGGGAACACGATCGGAGGCGCCATCGAGACGACCTGACGCTCGTGCACATGGCCGAGCGCCCAGTAGTCATAGCCCTTGGCGATCAGGCGCTCCGGCGTTGTCGGAGCGTAGGGTTCGTGACCCTCGTATCCGGCAAGTGACGTGTGCAGCACGCCGATATTGAAATAGCCGGAGACGGGCTCGGGATAGCCCGGCGTCATGTCCTCGGCGATGTGGCGCTTCGCGAAGCCGCGACCGTGAAGTGCGACCCCGATGTCGTCGAGGCGGACCGTCTCGGCCCGGGCTTCGGCAAATCGGTGGACCATCGGCGGCAGCGTCAGGTCGCGCATCAGTATCGATGCCGCATCGTGATTGCCGCGCGCAAGAAAGACAGGGATGCCTGCTGCGGCCAGACGTCCCAGGGCAGACGCCATATGCAGGCCGGTCCCGGCATCCTGCCACTCGCCGTCATACAGATCGCCGGCCAGGATCACGAAATCAACGCCGCGCTCGATGGCTGTCGTGACAAGGGTATCGAGGGCGGAGCGCGTTGCCTGACGGATGGTATCGACCGGCAGGCCGGGATAGCGGCTCAGCCCGCGTAACGGGCTGTCGAGATGCAGATCGGCCGCATGGAGGAAGGAAAAGGACGTCATGACGCGGCGCAGGCTGCGTCCCACGGCTTCGGGCGTCAAGCCGCGCCTGAAGGGATGACGAACGCAAAACGGAACGATCCAGCCGCCTGCGCATTATCGCCATCATGAAACAAAATGACGACGACACCATCGCGCGGGCCCGCGGCGTTCGAATGGCGGGCCGGATTGCCCTCGTGATTGCGGTGGCCGGTCTTGCCGGATGCCAGAGTGCGAGCGTGCCGCCGAGCTCTCCTGCGGCGAGCGGTGCGCCGCATGCCCCCGCCGGTAATGCGGACGTCCCGCAGAACGCCAGCCCCGGAGGCAGCGGGGCCCCCGGAATGGGCGCGCCGGGAGCCGGCGCGCCCTGAGAGGTCAGAACCCGGTCGAGACCGTGCCGATGACCGAGAACGGCGCTGCGATCTGATAGGTGGGCGCCGCACCCTGGACGACGTTGCCGAAAATGCCGCGTGTGTTGCGGGCATTGGTCTGAACGCCGGTATTGAAGCCCAGATACTTGTTGTCGGTCAGGTTGTAGAAGTTGACCGACACGAACGGCGACTTCAGCATCCAGTAATCCTTGAAGCGGTAGCCCGCCGTCAGGTTCATGGTCGTGTATTCCGGGATCGACTGGTCGTCCATGAACGTGGAGTACTGCTTGCCGACATGGCGCAGGTTCCAGTCGATGAATACGCTGCCGTCGTCATAGTCCAGGTTGGCCGAGATCATGTATTTCGGCGTCTGGGGCGCGAATTTTCCGGCTGTCGGCAGATAGTCGACAGTGGCGTTCGCGCCGCCCGGCAGGTTGTTGCTCAGGTGGGAGCTCAGATACTCGGCCGAGATGTAGGGGCGGATATGATAGAGGATCGGACGCGTGCCGAGTTCGACGTCCACGCCGTCCGTGACCGACCCGCCGCCATTGAGGTTGCTGGTATAATAGTTGCCGCTGCTGTCGACAATCGTCTGCGTGAACAGGCGGTTGGTGAAGTTGTAATGGAAATAGGTGACCGAGCCCATGAGGGTCGAGCCCGTGTAACGATAACCGGCTTCGACCGAAATCGAGATCTCGGCCTTCTGGTTTGCATTGCCGTGCGTCGAGTAGCCGCTTCCAGAATAGTAACTGCCGGCATCATACAGTGAATAGTTCGTCGGGATGCGCATATTGGTCGCGCCCGAGGCGAAGATCTGGTTTCTGGAATCGATCTGGTAACGGATCGCAGCCGTCGGCAGCGGGATGTTCCAGGTGTGATTGATGTAAGGGCCCGTTGATGTGTCGGGCAGGAAATTATGCCCGTAGCGCGCCGCGTTGACGAATTTCAGGCCGCCATCGATCGTCAGCTTGTTGTTGAACAGCGAAATGCTGTCAGCAATGAACGGAACGCGGATGTAGGTCTGGGTCAGGGCATCGCGATACTGCGCCGTCTGCCCGTTGCTCAGCACGACCTGCGGACCGCCGCCCCACTGGTCGAGCGGTGAACCGTCGGACGAAATGCCGCTGTAGGGGCCGGTCTGAATCTGCTTCGAATATTCGAACCAGAAGCCGAGTTCGAGACGGTTGATTCCGGTCGTCAGGACGAATTTCGAAATATCGCCCGGACGGTAGGTCGTCGTGTTGGACGGGTTGTAGATGAGCTGGCTCTTGCTGCTCGTCTGTCCATTCAGCGTGGCAGGCAGGGTGTGGGCACCATACTGGAACTTTGTGAGTGTCTCGGCATAGGCGCCGCCGCCATTACCGTTGCCGTACCAGAAATACGGCGTCGTCGTGAAGACGAGATGGTCGGTCAGGGTGAAGGTCGACGGTGCACTCGAATAGATGTTGACGAACGGATTGGTATGAAGGCGGTAGTAATTCGAATTCGCTGCGGTGTTTCCGGTATAAACAGTATTATAGATCGTGTTCGTCGTGCTGCCATTGAGGGCGCCGACCTGCGTCTTGTTGCCGAATGCCTGGCTGGTAATGACCTTCCCGGTCACGCCGTAGCCATATTTCTCCCATGACTGGAGATTTGTGCTCGGGGTGAGTTGGCTATCCAGCTGATTCCCGATGATCGCGAGCGATATGCGATTGCCCTGGCCCCATTCGTTGACGATCTTCGTCTCGCCATGAAGCTTTTTCAGCTGGCCCGCCCCGCGATACGGATCTTCGTTTGCATCCGAGAACGACGCGTAGGCGCGAACGTTGGATTTGCCGATATAGCCCGAGTCCAGCCGCAGGAAGCCGCGCACCGTGTTGCGGTTGCCGTAGCTGAAGTCCACAAGGCCGCCGGGCTTCGTCTTCGGGTCGATCATGTACATGTCGACGACGCCGCCGGTCGCCGAGATATGCGGGCTGTCGAGATCGGCAGAACCCTGCGCCACGTTGATGCGCGTCAGGTTCTCGGAATCCGCGATTTCCTGTTGGTATATCGCGTAACTTCCGATGTCGTTGAGCGGGAAGCCTTCGAGCGTATAGCCGATCTGGGTCTGCTGCAGGCCGCGCATGCTCATGTTGCCGCCCGAAAGACCCAGCGCATCGGAGCTTGAGGAGTTCACGCCCGGCAGGAGCGCGATCAGGTTCATCGGGTTGGTGCCCGGCGCCTGCTTGGCAATGAAGTCGCGCGTCACGGTCGAGACCGACTTCGGCGCGTCCTGCTTGACCATCAGGCCACCGCCGACGGCAGTACGCGTCACGCCGTCATACGTGGTCCGACGTCCGGTGACGTGGATCTGCTCTTCCCTGACGTCGGTCGGCGCCGTCGCACCCAGCATCGACGGCGCCTGTGCGCGTTGCGTATCGGCATGGGACGCACTGCGATGTGCGGCGGGATGCGACGCAGGCGTCGCCGTGTTCGTTATAGTCTGTGCGTGGGCTGCACCTGCAAACAGGCTCAGGCCTGTGGATGCAAGAAGGGCTGCACTCAGGCGACGGGGTACGAAGGTCGTCATAGGCGCGGCAAGCTCCGTTGAGCGGCTGACGGCCGGCATCGCATGCACACTCAGAGGTAAACCCGGGGCGCGATACCGTTCCGATTTGGGGACAAGTGCCCTCTGCCGCAATCTGACCGTTTGTGCAAATTTTACAAACGATATCGGAACAGCTCAAAAACGCAGAAAACCGCCATGAACCGGCGGGGTCGGGACCCGTGCGCGGTTGCCGGCGGCTTTATGAAAGTTTTATGTCCCGGCGTGCGGGAGTGTCAGAATTTTTCGAGACGGGCGCGCAGATCTTCATCAGCGCCATACAGGCGCTCGATGCGTCGGCGCTGTGCCGTCGTGATGGTCTGGGCACTGCGTGCCGTGGTGTTCAGATGCGGGATCGCATGGTCCCGAAGGGCTTCGATACGCTGTGGTAACGCTGCAACATCACGCAGCGAAAACAGCATATCGACCGCAAGGCGGCCATCGCTGTCGCATACGAACCACGATTGGGGCCGGAAGACGTAGTCCATCCGATAGGGGGAGCTGACCTGCTCGAGGTGGTCGAGCGCATCGTCGACCGTCTGGAACCCGGCGTAGCGGCGGGCGAAGGTCGGGTCCAGGCGGACGTTGCGTCCGCCACCGTTGCGGACGAAATCGAAGGCCGAACAGAAGCGCTCCACCGGCTCGCGCCAGATCGCGAATGACGGCATGTCCAGCCGGCGATCGGCATGCCGATAATACCGGATCGTCTCATGGCGCATGCTGCGGCCATACAGGATGGACGAGATGGACGTGCCGGCATTCTTCGGCACGTGGATGAACAGCACGCCCCGCTTGCGGATGTCCGCAAGGCGCGTCCGTCGCTTCGGGCCGAGGGGGAATTTCAGGCGAAGGTCGCTTGCGCGCTCATAGACGTCGCCGTGAAGTGTCACGCCGAACGCCGCGCGCAGCAACGCCGGCGGGTTCGGAAAGGCGCGACGGGACGGGCTGCCATCCTCCGCACGATCGAGCGAACCGAACGGCGTCACAAGCGATCTGGTCAAAACGATTTTCCCTCCCCGGCGGACGCGCCGTCGGGCGCCAAAGTGCGAACGCGGCAGGGGAGGGGTCAAACCCTTGCGGGTAAGGAATCGTGCGCTTTGTAACAGCGAGGCACACACGGTTTGTAATACGGCAGGGTCGGTCGCAGTCACGCGCACCATTGACAGATATCGTTCGGGCCGTGACATGACCCCCGACGGTTCCTTTCGGGCTTCGGCCCGCGAGGAGGCAAGAGGGAACACGGTTCGGAGGCGACTGCCTTTCACGCCGTGGCTGCCCCCGCAACTGTAGGCGGTCCGTCCGCGCATCGGCAGGGGTCCGGGCCCTGCGCCACTGAAGCCGTTTGCCGGCATCGGGAAGGTCGTGTGCGGGCATCCATGGAGCGCGAGCCAGGAGACCTGCCGTCGGTTCAGTCGTCATGGAGAACGCGTCGGGCGGGGTGTCCTGGCGCGTGGATGCAGCATGCGTCCCGCAAGCCTGTGCCGACATCGATTTTGGAAAGTCGCACCCGTCATGCGCGCGAGCCGCGTCCGCCTCGTCCTCCTCGTTTCTACAATCTGTGCCGGCCTGCCGCGTGCCCATGCGGCAACGTCGCCGGCGCAAGGTCCATCCGCCAGGCCGGCCGACACGAAATCATCCCCAGCCGTCGCAGGCAGGCTGCCGGCCCAGACTGTTGCCCCGCACACCACCGCTCCCCGGACCGTCGCTCCGCAGAGCCTGCCCGAGACCGTGACGGTCACGGCCCAGCGCCTGCCCGCGCGCATCGACGAGGTCGGCGACAGCGTGACCGTCGTGACCGCCGACGACATCGCGCGGCTGCAGAAGCGCGACCTGCCGACGCTTCTCGCGCAGCAGCCAGGCCTGAACCTCGTGCGGACCGGCGGCCCGGGCGGCACCAGCTCGATCTTCATGCGCGGCACGAATGCGAATGAGGTCAAGGTCCGGCTCGACGGCATGGAAATCAACGACCCGTCCAACCCGACGGCGGCTTTCGATCCCGGGCAGTTCCTGACCGAGGGACTGGCCCGCGTCGAAGTCCTGCGCGGCCCGCAGAGCGGGCTATACGGCGCGGACGCGATGGGCGGCGTCATCGACCTGACGACGAAGCAGGGCGAAGGGCCGCTGCATGGCTGGGCAACGGCTGAAGGCGGCAGCTTCTCGACGGCGAACCAGAGCGGCGGCATCGCCGGGAGCGCAGGACGTTTCCACTATCTCGTGGACCTGTCGCACATGCATGTCGGGTCGTTGCAGACGACGCCGCAGGGCCTTATTCCGCCCGGCACCAAGGTCGCGCGCAACCGCGACGACAATCGTACGGCATCCGTCCGTCTCGGGTACGACGTGACGCGCGACATCGATCTCGGGCTTGCCGCGCATCTGACGCAGGCGGCCTACGATTATGAAAGCGACAATTACGACGTCTATCCGCCGGTCCCGACGGCCCAGCGCAACGTGTCGGACCTGAACCAGGCCATCGTCCGCGGCACGGCCCACTGGCGCATGTTCGATGGTCTGTTCGACCAGACGGCGGGCCTCGGATACGTCGTCTATCGCAGGCGCGATTTCACGGCCGGGGAGAGCGAGGCGCCGGGTGCCGACAATCCGTCCTTCAATCGCGGCGATCGCCTGAAGGCGGACTGGCACGGCGTCCTGCGTCTCGGGGACTACGGCACGGCACTCGTCGGCGCCGAGCATATCCGCGAGCGGATCGTGGACAGCCCGGTCACGGCACATACCGATACAAATGCGGGCTTCGGCCAGCTCGCGCTGCACTGGCGCGACATCCTGTTCGGATCGGGCAATATCCGCTTCGACAGCAATTCCCGCTACGGGCAGTACGTGACGTGGCGCGTGGCGCCGGCGATCCGGATTCCGCAGACCGGCACGACGTTCAAGGCCAGTGCGGGCACCGGCTTTCACGGGCCGTCCCTCAACCAGCTTTTCGTCAGCTACCCGGCGTATTACTTCCTCGCCAATCCGAACCTGAAGGCCGAACGCCTGATCGGATATGACGCGGGCATCGCGCAGTCGCTGCTGCATGATCGCCTGCAGCTCAGCGCGACGTGGTACGACAACCGGGTGCACAACCTGATCCAGACCGTGCTGTCGGGTTATGACTACACCTATGGCAACGTCGCCCACGCACGGACCTACGGCGTGGAAGTGGCAGCGGACTACAAGCTGGCCGACACCCTGCGCGCCGACATCAGCTACACTTGGACGGTCGCGAAGAACGAGGACACAGGGCAGCAGCTGACGCGCCGTCCGCGCGACAAGGTGTCGGCCAGCGCCACCTGGACGACGCCGTGGCGGCCGCTGTCGATCACGCCCGACCTGCTCTATGTCAGCGGCTGGCATGACGTCGACCGCTATGCCGGCACGAACGCGATCGCCCACGACTACGTGGTGTTCGACCTCGCGGGGCAGTACCGCATCGACCGGCACTGGACCGCGTTCGTGCGCGGCGAGAACCTCGGCGACCGGCGTTACCAGAACCCGGTCGGCTATCTGCAACCCGGGCGTGCCGTCTATGGCGGGATCAGCGCGAAGTTCTGAGCGCGACCGCCTGTCATGGCAACCGCATCCCCGGGACGTACAGCAGTGCCGGAATGCGGATTGCGGTGCGCAGAACAGCCCTCGGAAACTCCGATCCGACTGTCGGCCCATGCCTTGTGGCTTTCGGGTCGGGGGCATGAGCGCTACCGTTGCGGTGCGCGGCGTACAGCGCACGACAGGGAGAGACTCCACATGAAAGCCTTGGCCATCGCGGCAGCAGCGTTTCTTGCGTGCGGAAATGCGGCGCACGGCCAGACGGCGCGGCAGGTCATGGCGGATATCCGCGCTCACGGCGCATCGGCCGAGATTGCGAATTTCGACCGGCACGGATGGCTCGACGATCTGCTCGATCCGGTGGCGAGCGGCAATGCGGACTGGATCGCCGTCTCCGCCGCGTTGTTTCCGGGGACCGATGCCGGCACGACCGAGGCGCTGCTGACCGCGTTGTCCCAGGCGTTGGCCCGCAATCCCCAGACCGTCCTACAGACCTATGGCGCAACATCACGCCTGCCGGATATCTGCACGGACCGGCTGATCGAACCGCCCCCGGACGTGGATCTGGCATTCCGCGGCGCAGTCCTCAAGGCATTGTCGGACATACGCGATCCTGCGCTCGCACCCGCCCGGGATCGATGCCTGGCCTCTTTCAACCGGTGATCCGGACAACGCGTTCTCTTGTCGCGGCGCTGTGCGGCCTGCTGGTTGTCTCCGGCGCGGATGCGCGGCCACATCGCGTGGTCTCGCTTAATCTCTGCACCGACGAACTCGTCCTGATGCTGGCGGATCGCAGCGACATCGCCGGCCTGAGTCCGCTTGCCGCCGACTGTACGCTGTCGGTCCTGTGCCTGTCAGCGCAGGGACTGCCGGTCGTTCCCGCCAACGGCGAGCGCCTGCTGGGTGCGCGGCCCGACCTCGTGGTGTCGGGCACATTTGGTGCCGACCGCGCGCGCGCCGTCGCCGGGACGGCCGGCATCGCGACACTTGCAGTGGCACCGGCTACGACCCTGGACGATGTGCCGCGACAGATAACGACGGTGGCCCACGCCCTGGGGCAGGATGCACGCGGCGCTTCGCTGATCGCAGCCTTCCGGTCGCGTTTGCGGGCACTTGCGATGCCGGTGACGAACGAGGCGCCACGGGCCGTGATGCTGGATGCGAACGCCTATAGCGCAGGGCCCGGGACGCTTGCGGATTCCGTCATGCAGATCTCGGGTTTTCGCGATGCGGGGTCGGGTGCGCGCCTGTCGCTGGAACGGCTGGTCGCCGAGCCCCCGGACCTGCTGATACGCGATGCCTCTCCCGCCGCGCCGTCGCTTGCGGAGGCCATCGCGGACCATCCGGCCTTGCGTGCGCGGTTCGGCAGGGACCGGATGGCGATCGTTCCCGGCAATCTCCTGCTGTGCGCGCTGCCGCAGAGTCTCGATGCCGTGGCGCTGCTCGAACAGGCCCGCAAGGCGTTGCCGCGAGGCCATTCGTGATGGACGCGCTGATGTGCACATCGCAGACGAGCGTGCCCACGCGTGGAATGGTACGGGCTGCGCGCGGGCGACAGGGCGGCGAATGAGGACGCGCGGCATTCTGTCCGGGCCGACACCGTGGCTCGTATTGGCGGTTGTCCTGTGCGGCGGTGCAGCGCTCGCCCATGGCGACGTGTCGCTGCATGTCGGACAGGCCGTCGCCGATCTCTGGGCGGGACGACGCAGCGCGGGTGCGATCATTCTGGGCGAGCTGCGGCTGCCGCGGCTTCTGCTCGCGGTTTTCGTCGGCGGGACGCTCGGTGTCTCGGGTGCTGTCCTGCAGGCCTATTTCCGCAATCCGCTGGCCGATTCGGGTGTTCTGGGCATTTCCGGCGGCGGCGCGTTGGGGGCGGTGCTGGTGTATTACACGGGGCTTTCCGCCCGCGTGCCGCTCGCCATGCCGGGGGCAGGGCTGCTGGGCGCGCTGGGTGCGACCGCATCGCTGCTGGCCCTGAGCGGCGTGCGGGCAGGACCGGGGTTGCTGGTTCTCGCCGGTGCCGCGCTGAGCAGCCTGTTCGCCAGTCTTCTGGCGCTCACACTCAATCTCGTGCCGAGTCCTTATGCTGCCTATGAGGTGATGCACTGGCTGATGGGATCGCTGACGGATCGGACGTTGCATGATGTGGCGATCGCAGCCCCTGGAATTGCTCTGGGGCTTGCGCTTCTGTTCGCGAGTGGCCCGGCACTTGACGCGCTGACGCTGGGTGATGAGGTCGCGACCAGCATGGGCGCGGTCCGGTCCGGTCCGTTCGGAACCCAGACGCGTATCGTGCTTGGCGTGGCGCTGAGCGTCGGCAGTGCCGTCGCCGTGACGGGGACGATCGGTTTCGTGGGGCTCATGGTGCCGCATCTGTTACGGGCACAGACCGGCAACGTGCCGTCGCGCCTGCTCGTCCCGTCATTTTTCGGCGGAGCCCTTCTGCTTCTGATCGCCGACTGGCTCACGCGTCTGATCGGCGGAGCCACGGTGCAGATCGGGGTCGTGACGGCGCTTGTGGGAGCACCGGTTTTCCTGTGGCAGGTCCTGCGTCTGCGTCGCTCGGCCCTATGACGATGCTGCGGGGGATCGATATCGGCGTCCGGTCCGGCACACGTGCACTGCTGGAGCAGGTTACGCTCGATGTTGCCCCGGGCATGCTGCTGGGCCTGATCGGGCCGAACGGCGCGGGCAAGACGACCCTTCTGAGGGTGCTTGCGGGTCTGCTGGCGCCATCAGCGGGACAGGTCCTGCTTGACGCGCGGCCGCTTTCGTCCCTGCCGGGTGACGCGCGCGGTCGTGCCATCGCCTACCTGCCGCAGTCGCCGGAACTGGCGCCTGGCATGGCGGTTGCCGACATCGTGGCGCTCGGACGCCTGCCCCATCGCAGCCGGGGCACGCATCGCGAGGATGCCCGCGCGATCGAACGGGCGATGGCGCGCACCGGCGTCGAACCGTTCGCCCATCGCATGGCGGGCCTCCTTTCGGGCGGCGAGCGCGCGCGCGTGGCGCTGGCCCGGGCGCTGGCGGTGGAAGCGCCGATCCTGCTGGCCGACGAGCCTGCCGCGGCACTCGATCCGGCGCAGGCGCTCGGCGTCATGGCGTTGCTGCGCGACCTCGCGGATGCAGGCATGGCGGTCGTGATCGTAATGCACGATCTTGCACTGGCGCCGCGCTTCTGCACGCATCTGTCCCTGTTGCACGACGGCAGACTGGTCGCATCAGGGGCGCCTTCCGCCGTGCTGACCGATGCCGCGCTGCACGATGTCTATGGGATTACAGCGCGGCGTGTGGGGGAGAGTGTGGTGCCATGGTCGCGCGTGTCCTAGGCTGGCAGGCATGATGCGCAGCGCCATCCTTCTGCTCTGCTGCCTGGCAGCGTTTCGGGTTCAGGCCGCCGACGGCGTTCCGCCACGGGCGGCGGCCCTGATTGCGTCGCTTCATCTTCAGCCCATTCCGGATGAAGGCGGCTGGTTCACGCTGGACTGGCACGCTTCCGAGACCCTAAAAGGGGACGCACTGCCTGCGCGGTATGAGGGCGTTGCACACCCTTTGGCGACAGTCATTACCGTTCTGGAAACACGAGCCGGCTTCTCGGCTTTTCATCGCCTGAAAACCGATGAAATCTGGCATTATTCCGACGGCGACCCGATCCGCCTGCATCTGCTGAAGCCGGATGGTAGGGCACGTGAAATGCTGCTCGACCGGGCGCATCCGGTTGTCGTCGTGCCGGCCGGTGACTGGCAGGCGTCTGCGCCTGAAGGCACGCTCGGCTGGTCTCTGGGCGGCACGACCATGTCGCCCGGTTTTACGCCGGGCGATTTCCTGCTCGGCCATCGGGCGGCCTTGATCCGCGCGTATCCGAAACAGACCGGCATCATCAAGGCGCTGACGCGGGAGACGGCACGTTGAGACTTCGCCACATGGTTCTGCTTTCCATGCTCCTCAATGGAGCCGCCCACGCACAGGTCAGGCATCTTGCCGCCGATCCGGGCAAGGCGATCTGGCCCGGCATCGTGGTGCAGGAAGGACCATCCGGCGGACGGCTGAGCATCGCGCGCTTCACGGTTGCACCCGGCAGAAGCGATCCGCCGAGCCATATGCGTCATGCCGAGGAATGGTTCCTGATCGAGAGCGGCCACGGCACGGTCTGGCTGGATGGCCAGGCATCGTCCGTCGGTCCCGGCGATGTGGTGCGTGTGGCAGCACCTGTCGTGCGCCGGATCGCGGCGGCGCCCGATGGGGCGATGGTATTCGAGGCCATCACGAACCCCGCATTCTCGCTGGACGATTATGTGCCGGACGGTCAGACGCCGCGCGACTGATCCGAATCGATCATCGTCGCCTGAACCCGCGCGCCTTCTTCCGTCAGGCGGAACTCCGGCGGATCGCCGTCACGTTGTTCGACAAGGTCCGGATGACGGCGGACGAGTTCGGCCACATCCATATGACCCGCCTCAGGCACGCTCCAGTCGGTCCCGATGACCGAAAGCAGCATGTGGTCCTCTTCGGAGAAGGTCTCGTCGGGTTTTGCGGTCATGGCCTGTGTTTCCGTCAAACAATGCTCATGCCGACGCGCAGGCCGCGCATCGGTTGCGTGCAGCCCAGTTCACGTCCGCGCGTCCGCGTCTGGATCGGAAACTTCGGAGCAGAGATCGAGATCACGACGCATGCTGATGCAAGACCGCATCCGCGATCTCCTGTCGCAGGCGGCCCCGGTTTTGGGCACTCAGCATTGGCATCGTCTAACCCCGGTAGGCAGAAAGATCGCGCCCGTGAACAGGGTCATGAGGCCCGCGAAACCTCGTGTGTCCAGAACTGGCGCGTGCGCTTTTTCCGTGTAGATGGCGAAGACCACGCGGGACAGGAAGAGAAAGATGGCCGTCCCCGGAACGATCCTGATATTCATGAACGGAGAACGCGCATCGACCTGTGAGGACGATCCGAGCCAGGTCGTATGACGTATACGGCAAAAAACATCGAGCAGATAAACGGCATGCGACTATCGCGTCGCCAGCACAGGACTGTTCGGCGCCAGAGACGCGATGACCGCGCGAGCAGTATCCACGGATATTATGGTGCCTCCTGTCATGGTCCACTTGTTCACGTTCATCGCTCGCCGATCCAACAGTGATCTGCGCGCGTATCTGAACAGTGCATGCCGATGACGTCGGGTCTTCAGATTGCGAGCGGGTCCAGCAGATGCGCGTCATTCTGCGCTGGATCACGCACTCGTCCCGAGATCGGCCAGCAGCGCAGCACATCCGGCAAAGCCGGGTGCATCAAGGTCCGGGCTTCACGCGGCGGTGCGTTCAGCCACGCCTCCCAGGCTTCCGCAGGCAGCAGGACGGGAAATCTTGCAGTCCCAGGCAGCAGACCGTCCGGCGCATCGGTGGTCACGACCGCGAAACCACGAAGCGTGTCGCCATCCAGCCCCCACAGATCCCATAGTCCCGCGAATGCAAGCGGCTGCCCGTCACGCCGTGCGCAGGCATAGGGCCTGTCCGCGATCCGGCCATAGAAGGCACTTGCAGGGATCAGGCAGCGGCGACTGCGAAAGGCCGCGCGGAACATCCCGCTTTCGGCCAGCGTTTCGCACCGGGCATGGCTCGAACGGCGATCCATGGTCGTGGTCCAGGAGGGAACCAGCCCCCAGAACATCAGGTCGAGCGCACGGCCGGTGCCCCGGTCGGGCCGCCGGATCACGGGGGCCGGCTGTCCGGGCGCCACGTTCCATGACGGAAGCCAGATAGGGCCGGGACCGCTCACACCATATGCGCTCCGCAGCGCATCCGTCGTCATGGAAAGGGCGTAGCGGGCGGGCATGCCTGTGTTTTCGACTGACTGTGGTGCCGGAACGTGTCCTACACGTCGTGGAACGTGTCGAGGTCCGCAAAGCGCGTGAACTCGCCCTCGAAGTAGAGCTGCACCGTGCCGGTCGGGCCGTGTCGCTGTTTTTCGAGGATCAGCTCGGCCTTGTTGTGCACGAGGTCCATCTTGCGCTGCCATTCCTCCATGGCGACCGCATGGGCATCCGCGCTGTCATAGGCGCTGTCCTTCGGCATGCGCTGCTGCAGATAGTATTCGTCGCGATAGACGAACATGACCGCATCCGCGTCCTGCTCGATCGAGCCGGATTCGCGCAGGTCCGATAGCATCGGGCGCTTGTCCTCGCGGCTTTCGACCTGACGCGACAGCTGGGACAGGGCGAGCACCGGAACCTCGAGTTCCTTGGCGATGGCCTTCAGCCCCTGGGTAATCATCGAGATTTCGAGGACGCGGCTGTCCGGACGGGTGCCGACGGCAGGCCGCATGAGCTGGAGATAGTCGACCACGATAAGGCTGAGGCCCTTGGTGCGCTTCAGCCGGCGGCATCGCGTCCGCATCGCCGACAGCGAGATCGCGGGCGTATCGTCGATATGCATCGGCAGGCGCTGCAGTTCGCGAGCGACGCGCACGAAGCGGTCGAACTCCCGCTGCTCGATCTCGCCACGCCGGATGCGTTCGCCGGAGACGCGCGCCTGTTCCGACAGGATACGCGTCGCCAGCTGTTCGGCCGACATTTCGAGCGAGAAGATCGCAACCGAGCCGGTCGGCTCGCCTCCGTTTTCCTCGGCCTCGCGCATGAGCGCCTGGGCACCGGAAAACGCGATCTTGGTGGCCAGCGCCGTCTTGCCCATGGCGGGACGTCCGGCAAGGATCAGGAGATCCGACGGGTGGAGGCCGCCGGTGCGCTTGTCGAAGTCGCGCAGGCCCGTCGTCAGGCCGACGACGTCGCCCGTGCGCTGAAATGCCTTTTCCGCGACGTCGATGGCGCCTGTCAGCGCCATGCCGAACGTCACGAAGCCGCTTTCCTGGCCCTTCTCGGTTGCGAGATTGAACAGGGCCTGCTCGGATGCTTCGATCTGCTGGGCGCCGTCGAGGTCCGGCGTCGCACCGAAGGCATTGTTGACGACGCTTTCGCCGATATCGACCAGCTGGCGTCGAATCCAGGCGTCGTGAATGACCCGTCCGTAATCGCCGGCATTGATGATGCCGACCATCGCGACGATCAGCTTCGCGAGATAGGCAGGCCCGCCCACCGGCTCGAGCACGCCGGTATGTTCGAACTCGGCGCGCAGGGTTACGGGATCGGCGACCTGTTGCCGCTCGATCCGTCGCGCGATCGCTTCATAGATCCGCCCATGCACCGGATCGGCAAAATGCTCCGGCATCAGGAAGTCGGAGATCCGGTCGTAGGCCTTGTTGTTGGTCAGAAGCGCGCCGAGAAGCGCCTGCTCGGCCGGGATATTCGTCGGCGGCGCACGGCGCAGTGCGCCTGCGAACACCTCCGATGCGGCTGGTGTTCTGTCATCGGTCGGCGGGGGGTAGGTCGTGGCACTCACAGCGCGGCTTCTAACATGCAGGCCGCCGCGGTGGCCACAATCACATCAGAAGACCGGGCACATCAGGAAACCGGCCACATCAGGGAACCGGCATCCGTGACCGAAGCGCGCCCAGCGTGTCCTCGATGGACCCTGCCTCCATCAGATCCTCGAGTTCGCGGGCGATCTCCTCCCGGTCCATGCCGGCGCGTTCGAGGCACAGCGTCGAGAGATGAATGAGCTTCGTCATCTTGTGTTCGTTGAGCAGGGAGACATGCAGGCGAAGCTGATCCCGCTCGCGGTCGCGTCGGCTCTGCTCGGTCGCCTTGATCAGCAGGCAGGTCGTCGAAATGACGCCGGTCGTCGCCAGGGTGACGCCCAGAAGCGAAAAGGGGGCGGGATCAAAGGCTCCGTTACGCCCAGCCAGGGTATTGTAACCCAGCCATACAAGGATGATGGCGACCTCGGCTGCGAGAAATCTGACCGTCGCGACCCGGTCGATCGCATGGACCACCATCCGGCTGCGGCGGTTCTGCTCGCTGTTGAAACGTCGCTCGAGGGCCGCGATCGACTCGATCGTGTGAAGTGCGCTCGGGCCGATGTGGCTCCCGTTGTCGGCATTCATCAGAGTGTCGTGGTCATCCCGTCATGCGTCTCCGCGGGAACGGCAGATGTCATGGCTGTTTCCGTGTCCGGAGCATGTTCTGCCGCATCCGACGGAGCCCAGGGGCCCGCTTCTGCCTGAATGTTGATTCCGGTGATCGTGTCGGAAGCCGCCTTCTGACGATCGACCCGTGTGTTGCGTGCCCAAAGTGCCCAGCGCGTGGTGTTGGGCGGTGTCGTCCTTCGTCCCATGATCATGATCAGCATCTCCGTGCCGAGGCGCGGACGCCGACACCGGCGCCGCGCGGGTTTCGTGATCCGTCACACTCTCTGCGCAACCTCCGGGCGCGAAGAAAGTTCCATGCCAACGATGGCCTTCAACACATTGACAGACCTTGATGAACACGAAGGGGGGATGCAATGACTTTCGACGAATTTACGGAGAGCCTGTCGCGCAACGCGCCGCCTGTTGCAGATCCGGCACTCGCTGCCTTGTGGTGGGCCGGGCGGAACGACTGGGATCAGGCGCACGAGATCGTGCAGGCCCACGAAGGGGAACCATCCTGCGATCTCGTCCACGCATGGCTGCACCGGCGCGAGGGAGATCCGGGCAACGCCAGATACTGGTATCGGCGAGCGGGTGTCGCGATGTCGGCGTCTTCGGTTGCCGACGAGTGGGGCGAGATCGTAAACCGTCTCCTGCTTCGCTGAAGATTCAGATTCATTAAAAATTTGCTCGGTAATTTCTCGTCAATCGACCGTGACAGGCGCTGTGAGAGCCTGTTACATTTCGGTGGATACGGGCAGGCCATGTGCGTCTGACTATTTATGCGACATGGCATCGCGCGGTTTTACCGTGGCGGCATGCTGCCATGGCGACGGCGACCGGAAAGGCCAGGATCGATGTCGGATGTGCTGAATGCTTCCATGGACGAGATCCAGGCAGACTATCCTTCGGTTCCAGCCGGCGAACTGACCTTCGACACACTCGAATCGGACGTTCCGCCGCATCTTCGCGTGGCTGCCGCCATCCGGAACGTGGAGCCCGCCCAGGCATCGCCCGAATACGAGGATGCGGCATTCGCCCGTGATCCGCAGGCAATCGGATATTATCGCGAACACGGGTGCACGACAGTCGATCACGCCTATACGCTGGCCAATATTCTTCATACCAATCGATGCGTCGCCGAAGCCGCGGCCTTTTACCGTGTGGCATTCGATCTGCATTCGAAGAGCCCGACGCATTACCCGCTCGCGCAGTCCCTGTTGCAGACGTGTCTGCTGAAGGCCGGGGCCGTTCCCGATCAGGAAGAGGTCGATGCTCTCCGGCGCCTGAATGCGGCGCATGCGGCCTATATCGACGGCATCACGCGGGCCTGGCGCGGCGGCGATCCATCCGGCGCGCTCGACATCATGGGCACCTGCTACGAGGAATTCCATACCGGGGAAGAAGCGGACGCCCTGTATCTGGAAACCGCCTTGCGCTCGGGTGAGCCGTTCTTCACGGCGGCGCAAGGCCGGACCGCGTCCGCGCCTGCCATCCCGCGCCGCCTCTATATGTAATGGGATCACAACCCGCCGCCGGAGGTGGAGGCCAACTTCGCCTATCATCAGAATTGCGCCGGTTTCGAGCTGAAGGTCTTCAACCGCGAGGAAGCGGCGAACTGGCTCTATGATGCCTATGGCATCGAAGCGCGCACGATCTCCTGAATGCCCGGCACCCGGCGGAGGCCGCCGATATCCTGCGCGTGCACGTCATCCATATGCTGGGCGGCTGGTGGCTGGATGCCGACATCCGTATTCGCAATCCGGAAGAATTCGCGCGCCTGGCGTCAGGGCCGTATGACCAGATCTTCTTCACCACCGACAACAACTACATCCATAACGACTTCTACGGCAGCGCGCCGTCGACGCCGTTTCTGGCCGACTGCCTGCTGTCGCTCTACCGGAACTGCTATCTGCACGGATGGCTGTTCATTGCGTACAAGACGGGACCGGGTGTCTTCAATCGCGCCATGAACCGGGCGATCTTCAATCATCGCCGGGGAATGCGCCCGATGGCGCCGACACGCATGGACGATCATCTGGCGTTCTGGGATTACATCGAGGATTTCGATACGCCTTACAAGGCGGCACTGCCGTCATGGCAGACGGCCTGATCGCGTCCTGACGGCGCGGCTGGTTTTGCCGGCTGCGGCTTTCTCTACGATGGGCCGCTGTTGAGCCTGGCAATCAAGGTCGTGGTCGAACGGTCGGGCGTCAGTTTTGCCAGCACGACACGGCCACCCCGGGCCCGAACGCTTCGTGCACCGACGACTTCGTCTTCCGTGTAGTCCGCGCCTTTCACGAGGACGTCGGGACGAAGAGAATCGATCAGCGCCTCGGGCGTCGCGTCGGCGAATGCGGTCACTCCGTCCACGGCCCGGAGGGCTGCGATCACCGCTGCCCGGTCGGCCAGTGGATTGACGGGCCGGGAAGGGCCTTTCAGCCCGCGCACACTGTCATCGGTGTTCAAGGCCACGATTAGCCTGTCGCAGGCCGCGCGTGCCTGCGACAGCAACGAGACATGACCCTGATGGAGAATGTCGAAGCAGCCATTGGTGAACCCGACGCGCAGACCCTGCGCGCGCCAGCGTGCGACGAGCGAATGTGCCCCGGCCGCATCGAGCAGGGTCGGTGCCGCATCATCCAGCGCCTCGTCCTGCGCGCTGAGTTCCGCCATGACCTCGTCCCGGGATGCGGTCGCGGTCCCCAGCTTTCCGACCACGACACCGGCCGCCGCATTGGCCACGTGCATTGCCTGCTCGAGCGTCATGCCGGAGGCGTAGGCAAGCGCCATGGCGGCGATCACCGTGTCGCCCGCGCCCGATACGTCGAAGACCTCCCGCGCGCGGGTCGGCACGGCGGCGATCGGGCGATCGCGTTCGGCCAGTGCCATGCCCTTCTCCGACCGCGTGGCGAGGATCGCGCGCAGGTCGGATGCGTTCATCAGTGTCTGCGCCGCGCGCGCCACGTCATCCAGCGTGTCCGTCGCGTGGCCTGCCGCGAGGCCCAGTTCGCGCGCGTTCGGAGTGATGCAGGTGGCGCCGCGATAAAGGCCGAAATCGCGCGATTTGGGATCGACGAAGACCGGGATGTCACAGTCACGCGCGGCCTCGATCACCATGCGCAGCACATCCGGGCTGCAGACGCCTTTGCCGTAATCCGACACGACGACGACATCCGCGCGATCGAGCAGCGCGACGCAGGCCGCGCGCAACGCACGGTCTTCCTCGTCCGACAGGAGCTGGAGGCTTTCGTCGTCGGTTCGGATGACCTGCTGATGGGCCGCGATGAATCGCGTCTTGCAGGTGGTCGGACGGGCGTCGGACACGATCGCGCAGTCTTCGATGCCGGGTGTCGCGGCCAGGCGCGCGCGCAGGGCGGTGCCTGACGCATCACGCCCCACCAGCCCCAGCAGCAGGGCACGGCCGCCCAACGCGCGGATGTTGTTGGCAACGTTGCCGGCACCGCCGGCCATCTCGCGGCATTCGCGAAGACGCAGCACGGGCACGGGGGCTTCCGGCGAGATGCGCTCCATGTCGCCATACATGAACCGGTCGAGCATCAGGTCGCCGATGCACAGGACGGTAATGCTGGAGAAATCCATCCTGCCGGACCTTCAGGCGCCGAAGCCTGCGACGACGTCGGCAAGGCCGGTCTGGCGGCGCGTGATCAGCCGCGCGGCGTTGAGCACCGCGCGGGCCTGCCCGATGGCGGTGTCGAGTTCGGCGTTGACGATGACATGGTCGAACTCCGCCCAATGCGAGATCTCGTCCCGTGCGGCCTGCATCCGGCGCGCGATTTCTTCCGGGTCGTCAGCCGCGCGCGAACACAGGCGGCGTTCGAGCTCGGCCAGGGAAGGCGGCAGGACGAACAGGCTTACGACATCCTGCGGCAGGGCAGCACGGATCAGACGATGTCCCTGCCAGTCGATGTCGAAGACCATGTCGCGTCCGGCGGCAAGCGCGTCTTCCACGGGCTGCCGCGGCGTCCCGTAGCCACGGCCGAACACGGTGGCCCATTCGAGCAGCTCGCCGCCTTCGGCCATGCGTTCGAACTCGGACATTTCGCGAAAATGGTAATGGACGCCATCGCGCTCGCCGGGACGCGGCTTGCGGGTCGTGACCGAGATGGAATGCGTCAATGCGGGCTCCGAGGCGCGCAGGGCATTGGCGATGGTCGATTTGCCGGCGCCGGAGGGGGCGGAGATCACCAGGCAGACGCCGCGCCGGGCAATCGGGGCGACGGTGGGTGCGGGGTGCGGTCGGGTCAAGTGCGGCTCCGAAGGGCGCAAGCGCTGGGGGCATGCGCGTTTTCGTCTCTTTAACACCCGTATGTTAGGATGGCGACCATGAAGCAGGATTCGGTGCTGATCACCGGGGCAGCCTCGGGTCTCGGCCGCGTGATTGCCCTGTCTCTTTCGCGTCCCGGCGCGACGCTCGAACTTGGTGACCGCGATTCAGACGGCCTTGCGCAGACCGCCACCGGCTGCCGTGCGCGTGGCGCCCATGTCGAAGCGCGGGTCATCGATGTGACCGATGGCCCGGCCATGGCGGACTGGATCCATGAGGCCGCGCGGGATCGCCTCGATCTCGTGTTCGCCTGCGCCGGTATCACGGGGGGCGTTCCCCCGCGCGACGCCGAAGGCGCTACCTATGAATGTGCCGATCAGGTTCGTGCCATGATGGCGGTCAATCTCGATGGCGTGCTGAACACGGTCCTGCCGGCGATTGCGGTCATGCGACGTCAGGCCCGCGCGCACGACGGCATGCGCGGGCGCATCTGTGCCATCGCGTCCGTGGCGGCCGTGGTCTCCTTTCCCGGAACGCCGTCCTATTGTGCGTCGAAAGCCGCCGTGGACCGGTTCATGGTCGCGCAAGGAAGTTTCCTCCGCGATGCGGGCATCCGGCTGACGAGCGTGTGCTGCGGCTTCGTCGATACGCCCATGGTCGCATCGAACCGCTTCCCGATGCCGGGCCTCGTTTCGGCTGACGATGCGGCACGCAGGATCCTGCGTGGCGTCGCCCGCGGCCAGCGGCGGGTCGTCTTTCCGCGCTGGCTGGTTGCAGGATCGCGCCTGATGGACCTGCTGCCGATCGGCATTGCCGAGCTCTACTATCGTCGCCAGCCGACCGGGGCCCCTGGAACGATGACGGCCTTATGATCTCCGTGAGGGCATCAAGGTGACGGAGCGTGGCGTTTTCGTAATGAGATTCATGTGGGCTGTTGCGCTACGTTGCAGCGCATGAATATCTGCCGTTTCTTCATTCTGCGGCCAGTCGCAACCATCCTTCTGGCGGTCAGTCTGCTCGCTGCCGGGATCATCGCCTATCCGACGCTGCCGGTGGCGGACATGCCGGACATCTCGCCCAAGATGATCCTGATCCAGGCCCAGGATCCCGGTGCATCGCCCCAGCAGGTTGCGAGCACTGTCGCAACGCCGCTCGAACGTCATCTGAGCCAGATCGCCGACATCAACACGATCGAGGCGGATGCGGCACAAGGCAGCCTCTTCATCCGCGTCACGTTCAACGATTCCCGTGACATCAACGGCGCCATGCGTGACGTGATGGCGGCCCTTCGCGGCGCCCACGCCGACCTGCCGACGACCCTGCGTCAGGACCCGGAAGCGTGGAAGGCCAATCCTGCCTCGAACCCCGTCATCGTGGCCTCGCTGGTGTCCGACACCGAAACGATGACGAAGCTGTACGACATCGCGAAGACGCGGATCCAGCCGCTTCTGTCGCAGGTCAAGGGCGTCGGCTGGGTCGAGGTGGATGGTTCGGCGGACCCCGCGGTGCGTGTCGAACTGAACCCGTTGCCGCTGTTCAAATGGGGCATCGGCTTCGAGGACGTGCGCACGGCGATCGCCTCGGCCAATGCGAACACGCCCAAAGGTTATATCGAGGTCGGCAGCCAGCGCATGATGCTGGACACCAATGACCGTGCCTTCAGCGCGGAACAGTATCGAAACCTGGTCATTGGCTATCGCAACGGGATGTATCCCGTGCATCTCTCGGATGTGGCGACCGTGACCGACGGTCCGGAGACGATCGAGCAGATCGGATACTACAACGCCCATCCTGCGATCAGTCTGGTCGTCCGCCCGCAGCCGGGCGCGAACGTTGTCCGCACGGTCGACGAGATCAAGGAGAAGCTCAAACATCTCGACGGCGCATTGCCCGGCGGCGTGAACCTCTACCTGACGAGCGATCTGTCGAAGACGATCCGTGCGGCTCTCGCCGACACGCAGATGACGCTCGTCCTGTCGGTCATCCTGGTCGTGGGCGTCGTGCTGGCGTTTCTGCGCAATGCGCGCTCGACGATCATCCCGGCGATCACGGTGCCGGTGGCCCTGATCGGAACGCTGGCCGCGATGAAGCTGTTCGGCTTCACGCTCGACATCCTCTCCCTCATGTCGCTGACGATTGCGACCGGGTTTGTCGTGGACGACGCCATCGTCGTGCTCGAGAACATCGCGCGTCACATGGAAGAGGGCGACGACCGGATGACGGCAAGCCTCAAGGGCTCGGCCGAGATCGGCTTCACCGTGACCTCGATCACAGCATCCCTCGTGGCCGTATTCCTGCCCCTGCTGCTGCTGCCGGGCATCCCGGGACAGATCTTCTTCGAGTTCGCGATGACGCTGGTGATCGCCATCACCCTGTCGCTGCTCCTGTCGCTGTCGCTCACGCCGATGATGTGCGCCTATCTCCTGACGGTCGATCACGGTCATCCCGGCCGGTCGATCGGGGCGCGCCTGTCCCGGGGTATCGAAATCGTCCTGCAGGCAATCCTGCATGCCTATCGCGTCAGCCTGCGATGGGCGCTGCGCTATCATGTGATCGTGGCCCTCTCGCTTCCCGCGAGCTTCGTGGCGCTGGTCGGCGGCATTGTCCTGATGCCCAAGAGCGTGCTTCCGTCGCAGGACCTGGCGCTGCTTGCAGGGAACGTCGTGGGTGATGCGACCATGTCGTTCAAGCGCATCCAGGTGGCGCTTTCGGAAGTCAGCCATGCCTTCATGGCCGATTCCGATGTGGCCAATGTCATCGCTTTCAACAACGACGATCACGCGGGCGAACTGTTCGCCACCCTGACGAACAAGGGCGCGCGTCACAGATCGCCCGAGGCGATCGCACGTGACATCACCAGGAGCCTGAAATCCGTCCCGGGCATGGAGATCTCGGTCTTCTCGCCGGGCGACATCAACGGAGGCGGCGGACAGCGCCGGGTCGGCACGTATCGCTACGTGCTGCAGAGTGATGATGCGGACACGATCTTCAACTACGTCCCGACGCTCGTTGCAGCACTGCGTCATGACGATCCGGTCCTGACGGACGTGAATTCGGATCTCGAGGCCAACGGGGCCGCGCTGTTCGCGCGGATCCATCGTGACACGGCCGCGCGGTATCTCGTGACGCCGCAGCTCATTTCCAACGTCATGCGCGATGCGTTCGGACAGAGCATCGTCTCGGTCATCAACACCGAAGTGTCGCAGCATCGCGTCGTGATGGAAGTGCAGGAACCCTATCGCCAGTCTTCCGACATCATGCGTCAGGTCTATGTCTCGACGGCGGCCGGCACGGCGGCGGGCGGTGTCGTCTCCAACCAGATCCGTGCGGTGGTCCCGGGGTCCACGACCAGCACGGCGGCCTCGCTGAGCCAGCAGTCGCTGGCCAATTCGATCGCGAACCAGATCACCGGCAGCGGATCGAGCGGATCCGCGGTCTCATCCAGCGTGGAGACGATGGTGCCGCTTTCGGCCGTCGCGGGTCTGGAGATGCGACCAACGCCGCTCGACATCACGCACCGGGACGGATTTATCGCAGGCGCCATCAACTTCAATTTGCGCGCCGGCAAGACGCAGGCGGACGCGGAGGCCGAGATCCAGAAGGTGATGGTGGCGACCCATGCGCCGGACGGCATCCATGCGGGGTTCACCGGCAATGCCGGCGAGCTGCAGAAGATGCTGGTCAACGAGGTTCTGGCATTCATCGCAGCCATCGCGGTGATGTACGTCGTGCTCGGCATTCTCTACGAAAGCTTCATCCATCCGATCACCATCATGTCCACGTTGCCGTCGGCGGGCGTAGGCGCGGTGCTCGGGCTCTGGCTGTCCGGGCAGCAGTTCTCGCTGATCGCGATGATCGGCATGATCCTGCTGACGGGTATCGTGAAGAAGAACGCGATCCTGATGATCGACTTCGCCCTTCATGCCGAACGCAATCTCGGGATGAAGCCCGAAGACGCGATTTTCGAAGCGTGCATGACCCGTTTCCGGCCGATCCTGATGACGACGTTGGCCGCAGCCCTCGGCGCGGTCCCGCTGATCACGTCCAACGGATATGGGGCGGAGTTACGGCTCCCCTTGGGTATTTCCGTGGTCGGCGGTCTGGCGCTGAGCCAGTTGCTCACGCTTTACACGACGCCGGTGGTCTATCTTTATATGGACAGGCTGAGTGCCATGGCCGGGCGGCTCTGGCTGCGTGTCCGTCCTCGGACCAATGCCTCCGATCGACGCTCCGATTCGGAACCTGTCGTGACCGGCTGATATCGGTGCGGCCGCCAGGGTCTGCCCATCTTGGATTGCCCGCGGCCTTCGGCCACGGGCTTTTGTTCATCTAGTACAGGAAATCTGACTGCGTGTTTTCCCCGAAACTGTCCGCCCGCGCAGCGCTGCTGGCCACTCTCTGCTTCTCGGCCGCGGCCCATGCGGCGCCGATCGTTACGCATGCCTTCGGCACGCTCGCCCTGTCGTCCGACGGTTCGCATCTGGCAAGCGTCGAACACGACAGCATCGCAGGCGATGACAAGGAGCCGACGCTTCACCTGCTGATCCGCGCGGGGCAGGGACATGGTGCTCCCGTGTCGGTCAGCCTGCCGAACGGCACGGTCAGCAGCCCGACATGGCGCCCCGATGGCGCGGCGCTGGCCTTCGTGCTGCATGATCCGAAGCAGCATCAGCGCTTCGTCTACAGTGTCGATGCCGCAGGTCGTCATCTGACGAAGCTGCTGGCCTTCGACGGCACATTGCAGAACCTGCGCTATGGGCCGGACGGGAAGCTCGCGGTGCTCGCGATCGCCGGCGCCAGGCGCGAACCGGGCGCGCTGCAGGCGGGAACCGCGCAGACCGGTGAGATCGGCGCGCATGAGGACGAGCAGCGGATCGCGACCATCGAGAACGGCCATCTGGTCTGGCAGTCTCCGGCGGATCTCTATGTCTACGAATATGACTGGCGCCCGGGTGCCACGCCCGGTTTCGTGGGCACCGCGGCTCATGGCAACGGCGACGATCACTGGTGGATCGCGCATCTGTATGCGTTCTCGGGCGGTCAGGCGCACGATCTGTATGCGCCGCCGCCCCAGCAGCAGATCGGCGTGCCGCGCGTGGCACCGGACGGGCAGTCGGTCGCCTTCATCGGCGGCCTGATGAGCGATTTCGGGTTCTTCGGCGGCGATGCCTACCAGATGTCGCTGACGGACCCGCAGGCGAAGCCTGTCAACCTGACGCCGGGGATCAAGGCAACCGTCACCAATCTCTCCTATGGCTGTGCGGATGGGCTGACCGCATCGGGCATCGCCGGTGCGCAGACCGCATTCTGGTCTCTGGGCAACGGTGCGCCACGCGCGCTGTGGACCGGGGATGATCTGCTGACCGCCAACTCCTATCGCGAGCCGGCGCTGCTGTGCGCGAAGGGCCAGACGGTGGCCATCCGCCAGAACTTCACCAAGGCGCCCGAGCTGTGGAGCGGCCCGATCGGACAGTGGAGCGCTCTGACGCACGCCAATGCAGCGCTCAAGCCGCAGGTCCATGCGCAGAACGTGACATGGACCAATGACGGGTTCTCGGTGCAGGGCTGGCTGCTGACGCCGGTCAGTTCCGACGGCGCGACCAAACGCCCGATGATCACGGAGATCCATGGCGGCCCGTCCTCGTCGAACGAGCAGGCCTATGTCGCGGCCAGCGGCGAAGTCACGCGGCTGGTGAACGCGGGCTATGATGTCTTCGAGCCGAACCCGCGTGGCAGCTACGGGCAGGGTGAGGCTTTCACCGCCGCCAACCGGCGCGATTTCGGTCACGGCGACCTGCGCGACGTTCTGACCGGCATTGACGCCGCCGAGAAGCTTGCGCCCATCGATGATGCGCATCTGGGCGTCACCGGGTATTCCTATGGCGGCTACATGACGATGTGGACTGTCACCCAGACCGACCGTTTCAAGGCGGCCGTCGCGGGCGGCGGCATCTCGAACTGGCAGTCCTACTATGGCGAGAACGGGATCGATTCCTGGCTGATCCCGTTCTTCGGCGCATCCGTCTACGACGATCCCGACATCTATGCGAAGTCGTCGCCGATCACGTTCATCAAGCACACGCATACGCCGACTTTCGTCTATGTCGGCGCCAACGACGAGGAATGCCCCCCGCCGCAGTCGGAGGAGTTCTATCACGCGCTCCGGACGCTGGGCGTGCCGACCAGCCTCGTGATCTATGCCGGCGAAGGACACGGCATGCACAAGCAGGCCGACTGGCATGATGCGATGAACCGCACGATTGCCTGGTTCGACACATACCTGAAGCCGAAGAAGGGCTGAAACCACCCTCTTTTGCCAGCGCACAAGGGGTCATGCCCATGGGCCGGCGTCCCCGGCCTTGCGGTCCGAACAGGCCGTGTAAAAGCTGCGCCGTCGGGGCGACGCGTGCGCAGGGGTGTGTGACCTTTCGCGCACGATTCCGTTCCTTGTGATCTCGCGCGAGGGGTAGGGCGGTGGTAATCGGGCGGGCGTCGCGCCAGTAATGGGGGGCGCAACCGATCCTTCCGGAGGTCTCCCGCCTTGCGCCTTCTGGCGCCCTTTCCCATCCTGTCGCAGATCAGGCACCGGTTTTTCTCGCTGAATGTCCTGCCGCCGGGCCTGACGCGTGCGCTGTTCATGGCGGGTCTTGTCTCGTCCCTGACGCTGGTGACAGCGGTCGCAGTCTTCGGCCCGCATCTGGGGCCGACCGCGCTGTTCGGCGCCATGGTCGCGGAATGGGAGGCCGATCGGCCGCTCTGGGCGCGGCTGCGCTGTGCGCTCACGGTCAGTTCCGTCATGACCGCCACGATGGCGCTCGGCGTCCTGATCGCGCCATATCACATACTGACGGTGCCGGTCGTCGTCGCGCTGATCCTCGTCATGACGACCGGTTACTACTCGTTCGTCCTGACGCGTGGTCCGGGTCCCCTGAACCTGTTCTATGCGGCTGCGATCGGCAGCTATCTCGGGCAGTTCGGCACCATCGGGCCGCAGGTCACGGTCATCACCGGGTTTGCCGGCCTGTTTGCGGGCTTCCTGACGGTGCTGGCGCTGATCCCGAAGATCCATGGGCCGGAAGAACGCATCGTCTCGAATGCCGAGATCGAGGTAACGGCCTTCTGCGCCGAAGCGGCACGTGACCGAACTGCGGCCGATCACTCGCGCAGGCGCCATGCAGCCTATGCTGCCGTCAACCGAGGCTGGCTGGTCCTGCGTGCGGCGGGTGGCGGCCCCTTTGGGTGCCGCGTGGCCCATCTCGCGCGGATGGCATCGGTCAACCGGCGCCTGTCGTTGCAGATGGTGCGCAACGTCTATCCTCACATCACGCCGGATCAGGTTGGCACCGACACCCCGGCCCTGAGGGGACGGCCGACGCTGTGGTGGCTGTTCCGCGCGAATTTCTGTCGTGACTCGGTCGCCTGGTTTACGGCGAGCCGGGTCGGACTGGCCGGTGCAATCGCAGGTGTGCTGACGCAGGCGCTCCAGCTCGGTCATCCGTACTGGGCCATCCTCTCCGCGACCCTCGTCCTGCATCGTTGGATCGGACGTCTGGCCACGACGACACGCGCGCTGCATCGCGGCGTCGGCACGTTGCTCGGGCTTGGGATCGTGGCCGCGATCCTTGCATGTCATCCGGGGGAATCCTGGATCATTGCCGCAACCGTCGTGTGCATCGTCGTCCAGTTCCAGCTCGTGGCCCGCAACTACGCGCTGGGCATCATCTTCGTTACACCGATGGCGCTGCTGTCGATCGAGGCCGCCGGGCAGGCAGGCTCGGTCACGCGGCTCATGGCGGACCGGCTGATCGAGACCCTGATCGGGGTGAGCGTCGCAATCGCCGTGACATGGTGCACGAGCCTGCGTACGCCGCGCCGCATCACCCGTGTGCGGTTCCTGCGCAGTTATCTCGCGATCGAACGCCTGCTCGGCTGCCTGGCAGCGGGCGTGGAGAAGCAGACCGCCGGCATCCATGCACGCGTCGTGCTCCAATACGAGCTTCTGACCACGCTGGCCGTGCTGACCCAGGCATCCGAGGACGATCCGTCGCTGGCCTCATGGCATGAGGTCGAGGTGGCGTTGGCCGATCTCGGCTATGCCACGCTGTGTGCCTGCTGGATCACGGAGCCGGACCGTCTACTGTCCCCGACGCAGGCGTCCGATGCGATCCGCGTGCTCCATGGGCGACTTGCGATGCTGGAGTCGAGCGGGAGCGGCCTTGCACGACTGGCCGATGACCTCCGCGCCGTCAGGGCCTGTCTGGCCCTGTGTCCGGAAGACCCGGACGATGCAGCGCCCGAGGTCGTGCGGCACGAGGCGTTGTCGCGCCGCTGATATGTCCTATGCTGGGACCCCACGCAGATCCGGGTTTCCTTCGCGGCGGTTCTCTCGATCCGTCCCCGCCTGCCTTGGATGCGGGGTGCGCGTCTTGATCGAAATGGCACGCCGGCCGCAGATGCGAGCCCTGTCGTGACGGGTCCTGCGTCCCTCGGCCGCATGGTCGCGCAACGCCGTGCCACGGTCGGTCTCCTGGTCGCTGCGGGGTGCATCAGCTACGTGGACCGCGCCGCCCTGTCCGTCGGCAACACGGCCGTCATGGCGTCGCTCGGATTGTCCTATACGCAGATGGGTTGGCTGTTGTCGGTTTTCGCGTGGGCCTATCTCGTCTGCCAGATTCCCATGGGACTGATCGCCGATCGCACGAGCGCGCGCAGCTTTCTGGGCGTCGGGCTGGTGGTATGGTCGGGCGCGCAGATCGCGTTCGGGCTGGTTGGCAGCGTCTTCGGACTGTTCGCATGTCGCGCCCTGCTGGGTCTGGGTGAAGCGCCCCTGTTTCTCGCCGGAACGCGCGCACTCGTGCGGTGGTATCCGCCACAGGACCGGGGCGCGGTCATCGGACTGTTCAATGGCTCTGCGGCCCTGGGTCCCGCGCTGGCGCCACCGCTTCTGCTCGGGATCATGGCGGTCTGGGGCTGGCGCGGCATGTCGGTCGCAATCGGCGTGGCAAGCCTCGCGCTCGCCGTCGTCTGGATCGCCTTCTATCGCGATCCAACCGCGATGCATCCGACGGCGGAGGCGCGCCGCGCATTCGCCGCCGGGTCTGCCGCGCCACCGGCCTCCGTCGGGCCGGTCGTTTCCGGCGATCTTGGATATCTCCTGCAGCGTCGCGCCACCTGGGTGGTGACGATCGGATTCGCAGGCGTGATCTACGTCACCTGGCTTTACGGAACCTGGTTGCCGGCATGGCTCGAGGCGACACAGCATGTGTCTGCCCGCAATGCGGGATTGTTGTCCGCATTGCCCCAGATCTGCGGGTTCGTGGGCTGCCTTGCAGGCGGAACCCTGAGCGACTGGTTGATGAGACGCGGATTCAGCGCGCTGGATGCATGTCGGCGCCCGGTGGTGTGGGCGATGCTGGTGGCCGCCGTCGTGACGGGGCTTACGGCGCTGCCGCTCGGGCTCGGCCTGTCGATGTTTCTGATGGCGATTGCCCTGTTCGCCGGCGGCCTTGCGATGAGCTGCGGCTGGACGTTGGGGACGGTGATCGCCTCCGAGCACCGGGTTGCGACCCTTGAGGCGATCCAGAACACGGGCGGCTCGTTTGGTGGCGCACTGGCCCCTGCCGTGACCGGGGCGCTGGCGGATCGCTTCGGTTCATTCGGGCCGTCCATGCTCACGGCCTGCGCGGTCGGTATCGTCTGCGCAGGCGTCTACCATTTCGGTCTGCGCTCGGTCGAAAAGCCCTGAGGGCAGAGGACCTGTTTGCAGAGCTGACTGGAGGCCCGGCCCGTTTAAGGGGTCCGACCTGCTGCGGCCGGTCGGACGCCGGAGCCAGAGATTTCGGCCGATCTATGGCCTGCGGTCTTCATCACCGCATGATTGCAAACCATCTAGCCATGCTCATGGCATCAATGGGTGCGCAGTCGTGCATCGGCGTGTGCGCCCCCCCAATCGTTCGGCGCCGCGTAATCAGTCATGAGGCTTTGGTTGTGCGCAGGCAGGCCGCCAATCCGTTCGGGTTAAGCGCAGGCACGCTGGATCGCATTCCGGAAAAAATGGTCTCATATCGGAGATCGTGAGTTCGGTCGAACGTGCCATGCCAGCTGCCTGAAAGGATGGCAGCATGTTGTCTTTCATGAGGAATGGCGACGGTCAGGCGGCCTTTGAAAAGGGGCCAAGCAGGACCGCTGCTGTTCGGACGCTTTCCGGACGGAGAGGTTACTTGTAAAAAACGATCAGGGGCGAAGTCGTGTCCATTTCGGATGCGACCGGCATCGTGAAAGGTCTGGTCGCAGTTATGTCGGGCAAGCTTGACAGGATGGCTTGAAAGGCCGCCCATCGGGAACAGGTTTCCCCTGTGCGTGCTGGTGAAACCCGGGGCCATATACAGCCGTTACAGAGCGGTTTTTCCGATGTCGTCTTCTGCATCAACAAAATCCGGATCACTGATTTCCTGAATTCGCGACAAAGTTTGACTTCATATTGGATCCGATGCGATCCGAGCGCTGCCGATATCACCTCGACAAGGAATACCAGGATGACTTTCCGGCGGATGCTCAGGCTTACGAGCGCTCTGGCAGGCCTTGCGACGGCGACTGCCGCCATTGCCGCACCGCCGGACACGTCTCACGCCGCATCGCATCCGGGCTACCGCCAGAAGCCTGCCGCCGCGTCGGCCCGCCACGCGCCGCCGCCTGTCCGGGACGAGGCGATCACCGTGTTCGGACACGGCTCCACGCGCCAGATGACCAGCATCACGCGTGGCATGATGCAGCAGAGCGTTCCCGGAACGTCGCCTCTGAAAGTCCTGAGCGAGCTTCCCGGGGTCGTGTATCAGTCCGCCGACCCGTTCGGGGCCTACGAATATTCGAGCCAGATTTTCATGCGCGGTTTCAGCCAGGCGCAGCTCGGCTTCACGCTCGACGACGTGCCCTTGGGTGATCAGCAATTCAACAATTACAACGGCCTGAGTGTTGCGCGGGCGATTATCTCCGACAACGTGGCAGGTGTGGACGTCTCGCAGGGCGCTGGCGCGATTGATGTCGCATCCACCAGCAATCTCGGCGGCGCGATCGAAATCCATTCTCTCGATCCTTCGCATCAGCGCGGCGGCGCGATCAGCCAGACGTTCGGCAGCAATTCCACCTTCAGAACGTTCGTCCGGCTGGACAGTGGCGACCTCAACACACAAGGTACGCGCTTTTCGGTGTCCTATGCACGGCTGAACGGCAATCTGTGGAAAGGGGCGGGATACGATCATTCGGATCAGGTCAACGCCAAGATCGTCCAGCCGCTTGCGCACAATTCATCCCTGAAGGCGTTCTTCGACTGGAGCTCGATCCAGCAGTTCGATTACCAGGACATGACCATGAACTACCTCCATACGGTCGGCCCCGATCTTGCGAACTACTACCCGGACTATTCGGCTGCTTATGGTGCTGCTCTCGGCAGTTATCGGCCCGCACTGCTGAAGACGAACGATCCCTTCGATGCAGCCTATTATGCGGGCACGGCCAATCGCGTGGATTATTTGGGCGGGATCACGCTCGATGAAAACCTGACCGATCGACTGAACTGGAAGACCACGCTGTATGCGCATGATGACGCGGGTTACAGCACATGGTCGACGCCCTACATGCCCTCTCCGAACGGGGCGCCGCTGTCGCAGCGCATCCAGACGCCGGGCATCGCACGTGGCGGCTTTGAAACGGCGGCGACCTACTCAATTGCCGGCAACCGCATCAATGCCGGCGTCTGGTACGAATACGGAAATTTCACCGAGGCACGCTATTTTTCACAAGCGCCCTTGCTCGGCCAGGGGACGCTTGGCAATCCCACGGGCGGATTTCCGTCAGCGGACGTGTTTGCAACTGCATGGCAGGAGGCGTTCTCGTCCAATACGTTCGTTTTCCACCTGCAGGATACGTATCAGATCCTGAAGAACCTCACGGTTAATGCCGGCTTCAAGTCGATGATCGTGAATGCCGGCAACAGCGTGCCGACGCAGGATCTTGCCCTGAACGGCACGGCGATTGCGCAAGGGCACCTCGAGGCATCGAACGCCTTTCTGCCGCAGGTGTCGGCGAACTGGCGCTTCCTGCCGCATCATGAGCTGTTTTTCGATGTGTCGCACAACATGCGCGCCTTTCCCGAAGACGGCTACAATACGAACGTGTCGGCAACGCCCTGGACCACGAGCCAGGCCGCGTTCCAGTCCACGGCCGCGAACCTGCGGCCGGAGACGGACTGGGTTTATGAAGGCGGCTACCGCTATACGAGCCCGTTCATCAGTGCGCTCGGTTCACTGTATCGCATCAATTTCTCGAACCGTTTGCAGCTGATTACCACTGGCGCGGCCATTCATCCGATTACGGCCGTTCAGAATGTCGGTGGAGTCACGACCAACGGGGCTGAAGCGAGCGTCACATTGCGGCCGGCGACAGGACTTTCGATCTACAATTCGTTTTCCTATGCCCATTCGACCTTCGATCAGGATGTGGTGACGGCAACAGGCGTCGAGCCGACACAAGGCAAGCTTGTGCCGAATTATCCGCAGTTCATGTACAAGGGGAACATCACCTACCGTATCGGGGGGCTGGAAGTTCATGTCGATGGATCATACCTGTCCCATCGTGAGTTGACCTACACCAACGATCTTCATGCACCGGGTTATTTTCTCGCAAATTTCGGCACGCGCTACGTGTTCGGCGATGCCGGGCCGTTGAAGCATGTCACGGCCGGTTTCAACATCTACAACCTTGCGAACAAGACCTATATCGCGACGACGAACGAGCTCGGAAACAACTTCGTCAATACCGGCTACAATTATTTCCTGATGGGCGCGCCGCGTCAGTTTTTCGGAACCATCAGTGCGGGCTTCTGACCTGAGAGCCCGGCATCGTGCATTTTCCGAATGGTCCTGACCTCGACACGCAAGCCATCGCGCGCTTCCGTCGCGTCTCGCATTCGCGATTGGCCGCCTCTGATGCATTGCCGACGACGGGTTTCGAGGGGATCTGAGCCTCAAGAGTGGCTCGAATTCCGGCTCTGCCCGTCTTTGTGTTTGATCAGCAGCCTGCGCATGTTGGAAGACGTCGTCAGGTGATGCTGCAAAACCATGCCGGACTGGTGCCTCGCGCTTTCCTCTCATGGCTCCAGGGTTGAGGCAGTTCGAGTTGTCCTGCATGGTGCGAGAGGATGGGCCGAGGAGGAAAATGCGCCGCTTGCCACAAGCGTCGTGCCGTCAGGATTTTTCCGTTACATGACGATGGGGCACGATAATCGGCTTGAGCTGCGACCATGGGCTGCATACCGATTAAGACGGAAAGCCGTTGCTGCTGCGTGTGCATAGGGACAGGTGTCTGCCCCACAGCCTTTAAGTTTTACAGCATGTAGGACAGAATGCAGCAGCGTGAACAGCCGGGACAGGACAGCCGACACAGCCACCGGGCTGCACGGTGATGGATCATGCCGCGTCGCTCTACAGCGGGCGCGTCATGCGGAAAAGACCGACATCGAGCGCACCAGTGCGAAATCCGGCTTCACAATAGGCGAGATAGAAACGCCATTTTCTCCGAAATTCTTCGGAGAAGCGCATGGCGGCGATATCGGGCCATGCGATCTCGAAGCGGCTGGCCCATTCGGCCAGCGTTCGGGCATAGCTGAGGCCGAAATATTCCTCGTGATCGAGAACGAGCCCGGCTGCGGCGATTTCGCGGCGCAGGGCCGGGACGGATGGCAGCATTCCGCCCGGGAATATGTGAAGCTGAATGAAGTCTGGCGTCTTGCGATAATTGACGTAGCGTTCCTCGGAAATCGTGATGACCTGCAGAAGCGCAGTGCCGCTCGGTTTCAGACAGGCCCATAAACTCTGAAAATACGTCTCCCAATATTGGACGCCCACGGCCTCGAACATCTCGATTGAAACGACGGCATCGAACTGCTCGGATATTTCCCGATAATCCTGAAGGCGCATGTCGCATTGACCGTTCAGGCCCGCTTCGGCCAGACGATTTCGGGTATAGGCAAGCTGCTCATGCGACAGCGTGACACCCGTGACACGATGGCCCTGTTCCGCAATTCTCGCGGCAAGCGCGCCCCAGCCGCATCCGATCTCGAGTACATCCGCGGGCTTCGGCAGATCGAGCAGGGTCAGCACCCGATCCTGCTTGGCGATCTGGGCCACTTCGAGCGCTTGTGTGCTGTCGGCATAAAGCGCGGACGAATAACTCATGCCTTGGTCGAGCCATTTCTCATAGAATGCGTTGCCAAGGTCATAATGGGCCTCGATATTGCGCCGGCTGCCGCGACGCGTGTTGCGGTTGCGTGCATGGGCAATCGTCTGGAGCAGCCGCACCGGCGTCCAGCCGCGCAGGGCATGTCCGCGCCGCTCGTTCAGCGCACCGAGCGTGATCAGGGCCACGAGGTCGGGCGTATCCCAGTCCCCGCGAAGATAGGCTTCGGCAAGTCCGACATCGCCGCTGATCAGGAATGACGTCATCGCGCGCCAGCGATGCACGATCAGCACGGCCCGGGGGCCGCCGCGCCCCTCGGGCGTCTCCATGACAGTGCCATCGGGCAGTGTCAGGCTGAGATGGCCTTCAGATAGGCGCTTCAGCAAATGCCGGGCAATGCGCGAGCCCAGCGGCCGGCCGCGGGTCAGGACCTGAGCAGCGCCATCCTGACGAGCCGTGGGAACAATCGACATCGACATGGTCAGGAACCCATCGTCACGACGTTGGAGGGAGGCGGGGGCGCCCGGTGGAAGCGGAGTTTCTTTCGCCAGAGTTTCAGCGCCTCCCAATGGATGGCCGCGACGACCTTGATGCCCAGCAGGGGCATGCGGGCGACGGCGCGCAGGATCTGCGCATCCGACAATGGACGACGTTCGCCGGTCATGACCGCATCGATCACAGCTGTGCCGTCTTCTGCGGCTTCGCCCCGGATCGAAAGCGCAAAACGACGCCCGGGACGCGCGAGGGTGAAGCGGTAGCCCATTTCCATCGGCATGAACGGCGACACGTGGAAGCGTTTGGGTGCGTGATGCCGCATCGGTCCGGGCCGCATGTCACCCCGTGCAACGTCTGCCAGATAGACATGACGCTGGCCGAACGTGTTGTGCACTTCATAGGCCACGACACGCAGCGTGTTGGCGGCATCCGTGCAGAAATATAACGAGATCGGATTGAAGGCGTAGCCGAGAACGCGCGGCATGCAGCACAGGATGACGCGGCCGCCCGCGAGATCAACCCCTTCGGCGGTAGCGAGGCCCTGGACCCAGCGCTTCAAAGCCGCGGGCGTATCGATGCCGGGGCCGGTGCCGTGATCGGCGGGGTTCAGGCCGAGCAGATTGAAACGCCCGACGGAGAACAGGCGGCATTGTCTTGCCGTATCGGTCAGACGGTCCAGATCCAGCAGGGTCATGAAAATCCGGTAGCGCAGGGCATGGCGCACGGGACGGTGCCGCACATGCGTCACGGTCATGTCGTAGAGGCAGTCGGCTTCCATCATGCGGCTGCTTTGCGCGCGGCAATCGGCACGAACCGTGGCGTCGGGATGCGGCCGGATTCGTCGGCGACCTGCCATGGGCGTCGTACGCCGCCGAGCGCTTCCGCGACGGCGAGGCCCGCCTGAAGACCGTCCTCGTGAAATCCGGCGCCGAAATAGGCACCGCAAAACCATGTTCGCCGCTGCCCCTGCAGATCCCAGAGGGTATTCTGCGCGCGCAGGGCTTCCGTATCGAATAGGGGATGCTCATACGAGAACCGGGCAATGATCCGTTCGGGCAACGTGTCGGGGTTCAGGGTGACAAAGAACTGCCGCTCGCCGGGGATGTGCTGCAACCTGTTCATCCAGTAGGTCACGCAGGGCGCTTCCTGGCCGCTGTTTCCGCCCTTGACGTTCCAGCTCGACCAGACCGCGCGATGTCTCGGCATCATCGATGGGTCTTCATGGAGGATGGCCGTATTGGGGCCATAGCGCAGAGCGCCGAGGATTGTCTGTTCCTGTGGCAAGGGATCGGCGAGCAGCGCGAGGGCATCCGGTGCATGGGTGGCGATCACGACGTCGTCGTAGGACCGGGCTCCGTCGGGGCCATGCACAAGAACATGGTCCGCGAAGCGTTCGATTGCGTGGACCGGCGCATGACAGCGAATGGTCGATCCGGGTGCTGCGCGGATGTCCTCGGCCAGCCGCTCGACATAGACGCGCGAGCCGCCCAACACACTGCGCCACTGCGGTCGGCCGCGCAGCTGCAGCAGGCCATGGTTTGTGCAGAAGCGGAGAAAGGCGAGGGCAGGCTGGTCCCGCACGGATGCCGGGCTGCAGGACCAGATCGCGGCTGCCATGGGCAACAGATGATCGCGCTGCATCGTGCGGCCGTAGCCGTTGCGATCGAGCAGCGTGCCCAGGGTTTCGGACGGGTCCGTCGTCGCGCGCGTCAGGTGTCCGGATTGCCGGTAGAACCGCAGCGTCTGGCTCAGCATGGACCAGAAGCGCGGGCGCAGGAGGTTGCGTTTCTGTGCGAACAGCCCTGCAAGGCCGGTGCCGGAATATTCGAGGCCTGACAGCCCTGTCCCGCGCGAGACAGACAAAGACATGTCCGCAGGCTTGGTCGCAACGTTCAGATGGGCGAACAGCGCGCTCAGATTGGGATAGGTCTGCTCGTTATAGACGATGAAGCCCGTATCGACCGGAATCGGACCATCGGGATCAGGCACCGACACGGTATTGCTGTGACCACCCAGACGGCCCGCCCCCTCATGGACGGTCACGGCATGGGTCTTCGACAGGAGCCAGGCGCAGGATAGGCCGCCTATTCCACTGCCAATGACCGCGATCCGTCGTCGTTCTGCATCCAAGAGGCCATCTCCGCCGTAGACATGATACGCCTGCGCGATCATGCGCCCGGCGTTGTCGTTCATGAGCGTTACGTGGCAACCGGGTGTTTGGATGAGATGCGGATGAAAATTTTCCGAAACGGAACGTGATGACGTTGCGAGCACTGTTCGCGCGGCATCGGATACTTGGGGCCACGGGGATAGGTACGGCGTTGTTGGGAGCCGGATATTCTCCGGTCGAAATGCTCAACGTGCTGGCCGGAAAATGTCGCATCGAGCGTGACATTGCCTATGGCCCCGATCCTCGGCACCGCCTTGATGTGTATGTGCCCGCGTCTGCCGGGCCTCATCCTGCATTGATGTTTCTGTATGGCGGGAACTGGGACAGCGGCAGCCGGGCGATGTATCGTTTCGTCGGCACGGCCTTCGCGGCTCGCGGGTTTCTGACTGTCATTCCGGACTACAGGCTGTATCCGGCCGTCCGCTTTCCGGTTTTCCTCGAAGACTGCGCGCGGGCGTTCGCCTGGACCCGGCGTGAGGCTGACCAATACGGAGGCGCCGGCATGCCGAGGCTGCTGGGGCATTCCGCCGGCGCCTACAACGCGGCCATGCTGGCGCTGGCGCCGGATTACCTTGGCGCGTTCGGATTGGCGCCACGGCGCGACATTCACAGCATGGTCGGATTGGCCGGACCGTATGACTTCCTGCCGCTGCACAGCGAGGAACTGCGTCGTGTCTTCGGCGCATCAGGCGATGGCATGGCACCTGCCGCAACACAACCGGTCACGTTCGCCGATATTCGCAGCCCGCCCATGCTGCTGATGGCCGGCACGGCCGACACGGTCGTGGACCCGGGCAACACGCGCAGGCTGGCCGCCCGTCTTCAGGCAGCGGGGGCCCGTGTGGAGACGCGGTTTTATCCCGGCGTCGGCCATCGCGAAATTATCGGTGCGATCGCGCTGGTCCTGCGTTTTCTGGCGCCCACCTTGCGCGATTGCGTGGCGTTCCTGGCGGATGACGGCGTGGCCGCAGGATGAGCGCGGTCCTGATTGCCCATCGAGGTGCTGTGGAGCGTGGTCGCATGCCAGGATGCAGCGGCCTTGCTGCGTCTCTCCAGATCGCTGTCTTGCCAATCGAAGTCCTGTCTTAACCTCGTGCGTCACTGCGCACTCCAGGGGGCTGATCATGTCTCTTCTCTCACACGCAACCGTGGCGTTCGAACGGTTTCCGTTGCCCGATGCCATATCGCGCGCCGTGATCGGTCTGCTCGTCGCCCGCACCGATCGCGCGCTTTCAGGCGATCGCCGCGCCGATGTCGCAAGATTTGCAGATGACATGGCGAAGTATCCGATCGCGGAGCATGCCGATCTCGCCAATGAACAGCATTATGAACTGCCAGCGCGGTTCTTCGAGCTGATGCTCGGCCCGGCCCGGAAATATTCCTGCTGCTTTTATACTCACGCAGAGGCCACGCTGGCGGATGCCGAAGAGGCTGCCTTGAGGCTTACTGCCGAACACGCGGCCCTTGCCGACGGGCAGTCCATTCTGGAGCTCGGATGTGGCTGGGGCTCATTGAGCCTGTGGATGGCGAGACGGTTTCCGAATGCCCGGATCACGGCCGTGTCCAATGCCGCAGCCCAGCGCCTGTCGATCGAAGCCCGCGCGCGGGCGGAAGGGCTCGATAATCTCACCGTGGTGACGGCGGACATGAACGTCTTCGCGACACCCGAACGTTTCGACCGGATCGTGTCCGTCGAGATGTTCGAGCACATGGCCAACTGGCGCGCGCTCCTGACCCGTGCGCGAAGCTGGCTGAAACCCGATGGTTGCGCGTTCATCCATGTGTTCACGCACGCGCATGCGCCCTATCGCTTCCTGCGCGACAATGAGGACGACTGGATCGCCCGGCACTTTTTCTCGGGCGGCATCATGCCCAGCCACGACCTGATGGCTCAATTTCCGGACCTGTTCACGGTTGAACAGTCATGGCGCTGGAATGGACGCCATTATCGCCATACGGCGCTGGACTGGCTGGCACGATATGATGCAGCGCACGACGAAATCGGCCAGATCCTGCACGATGTCTATGCCGATGATGCAGCGCTCTGGCGTCGGCGCTGGCGCCTGTTCCTGCTGGCGACGGCGGGCCTGTTCGGACATCGGAAAGGCCGGGCATGGGGCGTCAGCCACTACCGGCTGCGTCCGTCAGCGTAAGGACGACTGATATCGGATTGCACGATGGAGCTTTCACGAAGCCTGTCTTGCCGGGCGGAACGAACGCTCTGGTGCGGGGCACGACCGGCGATGCTTTCCGATCGGTTTCAGCCCGTTATCTGCCCTGCCGCACGTGCTTGCTGAAACAGCGGCGTTATGATCCCTTCGATCAGGGATCAAGGCGCCGCCCCGCGCGTTTCCGGAAGCTGAAACGCGCGGGTCATGGCCGCCGTCCAGATAATTCCCGGCATCCATATGGAAAGAGAATACCAACCTTGAGTGCAACGGCGGACGCGACCCTTGATCGTCTGATGACACGTATTGCCGTCGGGGATCGCGTGGCGTTCCGCGCGCTCTACGATGCGCAGGCGCCCCGCCTCTATGGACTGGCCATGCGTCTCCTGCGCCAGCCGGGTGCGGCGTCGGATGCCGTCCATGACACATTCGTCGAGGTCTGGGAGAAGGCACGGCAGTTCGATCCCCGACGCGGACATGCCGCCGCATGGCTCGGGACGATGCTGCGGTATCGGGCGATCGATGCGCTGCGTCGTACCGCGCGCGAGGATATCGGTGCCCCTGTGCCCGAGGAAATCGACCCGGACCCGACACCGCTGGAACGTTTGCAGACCTCTGATGAAGGGCGTGCGCTGTATCGCTGCCTGGATGAGCTCGATCCGCGGCAGCGCGCGCTCGTTCTGTCGGCCTATCTCGACGGCTGCACGCATGTGGATCTGTCCCGGCGCTTTGCAGCCCCGCTCGGCACGGTCAAGTCGTGGATCCGCCGCGCGTTGCAGAGCCTGCGCGGATGCCTCGAATCATGAGTGGCGAGCTGGGCGGAATGCCTCCGGACGATCCGCGCGACCTCCTCGCCGGCGAATATGTGCTGCGTCTTCTCTCGCCCGAGGAAGCGCTCGGCGTGGAGCGCGATGCCACATTGAGGCCGCTTGTCGAGGACTGGGAACACAGGCTCGCGCCCCTGCTGGTTGTAGCCGATCCGGTTTCGCCGCCCGCGGACCTGTGGCCGGCGATTGCTTCTACGTTGAGACTGGATGCCCCGTCGGCTGCTTCTCTTCGCGCGACCTCATCACAGCCGGCATCATGGTGGCAGAGCATCGCCATGTGGCGCGGTGCGACCGCCGTTGCCGGGGCGCTGGCCGCGGTCCTGGCCGTTGCCCTGATGATGCGCGGCATGCCGATGTCGTCCGAACCGAAATTCATCGTTGCGCTGGCCGTGCCAAACGCGCCGACGCCGGACTTCGTCGTCAGCATCGCCGCCAGCGGCCGGCTGACAGTGCATAATCTGCGCCCGGTCACGGCGGGGGAAGGACATGATTTCGAACTCTGGATCTTGCCGGCGGGCCGGACCGTCCCGCAATCGCTGGGCATCCTGCGCGGCGATGCGCCGATTACGGTTGGCCCGCGTGTCACGACGGACATGGCGCAGCTGATGGTCAGTCTGGAGCCCGAAGGCGGCTCGCGCACGGGCCGGCCGACAGGGCCTGTGGTCTATGCCGGACGTCTGGGGCCATCGCCCGGCTGATGGACGAGGCGGGCGACGCCGACGGCGCAACGACGGTGTCCGCAAGGATGCCGCCTGCATGATGCTTGGCCCGAGACGGCAGCGAGCGGGCCGAACGCAGTCGTCCGGGTGTCCGGAATCCTGCTTTCCAGAGCTGCCATCTCTTGATGTTGCATGATGAGATTTGGGCCCGGACAGCCTGCCGTTTGGGAACGCGTCGTTGCATCGGGACCGGCGTAGTGTCCGTGCATTCGGAAGCGTCATGCCAGTGCCGGTTTTCCATGACGCGGCGGCTCGGGTCATGCGTGTACCGGCTGCCGCAACGCTGGCCGAGTTCGTCTCGCGCTTCCATCCGCGCAACAATGTCCGCGCATATGGGGCAGAGGGGTAACGTGCGACATCATGGCGGGAACCCGGAAAGCCGGGCAGGTGCCGGGTCAGCCGCATGATCGAGAGCAACCATAACCGGAGGTGTGGGATGAGGCGACGTGCAAGAGGCCTGGCGGTTTTATCGGCTCTGGCGTGTCTTGGCGCGGCCGGCCGCTCCCGTGCCGCCGATGGGCTCTGGGCTGTCTATGATCAGGCGCTCAAGGGCGCGAAATACATCGATCTGACGCACACGATCACGCCCGATATCCCGGTCTGGGCAGGGTTCGGCCAACCGGTCTTCGGTCGGGCGAAGGCCGCGACCGACACACCGCCGTTTGCCCGCAGGGGTGAACCCTTCACCTATGACCGCGCGGGCTTCGAGGCGAGCACATATACCCTGCCGACGGATCAGCTCGGCACGCAGCTTGATCCGCCGGCGCACTGGGCGCCGAACTATCCCGCGATCGATGAGCTTCCCGCGACCTACACCCTGCGTCCGCTCGTCGTGATCCCGATGCAGGACAAGGTCGCCCATGATCCGGGCTATCAGTTGCAGCCGGCGGACGTCGTGGCGTTCGAAGCGCGGTTCGGCCGCATTCCCGAGGGCTCGGTTGTCTTCGTGCGGTCCGACTGGTCGAAACGCTGGCCCGATCCGGCTCTGGCACGACAGGAACATTTCCCGGGCGTATCACTGGCAGCCCTGCAGTTCCTGCACCTGCAACGTCACATCTTGTTTCACGGGCATGAGCCATTGGACACGGATGACACGCCGACGCTGGAGGGCGAGCACTGGCTGATGCATCATGGCTATGCGCAGGCCGAAGGGTTGGCGCATCTCGATGAAGTCGAACCCACGGGATGCCTGGTCGCAATCGGGTATCCGAAGTTCAAGGGCGGGACCGGCGGCTATGCCCGGTATGTGGCCATCTGCCCTGCGGACTGGCGCTACGGGACGACCGCAGCGCAGACGGCAGGGCCTCTGCCGCGCTCCGATCATCCGCTGCACTGGGACGCGCGCGCCAGCATGCGGGTCAGGTAGACATGTCGAAATCGGGCTGTCTGTCCCGTCGAGATGTTACGATCTTCACGACAATGAGAACGGCTGATGCAAGTTCTGCCCTTTCTCCGTCTCTGCGCGCACCCCACTAATCACACGTTGATGCACCGGCTCCCCGACGAAGGCGTGCTTGAGGCATCTGTCCAAAGCTGACAGAGACCGCCTGTTCATGTGGATTGTACGCCTCGCACTGGACAGACCCTATACGTTCATCGTCCTGGCCATCCTTCTCGCCATTCTCGGGCCGCTCGCGTTCGTCAGCATGGCGACCGACATTTTCCCGGCGATCTCGATCCCGGTGGTCGGCGTCATCTGGACCTATACGGGCCTGCCGCCGTCGGAGATGGGCGGCCGGATCACCAGCATCTTCGAGCGGTCCTGTCTCGTCGCCGTCAACGATATCGACCACATCGAATCGCAGTCCCTCAACGGTGTGGCCGTCGTCAAACTGTTCTTCCACGAAGGGGCCAACGTCGACCTGTCCATGAGCCAGGTCACGGCCGTGGCCCAGACGATGCTGCGCCAGCTCCCGCCCGGGATCACGCCCCCCTTCGTGCTGGCCTACAACGCCTCCAGCGTACCGATCATCCAGCTCGCATTGTCCAGCCAGACCATTCCCGACCAGGGGCTTTACGATCTGGCCAACAATTTCGTCCGGACCCAGCTCGCAGGCGTTGCCGGGGCGTCGATCCCGTTTCCGTATGGCGGCAAGCAGCGCGAGGTGCAGGTCGATCTCGACCAGAACCGGATGCAGGAGCGAGGCGTCTCGGCGCAGGATGTCGTGAACGCGATCAACGCCCAGAATCTCATCATCCCGTCGGGAACCGAGAAGGTCGGCGAGTTCGAATACAATGTCCGCCTGAACGGAAGCCCCGTCGATGCGGTCGCGGTGAACGACATGCCGATCCGGCAGGCGAGCGGCACGATCCTGTATATCCGCGACGTTGCCCATGTTCGCGATGGTTTCGCGCCCCAGACGAACGTCGTGCGCGTGGACGGACATCATGCGACGCTGATGACCGTCCAGAAGACCGGCAGCGCCTCGACGCTGGACATCATCAGCCAGCTCAAGGCGAAGCTTCCGGCCGTGCGCGATGCCTCGCCCAAGGCGCTCGACATCGCGCTGATCGGCGATCAGTCCCTGTTCGTGAAGGCAGCCATCAACGGGGTCGTGCGCGAAGGCATCATCGCAGCGACCCTGACCGGACTGATGATCCTGCTGTTCCTGGGAAGCTGGCGCAGCACGATCATCATCACGATCTCGATCCCGCTTTCGATCATCTGCGCGATCCTGGGTCTCTATGCGCTCGGCGAGACCATCAACATCATGACGCTGGGCGGTCTCGCACTGGCCGTCGGCATTCTGGTGGACGATGCGACGGTCGCCATCGAAAACATCAACGCCCATCTGGAAAACGGCGAGGAGGTCCGCGATTCGATCCTCAACGGCGCGCAGGAGATCGCGGTCCCCGCGCTGGTTGCGACCCTGTGCATCTGCATTGTCTTCATGCCGATGTTCTTTCTGCAGGGCGTCGCGCGATACCTGTTCGTCCCGCTGGCCGAGGCCATCAGCTTCGCGATGCTCGCCTCCTACGTGCTGTCGCGCACGCTCGTCCCGACGCTCGCCAGCTACTGGCTCAAGCCACACGACAGGAACGCGCATGACACGCCGTCGCGCAATCCGCTCGCCCGGTGGCAGCGCCTGTTCGAGAAGGGCTTCGAGGCAACCCGCACGCGTTACCGGACGCTCCTTGAGCAGGTGATCGCCGGCCGACGGATTGCCCTGCCGGTCGTGTTGGTGGCGCTGGCGGGTTCGCTGGCCCTGTTCCCCTGGCTCGGCAGCGATTTCTTTCCCACCGTCGACAGCGGACAGATCAAGCTGCATATCCGCGCACATGCCGGCATGCGGGCCGAGGAAACCGCAAGGCTGTGCGATCAGGTGGAGGAGGTGGTCCGGCGAACCATTCCAAAGGGCGACGTCGCCAGCATCGTCGACAATATCGGCCTGCCGGTCAGCGGCATCAATCTGACCTACAGTACCTCGGCCCCGACCAGTGCGGCGGATGCCGATATCATGATCACGCTGATCCCGAACCATCATCCGACCGAGGCGGATATCAGGCACCTGCGGGAAGTCCTGCCGCGCGCGTTCCCTGGCGTGACGTTTGCCTTCCTTCCGGCCGACATCGTCACCCAGATCCTGAATTTCGGCGTGCCCGCGCCGATCGACGTCCAGATCAGCGGGTTCAATACGGTGGCGAACAACACATTCGCGCTGAAGCTGCTGACCCGGCTGCAGCATATTCCGGGCATTGCGGATGCGCGCGTCCAGCAATCGTTCGACGAGCCGGAATTCGACGTGCATGTGGACCGCAGCCGCGCACAGGACATCGGCCTGACCCAGCGCGATGTCGCAGGCGCCATGCTCGCCTCGCTCAGCGGCAGTTTCCAGACCAGCCCGGCCTTCTGGCTGGATACGAAAAACGGCGTGTCCTACCCGCTCGTCGCCCAGACACCGCAATATCAGCTCGATTCACTCGACGCTTTGCGCAACATCCCCCTGAGCGGCACAGGCAACGCACGCCAGATCCTCGCATCCGTTGCGACCATCACGCGCGGCGTCGGGCCATCCGTCGAGACGCACTACAACGTGGCACCCGCAATCGACATCTACGCCACGGCCGACGGCCGCGACCTCGGTGCCGTGTCCGCGGATATCACACGCATCATGTCGGCATCCCGGCATGATCTGCCGAAAGGGTCGCACATGGCCCTGCGTGGCCAGGTCGAAACCATGGCCACGTCGTTTCGCGCCCTGTTTCTCGGCCTGGGGGGCGCGACACTGCTGGTATTCCTGCTGATCGTCGTCAATTTCCAGTCCTGGACGGACGCTTTCATCATCATCTGCGCGCTGCCCGCGGCACTGGCCGGGATCGTCTGGATGCTCTTCCTGACGCGCACGCCGCTGAGCGTCCCTGCACTGACGGGTGCGATCATGAGCATCGGCGTGGCGACGGCCAACAGCATTCTCGTCATAAGCTTCGCGCGCGACCACATGGCGCAGGAGCAGACAAGTGCGGCTGCTGCTGCCGTCGAAGCAGGCTTCCGGCGTTTCCGCCCCGTGCTGATGACGGCACTGGCCATGGTGATCGGCATGCTGCCCATGGCGCTCGGTCTGGGGGAGGGGGGTGAGCAGAACGCGCCGCTGGGTCGTGCGGTCATCGGGGGGCTTCTGTTCGCGACGACAGCGACCCTGATCTTCGTGCCGATGGTGTTCACGATGATCCATGGCCGTCGCCAGACCCATGACCGAACCCGCGCGATCGGGGAGGGGGCGGCATGAACAGGATCGTCAAATGGGCGGCGCTGCCGGCAGCCGTGGCCCTTTCGCTGGCGGCCTGGGGCATTGCGGCACGTGTCCACACCGACCATGGGCTTCAGAAAACAGCGGATGATGCCGCCGTGCCGAGTGTCGTGACGGTGCGGGCCCATGCTGCTCCGGCATCGGAAGAGATCGTGCTGCCGGGCAGCGTCAGCCCGGCTTTCGACGCGGCCTTGTATGCGCGCACCAACGGGTATCTGAAGCGGTGGTATGTCGATATCGGCGACCATGTGAAGGCAGGCCAGGTTCTGGCCGAGATCAATTCGCCCGAGATCGACCAGCAGCTTCTTCAGGCACGTGCCGACCTGCTGGCCGCCAAGGCGAACAGCCGCGTTGCCGGCATTCTGGCCCAGCGCGAGCGCGCGCTCGTGCCGGCCAGCGCCGTCTCCCAGCAGGCAAGCGATCAGGCGACGAGCGATGCGTCCGCCCGCGCCGCCAATGTCGCGTCAGGCGAAGCGAATGTGGACCGTCTGGAACAGCTCGTCAGTTTCGAGAAGATCATATCGCCCTATGATGGCGTGGTGACGGCGCGAAACACGGATATCGGTCACCTGATCAATGCCGGCAGCAACAACGGACCTGAACTGTTCGAGGTCGCGGACGTCAGCTGGCTGCGTATCTTCGTGCAGGTGCCGCAGACCGATGCGCCGTTCATTCAGCCCGGTGTCGATGTCACGCTGCATTTTCCCGAATATCCGGGACAGGTCTTTCCTGCGCGCCTGCTCAGCACGGCCCGTGCGCTGGACCCGATGACCCGGACGCTGCGCACGCAGTTGCGGATCGGCAACGACCGTGGCCTGCTGTTCCCCGGTGGCTATGTCGAAGTGCATTTCAAGCTGCACGCGCCCACCCGGGGCGTGCGTGTTCCGGCCAACGCTCTTCTGTTCCGCGCCGAAGGGCTGCGTGTCGCAACGCTTGCACCGGATGGTCGTGTCTCGCTTCGGAGCGTGACCGAGGGGCGTGATTTCGGAACGGAAGTCGAGATCCTCACCGGGGTCAAGGCAGGAGAGACCATCATCATCAACCCGCCTGCGGCCCTGACGGACGGCGATCATGTCAAGGTGCTGGACACGTCGGACAAGAAATGACACCCGCTCTCCGGCTAACCGGTTAGCATCACCGCGCTTAGGGATGCTCAGCGCCCGTGGCGGCTGAACAAGACAGGAGCTGTAAGCCGCCCGAAGCCTGAGGTACCGAATGCGCACGGTCGATGCGCGTCTTCAACGTCTTCCATGGTGTGCCAGGCTTGGGCTGGAAGGCCGGCAAGGGCAGTCGGGATGCCGGTTCGAATGGATGAATGCCCGCATTTTCAGCCTTGCGAAGGCCGCGCCGCCCGGTGAAAACGGCGCGCATGAGTGAAAGAGTTCCCGCCGCCCGACAAGCCAAGGTGCGCCTGCTTGCCGACCAGAAAAATCTCGAGGTTCAACAGGACAGATTCGCGCTCACGGTGCTGGTCGACCGCCTCGAGCGCGCGGCGCGAACCGTCTTGATCGCCCGCCTCACTGTGCTGGCGGAGCGGGATGACCGCTTCGGGATCATCCTCAAGCGTCTTACGCGATAGGCAGCCCTGTCTCCTGCAGGGATGCCAACGCATGACCCGCAGGCTGCGCGGCGCGGTTGTGGAGCATTGCGAGCGTCTCGCCCTCCGTCAGGTGCTTTCGGTGCTCCTCATCGGTCGAGACCAGAACGGCGGCAGCGGCATTGCCGTATGCCAGTGCGTCTTCAATGGTCGCGCCGGCAGCCAACCGAGCCGAAAGCGCACCGACGAAAGCGTCTCCCGCGCCATGCGTGCTGACGAGCTGCACGGCATGGGGTGACAGGGAATACAGTGCATCGCCGCTTCTCGCGACCAGCCCTGCGCCACCTACCGTTACGACAACCGTAGGCGCATATCGGCCAAGGACATCGACGGCCTGCACGGCCGCAGGCAGATCCGATACGATGCCGCCGCCCAGCATTTCCGCCTCGATGGCGTTCACCACGAGGATGTCGATAAAGGGCGCGAGTTCCGGTTCCAGCGTGCGCGCTGGCGCTGCATTCAGGACCACCCTGCATCCGCATTCATGCGCCAGTCTTGCCGCCGCGAGATTGACGCTGGCAGGCACTTCATTCTGCAGCACGACGACGGAGCCCGCCGTGAAAAGTGGCGCTGCATGCGTGATGTCCACCTCGGAAAGCGAAAGATTGGCGCCGGACACGATGATGGCGGCGTAATCGCCATGCTGTTCCGAAATGACGAGGCTGATGCCGCTGCGTTCGTCGGTATCCCGAATGTGGCGTGTATCGACACGGGCGTCCTCGAGATTGCGTCGCAACTGTCGGCCCATGTCATCGCGTCCGATGCAACCGATCATCGTAACACCTGCGATGTGCCGGGCGGCTTCGGCAGCCTGGTTCCCGCCCTTGCCCCCGCATTTGGATTGCCAGCTTTCTCCGGGCAGGGTCTCGCCCAGCACAGGCATCCTGCTGCTGCGCACGATGATGTCGTAATGAAGGCTCCCGACAACGATGACCGACGGCGTCATGATTCATTTCTCACGTTTCGATCGCACGGCTTGCGACGTGCGACGCAGATTGTCCTCGGCGCTCTCGTAATCTTTCTGTGCCAGTGCCGCGAAAATCGCATCGAGAATGTTCAGCTGGGCCACGCGCGCGGCGGCGTTTTCCCCCAGAAGCGGGGAACCGCGCGCCGTCGAACACAGCACGAGTTCGGCGACTTTCGTCAGCGGAGATCCGGCGAAGTTCGTGATGGCGATCGTCGTGGCGCCACTTTCCCGTGCCAGCCTGAGCGCATCGATGACAGCCGTGGTCCGGCCCGAGTGTGAAAACCCGATGGCAATGTCGCCTCGGCCGAGAAGGGACGCGGACATCAGCATCATGTGCGCATCGTCATAGACGGCGCTGCGAACGCCGATGCGCAGGAATTTGTGGCTGACGTCCTTGGCGATCTGGGCGGATCCCCCGACACCATAGAGATCCCGGTTTCTCGCATCGAACAGCGATTGCACCACCCGCTCGAAGATCTTCACGTCAATGATGGCGAGCGTCTCCTGGATCGCCTGAATCGCCGTATTGAAGACTTTCGAGAGGATCTGGACGGAACTGTCGGTGGGACGAACCTCCTGATGGAGCGAGGTGCTGGGCAGGGAATGATATTCGCCAAGACGCGCCCGGCAGTCCCGGAAGCCGGAAAACCCCAGCTTCTTGGCGGTCTTGACGATCATGGCTTCCGACGCATCGGCCGCCGACGAGATGTCCTTCAGTGACGTTTCCGGGCCGAAAGAGGGCTGAAGCAGGGCCTCGACCACTCTTCCTTCCAGCTCCGTCAGCGTCGGCTGCAACATGCGGATCCGGGCGCCGACGGCATAGAGGTCACGCTGCAGCATCAGGCTGTCCCGCGCGTGAAGCGGTCCACGAGCATCGCGGCGATGATGATGATGCCTGTCGCCAGAAGCTGGTAGAAAGCCTGCACGTTCAGGAGCGTCAGGCCGTTGCGCATCGCGCCCAGTACGACCGCCCCCAGCAGGGTGCCGACGATGCTGCCCTTGCCGCCCATGAGGGAGGCGCCGCCGATCGCCGCCGCGGCAATCGCATCAAGCTCCCACAGATTGCCCAGAACCGGCTCTGCCGCGCCCAGCCGGCCGATCAGGATCATGGCGCCGAGAGACGCCGCGAGTCCGGAAATCATGTAGGTCGCGATTTTCGTCCGCACGACGGGAACACCCGCGACCCGTGCGGCCTCCTCGTTGCCACCCACGGCCAGGATATATTCTCCAAGCGGAGTTTTGCTCAGCACACACCACGCTACCAGACTTGCCACCCCTACGATCAGGACCGGTATCGGGAATATACCGATCGACCCATTGAACAGGTGCCGGAAGGACGGCGAAAGCCCCAGGACCGGATTGCCGTTCGTGAAGATCAGGGCCATGGCCCGATACAGGCTCAGTGTTCCGAGTGTGACGATGAACGGTTGCAATCCCGCGACCGCGATGAGCGCGCCGTTGACGAACCCGCACAGGAGCCCCGTCGCAAGGCCGGCCAGCAAGGCGATCGGCAAGGGCATTCCCGAGACCACGAGCGTTGCGGTGATCACGGCCGACAGCGCGGCCGTCGGGCCGACGGACAGGTCGATGCCGCCGGAAATGATGACCAGTGTCATGCCCAGCGCCACGCAGGCATTGATGCTGGACTGCTGGAGGATGTTGATCAGGTTGTGTTGGGTCAGGAAGGAAGGGGCGGACGCCGCGAAGACGGCGCCGATCACCAGCAACCCGATCAGCGTTCCGGCATCACGAAGGTTGATGACAGGCAAGCGTGGCTTGCGAGGCGTCTGCCCCATTGTCAGTGCATGGCCCATGACGCGCTTTCCATTGTCTCCGGGGCGGCCGTGACAGCCGCATGTTGCATGATTGTGTCTTCGGTCAGTTCGTCCCGGCCGAGTTCGGCAGCCAGCCGACCTTCCCGCATGACGAGCACGCGATCGCTCAGTGCCATGATTTCCAGCAGCTCGGACGAGACGACGATGATCGAACGCCCCTGTGCCGCCAGATCGTGCACCAGGCGGTAGATTTCCTGCTTGGCACCGACGTCGATCCCGCGTGTCGGCTCATCGAGCAGCAGGATCTCCGTCTCTGCCAGCAGCCAGCGTGCCAGGATGATCTTCTGCTGGTTGCCGCCGCTGAACAGCCCGATGGGCTTGTCGGGACTCCTTGGTCGCAGCTGAAGTTCGTCGAACAGATGGTCCACCTTCGCACGCACCCGACCCTCGGACCGCCAGCCGAATCTGGCGAAACGCGGCCAGGAGGTGAGGGCCGCATTTGCGAACGCCGAGCGGAGAGGGACGATGCCGTCGCGCTTGCGTTCTTCCGGAACCAGTCCGATCCCGCACTGAATGGCGTCCCGGCTTTTCCCGAATTTCCTCAAGGTGCCGTGGACGTAAATCTCGCCGCTGGACGGCTGGTGCAGGCCGGACAGCAGTTGCATCAGTTCGGTACGGCCCGCGCCGACCAGGCCTGCGACGCCCAGAACCTCTCCACGGTGCAACTCGAAGGAGACGTCCTTGACCTTGTCCGACCATGAGAGCCTATGCGCGCGCAGGACGACGTCGGACAGTGCCGATGAATGATGATCCTGAAGGACGATATCGCGCCCGACCATCATCGACACCAGCTTGCGCTCCGTAGTCTCGGCCAGCGTAACCGCTGCGACGAACTTCCCGTCCCGCAGGACGGTGCCGCGGGAGCAGATGCGCAGAACCTCGTCGAGTTTGTGTGAGACGTAGATGATGGCGACACCGCGCTGTTGCAGGTCGAGGATGATGCCCGCCAGTCGCTCGAATTCCGACGGCATTAGACTGGACGTGGGCTCGTCCATCGCGATGATTTTCGCGTCGAACAGCAGCGCTCGCGCGATCTCGACCAACTGACGGCTGGCGACCTTCAGATCCTTGACCCGCGCCTTCACGTCGATGGTGGGGTCGAGATCCTTGAGGACGATCGCCGCGCGACGCTCCATTTCCTTGCGGTCGAGAAGCACGCCGCTTTTCAGCATCGGATGTCCGAGGAACATGTTCTGGGCGACCGAAAGTTCCGGCACCTGCTGCAATTCCTGATGGATCATCGCGATACCGGCGCTCCGGGCGGCCGCCATGGAATGCGCCTTGAGCGGAACGCCGTCGACTGCGATCGTGCCGTGCTCCGGCTTGACCACGCCTGACAGGATCTTCAGGAGCGTCGACTTGCCCGCACCGTTTTCGCCAAGCAGGGCGTGCACTTCTCCCGGTTGTACGTCGAAGCCGACGTCGTCGAGCACAGTGATGCCGGCATAACGTTTCGTCAGACCTTCCAGCCGAAGCCGGGGCATTCCAAGATGTTCCATGGCCGATGACCTATGTCACTGTCCCGACGTGGCGTCGGCGATCAATGCCTTTTTCTGCGCATCTTCATCAGACGTCTTGTAGCGCGCCATGTTCTCCCTGGTGACGAGCGCCTGCGGCGTCATGATCACGCGGGGAAGCGCCTGGCCTGCGACGAGCCGCTCGGCCGTATCGAGCGCGATCTCGCCTGTCAGCACCGGAAAGCTGTCGACCGTCCCGGTCATTTCTCCCGCCTTGATGGATACATAGGCGTCGTTCGTGCCGTCGGTTCCAAACACATGGACCTGATTGAGAAGGTTGAGCGACTTGACGGCCTCGACCACGCCCAGCGCCATCGTGTCGTTGTTGCAGTAGATGCCGATGATCTTCGGATTGCGCTGGAGAATGTTGACGGCGGCATCATAGGATTGCTGGCGATCCCAGTTGCCCGGAACACTCGCGACGACCTTGAACTTGCCGTTCTTCTGTATGGTCTCGCGGAAGCCCGTGGTCCGCTGGATTGCGGCGAACACGCCAGCCTGTCCCTCGACGATCGCGACCTCGCCGCCGTCCTTGTAGTGCTGGATGAACCAGTTCGCGACGCGTACGCCGTTCTCTTTCTGCACGACGCCGACGAAATGGCCGATATTGCCGACGACGGCATCATCGACGTTCACGACGACGAGCTTGTTCTGAAGGGCTTCGTCGATCGCAGGCTGCAGATTGGCGTCCGTCTGCGGCGAGATCAGCAATCCCTTGTATTGCGGGCCGATCATGTTCTCCATGATGGAGAGCTGGCCCATCTGATCCGACTCGCCCTGAGCCGCCTGGATATCAACGGAGGCATGACTTCTGGTCGCGGCCTTATGATAACCATCGGCGAGCAGGCGCCAGAACTCGTTGGTCAGCGTCTTCAGGACTACGCCATATCGCTGGCCGTTCGCATCCGGCGTCGGACCGAATTTCTTCTCCACGTCGGACCAGCTGACGCGGCTTGTCTCCGTATCCGGATTAAGCGTCGGCAGGTCGGCTGCCATGGATACGGTCGGGAAAAAAGCAAGCGCAACGCCTGCCAACAGAAGTTTACGCATGAAACGCTTCCACAAAAGGCGGACTGCATCTGATTGCCGCCGGGGGAACCTGGTGTTCGAGACGTTCTTGCCTTTCAGGCGAACATCGCGGTCTGCAAAATGGACTGAGCTGTTACGGCATCATGGCGATCGGCCGCGTCCGCCAGCCCGTTGTGACGATCCAGTCGTTCGACGACCTCGATCATGCGCCTGACCGTGCGGATGTTGGTTTCGCATTCCTGCACCGGATCCAGTCCCGTGAGATCCGGGAAGGTGTCGAAGTAAAGCGCCCCCTCGTATCCATCAGACTTGATCTGGCGGAGAAGCTCGATGGTCTGCACGCTGTGTACCGCGCCAACCATGAGACCGTCGTCGCGCTTCGCGTAACCGTCGTTGAGATGAACGCCCAGCAGCTTGCTGTGTTTGCCGACCAAGGCAGCTGCAAAAGCCGGCTGTTCATCGGCATAGAGCACATGTGCCATGTCGAGCGTCACGCCGACATTGGGCAACCCGACATCGCGGATGGCGAGCAGTGTGGTCGCGGCGTCAGGCAGCAGGCTGTAGGCGCGCGGTTCGTTCGGCTTGTATTCGATGCTGATCTGAACGTCCGGATTGTGGGCAGCCACTTCCCGAATACCCGCGATCTCCAGATCCCAGGCTTTCGCGTAATCGACCTGGAACGCGTAGTCGAAGCCGTCCTGTCCGAGCCAGATGGTCATCATGGGCGCGCCGCAGGCGGCCGCGATGTCGATGCCCTGCTTGGTCAGGTCGATGGCGTGGCGGCGCACTGCGGGATCAGGATTGGTGAAGGCCCCGAGTTTCATGGACGGGACGCTGTAATAGCGCATGGCCAGTCCGCTGATCGACAATCCGAGATCCCGGATCTGGGTGGCGAGCCTGATCGGATCCGCACCCACGAAGTGATCCGGGTAGTTCAGGTCCAGAACGGTCAGGCCGTCCACCGTGGAAGCGCGTTCGACCATCTGCAGGACGGTCGGTTTACCGTTCAGATCCTTCCAGAAAAGCGACGGGTTGGAGGCAAACGAGTTCAGACGTGTTGCAAAGGGTAAATCTGAAAGGTTTGTAGGCACACTGGCCTCCTGGTCTCATTACTCTTTCTTAATGCGCTCTATAAAGTAAAGCGACAAGCGGGAAGTCTCTCCATTTCCGTCGGCTGCACGCGTTCGTGATAAAGGCCAGGAAATTGCTTTGTTCGAAGTCACGTAAACAAGTTTGACGGTGAATTCTGAAGCGGACCTGTTGCCAGCCGGCATGACAAGGCAAGGAAATGTAATGTCGTTCTGCTTCACCTGAAGCATAGGATAAGTGATGTCGGCCGGGCGCAGTCTCACAAGCAGTCTCTGGGGATGTTCGCGTCATACCTTCTCGTGGCGCTTCGGGCGGGCTCGGGAGGGTGGTCCTGTTCCGCATGGCTGAAATCAAGGCCACGCCCGGCCGCAGGCCATGGGAAAGCACCATTGTGGGCGCCGTGACGCGGTTCTTCGGCCACGGGTGCATGAACAAAGTCGCATAGCGCGGATGAATGCCTGCCGACGGGACCGGATCTACGCTTCCGGCGCTTCGCGGCCGTAAAGCAGGAGGAGCACCAGAATAACGACGCCGTAGATGATATTTCGTCCGTACTCGGGCATGTCCACCGCCATCAGCACCGAGACAAGGGCAACGAGGCTGATGCTGCCGGCGACCACGCCGATATAGTGGCCCCGGCCGCCGAGAATATAGACACCGCCGATCACGACGGCGGCGATCGACTGGAAAAGGTAGGGATCGCCCATGCCGAGCGCGGCCTGACCGCCGAAGCCGACGAGCGTGATCCCGGCCAGCGCCGAGAAAAATCCCGACAGGGCGTAAAGGCCGATCGTTATCGCCCGCACCGGCAGGCCTGCCAGAAAGCTTGCGCGCGGATTGCTGCCGATCGCATAGGTGGCGCGCCCGAACGTCGTCAGGCTCAGGACCACGGAGACGACGGCGATGACGATTGCCCAGAAGAACAGCACCGCAGGGATCCCGAAGAAGGGATGGTGGACCGCGGCCTGGATAACGGGCGGCGCATAGGCGGCGCAGGAGCTGCAGGTCAGTCCGCCCGTCAGGCCTTCGAGTATTCCGTTCATGGCAAGGGTCATGACGACCGCAGGAACGCCAAGCACGGCCACGCCCACCCCCACCCCATTGAGCGCGCCGATCATGGTTCCCATCGCCAATGTCAGGAGGCCGGCCGGAACAGCCCACGCATTACGGCCAAGCGAACTCGTCACCACAAGGATGGCAGCAGCGTTCAGCACCCAGGGGACGGACAGGTCGATACCGCCGATCAGGATCACGAAAAACTGGCCCGCGGCGACCAGCCCGACGAAAGACGCCACGACGAGCACGGCGCGTATACCCGCGAACGAGCCGAAGCCGGGGCGAACGATCTCGCCGATGGCAAAAAGCGCGATTGCGGCGGCGAAAGCATAAAGCACGCGCCTGCGTTCGGCTGACGCTAGAAACCGCCGGATCCCTGAACTGCTCTGCGGCGTGCTCGCGCCCGAGGGAGGGGGTGTAAGATCGGCGGGATGGGAGGTCTGAAGCGGCGTGGACGTCACATGGCTTTCCGCATGAGGCGACCGACCGAGCCGACAAGTACGACTGCGAGCACGAGAAACAGGCCTTCGTAAAAAGACTGATACAGCGGGTTGATGTGCGCGAAGAACAGGATGTTGACGATCATCGTCGAAATGAACGCGCCAAGGATGGCACCGACGCCGTTGCCGCGCCCGCCGAACAGCGACACGCCGCCCAGCACGGCCGCGACGATCGAAGTCAACGTGTAGGTATTGCCGGTCGTGGCATCGCCCGCGGTCGCACTGGCTGCAAGAAACAGGCCGCTGATGGCGGAAAAGACGCCGCCGAGCACATAGGCCAGAATACGGGCGCGTCGTACGGCGACGCCATTCGCGCTGGCGGCCGTCTCGTCATTGCCGATGGCAAAGACACCCACACCGAGGCTGGAGCGACGAAACGCCCACCACAGCACTCCCACGATGATGACGTAAAGCAAAGACCATGGGCCGGTGATGCTGGCGAAAGCATCAGTGTAGTTCTGCGGTATCTGGCCGCCCGGCTGTGGAAGCACGCGAATGGCGATGCCCTGATAGATCGAGAGCGTCGCAAGGGTCACCAGGATCGGCTGGAGGCGACCGAGTGTCACGAGGAGGCCGTTCACCAGACCGCACGTCGCGCCGATCACGAGCACGACCAGCGACCAGAGGATTTCGCTGCCCAGGCTGTCGCCCAGCTTGACGGCCGCCACGGCGTTGGAGAGATCGACGACGCCTCCGACGGACAGGTCAATCCCGCGTGTTAGCACGACGATCGTCTGCGCGATCGATGCGAACGCAAGAGGCATCGTGGTGTTGACCGTCGATGTCAGCTCGAAATTTCCGGGAAGCCTGTGCTGGGCTGCGACATAGATCACGCAGTAGATGACAAGGCTGAGGATCAGCATGACCACTGCAAGAGCGAGGCCGACGTTCTGGGCAAGCAGAAGCTTCCAGCGCGGGCGGCGAAATGGCCGGCCTGCGACCGTGATGGCAGGATCAGGCGGCATGTGTGCCCCTCCCGGAGGCAGGAGATGTATCGCGAACCGCGGCGGAGACGATCGCCTCGGCGGTAATGGCATTGCCCTCGAGGGCCGCGGCGATGCGTCCTTCCCGCATGACGAGCACGCGGTGAGTCAGATGGGCGAGTTCCTCGGCATCGGACGAATAGAAGAGGATCGCCTTTCCTTCGGCGGCGAGCCGATGAATGAGTGCGTAGATCTCGGCTTTCGTCGAAACATCGACACCGCGCGTCACATCGTAAAGGAGAAGAATGCGCGGCTCGGCCAGCAGCCAGCGACCGAGGAGAACCTTCTGCTGATTGCCGCCAGAAAGCGAGCCTACGGCAATATGGGGACCTGCCGTCTTGATCCTGAGCTGGCGGGAGAGATCGCTGCTGAGGCGCTTTTCCTCCGCCCGGCGAAGAAAACCCATGCGCGAGAGCCGGCCGCGAAGGATCGCAAGCGTCATGTTGTCGCGAACGCTCATGCGCAGAAGAAGCCCCTCCGTCTTGCGATCTTCGGGAACAAGCGCAATGCCGACGCCGCGTTTCATGGCATCATGCGGAGAGCGGATCGAAACCTGTTTTCCGGCAACCGTGATCGTGCCCGAAGTTGCCCGGTCGGCACCGAAAAGCGTGAAGAAGAGTGCGCGATGGCCGTGGCCCGCAAGGCCCCCAACGCCGAGGATTTCACCGGCATGAAGCTGGAGTGAGACATCGTGCAGGTGCGCGGACGCAAGATGGTGGGTCTCGAGCGCGATCGGCGCAGAGGCAGTCAGCGCAGGGACGGGTGGATAAAGCGTCTCGACATGCCGGCCGGTCATGAGCGACACGGCGTCGTCCTCGCTGATGTCCGTAAACGTGCCGACGTCGCCACCGTTGCGAAAAACGGTAATTCGGTCGGCAATCGATCTGACCTCGTTCCATCGGTGCGAGGTGAACACCATGGCCGTTCCGCGTGCCCGCAGGCGGCGTATCTGCTCGAACAGCCAGACGACCTCGCGCTCGACAAGAGACGATGTCGGTTCGTCGAGGAACAGGATATCGGGCTCGTGGGAAATCGCGCGCACGATTTCGACGAGTTGGCGCTCGGACAGGGAAATGTCCTCGACCGCGGCGAGAGGATCGATATGGTCGATGCCCATGCCTGTCAGAAGTTCTTCCGCGCGGCGGCCCATCGCGCGACGATCGATCAGGTGCGTCAGGCGTGAGCGGGGCTCACGCGAGAGGAACAGATTTTCCGCAACGGTAAGGGACGGCAGAAGCGTCAGTTCCTGAAACACTGTCTGAACGCCCACGCGATGGGCGGCCTCCGGTCCGGAAAACGACACGGATGTGCCCCGCAGGCGGATTTCGCCGCTATCGGGCCGGACGCGGCCCCCGAGGACCTTGATCAGCGTCGATTTGCCGGCGCCATTCTCGCCGACCAGCGCATGCACTTCTCCCGGCAGCACGGCAAGGGACGCATTGTGAAGTGCGCGGACACCACCATAGGCGCGACTGAGGCCGATCCCCTCGATGAAGGGCGCGCCGGCCAGTGCCGCGTGGCCTGCATCTGTCATGCTGTGGGCAGCATGACGGAAAGCCTGCCCGGGCAGGCGTCGCCGTTCAGCGCAGCACCCACGCACAGATCGACCAGCGAATTCGGGCCTTTGCCGGCCGTGAAATCATCAAAGAAGCTGTCGGGCTGATCGGGAAAAACGGTTTCGCCAACCTTGACCGTGTCGCTTGTGACGGCCGCGAGCGGAAGCATGATGCTCTTCTTCGGATATTCCTTGCGAAGGATCCGACGCGCGAGTTCGAGCGAAACGACCGATGCGAACGGCGGTGCGCCAATGGATATGCCGTCCACTTTCTGGCCGTTGTAACCGATCATGAACTTGCGAAAGCCGTTCTCACACTCACCGGCGGTGAACGGAAGCGGCGTGCGACCAGCCGCAACGAAGGCCTTGAGCACGCCATCGGTGCCGCCCTGGCACCAGATGCCATCGACCTTCGGCAACGAAGGCAGGATGGCCGCCGTATTGCGCTCCGCAGTCGAGCTGTCCCACATGCCGGTATAGCGATTGACGACCTTGATGCCGGGATGCTGCTTCCATACGGCTTCGGCTGCTTCGTTGCGATCGGTGTCGTCCTGGGTGCCGGCGACGCCGGTGACCATGATGACATTGCCTTGGCCGTTCAGTTTCTTGACGAGCCATTCAGCGAGTTGTCGTCCGAGGTCGGCTTCGGAAATGTTGACGGTGAGGGCGGACGGGGCGGTGACGAGATTGTCGAAGGCAATGACGACGATGCCACGCGCCGTTGCCTGCCGGATGACGCCGTTCAGGCCCGTGGGCGATGCGGCGTCGATCAGGATCGCATCCACCCGTTCGGCAATCAGGTTGGAAATCTGCTGCGTCTGTTTGGAGATATCGTTTCCGGAGTTGAACCAGGTTCCCTGGACTTCGGATTTGTAGGGTTCCATCTGAAGTGCCGCCTTGAAGACGTTTTCCATCTCTAGGCGCCATTTGTTGCCGATGAAGGAATTGGACAGGGCAATCCGGAACGGTGCATCGGCCGCGAACGCGCGCTCCGGTCGCAATGGCAGGACACCAGCAAGCCCTGCACCCAGCAAGCCAGTCGCGCCCGCCTGCAACAGCAGGCGGCGATCGATATTCCGGTTCATGTTTTCTCACCGTTCGTGAACTTCACGTCATGCTGGACAGCATGCAGACGGAAGCTATCGCAAGGAATGTGACGATCCTGGCATTGCGGCGAGTTAATCATATCAAATCCACATGATGTAACATTAACAGGGAGCAACCCCACGTTAATCAATCGCCAACCGGCTCGGTATTGTCTTCTGGGAAGAGCCAGCATGGCGCACCGCCCTCTGCGGATGCGATCCGTGCATTCCATCGTCGATGTCACGCATGACTGTGTGCACGGTGCTGAGGCCGAGAACACGACGTTTATCGACCGTGACCTTTCTTGCGGGTCTGGCGACGCGCCCTGCTCTGACAAGGCATGGCGCAGTTGAGGGCTCATCCATTCCCGATGACATGATGCTGTAGCGATGTGGGCCGCGCCATGCGTGTCGACCAGCGCTTCGGCTTTCGGCATGCCGTTCGGCGGCGCGCGCGTGCACAGTGAGAGATTGACCCTGCTCCGTGGAATGCCCTCGTTTTTGGGTAAGGTCTGT
>NZ_BALE01000004.1 GCF_000963885.1 Tanticharoenia sakaeratensis NBRC 103193
CCGCGTCATCCCCTACGATTCATAGTTCAGTGGACAAGCTCTAGCGGGTATGTGGGTGGCCCTGGCCTGTCTTGCGCTGGGCACGGCGGCAATGGCGCTTGTGGGGGGTGTTCGCGTATCGGTCGAGCACGGGATCGACGCGCAGCGACGCGCGCTTCTGGGCGGCGATCTGGTGATCGAGAGCCCCGACCCCATTCCGGATGCCGTGCGCGACGTTCTGATCCACGCTGGTGGTCACGTGATTGCGGGCGTGCGCATGCGCTCGATGCTGTATGGACCGTCCAGCGCACGTCTTCTGGTGGAAGCCGAGGGAGTAGAGCCCGGGTGGCCGCTGGTCGGACACGCGACCCTGGCGCCGAAGGGAACGATCGGGACCGGAATAGCCGGGAATGGCCTGCTGGCGGAGCCGATCATCGCCGACCGCCTTCATCTGCACGCGGGCGATACCGTGAGCCTCGGCGGCTATAACATGATCTATCATGCGGCATTGGCCGGCACGCCGGACGGAGGCAGCGTGGCCCTTGCACCGCGCGTGATCGTAGCACTCCCGGATCTGCAGTCGGCCGGCCTGATCCGGCCCGGCATGCTGGCGACATGGTCATTGCATGCCGCCTGGACCGGAGACGGCGCGAACAGGACGCAGCGCGTGCGCGCCGTGGAACATGAGCTTGCCGTACGTTTCCCGGGAGTGGGCTGGCATGTGCGCGACGTGCGCGATGCGGCGGCCGGCCTGTCGCGTCTCGTCACCGAGCTCGGGCAGTTCATGGCCCTGCTAGGCCTGACCGCGCTGCTGCTCGGAGGACTGGGCGTCTCATCGGGCGTTGCAGCCTGGATGCGGGGCCGTCGGCGAACGATCGCGATCCTTTCCAGCCTCGGCGCATCGCAGCGTCTGGTAGCGCAGATCATGGCGGCACAGATCGGCCTGCTTTGCGGGGCCGGCGTCGTCGCCGGCGCGATTGCAGGCGCCGTGATCGCGATTGCGGTGGTCAGGCTCAGTGCCGCCGTGCTGCCGGTCGCGCCCGCGGACGGTGCGATCGCGCTTTCGGCGCTATTTGCGCTGTTGATCGGCGGCCTGACGGCTCTGCTGTTCGCAAGCCCGTCCGTCATGCGTGGGCTCGCGGCGCCGCCAGCCACACTGTTCCGTGACGATGTCTCCAATGTCGAGCGGCCGCGCCGGATCGTGGCCGTGTCGACCGCCATCGGCATCGCGCTGTTCGTGATTGTGGTTGCAACCGCGCAGGATCGCATCGTGGCGCTCGGCTTCCTAGGGGCCATGCTCGTGGTGCTCGGGGTCTTCGCCGGTCTCGGTGCAGGTTTGCGCCGCATCGCGCATGCCGCGTCGCGCCGAAGCACGGGAGTAGTGCGGCTGGCATTGTCGTTCATCGGCCGTGCGCAAGGACCGGCACCGCGCCTCGTGCTGGCTCTCGGAGCCGGGTTATCGGGACTGGCAGCGATCTGGATCGTCGATGGTGCATTGCAGGCACAATTTGCGGAGACGATGCCCCGGACGGCGCCCTCGTTCTATTTCGTCGATATCCAGCCGGGCGACGTTCCGACCTTCGAGGCCATCGTGCATCGCATGCCGTTCGTGCAGGACATGCAGACGCTGCCGTCCATGCGTACGCGGGTCGTTGGCGTGAACGGCGTCCCGGCGGAACGGGTCGCAGCCTCGGCCCGGACACGGTGGGCCCTGCGCGGCGATCATGGTCTGACGATCGAACCGCATGCGGCGGCGGGCACGGACATCACGTCGGGACGCTGGTGGAGCACCGATTATGACGGGCCGCCGCTCCTGTCGCTGGATGCGGGGCTGGCCGAAGGGTGGGGCGCAGGCGTGGGCTCGCGGGTGACGCTCAACGTGCTCGGTCGGGACATCGACTTCCGGGTCGCCTCGTTGCGTCACGTGCAATGGCAATCCCTGCAGATGAACTTCGCTTTTATCGCATCTCCGGGATTGCTTTCCCATGCGCCCCACACCGTGATCGCGACGCTGCGCACGGACGGCAGCGTCGCGCATGACGCCGATCTTCTCGCGGCGGTCACCGACGCCCTGCCCGGCGTGACCGGTATCAGGGTGGCGGATGTGCTGGCGGTGCTGTCGAACCTGGTCGGCAAGCTCGCCCTGGCATTGTCCGCAATGGCAGGCGTCATGCTGGTTTCGGGCGTTTTGGTCCTGATCGCGACGTTGCTGGCGGGACGGCCCGAACGCATGGCGGACGGGGCGGTATTGCGCGCGCTCGGCGCATCGGACGCACAGTTGCGCCAGCTCTGGTTTATCGAATTCCTGTTTATTGGCGCAGTTGCCGGCGTGGGAGCGGGATGTGTGGGGATCCTGCTGGCCGATGTCGTCCTGCGGGAGGTCCTGTTCCTGCCAATGGCGATTGCGCCCCTGCGGATCGTGGCGGTCGTCGTGCTCTCGCTTCTGGTGATGTTCGGTGCCGGACAGTTCGCACTGCGCGCGATGCTGTCGGCACGGCCGGCCTCCCTGCTGCGCGGACGGTAAGGCCTCTGGTCAGGATGCGATCTGCATGACAGGCAGCGGATGCGCCGTGATCGATCGTGCGACAAGGTCCGCATAATACGCAATAGGGGCGGGGCGGCCGAACAGGTAGCCCTGGATCTGGCCACAGTTCAGGCTGCGCAGCAGATCCAGCTGTGCCGTTGTTTCGACGCCTTCGGCGACGACGGCAACATCCAGTGCCTCGCTCATGCTGATGATTACCTGCACAATGGAACGCGTCGCCGAATCATGGACCATGTCCCGCACGAAGGAGCGGTCGATCTTGATGCGATTGAAGGGAAACTGTCGCAGATAGGTCAGGCTGCAGTAGCCGGTGCCGAAATCGTCCATCGAGATCGGTGTGCCGCCGGCTCGCAGGCGGCGCAGCATGTCCAGATTTCGCGCCTGGTTGGTCAGCATGATCGATTCGGTTAGCTCCAGCTCCAGACGATGGGCCGCCAGCCCGCATTCACGAAGCGTCTCCGCAACGACGTCGGCCATGTCGTCCTGCTGGAACTGGGCCGCGGAAACGTTGACCGCGACATGGAGATGTGAGGGCCAGCGTGTGGCCTCCAGGCAGGCTTCGCGCAGCACCCAGCGGCCGATCTCGCCGATCAGCGCACTCTGTTCGGCCAGCCCGATGAACTGCAGCGGCGGCACGATGCCGCGCTTCGGATGCCGCCAGCGCAGCAGGGCCTCGAAGCCCAGCAGTTCCTCGCTATAGGCCCTGAACTGCGGCTGATATTCCAGAAACAGCTCACGACCCGCGATCGCGCTGTGCAGATCGGCTTCCAGGGTCGCGCGCATGACGGCCGCCGCGGCCATGAAAGGTTCGAACCGGCAGATCGTGCCGTGCGCCGTGTCCTTGGCACGATAGAGCGCCAGATCGGCCCGACGTCGTGCCGTGTCAGGGTCGGTCGCATCATCGGGTGCCACGCAGATGCCGATGCCGCTCGACATGTAGAGCGTCGCATCTCCGATCGGCAGGGCCGCGCAGATGGCATCCTGTGCGGCCTGCGCGACGGCAAGCGCATCTTCGGCGATGTCGATGGGCGCAATGATGGCGAACTTGTCGCCGCCCATGCGACCGACGATCGCCCCGGGCGCTGCCGACGCGCGAAGTCGTTCCGCCATACGGCAAACGACCTCGTCTCCCATCGTGTAGCCGTGCAGATCGTTCACGGCATGAAACCGATCCAGGTCCAGCGACAGGAGCGCCGATCTGGCTGCACGCGGACCGATCCGGGTCGCCATATGACGTTCCATCGCCTTGCGCCCAGGCAATCCGGTCATGGGATCGGTCTCGTCGAGATCGCGCTTCCTCAGCATCGGACGCGCATCGGTGATCAGCAGCAGGATCCCGGTTCGGCGTTGCACCCGGGTGCTGCGGGCAGACACGCGAGCCTCGAGACCGCCGCCACTGCAGGTCCGAAGTCTGGTAACCACCGTGCATCCACCCCCGTCTGCAGCGTTCCCGGCAAGATCGTCCAGAAGTGCCGGCGACAGATCCAGGGATTCGACACAGGCCCCCGCCCCATAGCCCGTCAGCATGCAGAAGGCAGGATCGGCATCCATGATGCGTGACGCCGATATAAACGCCATGGCGCCCGGCGCGGTCGCCGCCCATCCGTGGCGCGCGGCAAGCCATCGCCATTGAAGCGGCGACAGGCCAGAGGGCGCTGGCTGCCAAGCCGTGCCGGTCAGGGCGCTGGCGAGAATGGCGAGCAGACACAGGATGATAGGCGTCCCGGACGACAGCGCTGCTGCGTCGCCCGAGCGGGTGGCCGACAGGACCAGCGCCCCCGCGACACAGGCGCCGGTCGTGGCCGCCAGGGCCATCAGTCCGGAGCGTGGAAGCGGGAAATTGGGCATCGGTTGGGCTTTCGTCCGTCTCGGCGCGAACCAACCGCGTCGTCGAGGCTCCTCATGGTTGCCGAGCGCTGGTTAAAAAATCGAAAACTTTCCCCGCCCCCTGAAAGAGGCCATGAACGATGCCGCGTCATGGGGCACGTTACCGGGCAGGGAAGGACGACACGCAATGAGTGAACCGGACTGGCTGACGTGGACCCGGGAAATGCAGGCAATCGCGCAGACTGGTCTTGCCTACGCAACCAGCGTCTATGACCGGGAACGTTATGAGCAGCTTCGGACGCTCGCGAGCCGCATCATGGCGACCCATACCGGTGCACCGGCAGACCGCATCGCGGATCTGTTCGCAGGCCAGCATGGTTACGCGACCCCCAAGATCGACGTCCGGGCCGCAGTGTTCGACGAGGCAGGCCGCATTCTGATGGTGCGCGAGCGGCTGGATCACGACCGCTGGACACTGCCGGGCGGCTGGGCCGAGACTGACATCTCCGCCGCGGCGAACGCGGTCAAGGAGGTGCGTGAGGAGAGCGGCTATGGCGCACGGGTGCGCAAACTCGCCGCAGCCTGGGACCGCACGACACAGGGCCACCCGGCCGATCCGTTTGCGGCACTGAAGATGTTCTTCCTGTGCGACCTCGACGGCGGCGAAGCGCGCATCAGCATCGAGACATCGGAAGTCGGATGGTTCGCACGCGATGCAATCCCCGACGACCTGTCGCGCGGGCGCGTGCTGCCGGGCCAGATCGCGTGCATGTTCGCCCATCATGACAACCCCGGACGACCGACCGATTTCGACTGACACCGCGATCATCCTGCCGCAGAGGGAGCGCTACGCGCCGGGAGAGGCCGGTGCGATCGCCCTGCTGGCAGCGCGGCTTGCGGGGCGGGATGACCGGATCCTGGGTATCGCGCCCGCTGGTGCACCCTATCCGGCCGGATCCTTCACACCGGTACGCCCAGCCGCATTCGGGCTCAGCGATACGGCCCGTTATGCCCGGGGATGTGTATCGGCGCTCGGCAGCCGGCTGCCAGACCTGATCGAGGTCCATAACCGGCCGGATGTCGCGCTCGGGATCGCCCGCGCGCTCCCGCATATGCCGATGTTGCTGGTGCTGCATAACGATCCGCAGGGTATGCGCGATGCCCGCACGCCCGAGGCCCGCATCGCATTGCTGCGCCGCATGCGGATTGCGGGCGTGTCGGACTGGGTACGCGCGCGGTTTCTGGACGGGCTGCCGTCGTCTGCGGACATCATGGCGGTCCTGCCGAACTGCATCGACTGCAAGGCGCTGCCGAACCCGGTTCCCATGGCCGAGCGGCGTCGGGAGATCCTGTTTGCCGGACGTATCGTCGCGGACAAGGGCGCGGATGCTTTTGTCCGGGCCTGCGCACAGATCCTGCCGCGCTGGCCCGGCTGGACCGCGCGCATGATCGGTGCGGATCGCTTCGGCGCCGATACGCCACGAACGGCTTTTCTCGACGCCTTGGTACCGCAGGCCCGGGCGGCCGGGATCGTCATGGACGGCTATCGGCCGCACGACGTGGTCCTGAACGCAATGGCACAGGCGGCTGTTGTCGTGGTCCCGAGTCGCTGGCCGGAACCCTTCGGACTGACGGCCCTCGAATCGATGGCCACGGGCGCCGCCCTGATCGCATCCTCCAAAGGCGCCTTGTCGTGGGTCGTGCAGAACGGCGGCCTGATCGCGGATCCCGATGAGCCGGCCGTACTGGAGACGGCGCTGGAGCACGTCCTGAGCGATCTGCCCCTGCGTGAAAGCCTTTCCGCGCAGGGACAGGCCCGAGCCCGTCTCTTCGATGTCGCGGAGGCTCGCGAGCGCCTTTCTGTCTTGCGCGCGGACGTGCGCGCCCGGCCGTTTCTCAGTCCCGAACCGGCGGGGCCATGAATTCGGGGCCGACCGGGTCCGGCACGTCACGTGCCAGAATGGCGTCGATCTCGCTCTTGTCCTCGTCCGTAAGAGACCATCCGAACACGTCGCGCACGCCGTCGATCTGCTCGGGCTTGCGGGCACCCCACAGGGCGATCATCGGACCCTGATCCAGTACCCACCGGATGGCCAGTGCCATCAGCGACTTGTCGTGCCGGGCCGCGATCGCCCTGAACCCGTCGACGGCCGCCAGATAATGGTCGAAGCGGGGCTTCTGGAACTTCGGATCGCCGCTGCGCAGATCGTCCTTCGGAAAGGTCGTGTCCTTCGTCATGCGGCCGGCCAGCAGACCGCGGCAGAGCGGGCCATAGGCCAGTCCCACCATATCGTGCTCGATCATGAACGGCAGCAGGTCGCGCTCGATGTCGCGCTCGAACAGGTTGTAGGGCGGCTGCACCACGGACAGGGGCGCGTGCGCACGGAACGTCTCGATGTCGGCAATCGAATAGTTGCTGACGCCCAGGGCCCGGACCTTGCCTTCCTTCTGCAGGGCCGCGAGGGTCTCGGCGGTTTCGGCGATCGGTGTCTTCGGGTCGGGCCAGTGAACCTGATAGAGGTCGATCACGTCCGTGCGCAGGCGGCGCAGCGAATCCTCGACTTCCTTGCGGATCCGCGCAGGCGTACTGTCCCGGAAGGGCTTTTCGTCCTTCCAGTTCAGGCCGACCTTGGTCGCGACGGCGACCTTGTCCCGTCGGCCTTCCAGCGCCCGTCCGATGACGTCTTCCGAATGGCCGAAGCCATAGACCGGCGCCGTGTCGATCAGGTTGACGCCCTCGTCGATCGCGCGATGGATCGTGCGGATGGCATTGTCGTCGTCCGGACCGCCCCACATCCAGCCGCCTATGGCCCAGGTTCCCAGTGCGACGCGGGAGACGGGGCGGTCGAGACCGGGGATCGTGATCGTGTCGGATGACATGAAGTATTCCTTCAGCGGCTGCATGAAATGTTTCACCCGACACAATGAAGCGAGCGTTCTTCGGGTTTCATCGTGACGTCGAATACCTCTTGTGACGCAAAGGGGGGTTGCGGCATCGCGCGCGGACCGCCATCAGCGGCAAATCATGGTGCAGCGATCCAAACTCCTCAGAGGTCTCGACGGGATCGGCACTGCGGCGACGTTCCTTCTGCCGCTGGGACTGACGCATCTGCGCGGGATCGCGGAAGTCTGTATCGACATCCTGGCGATCGGGCTGCTGGCCCGCTCGGGCGTAAGTGGCACATGGGCCTGGGCGCGCGCGCCCTGGTTTGTGCTGTCGCTTGTGTGGTGGGGATGGCAGGTGGCGTGCTCGATGCCCGTCGCTCCGTTCGGAGCCGGCGGCTGGGGCGGATTTCTGCAAGCGCTCGCGGCCGTCCGTTTTCTGGTCATGGTCGCGGCACTGCAGAGCTGGACCCTGCGTGACAGGCGCGCGCTCGTCTGGATGATGGGCCTTCTGGCGGCCTGCTGCCTGTATATCGGGGGGCAGATCCTTATTCAGGCGCTCTTCGGCTACAACCTGTTCGGCGTGCCTCGCTTCCATGACGGCACGCTGACGGGTCCCTACCGCACCCCGCGCGCCGCGGCGCCGTTGTCGCGGCTCGCGCTTCCCACATTGATGCTCGGCTGCGCGTGGGTAGGGCAACGTCTGGCCGGGTTCAGGGCCATCGCTGCCATGAGCGGCCTTGCGGTTCTCGCGATTGCCCTGAACGTGCTGGCCGGCCAGCGGATGCCGCTGGCGCTGCTCGTCCTTGGTATTGCGATCTGCGCCGCGCTCTATCGCCCCTTGCGCCCGGCATTTCTGGTATCGGCGGTATTGCTGCCGGTTCTGGTGGCTCTCTCCGCCATCGTGTCACATGCCAGCTTCGTCCACCTCGTCGTGCTGGCGCATCAGCAGCTGACGCATTTCGGCCAATCGCCGTATGGGCAGATTTTCACGCGCGCAACCGTCATGGCGATCAGCAATCCGCTGACCGGGCTCGGCTATGACGCATTCCGGCACGGCTGCGCGGATCCCGCCTATTTCCATGGGCTCCGTCTTCTGGGAAGCGTGCCGGGCGACGATGGGGGCGGGCGTGCGATCTGCGTGCAGCACGCCCACAATCATTATCTGGAAGCCGTCACGAATGCGGGCCTTCCAGGGCTCGGACTGTTCTGCGCGATGATCGCAGGCTGGCTCGTGGCGCTCTGGCCTCAGCCGGCCAGCACGTCATCATCCGTGCAGGCGTTTCGGATCGGCGTGTTCGCAGCCATCATCGTGCAGGAATGGCCCTTCGCCTCGTCCAGCGATTTCATGAACCTGCCGCTTGGCGGCTGGGCTTTCCTTCTTCTTGGCACCGGACTGGCAGCCACGCATTTGCCACAAAGCGGGCGCGTTATGTGGGCGTGGAGGTCCTGATGACGTATCCGAGAATACTGTTGTTGCTGGTGACGGCGTGCACGCTGTCCGGGTGCTATGTCGGGCCGCCCGGCTGGCACCGGGGGTGGCATCGCGGCTATTATGGCGGCCACGCCGGCTGGTATGACGAGCATAACGCATGGCGCGGCGACTGGCACGGAGGCGGCTGGCGTTATCGCTGACGCCGAACTGACTTTTCCGGAAGAAGGCTGGTGCCGGGTGAGGGATTTGAACCCCCGGCCTTCGGTTTACAAAACCGCTGCACTACCACTGTGCTAACCCGGCGAACCAGGCGCCGTTTTCGGGCCAATGCCGTCGCGCGTCAAGAGCGCGTGACGGCATTGCCTGCATATCGTCGAGGGCTGTCGTGACGACGCAGTTCGCGCCGTTACTGCCATTCCGAGCCAACCGTCGAGACATTGACGATGAACGCAGGGACCGTATGGCCATCGGGGCGGCTCATGGCCGATGGCTGGCCGTGTGTTTCGTAGTCGTTCACGGATGATGCCTGGGTATCGACCGAGCGGTCGGGCATCATCGGCGGTTCACCCGGAACAGGCGGATCGACCGCAAAGACCGAAGGCGTTCTGTCCGGACGGTATCCCATCGCATGCATGGTCGCTCTCCTGAGATGCGGGCTGACGGACGATCCGTCGCGGCCCGCGATAAAAGCGACTTTGATGACAGACAGTTGCAGGACAAAGTGTTGCGCAACTGTGACAAGCGGCTCAGCGGGCTGGTTTTTCCAGATCATCCGGGGGCGGCAGGTGAGACGAGCCTTCGGTAAATCCATAGCCGTCACGCGATAGTCCGCGATGGTGAGGTGTTGTCCCGCACGCCGACAGCAGGACGAGGATCGCGGAGAAGGCAGCCGCGCGCAGCACAGGCAGGCGCATCTAGCGCCCCCTCAGACGGGCACCGATCGTCTCGGCAAGCGTCGTATAGGCGCGTGCGCCTTCGCTCTCGGGCGCCGCAAGGATGATCGGCGTGCCTTCATCGCCGCTGGCCCGGATGTCGGCGAGCAGCGGGACTTCGCCAAGGAAGGGCACACCCGCCCGCTCCGCCTCGGCGCGCGCGCCGCCATGCCCGAACAGCTCGGTGCGATGGTTGCAGTTCGGGCAGCAGAAATAGGACATGTTCTCGACCACGCCGAGCACTTCAGTGCCCATCTTCTCGAACATCGCCATGCCGCGTCGCGCGTCCAGCAATGCGATGTCCTGGGGTGTCGAGACGATGACCGCACCGCGCAGGTTGAGCTTCTGGGCGATCGTCAGCTGCGCGTCGCCGGTCCCGGGCGGCATGTCGATCACGAGCACATCCAGCGGTCCCCAGTCGACCTCGCCCAGAAACTGGCCGAGCGCGCCCATGACCATCGGTCCACGCCAGATCATCGCCTGGTTTTCGTCGACCAGGAACCCGATCGACATGGTCTTCAGGCCCCAGGCTTCGACCGGAATGATGCGACCGTTCACGACTTCCGGCTTGGCATGACTGCCGAGCATCCGGGGCAGGGAGGGGCCATAGATGTCGGCGTCCAGCAGCCCCGCGCGGAATCCCTGACGCGCAAGGCCGACTGCGAGATTGACCGCGGTCGTCGACTTGCCGACGCCGCCCTTGCCGGAGGCAACCGCGATGATGGCACCGACCTGCGGCAGCAGCTTCTCGCGCCCAGGGCCGTGCGGGCTCGGGGCTGGTCCGCCCGGCGCATTGGCCGCAGGGCCGAGATTGAACGGCCGATGTCCGCCGCCGGCGGCGGCGGGCAGGGGGCCGGGCGGCCGTGCGCCGGTGAGCACGATCGTCGCGCGCGAGATCCCGGGAAGGCGCGTGATGGCCTGTTCGGCCTGCGGACGCAGCGGCTCGATCCGGCTGGCATCGTCTCGGGATGTTGCCAGCGAGATCCGGGCGTGACCGTCGGTTACGGACACGCCATCGAGTTTTGCGAAGCTCAGCACGTTCGAGCCGTCGCGCTCGTCCCGTACCAGCCGCAGCGCGTCGGAAATGCGTCGTGCCTCGGGCGACTGCGCGCCTTCGGGATCGTTCGGAGGCAGATCGGTCATGAGCGCGGTCCAGAAAAAACGGTGTGAACGGGACAAAACGAGGCGGGGCCTGCAAGAGACCCCGAGTCTAGTTCAGGTGAGGTACATCAGGAAAGGCGGTCAACCAGAGGACAGCCTTTTCACATTTCGTAAGCTGTCACATCGATGCGGGCTTGCTATGCGACGCGCACGACGCACTGTGCGTTCCCCCGACTCGTCGCGGTCGCCGCGTCCGCTTGTGGACAAGATCCGCTCCCATCGCAGGAAACGAACGATTTCATGACGCTCGCGCGCCCGGCCACGCCGGTACAGCCAGACGCCGTATCCGAAATCCGCCCGGCTGCCCGACCCCATCAGCGCGATCACCGTGTCGATGCGCTGCGTGGCCTGGCACTCCTGATGATGCTGGTCGATCATGTGCCGGACGACATGGTCAATCGCATCACCATGCGCAATTTCGGCTTCGCGGATGCGGCCGAGATTTTCGTGCTGCTGGCGGGCTATGCGTCGTATCTCGCCTATGGACGCCTGATCGAGAAGAGCGGCTGGCGCGCAGGCATCGAGCGAATCCTCGGACGCTGCGTGAAGCTCTATTTCTACCAGACCGGCATGCTGATGCTGTTCGTCTGGACGGTCCGTCACTGGCGTCACTACCAGCCTGTGCCCGAGTACATCCTCGAACCAGAACTTGCGCATGGCTACGACTGGCTCTGGCGGGTGCTGACGTTCGATGCGCTGCCAAGCTATCTCAACATCCTGCCGCTCTACATCATCCTGCTGGCGCTGTTCCCCCTGTTCTATCTCGGACTGCGGGAGCGGCCCTGGATCCTGTTTGCAGGAAGCGCCCTCGTCTGGGCGGCGGCCAACCTCAATCCGGCCCTGACGCTCAAGAACTGGCTCGATCCGAACGGCTGGTATCTGGACCCGTTCGGCTGGCAGTTCCTGTATGTGCTTGGCATCCTGGCAGCCGCATTCGCGCGCGATCGGGGCGGCGATCTTCCCTATCATCCTCATGTCAGGGTCGCGTGCTACGCCTACATCGTGGGCGCGATCTACGTCTCGTTTCCCTATGCCTATTTCCATGTCCCGCAGCTCTGGCCGTGGCCGGTGCCCCCTGGCGAAGGCAAGACCACGTTCGCGCCGTGGCGTCTGCTCGACATCATGGCGATCTTCTATCTGGTGCAGTCGTCATCCGTGGCGCGGCGCTTCTCGGACGGCCGCATCGGCCAGGCGCTGGCCATGCTGGGACGGCATTCGCTCGAGGTGTTCGCGCTCGGCAGCGTTCTGGACCTGATCGGCCGTCTGACCTTCGGAACGTTCGGCAGCAGCCTGACGCTTCAGATTCTGGTCAACGTCGTGGGCCTCGGCCTGACATTCGCCCTTGCGATCCCGCTCGATCTCTACCGCAGGCGGAAACGGGCGGCAGCCAGACGATAGGGCGTCTACCGGTGCATGGCGTCATGACGATGCCACTCTGGTGACGGGCGCCCCGGTCGTGGGATAGACTGCGTGTCGTGATGACGCATATCAGACCGACCCGATCCGCCCGCCTGCGTATCGCCGCGACCCTGGCCACGAGCCTTGCGGCGTTCGCGGCCTTTCCTGCGCCGTCCCGGGCCGATGCTCCCGCGCCGTCCACGTCCACGCCGCGCATGATCCCGGTCAGCTTTGCCGACATGGCGCAGCGCCTTCTGCCAGCCGTCGTGAACATCTCGATCTCCGGGACGCTGCGCCCCGGTCAGGACGAACAGGACGATGGCGGCGGCAGCGGCGAAGAGGATCAGGGACCGCAGATCCCGCAATTCCCGCCCGGTTCGCCGATGGATCGCTTCTTCCATCAGTTCATGGACCATCCGCCGGGCGAGGAAGCCGAGCCGCGCAAGATCCAGGCGCTAGGCTCCGGCTTCATCATCGACCCGGCAGGCTATGTCGTGACGAACAACCACGTCGTGGCCGAAGCCGACACGGTGTCGGTCACATTGCAGGACAACACGGTCCTGCCGGCCAGAATCGTGGGCCGAGATCCCAGCACGGACCTCGCGCTGCTCAAGGTCGAGAGCAAGACGCCGCTGCCCGCCGTCCCGTTCGGGGACAGCGACACGGCCCGCGTGGGCGACTGGGTGCTGGCGATCGGCAATCCGTTCGGCCTGTCCGGCACGGTGACCGCGGGCATCGTGTCCTCGCGCGGGCGCGACATCCAGGCCGGGCTATATGACGATTTCATCCAGACTGACGCCTCGATCAATCGCGGCAATTCCGGCGGTCCGCTGTTCGATCTGCATGGCAACGTGATCGGCATCAACACGATGATCTATGCCGCAAGCGGCGGCTCGGTCGGCATCGGTTTCGCGATCCCGTCCGACGACGCGCGCGTCGTCATCGACCAGCTTCGCAAGACGGGCCACGTCTCACGCGGATGGATCGGCGTGAAGGTGCAGAACGTGACGCCCGAGATCGCGTCGTCGCTGAAACTCTCGCCCGCACGCGGCGCGCAGATCGCGAGCGTGGACGACAAGGGACCTGCGGCGAAGGCAGGGCTCCAGAAGGACGACGTCGTGCAGTCGGTGCAGGGCAAGCCCATCGAAGGGCACATGCTGCCGCGGCTGATCGCGCAGATGCAGCCGGGCAGCACGGTGGATCTCGGAATCTGGCGCAAGGGCAAGACGATGGCGATTACGGTCACCGTCGCCCGCTCGCCCGACCAGCCCGCACCACCGGCCAAGGGGCAGAAGCCGGGCCCGTCGGAAGTGTCGCTGGCACCGCTGGGCCTGAGCGTTTCCCTCCTGGATGATGCGTTGAGGCAGAAGAACCATCTGGGCGATGACCAGCGCGGCGTTCTGGTTTCGGCCGTGACGTCCGGTGGGCCCGCCGCAACGCATGGAATCAAGGTCGGCGACCTCGTGACCGAGGTCGGGCAGGATGAGGTCGATACGCCGGATGCGGTCCAGCAGGCGCTGACCCGCGCGCAGGGCCAGAAGGCGCGGTCGATCCTGCTCCTGGTCCAGAACGAGGCCGGCCTGCGCTGGGTGCCGTTCCCGCTTTCGCCGCACTGAGGGACAGCGCGGCATGACGGAGGACGCCGCCGAATCGCGGGTCTGTCAGGTACCGGGGCCATTGCGCCCGATCTCGCCCGAGCCGTTGCGTTCGGGCGTCCGCCGGACCGATATCAGGCCTGCCGTGCGGCAGACGGTCCGCATTCTGGTGTCAGTCATGGCGGCCTGGCTCGTCGGGCTGATCTTCGGGCTGCACGAGACCATCTGGGCGCTGGTCACGGCGCTGATCGTCACGCAGTCGAGCATATCGCAGACCGTGACGACCGCCCGCGACCAGCTCAACGGAACATTCGTGGGCGCTGTCGCCGGAACGCTCGCGATCACGGCGTATCAGTTCGTGGACGCGCGCTGGACGATCTTCTGGATCGCGCTGGCGCCGCTCGCCTTTCTCGCCTCCCTGCGTCCGTCCCTCCGTTTCGCAGGCGTGACGCTGATGATCGTCTATTTGTTCCCGTCCACCGGCAATCCGTACACGCCGCTGGCCGAACGATTGGGCGCGATCTTCAGCGGCGTCATCGTCTCGGTGCTCGTCTCCTATCTCGTGCTGCACGCAAGTGCCCGGAGGCATGCCTTTGACACGGCGGCAAAGCTGCTGCGCGAGGTCGAGGCGATGCTGGATGCCGCATTGCGGCAGTCCGAATCGTGGTCGCAGATCGAGGAACGCAACCAGGCCTGCGTGCTGGACCTGACGGAACTCACCGATGCGGTCGCCGAGGCGCGGCGGGAGTTTTTCGGCAATCTCGATCGGCGCGATCCGGTCCTGGTGACGTTGCCCGACCTGATGCGCAGGCTGCAGCAGGACGCGGCCCTGATCGCGCGTGCGATCGACGCGGGAAAAGGAGTGGGCGAAAGCGGGCGGGGGTTCGAGCGGCTGCATGCCGTGCGGCCCGGCGTCAGTCATGCGATCCGCACGCTGGCGCAGGTCTGCGAGCGTCAGGCGGCGCGCGGCAAGGACCGGCGGCCAAAGCTGACACGCGCCGATGTCTTCTCGAAACTCGAACATCTCGGCCCCGATGCGCTGCCGGAAATGCGCTTCGTCATGGTGCTTCTGCGGCAGGATCTGGAGACGGCCGTCAGTGTCCTGATGGAGTTCGGGGAGGCGAGCGCGGACAAGTTGCGGGCAACCGTGGCTCGGTGAGGGTCGTTGGACGTGATATGAACGCGCCGTTACCGGTTCGAAAACAAGAGGAGATTGCTCGATGATCACGCGCAAGACGCTGGATGCCCTGCCCGAGGGCGTACACGGTCCCGCCTATGACATCGGTTCCGTGACACCCGGGATCGTCCATTTCGGGGTCGGCAACTTCTTTCGCGCGCATCAGGCTTACTATGTCGATCGTGCCATGGCCCTGCCGGGTGCCTCGCTCGACTGGGGGATCATCGGCGTCGGCCTGACCGCCGGCGAGCGCTCCGAGCGCAAGGCCCGGACTTTCCGCGAGCAGGACTGCCTGTATTCGCTGACGGAAACGGCGGCATCCGGCGAGAGCCATGTCAGCATCATCGGCGCCCTGCGTGGCTACGAGCTGGCGCCCGGTGGCGAAACCGCCGTGCTGGATACGCTCGTTTCCCCCGCCATCCGCATCGTCTCCATGACAATCACGGAAGGCGGCTACAACATCGACGAGAACACGGGACAGTTCCGTCTCGACACCGACGCCGTGCGTCATGACCTTGCCAATCCCGACAAGCCGCGCACCATCTTTGGCTTTGTCGTCGAGGCGCTCCGCCGTCGGCGTGAGGCAGGCCATGGCGCGTTCACCGTGATGTCGTGCGACAATCTGCGTCACAACGGCGATGTGGCGAAGCGCGCGTTCCTCGGCTTTGCCAAGGCGCGCGATGCGGATCTGGCGGCGTGGATCGAAGCCAATGCGACGTTCCCGAACGGGATGGTCGATCGCATCACACCGACGGTGTCCGGCGCGATCGCCAGGCGGCTGAACGATGCGAGCGGTCTCGACGACGAACTGCCCCTGGTTGCCGAGGATTTCACGTCGTGGATTCTCGAGGATCGTTTCTGCGCCGGACGGCCGCCGCTCGAGAAGGTCGGCGTGAAGTTCGTGCCCGACGTCACTCCGTACGAACATATCAAGATCCGCATCCTGAACGCTTCGCACATCATGCTTGCGTTCCCCGGCATCCTGCTCGGTTACGAGCATGTTCACGAGGCGCTGGCCGATCCCGACCTGAAGGCGATGCTCTCGGCCTATCTCGACAAGGACGTCCTGCCGCAGATCGAGGCTCCGGCAGACGTGAACCTTCAGCAGGCCAAGGAGCAGGTGCTGAGCCGGTTCTCGAATGCCGCGATGGCGGACCAGCTGCTGCGGGTCGGCAGCGATGGATGCTCCAAGGTGCAGGTGTTCTGGACCGAGACGGTGCGCCGGTCGCTTCAGGCCCATCACGATCTCTCGCGCATCGCATTCGGGATTGCCGTCTATCTTGAGGTTCTGTGCGGTCATGACGAGCGGGGCGGCACGTTCGAGCTGTCGGAGCCGACCTATACCGACAAGGATCGCGCGCTGGCGAAGGACAGCGATCTGGCGGCAGGCCTGAAGCTTCCGGCATTCGATGCCTGGCGCGATCTGGATCATGCGAAGCTCGACGCGGCTGTCGTCGAGGCACGGCGCACGATCCGCGAAAAGGGCGTCAAGGCCGCACTGCCGCGCTGACGACACGCCGGCAAGCGTTCTTGACGCGAAATGGTCGGCCGGCGATGACTTTGTCGTAAAAAGGCCACCATTGCCTGTCGGAAGACTTGCAGGATACGGGCGTGTGCCTATGGTCGCGCCCGATTTGCCCCGTACGACGGGGCTAGTGTCGATCATTGGGCCGGAGGGGTTGATTTGCTGCGTCGCGATCTCGTCAAATTGGGCGCAGGCCTGTCATTACTGGGAGCTGCCGGCCGCGCCGGACGAGCCGTGGCAGCCGATGCGGGGCCCACGCCCTTCGATGACAGCACGGTGCGCGATATCGCGGCCAGGATGGCCAAGAGCAGTTACTCCGCGCCGTCGCAGAAGCTGCCCGACGCCATTTCCAACATGAATTTCGATCAGTTCGCAGGCGTTGCCTTCAAGCCGGATCAGGCGCTGTGGCACGGGCAGAACCTCGCGTTCGACATCGAGTTCTTCCCGCGCGGCTACCTCTACAAGCCCCGGATCGACATGTACGAAGTCGTGGACGGCAAGGCCGCGCCCGTGCCGTACAACCCCGACATGTTCACCTACGCGAACCCTGAACTGCGCGTCACCGATAACCTCGGTTTCGCGGGCCTGCGTATCCGCAACGCCATCAACACGCCCGGCGTGATGGAAGAATGCGCGGTGTTCCTCGGTGCGTCCTATTTCCGTGCGGTCGCCAAGGGGCAGAACTACGGCCTGTCGGCGCGCGGTTTCGCAAATGGGACCGGCGACCCGAAGGGTGAGGAATTCGCGACGTTCCGGGCCTACTGGATCGAGCGGCCGAATCCCGGTGTCGATTCGATGGTCCTGCACGCGCTGCTCGACAGCCCGTCGGTCGTCGGTGCGTTCCGGTTCACGATCCGGCCCGGCACCACGACGGTGTTCGACGTCCAGTCGCAGTTCTTCCCGCGCACGACTATCACGCAGGGTGGTGTCGCGGCCCTGACCGGCATGTTCTATTTCGACACCAACGACCGCAACCGCGTCGATGACTGGCGCCCTGCCGCCCATGACAGCGAGGCATTGCAGCTCTGGACCGGGGAAGGGCAGCAGCTCTGGCGCCCGCTTGCCAATCCTGTCGACCTCCAGTTCTCCGCCTTTGCCGACACGAGCCCGCACGGGTTCGGCCTGATGCAGCGCAAGCGTTCCTTCGTCGATTACGAAGACCTGGCCCTGAATTACGAGAAGCGCCCATCGCTGTGGATCGAGCCGATCGGCGACTGGGGCGAGGGTGCGGTCGATCTGGTCGAGATCCCGACGCCGAACGAGGTGAACGACAACATCGTCTCGTTCTGGCGTCCCAAGGCCCCCCTGCAGGCGGGCAAGGAATATACCTTCACCTATCGCATGTACTGGGGCTGGGATAATCCGTGGCCGACGCAGCAGGCCCGGATCGTCGCGACCCGCGTGGGGTCCGTCGTCGATCAGCCGACGGAACGGTTCTTCGTGATCGATTTCGCGGGCGCTCCGTTCGATCATCTGGCACCCGATGCGAAGTTCCATCTCCTGCCGCAGAGCTCGGTCGGCACGATCAAGAACGTGGTCGTGGAACCCAACCCCGACATTCATGGTTGGCGCACGACATTCGAGTTCGATCCCGCGGGCGCCAAGAGCGCGGAACTGCAGTGTCAGCTCGCCAATGATCAGGGACCGGTTTCGGAGAAATGGATGTATCGGTGGACGCCCTGAAGCATCGCACGGTCGCGCACGACACGGAGCCCGGGGCGTTTCTTCCGCCTGAGGCGCCGATTCACATGCCGGTCCAGAACCTCGCGGCGATGCCGGAGCGGTTCCACCGGGAAAGCACGCCGGAGACGGCCCCGCGCGGTCTCTGGGCGCGCCGCGCCTTTGTCTTCGGCGGCGCGATAGCCCTCACGCTGTTCGGCGCCTACGAGATGAACCTCGTGCTGAACAGCGAGGGTGTGACGATCCTCGGCGTGGTCGTACTGACGCTGTTCGTCATTCTCGGCGCCTGGATCGCGTTGTCGTTCATGTCGTGCCTTGGCGGCTTTCTTTCGGCGCTGACGGGCGGGGGCCTGGGTCTCGGCATCACGAAGGACGGGCCGCTGCCCACGCTTTCGACGCGCACGGCCATCCTGATGCCGACCTACAACGAGGATCCCAATCGGGTGCTCGCGGGGCTGCGGGCCATCTACGAGAGCCTCGTCGCATGCGGGCGGATCGACGCGTTCGACGTATTCATCCTGTCCGACACGACCAATCCCGATGTCTGGATCGAGGAGGAGCGCGCGTTCCTCGCCCTGCGCGACGCGATGGGAGAGGGTGCGCGCATCTTCTATCGCAGACGCGCGCACAACGTCGATCGCAAGGCCGGAAATCTGGGCGAATGGGTCCGGCGGTTCGGCGGCGCCTATCGCCAGATGCTCACTCTCGATGCGGACAGCCTGATGGACGGCGGCGTGATCGTGCGGATCGTTTCCGCGATGGAGCGGCATGAGCATGTCGGCCTGATCCAGACGTTGCCGATCATCGTGGGCGGACGCACGCTGTTCGCCCGCATGCAGCAGTTCGCAGGCCGGGTCTACGGACCGATGATCGCCCGGGGCATCGCCTGGTGGCACGGCTCGGAAGGCAATTACTGGGGGCACAACGCCGTCATCCGGACCAAGGCCTTCGCCGAACAGGCCGGCCTGCCGCATCTGCGCGGACGGCCGCCATTCGGCGGCCATATCCTGAGTCACGACTTCGTCGAGGCAGCGCTCATGCGGCGCGGCGGCTGGGCGATCCACATGGTGCCGGCGCTGATCGGCAGCTTCGAGGAAAGCCCGCCATCCCTGACCGATGTCGCGATCCGCGACCGGCGGTGGTGTCAGGGCAATCTGCAGCACTACAAGCTGCTGACGACACGCGGCATGCACTGGGTGTCGCGCCTGCACATGTTGATGGGCATCGGTTCCTACATCACGTCGCCATTGTGGCTTCTGTTCCTGCTGTTCGGAATCCTGATCTCGCTGCAGTCGCATTTCTACCGGCCGGAATATTTCGGACAGACCAAGACGCTCTATCCGCACTGGCCGCAGGTCGATCCGGTGCAGGCGAAATACGTGTTCATCGGGACCATGGCGGTCTTGCTGGCGCCGAAGGTATTCGCATTCATTGCCCTGTGCTTCGACCGTGTGGACATGCGCGCCTGCGGCGGCATGGTCCGCGTCTTCATTTCCATCCTGCTGGAAACGTTGCTGGGCGGTTTGATCGCGCCGATCGCCATGCTCATCCAGACAAGCGGCGTGCTGTCGATCCTGATGGGGCGTGATTCTGGATGGAACGCGCAGCGGCGCGAGGACGATCGCGTGCCGCTCGCCCAGATTGCGCGCAACTACTGGGTGTTCACGGCATTCGGCATCGTGTTGGCCGTCGCGGCCTGGTCGGTGTCGCAGGCCCTGTTCTTCTGGATGACGCCTGTGCTCCTCGGTCTGGTTCTGGCGATCCCGCTTGCCGCACTGACGGCGAGCCGCTCGGTGGGCTTACGCCTGCGGGCGATGGGCCTCCTGACGATCGTCGAGGAAACGCGCTTGCCGCAGGTCATGATGCTGGCCATTGCGGCCGATGAGGCGAGCGAAGGCATGGGCGGAGGCGAGGCCTGCGCGATGTTGCGGTCGAGCCCGATGCTGCTGGATGCGCATCGCTCCAACCTTCCGCCGGCCCGCAGACCCGGCGATCCCGTCGACGCGGCGCTGCTGATCGGTCTGGTGAAGCTGCGCGAGGCTGCCAGTCTGCAGGCCGCGCTGGCCAAGCTGACCCGTCAGGAAAAGGCGGCCGTTCTGGCCAGCGAGGAAGGCGTATCCCTCGTCACGAGCCTGCCCTGATCCACGTCTTCGGAAAGATCCGTCCATGACTGCTCCGACACTGCCGCAGGCGCACCGCGACCTTAAGGACATCACGCAGCTGGGGCGCAGGCGGACGGATCCTTACGCCTGGATGAAGGACGAGAACTGGCAGAAGGTGCTGCGCGACCCCGCGGCACTCAGGCCGGACATCGCGGCCCATCTGACGGCGGAAAACGCCTACGCGGATGCAACGCTCGAAGGACTTGCGGACCTCCGCAAGGCCCTGGTCGGGGAAATGGTCGGGCGCATCAAGGAAGTCGACGAATCGCTGCCCAGTCCGGACGGCGCGTTCGAATACCTTACCCGGTTCACGGCCGGAGCCCAGCATCCGATCCGCGTGCGCAGATCCCGTGGCGGCGGCCCGGAGGAGACCCTGCTCGACGCCGAAGCCCGCGCTCAGGGGCATGACTATTACGCGGTCGCGGCAGCACGGCACGCGCCCGATCACAGCCTCTATGCGCATGCCGAAGATGCGCAGGGCTCGGAAGTGTACCGGATCTTCGTGCGCGATCTGCAGACCGGCGAGATGCTGGGAGAGCCGGTGGAAAGCACGGCGGGCAGCTTCGTGTTCTCGCCAGACAGCCAGTGGCTGTTCTGGATCTATCGCGACGACAACGGCCGGCCGTCACGGATCTATCGCAGGCCCGCACGCGGCGGCGAAGACGTGCTCGTGCATGAGGAGCCGGACCAGGGATTCTTTCTTCAGATCTCGGTCAGTGCCTCCCGCGCGTTCATCATGATCGAACGCGGAGATCACGACACCAACGAGACGCTGCTGATTCCGGCGGACGAACCGACGGCGCGGCCGCAGGTCGCAGCCCCGATGGTGCGCGGCGAACGGTATGGCCTGACGCATTGGGGTGATCGTTTCGTCATCCTGACGAATACCGGCGGTGCGACCGACTTCAAGCTCTGCACGGCGCGTCCTGCCCCGGGTCAGATGCCGACGCGCGACCTGTGGGTGCCTCTGGTCGATCATCTGCCGGGCCATTTCATTCTCGATGTCGTGGCGCTCGAGGATCATCTCGCGTGGGCCGAGCGGTGTGACGGCAATATCCGGATCCTGACCGTCGCGCGGGCCGGGCTGCCGGGCGAGGGGACGGATGCGCGTTCCGTGGCACAGGCAATCGGCGAGGACGAAGCCGCTTTCGCGCTCGAACTCGTGCCGGGGTTCGAATACGCAACGACCACGCTGCGCTATGTCTACGATTCTCCCACCACGCCGCAGCACTGGTATGATCTGGATCTCGCAACCGGTGAGCGCACCCTGTGCAAGGTGCGTGAGATCCCCTCTGGCCACGACCCGGCGCAATACGAAACGCGGCGTCTGTTCGCTACAGCACCCGATGGCGCGCAGGTGCCCATCACGCTGCTGATGCGCAAGAAAACGCCAGCCGACGGGCAGGCACCTCTCCTGCTATACGGATATGGGTCCTATGGCATCGCCATGGACGCGAACTTCAACTCGAGCGTTCTGAGCCTGGTCGATCGGGGCTGGATCCATGCCGTCGCACATGTGCGCGGCGGATCGGACAAGGGATGGGGCTGGTTCCTCGACGGCCGGGGCACAAAAAAGCCCAACACATTCACCGATTTCGTCGCCTGCGCGCGCCATCTGGCTGCGAAGGGCTATGGCAGCGAAGGCCGGATCGTTGCCCATGGTGGATCGGCCGGCGGGCTGCTGATGGGCGCGGTCGCCAATCTGGCACCGGATCTGTTCGCGGGTATCGCGGCACAGGTGCCGTTCGTGGACATGCTGAACACGATGTCGGACGTCAGTCTGCCGCTGACGCCGCCGGAATGGCCGGAATGGGGCAATCCGATCGAGGATCCGGCCGCCTACGACCTGATCGCCAGCTATTCGCCCTATGACAACATCCGTCCTGTTGCGTATCCGCCGATCCTCGCCATGGGCGGCCTGTCAGACCCGCGCGTAACGTATTGGGAGCCGGCGAAGTGGATCGCGCGGCTGCGCGCGGAAGCCACAGGCGGTCCGTTCCTGTGCCGGATCAACATGGGCGCGGGGCACGGTGGATCGTCGGGACGGTTCAAGCGTCTCGAAGAGGTGGCGCTGGTGCAGGCTTTCGCGATCTGGGCCATGGAGCGAGCGCGGCCCGGCGCCTGAGACGCGCGTTATCGCGCGTCGTCGTCATCCTCGTGGCGGCGAAGTTCGCCGCAGGAGGCGGCAAACTTCGGATCGCTGTCGCCCTCGGTGCGGCAGAGGCGGCGCGCATCTGTTCCGCAATACTGCATGGCGTCTTCGAAATTGGAGTCCAGCACGTCGCGCGCAACGGGCAGGTCCTGATCCTTCGTCCGCTTTTCCTCGTAGGTGATCTGGTCCTGGGTCTTGTGAAGGTCGCGCAGCGCGGACACGCAAGCCTGGCTGGCCGCATCCGGCTTGACCTGCAGGACCGCGAGGTCACGCGCGAGAACCTTCGCGACACCGGCCGTCATCTGCTGGGTGGTGTCGTGCGGATCGTCCTCCTGCGCAAGAGCCGCCCGCCCGGACAGGCCAAGGCATGCGGCGGCACAGGACAGGAGGGCCAGTTGTCTGGCAGCGGTGCGGAGGGCAAGCGTCGTCATGGCGCGATCAGGGATACCGCATCGCCGCGAATATTGGAAAGAGGCAGCGACGGCCGAGGCTTCACGGCACCGCGAAGCCGGGCGGCGCACGCGGCGACGCGGGTCCGAAGGGAGCTCCTGGGGTTGCTGGTCCCACGCAAGGCCATCGGTGTCTGAGTGCGTGAAGTCCGTGTTTCCGGCAGGCCGAAACGCGGTCCGGATGGCGTGTCGCCCGGATACCCTCATACCGGGGACTTCGCTCCCAATGATCGCAAGGTGTGCCGGACGCTACACAGGTCCCGATCTATCGAGCCTCAGTTCTGTCGTGGCACCTGACAGGGGGCCGTGAACGGATCCTCTATCACGCCCGATCGGCAAGCGAAGACGCCGGGTTTTCCACGAATGGCTCGTGGATGTGCCGTCACCGGCAGAGCATCGGGAAGGCGGAGAGCTGTGAAAAGCGATGACGAAGGCTCGCGAAACTTGAAGTCGGAGATGAGAAATTTTCGTAACGGTCAGCGACGGTGATCTCTTTCCGCAGGACGCCAGCGACATTTGAAGCCATGCGTCCCGGAACACTCGCTTTGCGATGATGCACGACGCCGACGTGTCATCTCGTCGCATTTTTATGCGTCGGCCTATGCCGGGCGTTTTTCAGACTGAATGCGGTCCCAGTTGCGGCGCCGCAGGGCGGCAGCGGTTTCGTCATAGGCAAAGGTCAGGCAGGCGAAGCGCGCGCCTTGTTCCACCGGTTCGACCCGATGCAGGAGGCCGCATGAAAAGACGGCCGCGCCACCTGCCGGCGGGCGGAACCGTTTGGGACCGTATTCTGGAAAGACGAGTTCCCCGCCCGCAAATTGGTCGTTCAGGTTGATCGAGATCGCGAACTGCCGGTGTTCGGTCGCCAGCATCGTGTTGTCGCGGTGCGCACCGAACCGGCCGCGTTCGCGCCCGTCGTAGCTCGCGACGATGACGCGCTCCAGATAGCCCGCGCGGGACTGGAACACGCGGCCGATCTCCGGGACGATCCGGCGCAGGATGCGCGCCCGTGCCCCGTCCAGCAGGGTCTCGTCCTCGAGAATGCAATCGCGCCGGCGCTTGAAACCGGAGTCCATCGCGCGTGCGGTCTGTCCGCCCACGGTCTCGGTAAAGACGCCCGAATGCTGAAAGCCACGCGTATGATATTCGGTGATCAGCGCGTCGCAGAACGCAGGCTCGAATACGTCCGACATGATGATGGCCGGGATCGTCGGCGCCTCCGGCCTGTCGCCGAACGCCGGCACGCGTGCGAGCAGGTCCAGCACCATGTCTGTCTCAACGTCCGAGCCGCCGAGCACCGCCACGACATGCAGGGTCGGATCCAGAACCACCCAGTATGCTCCGTGTCCGTCATAGCCATAGGCGTGCGCGGCCCGGCGATCAGCGTCGAAGAGATGAAACAGGCCGGGTTGCGCCGGATCGGGTGCCAGGCCCGCGCCCGCCCCGTCGGGTGTCAGGGTGAAGATCAGGCGGCTGACCGCATCGGCCAGACCGGGGTGACGCGCGATCCGGGCGATTGCGGGGGCGGCCGACGCCGCATCATGCGTCAGAAGAACGGCGACAAAGCGGCCGCCTGCCTTGTCGAAATGATAAGGCCCGGAAGGATCCGAGCACGGAAGGACCAGCCACGGCGCCGGATCTCCGACCTGAATGCCGATCGTCATGAGTACGGCCTCCCGAACATCCTCCGTGAGACGACAATCGTACAGCACACATGCGGTGGTGACAAACAATCCCATGCGCACCGAAATTCGTCGCAACAGAATCATTAAAAAAGGTAAAAACCACTATTGGTATGTAACAAAATACGTATATAGTGTTAATTATGTTTCGGTCGGGTCATAAAGCAGCGAAAAATCGGCATGTTCCGGCGATCTAGTCGGAAATATTCCGTTAACGCGGCCTGAAAACGCGAAAACGGCTCAGCTGCGCGGGCGGGCCACGTATCTGTTCAGTCCATCCGGCGGCGGGCGTCTTCGCAGCCCTTAGGGAGATCTGTTTCCATGGCAACTACATCAAGCGGCTCGACATTCAGCGGGACCGTCGGTCCCGGCCAAAGCCAAACGATTCTCTCTGGTGGGCACGTCAATTCTGCGACGGTGTCCGGCGGCAGCGCCACGATGACAGTGTCGTCCGGTGCAAGCTTGTACAACACAACCATCGCTGCGGGCGGAACGGTCACGTTGTATGCCGGAAACGGCAATCCGGCGGCGAACGCGGCAGGTGGCAACACGATCAGTTCCGGCGGCACGCTGATCGTCGGGTCCGGCGGCAATACGAGCTCCGACACGATCCTTTCCGGTGGTGTTGTCAGCTTCACGAGCGGAGCTTACGACACATACGGTGGCGAAACCGTGTCTTACGGCGGTCGTGTCATTTTCGGCTATGGCGCGCAGCTGAGTGGAACGGCCGCAACGGTCAGCTCAGGTGGCACGGTCGAAATCGTCAACGGCGTCAATTATGGCTCGTCGGGTGTGGTCAACATCCTGGAAGGCGGCGTTGTCGACTTCAACGCCATCAAGTACAGCGCCGGAAATACCTATTCTGGTGTCGTGAGCGGAAACCGGCTTGCTGCCTACGTCAACGGTGGCTTCACCGCTTACATCTATCTCTCCACGAGTGCTTATAACGGGCAGACGTTCTCGGGCAGCGTTGACGCCTATGACGGCGGGCTGGACATCACGATCTGCTATCTCGGCGGCACGATGATCCGCATGGCCGACGACAGCGAAACCGCGGTCGAGGACATTGCGATCGGCGACAGCGTCCAGACATTCGTGGACGGGGCCGAGACCGCGCAGGCGGTGACGTGGGTCGGCGCCAAGCGTCAGATCGTGCGCGCTGGCGTCCCGGATGATCAGGCAGGCTATCCCGTTCGTGTCCGGATGGGCGCGCTCAGCGATGGCGTGCCGCACAAGGACCTTCTCGTGACGGCCGATCATTGCCTGTATCTCGATGGCGCGTTCGTGCCGGTCCGGATGCTCGTCAATGGCGGGTCGATCGATTACGACCGCTCGATCACGGATTACACGTACTATCACGTCGAAACCGAACGCCATGCCATCATCTCGGCCGATGGCGCGCTGGCCGAGACCTATCTCGACACCGGCAATCGCCATGGATTCTCCCAGCCCGGCCAGATCGTCGTGCTCAACTCGCGGTCGCTCGACTGGCACCGGGACGCGGCAGCGCCGTTGTGCGTAGATCAGGCGTTCGTCGAGCCGCTTCATGCCCGTCTTGCGCAGCGCAGTGGCACGGTGTCCGCGAGCCCGGTGACGCAGGCCGACCCGGAGCTGCATCTCGTCACCAACGACGGCCGCACGATCCGCGCACACCGCCAGGCTGGCCGGCATGTCCTGTTCATGCTGCCCGCGGGCACGACGGGCGTGCATCTGCGCTCCCGCACCGCCCGTCCGTGCGACACGGTCGGTCCGTTCGTGGATGACCGCCGGGATCTCGGTGTGCTGGTCGGCGCGGTGACGCTCTGGTCCGGCGATGAAAGCCGCGCCGTCGATACGCATCTGACAGGCGATCATGACGGCTGGGCCGGGCGCGAGCCGGGTGCGCACCGCTGGACGACGGGAGACGCCTTCCTTCCGCTCGAGGAAAGCATGCGCGACGGCGCGCTGCTCAGCGTCGAAGTGCAGGCGGGCGGTCCGTATCTGGTTGAAGTTAATCAGGACGACGTGCGCAACGTCGCCTGATCACGGGCCGCATATCGCGGGGTTTGGGACGGCCGGGTGCAGTGCACCCGGCTGTTTCCGTTTGCGGCATGATTCAAATCACGTGCATCGAGTCGCGCAACCTTATCGGCACAATCCGAAACCGCCGGCCTGAAGATGCAGATGGTTGGCATGCAGGCTGTCATAGTCCGGCGAAAGGACGATCCCGAACAGGGAACAGGCCCGGTCGCGCAGGTCATGCAGGAAAGCGGCATCCGCATCATGGCCCCGCCAGTGAGAGACGGGGATCGTCCGGCCGGTGGAGAGGACGAATGCGCTGACGTCGATCGCATTCGCGCGGGCGTGGGCGCTGAGCCGGCCCGGCTCGTTGCGGACATCGCGACAGGCGTAGGTCCCAAGGTGGTCGATCCGGACGAGATCGCTGCCGAAATGCGCACGGGCAAGCGGACGTGCCACATCGGTCTCGAACATGACCCACGAGACCGCCAGCGGACAGGATGCGAGAAAGCTCGATGGTGCGGTCGTGACAGGACCGCCACTGACGCGAACCGCATCCGTGACGGGGCATGCGCCGCGGGCAAGCCCTGGCGCCGGCACGATCGGGGCGGACGCCGTTGCCAGCGCTGCGCGACACAGCGCCGGATCGCGCTGGAGCAGAGCCAGTTTCAGGCGTGTGACGGGCGTGCGCGGGGCCTGCAGGTCGAGTGGCACGGTCGGATCCCATGCCGGCGGAACCCAGCTCCGGTGCAGCGCGATCGCGCCTGCCGTAAGCAGTGCGATCGCGAGCCAGACCCGGCCCCGGATCACGCGGCGGGATCGGCCGGTGTGCAGCCTTCCGGGCAACTGGCGCGCAGGAACCGGGCGAAGTCGCGGAAGACCGGACCGCGCGGATCCGACCGGCGCCACACCAGTCCGATCGTACGGGCCGCGTGGGCATCGAGCTCCCGGATCTCGACCAGATCCGTGAGCTGCGAACGGTTGTTCAATGCGAGGCGGGGGATCAGGGAATAACCCTCTCCGGCCGCAATCATGTGCCAGAGCATCTCGAGGCTTGTCGCCAGGCGCGAGTCGCCATCGTGCCCGACCTGGGCGCCGCAGACCGACAGTGCCTGCTCACGCAGGCAATGCCCGTCTTCAAGCAGGAGCAGTTCCGGGCCGTCGAGACGCTCGAGCGCCAGGGCATCGTGTTCGGCCAGTGCATGGCCCTTCGGAAACACGCCAAGGAACGGCTCGGTGAAGACCGGCTCGCTCACCAGCGTTTCCGAGGCGAGCGGAAGGGCGAGGAGTGCGAGATCGAGTTCGTTCTGGCGCAGCTTCTGAAGCATCGGCCCGGTCATGCTTTCCGTCAGCCGCAAGGCGAGCTGAGGATAGTGCGACCGCAGGCTCGGCAGCAGGCCTGGCACATAATAGGGGCCGAGTGTTGCAATGACCCCGATGCGCAACAGGCCGTCGAGCGGTCCGGTCCGGCTTCGCGCCACTTCGAGCAATGTGCGCGCGGCGGCGAGAACGTCGCGGCCGATGCTGATCAGGCGCGCACCATCCGGCGTGGGCGCAACATGGCGCCGCGACCGCTCGAACAGCGGCACGCCCAGAAGCAGTTCGAGCTTGCGGACCTGTTCCGAAAGCCCGGCCTGGCTGACGCCGCAGCGCTCGGCAGCGCGGGAGAAGTTCCGCAGGTCATCGACGGCAACGACATATTCGATGTCGCGCAGGGAAAGGCCGGAGAGGGGAATATATGCCATGGACCATAAATAATTCCTGTCTATCGATATGCAAAGCATAGTCGTGCCTATGACCCATATCGACAGGAACGATTTCCGTTCTCATGCGATCCGTGGAAGATACGATATCGCAGACGGGGTGAAGGGCAGGGCGTGTCTCGGCCAGGCCTGAAGTGTCCCGTCGCGAGTTGGTCCTACAGGATAGCGAAAAGGAATAACCCGTGCCGCTTATCAATTCCGTTGTGAAGCCGTTCAAGGCCCAGGCCTATCTCGGTGGCAAGTTCATCGAGGTGACCGAAGCCGACCTGAAGGGAAAGTGGTCGGTCGTCTTCTTCTACCCGGCCGACTTCACCTTCGTGTGCCCGACCGAGCTCGAGGACATGGCCGAGAACTACGAGACGTTCAAGTCGCTTGGCGTCGAGGTGTATTCGGTCTCGACCGACACGCATTTCTCGCACAAGGCGTGGCATGACACGTCGCCGGCCATCGGCAAGATCTCCTATCCGATGATCGGCGATCCGACCGGCCAGATCTCGCGCAACTTCGACGTACTGATCGAGGAAGCGGGCCTTGCCGATCGCGGCACGTTCCTGATCGATCCGGACGGCAAGATCCAGTACGTCGAGATCACCGCAGGTGGCATCGGCCGCTCGGCTTCCGAGCTGCTCGACAAGGTCCGTGCGGCCCAGTACGTCGCGGCGCATCCGGGCGAAGTCTGCCCGGCGAAGTGGAAGGAAGGCGAGACGACGCTTTCGCCGTCGCTCGATCTGATCGGCAAGATCTGATCAGGCCGGGTGTTGCGCGGCCTTCGGGCCGCGCAACACCCATCCTTCATACGCCGCAGGCCCGGCAGCGGAAGCGATCTCTCGGTCCCGCTGCCGGACCCGTCGGTTGACGGTGCGCCCGTCCCGACCCGGCTGGTCTCCAGACCAGCCACATCATACGACGCAATTCGCAAAAGCAGGGGACAAGCAATCGATGTTGCAGGATCCGATCAAGTCGCAACTCCGCACGCATTTCGCAAGCCTCGCGCATCCGGTCGAACTGGCCGCCTCCCTCGATGACGGCGCGAAATCCCGTGAACTGCACGAACTCCTGCACGATCTCGCCAGCCTGTCCGACAAGATTTCCGTGGCCGATTATGCCGAGGACGCGCGCCGCCCGTCCTTCGTCGTCCGCCGCCCGGGCGGGGTCGAGGGAATCCGCTTTGCCGGCATCCCGATGGGCCATGAATTCACGTCGCTCATCCTGGCCGTGCTGCAGGTCGGTGGCCACGCGCCGAAGTTCTCAGCGGAACTGGCCGAACAGATCCGCGCGCTGGACGGTGAATACGAGTTCGAAACCTATATCTCGCTGTCCTGCCAGAACTGCCCCGATGTCGTTCAGGCTCTGAACGCCATGACGGTTCTCAACCCGAACATCCGCCACACGATGATCGACGGCGCATTGTTCCAGGACGAGGTCGCGGCGCGCAACATCATGTCCGTGCCGCAGGTTTTCCTGAACGGGCAGCCTTTCGGATCGGGCCGCATGGATGCCGAGGGCATTCTCGTCAAGCTCGACACGGGTGCCACGGCACGTGCGGCGAAGAAGCTGGGCGAGAAGGCGCCGTTCGACGTGCTGGTGCTCGGCGCGGGGCCGGCCGGCGCATCGGGTGCGGTCTATGCCGCGCGCAAGGGCCTGCGGACCGGTATCGTGGCGGAGCGCTTCGGCGGCCAGGTGCTCGATACGATGGCGATCGAGAACTTCATCTCCGTGCCGGAGACGGAAGGACCGAAATTCGCAGCGGCACTCGAAGCTCATGTCCGTCATTATGAAGTCGACATCACGACCGGTCAGCAGGCGACTTCCCTGAAGCCCGCCGTCTCGCGCGGTGGCTTTCATGAAATCACCATGGCGAGCGGCGCGACCCTGCGGACCAAGTCGCTGATTCTCGCGCCGGGCGCGCGGTGGCGCCACATGAACGTGCCGGGCGAGGATTTCTATCGCAACAAGGGCGTCGCCTACTGCCCGCACTGCGACGGTCCGCTGTTCAAGGGCAAGCGGGTCGCCGTGATCGGCGGGGGCAATTCGGGCGTCGAAGCCGCGATCGATCTGGCAGGCATCGTGTCCCATGTCACGCTGCTCGAATTCGCCGATACCCTGCGTGCCGATGAGGTGCTGCAGACCAAGCTGCGTTCGCTGCCCAACGTCCGCATCATCACCGGCGCGCTGACGCAGGAAGTGCTGGGCGACGGGCAGCGCGTGACGGGGCTGACCTATCGCGAGCGTGCGAACGAGCGCGAGCATCGCGTCGAGCTGGAAGGCATCTTCGTGCAGATCGGTCTGGTCCCCAATACGGAGTGGCTCCGCGACACGCTGGCGCTGACCGAGCGGGGCGAGATCGAGGTGGATGCACATGGCGCGACCTCCGTGCCCGGCGTGTTCGCAGCAGGGGACGCGACTACGACGCCCTACAAGCAAATCATCATCGCGACCGGCGATGGTGCGAAGGCGGCGCTTTCCGCATTCGACTACCTGATCCGGCTGCCGGTGGTGAATGCCGACAAGGCAGCTGCCTGAACCCGTAATCCCGAGTGCATGTCGCACTCGGGAAACCCGCCGCCCGTGAGGCGTTTCTTCCGCCGAAGAGCGCGGAAGGGCGGCACGGATGGGCGACGCGGGCAGCGTTGATGCGATAACCCACGCGAAAGCGGCGGGACTACACTATGTCGACCATGCCGGGCCGGGGATTACCCGCAGACGGCACGGTCGGCATTTTTCCTATGTGGACCCGCGTGGTCAGGCGATTTCCGATCCCGACGAGATCGCGCGGCTCAAACGCCTGGCGATCCCGCCGGCCTATCGCGATGTCTGGATCTGTCCCGATCCTGACGGACATCTGCAGGCTGTCGGCCGGGACGCCCGCGGCCGCCTGCAATACCGTTATCATCCGAAATGGCGTCTCGTTCGTGACGAGGACAAGTTCGCGAAGGTCCTGATTTTCGGGGAAGTCCTGCCGAAATTGCGCAGGCGCGTGGACGCCGATCTGCGTTCGCCGGGCCTGGATCGTGAGCGGGTTCTCGCAAGTGTCGTCAGCCTTATGGAAAAGACGTTGGCGCGCGTCGGAAACGACGAATATGCGACCGCCAACAACAGCTTCGGACTGACCACGCTGCGTCATGACCATGCGGATGTGCAGGGGCGTCACCTGACATTCGATTTTCGGGCCAAGCATGGGATTGAACGTCACATCGATCTCAGCGATCCGCGACTGGCACGCGTTATCGGACGCCTTCAGGACCTGTCGGGCCAGCGACTGTTCCAGTATCTGGATGACGAAGGGCAGGCGCATATCATCCACTCGCAGGATGTGAACGCCTATCTGCGGGAAGCGACCGGCGAAGATATCACGGCGAAAGACTTCCGCACCTTCGCTGCGACGCAGCTTGCGGCCTTGGCGCTCGCCTCGTTCGAAGCCGTCGATACGAAGGCGCGGGCAAAGAAAAACCTGCTCAGGACAATCGAGACGGTAGCCGCCAAGCTGGGCAATACGCCTGCCATCTGTCGCAAGAGCTATATCCATCCTGAAGTCATGAATGGCTATCTGGACGGCTCATTGCGCGAAGCTCTCCTGAAACGGGCGGAAAGTGCGCTGGAGGATGCCGATGCATTTTCTCTGGGCGCGGACGAGCTTGCCGTCACGGCATACCTCGCGAGGCGCTTGCGTAAGCGGAAGGCGACCTGATGAACGGGCCGATCGTTTCGCACGGCGCAGGCTGCCATGGAACGGCCCGAAAGACTCCGCCTGCGGCTGCCACCATCTTGCAGAGCGACGGTTGGAAGACCACGGCCGCGGCGAAACGTGGAACTGGCTGAACTGGCTATCGACAGGCGTTGCGGACAATCCCTTGTGATATCGGGTGCGGCCGAACCGCTTTCCCTGAGAGACAGATGTTATCCGCCAACGGGTTTGAACTGGCGCGCCTCGGGCCCCGCGTCGGCCTGTGCGTTCCGAGTGTGGCGCCAATAAAAAACCCCGCATCGTTTGGCACGATGCGGGGTTTTTCAGGGCCGAAACGGCGCAGTGCGATCAGCGCTTGCCGGTGCCGTCACCGTCACGCATTTCGCCGGTCGGCTCCTGCACATGGGCTTCCAAGAACCACAGCTGCTTGTCGAGGCCACGCGACACTTCGGTGAAAATGTCGGCCGTATCCGGATCGCCCGCCTCGTCGGTCACATCGATGGACTGGCGGACAGCGTTGGCGACCGTAGCATAACGATCGATGAGCGCGGAGATGTGGTCCGCAATGCGATAGATGTCGGTCGGATACGGGGTGCAGATCGACTTCTTCGTCACATCCTGCGTCGTGCCGAACGCCGTGCCACCGAGCTGCGTCACGCGCTCGGCCGTGGTGTCGACGAACTCGTCGATGCTGGCGCGGAAGCCGTCCAGCATCTCATGGACGCCGATGAACTGCGGACCCTTGAGGTTCCAGTGTGCCTGCTTGGTGATCAGTGCAAGATCGATCAGATCAGCAAGACGCGCATTCAGCGTCTCGATCGAGACCTTCTTCGCGTTGTCCTGCATATTGTTGCGGGTAACATGTGTCCGCATCGGCATGGTCCATCTCCCAAATTCAAGGGCGGAGCACATCAGACTCCGTCCGAATGCGGTCAATACGCCCTGCGCTGCGGCAGGTTGCTGCATGCCTCACGCAATTGAGACATGCAGCAGGCGCGAAGTCAGAGTGTGTCCGGATCCACCAGATCGAAGAACGGCTGCCGGTCCACCGTGAAGAAGGCCGGATAGGCCGGGTCGCGAACGAAGAGCGGATGCTCGCCCCAGCGGCGCCTCATCGTCTCCGTCTCGAAGAAGAAGCGGGCCTCGTGCTCGGGCGACTGATCCGTGCCGCGTGACAGGCTCTCGTGGTGATAGGCGAGCCACTCGGCGCAGAACACGATCCGATAACCGGCATGTCGGATCTTCAGGCACAGGTCGACGTCGTTATAGGCGACCGTCAGGTCGATCTCGTCGAACCCGCCGACCTCGGCGAAGACGTCGGCACGCACCATCATGGCGGCAGCCGTCACGGCGGTCACTTCGTGGCTCAGCATCGTGCGGCCGATATAACCGTATTCCGTCAGGGGCTGCCCGCGATGGACATGGGCGCCGATCCCGGCCGGCCCGACAGCAACACCCGCATGCTGGATCGTGTCGTTCGGATAGAGCAGCTTGGCCCCCACGGCGCCGATATCGGGTGCGGCCTGAATTTCGCCCAGCGCCGTCTGGATCCAGCCATCCTGTTCCACGAACACGTCATTGTTCATGAACACCAGGTATTTCGCATCCGTGGTCGCGACTGCGAGGTTGTTCAGTCGGGAGTAATTGAACTTTTCCTCGACATCGAGAACGCGCACCTTCGCGGTCTCGCGCATTTCGGCAATGAACGCCTCGGCTTCGCGCGTGACGGACCAGTTGTTGACGAGCAGGATCTCGAAATTACGATATTTCGTGTGTTCCAGCAGCCGCTCGACGCATGTGCGGGTGGTGTCCACCTGGTCCTTGAACGGAATGATGATCGCGACCTTCGGCGCGTTGCGCACCTGCCAGTCGACCCCATAGAGCGTCAGGCCCCGGATCGAGGAGACCTTGGCGCGCAGGCCGCGGCGTTTGAGGTGATCGGCAACGCAGGCGACGCCGGCCTGGATCGCATAGGTCTTCTTCGAGACATCGACCGCCGTCGAATTGGGCGTCTTGCGCCAGTGATAGAGAACTTCCGGCACGTGCACGATCTGCGCCGCCGGGATCGTCTCGCTCACGCGCAGGACGAAATCGTGATCCTGCGCGCCGTCATACGTCTTCGAAAGCGGGCCGACCTCGCGCATCAGCGCCGTCTCGACCATCGTCAGGTGACAGATGTAGTTGCAGCCGAGCAGATAGCGGTAATTGAAATCCGGCTTGAGGTTCGGCTCGAGGAAATAGCCCGCTTGGTCGATCTTGTCCTCGTCCGAATAGAGCATGCGCGCGCCGGTCTTCTGCGCGGCCCGCACCATGACCTCGATCGCGACGTCGACCAGCATGTCGTCATGATCGAAGAAGGCCGTGTAGACGCCCTTGGCGGCATCCATGCCGACATTGGTCGCACCCGAAATGCCGGCGTTTTTGGCCAGCGTGATCAGGCGTATGCGCTTGTCCTGCTCGCAGAACGCGCGGATGCGCGCCGTCGTCTCCTTCGACTTGCCGGCGTCGTCGACGATGATCAGTTCCCAGTTTTCGTAGGTCTGGCCGATCACCGACTGAATCGCGGCCTCGAAATCGGACATCAGCGGCCGATAGGTCGGGCACAGGATCGAGACCAGCGGCCGGTCCGTGAGCGGATCTTCAAGCCGCGCGCGTGCCACCCGCTCGCGCAGGTTGGCGTAATAGCGCCGTGCCCAGCGGTCATAGTCGCCGAGATTGTAGCCGGGCTTCGGGATCGCATCGCGGATTTCCATCCGCAGATTGGCCAACTCGCGATAGAGCCGGTCGATCGTGGACGCGATGTCCACCAGTCTCGCCTCGAGCGCGTCATCCGCGACGGACGTGGTGAACGGGCTCCCGCTGAGCTCGATATTCCAGGGCAATACCTTGAGGGAAAAGGTCTGCGGGCTGGTTCCCTTGAACTGCTGCGGCAGGACGAATTCAAAGCCGCAGTTCGGATCGCAGCCGAGCACGGCTGCGACATCACCGCGATACCGATCCGCGCGGAGCTGCGCCACGCGCGCGCCATTGACGGTGACCGAGACAAGACAGTTGCCGCTCTGGACGCCGGTGCGGGGATGCTTCTGCAGGATCCAGCCGCGCAGGGCACCCTGTTTCACGCCATCCACGAAGCTCTGGAACTGGGGCGTCAGCACGCCGTCGAACGTGCAGGCCTCGGCCGTTTCGAGAGGTGAAGACGACACGACGAACGGGACGATCGAACGATCGGCGAAGCGGATCGCGATCGTATGGGAGCCGCCGTCGAAATAGCGCTCGGGCACCTGGTATTCGAAACCGAGCTTCTCGACGGGCAGCCCGAGCGCAGTCTGCGCGTCGGGGCGCGACTGGCGGCAGGTCACCCGATCGACTTCCTGACCGTCGATCAGGATGTGCAGGCGTGTGGGCACGTCTGCGGATCGGCGGTCGAGTGCCCAGCCCCTGGCGATACCGTTATCGAGCGAATCGAAATATCCCAGGAAGGCACTAGCTGCTGGTTGTTTGGCCATGGGCGTTCGTCGTATTCCGATTCGGGCGCGTGATCTGACACTCATGAGAGTGGACGCATTCCATCAAGGAGGGCAACCGACCAACATGAGTGCGCCCCGACATCCTTGCTCCGTACGTGTGCTCATGATGCAGCGCGACGAAGGGCCGTTGTTGCTGTCCTGGTTCAGTCATTATGCCCGTCTGTTCGGCATGGACAGGCTGACGGTCATGGATAACGGCTCCCGCGACCCGCTGACCCTGCATGTGCTGGCGCAGGCCGAGGCGCGCGGCGCCCTCATCGACAGGCGTCACTCGGGCCCTGAGGATTTCCAGGCGAAAGGCCTGCATTTTGCGCGTGTGATCCGGAGCTGGGATGCGGATCCCGGCATCGCCGGAACCTATGACATGGCGCTGCCGGTTGACTGTGACGAGTTCATTGCAGCCGTCGATGCGGACCGGATTTCGACCGCAACCGAGGCGGTTCACGATGCCCTGGCCGAGGTCGCCCATGAAAAACGGGCCCTGCGTCTCGAACTGTCGCTGTTCAACGTGCCCGACCGTCCGGGCTGGTTCGCGGTCGATCCGGATTTCTGCAAGGGCGCCATCCCCGCAGGCGGCGTCGATCTGATCGACAATGGCCAGCACATGCCCAACTCCGCCCTCGAACCCGGCTTCGCCGCTACGCGACTGACTTACCTGCACTGGCACAACCGCCCCTTCGACGAAATGCGTGAACGGGCCCGACAGAAGATCGGCACGTCCCTGATCGATCCGACCGACGATTCTGATCTCAGGCGCTATGCCATGGTCAGGCAGGCGCCCGGGCGGCATCTGCTGCCCGTGCTGCTGCGCGATGCACAATGGTATCGCGCGCGTTATGACGACTCGCTGCGGCTGTTCGTCCCGGAGGGCGCAGCACCCGGAGGCGCCGCATTGCCCGGCGAGACCGGATCGCCCGTGATCGAGGATCGCCGCGGGCGCCGTACATGGTCCGACACGGCCTATCTCGCGGCGAACAGCGATGTCGCGAACTACCCTCTTGGGCCGCTGCATCATTTCCTGCGATATGGCTGGGCCGAGGGGCGGCTCGAGCGGCCTTCGGCCTGACGGGTCATAAAACTTTCACAGATGGCGGCAATCACGCGCGGTTGTGCGGGCAGTGACCAGTCGCTAGAGCCGGAACCGATCATGATCACTCTCCTGCAAGCCGGGGCCATGCCTTGACCCACGACCGCGATGCCTCGTCGCTCGGCCGCCATTCCCGGTCGGATCAGATCTTCCAGATCCTGCTGGCCTGCTGCGCGGCAGCGGTCCTGCTGACGCTGGGCGGCCTCGTCCTGACCATGGCCTTCGGCGGTACGCGCGCCTTCGAGACATTCGGTCCGGGATTCGTCTGGCACAACGTCTGGAACCCCGTCTCCAATACCTACGGCGCGCTCGCCCCGCTGTTCGGCACGCTGATCACGACCATCATCGGCGTCGCGCTGGCACTCCCGCTCGCCTTCGGGACCGCGTTCTGGCTGACGACGATGGCACCGCCGCGGATCGGCGAGATCGTCGGCACCGCTGTCCAGCTTCTGGCCGCGGTGCCTTCGATCATCTTCGGCATGTGGGGCCTGTTCGTCATCAAGCCCATCATGGCGCGCGACATCCAGCCGTTCCTGACCCACCATCTGGGGCATGTGCCCGTCGTGCGGCAGATCGTCCATGGCGCACCGTTCGGCTACGGCCTCATGACGGGCGGCATCGTCCTTGCCGTGATGATCACGCCGTTCATTGCAGCCGTCATGCGCGACGTCTTCATGGCGACCCCGCCCATGCTGCGCGAGAGCGCGTTCGGGCTGGGGGCCACGCGATGGGAAGTCATGCGGCAGGTGACACTTCCCTGGTCGCGGGCCGGCGTCATAGGCGGCATCGTGCTCGGCATGGGACGCGCGCTTGGCGAGACGATGGCCGTCACGTTCGTCATCGGTGATTCCAACCGGATCGGCTGGTCGCTGTTCGCCCCGGCCAACACGGTCGCATCCCTGATCGCGCTCGAATTTCCCGAAAGCCCGGCCGGCAGCATCAAGCTCGCCTCCCTGCTGGCGCTCGGCTTCATCCTGATGCTGCTGTCGTTCGCAAGTCTCGCCGTCGCACGACTGCTCCTGCGGGAGCGCACGGCGTGAGTGCCGCGATGTCCTCCCGCGCGGCCGCGCGCAGACGCACGGACCGGATCGCGACGGTCTTCAGCATCGCGATGACGGGCATCGTCCTGCTGATGCTGGCCTCGATCCTGTGGACATTGATCAGTCACGGAATCCGCGGGTTGTCATGGCAGGTGATCGTGCGACCCATGGGGCCCCCGGGCTCGGACGCGGGCCTTGCCAATGCCATCGTCGGCAGCCTGATCCAGACGGGCGTCGCACTCCTGCTCGCGACGCCGATCGGCCTCGGGTGTGGCATCTATCTGGCCGAATATGGCGCGGGCAACCGGTTTGCCTCCGCCGTGCGGTTCGTCTCCGACGTGCTGCTGTCGGCGCCTTCGATCCTGATCGGCCTGTTCGTCTACCTGGTGCTCGTTGCGCCGACCGGTCGTTTTTCAGGGTTTGCCGGCAGTGTGGCGCTGGCGATCCTGGCCGTTCCGATCATCGTGCGCACGACCGAGGACATGCTGCGCCTCGTGCCGGTCTCGATGCGCGAGGCGGGCGCCGCACTCGGCGCGACGCGCTGGCGCGTGACGCTGTCCCTGAGCCTGCGTGCGGCCCGGCCGGGCGTGCTGACGGGCATTCTTCTCGCCGTCGCGCGTATGAGCGGCGAGACGGCGCCGCTTCTGTTCACGTCGCTCGGTAACGCCAACTGGTCGTTCGACCTGTCGCGCCCGATGGCATCCATGCCGCTTGCCATCTACCAGTATGCGGGTGCCGCCTATGAAGACTGGGTGCAGCTCGCCTGGACGGGCGCGATGCTGGTGACGCTCGGTGTGCTTGCGATCAACATCGTCGTGCGGTTCGGTTTCGGACGGACGAAAGCATGAACGCCTATTCGATGACGGGATCCACGATGGACGCCACGATGACTGCGGACGCGGCTCTGTCCGTCCGCAACCTCAGCTTCTTCTATGGGCAGACAGAGGCTCTCAAGAACATCACGCTCGACTTTCCCAAAGGCTGCGTGACCGCGATGATCGGCCCGTCGGGCTGCGGCAAATCGACGCTGCTGCGCGTGTTCAACCGCATGTATGACCTCTATCCCGGCCAGCGTGCGACCGGCGAGGTCATGTTCGATGGCGTGAACCTGCTGGAGTCCGGCGTCGATCTGAACCAGCTCCGGGCTCGCATCGGCATGGTCTTCCAGAAGCCGACCCCGTTTCCGATGTCGATCTACGACAACATCGCATTCGGCGTGAGGCTGCACGAGCGGCTGTCGCGCCGCGACATGGACCATCGGGTGGAAGAGGTCCTGACCCGTGTCGCCCTGTGGTCCGAGGTGCGGGATCGTCTGCGCAGCCCGGCATCCGGCCTGTCGGGCGGCCAGCAGCAGCGCCTGTGCATCGCGCGCAGCATCGCAACCAAGCCCGAAGTGCTGCTTCTGGACGAGCCGACATCCGCCCTCGATCCGATCTCGACCGCCCGTATCGAAGAGCTGCTCGACGAACTGAAGGATCATTTCACGATCGCCATCGTGACGCACAACATGCAGCAGGCGGCCCGCTGCGCCGATCAGGTCGCATTCTTCTATCTGGGAGAGCTGATCGAGATGGACAGCGCCGATCGCCTCTTCACGGCGCCGCGCCTGAAGCAGACGCAGGATTACATCACCGGCCGGTTCGGCTGAAGATCGGGGAGCAGGCGGGCATGGTACGCAACGGCACACACACGGTCAAAAGCTACGAGCAGGAACTCGGGCAGCTGCGCGCGATGGTGGCCCGGATGGGCGGCATCGTCGAAAGCCAGGTCGCCCGGGCCCTGTCCGCGGTCGCCGAGCATGACGGCGATGCCGCACGCCTTGTCCCCGAGCAGGACCCCGAGGTGGATGCGCTCGAGCGTGACGTCGAGGCGCTGGCCATCCGTCTCCTCGCCCTGCGCGCGCCGATGGCGGGAGACCTGCGGGAGATCGTCACGGCTATGAAGATGACCGGCGATCTCGAACGGATCGGCGACTATGCGGCGTCGATCGCGCGGCGTTCGCTGCGTTTCGATCTCGCGGACGGGCGCATCTCGTTGTCCGGCCTGCGGAGCATGGGACGTCTCGTTCAGGAGAACCTCCGTCGCGCGATCGACGCCGCGACGCAGCAGGACGCCGATCGGGCGATGGAAGTCTGGCATTCCGATCAGGCGGTCGACGACTATTACACGGCGCTGTTCCGTTCGCTGGTGACCTACATGATGGAAGACCCGCGGAATATCGGGCCCTGCACGCATCTTCTGTTCATCGCCAAGAATCTCGAGCGGATCGGCGATCACGCGACCAACATCGCCGAGCGCGTCTACTACTCCGTGACAGGCGACAACATGACGGGTTCACGGCCGCGCGGGACGGGAACATCTTCCGTGGATGCGTCATGAGCGGAACGACTGCCGTTGCCCGGGCGCAGGGCCTGGTCCTCGTCGTCGAGGACGATCCGGCACTGCGCGTGATGCTGCGCTACAACCTCGAGAAGCTCGGCTATCGCGCTGAGGTGGCGGAAGACGGTGAGGAGGCCTTGGCCGCGCTCGATCGTGGTCGCCCTGACGTGGTGCTGCTGGACTGGATGCTGCCCGGCATTTCGGGTCTGGATGTGTGCCGCGCCATCCGCGAACGTCCCAACCTGCGGGACGTGCCGGTCATCATGCTGACCGCGCGGACGGAAGAGCAGGACACGATCCGGGGTCTCGATACGGGTGCCGACGACTATCTGACCAAGCCCTGCAGCATCGAGGCGCTGGACGCACGGCTGCGCGCGCTCCTGCGGCGCGCCACGACGACTTATGAGGTCCTGACCTTCGAGACCGTACGTCTCGATCCGGAAACGCATCGCGCCGAGCGCGGCGGCCGCCGGCTGGCGCTGGGCCCCACCGAATTCAAGCTGCTCGACTTCTTCATGCGCAATCCGCGCCGCGTCTTCTCGCGCGAGGACCTGCTGCGGCGGATCTGGGGCGGCAACATCCATGTGGAACTGCGGACGATCGACGTGCACATCCGCCGTCTGCGCAAGGCGCTGAACGGACCGGGAGAGGCCGACATCGTGCGGACCGTGCGCGCGGCCGGCTATGCGCTCGATGATGCGCCGACGGACTGAGAATGACATGAGCGCTCCGAGGATCCGCGCCTGAGCGGCACGCTGATCTGGTGTGCGGCCGCGACCGGATGGGGGGCGGTATGCGCCGTCGCCGGGGCTGCGATCGCGCATCTCCGATGGGCGCCCCGCGTCGCCAGCATGATCGAGGAACAGGTGATCGTGCCGTCCGGCGAAATGCTGATCGGGCTGGTGCCGGCGGCCGTCGTGCTGGTCGATGTGCATGGCAGGGTGCTTCATGCCAACGTCGAGGCCCGCTCGCAGTATGGCGATGCGCTGGGTGCGGTCATGCGCGCACCGGAAGCCCATCGCGCGACGGCAACCCTTCCGCCCGGCGGCAGCGCCCATGCGACGCTCGCGCTCGATGTGCCGGTCCAGAGGGTGGTGCAGGCGTCTTTCCGGGTCCTGCCGCTGGAAGACGATGGTGTGGACTGGGGCGCCGCGCGCATGATCGTCGTGCTGGTCGACCGGACGGAAGCGCACGCCATCGCCCGGATGCGGACCGATTTCGTCGCCCATGCGAGCCATGAGCTGCGCACGCCGCTTGCCTCGCTGAGCGGCTTCATCGAGACCCTGCGCGGACCTGCGGCAGACGATCCGGAGGCGCAACGGCAGTTCCTCGACATCATGGCGGCCCAGGCCCAGCGGATGCAGCGCCTGATCGATCGCCTGCTGTATCTCTCCCGGGTGCAGGTTCTCGAACACCAGCGCCCGCGCGATGTGGTCGATGCGGAAGACGTGCTCGATCGTGTGCTCGATGAAACGGCGATGCTCCTGCGCGGGCGGCCGCTTCTCCTCGATCTGCAGACGCCCGAGACACCGTTGCGCGTCCATGGCGAGGAAGACCAGATCGTCCAGGTTCTGCTGAATCTCGTGGAAAACGCGATGAAATACGCGGGCGGCCCCACTGCGGGCCGCAGGCGGGACGGGCTCGTGACCATCAGTGTCTTCGCCCGCGAGGCCGGACGGGACAATGACCGCTGGCCCACCCATTCCGGCGTGCTGTTCGGCGTCTCCGACGACGGCATCGGGATCGCGCCCCAGCACCTGCCGCGCCTGACCGAACGTTTCTACCGTGTCGGCGGCAAACAGACAGGGGACGCCCCCCAGCCGGGAACGGGGCTTGGCCTTTCCATCGTCAAGCATATCGTCGATCGTCATGGCGGGCGGCTCGTGATCGAGAGCGAGCCCGGACGCGGCACGACGTGTCTCGTCTGGCTGCCTGCGGCCTGAACTGTCACAAAACGATCATGCAACGGCCACTCGCGGGCCGTCGGGCGGCGCGATAGAGAAGCGCCAGCCGGACCGGGCGGCCTTTGCCCGATCCGAATCGTCGCCGCCCTATGGAGGGATCTCCCCGATGAAGACGCGCCTGTTCTCGACCTCGACCCTGTGCGCGCTCGCGCTGTGCGCCGCCACGACGGCCCATGCGCAGAGCGTGACCGGCGCCGGATCGAGCTTCGCCGCTCCGATCTATCAGGCCTGGGGCCACAGCGCGCAAGGCACGACCGGCGTTGCCGTGAATTACCAGAGTGTCGGCTCGAGCGCCGGCCAGAACCAGGTGATCGCGCGGACGGTCGATTTCGGTGCGTCCGACAAGCCCATGGCGGCCGACGGTCTGGCCAAGAACAAGCTCTTTCAGTTCCCGACCGTCATGGGCGGCATCGTGGTCGTCGTGAACGTGCCGGGTGTCGAGCCCGGCAAGCTGCGTCTGGACGGCGAGACGCTCGCCGGCCTGTTCGACGGCGACATCACCGAATGGGACGACGACAAGATCAAGGCGCTGAACCCCGGCCTGAAGCTGCCGGACACCCCCGTTGCCCCCGTGCACCGCGCGGATGGCTCGGGCACGAGCTTCGTGTTCACGTCCTACCTGTCGAAGATGTCGCCGGAGTGGAAGCAGAAGCTGGGTGCTGGCACCTCCATCGCATGGCCGGGCGGCGCGGGCGCTCATGGCAATGATGGCGTAGCCGCGACCGTGCGCGATACCGAAGGCGGCATCGGCTACGTCGAATATGCCTATGCCGCGAACAACCACCTGAATGCGGCCCAGCTCAGGAACCAGGCCGGCCACTTCGTGACGGCCGATCTCAAGAGCTTCTCGGCGGCGGCCTCCGCTGCCGATTGGACGCATGCCGACCATTACGCCGTCGACCTGCTCGACACGGCAGGCGAGAGCGCCTGGCCGATCATGACGGCGACCTTCGTTCTGGTGCCGACCAACCCGTCGGATGCAGCCCAGGGCGCCGCCGTGCAGAAGTTCTTCGCATGGGGCCTGAAGTCCGGCGATGCGGATGCAACCAGACTCGACTACGTGCCGCTGCCGGCTTCGGTGAAGGCGGACGTGCTGGCGCAGTGGCCGCACTGAACAGACCAGCCGCACGCGCCGTGAACACGGCGCGACGGATTTTCAACAGGGCGTAAAACGTGACACTCTTCGGGCGGAATCCTGCCGGAGAGTGTCGCTTGAACCGTTTTTCATCGTCGCGCGTGCTGTGCGCATCCGTGGCGGCCCTGGCGCTGAGCGTGGCGCCCGCCCGCGCCGCGACGGTCACGTCGCCGCCCTATCTCGATGAGATCACCGGCGCCCGGGCGCTGGATTTCGTCAAGGCCCGCGACGCGCATACGCTCGATGTCCTGACGCACGACCCGCGCTATGCCGGCTTCTATAAAGACGCGCTGACGATTGCGCAGTCTCACGACCGGATCGCGGCACCGGAACAGCTCAACGGCCAGATCTACAATTTCTGGCAGGATGCGGATCATGTGCGCGGCATCTGGCGCCGCACCGGCGTCGCATCCTATCGCACCGGCAAGCCGGACTGGACGACGGTTCTCGATCTGGACGCGCTGTCTGCCTCCGAGCATGCGAACTGGGTCTGGAAGGGTGCGGACTGCCTGGAGCCTGATGAGACACGCTGTCTGATCTCGCTGTCCGACGGCGGCGAGGATGCCGTGACGGTCCGGGAATTCGATCTTGCGACGAACGCCTTCGTGCCGGGCGGCTTCGCGCTGCCGGGGGCCAAACAATCGGCCGACTGGCTGGACCGCGATACCCTGCTGGTCAGCCGTCCCTGGCGTCCGGGCGACCTGACGGATTCGTCCTATCCCTACATCGTGCGGCTCTGGCACCGCGGGACGCCGCTCAATGTCGCGACGGAAGTGGCGCGGGGCACGAAGCAGGACATGGAGGCGTCCGGCGAATCCTTCACGGACGGGCAGGGACACCATGTCGCCCTGATCCAGACGGCGCACACCATCTTCTCGAGCAGCTACGCCCTGCTGGAGAATGGGCATACCACGCCGCTCGACCTGCCGCGGAAGAGCGACATCCAGGGATTGCTGGACGGGCAGCTCGTCGTTCGGCTGAACGAGCCCTGGACGGCGAACGGCCAGACCTTTCCGACGGGCGCGCTGGTGGCCGTCGACCCGACACAGCCCGCGCCAAAGCCTGAACTGATCGCCGCGGCCGGCCCCCGCCAGATGATCGAAGGCGCCGCCGTCACGAAGGGCCATGTGCTGGTCGCACTCTACGACAACGTGCGCGGAACGGTCGTGTCGTATGCGCGCGGCAGCGACGGGTGGCGGGGGCGGCGTCTGGCGCTGCCAGGGGATGTTTCCGTCAGCATCACGAGTTCGACCATTCGCGATGACGACGCCTTCATCGGGGTCTCGGGTTTCCTGACGCCGCCGGAGCTTTGGCAGGCCAATGCCCGAACGGGCGGGCTGAACCGGCTCGTGGCAATGCCGCCGCAGTTCGATGCCGCCGGACTGACCGTCGACCAGTACGAAGCCGCTTCGACTGACGGAACCAAAATTCCGTATTTCCTGGTGCACCGCCGGGACATGGCGGAGAACGGGACCAACCCCGTGCAGCTCTATGCCTATGGCGGGTTTCAGATTTCGATGACGCCGCGCTACTCGGGCACGCTTGGCAAGCTCTGGCTGGATCGTGGCGGCGTCTATGCACTCGCCAATATTCGCGGCGGTGGCGAGTTTGGCCCGGCATGGCACGAAGCAGGCCTGAACGTGCACCGCCAGCGCGTCTTTGACGATTTCGCGGCTGTCGCCCGGGACATGATAGCCCGCCACGTCACATCGCCCGCGCATCTGGCGATCCGTGGCGGGTCGAACGGCGGCCTGCTGATGGGGGTCGAATTCACGCAACATCCGGAGCTCTGGAAGGCCGTGGTCATCGAGGTGCCGCTGCTCGACATGGTCAATTTCGAGACCATGTCTGCCGGATCGTCCTGGACAGGGGAATACGGCAGCGTGCGTGACGCGGCCCAGCGCGCGTTTCTGGAGCAGATCTCGCCACTTCAGAACCTGAAGTCCGGCGTGCGTTATCCGGTGCCGTTCATCATGACCTCGACCAAGGACGATCGCGTCGGCCCGGTCCATGCGCGTCGGTTCGCGGCACGAATGGACGCGCTGCATCTGCCGTATTTCTATGATGAGCAGGTCGAGGGCGGTCATGCGGCCGGTGCGAACCTGCGCGAGGCGGCACAGGAGGCGGCGCTTGAATACACTTATATGTGGCGGACCCTCGACGGGGCGCCGTAACGGAAAGCCGTCCGGGGCTGGTCGCGTCTGCCGCATCGTCCGGCAACTTCGCCTTCCGTAAGCCCGCCAAAGGTGAGTGCCCATCAGATTCCCTGAACGCGGCCGCGGCGGTCCGGAAGTCTTTTCCGATTACGCTTTCGGATAGGCCTTCCGGCAGATTCCGGTGATGAGGTCCCGCAGCCAGCGATGTGCCGGGTCAGCATCCATGCGCGGATGCCAGATCGCAACGATCTTGAATTCGGGAAGAGCGAATGGCGCCTCGAAAGTCGCCAAGCCCCGTGGTGCACCATGCTTGGGCGGCAGGGCATGTCCCAGGCAGGACCGAGGGACGAACGCGACCAGCTCGGATCCGCGCGCGATCCGCATGGCATCCGGGTAACCCGGGACCACGACCCGAACCATTCGCCCGAGATCGAGTTGCGCCAGCGCATGCTCGATCGGGTCAAGGCCATTGTCGTTCCGTGATGCGACGACATGGTCGCATGTCGCGAGGCGATACGGCGTGGGCCCATCGCCTGCCAGAAGCGGATGGCCTTCCCGGACCACGCCGACAAGGCGATCGGCAAAAAGGAACCGCGTCCGGATTTCCGGCGCATCGGTACCGCGAACGCCGATTTCGAGATCGACCGATCCATCCCGCAGCGGCGCGGCGTCTTTCGATGTCTTGGGGACGAACCGGAGCCGGACGCCGTGCGCCGTCCGGAGCACCGCTTCCACGACCGGGGCCGCGAGGAGATCGAGAAAGGCCTCGCTCGCCCGGATCGTGAATGTCCGCGTTAGCGACGCGACATCCAGATGCGCCGGCTGCGGCTGCAGTATCGCGCGTGCGTCCCGTGCCAGCGTCTGAACCCGATCACGCAGTTCGGCCGCGCGCGGCGTCGGGACAAGTCCGCGGCCAGCGCGCACCAGCAGCGGATCGCCCGTGGCGTCCCTCAGCCGTGCGAGCGTCCGGCTCATGGCAGACGCACTCAGCCCGAGACGCCGGGCAGCCGCCGTCACGCTGCTTTCGGCAAGCAGGACGTCAAGAGCATCAAGCAGGTTCAGATCCACATCGGCCATGGGTCACCGTAAACAGCCTGGCTCGCCAGTCATAGCGTCGGATGCAATCATACTGTGCGCGGCGTGCGTCTGGCGCCCGATGTCCGGACGCGCCAAATGCGGGCTAATAGTCCTCAATCGAAAGACGTCGCCATGACCGAAACGCGCATGCCTGCCTTCCGGCCGACCCTTCTCCTGATCGGTGCCTCGCGTGGGCTGGGCCACGCCATGGCTGCCGAATTTCTGGCCCGGGGATGGAACGTCGTCGGCACGATCCGCGAACCGGATGCCCGCACACCGTTTCACGATCTGGCGGAACGCTATGGCGAACAGGTCGAGATCGAGTGCCTCGACATCTGCGTGCCGGACCAGATTGCGGCGCTGAGGATGCGTCTATGCGATCGACGGTTCGACATGCTGTTCGTCAACGCCGGGACGACCAACGCCGATCCGACACAGACGATCGGCGCCATATCAACCGCCGAGTTCATGCATGTCATGATGACCAACGCGCTCAGCCCGATGCGCGTCGTCGAGAGCCTGCAGGACCTCGTGCCCGCGAGGGGCTTGATCGGCGTCATGTCGTCGGGGCAGGGAAGCGTCGCCAACAACAATGGCGGCAAGCGCGAACTCTACCGTGGCAGCAAGGCAGCCCTGAACATGTTCATGCGGAGTTTTGCAGCGCGCGAGGGGGCTTCACCGCGTCCGATGGCTGTCATGGCACCGGGTTGGGTGCGCACGGAACTGGGTGGCCCAGACGCGCCGTTGGGAATCGAGGACAGCATTCCGAACCTCGTGACTGTCCTGACCGGGAAGCAGGCGCGACCCGGTCTCGAATATCTCGACTATCTGGGACGCACCGTGCCCTGGTAACGCGCGCCGCCGGCGTCGCCCGCCCGGCGGCATCGATCTTACAGACGATCGAGAAACGCTCCGTGGGGCTCGACATGCGCAAACAGCGGCAGGTCATAGGCGACGGCCCCGTCATGCGCTTCGTGACTGGTCGCGGCGCAGCAATCGCTCAGCGCATGGACCGTGAAACCGCGCTCGTAGGCCGAGCGTACGGTCGATTCCACGCAGCAGTTGGTCAGGAAGCCGCAGACGGCGACGGTTTCGATGCCGAGGCTGCGCAGGATGAAGTCCAGATTGGTGCTTGCGAACGCATCGAGGCCGCGCTTGCCCTCGATCAGGATATCGCTTTCCGATCGCGGCAGGGCCTCGGTGATTTCGGCACCCCACGTGCCTGCGCGAAAGGCTTTTGCGTCCACGACACCCTTCAATACGCCATAGGGCTCGCGCGTGATCTCCCGATAGCCTTCGGCGAACCGGATCGGTGCCCAGAGGATTTGCGCGCCGGAGGCCCGTGCGCGCCGGATCAGCTCGGCGCTGTTGGCGAGCATGTTCTGCCGCGCCATGCTCGCCGCGACGGCACCGTGCATGGCGCCACCCTCGGTCGTGAAGTCGTTCTGGTATTCGATCAGGACGATCGCCGTGCGTCTGGCGTCCATGTTCATGCCCTCGTCATGTCAGGCCCGACCGGTCGCGACGCCGGACGACGGCGGCGCAGAAACGACCAGCCGATCACGAGCATCGCCACGATGACGGGCAACGCGACCAGCGTATAGGTTCCTTCCGGATAATCGAAGCCCATCATCACGACGACGAAGGCAAGGAAGCCAAGCGTCAGCCAGTTGCTGACGGGCGCCCACGGCATCGGAAAGCTGGTGGCGGGCAGTTCGCCACGATTGATCCGGGCACGCAGGCGCTGCTGGCACACCAGGATGAAGGCCCATGTGCTGAGGATGCCGAGCGCCGAGAAATTCAGGACGATCTCGAACACCTCGGAAGGGATGACGTAGTTCAGTCCGACGCCCACGAGATAGACCGCGGATGTCGTGAGGATGCCGACATAGGGCACCGAATTGCGGTTCATCCGCGCGAGCCCCTTGGGCGCCGAATCCCCAAGCGCCATGGCACGCAGCACGCGGCCGGTGGAATAGAGGCCGGAATTGAGGCTGGAGAGCGCTGCCGTCAGTACCACGATGTTCATGACCGTGCCGACGCCGGGCACGCCGAGTGCCTGAAAGAATGTCACGAACGGACTGATGCCCGGGTGATAGGCGGTCCAGGGAAGCAGGCAGACGAGCAGGATGACCGAGCCCACATAAAACAGGCCGATCCGCCAGATGACGCTGTTGATCGCCCGCGGCAGAACGGCGCGTGGATCGTCACACTCGCCGGCCGCCGTGCCGATCAGCTCGATCCCTGAATAGGCGAAGACCACGCCCTGCAGAAGGAGAAGTGCCGGCATGATTCCGTGTGGAAACAGGCCGCCGTTCTGCGTCACGAGATGCAGCCCCGTCGCGTGGCCCGCGACCGGCACGCGCAGCCCGAGGATCGCGACGCCCGCAATCAGGAAGATCACGAGGGCGACGACCTTGATCAGCGAAAACCAGAACTCCATCTCGCCGAAATACTTGACGCCGATCATGTTCATCGTGGCGACGATACACAGGGCCGCCAGCGCGAAAACCCATTGCGGGACGGCGGCGGTCGGCCCCCAGTACTGCATGTAGAGCGCGACGGCGGTGATATCGACGATCCCGGTCATCGCCCAGTTCAGAAACGACATCCAGCCCGCGACATAGGCCCAGCGCTCTCCCATGAATTCCCGGGCATAGGAGACGAAGTTGCCGCTGCTCGGCCGATGCATCGCAAGCTCGCCCAACGCGCGCAGGATAAGGAACGAGAAGGCGCCGCAGACGAGATAGACGAGAGCGAGCGATGGGCCGGCGCTGGCGAGCCTGCGTCCGGCTCCCAGGAAAAGGCCGGTGCCGATCGCGCCGCCGATTGCGATCATCTGGATCTGACGACGGCCGAGATCCTTGTGGTATCCCTCTTCCGATACCGTGCCCGGTGCGGAATGGGGGGACGAATGGGTCATGCGTAAGTGCCCCGAAAAGACATTTCGATCTGTTGATGTCATCGTAGGCGATAAGCCCCGCGCGTGACCAGCCGGGGGGCTCGGAGCGTCCGGTCAGGGGAGCCTCGCAAAGGCCTCCATCCGCGCCAACGGATCAGTGCCCCGGTGGCTCGACGATGCAGGCCATGCCCTGCTGCTGAAGCGTCGCACAGGCACCGGACGCGGCAGCGCGGCTCAAACCGGCAAGCCGCGCCCGATAGACCGTCCCGCGCCCCAGCGGCGTTACCGGCTGGACCACGCTCTGGGCGCCGGCCAGTTCGGCGAAGTCCCCCTGACGGGCGATGGTCGTTGCGAATCGCGCCTGTCCCGATGAGCCGAACGCACCGACCTGAACCGCATATGCGCCATATGTCGCGTGCGGCGGAGCGGCTGCCGCTGGAGGCGGCGAAACCAGACGCATCGCGGGACGTGGTGCCGACGCGTAGGCCACGGTGCGGTAGACAGGCTCAGGAGCGGGCGCGGGCGACGGCGGCGCACTCGGCTGGGTCACGGCGCATGGCACGTCGGGATCGTAGGCGTCGTCCGGGCTGCACGGGATGGGCGTCGGACGGGACAGGGAGGCGACCGCCACAGGGCGTGCGTAGGAACGGGCAGGGGCCGCAGGAGCCGGAGCCGCGCAGGCAGGATCGTCGGCGGCCGCCATCGTGCAGTCGGGCGGTCCGGCTTCGGCGACCTCGACCGGCGCCGCGCCCGGTCCGGCCGCGGGCGAGCCCTGGAGCTGCTCGGCACGGGCATAGGTTGCGAGCGGCCCTGTCATGGCGACTTCGGTGCCGAGATTGGGCGTGATGCTGGCGACATAATTGACGGTTTCGTTCGGCAGATCCCGGCCGCGATAGAGGTAGTCCTCAAGACGCTGCGGACCGGCGTTGTAGGCGGCAAGGAACGCGGGCGCGCCGTATTTGCCATTCAGGATACTGATGTAGCCGGTCCCCGCCATGATGTTGTCGTGCGGTTCGTAAGGGTCGGAACCGAGGTCGAACCGGGACTGCATGTCGGCGTAGGTCTGTGGCATGAGCTGCATGAGGCCCATCGCACCTGCCGATGACGTGATCGGCTGACCGTCGAGATACTCGTGCCCGCCCGATTCCTGATGAATCACGGCCCGGATCCACTGCTCGGAAATGGCGAATCGCCGGGCTGCCTCATGGATATAGGGGCCCCACGGATCGGCGGCGGTGCCGGGTGCGCGATAGGCGCCGGAGCCTGCGTAATATCGGTCGTATCCGCCGGTATGCGAGGCCGCGCATCCACCCAGGCCCAGCAGCAGGACGATGGAGCCCATCTCGCGGACCCGCGGCAGGCGCGATCTGGATGGACGAGTGGGGCTTGGTCGAGGGTGCATGAGCCAGACTGCCGCAATTTGCCTGAAATCGGCAAGTATTGTCATGAAGGCGGCGGATAACCTGTCAGTGCCCGTCGCCGAAGTCGTTGCGTCAACGACTTGTTAAGTATTGGCGATGCATGATCGGCAGGGCGGGAGACGTGAGAGTGTCCCCGATCGCTGGAGCCTGAACGATCCCGATGTCCGCATCCGAGACACAAGATAAGCCCAAGAAGTCGCGCAAGCTGATCCTGATCGGCGGTGTCGCGGCACTGTGCCTTCTGGGTGGTGGCGGCTACTTCGGCTGGCGGCATTTTCATGGATCGTCGAAGGTTCAGGCGAAGGCAGCGGTCCAGCAGCCGGCCATGCTCACCTTGCCGACCATCATGTCCAATCTGGACGCGGGCGACGGCCATACGCAGTTCGTGAAGCTGAATGCCCGGCTCGAGATCGCGCGTGCGCAGGACCAGGCGGCCGTCGAGGCCATGATGCCCCAGATCCTCAACGTGTTTCAGACCTATCTGCATGAGACACGCCCCGATGAACTGTCCGGCGGCGGCCTCTATCGTCTGCGCGAGGCCATGCTTCAGCAGATCGCCAATACGGTCGCCCCGATCCAGATCCGCGATCTCTATTTCACGGAACTCCTGACGCAATGAGCGAAGAGCAGGAGCCCATGTCCGATCCCATGATGGCGGAGGAGCAGGAAGACCGTATCCTGAACCAGGCCGAGATCGACAGCCTGTTCGGTGTCTCCGAGTTCGATGCACCGCAGGGGAACGACATCGAACGCCTGATCGGCGCACCGCTGGCCTCGCATGAGCGTCTGCCCATGCTGGAGATCGTCTTCGACCGACTGACCCGTATTCTATCGACCAGTCTTCGCAATTTCACAAACGACAACGTCGAGGTGTCGGTCGACCGGCTGAACTCGCAACGCTTCGGCGATTATATCGACAGCGTGTCCGGCCCATCCATGTATGCCGTCTTCTGGGTCGAGGAATGGGAAAACTACGGCGTTCTCGTCATCAGTTCGCAGCTCATCTACCTGATCGTCGACGCGCTGCTGGGTGGCGATCGCCGCAATGGAGTGGCGCTCGAGACGACGTCGTCTCGAACCCAGGGGCGACACCATACGACGATCGAGAGATCCCTGATCGAGCCGATGGTCCGGATCATCCTTGCTGATCTCGCAACGAGCTTTGCCCCGCTGTGCGCGGTGAATTTCCGGTTCGAGCGTCTCGAACTGAATGCGCGGTCCGCCGCGATATCACGCAATTCCAACGGTATCATCCAGGCGCGATTCTGCATCGAGATGTCGGGGCGTGGCGGCGATGTGGATCTGATCCTGCCGCACGCCACTCTGGAACCCGTGCGTGAAATCCTGCTCCAGCAATTCATGGGCGAGAAATTCGGCCATGATTACATCTGGGAGACGCATCTGGCTCATGAACTGTGGCTCACGGAAGTCGAACTCGATGTCGTCCTCGATGAACAGGTCATGAAATTGCATGACGTCATGGCGCTCCGGCCGGGCAGCCAACTGATCCTGCGCAATGGTGCGCGGACCTCGGTTCACCTGAGGTGCGGCGAGAAGACGCTCTTCGAGGGACGCGTCGGACAGCGCAAGGGCAAAGTCGCCGTGCGGATCGAACGTAATCTGAACGATCGCTCCGCCGACGGCGACGGTGCCGGCGCGGCATATAGCTGAGGCAGGGAAATGGATGTCATGGAACTGACGGTCGACCTGATCCTCTCGGCCTTGTTGATGGTCAGTATAGGGTTGAGCGTCTATCTCGCCCGTGCACTGGCGCGCCTGCGTCGCGACCGTGTCGAGTTGTCCAACCTTATCGAGAGCCTCAACGTCAGCAGCACGCAGGCTCACCAGGGAATCGATCATCTGCGCCAGACGGCCGATCTGGTCGGACGGCAGCTTGGCAAGACCGTGGAGCAGGCGCGTGCCTTGCGCGTGGAACTTGCCGATCTGAGCGAGCGCGCCGATCGCGTGGCCGGACGTCTGGAGCAGGGCCTGCAGCCGACGCGTTTCGTGCCCGCGACGGCAACGGATCTGCCGAGCGCTCCGAGAGCCCTGTCCGTGCCGGGACCCGCGCTTTCTTCTGATCATGCCATTGGCAAGAGTGCTGCGGAGCGCGACCTTATTCGCGCGCTCCGCATGAGACAGGGCTGAACCAATGCCGAAGCTCAGCCTTTCGCGGCTTCTGCCGGTCATGATCGCTGTCATGGTGGTCGTCCTGAGTGCGAAGGTCTATTCCCTGGTTCAGGTTCTGAACGGCAACGACCGTGACTATGGAGCCCACGGCATCGTCAATATGGCCTATGCGGCCGGGATGGCGCCCCAATCGTTGTCCGCGACGACATCCTCGGTGCTATCCCCATCAGCGCCCGTTCAGGTTCCTGTCGATTCGGCTGCCGCAAGTCTCAACGCCTGCGATCATGATGTTGCCTGCAAGGGGAAACCGCCTGAGGCAACGGCGACGCGCGATGATGGACTGATCAACGAAGTCGCCCGGCGCCAGCATCAGCTCGATGCAGAGACAACAGCACTCGACGAGCGCAAGCGTGCCGTGGAAGCGGCCGAGGCCGCTCTGCAGCAACGTGTAACATCCCTGACGACGACCGAGGCGGTGTTGCGCCAGTCCGAACAGCATGATGTTGCTCTTTCGGAAGATGATGCGAACCGTCTGGTCAAGATATATCAGGCCATGAAGCCTGCGGATGCAGCTGCGATCTTCAATGTTCTCGATCTTCGGGTTTCCACACACCTTCTGAACCTGATGGATCCGCGGCACGCCTCGGCGATCATGGGGGCCATGCTGCCACAGCGCGCCATCCTCGCCACACAGATGCTTGCCAAAAGCCACTCTCTCCCGCCGGGCCTTACAGGTCGCACGGGATGACATGCTTGCGCCTCGTGCGGGTCCTGTTGACGGCGTTGTTCGTCGTCAGTGGGAATGGTGTCATGCGTGCTGAAGCGGCGTCTTCGGTGCACTGGCCTCGTCTGGTTCTGCGCGGCCCGTATTACTCCATGGGCACGCCTCCGCCGGGCCGACGCGAGCAGTCGTCCCCTGAAACGCCTTCGCGCGCCGTGGAAGCGTCAGGAGCGGGGACGGCAGGACTTCCGGCCCTCCCGACGGGGTGGCGTTTTGTCGGTCGGCCTGTCATTCCGGGACCCCAGACAGACCCGAAAAGTCTGGCTGGCGACAAGGCCGTGTCTCATCCTGGCTCTGGCAACACGACGCCAGATTACGCGTCCCAACCAGTTGCGCCCCTGATGCCGAATGCGCAGGCGGACAGCCCTGCCAAAAGCGCATCACTCTGGATACCATTGGCGTCCGATGTGTCCCTAGGGGCATTTCAGACTGCGGAGCGCACGACCATCGTCATCGACGGACGGCATGCGTTCGATCTCGCAGCACTTCGAGGACTGCCGCTGTTTGCCGATCTCGACGTCGCAGCGACTGACGATACCACCACGCTGACATTCAGCGTGCCTTCAGGCCAGTGCGTGGACCTCGTGTCGCGCCCGGGCGGCTGGATATTAAAAGTGCGAAGACAGGGCGCCGGACGCGGCCCGCCGGACGATGCGGATGCTGCCGTAGATATCGATCCTGTTTCGCGCGGGACGACGATATTGTTGCCGACGCCGCATGCGGCCCGCGTCGTGACCATGGCGGATACGCGCTCCGGACGGCGGCTTCTGGTCGGGCTCGTGACGGGTGAAACGCGGATCGGCGTTGGTCGGCGTGGTATCGGGTTTGCCCTGCGTCCCAGCCTCGTGGGCGTGGTGCTTGCAAGTGATGCGGATCAGATCGCCATGCGTCGTGTGCGGGATGGCTTCATCATTGCAGCTCCCGACGATCCGGATTTTCCCCTGCGTGTTGCCGGACGTCCGGCACCAGTCGCGACCACTGGTCTGTTTCCAGGCAATATCGCTTCGCTCGATGATGTGCCCGCCCTGCGCGAAGCGGCGCGCCGTGCCGCAGCGCATGCGGCGTTCTCGCCACCAGGGCAGCGTTTCAATGCCCGCATCGATGCGGCCCGCGCGGCACTTGCGCTGGCGGACACGGCGACGGCGCGCGCCATCATGCAGGTCGCGTTGCGAGATGATCCGCAGGGCGCGAACAGGCCCGACGTTGCGCTGATCCGCCTTGTCCTGCAGGCGCTCGATCCTCGGGCGGGTGAAGACACGATCACGGATGATGACGAGACGTCGCCGGCGTTCGGCCCGGAAGCTACGTTCTGGCGCGGTCTGATTGCATCACGCCATGCCAGCGCCGGAGACGGTGCGCGTCAGGGTGTGCCGGCGAGCATGATTGCCGATGGTCTTCCACAGAGCATGCATTACCCCGCGCCATTGAGGCGGCAGGCTTTGCAGGCTGCGGCCGAAGTTCTTGCCAGAGCGGGTCACCCTCTGGCTCCGGATGTGACGGATACGATCCTTCCGCCTTCGGAGACCGCCTTTTTGCAGGCTCTGTCATCACTGCATGCGCCGCATCCTGACGATCAGGCCTTGGCGCGGCTGGCGCATGATGCCGATCCCGTCATCGCGGCGAAGGCGCAGGAACTCGATATCGACCGGCGCCGTGCGCTGGGCACGCTGTCGGCCGATCAGGCGGCGGACCGTTACGACCTGTTGAGACCGGGCGCGCGGCTTGCCAGTCGCGAGCTTGCCGTGAGCGAAAAAGAACTGATGGCGCTCGAGGCTGCCGGACGGTGGCAGGCCGCCGCAGATTTGTTGGCGACACTGGAAACGTCGCATCTGCTGTCTCGCGAGAATGCGCTGAAACAGCGCCGGCAGTTGATGACCGCCATGATCGCCGATCCGGCTCTCATGTCCGGCGATGCACGGCAGTCGCTGGGCCTGATCTCGCTCCTCTTGCCCCATCTGGATCTTCTCGTGCCCGAGACAGCACGAACGGAAGGAGCGATGCGTATCGCGCGGCGCCTTGCAACGCTCGGGTTGCGCGACAAGGCCTTGTCGGTACTGGACTCGATTTCGGCTGATCGGTCGGCTGAACCTGAAATAACGCTGTTACAGGCGGCATTGCTCCTCGATTCCGGGCATAAGGAAGATGCGCGCAAGGCTCTGGCGACCGTATCCGGTGCCGTGCTGGCAAAGCCCCTAGGAACAGAGCGTGCGCTCCTGTACGCGCGTCTTGCGCTGCTGGATGGCGATCCCCGTAAGGCAATTTCGAGTCTCGCAGGCGTCGATACGTCTGATGGCTGGAAGATCCTCGCGGACGCGTCCGAACAGGTGCAGGACTGGTCGGGGGCAACCCGGGCGCTGGATCATGTTCTCTCCGGCGCACTTGCCGGGAACGGTGCGTTGACAGGTGCCCAGCAGGCGGCTGTCGTCCGGCTTGGCGCCGATGCTCTCCGGAGCGGAGATCATGCGACGATCGATCGTCTCAAGGCACAGGCGACGGGACGGATAACCGATCCTGCCATGCAGCCGATGTTCGCTCTGCTGACACGTCCGGAATCAAACGCGACTGCGCTTCCTGCCGCGCAAAGATAGGATTGGATGCCGAAAAGCGTCGCGTCAGGCATGCGCATGTCTGATCGGCGCGCTTGCGAAATGTTTTTTAACAAAAAGCGCGTCCATGCTGACAAGCCAGCGGCTGGCAGCAAGCCTGCGATAGTCTGAGACAAATTGTCTCAGACTGTCTCCTGGATGTCGGTCACGTGGCTCCGATGCGCAAAAGTCAGGTTGCGTTCATCTTCATGCGCGAGAGCATGCGTATCGATCTGGTTCCGGGCAGATACCTGCTGATCGATCCCATAAAGAAAGACGGAGATCGCGTGATCGATCAGCTGATCCTGTTCGAGTTCCGTCCGGTTTGCACAACCGCCGGTCAGTTCTCCAAGCGTCATGAGGCCGAGCGTCATGCCGAACAGGAGATCCGTCTTCTCGTCGATATCCTCGCAGATGATGCGATTGAGGGCGCGCTGCTCGACAAGCCACGTGCGCAGCGGGAAGGACGCGCATTTCATTTCAAACAACTGGCCGACGATCTGCCGGATTTCCGGTGCCCGTGTCTCGGCGATGACGGTACGAAGCAGGCAGAGACGCTCCGTCTGCATGAATTCCCGACTCAAGGCTTTCAACGAACGCGATAGCTGCTCTGCGATCGATCCCGGTGCATCGTCCATCGGGGTCTTGATCGTCAGGAGGCGATCACTGATGAGGTTTTCGTAAAGCGACTGCTTCGAGTCGAACCACTGATAGAGCGTTTTTTTCGACATCCCGGCGGCCTTCGCCACCCGGTCCATGGATGCTGCGTGATATCCATATTGTTGCAGAGCGCAGCTCGCGGCATCGAGGATCGCCTCACGGCGCGTTTCAACATCGAGGACGCGCGGACGTCCTGCACCGTGGGCTTCCCGGTCACGATTGCCGGCCGAAGCCGGTCGGGTCGGGGCGCAGCGGTGTCCGGCGCCATGCATGACTGCGTCTTCCTCTCGATCGTTCAACCGGGCGGCCCAGAGAGGATCTTTGGCGCCGTTCCGATCGGTTGACGGAAATTTGGAAACCGTATAGTTCCCATGGCACGGAAACTCAAGTGTTTCCATATATACTTTGTCAACGACCCACGGCCATCGCGGCCAGGGGCCCGGCAATGCGCGTAAGAAAACCTGCCTCGATCCTGTCTGTATCTTTCGAGGATATGCAGTTCTCGGCGCCCGCATCCGCAACGGGTAATCTGTAGGATCGACGCAGTGACGACACGTGCCATGATGACACGCGCCATGACTGGGCCACGGCTTGTGATCGTGCCGCTTCTGGCCACGATTGGCCTCGCGGGTTGCGAGCGCAAGCATGCGCCGCCGCACATGCCGCCGCCCCAGGTCGGAATCGTCACGATGCACACGCAGTCGGTCAGCATCGACACGGATCTTCCCGGACGAACCGATGCCTATGAACAGGCCGAGGTCCGTCCGCAGGTCAGCGGTGTGATCGTCGAGCGGACGTTTGAGCAGGGCGCTGATCTCAAGGCGGGACAGCTCCTCTACAAGATCAATCCGGCGCCTTATCAGGCGGCCTATGACCAGGCCAAAGGCCAGCTCGCGAACGCGATCGCGGCTGAAGTGCGGGCGCGTGGGCAGCTCGAGCGCTACAAGCCCCTGGCCGCGGCACATGCGGTCAGCCGTCAGGACTACGACAACGCGCTTGCCGCAGAGGACGAGGCCCGGGCCCAGATCGTGGCCCAGAAGGGCGCGCTCGACGCGGCTGCGGTCAATCTTGGATACACCAACGTCCGCACGCCGATCGCAGGACGAATCGGTCGCGCGCTTCTGACGCCCGGTGCGCTGGTGACCGCAAACCAGACGACACAGATCGCCGTCGTGACGCGGCTCGATCCGATCTACGTCGACGTCAATCTTCCAGCCGTCGACATGCTGCGCTTCCGTGCGGAACTGGCCAAGGGGCAGATCCAGCGCACGGCGAGCGGCGACCCCGAGGTGGCCCTGCGTCTGGAAGATGGAACACCGTATCCCCATCAGGGACGGCTGGAGCTGTCCGAGGTCATCGTCGACGAGGCGACCGGCACACTCGTCATGCGGGCGGTCTTCCCCAATCCCGATCATCTTCTGCTGCCGGGACTGTTCGTGCATGCGCGCGTGACGGAAGGATCCGACCCCAACACGATCCTTGTGCCGCAGGTCGCAGTGCAGCGTGATCCGAAGGGCGATGCGGTCGTCATGGTGGTGAACGCGGACAATACGGTCCAGCAGCGCACCATCGAGATCGGACGCGCGATCAACGCGGACTGGGTCGCCACAAGCGGACTGAATACGGGAGATCGCGTGATCGTCAGCGGCCTGCAGAAAGTGATGCCGGGTCAGAAAGTCCAACCGGTCGCGGCCGACGCATCCAAGGCGGGCTGATCCATGTCTCGTTTCTTCATTGACCGCCCCGTTTTCGCGTGGGTGGTGGGCCTGATCATCATGCTGGTCGGCGGCGTCGCCGTCATGCGGCTGCCGATCGCCCAGTATCCCAGCATCGCGCCGCCGCAGATCGCGGTGACCGTCACCTACCCGGGCGCCTCGGCCGAGACCGTCAACAACACTGTTGTCCGGCCGATCCTGCAACAGATGTACGGCATCGATCATCTCGAATATCTGTCGGCGAGCTCCTACGCCAACGGCAGCATGGAGATCGATCTCACCTTCCAGCAGGGCACCAATCCGGATATTGCCCAGGTCCAGGTGCAGAACAAGTTGCAGCTGGCGCAGGCACGTCTGCCGACCGAAGTGACCCAGCAGGGACTGAGCGTCACGAAGGCGGTCAAGAACTTCATGCTGGTCGCTGCCTTCATATCCACGGACGGCAGCATGTCCGGTCAGGACATCGCGGATTACATCGCCTCGAACGTGTCCGATCCGCTGTCGCGCGTGACGGGCGTCGGCGATCACACCTTGTTCGGCTCGGAATACGCGATGCGCGTCTGGCTCGATCCAGCAAAGCTCTACAAGTACGGCCTGACCGTCGTGGACGTCGAGACGGCGATCCAGCAGCAGAACATCCAGGTGTCCTCTGGCGAACTCGGCGGGCTGCCCGCAGCCAAGGGTATCGGTTTCGATGCCACCATCATCGGGCCGACACGCTTCACCGATCCGGAGCAGTTCCGCAACATCCTCCTGCGCGTCCAGCAGGACGGATCGCGGGTGCTGCTGCGCAACGTGGCCCGCGTCGAACTCGGCGCGCAGGCATACACATTCGATACCTACTGGAACCAGAAGCCCGCGGCCGCCATGGCGCTCAAGCTTGCGCCGGGCGCCAACCAGCTGACGACGGAAGCGGCGGTGCGCGCGAAGATCGCCGACCTGTCGCGGTTCTTCCCGTCGGGGCTCAAGGTCGTCTACCCGCTCGATACGCAGCCGTTCATCGTGCTGTCGATCCGGGAGGTCGTGCAGACCCTCGTCGAGGCGATCTTCCTCGTCTTCCTCGTGATGCTGGTGTTCCTGCAGAACTTCCGCGCCACCCTGATCCCGACGATCGCGGTGCCCGTCGTGCTGCTCGGCACGTTCGGCCTGCTGTCGATCTTCGGCTACAGCATCAACACGCTGACGATGCTGGCCATGGTCCTGGCCGTGGGCCTCCTGGTCGACGACGCCATCGTGGTGGTCGAGAACGTCGAGCGCGTCATGACGGAAAAGGGCCTGTCTCCGCGTGAGGCGGCCCGGCAGTCGATGGATGAGATCTCCGGCGCCCTGATCGGCATCGTGCTCGTCCTGACGGCCGTGTTCCTGCCGATGGCGGCGTTCAGCGGCTCGACCGGCGTGATCTATCGCCAGTTCTCGATCACGATCGTCTGTGCGATGTGGCTGTCGGTTCTGGTCGCCCTGATCATGACGCCGGCGCTGTGCGCGACCATGCTCAAGCCGGTCGAGCACGCCAAGGATCGTGGCCTGGCGGGCTGGTTCAACCGGACGTTCGATCGGATCACGCGCGGCTATCTCGGTGGCGTGCGACGTCTGATCGGCAATCGTCTGGTTTCGATGGTGCTGTTCGTGGCTTTCACCGGAATTGCGATCTTCTTCTTCCTGCGCGTGCCCGCAGGCTTCCTGCCGGACGAGGATCAGGCGTTGATCTTCGGTCAGATCACGATGCCGCCCGGCGCGACGCAGGCCCAGACGGCCGCCGTCAATCACAAGGTCGCCGACTACATCATGAAGACCTACGGCAACGACATCGTGTCCGTGCTGTCGGTCAACGGGTTCAACTTCGCAGGGCAGGGCCAGAGCGCGGGGTCATTCTTCATCCGCCTGAAGGACTGGGACTCGCGCGTGGGTTACGCCCACTCGTCGATGGCGATCGCCAACAACATCATGATGCATTTCTGGACCGATCCGGAGGCGCAGATCTTCGCGATCAACCCGCCGGCGGTGCTTGAACTCGGCAACGCCACGGGTTTCGACGTCGAGCTCGAGGACAGCGGCCATGTCGGCCACGAGGCCCTGCTTCAGGCCCGCAACATGGTGCTGGGCATGGCGTCCAAGAGCCCAGCGCTGGCGGCCGTGCGTCCGCAGGGCATGGAAGATGCACCGCAGCTCAGCCTCGACGTCGATCGGGAGCGGGCCCTGGCTCTCGGCCTGTCGATGGCGGACGTGAACACCACGATCGAAGGCGCGCTCGGGTCGATCTACGTGAACCAGTTCACCCGCAGCGACCGCGTCAAGCAGGTCTACATCCAGGGTGAGCCGGACTCGCGCATGCGGCCCAGCGATCTGGAGAAGTGGTACATCCGCAATGCCGTCAACAGCCTCGTGCCGCTGAATGCGTTTGCGAGCAGCCACTGGATCGTCGGTGCCCAGAAGGTCGAGGACTACAACGGCCAGAACTCCTACGAACTGCTGGGTCAGCCCGCCGCGGGCGTGAGCTCCGGGCAGGCAATGGACGAGATGCGCAAGATCTTCTCGCACCTGCCGCGCGGCATCAGCTACGACTGGACGGGCCTCTCCTACGAGCAGGTCGCATCCGCAGGCTCGACTGGACCGCTCTATGCGCTGGCAGTGGTCGTCATCCTGTTCTGCCTTGCGGCACTGTATGAGAGCTGGGCGATTCCGTTCGCCGTGCTGCTCGTGCTGCCGCTCGGCGTGCTGGGCGCCATTCTGGCGACGCTGGTGCGAGGGCTGGCCAACGACGTCTATTTCCAGGTCGGTCTGCTGACCACCATCGGGCTGTCGGTCAAGAACGCGATCCTCATCGTGGAATTCGCGAAAGCGTTCTTCGAAGCAGGGGACTCTCTGGAGGAAGCCGTCCTGAAGGCGGGCCGCGAACGGTTGCGCCCGATCCTCATGACATCGATCGCCTTCGTCTGCGGCGTGTTCCCGCTCGCCATTGCAAGTGGTGCCGGTTCTTCGGCGCGTCGCGCGATCGGCACCTGCGTGGTCGGCGGCATGCTGTCCGCAACCCTGCTTGCGATCTATTTCGTGCCTGTCTTCTTCGTGGTCGTGCTGCGTATCTTCCGGGTGAAGCGCCTTCAGGATCGTCAGGATCCGTATGAACACCGCAACCAGATGGCCGGAGAGCATTGATCATGACGCGCAAGACTGCGTCCACGACCCGCAGGCTCGGGGTTCTCGGCTTGTCCGCGCTGCTGTGCGGCTGCACGATGGCGCCGGATTACGTCCGTCCGGCCATGCCGGTGCAGACCGCTTATCCCTCCGACACGCATGCGGCTTCCGTGCCGGCCCATGTCGTGGCGGCCGATCTCGGATGGCGGGACTTCTTTGTCGATGAACGTCTGAAAGCGCTGATCGCGTTGGCCATTCGTGACAACCGCAGCCTGCGCAGCCAGATCGCATCGATTTCGGAAGCGCAGGGACAATATGAAGTCCAGCATGCATCGCTTTTTCCGCCTATTTCGGCGACCGGCAATGGCGAGTATTTCGCCCCGTCCAGCACTGCGGGCTTCTCCTTCGCGCCGGGGCTCGGCCAGAACATATCGATGCTTCGCTACTACAGCGCGGGCATCGGATTTTCGGCATACGAGGTCGATCTCTTCGGGCGGATCCGCAGTCTCTCCCAGGAGCAGGCAGAAGACGCCTTGGCCTCGGAGGAAAACGCGCGTTCCGTGCTGACGTCGACGATCGCGGAAGTGGCGACGACATATATTTCCTGGCTCGCGGACCGCGAACTCCTGCGCGTGACGAATGACACGCTGGCATCGCAGCAGCATACACTCGACCTGACGCAGACGATGTATGACCATGGCGAGACGGATTTGCTGACGCTTCAGCAGACGCGCAGCCAGGTTCAGCAGGCTGCTGCCAACCAGGCCCAGTACGAACGTCAGATGGGGCTCGACGCCCATGCGCTCCAGCTGGCCGTGGGCGCACCGCTCCCCGCCGACCTGCCCGAACCGGCGCCGTTTGGTCAGCAGACCATTCTGTCCGATCTCCCGGCGGGGCTTCCGTCGGATCTCATCGCCCGGCGGCCGGATGTGGTTCAGGCGGAACACACCCTGAAGGCCGCGAACGCGAATATCGGTGCGGCCCGTGCGGCGTTTTTCCCGCGCGTGACGATCACGGCATCGGACGGGATATCGTCTCTTCAATTCCGCCATCTCTTTACGCCCGGTGCGACCACGTGGTCGGCCGCGCCCTCGATCACGCTTCCGATCTTCACCTGGGGGCAGAACGAGGGAAATCTACGCATTTCGAAGGCCCGCAAGCTCGAGCAGATCGCGACATACGAGCGCACGGTCCAGACCGCCTTTCGCGAAGTGTCCGACGCGTTGACCGCGCGTGAAACCTATCTGGCTCAGGATCGGCAGCTGGATGGCCTCGTGCAGTCCGATCAGGATGCGTATCGCCTCGCACAGATGCGCTTCTCGTCCGGCATCGACAGCTATCTGACGACGCTGGAGCAGCAACGCAGTCTTTATCAGGCGCAGCAGACCTCCATCGCCGTGAAGTCCGCACGTTTTCAGAATCTTGTAACCTTGTATCGGGCTCTGGGCGGCGGCTGGGTTGATCACACGCCGCCGACGAGGGTGGCTTCCGCGGCGGCGGCGCGGTAGAGACGGGAACGACGGCTTCGATGAAACCGGCGGGGGAGGGTAACAACATGCACCTGAAAAACAGGCTGCTTGTCACAGCATTGATCCTGGGGACGACGGCGCTGCCGACAATGGCGCGAGCCGATGGCGGTGACGGGCCGAAGAAACCCGACATGCATGAACTCGCCCGTATCTCGTCGCTGCCGAAAGCACACAAGGATTTCAGTGCATTCCGGTACCGGCCGCGCGGCGACAAGGTCATCGAGCAGGCCGATGCCAATCGGCTCATGTTCCGGACGCCTGACGGCCAGCCCGACGGATATGCCGAACGTCGAGGCGATGCGATCGTCTATTTCGACCGGCACGGACAGGTGATGCAGGTGCAATCGGCGCCGGTGGATATGTCCGAGACAGCAGCACGCTGACGCGCCTGTCGGTAACGCTTTATTAAACTGCACTGACCTATCCTCTCCTCTCCGTGCGCTGGCGGAGAGGGTCATGACGGTCGCAACACTTTCGAAACTGGGGTCTGCATCGCAGGTCTCGACCCTGCCGGCCGTTACAGCCGCCGAGACCGAGGGCGCGACCGATCGGTTCCACGCGTTCCTCGCGAGTTTCGAACATCCCTCTGCGCCGCCCGCGACCGCCCCCACACCGAGCCAAACCGACAGTCACCGATCAGACAACGCGCAAAACAGGACGGTCGCTACCGACGCGCGCGCCTCCACTTCTGTCACGACACATCAGTCGCCTGATGCCAAAAATACCGGTCGGGCGTTCCCTTCGCGCTCGGCCGCTGAGTCCAGCCATTCCGATGTCACCGGCAAAACGAACCAGACGGGGACGGCGGCTAAAAGCGTCACGGCCAACGAAAAAAAAATCGCGTCACACTCTGGAAGTCGACCAACGACAGGGCAGGGCAAAGGCGTGACCACTTCGCGACAAGGCACGAGGGAGCAGCCTTCCGCGTCTCACGGGGCGCATTCAGCAATCGCTACGCCGTTGTCGCCGGCGGCCGCCGCCGGACCTGCGGCCCCTGCCGTTCCGCAGAACACCGCTCCGCAGGATGCCGCTGTCCCTTTGATGCCGGATCCGACATTACAGCCTGGGTCGGCCGACCAATCCGAAGTCGCAACGGGCGATTCTGTAACGGGGGGGAGCCAGCCTGCTCGGCAGGTTGCCACCGTCGGATCGGCTAGTGACCCTTCTCAGGCAGGCGATGTTCCATCTTTGGACGAACTGCCGAACAGCGCGTCCTTGCCTGACGTTGCCATCGACACTGACGTTCCATTGCCGCATCTGGACGACACAACAGCGTCAAGCGCTTCGACGCCGGAAGCTCCCGAACTGCAAGATACCGGGGAAGAACCTGGCCAGGCCGAGGATACGACCGCGGATGCAGGTCTCACGATGGTGCATCAGGTCGTGGATGAGCAGCATACGACACATGTGACGCTGGATCTGGGCGAACGCGGCGCGGTTCAGATCGACGTTGCGAGAGATCACCACGGAACGGCGGTTTCCATTCGCGCGGGTGCCGGACTGGCGCAGGAACTTGGCGAGCACAGGGACGACATTGTTCGTGCCGTCAATGGCGTCTCGGCAGGGCAAGTGATCATGTCTCAGCAGATCCAGATTACCAGTGTCGGACCCGTCGGCGTGTCTTCGTCCCTGTCCTCGGCGGCGCCAAGCGCCGGCCTGCAGTCGACCGGCTCCCGCGGCGAAAGCGGATACGATGCATCCGAGCGTTCGGCAGAGGGACCGGAGCCCAGCGCCTCGAAACCCGGCGAGACCAGATATCGGCGCCGTTTCGTCAATGTCTTCGTCTGAGAGGTAATTTTTTCATGTCGACCACATCAGTCACATCGTCTCAGGGCACGACGAGCCTGATCAACGCTGCCATCAGCGCCGCTCAGACGGCGGCGTCATCGACTTCGGCGGCCGCGACCTCGTCTTCGAGCACGTCGACTGCCAGCGCATCTGCGCTCGCATCTCTCGGAACGAACTACAACGAGTTCCTGACCATGCTTACGACGCAGCTCAAAAATCAGGACCCGAGCAGCCCCATGAGCACGGACAGCTTCACAAGCGAACTCGCGCAGTTCGCGGGCGTGGAGCAGCAGGTCCAGACCAACACGAACCTTTCGTCGCTGATTTCACTCACGCAGGACAGCACGTTGACATCGGGCCTCAATCTGGTCGGCAAGAGCGTCTCCGTCGACAGTTCCTCGTTGCCGCTCCAGAACGGCAGCGCCTCATTGACCTACGATGCACCGTCCGCCGGGACGGTCGCCATTGCCGTGACGGACAGCAGTGGAAATGTCGTCAAGACCCAGGAGGTCGACGCGTCGGCCGGTACCAACACCTGGACATGGAATGGCGAAAACGATGACGGCACTCAACTGGCTGACGGCCAGTATTCCGTCGCGATCGAGGCGAGCACCGCCAGCGGTTCGACGACCGCTTTGACGCCGACAGTTACGGGAACGGTCACCGGCGTTTCGAACAGCGGGTCGTCCGTCGATCTCCAGATGGGCAGCGTCTCCACCAGCATCAATAATCTCGTCAGCACCTGATGGGAGCGTATTTAACCGACTGTTAATACCTGCTCGATAGAATCCGCTTCGAGATAAAACGCTTTCGGAGCGCCCGGATGAAGCAGCCGCACCGCCTTGATGACCTTGTCCGGTCCGCGAATGTCGGGATGACGCGCAGCTCATGAATGCGCTTATCGAAAATCTTCGCGCGCTCGGTAACCGCAGGCTGGCGGTGCTTGGCGCGGTTTTTGTCGGCATGCTTGCCCTTCTGGGCGTTGTCGTGCTGCAAAGCGGCGGCGGCAGTACCGACGCGCTGTTGTATCGCGATCTGGATCCCAAGGAAGCGTCCGGTATCGCGGATCATCTGGACAAGGCGCACATTGCTTACGCATTACGAGACCAGGGACAGACAATTCTCGTCGCCCAGGACAAGGTCGCAGCGGCACGGTTGCTTCTCGCAAAGGACGGTCTGCCTTCGGGGGGATCTGTCGGATATGAGCTGTTTGATCGTGGGTCAAATCTGACCCAGACGCAGTTCGAACAGTCGATCAACGAGACGCGCGCTCTGGAAGGCGAACTCGAGCGATCAATTCGTCTGTTGCGCGGCGTGAAATCGGCGCGAGTACATCTCGTCCTCGCTCATCGAGAGCTCTTCTCCGCTGAGGAGCAGACAGCCCAGGCAAGCGTATTGCTGACGCTCAATGGCAACCAGCGGCTGGACCCTGAGGGCGTGTCCGCGGTGCTTAATCTTGTCGCCGCAGCGGTCCCGGGCCTGCGGCCGCAAAATATCGCAATCGTCGATAATCGCGGAGACGTGCTTGCGCGAGCAGGTTCCATCACGGGCAGCGGCTCCGGTTCGCAAAGCGTCGAAGAGCAACGCCAGGCTATGGAAATGCGGCTGTCACGCTCCGTGGAGGACATGCTGAATTCCGTTGTCGGAATGGGTCATGTGCGGGTTGAAGCGGCCGTTCAAATGAATACCGACCATGTGCACGAAACGCAGGAGCGCTATGATCCCGACCAGCAGGTCTTGCGCTCGCAACAGACAAATACTGAAAAAAACGTCAATACCCAGGGATCTGCGAACGTCACGGTTGGGAACAACCTGCCCAACGCCAATGCCGGCCAGCCGCAATCCGGCAGCCAGAGCAGCCGGCAGCAGGAAACCGACAATTACGAGATCGGCAAGACCGTTCGCGTACTCGTCCAGGACCAGCCGCGCGTTTCCCGACTGAGCATCGCGGTCATGGTCGACGGCTTGACCCATATAGACGGTCATAACCAGCCTGTGTGGACCCCGAGGGACAAGGACGAACTCTCGCGTCTGACGGACCTGACCAAAAGCGCTGTCGGATATGATGCTGCCCGCGGGGACACGGTAACGGTCATGTCCATGCGCTTTACCTCAGACGACAATGAAGCGGCTCCTCACGAAAAAACAATCATGGGCCTGAATGCGGCGATGCTGCTGAACGGTCAGGTTACGCGGACGCTCGTCTTTGTGGTGACACTGCTGGCGGTGGGCTTTTTCATCGTCCGGCCGTTGCTCTCACCGAAAAGGATCGCACCGGCAGCAGGAGTGGCGCTTTCGCCAATGTCGGCCGGCGGCGCGATCGAACGCCTTGATCAGCAAGGTACAGCGCTGGTGGCGTCTTCAGGGCCGTCCAACGCGCTGAATGCCATCGCCAGTTCGGATGACGGCCTGATTACCGTCAGCGGCGTTGAAGGGCGTATCAAGGCATCCTCGATCCAGCGTGTCCTTGATCTGGTCGAAACCCACCCCGATGAAAGTATCGCGATGATCAGAGGCTGGCTGGCCTCGGAACAAGGAGGGCCCGAACGTGCTTGATAATATGCCCGTCCACGGCGCACAGAAAGCCGCCATTCTGATGCTGGCGCTGGGAGAAGAAAGCTGCTCGCGTCTTTTTGAAGCGATGCATGAGGAAGAAATTCGGGAAATATCCTCTGCGATGGCCCAACTGGGGACTATTTCCGCCGAGACTGTCGAACAGGTTTGTAATGAGTTCAGCGGATCCCTTGGCAATACGGAAGTCCTCGTCGGCAATATCGACAGCACCGAACGTTTGCTCAAGCGCGCCTTGCCGGCTGAACGTGCGGCCCAGATCATGGAAGAGATCCGTGGTCCGGCAGGGCGTACCATGTGGGATAAGCTCGGGAACGTTTCCGAGGTAACGCTCGCGAATTATCTCAAGAACGAATACCCCCAGACGGTTGCGGTTATCCTCGGCAAGATCAAGCCGCTGCACGCCGCCCGTGTCCTGTCTCTTCTGCCGGAAGAGTTCTCCATGGACGTGATGACGCGAATGCTGCGTACCGAAAATGTGCAGAAGGCCGTACTGCAAAGCGTCGAAAATACGCTTCGGTCGGAATTTGTCTCGAATCTGGCTCGCGGGGCCAAGCGGAACAGCTACGAGCAGATGGCCGACATCTTCAACAATTTCGACCGCCGTCTCGAAGGGCGGTTCATGACGGCTCTCGAACAACGCAGTCAGGACGATGCGGAGCGGATCAAGGCCCTCATGTTCACGTTCGAAGATCTGCAGCATATTCCACGGGAAAGCCTCTCGCAGCTCGTTGGGCGCATCAATCGGGAGGTGCTGCCCCTGGCACTCAAGGGAGCGTCTGAACAGTTGAGAGTGGCGTTTCTTGGAACAATGTCCGAGCGCGTCGGCAAAATGTTGTCCGATGAAATCGCGTCCCTCGGACCGGTCCGCGTCAAGGACGTCGATGCAGCGCAGGCCGAAATCGTACAGACGGCCAAGGAAATGGCGGATGCTGGCGAGATCGAACTGCAGAATCAGGGCGCCAGCAATGAGCTCATCCTGTGATCGTGCCGCGTGACAAGCGCAGCGGGAAGCCTATCTTCGACGAGATTTTCGACGATGTGGTTCTCGCGAACGCTGATTCCGGGCAAGACGCAGCTCAGAATATCGTCAACGACGTTGCAAAGGAGATGCTCTCTCAAGTCGAACCGCCGTCTCCTGTTGATCTGGACAAGATTCGCGAGGATGCTTTCCAGTTGGGACTAGCAAAGGGACGGGCAGAGCAGTTCGCTCTTGAGCAGGAACGCGAAGGGTTGGTGATCGAGCAGATCGTCGATCCTATCATCAGCTTTTTGAGTTCTCAGGACGAGCTTGCTGAGAATGCGGCGGTCCAGGTTCGTGAGCTGTTGAGCCAGATCATGTCAGTCGCTCTGCCTACTTTTATAGAGCGGCATGGCATTGGCGAACTGCCTGCGTTCGTGGATGCACTAAAACCTGTTCTTCGTGCAGAACGATGCCTGACGATAACTGCAAATTCGGAGACGATAGAGGCACTTCGTCAACAAATTGGTAACCATTCCGCGGCTACGGTGTCCTGGCAGACATCAAGTGCGGTAGCGAATGGCGATCTGACAGTGTCATGGGCGACCGGTTCGGCAGAACGTAATGCCGGCGACTTTTTGGATCGAATCAGCAAACTGCTTGATACGAGCAATGCCGGTCAGAAGTAATGAGAGTAATACAATGCCGAACGATTTTGACGAAATGGCAGACATTGCGTCGCATGATTCTCATGAGGCACCTAAATTCGCCCATGATTTGGAAGCGGTCTACGATATCCCCGTGACGGTGAGTGCTGTTCTGGGACGCGCGACTATGCAAGTCAGCCAACTCCTGAAGCTCGGTCGCGGCGCGGTTGTCGAACTTGATCGCAAGATCGGCGACTCTATCGATATCATGGTCAACAATCGCCTCATTGCGCGCGGAGAGGTCGTCATGGTCGATGACAGTCGACTTGGAATAACAATGACGGAGATCATCAAGGCAGAAAAATCGCGTAACGGCGCGTGAGGCCAGAGTAGTCGACGGGACACTATGGATCGGACGAGATGAGCGACAACGCATTGCCTGTCAGACGTTTTGGACGCCTTCCCGGCAGCCCTTCGCTGAAATTTCTGGAAGGACCATTGTCCCGGGTACAGGCTTTCATGCCGGGTTCGGACGTCGGGCTGGCCGTATCCGTCGCCGGGCTGCTATCGATCCTTGTTCTGCCGCTGCCGACCTTCATACTCGATGCCGGTCTGTCTCTATCCGTCACGTCATCAATTCTCGTCTTGATGGTCGCTCTCTTTTTGCAGCGACCGCTTGATTTCACGTCATTTCCCACACTTCTGCTTCTCACGACGCTGCTTCGTTTATCCTTGGAAGTGGCGACCACGCGGCTGATATTGAGCCATGGTTTTGAGGGACCTTTAGCTGCAGGCCACGTTGTCGCGGCCTTCGGCGGATTCCTTATGGGTGGCGATGTCGTTATCGGTGCCATCCTGTTCCTGATCCTCCTCGTCGTAAACTTCATGGTTATTACAAAAGGATCAGGCCGCATCGCGGAAGTCGCCGCGCGGTTTTCGTTGGATGCGATGCCCGGAAAACAGATGGCGGTCGATGCGGAATTGTCTTCCGGCGCAATTACCGATGTGGTCGCCCGTCGCCGCCGGCGCGAACTGGAAGAGGAAAGCGCGTTCTATGGCGCCATGGACGGAGCTGCGAAGTTCGTCCGCGGGGATGCGATTGCGGGCTTGATCATCACGGCAGTCAATATAGTCGGCGGTCTTGCAATCGGAGTTGGGCGTCACGGAATGTCGGTTGCGGCTGCGGCGGAATCATTTACGACACTTACCATTGGTGATGGCCTGGTTTCGCAGATTCCAGCACTTCTGGTGTCTACCGCCGCAGGTATTGTCGTTACAAAAGGCGGGACCGAAGGTGGAGCGGATGTGGCGCTGGCGCGCCAGCTTGGTGGAAGCGCGAAGCCTCTGGCGCTCGCCTCAGGTTCGGCAGTGCTGATGGCTTTCATGCCGGGGCTGCCCGCGGTGCCTTTCATAGCTCTTGGCTGCGCTGCCGGCGCGATGGCCTGGCATCGACATCGGGTTCCCCTGGTGAACCGGGATGTTTCAGAAGCCCCTGCGGTGTCTCCAGCCGAGGCATCGGCCTCTGCAGAGCCGCCGTTGTCGGACAGTCTGCGGATCGACCTGATTCGTCTCGACCTCGGGTTTAATCTCTTGTCGATCGCGAGCGGAGACGGCGCGCGGCTGACTGAGCAGATCAAAGTTCTGCGCCGCACGATCGCGGCCGACATCGGATTCATTCTTCCCCCGGTGCGTATTCAGGACAATCTGCAAATCCCGAGCGACCGTTATGATATAAAGATAAAGGAAGTGCTTGTTGCGGGCGGAGAAATTCGTGCAAGTCGATTTCTGGCAATGGATCCGCGCGGTGGGACCCCCAAAATAGATGGCGAAGTTACAAAGGAGCCGGCTTTCGGACTGCCGGCAGTCTGGGTCGATCAAAGGCTGCGAGAAGAGGCACTGGTTCAGGGATATACTGTGGTCGATCCGGCAAGTGTCATTGCCACGCACCTGACAGAAGTCATTCGCGAAAACATGCCCGATCTTTTATCTTATTCGGGTACGCAAAAGCTGCTGGACGATATGCCGCGCGAGCAACAGAAGCTCGTCATGGATCTGGTGCCATCTCTTGTAACTGTGAGTGCACTGCAACGGATCCTGCAAAGCCTTCTTGCCGAACGCGTCTCGATCCGTGACCTGCCAACGATTCTGGAGGCGATTCATGAAGCGTGCGGCATGGGTTGCAAGACGGTCGCGTCAATCGCTGCGCATGTTCGTGTGCGTCTGTCCCGACAGATCTGCGCGAATCTGACGTCGGCCAAGGGATATATCCCGATCATTACGTTATGTCCCGAGTGGGAGACGATGTTTCTCGAAAGCCTTGTCGGGCCACCGGAAGATCGGCAGTTGGCCATGGCGCCTTCGAAAATGGCTGACTTCGTCGGGCGTCTGAGGGTCGCGATAGAAGAGACGACCACGGCTGACCAGGCGCCGGTTCTCGTTGTCGGAAACGCCATTCGCCCGGGCATTCGATCCATTGTCGAAAGGATGCGCCCGTCGATGATGGTGCTGGCGCAAAGCGAGATCTTCCCGCGCGCGAAGATCAAGACAGTCGCATCGATCGGGATCTGAATATGACCGAAAGCAAAACTCATGCGTGTTAAGGTTGTTGTCGGAAAGACGATCGGCGAAGCCATGCAGACGGTTCGCTCAACGCTCGGTTCTGACGCATTGATTCTCGGGCAACAGAAGCGCCCTGACGGCACCATTGAGCTCACGGCTGCACTCGACACCGATGATGACAATGAGGGACGCTTTTCCGGTGAGCGGCCTGGTCGAGTGTTGCCTCAAACCGCGCAGTGGCAGCAGCGCACGACCGCACAAAGCGATCGTGAGACCCTGGCATGGCACGGTGTGCCGCCGTTCGTTCAGACGGGCCTTGTAGAGGCAGGATCCCTACGTCGGCTTCTTCGGAAGTGCTCTTTTGCGCCCATCGGCCCGTTGCTCGCACGGCAACCGGTCGTTGTGTCAGGCATGGCTGGGGGTGGAAAAACTACTGTCGCGATACGCTTCGCGGTTCGTCTCGTCATCGCGGGCGTCAAACCAGTGATTATAAACGTCGATGACCGCCGGGCAGGGGCAGACCATCAGATCAAGGCATACGCCCGACTGCTTGGGATCGAAGTGATTTCCGCGACGTCCACGAAAGACGTTGCGGGGCATCTCCAGACGATCAACGGGGAGCGGCCTGTTATCGTCGACACGGCCGGATTTTCCGCTTCGGATATGCAGGCGGCACGGCGCCTTGGCTCGTTTGCAGAGCGTATTGAAGGGGCTCTGGTCCACGTCATCCCGGCAGGACTGGACGCCTGCGAGTCACTTGACCTCGCGCGAACGTTTCTGGATGCCGGCGCCCGGCACACCGTCGTGACCCGCGTTGATTGTCACCGACGTCTGGGTGGCCTCCTTGCAATGGCGGTTGCAGGCATCCCTGTTTCCGAGATCGGCACGAGCGACGCGGTCGCTGGCGGCGGCCGGGCCCTGGATGAGCAAAGTCTTTTCGAGGCGATTTCCAGATCTGCCGATGAAATGGGTCAGAACGCAGCGCGCGCGCAGTCCCGAGTTGTCGCGAACGATATGTCCGCCGAAGCAGAAGTGACGCGGCCTCGGGGCGCGTCACTTCTGGCTCAGCATATTTCGGCCCAGAAAGAGAATTGAGGCTGCATCACATGCTTTCAGGTTTGCTACAGGACCGGACCACTGTCGGAGCTCACGGAAATCGTGACTCGAGGACAGCGTCATCGGCCAAGATCATTGCGGTTGCCTCCGGAAAAGGGGGAGTCGGCAAGACGTGGATGTCGATCTCACTGGCGGCACTTCTCGCCAGCTTCGGCAAACGGGTGCTTGTATTCGATGCCGACTTTGGTCTTGCGAACATCGATATCCAGCTGGGCATGGTCCCGACCCTCGATATTTCTGACTATCTGTGCCGAGACCGCACGCTGCAGGACGTTATCCAGACTGCCACGATAGAGCGCTCTCACAAGAGGGACGAGATCAAGATCGATGTTCTTCCGGGGTGTTCGGGAGCCTCGTTCATGTCGCGGCTCACCGAGCGCGATATCGATCCGATTCTGTTCGAATTGAGAAACATGAACAATTACGACGTTGTCATCGTCGATCTCTGCGCCAGCATCAACGACATGACGCGTCATGTCTCCTCGATCTCGGACCTTCTGCTGGCCGTCACCACGGAAGAGCCTACGGCGCTGGCGGACGTCTATGCGGTCATTAAGCTCTATATCAAGGACCGCAGGCGGCTACTCGGCCAAGAAGGCGCATGTCAGGTAATCATCAATCAGGCGGCCTCCCATCGGAGCGGCGAGCAGACATTTCGCAAGCTCAGCCAGGCCTGCAAGACGTTTCTGTCATGGTCGCCTGAGCTCGCAGGTGTTGTCCGCAAGGATTCACGCGTGCCGTCTTCGATCCGCCGTCAGCAATTGCTCATGATTGAGTCGCCGACCTCGCCCTCATGGCTGGACGCGACACGAATCGCGCGTGGTCTGCTGAACAGGTAATGCAGTCACCTCGTCAGTGAGCATGATTTGCCGGAGGTTCCTGCTCGCGCAGCGCCGTGCTAGGCCCATAGCTCGGCGACTGGACGAGGACGGCATGCGACACCGAACGCTCACTGGATCTGCTCCCTGTGACTGACGATATGGCCCAAGGCGAACAGCGGGCGCAAAATGCCCGCCGCGCGGACAGGATCGCGTTTGTTGCATCGCCCCATGAGCAGGCGCAGACCACGTTACGGAAGCTGAGCGAATGCTACGGTGGCGTGCCTTTCGACGATGCGGATGTCGTCGTCTGCCTTGGGGGTGACGGCTTCCTGCTGGAAACGCTTCATCGGGTCCTTGGGCGCGGCATTCCCGTTTACGGCATCAATTGCGGGACGGTCGGTTTTCTGATGAATCCGGCCTCGGACGGCGACCTCCGCGAGAAGGTGCGTAAAGCGCTTCCATCCGTTCTGCATCCTCTCAGAATGCAAGCTACGTCTCGTTCGGGCGAGCGTCATGAAGCACTTGCGTTCAACGACGTCTTCCTCTTCCGGCAGACCCGGCAGGCGGCGAAAGTGCGGATCGAAGTGGACGGCCGCGTCCGGCTTGAAGAGCTGGTCTGCGATGGCGTGCTTGTCTCGACACCAGCGGGCTCCACGGCCTACAATCTGTCAGCTCACGGCCCTATTGTTCCGCTGTCAGCGAACATTCTGCCGCTGACGCCGATCTCTGCTTTCCGCCCTCGGCGGTGGCGCGGCGCGCTTCTGCCATCGACGGCGTCGGTCGTGTTCACGCTGATCGAGCAGGAAAAGCGGCCTGCTGCCGCTGTGGCTGATTTCACCGAGGTGCGTGACGTTATCGAAGTGCGGGTGCAGGAGGATCGTTCGTTGGAAACGATCCTGCTCTGCGATCCTGATCATGCCTTGTCGGAACGCATCATCGCCGAACAATTCACGGCGTAAGCCCTAGGTTACTGGGCTGCGACGAATTTCTCCAGCCAGTGGATCGTATACTCGCCGCGCTGGAATTCCGGATTGGCCAGAATCTTGCGGTGGAGCGGAATGACGGTCTGGACGCCTTCGATGACGAACTCATCAAGGGCGCGCTGCATCCTTGCAATCGCCTCCGCGCGTGTCGGAGCATGCACGATCAGCTTGGCAATCATGCTGTCATAGTAGGGAGGCACGCGGTAGCCGGCGTAAATGGCGCTGTCCATCCGGACGCCAAGACCGCCCGGTGCGTGAAAGACGGTGATCGTCCCCGGATTGGGTGCAAATGTCTCGGGGTTCTCGGCATTGATGCGGCACTCGATGGCGTGACCGCTGAACGTGATATCTGCCTGCGTGTAGCCGAGCCGCTGACCGGCGGCGATGCGGATCTGCTCGCGCACGAGGTCGACCCCGCAGACCATCTCAGTCACGGGATGCTCGACCTGTAGGCGCGTGTTCATCTCGATGAAGCAGAACTGGCCGTCCTGATACAGAAACTCGAGCGTACCGGCATTTCGATAGCCAAGTTTGGTCAGCGCATCCGTGACCGTGGCACCGATTGCGTCACGCTGCTCGGCCGTAAGGACCGGCGAACCGGCTTCCTCGACGAGCTTCTGGTGCCGCCGCTGCAGTGAACAGTCGCGCTCGCCGAAGTGTACGACGTTACCGTGCGTATCTGCCAGGACCTGCAGCTCGATGTGACGCGGACGATCGAGATACTTCTCGAGATAGACCTCGTCGTTGCCGAACGCCGCACGGGCCTCGGTCCGCGCGACGCTCCATGCCTCTTCAAGCTCTGAGGCCTCGTGAGCAACCTTCATGCCCCGGCCGCCACCGCCGGCCGCGGCCTTGATTAGCACCGGATAACCAACCTCCTCGGCGACGCTGCGGGCCGTTTCCAGATCCGGCAATGCGCCGTCGGAGCCCGGCACGAGCGGTACGCCAAGCGCACGCATCGTCGTCTTGGCGGTAATCTTGTCGCCCATCATGCGGATGTGCGACGCCTTGGGCCCGATGAAGGCAAGTCCGTGCGCTTCCACCGTGTCGGCGAAGTCTGCGTTTTCCGACAGAAATCCATAGCCCGGATGGATCGCGTCGGCGCCCGTGATGGTCGCAGCCGACAGAATCGCCGCCACATTCAGATAGGAATCGCGGGCGGATGGCGGTCCGATGCAGACGGCTTCGTCGGCCAGGCGGACATGCATCGCATCGGCATCTGCCGTCGAATGGACGGCAACCGTCTTGATGCCCAGTTCGCGGCAGGCGCGCTGGATCCGCAGGGCGATCTCGCCGCGATTGGCGATCAGGATCTTGGAGAACATCAAGAGGTTCGTCACTCAATGATCGCGAGAGGTTCGCCGAACTCGACCGGATCGCCCGACGCCACCAGAACCTTCGTCAGCGTCCCGGCACGGGGGGCCTTGATCTGGTTGAACGTCTTCATGGCCTCGATGAGCATGATCGTCTGCCCGGCCGCAACGCTCTGGCCTTCTGTAACAAACGGCGGGGCCGACGGATCGGGCGTCAGGTACACCACGCCGACCATCGGGCTCGGGACCGCGCCCGGATGCTTGGTGGGATCGGCGGACGGCGCCGCCTGGGGGGCTGCGGTTGCGATCGGCGTGGCTGCAGCTGCCGTGGGAGCCACAACCGTCTGTGCCGTGCCGCGCGCAACGCGGATCCGGCTGTCCTTTTCGGCGATCTCGATCTCGGTCAGGCCGGTTTCGGTCAGGATGTCTGCCAATGCCCGGATGGCATCTGCGTCCACGAGCATGCGGCTCATTGCTGGTCTTCGTCCTCGATCATGTCGGTGAGCGCCTGAAGCGCGAGAGCGTAACCGCGAACGCCGAATCCAGCCATAACGCCGATCGCCGCGCGCGACACATAAGAATGATGCCGGAATGTCTCGCGGCGGAATACATTTGAAATATGGACCTCGACCGTCGGCAGGCCGACGGCAAGCAGTGCATCGAGCAACGCGATCGAGGTGTGGGAATACGCCGCCGGGTTGATGACGATGCCATCGGCCCGACCCCGACACTCCTGGATCCAGGTGACAAGCTCGCCTTCGATGTTCGTCTGCCGGAAATCGATCGTGACGTCGAGCCGCTCGGCGGCCTGAAGACACACCTGTTCCAGGTCGTCGAGGGTGGCATGCCCATAGACGTCAGGCTGGCGTAGGCCCAGCATGTTCAGGTTTGGGCCGTTCAGTACGGCAATGAGCGGTCGCTTCATGGTGGCGAGCCCGTAGCACTTTCAACAGCGTGGTTAAAGGCCCGCATCCGCGCAGCCCGAAAGATCGCCTTATTCGTGCCGTGTTCGCCGTGGATCGTGCCGTTCAGGAAGCGTTAAGGATCGCCTGTTAGCCTTTCGTGTGCAAATGCGGTATGGGTGTGCCTTCAAGATAAAAAGGGCATCGTCCCGACGGGCGTGAAGAACACGCGGAGGTGTGGGTCGTTGAGTGCTACCTTGGGTCGTCTGATATCGCGTCATTTCCTGTCCACGGTTGCCGTAGCGGTCCTCGGGGCCGCGCCATGCCTGGCTCAGGACGCGACACAACCGGCAGGGAACCACGCAGCGGTCAAAACGCCATGGGCGGATTCCGTGCGGCGGGCTTTGGCTGCCCGTATGCACCGCGTGGCCGAAGAAGGTCGCACGGCGTTAGCTTGGTCGCAGCATGGCGTGGCCAGCTGGTATGGGGCACGCTTTCACGGCCGGCGTACCGAGAGTGGTGCAATCTTCGATCGCAACGCGCTGACGGCGGCGCACCCCACGCTGCCGATCGGAACGAAGCTGCTCGTTCGGTCGGAAGACACGGGCCGGTCGGTCGTCGTGACCGTCAACGACCGCGGACCATTCAATCATCGCATCATCGATCTTTCGCGCGCTGCTGCGGAGCGGATCGGTATGGTGGCGTCGGGTACGGCACGCGTGGCATTGACGCCGCTGCCCGCGGCTGATCAACCGAGCGTCGAAGTTGCTCAGGCCGCCGACGAGGACACACCTGAGCAGGCCATCGCGGCGAGCGTGCCGTTGCCCGCCGCGTCACACATACGCCGGCGATAACGTCCGGTTATACGGACGTATTTACCGAGAGCGAGTCGCCTCGGCCCTAGATGCCACGTCGTTCGACACGGTCGGTTCCTGAGGCACACGTTCTGGGTTGACCGTATTGCTTACCTTGGGCTCAAGACCTGCGATGCGGTCTTCAAGCCCTGCGTTGAGCTCGGCGCCGAGCAGGACGACATAGGCGCTGACGAAGAACCACATCATGATGGCCACGACGGCACCTAGGGGTCCGTACGTTGCGCCGTATGATGCAAAGTGGCTGACGTACCAGGAAAAGCCGAACGACGTCACAAGCCAGAGACCCGTCGCTACCAGTGATCCGGGCAGTGACCAGCGCCAGGCCCCGGCCGGGCGCGACGGCCCATGCCGATAGAGCAGGGTTACGGCGCCGAATACGAACAGCAGCATGAGTGCCGGCGCCAGCAGGTGAACGACCAGCGGCAGACCCCATGTCAGGGCAGTATCGAACTGTGGCGGGATATGCAGGAAGGCAAGGTGAGACGGCAGGAAGTCCAGGAACGCGGGCAACGCCACCATCAGCGCGAGCGTCAGGCAGGCTCCCAGGACTGCGCCAAGCGTCGTGCCGAACGCGATCCCCTGAAATGCCAGGAAAGAGCGGAGTTCCGTGGTGTTGTACGCCAGATTCAATGCCGACAGGATCGATTTGGTGCTGGCCGACGCGGACCACAGGGCCACGCAGAGCGAAAAGATCAGCCCGATCGTCAGTGAGCTGTGCGACTGCTCCACGAGCGTGTGAATTCGGTCTCCGATCAGAGTGTAGGCTGCGGGCGGCAGAAGATCATGCAGGACGTTGAGCTGCGGTTCGACAGTATTGAGGTCGAACGCGAGTCCATAAAGAGAGAGTAGTGCACTGATCGCAGGGAAAAGAGAAAGCGTCGCATAAAACGCGCAGCCGGCCGCGGCGAGCGAGATCTGACTTGTTCCCAGCTCGTTGATCATCTGGCGGATCACGAGCTTCCAGCCGCCCCACGGCATCTTGAACGGCGAGGACACGCCTGTTCCGGGCGATGCCGTACCCTCGGCCGACACGCGATGAGCGTCCTGATACAGGGGAGCTGAAGCCGGTGCCGGCTGGGCCGACGTCGTTGCTTCAGTCTGGGGCATGGATGGCACGTGCTTCTCCTGGTCGAGGGCTACTCGTTGCGATGACCTGACGTAACGTCGGGTCTCGCTCGGCGCGCAGTCGGGAGGTGCGCATAGCGGTATTGTTACCGCAAGACTACGCGCCATCGTGAAAGTCGTTCCTATGGCGACTTCATCTGCCGCGGGCTGTGTCTTTGAGACGACGCGGGTGCTGAAAAGGCATCCAAAAAAAGCAAAAACGGTGGGACATTTTCTGTTGCGCGCGAGGGGGTTTGGCCTCATATGCGCCGCACGCAGCAACGCACGTGCCACTGGCCCCCTAAAGGTTACGCAACGACGTCAAGCGTTCTGGCAATCCGGGATCGGATCACGCATTTCGCGCGTTCGGTCTCGCCATGGTCGCTGGTCCGTTAGACCGTTTCGCAACATCGCTCGTTCGCTCACGAAAGCGACACGAGGCAAACATGGGAGGGGGTTTAATGACTCCCAAAATTTCCCGTTTTCTCTCGGAAAACCGTCCTGCTACGCCATGCCTGGTCGTGGATGTCGACCATGTGGCGGAGCGGTACGCAGCGCTGAAAGACGCGCTGCCGCTTGCACAGATCTATTACGCCGTGAAGGCGAACCCGGCGGCTCCGATCCTCCATCGCTTGGTCGATCTGGGATCATGCTTTGATGCCGCGTCGATCGAAGAAATCAGAATGTGTCTGTCCGCCGGCGCGACGCCACAGCAGATTTCGTTCGGCAACACGGTCAAGAAGGTGTCCGCCATCCGGGAAGCTTTCGAGGCAGGGGTCAATCTCTTTGTCTTCGACAGCGAGGAGGAGTTGGACAAGATCGCCCGGAATGCGCCCGGCGCGCGTGTCTATTGCCGTCTCGTCGTCGAGAACGACGGTGCGGACTGGCCGCTGTCACGCAAGTTCGGAACGACGGTGAAGCACGCCTATGACCTGATGCTTCGCGCAGGTGCATTGGGTCTCGACCCGTATGGCTTGTCGTTTCATGTGGGCAGCCAGCAGACCGGCATCGAGGCCTACGAGGCTGCGATTGCCAAGGTCGCCATGCTGTTCACGGATCTCTCGGCGGCTGGTCTCGATCTGCGGATGGTCAATCTCGGGGGCGGCTTCCCGATCCGTTATCGTGATGACGTGCCGGAGATCGAGCGCTTCGGGCTCGCGGTCGGGCAGGCGATGACGCAGCATTTCGGCAATAACCTGCCGCAGATGCTGGTCGAGCCTGGGCGGTTTCTGGTGGGAAGTGCCGGTGTCGTATCCACCGAAGTCGTGCTGGTCAGCCGACGTGGCGGCGCACCTGAGGCACCGCGCTGGGTCTATCTGGATATCGGCCGTTTCGGGGGGCTCGCCGAGACCGAAGGCGAGGCGATTCGCTATCCCGTGCGGACGGCACATGACGGAACCGAAAGTGGCCCGACCGTTCTGGCCGGTCCGAGCTGCGACGGTGTCGATATCCTTTATGAAAAGCGCAAGGTTGATCTGCCGCTGGCGCTGCGCGACGGCGACCGGGTCGAACTTCTGTCGACAGGCGCATACGTATCGACCTATTGCTCGACGGGGTTCAACGGGTTCGCGCCCCTTCAGGAACACTATATCTGAACGAGCTTCAGGCCGTGGTGGCTGACCACGGCCTGAGCACGTCTTGACTGGCGCGCGTCTGATAGACGCCGCTCTGTCCGTAAAGGCCGCGTGTCTGGTCCGGGCGGTTTTGTGCCAGCACCAATTCGACGATGCTCTGTTGCGCAGCCAGTGCGTTGGTCAGAAGAGTTTCATTGAGTTTCAAGGCGTTGGACAGGCGTGCGGCTGCGGTGCGGAGTGTCGGACGCGAGCATTCCTCGATATTTTTGCTGCCTTGCTTCACGGCGTCATGCAGTGCGCTCGCAGCTTTCTGTTTGCGCGACAAGAGGGCTGCGGCCGCTTGGAGTTGAGCATTCTGGAGCGCCGTGTTTTCCGCCTCCAGAACGTTGGCCATGTCGGATGCCAACTCTTCGAGACTGGGTATCATTTCGAGTCTTCCTGCATCTTCAGCATCTGATTGTAGATCGGCTGAGCAAGGCCCAGGCCGCCCGCCTTCTGCATCTCCTTGGCCATTTCGTTGACCAGCATCGGCTTCAGCTGTTCTTCGCCAGCGCCCCCGCTGAACATGTCCTTCGATGTATCGATTGTCGAAAACATCGGCTCGACCAGTTGATTGATCGTCATTGCCTCGAAGTCGGTCGCTGCTTTCCAGGTTTTCGCTTCATCGGCAGCGTCGGGCGTGTGGGCAAGGCTGTGCCGTGTGGCGATCGCCTGTATGGCCGAGGTCATCAGCGTGTCTCCAGATCTGCCTGCAGGGCGCCGTCTGCCTTGATGGTCTGCAGGATGCTGATCATGTCCCGCGGGCCGACGCCCAGGGCGTTCAGGCCCGTCACCAGGTCGCGCAGCGTTGCCCCGCCGCGAAGCACGGCCATGCGTCTGTTTGCGCCCGTCGTCACGCCGATATTCGTGCGTGGGACCGAGGTCGTCTGCCCGTTGCTGAGCGGTCCTGGCTGGGAGACCTCGGGGCTTTCACTGACCTGCACCGTCAGGTTTCCCTGAGCGACGGCAACGGTACTGATATGGACGTCGGCCCCCATGATGATCGTGCCGCTGGCTTCGTCGATCACGACCTTGGCAGGCGTGTCCGGCAGGATGGGCAGATCGCCGATCCGGGCGAGCGTCGAGACCGCATCGCGGCCCGTAAGATCGAGTTCGACCGTTCTCGGATCGTCCACGGTCGCAATCGGCCCCACGGCCTGCGCGATCGCGGCCGCGATCCGCGTGGCCGTCGTCAGGTCGGGGTTGCGCAGGCTCATATGCAGATGCGTGCGGGCGCCGAGGTCGAACGGGATTTCGCGCTCGACAATGGCGCCGTTTGCCACGTGTGCCGTGGTCGGCACATTGCGGGTGACTTCGGCCGCAGCCCCGCGCGCGGAGAACGAGTTCGCAGCCAGCGCGCCTTGCGCCACGGCATAGACTTCGCCGTCCGCCGCCATGAGGGGCGTGACGAGCAATGTGCCACCCAGAAGCGAGCTTGAATCACCCGCTGCGGAGACGGTGACGTCGATCCTGTTGCCGCTGTGGGAGAAGGCGGGGAGGTCGGCTGTCACCATGACAGCCGCGACGTCATGGGTCTGAAGCTGGGTTTCCTCGTTCCGGATATTGACGCCCAGCCGGTTGAGCATGCTGATCAGGGTTTCGCGCGTGAAGATGGAGTTGGTGAGCCGGTCGCCGGTGCCGTTCAGTCCGACAACGAGCCCGTAGCCGATCAGCTGATTGGCGCGTACGCCTTCCGTCTCCGTGATGTCCTTGATCCGGACGTACCCGGCCCGGGCCGGAAGCGGCGCGACGCTGAATGCGATCAGCACTGCCGCCAGGATGTTGCCGACCTTGCGTCGAACAGGGGGGGGGATAGGAAGCGGCACGATCCTCGGTCCAGTCTGGCGTCATGGACGGGTCCATGGTCGTCCTCGCCGTATCCTGGCCTGCCAGGCGTCAACAGATCCTTAACGGACGGGGTAGAATCCGGCATGGCGCAGCATGGCGACATGAAAGGGCTGATCGAATCGCCGGAGCGCCTGACATACGAGAAGACTTGGCGTGGGCGGTGGTGGTGGCTATAAGCCGCCGCAAGCGCGCCCGATATCAGTCTGTTTCAGGACAGAACAGATAGGGGCATGAGAGCTCGAGGGTTGGTGCGGCGCCCCTCACACAAGCGCGCCATAGGGATGTCTGATTGATGATCACGTTACCGCCGGATTATCGTCCTTCTGACGCCGAAGAGTTCATGAATACCCTTCAGGTCGAGTATTTCCGCCAGAAGCTGTTGCGCTGGCGGGGCGATCTGCTGAAGGAAGCCGACGGCACGTTGGCCAGCCTTTCCGAAGGCGGGATCCACGAAGCCGATATCACCGACCGTGCCAGCGTCGAGACGGACCGCGCCCTGGAGCTCAGGACACGCGACCGGGCCCGCAAGCTGATCGTGAAGATCAACATGGCGCTGCAGCGGATCGAGAACGGCAGCTATGGATTCTGTGAGGAGACAGGCGATCCGATCGGCCTGAAGCGGCTGGAAGCGCGTCCGATCGCCACGTTGTCGATCGAGGCGCAGGAGCGTCATGAGCGGATGGAGAAGATCCACCGCGACGACTGACGCGATCGTCGGTTTCGGGCTTGCAGATGCGGAACGTAGAAGCTAGAAGCCCCTTCGTCGCTGCTGTAGCTCAGTGGTAGAGCACTCCCTTGGTAAGGGAGAGGTCGACAGTTCAATCCTGTCCAGCAGCACCATCATGCGACAACTATTGCTGATAACCATGCGTTGGGATGCTTTCCAGAGAGGAGCATCCGTCGTGACCAAAAGCAGCATGCCAAAGAAGGGCGACAAGGTCGCCTGGAAGACGCCGCAGGGCGAGACCCACGGAACGGTCAAGGGCATCGCAACGAAAACCGTCAAGATCAAGCACAATACGATCCGTGCCAGCGAGGATGATCCGCGCGTCGTGGTGGAAAGCGACAAGACGGGGGCGGCTGCCGCACACAAGCCCGGCTCGGTCCACAAGCAATGAGCCGATTCGTATGTCTTCGCGGCTCGTCTGTCGGCGTCATCGGCCTGCTGTTGTCTGGTATTGCATGCGCTCAGACGCAGCCGGTGCCGTCCTCGTGCGACGATCAGAAATTCCTGGGCGATCAGCAGGCTTTTGAAGCGGGCGGTGATCACGCGCTGGATCTGCCGGAACATGTCTGCGGCACCGTGACCCGGGTTTCGCGTCAGCGCACGACGCGGAGCGGCCTGCACGGCTATTTCATGGTCGATGTCGGCCAGAACCAATGGGTGAGAATCGTATCCGATCTCGATGAGATGGATGCGCCCGCATGGCCTTGGGTGCACAAGGGCGACAAGGCCGAAATCGTCGGCCGCTATTACTACGACAACCGCCGCAGTCAGGGTATCGACTGGACACATCATGGTACAGGCCGAGAGTGGTCGATACCTGGCTATGTCGTCGTGAACGGAACGAAGTATCAATAAAGGAAAGGCCCCGGAGATTGCTCTCCGGGGTCTTTTTTGTTCGTCTCAGGGCTTCAGGACGCCGTCTCGGAGCGCCGTTCGCCATTGCCTTCGCCACTGTCGGGCTGCTGCGCGGACGTCTCGATAAACTCAAAATCCAACGCGTCGTTCTTGAGCCCGATCTTGACAGCACCACCGTTCGCAAGGCGGCCAAACAGAAGCTCTTCAGCCAGCGGCTTCTTGATGTGCTCCTGGATGACGCGGCCCAGGGGGCGCGCCCCGTAGAGTCGGTCGTAACCACGTTCGGCAAGCCATTCCTTGGCGGCCGACGAGATTTCGATCGTCACATGCCGATCGGCAAGCTGTGCCTCGAGCTGCAACACGAACTTCTCGACCACGCGCCCCACGATTTCCGGCGTGAGGTTTGCGAACGGGATGACCGCGTCCAGACGGTTGCGGAACTCCGGCGTGAATGTCCGCTTGATCGCATCCTCGTCTTCGCCGGTGCGCTCGGTGCGGCCGAAACCTACGGCTTCCTTGCTCAGATCGGCAGCACCCGCATTCGTCGTCATGATCAGGACGACATTGCGGAAGTCGACGATCTTGCCGTTGTGATCCGTCAGGCGGCCATGATCCATGACCTGCAACAGGACATTGTACAGGTCCGGATGGGCCTTTTCGATCTCGTCCAGCAGCAGCACGGCATGCGGATGCTGGTCGATGGCGTCGGTCAGCAGACCTCCCTGATCGAAACCGACATAACCCGGCGGCGCGCCGATGAGCCGCGAGATCGAATGCCGCTCCATATACTCCGACATGTCGAAGCGGATGAGCTCGATCCCGAGCGTCGAGGCCAGCTGCTTGGCGACTTCGGTCTTGCCCACGCCAGTCGGACCCGAGAACAGGTAGTTCCCGATCGGCTTCTCCGCATCACGCAGACCCGCACGAGACAGCTTGATCGCAGCCGTCAGGGCTTCGATCGCCTTGTCCTGTCCATAGACCATGTTCTTCAGGTCGCGAGACAGATGACGCAGTGTCTCGCGATCGTCGGACGACACGCTCTTGGGCGGGATCCGGGCGATCTTGGCGACGATGTCCTCGACGTCCTTCAACGTCACGGTCTTGCGGCGCTTGTTCTCGGCCAGCAGCATGCGGGACGCGCCGACCTCGTCGATGACGTCGATCGCCTTGTCCGGCAGCTTGCGGTCGTGAATGTATTTCGCCGCCAGCTCCACGGCGCCCCGCAGAGCCTCTTCCGTGTAGCGGACCTTGTGATGGCGCTCGTAGTTCACCTTCAGGCCGCGCAGGATCTTGACCGCGTCTTCGACCGAGGGTTCCGGCACGTCGATCTTCTGGAACCGGCGCACGAGTGCCCGGTCCTTCTCGAAATGCTGGCGGAACTCCTTGTAGGTCGTCGAGCCGATGCAGCGCAGCGTGCCGGCAGCGAGTGCCGGCTTGAGCAGGTTCGAAGCATCCATCGCCCCGCCGGATGTCGCACCCGCGCCGATGACGGTGTGGATCTCGTCGATAAACAGGATGCCGCCCGGATTGGCGTCCAGCTCGCTGACGACAGCCTTCAGCCGCTCCTCGAAATCACCGCGATAGCGCGTGCCGGCCAGAAGCGAACCCATGTCGAGCGCGTAGATCGTGCTCTTCAGCAGGACTTCCGGAACGTCGCCTTCAACAATGCGCTTGGCCAGCCCTTCGGCGATCGCCGTCTTGCCGACGCCCGGATCGCCTACGTAGAGCGGGTTGTTCTTGGTGCGGCGGCACAGGATCTGGATCGTGCGCTCGATTTCGGAATCGCGACCGATCAGGGGATCGATCTTGCCTTCCTCGGCGCGGCGATTGAGGTTCACGCAATAGGTGGAAAGCGCTTCCTGGTTCTTCTGCGTCTTACCGCCGCGTTCCTCGCGTTCGCCTTCCGGCGCATCCTTCGATGCCGTCGGACGCGAACGGGCCTTGTCCGGCGCCTTGGCGATGCCGTGCGAGATAAAGTTCACCGCATCCAGTCGCGTCATGTCCTGCAACTGCAGGAAATACACGGCGTGGCTTTCGCGTTCGGCGAACAGGGCGACGAGAACGTTGGCACCCGTGACCTCGTCCCGTCCGGTCGACTGGACATGAATCGCGGCGCGCTGGATCACGCGCTGGAAAGCAGCGGTCGGCTTCGGCTCGTTGGGCCGGTCTGCGGCGAGGCCTGCGAGATCCTTGTCGAGGAAATCGGTCAGGTCGGCGCGCAGTTTGTCGAGGTCGACGCCGCAGGCCTTGAAGACCGTGGTCGCGTCGGAATCTTCGGTGAGAGCCAGAAGCAGATGTTCGAGCGTCGCATATTCGTGACGGCGTTCGCCAGCCATCGTCAATGCGCGGTGGAGCGTCTGTTCGAGAGTGCGTGACAACATCGTGGCGCTCCTTTCAGGACCGGCCGGCAGGTCCGGGCGGTGTAACTGCCAGTCGGACCCGGACCGATAACACGTTCGGCCCTTCACTTATCTTGTCGTCTGGCGACGTGCAGTGCCAGCAGGAAACGCGGAAGGGCCGTCGAATTTCCCATGAAATCATATCGGATGCGTGTGTTTGCACGCTCCGTTCAGGCTTTCTCGATCGTGCACTGCAGCGGATGCTGGTTCTGCCGGGCGAGATCCATGACCTGCGTGACCTTGCTCTCGGCCACTTCGTAGGTGAAGACGCCACAGACACCGACGCCACGCTTGTGGACATGCAGCATGATGTTCGTCGCCTCGTCACGGGACTTGCTGAAAAACCGTTCGAGGACATGCACGACGAACTCCATCGGCGTGTAGTCGTCGTTCAGCATGAGCACCTTGTACATGGCCGGCTTGCGAGTCTTGGGACGCACGCGCACCACGACGTTGGTCTGCAGGCCATCATCGCCATCGTCGCCCTGCTTGCCGTCGTCACGGCCCGGCGGCTCCTGGGCCATGCGCGTGAGGTTCGGCAGAGCTGCGAATGCAGCGGAAAACCGCGTCATATGGGCATCGATGAACGTGTTCTTCAGCATGTTGCTACCATATGGGATTGCCGGCGTCGGTTCAAAGCCCCCGGTTGCAGGCGACAGTCAGGGCGCGATGCGTTCTTTCAAAGGTCAACAAATGATGAACGCTTTGCGGCCCGGATTGCCATGTTCGGCAGGTTGAACCCGAGCATCGCACAAGTTGCGAAAATACCGAGAAGAAACTGGACGTTGTGTTTCAAGTTTGCCTATCATCGCGCCGTTACACGATGTGAGCGGGGCGGCCGGTGATCAGTCGAGCGATGACAGTCTTCGGAAAGCACGCCATGCGCGGTCTGAACCCCCGAGCGCGCACCGGCTCCCTGGCCGCCGGCCTCGGCATGCTGACGGGTGTAGCCGTCCATTCGGCGCCCGCGCATGCGCAATATGTCGGACATGTCAGCGCCTACGTCATGGATGCGAACACGGGCGCCGTCCTGTCGCAGACAGACCCGGACCTCCAGCGTTATCCGGCGTCACTGACGAAGCTCATGACGCTGTATCTGACGTTCAAGGCGCTGAAGGCCGGTCAGATCACGCTCGATCAGCAGGTTCCGGTCTCCATTCATACCGCAACGATGCAGCCTTCCAAGCTCGGCCTCGTTCCCGGGACGCAGATCACCGTCGAACAAGCCATGCTGTCTCTCGTCACGCTGTCCGCGAATGACTCGGCCTGCGCGCTGGGTGAACTGCTGGGCGGCGGCGACGAAGTCCGCTTCGCCAACATCATGACGTCCCAGGCGCGGGCGCTTGGCATGACGAACACGACGTTCCGCAACGCATCGGGTCTTCCGGATCCGGATCAGGTGACGACGGCGCGTGACCTGGCAACACTCGCCCGTCATCTGCTGACCGACTTTCCCGAGGACTATCACTACTTCTCGGTACCGATGTTCCAGTTCCATCGTCGCATAATCATGAATCACGACACGATGCTCAGGGAATACGAGGGTGCGGACGGCATGAAGACCGGCTTCACGAGCCTTGCCGGACACAACCTTGCGACTTCCGCGATGCGCAGCAACGTCCGTCTCGTGGCAGTCGTGATGGGCGCGCCGTCGAACCCGACACGTGACCGGATCATGGCGGCTCTTCTCGACCGCGGCTTCGAGGCCGAGGGCGTGGCACCGCCTGCACATCCGATGACCAACCCCGTCGTTCTGGCGCGTGCGAGCTATTCGGCCCGTCATCATTATATGGTGGCCGCGGCGGCAGCGCGCTGGCCAGGTGCCGGCACAGAAGTCGCCGAGGCGCCCACGGGTCCGCGTCGTTACGGCCTGCGCCATCACGGCGCGGCGCATGTCGTGTCCACCGCGCATGTCCGCATGGTCAGCACGAATACGACGGCCCGTCACAAGCGACATCACGCACACGGCTGAGCCCGCGTGATCCTTCCCGGATCACGCATTGTTCTGATGACGGGTTGCGGTTCGAGCCGCTCATGCGCATTCTGACGGGCTAATCCGCAGGTCTCGGCCCCATGCCGTGCCTGACAGAACGGGAGGGCGGCGACATGGATGCTGATGGCAGCGAGCGGGGGGTCATCCTCCACGACACCAACGATTTCGAAAAACTTCGGGTCGCCGGGCGTCTTGCGGCTGAAACGCTCGACATGATCACGGAGCACGTTCGGCCCGGCATCACAACGGGCGAACTCGACCGGATCATCCACGAGTTCACGCTGGCGCATGGCGCGATTCCGGCGACGCTGAACTATCGCGGCTATCCCAAATCCTGCTGCATCTCGATCAACCATGTCGTCTGCCACGGCATTCCCGGCGAGAAGCGTCTGGCAGAAGGAGACATCCTCAACATCGACGTCACGTCGATCGTGGACGGGTGGTATGGCGACTCGTCGCGGATGTATGTTGCCGGACAGCCCCCGAAACGGGCGCTCAAGCTTCTCGATGCGACCTATGAATCGCTGATGATCGGGCTGAGCGAGGTGCGTCCGGGCCGCACGCTGGGTGACCTCGGGCATGCGATCCAGACCTTTGCGGAAGGCCAGCGGCTGTCGGTCGTGCGTGATTTCTGCGGCCACGGTATCGGGCGCACGTTCCATGCCGCACCCAGCATCCTGCATTACGGCCGTCCGGGGCAGGGGCTCGTGATCCAGCCCGGCATGGTCTTCACGGTCGAGCCGATGCTCAACCTGGGCCGCGCCGACGTGAAGGTGCTGGACGATGGCTGGACTGCCGTGACGCGCGATCGCTCGCTGTCCGCCCAGTTCGAGCACATGATCGGGGTGACGGAAGACGGCTGCGAAATCTTCACGAAGTCGCCGGCCGGCCTCGACCGACCATACGCGCCTCACATCTGACATGCTGCAAGGACCCACGGTGCCGCGTCTTCGTCTTCGCTGTCTCTTTTCCGTTGCTGCAATTTCCTTCGGCACCGTTGCTGTCGCAGCGCCGCCTCCGGCCCCGGCTGGTGTCCCGGATCCTCTCGCCTTTACGGGAGAGGCGGGGCGTGCCGTCGGTCCGGTTGTCGCGCATCACGGCATGGTCGTCAGCGCGCAGCATCTGGCGAGCGAGATCGGCGCGCGTATCCTGAGCCAGGGCGGCAATGCGGCCGATGCCGCCGTGGCGGTCGGTTATGCACTGGCGGTCGTGTTCCCGGCAGCGGGCAATATCGGCGGCGGTGGCTTCATGACGCTGCGTCCGGCCAACGGGCCTGCGGTCTTCATCGACTTTCGTGAGCACGCCCCGCTGTCCGCCACCGAAGCGATGTTTCAGGACGGGCAGGGGAAGGTCGTGCCCGGGTTGTCCATCAATGGATGGAAGGCCGTGGCCGTGCCCGGTACCGTGGCGGGCCTCGACATGGTGCTGCACCGCTACGGCCGGCTGAGCCGTGCGCGTGTCATGGCACCGGCGATCGCCCTGGCCCGCGACGGCTTCGTATTGCAGGCCTCGGATACGGCACTGATCAACAAGAGACTGGATGCCTTCCAGGCTGATCCGGAAGCGCGGCACATTTTTCTCAGGCCTGACGGCACGCCGCTGCAGCCGGGAGACCGGCTCGTGCAGAAGGAACTCGCGACCAGCCTCGAAGCCGTCGCAAAGGGCGGACCGGACGCGTTCTACCATGGGCCGATCGCCCGCGAGATCGCACGTGCCAGTGCCGCCGGTGGTGGCCTGCTGACGACGGCGGATTTCGCGGCCTATCATACGCGGGTGCTGCCGCCGATCACCTGTCATTATCGGGGCTATGACATCGAGACAGCCCCCCCTCCGAGCGGCGGCGGTGTCGCGCTTTGCGAGATTCTGAACATCCTCTCCGGTTACGACATGCATGCGCTCGGACTGCACAGCGCCGCGCGTGTGGAGCGTGAAGCCGAGGCGATGCAGCATGCCTACTCGGACCGGCGCGATCTCGGCGACCCTGCGTTCGTGAACAACCCGATCGCACATCTGACCGACCCGGCCTATGCGGACGAAATCCGGCGTGCGTTGCCGACAGACGGGCACGCCATTGCATCCGCCCGGCTCGTGCCGGGGATCGCGGCGCCGGGCGCACAGCAGGCGCAGTCCGGCTCCGATCCCGAGCGTCATGAGACCACGCAGTATTCGATCATGGATCGCGGCGGCATGGCGGTCTCGGTGACCTACACCCTGAACGGCTGGTTTGGCGCCGGCGTGATGGGCGGCCATACCGGCATCTGGATGAACGACGAAATGGACGATTTTTCGTCCAAGCCCGGTGCATCGAACATGTTCGGCATTGTCGGATCGAAGGCGGATGCCGTGGCTCCGGGCAAGACGCCACTGTCCTCGATGTCCCCAACGATCGTCTCGCGTGACGGTCATGCCGTCATGGTCATCGGCAGCCCCGGCGGGTCCCGGATCCCGACCATCACGCTGTCGGCTATTCTCGGCGTGATCGACTACGGACTTGATGTCCAGGCTGCCATCGACCTGCCGCGTATCCATGAGCAGTGGATGCCCGAGGCCGTACAGGTCGAGAAGGACGCCCTGACGCCGGATACGCTCGATGCGCTCAAGGCGGCCGGATACGAGATCGACCAGCATGGCCAATGGGGCGCGGCCGAAGGCGTGATGTATGGCGCGCCCACCGTCGGCGCGGCACGGTCAGGACTGTATTACGGCGGCGTCGACCTGCGTCGGGCCGGCGGGAGCGCGGTCGGGGAATAGAACCGCGCGTTTTCAGTCGCGCCCTTCACGCCACGCCGCGATCAGGTGATGCGCGATTGCGGCGGGTCCCGGGATTTCGAAGGCATGCGCTGACGGATCACGAACCTCGTCGCGTGTGACCCATCGGGCCTCGACAATCTCTTCCGTATCGATCGCAAGGTCCGTCGTCACCGCGTCCGCCATGAAGCCGAGCATCAGCGCGCCGGGATACGGCCAAGGCTGAGACGAGTGATAGCGGATGTTCGTGATGCGGATGCCGGTTTCCTCGAAGACCTCGCGCGCCACGGCTTCCTCGGCGCTTTCGCCCGGCTCCACGAAACCGGCCAGTGCGCTGAACAGGCGGCGTTCGGGCGGAAAGCGCGTCCCCCGGGCCAGCAATGCGCGATCGTTGTCTCGAACCAGCATGATCACCACGGGGTCGACCCGTGGAAAGATGAGATGATCGGCGTTGGCCGAGCACCGCAGGCGCGCCCCGCCGTCTTCGCTCGATGTCAGGGCGCCGCAGCGGCCGCAGAAGCGATTGGCTGCGCGCCAGGACAGCAGGCTGCGGGCCTGGGCGATCAGGGCCGTATCGGCGCCGGACAGCATGGCCGCGAGCGGACGGACCGGAACGAACGCGCCGGGCAGGACGGCCTCGTCGAGTGTGGATATGTCGACCGCAAAGACCGGCGTTTCGTCCCGCAGGCCCAGGAATACCGAAGGCCCATGCGCCGGATCGAATCCAAGCGTGTCGCGAGGTAGCAGGGCAAGCGCAGGCGTCGCGCTGTCGGCTGCGTCGATCAGATGGAGGTCGCGCCAGATCGGCAGAAAACGCGCGGACGGTCCGCTGAAGGCCTCGTTCAGCCATGCGGAATCCCGCCGCGGAATGGCCGCGCGATCATGGGTGCCGCCAGCATAGACACCAGCATAGACATGGGCCGAGGTGACTGGACCGGTCTGCGTGTTCGTTTCCATCCCGGCTCCGCTTGTCTGTTGTCCGAATGAAAAGCTTACCGGCCGCCGCTGTTTCCCGAAAGATGGGCGCATCAGGCGCTTCGGCGACTTTTCTCTCATCCGGGCCTTGCCGGATGTATCCCACCTTGTGCTAAGAACCGCCTCGGAAAGTCGGTCGCGGACGGGCACCTTGCCAACCTGGTCAGGTCCGGAAGGAAGCAGCCACCGTGAGTTTCGTCCGGGTCGCGGTCCGGCTTTCCACCTCCCCAACAATCAGGTCGGTTTTCCGTGGGTGATACCGCGTTGTGCGGTGTTCGCGTCACGTAATGGAGCCGATGACTGCCGGCATAGGCTGTACGCCGGCGCGGTGTCCCGCTCACGAGATCCTGTGACCGCGGGATGGCGCCAGTCCGCATGAACGCCATTTCGGCGCGCTCCGTCCGGCGGAGTAGCTCGGACACTCCATGCTTGCGGATGCGTTGGGTCGCGGGTGGTTGGCAAGCGCGGACGATAGCTCGGCGTTCGTGATCCCCGGAACACGCCTGAGCGGGCATGCCCATTTCATCATCGGTTCCAGCGTCGGCAGATATCGCAGCGGCTGGATGTGGCGCAGGCGCCACACGCACGGCCGGATCGACATTTTCTGCAAACATGATGCATTTCATGTCCGACCTGCGGTTGAGAATTACTCGCAACAGTGGCTAGTCTGCCCTCGCGTTCATCGAAGGGGGTTTTTCCGTTGATATCTCGTGTCAGGCGCCATGCGCATACTGTCTCTCTGGTCGCCGGTGCCGCGTTGGCGTGCCATGCGGTGGACGCGCAGGCCGACCAGACGGAGACGGTCCATGCCAAGGCGCGACATGTCCGGCATCGGGCCGCTCACAAGGCGTCGCATGCACAGCATGACGCGAAGCAACCGGCTGCTGCGAGGCCTGCGCCAAAAGCACCGGCTCCTGCGCGCGTCGTCGATGACCACACGATCGAAGCCAGCCCGGATGAAGCCGAAGACGTGCTGGCGCGGGGCGACAGGATGGACATCCTGCATTCCCCCATGGGGTTGAGCCGGATGCCCCAGGACGTTCTACACACGCCGCAGACCATCAATGTCGTGCCCCAGGCGCTGATGCAGCAGCAAAACGTGAAATCGCTCGACGAAGCCTTGCGCAACGTCCCTGGCATCACCGCCTCGGTTGGCGAAGGGGAGGGCGGAATGGCTGGCGACCAGTTCCTGATCCGCGGGTTTCAGGCGCAGAACGACATCTACGAAGACGGCCTGCGTGATTTCGGCGTCTACACGCGCGACAGCTTCGACTACGACCATGTCTCGGTCATCAAGGGCCCGTCGTCAGAGGTTTTCGGAAACGGCACCACGGGTGGTGCCATCAACATCACGACGAAGGTCGCACATCTGGGCGACAGCTACAGCGGGAGCTTCTCGGGCGGTTCGGCCGATTATTATCGCGGCACGTTCGACATCAACAAGCAGATCAACGACACCACGGCCGTGCGGATCGCCGGCATGGGGAACGAGAACAACGAGGTCGGCCGGGACGACGTCTATTCGCATCGCTGGGGTATTGCGCCATCGATCGCATTCGGGCTCGGCAAGCGCACGACCTTCACGCTCGAATATCTGCATCAGAGCGACAACCGCATTCCGGACTACGGCGTTCCCGTCATCACCAGGCCTGGGGCGACGGTGGGTGAACCGGCCACGGCTTACGGGATCAATCGAAACAACTGGTATGGCACGACCTACGATCAGGACGACAGCAGCGTCGACATGCTGACCGGACGCCTGAAATTCGATCTCAACCCGCACATAACGCTCTATGACGATCTGAGAGGCGGCATGTACAGCCGCTATTTTTCGGCATCCCAGGAAGGATGCGGCACGACCTGCGAGGACGCCTATTTCTCGGGCGACGATGCCGATGCGCTGGTCGACCGACGTGGCCCGAAGGGCGGCCCGCAGCCTTACCAGCAGAACGACTGGTCCGTGCAGAACGTCTTTTCCGGTGTCGCGAATTTCAACACCGGGCCGCTTCGCCATCAGATGATCGGTGGCGTGGACGTGGAGCATGTCTACGACCGCCGCACGAATTACGCATACAACTTCAATGGCCAGAACGGCACGCGCGAGGATGAGACAAGTCTTGTCTCGCCGTCATCCGTCCAGCCGGGACTTCTGCTTGGCGGCGTAGGGCAATATGCCTATGACCTGACGAATATTTCCGGTGCAGGGCAGAAGCTTTACAAGACGGGGGATGCGACCGATGTCGGCGTGTTCTTCTCCGAACAGATGTGGATCATTCCGTCCTTCTCGATCCGGGGCGGCGTGCGCTGGGACAACTGGAACAGCCATTATTCCGCGACCGAGGGTGCGACCTCGTCCGCGACAAGGCTCGGTCAGCAGCAGAATACCGTCAATCCGACGGTCAGCCTGATGTACACGCCCGACAAGACGACGATGATCTATTTCAACTGGGCGGAATCGACGACGCCGCTCGGTCTCTATGTCACGAACAGTTCGGAACCCTTGAGTTCCACGAGCCAGAATTACAGCCCGGAGCGCAGCCGCCTGTATGAGCTGGGCGTGAAACGGGACATGTTCAACGGGCGGCTCGGCCTCACGGCATCCATTTTCCGGCTTGAGAAGGATAATTCCCTGCTGACGGATCCGACGACGGGGAGCGTGACGTCGTCGAGCGACCAGCAGCGCAACCAGGGTGTCGAACTCAGCGCATCGGGCGAAATCCTGAGGAACTGGAACGTGATTGCGACATACGCCTACTACGATCCCAAGACCACATCGTCGCTCACGAAGGCGGATATCGGCAAGCAGATCGCCTTTGCGCCGCGCAATTCGGCCACGTTCTGGTCGACCTACAGCATTGCGCCGCATACGCCGTGGAACGTGACGTTCGGTGGCGGTCTCACCTGGCGTGACCGGGCATGGCTCAATGCCGCCAACACGGCCTATGTGCCGCATACGATGGAATGGGACGCCGTCATTTCCCACAATATCGGCAAGCACTGGCGCTTCGCGCTCAACGGCTACAACCTGGCAAATCGCCTCAACTATTCGAACCTTTTCAGCGGCCGTGCCACGCCGTCCACCGGTCGTGCTTTCCTCGGCAATCTGTCGCTCACCTACTGAAGGCCGGGGCGCGCCTGAGATGCCAAAGTTGAGCATGTCGTGGTTTCCCCGGTCCAGGCGGCGTCGTGGTAGGGCGCCTGCCGAAGGATCCGAGCTGCCTGCTCATATAGCCCTGATCCGGCAGAAAGCCCTGCAGGGCCACGTGCTGGAGCAGGTGCAATGGGGCGACATCCTGCTGTCGGGCCGCTACCAGCCGCGTGACCCGGCGGGCGCGCGTCAATGGTTCGCTATTGCAGCAGGGGCCGGGTATGCACCGGCGCACAACATGCTGGGCCGGTGTCATCATTTCGGCTGGGGATGCCCGAAGGATCTCGCGCAGGCGGCAGTGTCCTACGAAACGGCGGCTTCCCTGGGCGATCTGTGGGGCTGCTACAATCTCGGCATTCTGGCGATGCGCGGTCTCGGCATCCCGCGCGATCTGCCACGAGCCTTCGCTCTCTTCCGCAGCAGTGCCGAACGGGGGCATGCCAAATCCATGAACCTCGTCGGACGCTTCACCGAGGAAGGATGGTGCACCGCGCGGGATCCGGCGGCGGCGCTCTCCTGGTACAGGTGTTCCGCCGAAGGCGGGGATTACCGGGGGCAGCATAACTACGCGACCGCACTTCTGGCAGCCGGGGCACATGAAGAAGCCCTCGATTGGTGGAGCCGCGCCGTCGAGGATGCGACATCCGACGTGCTTCTGGCCATGGACCGGGTGCTTCATACGCTCGATGGCGAACAGGCACGCCATATTCTGGTCCGCGTACGGGCGCGGCTCGCGAGCATGGGAATCACAAACCCGGACCAGCCAGCCGTCACCGACAGGGCGTGCGCCTGACGTTTCGGCAGGTGACTTGAGCTCCGGGAAGCCGATAGCCCATTCGTTTCACACGGCATGCCACGGGGGCCTTGCCGTTGCGGTCCGCGTTCCGCATCTTCGCGCGCATGAGCGCGCCCCTGCCACCTGATTCCGACGACGCCCTTCCCGTGGAGGAGGGCGCGTTGCCGATGCCCGAGGCGGCAGGCGGCGGCCTGTTCGGCGATCCCACGCCTGCGCCCGCTCCAGAACCTGCGCCAGAAGCGGCACCGGCCGCGCCCTATCGCGTGCTCGCGCGCAAATATCGGCCGCAGACATTCGACGATCTGATCGGTCAGGAATCGACCGTCCGCATCCTGCGTCGCGCCTTCGCGCTGAACCGGGTTGCGCACGCATACCTGCTGACCGGCGTGCGCGGTGTCGGCAAGACCACGACCGCCCGGATCATCGCGCGCGCGCTCAACTGTATCGGCCCGGACGGGAAGGGCGGCCCCACCGCCGATCCATGCGGCGTCTGCGCCAACTGCACGGCCATTCTCGCCGACCGGCATCCGGACGTGCTGGAAATGGACGCGGCGTCGCGCACCGGCGTGGACGACGTGCGGGAAATCGTGGAGGCGACGCGTTATCGGCCGATCCAGGCGCGGATGAAGGTCTTCATCATCGACGAGGTCCACATGCTCTCGCGCAACGCGTTCAACGCGTTGCTCAAGACGCTGGAGGAGCCCCCCTCGCAGGTGACGTTCGTGTTCGCGACGACGGAACTGCGCAAGGTTCCGGTCACGGTGCTGTCGCGCTGCCAGCGGTTCGACCTCCGCCGCGTGCCCCAGGCCATGCTGACGGCGCATTTCGAGGCGATCGCGCAGAAGGAAGGCGCTGTCTTCGCGCCCGAGGCGGTGCAGCTGATCGCGCGCGCAGCCGACGGGTCCGTGCGTGACGGGCTGTCGCTTCTGGATCAGGCGATCGCATCGGGCCAGGCGGATGGCGCCGAGCGGATCGAGCCGAGTGCGGTTTCCGCGATGCTGGGGCTGGCCGATCGCGTCCTGATGTTCGACCTGCTGGATGCGCTGATGGCCGGCAAGCCGGATGCGGCACTGGCGATCACCGATCAGGCCTATGCGCATGGCGCCGATCCTTCGGCGGTCATGTCCGATCTGCTGGACCTGACGCATCTCGTGACGCGATTGAAAACGGTACCGGATCTGCGCGATGGCGTGGACCTCCCGGAAGCCGAGCGCACACGCGGCGGGGCGCTGGCGGATCGTCTGTCCATGGCGACTCTTTCGCGGGCCTGGCAGATGCTGCTCAAGGGCGCGGGCGAGGTCACGGATGCGCCGGATCCGCGCATGGCGGCCGACATGGTGCTGCTGCGCCTGTGCTACGTCGCGGAACTGCCGACGCCCGACGCCGTGATCCGCGCTCTTCGGGATGCGCCAGCCGGCGGGTCCGCCGGGGCGGCGGGGCAGGCGCCCGAACAGACTTCTGGAGGCAGCGACCCGACCGGGCATGTGGCGCCGCCTGGCGGGAGCGGCTCCGGCCTTGTCGGCGCCTATGGTCGCGGAAGCGGTGCACCCGACACGAGGCAAGGCACGCCGCCGCGCGCGCACCTGCGCCTCGTGGCCAATGGCGGCACGGTTGAGGAGCATGTTCCGGCGCCGGAACCGGAAACGGGCATGGCAAGCGTTCCCGAACCGGCTCCCGAGCCTGCGCCATCACCGGAGGAGGCGACGCCCAGCCTGCGATCGTGGCGCGAGGTCGTGGCGTTCGTCGCACAGACGCGCTCGGCGCGTCTGCATGGCCTTCTGCGCAATGGCGCGCATCTCGTGCGTTTTGCGCCTCCGGAAATCGTGCTGCGGTTCCAGCCCGGCATCCCGGCCCGTACCGATCGCGATCTGGAACGCCTGCTGCGTGAGCACGCGGGTCCGGACTGGCGGGTGGAACTGTCCCGTGAGGCTGGCGAGCCTACGCTCGACGAACAGGGCGCCGAGGTCATCGCCCTGCACCAGACGCAGGCGGAAGCCCATCCGCTGGTGCAGGCGATTCTCGCGGCGTTTCCGACCGCCCGGGTTGGCGAGGTGCGCGACCACACCCTTGACGAATACGGCCTGCCGCCCGAGGAACTGCCCGAGCATGACGGTGCGTCCGTGCCGACCGCGCTGGGCGGCGAGGCTGAGGCGCCGGATCTGGACTTTGCGCCCGACGATGCCGACTTCCTGGACGAGAGGGACGTGTTCGGCAGCTAGAGGGTTCGGGTGCCGACAGGAGAGAAACGATGAAGAATCTGGCCGGATTGATGAAACAGGCCTCGCAGATGCAGTCGCGCATGGAGGAGGTCCAGGCCAACCTCGCCGCATTGTCGGTCGAGGGATCGGCAGGGGCCGGCCTGGTCAGCGTGACGCTGGGCGGCAAGAACGACCTGCGTGCCGTGAAGATCGACCCCAAGCTGCTCGATCCGAACGAGGTCGAGATGCTGCAGGATCTGCTGATCGCGGCGTTCGCCGATGCGCGTGAGAAGGTCGATGCGGCTGCGGCCGAAGAAATGCGCAAGGCAACCGGCGGGCTCGACCTTCCGGCGGGTCTGAAGCTGCCGTTCTGATTTCATGGTGGCGCTGGGTGGAAGCGATATCGAGCGGCTGATCGCGATGTTGTCGCGTCTGCCGGGGCTCGGGCCGCGTTCGGCGCGGCGCGCGGCGCTGTACCTGCTGCGCGAACCGCAGACCCGTCTGGCGCCGCTGTCACGCGCCATGGATTCCGCCGCCCGTTCGGTCCGGACCTGCTCGACCTGCGGCACGCTCGATACCACCGATCCCTGCACGATCTGTGCCGATCCAGAACGGGACCGGGGGCTGGTGTGTGTTGTCGAGACGGTCGGCGACCTCTGGGCGCTGGAGCGCGCGGGTATTCATCGCGGCGTCTATCAGGTGCTCGGCGGTACGCTGTCGGCCCTGGCCGGCATGGGACCTGATGATCTTAACACGGCACCGCTGTTCGCCCGGATCAAGGCAGGCGGCGTGCGGGAGGTCATCCTCGCTCTCGCAGCGACGGTCGAGGGTGCCACGACGGCGCACTGGCTGCAGGAGCGGCTGGCGCCGACCGGCGTCGCCGTATCCCGCGTCGGACACGGCGTGCCGATGGGCGGCGCGCTCGATGTGCTGGATGACGGCACGCTGGCAGCGGCGCTGACCGCGCGACGGCCGGCATGATCGATCCGGCCATTCCGCGCGTGGCCCTGGTGACCGGCGGTGCGAGGCGGATTGGTCGTGCGCTGGTCCTGGCTCTTGCGGATGCCGGTTTCTCCGTAGCGATCCACTGCCGGGACTCGCGGGATGAGGCGAATGCGCTGCTCGCCGCAATCCATGGTCGGGGCTTCGTCGTGACGGGTGACCTCGCCCATGAAGACGTGGTGCTGCGTATCCATGCCGAGGCCGTCTCGGCGCTTGGCCCGATCGGTGTGCTGGTCAACAACGCCGCCGTTTTCGAACGTGACGAATGGGACGATGCGACCCGGGAGAGCTGGGACCGGCATCTGGAGACGAATCTCCGCGCACCGTTCGTCCTGTCTCAGGTCATGGCGAAGGGGCTGCCGGACGGTGCGCGCGGCATGATCCTGAACCTTCTCGATCAGCGCGTCTGGCGGCCGACGCCGCACTTCGTCAGCTACACGGTCGCGAAATCGGCGCTGTGGACACTGACCCAGACGCTGGCGCTGGCGCTGGCGCCGCGCATCCGGGTGAATGCCATCGGCCCCGGACCGGTAGTGCCGAGCCCGGGCCAGAGCGACGAACAGTTCGCGCGCATGGCGCAGCGCACACCGCTGTGTGCAGCGACCGCACCGGAGGATATCGGCCGCGCCGCCATCGCCCTGTTGTCGCTGCCGACCGTCACGGGGCAGATGCTCGCACTGGATGGCGGCCAGCATCTCAACTGGTCGCCGAGTCGCCCATGAATAGTGACGTCGTGCTGCGGCGTGCGAAGGCCGCCGATACCGATGCGCTGGCCGAGATCTGGCATGTCTCGCTGTGTTCGATGACAGGGGTGTCCGAAAGCCTGATCCTGTCCCGGGCACGTTGCCTTGAACGTCTGCTGACGGAAGGGCCGGGGTGGCAGATCGTCGTCGCCGACGCGGGCGACGGGATTGCCGCATTCGTGGCATGGATTGCCGCCGACGGGCAGGGCGAAGGCTGGCTGCGGGAGCTGTTCGTTCATCCGGCAGCGCAAGGACGCCGTTTCGGAAGCCGGCTGCTTGGCGCGGCAAGGGCGGAAATGCCTATGGGATTCTGGCTGCGCACGCCTGCGGACAATGTCGGCGGCCGCCGCTTCTATGAGCGCGAGGGACTGAGGTTCGATGGCCTGCGGCAGGATGACGGCCTGCCTTTCACATCCGCGATCTATCGCTGGGCCGGCACTCTGTCGTCATAGCGCTCGACCACAAGCGCGATCGGGGCGTCGTCTGACGCGCGATGCAGGACGGCCGTGTTCTGGAGTGTCATGCCACCGCTGGCGCGTGGATCGAGGCTGACGCTCGCGATACGTGTCCGTGTGAAGTGCGTGGCGGCGACGGCCCGACCGAAGGGCGTTTCCGTTCGCTCCAGTGTCTCGTTCATCATCGGGGTCAGGCGCTCGGGCGCATACCAGTTCCACGCCTCCGACAGCACCATCGTCCCGCAATGCAACCGGACATGGCGCAGGACGACCGGATCGGCCGCCGGGAGATCCAGCAGACGATGGACGTCGAGCGCCGGCGGACCTCCTGCGTCACGGAGCTGTTCCGCCGTGATCCTGATCCGGGCAGAGGAGATCCGGTCGCAGCGTGCCTGAAGCACGGCGGTGGCGCTCGGCGACTTCAGGAGCGCCTGAGCCAGATCGCCCGCGCGCGCGGCAGCCGGAAGCAGCGCGCCGACAAGGCACGCAACCGGCAGCATGCGGACCCGCAGGACCGCACGCTGCCGGAGGGCGACGGGATCAGTTCTCGTCGTTGTCGCGGTCACTTTCGACTTCGATGTCGTTGCTCAGATCATCATCGTCGTCGTCGAGATCGGAGGTATCCTCCATCACGTCGTCGCCGGTTTCCTCATCGCCCGCCAGATCTGCATCATCGGTGTTCTCCGCGTCGGGCTTGGGCTTCTCCGGCACCGGTTCGGCGACGCGGCGCAGACGCGGCGTCTCGGAGGGCTGCTCGGCGCCGCATTTCGGGCAGATCGCAGGCGTGCGGCCCAGATCGTAGAAGCGGGCGTTGCAGGATACGCAGGTGCGCTTGAGGCCGAGTTCCGGTTTAGCCATCGGGGACCCTGTCTTGAAAATGTGTTTAAGGACGAGTGGGGCCGCGCGCACGCGCCGATCCATCAAGGGACGCGCCCATGCCACCTTGTCCACGTATTGTCAAACCCGAAGCCGTTTTTCGAGGTGCATCGGGTACGCAACAGATTGACAGCGCGCGTGCGCCATCGGACATCACAATCGCCATGTCCCGAACCGAACAGATCAAACCCGCCCCGCTCGATGTCCATGCGAGCCCCCGTCCGCTGTCCGGCGATATCGCCGTGCCAGGGGACAAGTCCATCAGCCATCGCGCGCTTATGTTCGCGGGCCTGGCGCAGGGGACGACGCGTATCGTGGGCCTGCTTGAAGGCGAGGACGTGCTGCGAACGGCCGATGCGATGCGCGCGCTGGGCGCGGACATCCGCCGCGAAGGCCGCGACTGGGTCGTCGACGGTCGCGGGATCGGCTCGCTGGACGAGCCTGCGGACGTGCTGGACATGGGCAATTCAGGCACGGCCGCACGGCTGCTGTGCGGTATTCTTGCCAGCCACGACATGACGGCCGTGATGACCGGCGATGGCTCGCTGCGCAAACGCCCGATGCGGCGCGTGACCGGCCCGCTGGCGGAATGCGGGGCGACATTCCTGACCCGTTCCGGCGATCGTCTGCCGCTGGCCGTTCGGGGCGCTGCACAGGCACGTCCCATCTCCTATCGCCTGCCGGTGGCTTCCGCCCAGGTGAAGTCAGCGCTGCTGCTGGCCGGTCTGAATGCATCCGGCCTGACGCGGATCGAGGAACCGGTCGCCACCCGCGATCACACCGAGAACATGCTGCGCCATTTCGGCGTGCCGGTGGACGTTACGCCGCTCGAAGGCGGCGGATGCGCGATTTCGGTCCAGGGCCCTGCGCGCCTTGCCGCAAGGGACGTGATCGTGCCCGGCGATCCGTCCTCGGCCGCTTTTCCGATCGCGGCGGCCCTTCTGGTGCCGGGATCGTCGATCCTGCTGCGGGGTGTCGGCCTCAATCCGTTGCGCACCGGCCTGCTCCAGACCCTGCGGGAAATGGGTGCCGATCTCCGCCTCGAGAACGAGCGTGTCGAAGGTGGCGAGCCGGTTGGCGATCTGCGTGTCACGGCCGGTACACTCACGGCGGTCGACGTGCCGCCGGAGCGCGCGCCGTCGATGATCGATGAATATCCTGTCCTGGCGGTCGTCTGTGCGGCGGCAAACGGTCGTTCGCGTCTGCGCGGCCTCGCCGAGCTTCGGGTCAAGGAGAGCGACCGCCTGAGCGCCACGGCGGCCCTTCTCGAGGCGAACGGCGTGTCGGTAACGATCGAGGGTGACGATCTCCTGGTCAGCGGCTGCGGCGGTCCGCCGCCGGGGGGCGGTTCCGTGGCGACCCATATGGATCACCGGCTGGCGATGAGTGCGGTCGTGATGGGGCTGGCGGCGCGTCAGCCGGTCCATGTGGATGATCTGGGTTTCGTCGATACGAGCTTCCCTGGGTTCGTTCGGCTCATGAACGGCCTGGGCGCGGGGATCGGGGCGTGAGCCCCGCAAAACGTCCCGGCGTTCTGATTGTGGCTGTCGACGGCCCCGCGGCCGCGGGGAAGGGGACGCTGGCGAAGAACCTCGCGTCCAGCCTTGGCCTGCCGCACCTCGATACCGGCCTGCTCTATCGCGCGACCGCGCGCCGGATGCTGGACGCGGGGCTCTCGCCGGAGCAGGACGATGGTGCCGCCGAGGCTGCCGCGCTGCGTCCGGAGGATCTGGCCCGACCTGATCTGCGCGTGCCGGAGATTGATCGCGGTGCCAGTGCCGTGGCCCGTCAGCCGGGTGTTCGCGCCGCACTTCTGGAGCGCCAGCGCGCATTCGCACAGGCCGCCGGCGGCGTGCTCGACGGGCGCGATATCGGGACCGTCGTGTTCCCCGATGCCACCGTCAAGCTGTTCGTCACGGCGTCTCCCCGCACGCGCGCAGAGCGCCGGCTGCGCCAGTTGCACGGCGATGCGGCCGGGGCTGACGAGGCGCTGCTCGAGCAGACGGCCCAGGAACTGGCCGCGCGCGACGCGCAGGATGCGGCGCGCGCCGTCTCGCCGCTGCGCAAGGCCGACGATGCCGTCGTGCTGGAAACCGACCGGCTGGATGCGGACGCCGTACTGGCGCGCGCACTCGAAATCGTCCGGGAGCGCGAAGGCGCCCTTCCGTCAGCCACGTGACAGCCATCTGATCGCAGTGCCTGGCGTCGTGCTGCCCTGGCTCGGTTCAGGATGGCCGGACCGGCCACGGAGCACGGTTTTAGTTGACTTTCGCGACGTCCGGGTGTCTGTGCCAGCCAGCGTCGCGCGTGACCCTGTGTCAGGGCCCAGCGAACGTCATTTTCCGAACCGGCCGGACACGCCCAAGCCCTGCTTGGCCTGACGTATCCGGCAAGTCGTGACGGTCTTGCTCTGCATCGGGGATGTCTCCGAAGACCCTGTCGCGCATGAATGACCGGGTCGCGCCCAATCGCGTTCCGGACACAGGATCAATAGGTCACTCATGGCTTCTGCCACCACTCACCCCGCTCCGGCCGCGCATGGCATGGAAGATTTCGCAGCCCTCCTCGACGAGACGCTGGGCCGCGACACGGGCTTCGACGGTTCGGTTGTCACCGGTCGCGTCGTTCGCCTGACTGATGAATTCGCCATCGTCGACGTCGGCCTGAAGAGCGAAGGGCGCGTCGCGCTCAAGGAATTCGGCCCGCCGGGCGTAGCACCGGACGTGAAGCCGGGCGACGTGATCGAGCTTTATGTCGAGCGTTACGAAGACCGTGACGGCTCCATCGTGCTGTCGCGCGAGAAGGCCCGCCGTGAAGAGGCGTGGACCTCACTCGAGCGAGCGTTCGAGAACAACCAGCGCGTCAACGGCACGATCTATGGTCGCGTCAAGGGCGGCTTCACGGTCGACCTCGGCGGCGCCATGGCCTTCCTTCCGGGCAGCCAGGTCGATATCCGCCCCGTGCGCGACATCGGGCCCCTGATGGGCCAGCCGCAGCCGTTCCAGATCCTGAAGATGGACCGCGCGCGCGGCAACATCGTCGTCTCGCGCCGTGCGGTGCTCGAGGAGACGCGTGCCGAGCAGCGTTCGGAGCTGATCCAGGGCCTGAAGGAAGGCATGATCCTCGACGGCGTGGTCAAGAACATCACCGACTATGGTGCGTTCGTGGACCTCGGCGGCGTCGATGGCCTCCTGCATGTCACCGACATCGCCTGGAAGCGCATCAACCACCCGTCGGAAGCCCTGCAGATCGGCCAGCCGGTCCGCGTGCAGGTCATCCGCTTCAACGCCGACACGCAGCGTATCTCGCTGGGCATGAAGCAGCTCGAGGCGGATCCGTGGGAGAACGTCGCGATCAAGTACCCGTCGGGTGCGCGTTTCAGCGGTCGCGTCACGAACATCACCGACTACGGCGCGTTCGTCGAGCTGGAGCCGGGCGTCGAGGGGCTGGTGCACGTCTCCGAGATGTCCTGGACCAAGAAGAACGTCCATCCGGGCAAGATCGTCGCGACCAGCCAGGAAGTGGACGTCATGGTGCTGGACGTGGACAGCGCCAAGCGCCGCATCTCGCTCGGCCTCAAGCAGGTCCAGCGCAACCCCTGGGAGCAGTTCCAGGAGGATCACAAGGTCGGTTCGACGATCGAGGGCGAAATCCGCAACATCACCGAGTTCGGTCTGTTCGTGGGTCTCTCGGCCGACATCGACGGCATGGTCCACATGTCCGATCTGTCCTGGGACGAGCCGGGCGAAGTCGCCATGGCGAAGTACGAGAAGGGCCAGGTCGTTCAGGCTAAGGTGCTCGACATCGACGCCGAGAAGGAGCGCATCTCGCTCGGTATCAAGCAGCTTCAGGAAGATCCAGCAGCCGACACGCTATCCAAGGTCCAGAAGGGCGCTGTCGTCACCTGCATCGTGACTGCGGTTCAGAGCAACGGCATCGAGGTCAAGGTCGACGACGTGCTGACGGGTTTCATCCGTCGCGCCGAGCTGGCCCGCGACAAGGCCGAGCAGCGTCCGGAGCGTTTCGCAGTCGGCGAGCGCGTCGATGCGAAGATCGTTTCGGTCGACCGTGCGTCGCGCAAGCTGGCCCTCACCATCCGTGGTCGCGAGATGGAAGAGGACAAGCAGGCCATCAACGAGTATGGCTCGTCCGACAGCGGTGCGTCGCTGGGTGACATTCTCGGGGCCGCGATCCGTCGTCGCAATTCCGAGGGCTGATCCGCGACAGCATTCCGGCAGGATGTCGCCGTCGGGACGAATAACGTCCCCTATGACGGCGGCATCTCCCGGTCCGCATGAAAAGGTCGCTTCGGCGGCCTTTTTTTATGTCCGACGTTCAACGAATGCTTAACGGTTTGATCGTGCGTTAAAGCGCTTTGGACATCTTTGACGGAAAGGGCCGTTGGGATAAGGATAGCATGAGGAGCAGGCTGCGCCCGGCAGGGCCAGTTTTGCGCAGTAAGTCGGCGGACTGCTGTTCCGGCGTTGCAGAAGGGGTAGGCGCCCAGGCGTCTGGAGGCTCAATGGCTGTCATCTACAATACGAACTATACCCATAACCCCAACGCCTATCTGACTCTCGCCGTCGAGCGCTCCGCCAAGGCACTGTTCGGGGCCGAGAACATTGTCGTTGCCGACAATATGTCTCTCGGCCCCCTGGCCGCATCCGGCGAACACGATACGCTGATCTGCCTCGACGCGCAGCGGATCAACCTCCAGCTGATCCGTCGTGTCCGGCCGGCCTTCAAGACGATGATCCTCTGGACGTTCGAGGACCCGTTCATGCGGGACTTCAATGTCGAGAACGCGCATCTCTTCGACTATGTCTTCACCAACGATCCGTCCTGCGCGGAATACTATCGGGGCAAGGGCCATTACCTGCCCCTGGCGGCCAGCCGTTCGATTCACGAGCGCAAGGTCCGGGCTGCGGGGGATGTCGACTATGACATCTTCTTCGCGGGCACGATGTGGCCGAATCGCGTACACACTCTGCGGCATGTGATCGCGGCCTTTCCGGAAGCCCGGCTGAAGCTGATCTGCCCTGGCAACGAGTATCTTCCGCCGCTGCCCGCCGATCTGTCGGCATTGGCGATCCAGCGCCCTGTCAGCCATGAAGCCTTCATCGACTTTGCGAATGCGTCCGCCGTGACGCTGACGATGTTCCGCGACTATGCAAGCCATGGCGACGTCAGCCAGGCGACGGCGCCGGGACCGCGCTTCTACGAACTCGCCCTGGCCGGTGCAGCGCAGGTCGTCGAAGCACCCGAATCCATGGAATCGCGCTATTTCGACGAGGTCGACGGCACGCTTCTGGCGCGTGATACCCGCGGCGTGATCGATCATATCGCCCGCCTGCTGTCCAATCGTTCGCTGCGTCGCAAGAGCGCGATCGCTGGCCAGAAATCAGTGCTCGAGCAGCATCTGTACGACCACCGCCTGCAGCGGATGGCGGACATCACAGGCGCCAATTTCGGCCGCCGGTCGCGTGAAGACGTGCCGTTGATCTCGAATCGTCGGCGTCGTCTGCGCGTGCTGATGTGCACCCACTCCACAATCCATGAGCAGGCCTGGGGCGGCGTCGAGGTCTATCAGCAGATGCTGTGCGGACTTCTGGGCCGTGATGTCGAATTCTTCTACTGGCTGCGTCGCGGCCACCACTGCCGCCTGACGACGGCTGCAGGTCGTGAGGTGGAGCGGTTCGACGTGCCGGAAGTCGGCTGGATGGACGCCATGTGCGACGCGCCGGAAGAAATGGCTTTCTCCTCGGCCATCAGCCAGTACAATTTCGACATCGTCCATTTCCAGCATCTCGGCCATCATGCGCTGTCGCTGCCGATCATCGCCAAGGCGAACGGCGCGGGCGTCGTGTTCTCGGCCCACGACTTCTGGCTGGTTTCAGCGCGCTACAACCTGCTGAACCACGAGCTTCGGTACAACGAAGACGAAGTGAAGTCGGTCGTCGCAGCGGACATCACGCTCAAGGCTGCCGAAGGTGTCGAATACGGCGGAGAGCAGACGCGCCGGGCGTTCGTGGCCCTCATGCTGCAGTCGGTCGATGCGATCCTGTTCGGCACGAAGCATTCGCGTGACCTGACGCACGAGATCTATCCGCTGCTGGATCACAAGCTGAGCTACGTGCTCGGTATTCCGTCGCCCGAAAACACGGTGCCTGTCGCGCGCAAACCGTATGAGCCTCTGGATGGTCGCCCGCTGCGGATCGCGATCGTCGGCAACTTCCTGCGGACCAAGGGTGCCGACACCATTTTGTCGCTGATCGAACTGGCGCACCCGGACCATTTCGAGTTCCACATCTTCGGCTACGTGCATCCGGAATACGACTCTGTTCTCAACGCCGGAGCGCGTCCGAACGTGAAGGTCTATGGCCGCTATTCGGTAGGCGAGATCGAGGCGCTGAAGGTCGCAGACGTCGCGCTGAACCTGTCGATCTGGCCCGAGACCTACTGCATCTCGCTGTCCGAATCCTGGCAGAACGGTCTGGTACCCATCGTGACCGATGTCGGTGCCCTGGGCGATCGCGTGACGGACGGCGTGAACGGGTTCAAGGTGCCGATCGGTCGCCCGAGCATGGTCCTGGAACGTCTGGAACTGCTTCGCGCATCGGAAGGCATCCGCAAGCAGATGATGGCCAACATCACGCCGGCACTCTGGACGAGCGCGACGGACTACGGTGCGGCTCTTCTCGACATCTATCGCGATGTCGCGCCGCGGCGTGAGCTTGGCGTGGCGGAGCTCCAGTTCGATGCGGGCCAGGTTCACCTGCTGCCGCATCCGTCCTGGCGTCATCAGGCGCCGCCGCGCCATATTTTCGATCCGCCGACCACGCGCGATCTCGCCGTCGAACTGCCCGAGCCGGTCAACGACTGGAACTCGGTGCAGGGCGCCGAATGCTACGTGGACGATGTCTGCTGGCACGTGCTGAGCGACTATGAGGACGAGGACTTCCCGGGCGCGAACGAGTTCCACATCCGTGGCTGGTTCCTGCTGCCGGGCGTAAGCTCCGCAGGCAATCTCTATACGGTCCTGATCGGCTCGGGCGATCAGCCGATGATCTTCCTCAACTGCATCCGCGAACTCCGTACCGATCTGGGCTCGATCTTCCCGGGCGCACCGCGCCGGGCCGGCTTCGAGGGGCAGGTCGCCCTGCGCGGAAAGTGGTGCGAGGGTCGTTTCCGTGTCGGCCTGATCAATGTCGTGAACGGGCAGGGTGCATTCCAGCTCACCAAGATCCAGATCACGGTCGAAGGCGGCAAGGTTACGGAGATCCGGCGGGCGCAACCGTCCAACGGCGTCATCCTGTCGGATTTCGACCGGGTGTCGCATGGCGACGGCGTGCTGCGCGGTATCAAGCTGTCGCGCCTGAGCCAGCGTGATCTGCGCAGGCATCCCGATGGTGACCTCGAATACTACATCGACGACCTGAGCGGCCTGATCGGGGATGCGGCCGAGGGCCTTCCGGAAGATGGCTCGATCGCCATTCGTGGCTGGGCATTCCTGCATGGTCCGCAGCGTGCCGGCCAGCTCTACGTGGCATGCGTGCACGAGGAGCGCGACGAGACGATCCTGTTCGGCGCGGAACGCCTGATCCGTCAGGATGTCGGCACGTTCTTCGACGATGCGCCGCTCTGTGCCGGGTTCACTGCTCGCCTCTGGCTGGGCGATGGCTATGCCCGAACGATGGACGGCCGGTATCGCCTCAGCCTGGTCAACGTCGTGGACGATGTGCTCGGGATGCGTCCGACGGATATCGTGCTGGATGTGAGCGAAGGGCGTGTGACGTCGGTTGCGCGGGCTCCGCTCAGCGAGCAGACCGCCAGCCGGATCGTCCAGTTGCTGGAAATGGCCGGCGCCTGATCCGGCGATTGACCTGCACCGGGCTGCCCATCGTGGCGGCCCGACACCTGCAAGAGGACCGATCCCAGCGTGTCGACCGAAGAAATGCAGTCTGAAAAAACCGGCGCGCGCGCAGCAGCAACCGATCGGGCACCGGTATGGTCGGTTTTCGATGAAGCCTGGTACCTGCGGACGTATCCTGAAGTTCCGGAATGGATGGAGCGCGAGCACATCCCGAGTGCGCAGGATTTCTATACGGAGATCGGACAGCGCTACGGCCACTCTCCCAATCCGTTCTTTGACGAGAACTGGTATCGACAGGTCTATCCCGACATTTATCGCAGCATCGCGCGCAACGAGGTCCAGTCAGGCTTCGCCCATTATCGCGCCGAGGGCTGTCATGACCGCGACCCGCACTGGCTGTTTTCGGAATCCGCCTATCGGTGGGCGCACCCCGCACTGACAGATGCCCGTCTGGCGGAACAGGGATTCGCCAATGGCTACGATCATTTTCTTGCAGTCGGCGCGCTGGGATTTTCGAAGCCCCATGCGTTCTTCGATGCCTCCCTGTGCGAAGACATAACCTTCCGGCACGACGCGGCCTTCAACGGTCGATCGCTGTTCTCGGGCTATCTCTCCGCTGATGCAGCCGTCGCCGATTCCGGGCGCGTTTCCTGGTATTTCGATCCGGTCTGGTATCTGCAGACATATCCCGACGTCGCGCAGGAGATCGCCGAAGGCGTCTATCGCTCGGCACTGCACCATTATCTGACCAACGACACGCCGCGGCTCTTTGACCCGCAGCCGTTCTTTTCGGAAGCGCACTACGCGGAACAGAATCCGGACGTGATGCCCAGCATCACCGAGGGTCATTTCCGCAACGGATACGAGCACTTCGTGGGATTCGGCGCCTGTGAGGGACGCACACCCGCGCCGGGGGTGGATCTGCGCAGTTACGCAGCGCAGCCGCGCGTGCGCGCCGATATTGAAGACGGCCTCTATCCCGATGCGTATGCGCATTATGTCGCACGGCAGGTCGGTGGCGCAGGATTTGGCCTGTCAGGTACACAATATCCGATGGATACGGCCCCGCCGGACGAAGCCGCGACGCGCGCGATGTTCGTGCGTGAAGCCGAGGCCCTGCTCCCGGGCCTCATTCGTCGGCCGGCCGCCTTTCACACATCCGGCGTTCCCGAAATCAGCGTGATTGTCGTGGTCCACGACCAGCTGGCGCTGACGATGATGGCGCTCGCGTCGCTCAGGGCGAACTATGGCGGCAACATCGAACTGCTGCTGGTCAATTCGGGATCGCACGACGACAGCCGGCATTTCGAGACGCTGGTGCCTGGGGCCCGCGTTTTGAACTACCGATACAATCTGGGTTATCTCGAAGGCTGCAACGCCGCGCTGAAACTGGCCCGGGCGCCGGCCGTGCTGCTGCTCAACAACGACCTGCGGCTTTATCCGGGCGCTATCGCGCACATGCTGCGCAGACTTCACGCGGATCCAACGATCGGGGCCGTGGGCTCGAAGCTGATCCGCACCAACATGCGGCTTCAGGAAGCGGGCTCCATCATCTGGCGTGACGGCGCAACCTATGGTTACCGCAGGGAGGACGATCCCGGCGTTACCGAAGCCAATTTCGTGCGCGATGTCGATTACAGCTCGGCAGCCTGTCTGCTCGTCCGGGCCGATCTGATGCGTGCTCTGGGCGGCTATGATCCGACTTATCGCCCGGCCTATTTCGAGGATGCCGATCTCTGCCTGCGGCTGACGAAGCGCGGCGCGCGGATCGTCTATGAGCCGCTCGCCGTGGTCGAGCATCTGGAATTCGGCAGTTCGGGAAGCGTGGGTTCACAGACCCTGATCCGGACCAATCATCGTGTCTTCGCGCGCCAGCACGCGGATTTCCTGCGCCACCAGCAGCCGGCGCATGTTCGCAATGCCGTGCTGGCGCGCGGTCGTCGCGGCGCGGGTCGGCGGATCCTCTACATCGAGGATCGGCTGCCGCTACGGGCGCTTGGTTCGGGATATGTGCGGTCGAACGATGTCGTGCGCGAAATGGCAGCGCTGGGTCATCAGGTCACGGTGTTTCCAGTGCTGCCGCGCCGTGTCGACGTCGTGACGCTCTATCGGGACTTCCCCGAGACGGTCGAGCTGATCGCCGATCGCAGCCTCGCGGATTTCGCCGAATTCCTGCAGGATCGCGCGGGCTATTACGATCTGGTCTGGATCGGGCGTGTCCATAACATGGCGCGTCTTCTGCCGATCATGAACGAGATGAGCCGCTATCTGCCCCCGGGCGGCGCGGTGCTCGATACCGAGGTGGTGGCAACGCCGCGCACGCTGCGCCGGGCCGAGGTGCTGGGGCTCCCCATGCCTGCGGAGAGCATGGACGAGCTTCTGCGTCTGGAACTGGAGTCGGCCCATTTCTGCCAGCGGATCGTAGCCGTCACCGAAGCCGACGCGGCCCTGATCCGGCGCGCGGGTTACGACAACGTCTCGACGCTCGGGCATCTGGCGCATGTCATGCCGACGCCACGCCCCTTTGCCGAGCGCAGCGATATTCTGTTCATTGGCGCGCTGCATGACGAGGGCTCGCCCAATCACGATGCGCTGCTGTGGTTCGTCCAGGGCGTGCTGCCGCTTCTCGACGGGATGCTGGCGCCCGGCGTGAAGGTGCGGATCGCGGGCTTCCTGCATCCGTCAGTCGATCCGGGTCCCTTGGGGCTGCATGCGCGGGTCGAGCTGCTGGGGCCGGTTGACGATCTCGAGCCGCTCTATGATGCGCACCGGGTCTTCATCGCCCCGACGCGCTTTGCGGGCGGTCTGCCGTTCAAGTTGCACGAGGCGGCGGCGTACGGACTTCCTGCGGTTGCGACCGATCTCCTGATCGGGCAGCTCGGCTGGCAGCCGGACAGGGAAATCGTGTCCGGCGGCAATGGCAATCCTCTGGCCTTCGCACAGGCCGTGGCGCGACTCCATGATGATCCCGCACTCTGGGAGACGATCCGCGAAGGTGCGATCTTCGCCGTCTCGCAGGACTGCGCACCTGAACGCTTCCGCGAGACCCTGTCGGAGATTCTGGAGAGCTGCATGGTCTGAGCCGCTCGCGAACCCCGACCTTTTTCCTCTGCCTTCCAGATGCCCCTCGTTTTTGAGAATTGGACCGCTCGATGCCGCCATCCAAGACCAGTTCCGCCGACACCATGACCGTGCAGGCCAGCGCGATTTCCGGCCGCGTGCTGGTTTGCAGCGGCGGCCGCTATGAGTCCCAGGCCAATGCGCAGATCCGCGAGTCCATCATGGCCGGCTGGGCCGAGGTGTTCGGCGAGGAAAACACTCATGCCGTGCATATCAGCGGCGCGGCTGCCTCGATCGAGTGGCTGAAGCCCACGATCGTCTTTGCCATCGGCTCCTACCTGCCCGAGAGCACCTATTTCGGCGAGGTCTGCCGCGAGGCGAAGAAGGTCGGCGCGGTCACCGTCTTCTGGGCGACGGAAGATCCCTACGAGCAGGACGCCAACTATCGCGTCTCGCACGACTTCGACGTCGTGTTCTCCTGCGATCGTTGGGGCACCAATTTCTGGCAGCGTGAACGCGCGTTCCATCTACCGCTCGCGGCCTGCCCGAAGCTGCACTACGTGCCGATCGACGAGGAGGTCGAGAAGACGATCGACGTCCTGTTCTGTGGTGTCGCGTTCACGAGCCGCAAGGATATCGTGCGCAACCTGCTGCCGACCCTGCGCAACCTGAACATCAAGATCGTGGGTCCCGGCTGGGGCGAACTCGGGATCGGCTTCTCGGACGCGCGGATCGAGAAGGCGCAGCTTATCGAGCTGTATCGCCGTTCGAAGATCGTGCTCAACCTGGGGCGGTCGCTGCATTTCGAAAACAAGCGCTTCATGATCGCGCCGTCGACGCCGGGCCCCCGCACGTTCGAAGCGGCACTGGCCGGTGCGTTCCAGGTGTTCCACGAGGACACCTACGAGATCCACCGCTACTACGCGAAGGACGAGATCCCGGTCTTCTCGAACAAGGTCGATTTCGATCGTCTCGTCGCCCAGTACATCGACGATCCGAAAGCCGTGCTCGAGACAGCCAAGCGGGCGCAGGCGCGCACGAAGGCGGAGCACACGTATGGTCATCGCATCCGTCATGCGCTGGGCGTTCTGAAGCAGGAAGGCCTGCTGTCCTGATCCCGCGCTGACAGGCGTGGAGGCCGGCCTCCACGCCTCGGGCGTTCAATATTGGGGCCGCTCCGTTCGGAGCGGCCCTTTTTCATGTCAGTGCGACTGGGGACCCAGGATCAGTTCCGCCAGATCGGCCGGCCGCACCCAGGTGCGGAACGCCGTCTGAACGTCTGCCGCGGTAACCGCGTAGATCGCCTGTGCCGAATGCGCGGGCGTATCCAGCGGCTCGCCCAGATCGGCAAGGCGCAGATAGAGTCCGGCAAGGCCCGCGAAGCTCGCCCGCTGCAGCGGCATGCGCCGCAGCAAACCAGCCTTGGCCTGCACCAGCTCGTCATCGGTGACCATCGTATCGCGCATCGCCGAGACGTCCCGGATCGCGGCCTTCGTCGCGGCGCCGGCCTTGTCCGGATCGGCGCCGAAATTCACCACGAACGCGCTGCGGGTACGCCCGATCTGGGCACTGCTGCCTGCGAAATAGGCATAGCCCGTGCGCACGCGCAGATCCTGCAGCAGGCGCGATGTAAAACCTTCGCCAAGAACCTCGTTGCCGACCTGAAGCGCGTATCGATCCGGGTTGCTGACCGTCAGGCCCATGGTCTCCGCAAGGGTCACGTCGTCCTGCGAGCGGCCGGGATCGGGGGTATCGGCCTTGGACGCGCGGCTGTCCGGCCGGGGTGGCGAATCCACCAGCGGCTTCGGACCGTTGGCCGTCCATCCGCCGAACGCCTTCAGGATCGCGGCGTGAGCAGCCTCGGGCGTCGTGTCGCCCACGACGACGATAGTCGTCAGGTCGGGGCGGAAAGCATGGGTATAGAATGCGTGGACATCATCGAGCGTCAGATGGGCGATGCTCTCGGGCGTTGCTTCACGCAGAGCAGGATCACTGGGCACGTTGAGCGCGCGGAGTTCGCTGCGGCGGAAGCGATAGTCAGGCGACTGCATGACGCCTGCGCGAGACATCGCGGCCTGACGCTGCAGGATTGCAAAAGCCTGGCCGGGGAAGGCGGGATGCAGCTCGTTATCCGAAAGGATCGCAAGCCCCTTGTCGAAGTCCGGCGTCAGCACGCCAAGCGCGAAATTCGCACCCGCGTTTTCGTCGGCTGCGATATCATCGAGCGCCTTGGCCAGCGCCAGCCGGTCCCGGCTCGTGCTGCCATACTCGAACAGGGCGTCCGTCAGGGAAGCGACACCTTCCTTGCCCTTCGGTTCCTCCAGATTGGCGTTCTGACGGATCGAGCCGAAAAGCTGGATCGTGTGGCTGACATGCTCCGGCAGGACCAGAAGGCGCAAACCATTCGGCAACGTGAAGGCAGCCGGTGTGGCGGGCGGCGTGGGCACGGCCAGACGCGCAAGGGCAGCACTGGCCCAATCCGGTAGCTTCGTGCCCGCTGCCGGCGGCTTGGAGAAGGACTCGGAGCCGCCGAACCCGCCGGCACCCATCGGTGCGTTGCGTTCGCTCGGGATCAGATTGGCCGTAATGGCGGTCTCCGGCGTCAGCAGGCGCGCGGCCAAAGCGTTCACCTGCGCAGGCGTGACGGCCTGATACGCCCGGATCACATCCTGCGGGGACGACAGGCCGGAGAACGCCAGCGCCTGCGACCACGCGCTGGCCTGACCGCTGATCGAATTGGCATTGAACTCAAGCTGCGCGACCTCGCGGCGCTTGGCCGCTTCCACGAGATCGGCCGGAACGCCATGCGCGCGGGCATCGGCAATCACGACGCGCATCGACTCCATGAACGGCTTCGGATCAGCACCCTTCGGGAAGCCGGCGAGGGCCACACCGAACGACGCCTGAGGCGTTGCGATATAGTCGAAGCCGGCCGTCAGGGCCCGACCCTGGGGCACGAGACCATAGAGGGCATAGCGGTTGGAGCCGAGCACGTCGGAGAGGATGTCCGCGACCGCGAAATCCTGTGCGCGAAGCCCGGGCATCCGCCAGGCCATTGTCGCAAGCCCGATCGGAAGATCGGTGTCGAGAGACAGTGTCTTCGCCGTGACCGGCTCCGGCGAGAAGGCCGGGCGCGGGGGCAGGGGGCGTCTTGCGATACCGTCGAAAGCCGCGCGAACCTGCGACAGGGTGGCCTGCGGATTAACATCGCCCACGATGACGAGGATCGCGTTGTTCGGCGCGTACCAGGAATCGTAGAAGCTGTGCAGCAGCTTCGTGTCCGTCCGGTCGAAGCTCGGGCGCGTGCCGAGCGCGTCATGGGCATAGGGCGTGCCTGCGAACATGATGCCGCGCAGCTGGGCCGTGTAGCGATAGATCGGGCTTGAGAGATCGCGTGAGACCTCCTGCTCGATTGCGCCGCGTTCCGTGCTCCAGTCGGCGTCCGACAGCGTCAGGTTGCGCATCCGGTCGGCTTCGACGCGCAGCAGGATGCCGAGGTCTTCGATGGGTGCGGTATAGAAGTACTGGGTGACGTCCTCGGTCGTGTCGGCGTTGTTGTCGCCGCCCACGCGCGCCCCGATCGCATCGAGCGCATCGCCGCTCAGGCCTTTCGTGCCGCGGAACATCATGTGTTCGAGGGCATGGGCGGTGCCGGGGAAGCCGTCCGGAGCGTCCGACGATCCGACGAGGTAGTTGATTTCCGTGCTGACGACCGGCGCCAAATGGTCCGGGACGATGACGACACGCAACCCGTTATCCAGCGTGGCACGCAGGGGGGCCTGCTGCGCCATCGCGATGCCGGACGTGCCGAGGGAAAGAAGGACGGCGAGTGCGGCTTTTGCCGCGCCTCGGCAACGGGCGTGGGCGGCGGGCGGGCACAGCTTCTCGGATAACATGACGGTTCGGATACTCCGGACGGTTGGACGTCGTTCAGCCCACTTAACCGCGCGGATCGCCATGGTGTCCATGTCCGGCGGTCCGATATGCCAATGACGACGCATCAGGGGTGCAAATCGCGCGCGCGCTCGCTATATCGCTGCGATGTCCATCGGTGACCGCATCAATCAGATCGATTCCTGGCTGCTCGAGCATGTCTGGCAGCCGATCGCCGACCGGCTTCCCGAGCGGTGGCCTGCCATCGACATCGGCATGAGCTGTCAGCTCGGCGCGATCCTGCTGTCGGGTGTCGCGATCGCGATGATGATCATCGTCGGTCACATGGCCATCGGCGACGCCATGTTCAACGTGCTCGTATGGTGCGTCGGGCTGGCGTTCTTCGTGGGCATCAGCCGTGTGCGACAGCTCGTGCGTCGGGGCCAGCCCAATCCGCTGCGGCCGATGTTGTCCGGGATGCGGCCCATGTCGATCCCGTTCGCGCTGCTGGCCGCCTGGCAGGGCGCGGAAGCCCCGCCGCAACTGGCGCTGGGCTGCTGGTTCTTCACGCTTTCCTATGTCGTGTTCGTCATCGGCATCTATCTGATCTCGTGCGAACAGCGGCCGCCGAAGCAGCGCACGGCGCGTAATCCCCGCCGCGCCGTGCTGACGCCGCTCGAAGGCGGCCTGAGTGGTGGCGGCATGGGCGGACGCGGCTGACAGACAGCGCCCGTGCGTCTCCTGCATTGTCTCTCGACGCATGAACTCGCGGGCACCGAGCGTCACGTTGCCGGGCTGACGGAAGCCCTGAGCGCCGATCATGACGTTACGCTCCTGCTCGAACGCGACACGCACGATCCGGCCACCGGCGCCGACATCGCCGACATCCTACGCCCCGGTCCCCGCGTGCTGCGGGCAGGCCGCAAGGGGTATGCGGCCGGCTTGGCCAGCCTGCTCCTTCGGGAGCGCTTCGATATCATCCATACGCACCTGGGCCGGGCCAGCGCGCGGGCGCGTCTCCTGCGGCCGTTGCGCGGTCGGGCGAAGCTCGTGGCCACGCTCCACAATGCCTATCGCCCTCGGGCCTATGCCGGTCACGATGCGCTCATCTGCATCGCGCATTGGCAGAGCAGCGCCATTCCGTCACGCATTCCCCATCGTGTCATCGGCAACTGGCTCAATCCCGTGCCGATGCTGAGCCGGCAGGAGGCACGCGCCGTTCTGGGGATCGCAGAACACGATTTCATCCTGGTCGCTGCCGGGCGGTTCGTGCCGGAGAAAGGCTTCGCGAGCCTTCTGCGGGCGTTCGCCGCTGCTTCACGTGCCGATCCGCGCCTTGCCGACAGCAGGCTGTTCCTGTTCGGAGACGGGCCGGAGCGGCCGGCGCTGACGCAGCTTGCATCGCCAGGCGTCACCTTCATGGGCTTTCGTCCCGACCTGCGTCGGTTGCTACCGGCTTTTGACGGGTTCGTCCTGCCGTCGCGTCGTGAGCCGTTCGGCCTCGTCCTGCTCGAGGCCATGGCTGCGGACTTGCCCATTCTGGCAACGCGGGCCGGCGGTGTGACAGACATTCTCGATGACCGGACGGCGATTCTCGTGCCGCCGGAAGACGATGACGCCCTGATGCACGGACTGCTCCGTCTGCGGGAGGCGCAACCGCGTGCATATGACCTCTCATCGTTCATGCGGGAGAGGAAGATCAGGGAGACTGTGCAATTCTATGCGGAGCTGACCGGGCCTGCGCCCTGATCCGTCACGGGACGCAGATGCCGTGGCGGGATCGGCCGGTCATCTTTGAACGGACGTCGGGACAAGACTGTCTTTTGTGCCGACGCGCTGCCTTGAAAGCGATGCGGTGTCAGGCTCCACGAGCCCGGCGAAGTGCGGCCGGGTCTGGACGACGATCACGCCGGAATGCGGCAGCGCTCGATGAACGCGGCATTCGAGCGTGGGCCATCGGGGCCTATGCGTGACGTTTGCGGATCCACCGGTCTCCGCCAAAGCGGACGTTGGCGACGAAAAAGCCCAGGAGTCCGCCGATAACGACGAACAGTGCCAGCCAGGGTGAAGGCTTGACCAGGGTGAGGATCAGCGAAGGGACGGCCACCATGCCAAGCCCGGTGCAGATCAGCGATTCGATGCGGGTCGGGCCATACTGACGTTCGGCACCGCATTGCGGGCACAACTCGCTCGTCCGGCGCATCTTGGCCCGGCAGATCGGACAGATCTCGACCGCTCGCAATTCCGGCTCGAGCATCGGCAACGGCGCTGTTTCGGCATCAACTTCAACGGGTGGCAGACGCATCGTGCTCTCCCTCGGCGATGCGGGCTTCAATACTCATGCGATACGGTGCGTCCTGCGGAATGGCGGGGATTGCCTGTTTGTAGAGTGCAAGGCTGTCGGCACTGACATGGCCCTCGGCGCGCGTCTGCGCCTCGGCGGTCTGCAGCGCCAGCATGGGATCGAACTTCTGATCCAGCACGCGATGCCAGGCACGGGCCGCCGCCGCATAATGCTGACGGGAGGCTTCGGCCTGTCCGAGCAGCAAATAGCCTTGTGCATAACGCGGGTCGGTTGGCGCAAGCCCTGAAAGACCGTTACGCAGTTCCGCGATCAACGCATCGCTCTTCGCATCCTGTGGCGTGTGGCGCAGGCTGAGAGGCTGGGCGGGCAGGCTCGGATGGCCATTCGTGAGGTAGAGTGCAAAAGCCAGGACGGGAATGGTTGCCAGAATCCAGCCGGCCCGGCTGCGCCGCGGAGGGACGATCTCGGCGTCCTGCAACCGATCGGCGGCCAGCAGGCGACGCTGGATCTCAAGACGGGCGGCGTCGTATTCCGCAGCGCCGATCAGGCCGCCTGCGTGATCGCGATCAAGTTCCGCAAGCTGCCCGCGATAGAGCGCCAGCGCGGACTCGCGTTCGGAACGGGGGCGCGGCGCGCGACGCAGGCTGACCAGCGCGGGCAGCAGCGCCACCGCGCAGATCAGGACAATACCAAGCCACATCATGCAATCGGGTCGCTCAAATCAGTCAGTCGGGCGCGTTCGGCCTCGGTCAGGTCAGGCGGGGGAGTATTGCGACGGCGGAAACTCATGACCGCCAGACCGACGCCGATCAGCAGGGCGAGGGCCGGCATCGCCCACAGAAGGGCCGTCTCCAGGGTCAGGCGGGGACGCAGACGAATGAAATCGCCATAGCGCTGCGTCATCCAGGTCATGATCTGGCGATCGCTCTCGCCGGCCGCAACGTGCTGGCGCACGACATGCCGCAGGTCGCGGGCCAGAGGTGCGGAGCTGTCCTCGATCGACTCGTTCTGGCAGACGAGACACCGCAACTGCGACCCGATCCGCTCTGCCCGATGTTCCTGCGCGGGGTTGGGCAGCATCTCGGACGGATCGTCCACCGCCAGCGCCGGAAGCGCCATGCCCATGACGAACAGGAGGGTCAGCAATACGCGCTTCATGTCGGCAGCCCGGCGCGGTGCAGCTGCGGCGCGATCTGGCGCTCGTAGGCGTCCGGTTCCAGCCCGCCGGAGTAGTGCCAAGCGATGCGTCCGCCGGGCAGGATCAGGAATGTCTCTGGCACTCCCGACACGCCCCAGTCGATCGCGGCCGTTCCGTCATGATCCTGGGCTACCTGCGCGAACGGGTTGCCGTCGCGGGCGAGGAAGCCCAGCGCGTCGTCCGGTCGGTCCTTGTAGGCAATGCCCCAGACGGGAATTCTGGTTGCGATCGCCTGCAACGCCTTCGCTTCCGCGATGCAGGGAATGCACCACGAGGCGAAGAAATTGAGCAGGATCGGCTTTCCCTGCGCCGACAGCTCGGAGGCCGTGAAGCCTGCATGCGACCCGAGTCCGGGGAGGGCGAATGTCGGGACTGTCCGGCCGATGATGGGTGTATCGATGGCGCGCGGATCGAAACTGCCGTCGCCCATATGGCCCAGCATCCGCCAGAACCCGATGCCGAGCAGCCCGGCACCGGCCAGCGGGATTGCCGTCAGCAACCGTCGTCGCGTCGCCTGGCGGTGCGTGTCATGCGCGCTGTCCTGAGCGCTCATGATGCCAGCACGCCGGAAGACGTGCGTGCGCGACGCGGTGCACCGACCCGAAGCCTGCGATCGGACAGGGAAAGCCCGCCGCCGATCGCCATGACCAGCCCGCCCAGCCACATCCAGGGCGCGAGCGGATTGTAGTGCAGGCGCAGGATATAGGTCTGATCGGGTCCGCTGCCGTGGTGTTCGCCGACGACGGCATAGAGATCGGAGATCAGGTTGGTGCGGATGGCGACCTCGGTCGTCATCTGGTTCTGACTGGAGAAATCACGCCGCGAAGGATGGAGCACAGTGATGATCCGGTCATTATGGCGCACGACGATGGTCGCAACGGTGGCCTGATAATTCGGCCCCGGCATGGCGCGCACATTTTCGAGCGTCCAGTCATAGCCCGCAAGACGCTCGGTATGACCGACCGGGACCTCGACGATCGCGTGCTGCGCCTGTGACATGCCGCACAGGCCCAGAATTGTGATGCCTGCACCGATATGGGCGATCGCCGCCCCAAAGGCGGAGCGCGGCAGGGCGCGCGCGCGTGTCAGGCTCGCGCTCAGTGGCACGCGGAACAGGGACACCCGCTGCGCGAGATCCATGAGGCTTGCGGCAATGACCCAGACGGCGCCGATCGCGCACAGGATCGGCAACAGGCCCGACAGCAGCCAGATCGCGCACACGGTCGCGATGACGGCGGCGATGGCCGGCACCAGGAGGCGCGGCAGGACCGCGCCTAGTCGGGCGCGCTTCCATGGCAGCATGGTGCCGAACGCCATGAATGCGAGCAGGAGGACGGTCAGCGGAATGGTGGCCGCATCGAAGAACGGCTTGCCGACCGAGATCGTCCGGCCTGCGAGCAGCTGCATGAACGGCGGATACATCGTGCCGGTCACGACAACGGCGCAGATCGAACACAGGAGTATGTTGTTCAGGACCAGCGCGCCTTCACGCGACAGCGGTGCGAACAGCCCGCCAGTGACCAGCGAGGGCGCACGCCAGGCGAACAGCATCAGCGAGCCGCCGATGACCACCGCCAGTAGCGCCAGGATGAAGACGCCGCGCGCGGGGTCCTGCGCAAAGGCATGGACCGAATTCAGGATGCCGGAGCGGACGAGGAACGTGCCCGAAAGCGAGAACGAGAACGTGGCGATCGCCAGCAGCACGGTCCAGATCTTCAGACCCTCACGCTTTTCCACGACGATTGCGGAATGGACCAGCGCCGTACCCGTCAGCCACGGGATCAGCGATGCGTTCTCGACCGGATCCCAGAACCAGTAGCCGCCCCAGCCGAGCACGTAATATGACCACCACGAGCCCAGCGCGATGCCGCAGGTCAGGAAGCACCAGGCAGCCACCGCCCACGGGCGCACCCACCGCCCCCATGCCGCGTCGACCCGGCCTTCGATCAGGGCTGCGATCGCGAAGGCGAACGGCACGGCGAAACCGACATAGCCGGTGTAGAGAATGGGCGGATGGAAGGCGAGGCCGGGATCCTGCAGCAGCGGGTTCATGCCCTGACCATCCATCGGCGCGGGCCAGACCCGGTCGAACGGGTCTGATGTCCACAGGCAGAAGAGCTGGAATCCGCAGGAGACGCCGCCGAGGATTGCGAGAACCCGCCCGCGCAGGATCGCCGGAAGACCGCGGCCGAAACTCGCGACTGCCGCACCGCAGATGCCCAGGATCAGCGCCCACAGTAGGATGGACCCCTCGTGGTTCCCCCACACGCCCGTGATCTTGTAGAGCAGCGGTTTGGCGGCCGCCGAATTGGCCGCCACGTTCTGCACCGAGAAATCGTCGCGCACGGCGGAGATGACCAGGCACAGGAACGAGGCTGCAAGTGCCAGGCATTGTGCGAAGGCAAGGCCCGGTGCCAGGGCGACGAGGCGGGCATTGCCGCGATGCGCCCCCCACAGCGGGACCACGAATTGCAGCAGGGCCAGGACGCAGGCCAGCGCCAGCGCGAAATGGCCGGGTTCCGGTCCGAACATGCCTATCCTCCGGCCTGCGCCGTCTTGGTATCCATCTGCCGGGCTTCCGCGCGCGTCATCGTGTCCCAGCTTGCAGCGTCGGGAGCCTTGCCGAAGCGCGGATCCCATTTGCCGGAGCGCTTGAGCGCCTCGGCCACTTCCTTCGGCATGTAGGTCTCGTCATGCTTGGCGAGAACCTCGGATGCGCGGAAGCTGCCGTCGCCTTTCATCTCGCCGATAGCGACCACGCTCTGCCCCTCGCGGAACAGGTCGGGCAGGATGCCGGCATAGCGCACGGGAATGGCCGCCTGACCGTCGGTCACGTCAAAGCGCGCGATCGGCGTTTCGCCTTCGGTCTCGCGCTTCACCGAACCGGCTACCACCATCCCGCCGAGACGGATCGTCCGGTCGGAGCCGGGAGGATGAGCCCGCACCTGGCTGGGCGCCATGAAGAAGACGATGTTCGACGAAAACGCGTTCAGGACGAGCGCCGTCGTGATTCCGAGACCACCCAGGCAGAACACGACCAGCCAGAGACGCCGCGTCTTGCGCGTGAGACCACGTTTCACGACGGGCGACCTTCCGGAAACGAGCGCCCGACGAGCGCCAGCGCCTGTCGTGCCCGGCGCAACCGGATGACGGCGCCGATCCCGAGCACGGCGGAGGCGCCGAGCGCCAGCGCATAGGCCGCGACGATATAAGGCAGATGGGTCATGCAGCCTCCCTGTCGGCATGACGGCGCGACAGAAGCTGACGCGCGCGCGTTTCCATCAATGCCGCGCGCAGTCGTGCCATGACAACGGCCGCGAAACCGAGCGAGAAGCCCGCCATGCAGATGAACAACGGTGCGAGCATCGTCATCGACATCGTGGGCGCGCCGGTCAGCGTGATGCTGTCGGGCTGGTGCAGCGTGTTCCACCACTGGACGCTGAACTTGATGATCGGCAGGTCAACGGCACCTGCGATCGCCAGAATGGCGGCGGCGCGATAGCCGCGAGCCGGTTCGTCGAAGGCCCGGATCAGCGCGATATGACCGAGATACAGGAAGAACAGCACGAGGACCGAGGTCAGTCGCGCATCCCAGACCCACCATGTCCCCCACATCGGTTCGCCCCAGAGCGAACCGGTTGCAAGGCAGATGAAGGTCGCAACCGCGCCCACGGGCCCGATTTCGAGTGCTGCCAGATCGGCCAGCGGATGGCGCCAGATCAGCGACAGCGCACCGCAGACCGCAAGCGAGAAGTAGCCGAGCGATGCAAGCCATGCCATCGGGACGTGGACATACATGATCCGGACCGTATCGCCCTGCTGCCAGTCGGCCGGCGCATAGAACAATCCCCAGATGATCCCCACCGTCAGCGTCAGGACTGCAGCACCGCTCAACCATGGCAGCAATACGGACGACAGCCGCATGAACTGGCCGGGATTGGCAAACCGGTTCATGAAGCCCGGACGGCTGGGGCGGGCAGTTTGCGGCGGGATACGAGAGGTTGCAGGCAGGGTCACGATGATACGGGCTCCGGCGCCCTCGGCAGCGCTTCTGACATTGGATGTCACAAGCGGACATACGGCGAAATGCGCCTCCCGGAAACCCTTTGCCTGACGCATTATACCGATCACACAGATCGGTGAGCATGAACCATGGAGGCCGGATGCAGTATTGGCTGATTAAATCGGAGCCGGAGTCGTTCTCTTGGGCCCAGCAGGTCGACCACGATGTCGAACCATGGACCGGCGTCCGAAACCACCTCGCCAAGCGCAATCTCGAGGCGATGCGCGTGGGCGATCTTGCCTTCTTCTACCATTCGGTCAGCGAGAAAGCTGTGGTCGGCGTCGTCCGGATCGTGCGTGAAGCCTATCCGGATCCGACGGCACAGGACGCGAAAGGCAGTTGGGTCTGCGTGGATGTGAAAGCCTGCGGCCCGATGCCGAAGCCGGTCGCACTCGCGGACATCAAGGCATCCGGGAGCCTGTCCGGCATGGCCCTCGTGCGTCAGTCCCGCCTGTCGGTCTCCTCGGTGACCCGGGAAGAGTGGGACAAGATCTGCGCCATGGGCGGCTACAGGACGTAGCGCGCCCCTTGGAACTTATGGCTGGGGCTGCGGGCGGGCGGCGGTGCCGTAGGCGGCGACGCCCGATCCGTTGTAGTTCCGGCCCGAACTGCCGGCATAATTGCCGTACGTGAAATCCGTGTCGTAGGGCGGCGTGACCGGTGCATTGAACTTCACCGGAATGCCGGCAACCGAGAAATGCGAGGGCACGCTGTTGTCGTCGTTGATATTCTGGTGCGCGCCGACGGGCGGAAGGCCGGGCCCCTGACGCGAGGTGATGTCGGCACTGTAGGGGGCAAGCCGCGGATCGGTATCGGTCACTTCGGTATAGCCGTGCGGCGGCGGGGGGGCGCCTCCATCGGGGAGTGCCACCTGTTGCGCAGGCGTCATGTTCCGGTTGGCGGGCGCGATGTCCGACGGGTCCATCTGCATGGGCGGCAATGCAAGGGCAGTGCCCGTTGCTGCCATGCCGGCGATCAGGGCCAGAAGCGAACCTGCCGTGCCCTGATGATCGGCCGACTGTCTATTCCTGATCATGTCCTGCGTTTCCTGTCTTGTCGGATCGTTGCCACATTCAACTCCGAACCATGCTCCCGGTTTGGACCGGACACCAGATATGCGTGCGCCATGCAGCCAAGCAGTCCCTGCAGACGTTACGGGTTGCGTGTCGCACGGAAAGATGGCCGTAGCATTAATGAACGATGTTTCGTTTCCGACGCGATGAGCACCGGCCCGGCCTTCCGATGAAGGAGGCTGGATGCAGACGATGTTCATGTGCCGGACACATGATGTCCTTCAGGAGGAACCCGATACGATGACTGAAACGCAGGGCTATGCCCCGATCACCGCCGAGTTGACGTCGCTCACGCTCGACGAACCGGCGCTGAAGGAGCTTCAGACCGTGCTTGATCGGCTCGAGCACGGGCGCGGGGTGCTGGTTCGGCTGGCTGACCTGATGGGGAGCGCGGTCGGGCAGGCGGCCCGTCTGGGCGTGCGTGGCATGGGCATGGCGCCCGGGCTGCAGGCAAAGCTTCAGGGGCTGGCGGAAACCGCCATCGTGCGTGCATTCGATATCGCGGCCCTGGGTGTCGGCGCTCCGGGCGGTGCACCGCGTGCGGCCTGGCGGGAGCCGGCGGCGCAGGCGGCGGTCGCCGTCTCGGGCGCTATCGGCGGATTCGGCGGCATTGCAGGTGTCGTGCCTGACATCGGCTTCACGACGCTGACGATCATGCGGGAGATCGCCGAGATCGCGCGAGAGGAGGGCGAGGATCTGCACGACCCGGAGACGCGGCGGGCCTGCATCGAGGTTTTCGCGTTGCGCAGTTTCCCGGCGGAGCGTGGGACGGAAGAAAGCGAGCTCGGGTTTTTCTCGGCTCGGGCCCTGCTTCGCGGACGTCCGATCGTCATGCTTGTGGCTGAAGCTGCCGCACAATACGGAATTGGACTGTCCCGTCGCTTCACGGCGCAGATGGTGCCGGTGGCGGGTGCTCTGTGCGGTGCGTCGCTCAATGCGGCTTTCCTGTCGCATTATCGTGCGCTGGCACGGGCGCATTTCACCATCCGCAGGCTCGAACGTGCCTATGGGCCTGCTGTGCGTCAGAGTGCGGAGTCGATGAATGCAAACCGGCCCAAGCCGGATGTGTCGATGGCGTAAGAGGCCTCAGCTACGATTCAGGCCCCGTTTCCGCCGGGGCCAATACTGGATCGTGTCGATCACGCCCCAGACGACCATGAGGATCAGATACAGGGAGCCGACCGTTTTCGCGAGACCGAGATAGCGCGGGTCCAGCAGCGCGAAGGCGGCAAAGCCCACGGCGCCGAAAAGGTAATAAAAGGCCAGGGGCATGGGGTGTCCTTTGCGACAACCGGGTCGATGCCGCGGCCGCGCTGTCAGGATAGGTTAATGTCTTGCCGTCATTCTAGCGAGCGCGCCGTTCGGAGCACAAGGAGAGAGCCGCCATCGACCAGGGTCTGATCGTAACGCCCGAGCTTTTGTTGCGGGCTTATGCCGCTGGCCTGTTTCCGATGGCGCCGGCCCGGGACAGTGATGCGATCGAATGGTACTCGCCGCAGCATCGAGGCGTGCTGCCGCTGGATGACTTCCATGCTTCCCGCAAACTCATGCGCACGGTGCTCGGCGGCCGGTTCGAGGTCAGTGCGGACACGTCCTTTTGCGAGGTCATGAATGCGTGTGCGGCACCGGCCCATGGGCGGGAAGACACGTGGATCAGTACGCGGCTGACGGGGCTTTATGTCGCGTTGCACGACATGGGCTACGCCCATTCGGTCGAGGTCCGTCACGACGGCAAGCTCGTCGGAGGTCTGTATGGCGTCGCACTTGGCGGCGCGTTCTTCGGCGAAAGCATGTTTTCTCACATGACCGACGCATCGAAGGTCGCGTTGGTGCATCTGGTCGCGGGCCTGCGACAGGGCGGGTTTTCGCTGCTCGATGCCCAGTACCGGACAGACCATCTGGCCCGCTTCGGCTGCCGCGAAATTTCAGCCGGCGCCTATCACGACCGGCTGGCGGAGGCGCTCTCGCACTATTCGCACTGGCCGGACTCGTTTTCTCTCGATGCCCTGGGTGAAGAACTGCGGGCCGTCAGGGCTGTTCGGGCATGATGCGGGCCGCAGGGGGATTTGGGGGTTTCGGCGGCAGGGCATTTGGAGTTTGATCGACGTCAGAAAAGGCGAGGTTCAAAGACGATCATGTTCATGCTTCCCACACGCCGTCATATGATGCTGCTCGGCACACTGGCCCTGTCCTGCGCCCCGGTGGGCGCAGCATTCGCCGATCCGTCATCCCAGCATCCGCCGCTCGCGCCGACACGCGACGTTACCGTGGACTACACGGTGCAGCCGCAGGGTTCGCCCACACCCATTCCGGTGAAAGTCGCATTCTCGGGCGACGGCAACCTGCTTCGGATCGACGGCAATGGCGGCAAGTCGATCACGATCCTCGATCGGCAGAACCAGCTCGTGACGCTCGTGAGCACGATGCAGAAGATCTACATGCAGTTTTCGCCGCGCAGCGGCCTGCGCAATCCGTTTCTGCTGAGCATGTCGATGCATTACACGCCTGCCGGCACGGCAACGGTCGCAGGCCTTGCGTGCAACAAATGGGCGATTTCCACCGATCACGGTTCGGCGCAGGCATGCGTCACGGACGATGGCGTGATCCTGTCCGAATCCGGCGTCGACGCGGATGGTGCCCAGGGGCAGCTGACGGCGCAGACCGTTCAGTATGGCCCGGTTCCAAGCAGCCAGTTCCAGCCGCCCAGCGGCTACGAGCAGATCAAGCCGCATTCGGGCGGTGCCGGTGCCGGCGCTCCCGGGGCAGGCAACGGGCCGGTCACGGGGGCCGCACCCGGCGCGGTGCCCCCGCAGTAACGTGACGATCCTGAACTCGATCCGGGCCGGACTCTGGCTCGGGACGCTTGCGTGCATCGGCGGCGTTGCACAGGCGGCCGATGCGCCTCTCGTAACACCACTTGTCGATTCTGACGTGACCTATCGGATGACGGCGCCGAACGGCAGCGTCATGCATCAGCGCATGCGATGGAGTGCCCGTCGCTGGCGTCAGCGTCTCGATATCGACGGGGCCGCGACCTACATGGTCAGCGATTACAAGACCCATGTGATGGTCGTGTTCGACAGGACGCATCAGACCGCAACGGTCTCGGGATCTCCTTCGGCGTCCTTTCTGGCACCCGGTACGCCAGCCGATGGCGTCTGGCGAAAAACCGGTTCCGCGCTTCAGGTGGCCGGGCAGAACTGCACGGTCTGGGAAAGCGAGGACACCGACCGGCAGGCGGCCGACGTCTGCTATACGGACGATGGGCTTCTGCTTCAGGCGACGCGTGGTGGTGTCGTCATGCTCACCGCGCAAGCGGTCTCGCGCGATGCGATTTCGGACGAGATCTTCGCTGTTCCGTCTGGCTTCAGGCTCGTGCGACAGGCTCCGCAATAGATAGGGGCCGAACAGGCCGTCTGTTACAATTCGTCGGGCAATTGTGGCCGATACGTCTCAAAAACGTCATGGTGCGCGCCGATATTCCATCTTGAGGACGCAGCGCCCCGCGCGGTGTCCATCGATTGAACCGAGGAGGAATCCATGCGTCGTTTTGCACGTGTCAGCCTGATCGCCGCGAGCCTTCTGAGCGCCGGCACGTTCGGCGCCGTTGCGATGGCGCCCGCCGCCCAGGCCCAGGGATGGGGCAACCATGGGTGGGGCCGTCCGGGCTACGGATATCATCGCCCGTATTATCGCCATGGCTGGGGGCCGGGCGCCGTTGTCGGCGGCGTGATCGGCGGTCTGGCCGTCGGAGCGCTTGCGGCTGGAGCCGTCAATCACGGCTATGGCTATGCGCCCCCGCCGCCGGTTGTGTATGCGCCGCCGCCGCGCGTCGTGTACGCGGCACCGCCGCCGCCTGTCGCTTATGCGCCGCCGCCGGTTGCCTATGGTTATCCGGGTTACTGAAACCCGCGCGTGACGCTTGATCGGTTCGCCGCGAACGGGCAGGGTCGGGACATGTCAGACCCTGCACGCGCCCTGCCCGGAATCGGCGATCCGGCTCCTGCGTTCGACCTGCCCGCATCGGGCGGGACGAGCGTTTCGAGCAGCAAGCTCGCAGGCCGGCCGTATCTTCTGTATTTCTACCCGAAAGCGGATACGCCGGGCTGCACCACGCAGGCCTGCGGTATCCAGGAAGCGCTGCCGCAGCTCGGCAAGCTTGACCTGACGGTCATCGGGGTCAGCCCCGATCCGGTTCCCGCGCTCGATCGCTTCGCCGGGAAATTCGGCCTGACCTTTCCGCTCGCGAGTGACGCAGGGCATGTGCTTGCCGACGCCTATGGCGTCTGGGTCGAAAAATCCATGTATGGACGGACCTATTTCGGCATGGAGCGCAGCTCGTTCCTTGTCGACAGCGAAGGTCGGATCCGGGCTGTCTGGCGGAAGGTCAAACCCGCGGACCACGCGTCGCTCGTGGCAGAGGCCGCGGCCGGGCTCTGAGAAAGACGCCTGTCGCCGATAACGCGGCGACAGGCTGTTCATCGACGCGGCCCCTCCGGCCGGGACCACCCAAGGTTTTCACAATGAACGAGTTCGGCGTCGAGTGTCTCGTGGTCGCACGCCGCGCCTTGATTCTGGTTGTGTCCTTCGTCCTGCTGGTAGCCGTGCTATCGGGACTGCTGCTCTGGCGGCTCACCTTGCGGCCGCTCGACATCACACCCTATGTCTCCCGGGTCCTGCCGGTCACGGTGGCACGCGGCATCGGTCACCATCCGGCAGGTCGACTGACGTGGCAGCATCTCAGCCTGTTCTGGGATCATGCCGGCCGGGGGCGCGCGTCCGATCTGGTGTTGTCCGCAACGAACCTTGCGATCAGCCAGTCCAATGGAAAAATTGCGGATTCACTGGCTGACGTATCGGTCCGGCTGGGCATGCATGACCTGCTCCGTCATCGGATCGCGCCCTCGGTTGTCTCGGCCCATGGCGTCCGGCTGGCACTTCAGCGCCGACGTGATGGAAGTGTGGACCTCGACCTGCCCGATATGAGGCCGGGGGGCGCACCGCCGCCGATTTCCCTGTTGCAGCTCCAGCGGATCGCCCTTGCCGATGGGCGGATCACCCTGCGTGATGCCGTGTCCAATACGGTCATCGCCATCGACGCGATACAGGCTTCAGGACGTCGCGGAACCGGAGACACGTGGCTGGGCACGATGGGCATGATGGTGCGCGCCAGGGGCGAAAGTGCCCGGGTCGCCCTGTCGTCTCATGCAGGAAGCGGCTCTTCGACCGAGTGGTCCTATGAATCGAGCGCTGTCACGCCCGCGGCGCTGGCACCGTTCACCGCAGCCGCGCCGGACGTTGCCCGCACCCTGTCGGAATGGCACGTCCCCGTGGCCCTGCGCGCGTCTGCCCGCACGATCCCGACATCCGTCCACGACCATCGGGCGCTGGCTCTGCTGCCGGGGATGGCATTCGCCGGCATGTCGGCCCAGATCTGGCTCGGCGATGGGAGCGTAGGCCAGATGCGCGGGCCGGACATGCATGTCAGAGCCGGACAGGTGACAGCGGCGATCGACATGCCCAGGCCGGCACAGGCGCGTGCTGCGACACTCCGGATCACCCAGGCCGTGATCGCCCTCAACGATCCCACGCATCCCGATGTCCCGGACACCGTTTTTTCTGCCGACGCGCAAATCAATACCGACGATCTGGCGAAGCCGCTGGTCATTGACGGCGATGCGCATGCGTCTGCTTCGACACTCGATTTCGCAACACTCGGCGCAGTCTGGCCGAGCAGCATCATGCGCGGCGCCCAGATCTGGGTAACGCGCAACATTACCGCCGGAACAGGGCAAGGACTGTCGGCCCACGCGCATATACATGCCGACCACGGGCTGTCGTCGCTGACGGCGACCGCGCTCGACGGCGGCATGACGGCGGACGGGCTGCGGCTTGCGTGGCTCGCACCGGTGCCTCCCGTCGAAAATCTTCAGGCGAGTGCGACGTTTGATGGCCCGAACGCACTGGTCCTGAAATTCGGGCATGGCACTCAGCTGACGCGAGCGGGGCCCTTGATGGTGCCGAGCGGCTCAATGCGCATCAATGGCCTGATGGTGAAGGATCAGGACGCCGACATCAGTGTCGACAGTTCGGGCAGTCTCGCGCGTTTCGTAGCCCTGCTTTCGGAGCGGCGCCTCAACCTGCTCTCGCGCCATCCGTTTCCGTTCAGCGATCCTCAAGGCGAGGTGCAAAGCACGGTCGCACTGCATCTTCCGCTGACTGCCCGGGTTCGTGTCAGTGACATAACTCTGCATGCGCAGGCCGATTTCACGCGCGTTCATCTCGGCAACGTCGTCCTCGGCCGCTCCGTGGACGACGGACGCGGTCATCTGGAGGCGACCACGAAAGCGCTCGACGTCGTGGCGCATGATCCGTTGTCGGGTGTGCCGACCGACGTGACCGTCCATGAAGATTTCACGGACGGCGCGCCGGACCGCATTACCCGTCATATCCATGCTGTTTCATATCTCGATCCCGACAATGTCGTGCGCGCGGGGATTGCGCCGCCCGGCCTGTTCCAGGGGCAGCTCGAACTGACTTCGGACTATCGCGCCCGGCCGGACGGGCGGGCCGACATGGATCTCGACCTCGATCTGACCCGGGCCGACCTCTCCGTGCCCGTGTGGCACAAGGCCCGCGGTATTTCAGCCGATGCCCGCGCGCATCTGGCGATTGCCGGCGGACAGATCACGGCAGTGGACGCGATCGAAGCCGCCGGGCCGGAGCTGAGTGTCACGGGGCACAGCGCCGTGGCCGATGGCACGATCCGCGCGGTCGTGCTCGATACCTTCCGGATCAGTCGGTCCACGGGGCACGCAACGATCGGCGTGCCGCGCTCGGATCATGAGCCGATCGCTGTTTCCGTGACCGCCGATACGCTCGATCTCGCGCCGCTCGTGCATTCCAGAACACCGGCTCATCCGGCGGCGCCCGGCCGGAACAAGCGCGGCTGGATCATCGATCTTGCGGCACATCGGCTGTTCTATTCGCAGACGGGCGCACTCGGGACCGTGACCGCTCATCTCGAAAATGACGGTGTTCATCTGGCACGCGGCACGATCCACGTGGTCGACCCGACTGCCGTCGTCGTCACGATCGCACCGGCAGCCCGCGAGCGTCACGTCGCGATCGATATCGCCGATTTCGGCAGGCTTCTGAGCGCGCTTGGCGTGACGGAGCGGGTGGCGGGCGGACATGCCGTGCTGGCAGGCGATTTCCATGATCCCATGGCGCGCGTGACGCCGCACAACCCGTCGGGCACGCCGCCGTTCGATGGTACCCTCGATATCGGGGAATTCGCGTTCCTCAACCCGCCGGGTGCGCTAACGGCCGCGAGCCATCTCTCGGTCTATGACTGGTCCAAAAGCAATGCCCAGCATTTCGAGGTGACGCGGATGCATCTTCCACTGCATCTCGATCGTCCGATCCTGCATATCCACGACGGTCGTCTCGGCAATGACGAACTGGGCGCGACCGTGCAGGGGGATGCGGACCTGAGCGCACAGACCCTGAATCTGCGCGGCACGATCGTGCCGGTCTTCGCCATCAACGCCTTGCCCGGTCGCCTGCCCGGTGTCGGGCGGGTCTTCAGCCCGGAGAAGGGCGGCGGCCTTCTGGCGACCACGTTCCGGGTCACGGGGCCCATGGGCCAGCCGGCGGTGCATGTGCAGCCGCTCTCAATGCTGCTGCCGGGTGCGCTGCGCAATCTGGTGGAATGAGAGGCGCCGGCTTCACGGTTTGTTAAGGCAGACATGATTGCCTGCGGGCATGCTCACGATGCCTCATTCGACATTGCTCGTCATCGGTCCCGACAATATGCGTCAGGCCGCTTTGACAGCGGCTTTCGCGCCTTTCGGCACGACCGTGGTCGTCGATCTGGAAATGCCGGGCTTCAATCGGTCTGCGCTGCAGGACTGGGCCGGCAAGGGGGCTCCGGAAGTCAATCTGATCCTCGTGACGAGCCTCGAGACGATCGGGCGCGGCCATATGCAGGTGGCGCTCTCCGCGATCCCGCCGGAACTGCGCGCGGGCGTGCCCGTGGTGTTCGCGATGCGCGGTCCTTCGGCTCTGGAGCATATCCGCGCCACCATGTCCGGCGCGTCGGAGATCATCGATACACGCTGCTCGCCGGAGGATATTGCCGCGCGGTGCCATGTCCTGATCGAACTGGAACGCGACAGGCGGATGCTCGCTGCTGCGGGGGCATCGGAGATCACGTTGCGTGGGCTGCTGGATGCGGCAGGCAATGGCGCGCCGCTCGATCTCGAACAGACCGAGCGGACGGCGGGGCTTATGCTCGATGCGACGCGCAAGGACGGCGTCGGCCGCTGGATGACGACCGTCGCGCAGTTCCATGACCAGACCTATCGCCATTCGCTGCTGATGGCAGGGATCATGGCGGGTTTCATGGTGGCGCTGGGGGTCGGGACGCGGGACAGCCGCCGCATGACCTCGGCCGCCATGGTGCATGATGTCGGCAAGGCGCTGTTGCCTCCGGCCTTGCTCGACAAGCCTGCCCGGCTGACCGAGGAAGAATTCACGCTCGTGAAGAAGCACCCGATCTGGGGATATGACATGCTGCGCGCGCAGGGCGAGGCGGATCCGATGCTGCTTTCCGTGACGCGACATCATCATGAAATGCTGGATGGATCGGGCTATCCCGACGGACTTTCGGCTTCGGCCATCAGCGACCACGTCCGCATCGCCACGATCTGCGACATCTTCACAGCCCTCGTCGAGCCGCGCTCCTACAAGGCCTGTCTTTCGGCGGAAGACGCGCTCGTCCGTCTCCAGGATATGGGCGACAAGCTCGACCCCGACCTGCTGCGCATCTTCGAGACGCAGTTCCTCCCGCAGGTGCCCGGTATCCCGCTGAAATGCCCGGCGGAGATCCCGGACACCGCGATTTCGGCCTGAGACCTTACCGGTACCGCGCGGACACATTATGTTCCTGCCTGATGGCGAGACATGATGGACGCGAGGGATATGGCGATGGCAGGTCCGAGTGAGAGCGACCTGTTCGGTGCGCCGGCACCGAGCGAACATGCGGCAAAAGCCAAGCCCGCTCCGCGCAGCGCGTCGGGTGCCAAGGCACCATCCGCATCAGCGCCGTCCGCACCCGATCGGACCCCGGCACCCCGGACCCAGCCGCTTGCGGACAGGCTCCGCCCTCAACGCCTCGAGGATGTCGTGGGGCAGGATCACCTCTTGGGCGCGCGTGGCGCACTGTCGCTTATGCTGGCGCGGGAGACGCTGTCGAGCCTGATCCTGTGGGGTGGTCCGGGCTGCGGCAAGACGACGATCGCCCGTCTGCTGGCGGACCGCGCGGATCTTGCCTTCGTGCAGATCTCCGCCGTGTTCTCGGGCGTTGCCGACCTGAAACGCGCTTTCGAGCAGGCGTCGCAGCGCCAGCAGCTCGACGGACGCGGCACACTCCTGTTCGTCGATGAAATTCACCGCTTCAACCGCGCACAGCAGGATGGTTTCCTGCCTTATGTGGAGCGCGGGACCGTCGTGCTGGTGGGCGCGACGACAGAGAACCCATCCTTTGCCCTGAACGCTGCCCTGCTGTCTCGTTGCCAGGTCATGGTGCTGCACCGGCTGGACGAAACCGGCCTCGAAAAGCTGCTTGTGCGGGCCGAGACGCAGATCGGGCATCCGCTGCCGCTGACGGAGGCCGGGCGCGCGGCCTTGCGTGCCATGGCGGATGGCGACGGGCGCTATCTCCTGAACATGGCCGAGCAACTGGCGGCTCTTCCCGATCCGACACCGCTCGATCCCGGACAGCTGTCGGACATGCTGGCCAGACGTGCGATCCTGTACGACCGCGACCGGGAGGAGCATTACAATCTCATCTCGGCACTTCATAAATCGCTGCGTGGATCAGATCCGGATGCGGGTCTCTACTGGTTCGCGCGCATGCTGGAGGGCGGGGAAGACCCGCGCTATATCGCCCGCCGGCTGACACGTTTCGCCGCCGAGGACGTGGGGGAGGCCGATCCACAGGCCCTTCCGCTTGCGATCGCGGCATGGGAGACGTTCGAGCGTCTCGGTACGCCCGAGGGCGAACTGGCTCTGGCACAGCTCGTCGTCCATCTTGCGACAGCTCCCAAATCCAATGCGGTCTATGTTGGCTACAAGCGGGCGCGGGCCCTTGCCCGCGAGACGGGCAGCCTGATCCCGCCTGCCCATATCCGGAATGCCCCGACGAAGCTCATGCGCGAGCTGGGATATGGAAAGGGCTACGAATACGACCATGATGCGGACGGCGCCTTCTCCGGGCAGAACTATTTCCCAGACGGCATGCCGCGCGCGGTTCTCTACGAGCCGACCGGCCGTGGCCGGGAAGCCGAGATCGGGCGTCATCTCGCCAGCCTGCGGGCAAGGCGCGACCGGCGGGGCTGAAGGGCTCATGCGTCGAGCGTGGAGACGGCTTCGCGCGCGATCTCGAGCGCGACCGACGGATCCTGTCCATCTCCGAGCGCCCAGGCTACAGACAGCCCTGCAAACGCCGCGACCCACATCAGGAGTCGCCGGACCGGCAGATCGGCCATTTCGGCCACGATCCCCAGCCGATGCCCGAACCGCGCGACCGCGACCGGGCGGGACGGATCGGCAAGGTCAGGATTGAGGAACAGTGTCGCGTATTCGAAGCCGCGCTCGCCGATCAGGCCTTTCGGATCGATGGCGCACCAGCCGGCCGGACCGAAATCCAGCGCATTGGCGTGATGCAGATCGCCGTGGAGGACGACCCTGCCGCGCGGCGCGTCGAGCAGCGCGCAGCTCAGCGCGCTGCATCGCGTCAGCACGCCGCCATGCGCACGGGCGGCCGGTGGCAGCATCGCGAATGTCCGACGCAGCGGGCAAAGGCCGGGAGGCGCGGGATCCGGCACGGCGTGCAGGCGGCGCGCGATGTCGCACAGGATCCGCGTTGCCCGGTCGTCGTCTCCCGACCGCGCCATGTCATCGAGCAGCAGTGGACCTGTCGCCCGGACGAGCAGAAGGGCATCGCCGTCATGGGCATGGACGTCGGCCGTGCCACGTCCGCGCCACCACATCATGGCCTCATGACCGCGACGCTCTTCCGCGATGCGCGCGATCTTGAGCATGGCCAGTTGCCCCTCGTAACGGACAGGCAGGAGATGGCTGCTGGGCGTGGTGAGCGGTGGGCCATCCACGGCAAGCGACCACAGGCGGATGTGTTCGGCGAAGGGATCGAGCGTCATGATGGCGGTTCCTCTGCCAAGTTAGCGCTGGACAGGAAGCCTGCGTTGCGGGCAAGCGGAGCGGCATGAGTGTCACCACCGCGATCGTCAGCGAGGACGAAGCCGATATCCGCCTCGACCGCTGGTTCCGTCGCCATCATCCGAACCTGACGCAAGGCGCGTTGCAGAAGCTCTGCCGCACCGGGCAGATCCGCGTCGACGGCGGTCGCGTGACGGCCTCGACCCGCCTGGCGCCCGGCCAGACCCTGCGCATACCGCCGATTCCGCTGGCCGATCGTCCGGCGCCGCCCGTGCTCGATCCGCATCTCGCGCGCGAAGCCGAGCGGATGGTGATCTATCGGGACGAGCATGTGATCGTGCTGGACAAGCCGTCCGGCCTTGCAACACAGGGCGGGCCCGGCATCACGCGCCATGTGGACATGATGCTGGATGCGTTTCGCGAAGGAGACGGCGACCGCCCGCGGCTGGTTCATCGGATCGACCGCGACACGTCGGGAATTCTCCTGCTCGCGCGCACGCCGGGTGTCGCCGCGAAACTTGCGGCGGCGTTCCGCGGACGCGACGTGCGCAAGACGTACTGGGCGGTCGTCGTAGGGCGGCCGTCGCCTGCGAGCGGCGTGATCGACCAGCCGCTGGCCAAGGTCGGCGCCGGCGCGGGTGCGCTCGTCATCGGGGCGTCGCGCGACGATGAAGACGCGGCGAGCGCGCGCAGCGAGTATGAACTGATCGAGGCGGCGGGCCGGAAATTGTCATGGCTTGCACTGTCGCCGTTGACCGGGCGCACGCACCAGCTGCGCGTGCATTGCGAGTCTCTGGGCACGCCCATTCTCGGCGATCCGAAATACGGCGGCAAGGCCGCGCATATGGAAGGCTTCCCCGACCGGCTGCACCTGCATGCGCGCGCGCTTGATCTGCCGCACCCGGCAGGCGGGCGATTGCTGGTCGAGGCCCCACTCTCGCCTCATATGCGCGAGACATTCCGGACCCTGGGCTTCTCGCCCGGCGAGACGCGGCCGCCGAAACGCACGTCCCGCTAGGGCGATTTGCGGGCTTGAGCGCACAATGCCGTGGAGCCGGAACGTCGACGCGTGGCTGACAAGGGAAACCTGATCCGATGAAACGTCTGATCCTGACCATCGGCGCGATCGTGGTGCTGTTCGTGGTCGGTGTATCGATTGCAGCCAGGAAGCTTGTGGATCCGCAGGCCGTGCGCCGCGATCTCATCGCCGGCATCGAACGCCAGACCGGCCGCACGCTGCGGGTCGGGCAGCTTGATGTCTCGGTGCTTCCGTGGCCGAGCCTCCGTGCGACCGATGTCTCCCTGTCCGACCCGCCTGACTTCGCCCATCCGCTGATGCTGCAGGTGCGCGAGGTCAGGGCCAGCATCGCGCCGTGGCCGTTGCTGACGCGGCGGCTCCGGCTCGAGAACGTCACGGCGATCGGTCCGCGGATCTGGCTTGCGCGGAATGAAGCGGGGGTTGCGAACTGGCGCTTTCATCCCCGGCCGCAGCCGGCAGGTCCTGCAGGCCCCTCAGGTATTCATCATGCCCCGTGGGCGCTCGAAATCGGCAGCGCACGCGTGCTGGATGGTGCGGTCGCCTGGCGGGATGCGCAGAACGGCGCAAGCGGGGCGTTCGGGATCGACCAGCTCGACCTCGATGGTCTTGTGACGGACGCGCCGTGGATTGCGCTGCATGCCCGTCGCGGAGACACGCCCTTTACGCTGACCGGGCATATCGGTCCGCTCAGCGTCCTGCATGGCGCCCAGGTGCCTTGGCCGGTCAGTCTGGGCGCAACGCTCGGACCCTCCGGCGTCGGACAGGATCAGCTCAATCTGGATGGCCAGATCGCCAACATTGTTCATGGACGCGGCTTCGACCTGACGCTGCGCGGCGCGATCGCGCAGCTGCGCGATTTCGAGGGACTGTTTCCTCACGCCGGACTTCCGGACGTCCGGGGCATCGCAGGCGACGTGCGGGTGTCCGATGATCCGACGCCGCAGAAGCCAAGCGATGCCGAACCCGATTTTTCCGAGCGTGTGTTGGGAAGCCTCGAAGTGGATCGCGTTCATCTGAGCGTATCGGGAGCACAGCTGCCGCATGGGCTCACGGTCCGTCAGGCATCCCTGCAGGCCGAAGGACGCGACCAGCCTCTGACCGTCTCGGGCGGGCTGTCGCAGGCCGGGCATGACTGGCAGGTTACGGGCAAGCTCGGCAGTCTCGGACAGGCCGTGCAGGCCGTGCGGTCGCATCTGGCCTCCGCCATGCCGGTTTCACTCACGCTCAGTGGTGCGCAGACGACGCTTGGCGCGGACGGGACGCTCGGCGGGAGCCGGAGCGTGCTGGATATCGCAGGTCATGCACCGGATATCCTGGCCGATACGGTCACGCTGCATGACGTGGCGCTGCGCGGACATTTCGAGAGCGACGGGCATTCGACGCTGTCGGGCAGCCATCTGCTGTTTTCCAGCCGGGAAGCAGCGCTTGATGGCGACCTGACATGGACCAGCGGGACGGCACGGCCCGTGATCGCCGGTAGTATCCATGCCAGCCTGATAGATCTGGACGCGCTTCAGGCGCTGTGGGCGCATGGTAACGCATCGCATGCACCGGCTCCCACGCCGGCCGCACCTCCCGTGCCGCCGACCGTTCCGCAGGCCCTGCGACCGCAGACGACATCGCCGCCTGCGGCACAGGCTCCCGCGCCGGCTTCGCAGACACCTCCGCTCCCCGAGCTCGTGCGCCGTCTGCGACGCCAGAATGCGGATTTGTCCCTGACGGCTGATCGCGTGCTGTACGATCACGTCGATTACAGCGACATCACGGCTCATGTCGCGCTCAAGGATGGACATCTGCGGATCGATCCGCTGTCGGGCAAGGGGCCTGACACAAGTCTTGCGGGAACACTCGATTACGACGCCAGTCGTGATGTCCCCGTGCTGAACCTCACCTTTTCGCCCTTGATCCTGCCCTCGTCCCTGATCGAGCGCACGCTCGGCATTCCGACGCTTGTCAGCGGTCCCATGGAACTGGTGGGTGCACTTGCGGCGCAGGGCGACACGAAGGCCGCGCTGCGCGACAGCATGTCCGGCCATCTGGGCGCATCCGTGGTCGACGGACGGGTCGACTCGCGGGAACTGAGCGCACTGGTCGGCCGCGCGGTCGGACTCGCCTTCGGGCGGCATGACACCGATCTGCGGTGCTTCGGGACCCATATGAACATCGCCTCCGGCCAGGCGACCATCGACACGATCGGATTGGCCGCCGGACACGTGGCGGTCACGGGCAAGGGCACCGTGGGTCTTGCCGATCAGGCGCTGTCGCTGGATCTGACACCCAGCCTCGGGTTCGGCGGCGGCGATGCCACAGCGCCCGTGACGGTGACGGGTACGGTCGCGGCACCGCACGCGGCCCTTGGTCGGGACGCCAACGGGCGGTTCAATCTGACGATCGGCGGAGCAGCCCCTCCCGACCCGTGCATCGCAACGCTTGCAGCCGCGCGCGAGGGCGCATCCGGCCCTGCGCCTCAGGCCGCACCGGCGCATCACAGCCGGGCAGGCGACCTGCTGCGTTCGCTGGGGATCCTGCATTGAGCACGGCGCGACGACGGTTCTGGACGGATGTCTCGGTCGAGTCCGCCGGAACGGGCTTCGATGTCCGGCTGGACGGGCGGCCGATCCGTCTTCCGCAGGGGGCATCGCTCAGTGTCCCGACGCAGGCGCTGGCCGATGCGATCGCCGAGGAGTGGCGCGCCATTGCGCCGTCTTCCGCCTTTACGCCGGACGATCTGCCGCTGACACGGATCGCCGGCACGATGATCGAACGGATCGCGCCTGCGCCCGATGCGACGCGGGCAGCCCTTCTTCAGATCGGGCTGAACGACCTGCTGTGCTATCGGACGGATGGCGCCATGGGAGCTCTGCAGGCGGCGCGGTTCGATCCATGGCTTGGCTGGTTCGCGCCGCGTGGCGGCAGGCTTGCAACGACGAACGGGATCCTGCCCGTCGTGCAGACGGATGAGACCAGGCAGGCAATGACGCATCTGCTGACGGAACAGGGTGTGCCGCGGCTTGCAGCACTGGGCGTTGCCGCGCAGGCGAGCGGCAGTCTCGTGCTGGCCATGGCGCTCGTCGAGCGCGTGCTGACGCCCGAAGAGGCGCTGGCGCTGGCTTCGCTGGACGAGACGGAACAGTTGCGGATCTGGGGAGATGATCCACATCTTGCCGATACGATTGCCGGCCGCGGTACCGATCTTGCGGCAGCGGCTTGTTTTGCCGCGCTTTCATGAAACGAAATACGCTGCATACGCCGCTGCAGACCTTATTTCGCCACGATTACGCGACATATCTCCCGGGGTTGGAAATCGTGCTGTTGGCTGTGTGACCAATCGAGAGGATTGGTAACTCGACCACTGCAGCGCGATTGGACAACATCTCGTCATCGCATGACGCCGTCAGGGGAGTATGGCATGTCCGAACAGATGTCCGCTCTGGACCGGGGACGAATTGCAGGGTTTGACTGGGAGCCGCACCGCGCCGAGCGGTCGCGTCATCGCAGCCTTCGGGCGCGGGGTGCCCGGTTGTTCGCGACCTGTGCGCAGGGCGCCTGGGTTCTGCTGGCCGTAACGCCAGTGGTCGTCGTCCTGTTCGCCATCAGCTGAGATGGCCGGGACGGGCGGGGTAGACCAGAACCTCGTAGCGTCCCTGAAGAAATTTCCGGGCCGGCGTGCCAAGACACGCCCGTACATTCGCTTCATCGTAGGTTTCTCGCGGCGCAGGCACGAGCACGAAGAACGGCCCACGCATGATGTCCGATAAAGCGAAATAGGGGCGGATCTGTACCAAAGGCGACAGACCGCACTGACCGCCCGCAATGGCCGGGACGACATGTAACCGGTCCAATGATGCCACGTCGAAGGCGCCCGAGGCCCACCAGCTGCCGATTCCGTTGTGCAGCCCCTCTGCTTCCAGCCGGGCAACGAGCGCGTTGTCTTCGGCCGAGAGAATGCCGGTCGCGTGCCGGGGCAGAACTCGGGCGTTGCCTGCCACAGAAACGGACAGCGCCGCCAGGGCCCACAGGCCCGCGCGACGTGACCGCCCGAAGCAACAGGCGGCGAGCACCGTCAGATCGAACCAGAGTGGAAACAGATAGCGCGCTGTGGCGATCGAGCCGGCCTCGAGACCGATGCGATCGCTGGCCAGCAGCGCAAGTGCCGTCAGGGCCGATGCTGTGACCAGCAGGGTATTCCATGACGGCACAAAGTGCTGCCGGACGGTGTTGATTGTGGCCGCCAGCGCGAGCAGCAGCAGCGGCACGCGAAGCAGCTCGGGTAGCGTATCGCTCACGGCGCGTCCGGTCGGATCAGCTCCGAACAGCACCAGCATGTCGTGCAATGTCACGGCGAGGTTCGGGCCGAGTGCCTGGAAATCTGCAAACCGCAGGGGCAGTGGCGCTGTAGCGAAGCCGCCTGTCGCCGTATTGAGCGCCAGCAGAAGACGCGCCAGTGTCGTCGCCAGAACCGCGATGACGCCAATCCGCCACCGTCCGGAACGGGCGCTCAGCACGAGAACGGGCAGCGTGCCACTTACGATGACCAGTGGATCGCCGATGACACCAAGGAGCAGAAGGAGAGCGCAGGCCGCGCCGGCGCGGCGCTCTTCACGCAGGGAGGACGCGTCGAAGGCGCGGGCGGCCCAGAACAGTGCCCAGCCGGCATAAAGCACCGAGCCGAGATGAATCGCCGAAAGCGTCGTGAAATAGGCGACCGGCATCGCGAACAATGGTGTGCCCAGCAGGACGGCGATGATGGCGACGGCAGGCCATCTGCCGCCGCGCAGACGAACCATGGCGATCGCCGAGGCGACCAGACCCGTCCACATGATGGCGGGCTGAAGCATCGGGAGAAACGGGCTGCCCTCGGGACGTCCGAGCATGCGCCAGACCAGTGATAGCACCGCCGACAGCGCGATGTCCGACGTCCAGAAATCGGGCGGCGTCAGAAGCCAGCCGCCCAGCCGGAGATGCCCATGGGCGACGGCGACGCCTGCCTGAAAATAGCTTGTCTGATCGGTGGTCTTGGGAAACAGCGACGAGACTCGCGTTGCGAGCGCGAGATAGGCGAGGCCCGCGACCGTCCAGGGTATGGCCGCGCGGGCGCGTGTCACGGAGCGGAAGCGGTGGCTGCGCGTCCCGGCGTGGAAATGGCAGCCGTGCCCTCCGGCACGAGCACGGTCGCCGCGGCCGTGCAGGCGATGCCTTCCTCGCGCCCGGTGAAGCCCAGGCGCTCGGAGGTCGTGGCCTTTACCGAAATGCGGTCGATATCGACCTTCAGCAGGTCCGCCAGACGCGCGCGCATGGCCTGCGCGAGCGGGCCGATCTTCGGCCGTTCGCAGATCAGCGTAACGTCGGCATTGATCAGCATGCCGCCGCGCTTGCGGATCAACTCGCCCGCATGGACGAGGAAACGCGCGGAATCCATGTCTTTCCACTCGGCTTCGGACGGCGGGAAGTGACGCCCGATATCGCCCTCGGCCAGTGCGCCATAGATCGCATCGCACAGCGCATGGATGCCGACATCCGCGTCCGAATGCCCGGCGAGTCCCCGGTCGTGCGGCACCTTGATGCCGCAGAGGATCAGGTCGCGGTCGGGCGCGAACGCATGCACGTCATAGCCGACGCCCATGCGTGGCAGCGGCGTATGGCCGAGCAGTCTCTCCAGGCGCACGAGATCCTCCGGATGGGTGAGTTTGATGTTGTCGTCCGAGCCTTCGACGACCGCGACGGTCTGCCCCGCGGCTTCCAGAAGGGCTGCATCATCGGTGACGGGCCCCTGATGGGTCCGGTGCAGGTCACGCAACAGGTTGAAGTGGAAGCCCTGCGGCGTCTGGGCGCGCCAGAGCGCCTCGCGCGGGACGGTCTGGGCGATCACGCCATGCTCCACGCGCTTGAGCGTGTCGGCGACGCGCACCGCCGGGATCGCGCCGGGATGGCTGGAAAGTGCGGCGATCACAGCCTTGGTCAGCTCTGCCGGCACGAACGGGCGCGCGCCATCGTGGACGAGAACGACATCGGGGCTCTGGCCGTCCGGCAGCGCGTTCAGCGCCTCGAGGCCTGCGCGCACACTGTCCTGACGTTCCGCACCACCGGCGACCGGCGGCAGGCAGTTGAGACCGGCCAGAGCGTCGGCAACGCCCGGATGCGTGCCGACCGGCTGGATCAGATCGACATGGGGCGCCAGCGCGCGGGCGGCATGACGGATCACGGGTTCGCCGCCCAGCAGCGTGAACTGCTTCGGCGGGGCCGCGCCGCCCGGGCTGGATGCGGCGAAACGCTGGCCCGACCCGGCGGCGAGGAGAATGGCTGCAATACGCATGGCGCCGAGAAATGCGGGCTGGCTTGCGGCACGTCAAGCGGTGTCGCATCGCAGGCCTCCGAGCCTCGAGCCCGAGGCCGCGAGACGATGATCGCCTCCGGCCCGTTTTGGTGACGTGACTTCCTTCGCCCGGATCCTGTCCCCAGCGTTGCCGAGGTTGTTCTCCACAATCGCCTGCTGCCGGCGTGCTTGCCCCTGTCAGTGTTAGGGCGCCCCGCTCGCCGGGCGGGCAGGAGGCGGATGCGCTGCCGGCAGTCGGGCATGATGGTCCGCGCCGGCTTCCCGCAGGCATGCTCGGCCTCCTTGAGGCGCGCTCTGACAAAGCGGAAGTCACCATCGGAGTGATCGTTCGATACGACGGCCTGACGATGTCGTATGCGGCGCGTGTCGGTCACCGATGACGGCTATGGCGTCCGTTACGTTCTGCCTCGCATCCGTCGGCGATGCCGCTATCTTTGCATGGGTCAAGTTCATGTATCGGCGTTGTCGACGTTGGTGACCGACACGCTGTTCGGTGGGCGCATGATGCTGCGGTCCTGCTGTAACGTGTCACAGAACGGTCGTGGCGACAGGAGATGACGATGCGGACTTATGGCTTTCATCAGGTCGATGTGTTCGGGAGCGGGCCTTTGAGCGGCAATCCGCTTGCCGTCGTGCTGGAGGCCGACGATCTGGGCGAAAGCACGATGGCATCCTTCGCGCGTTGGACCAACTTGAGCGAGACCGTCTTCCTGCTGCGGCCGAACGATCCCGGGGCCGATTATCGCGCGCGCATCTTCACGCCCTTCGGCGAGCTGCCGTTCGCCGGGCACCCGACGCTTGGCGCCTGCGCGGTGTGGCTTGCTGCTGGCGGACAGGCGCGAGAGGACGCGGTCGTTCAGGAATGTGGCGTGGGGCTCGTTCCGGTCAGACGCGACGCCTCGGGCGAACTGGCGTTCCGTGCACCACCCTTGCTGCGAACCGGGGCGGTCGAATCGCCCCTGCTATCGCGCATCGCAGATGGGCTGGGCGTCGATCCGGACGCGATCGTGGACGCGGCCTGGGCCGATAATGGCCCCGGATGGATCGTGATCCGACTGGGCACTGAGGACGCCGTGACAGCGCTTCGTCCGGACTATGCCGTCCTGAAGGGGTTGAACGTCGGCGTGATCGGGCTGCGTGCAAAAGAGGCTGCTGCACGTGATGGCGTGTTCGCCGAAGTACGGGCGTTCTGTGCCGATGATGAGGGCAAAGGTTTTGAGGACCCCGTCACCGGAAGTCTGAATGCGGCACTCGGACAATGGCTGATACCAGCGGGTATTGCGCCTGCGGCTTATGTCATCACGCAGGGCCGGGCGTGTGGGCGGGCCGGCCGGGTTCGGGTCAGGGCAATCGGCGATGCTATCTGGGTCGGCGGCGGCGTGACCCCGTGCATCAGGGGAACCGTGTCGCTCTGACCCAGCCATTCTATCCGCCAAATCGGGCACTGTCCCGCGCGCGCCCGGGGTCACGGTGCCGGGCGCTGTGCCGACACGCAACTGGCGGATGGCCAACGCCGATGAGGGGGAAGGCCGGTGTTCCCGGAGCGTCTTTGACAAACAAAATCCGTCATTTGACTATGCCGTGCGTCTGTCGTGTCGAATGGATGGACGGGCTGAGCCGAGCCGGATGCAAGCGGAATTTCGGGACGCAAGAGCAGGATCTTCATGTCGGACGACCAGACCACCTACGAGAATGAGCTGCGGACATACCCCGTCGAGCCGCTGGGCGTGACGCGCAACGCCGGGGCCTGGCCGGCTCCCCGTCACCGGTTCAGTCTGGTCGCCTGCGCGCGGTGGGAAGCGCCGTATATTGCCGAGTGGTTGAATTACCATCGTTCGATCGGCTTCGAACACGCATATATCTACTGCAACGATGACGATCCATCGGAACTCTATGAGGCCCTCCTGCCGTTCATCCAGGGCGCGGATCCGTTCGTAACCTTTCATCACTACAGTTTCCAGGGACTGCAGTTTCAGATCTATCTGCATTTCATGCGGAACCACGGCACCGAGACCGAGTGGTTCAGTTTTCTCGATATCGACGAATTCTACTGCGTGCGCGGTTCGAACGATATCGCAGCACTGGTCGATCGCTTCACGCCCGCTGTGGATGCGATCTATTTCAACTGGTGCCATTACGGGCATAACGGCCATCAGACGAGACCGGCTGGCAGCGTCCTGAAGAACTACACGCGCCGCGAGATCGGCGTGACGCCCTTCACGAAAATGCTGATCAGGAGCCGGTCTTTTCCTTACGCGAACTACGTGACGTGGAACGACGGCCCGATCCAGCACGACGTGACGCATCTCACGCGAGATCTTACGCTGCGGAATGTGATCAACGAGGATTATGGCCTCTATTACCAGAACTTTCCGACCGACGCCTGGGCTTTCCTGAACGCCGACAACAGGCGCCAGCGTCTTCTCGATGTGGCGTATGTCGCCCATTTCAACATCAAGTCGGAAGAGGATTTCGACATCCGCGTCCGCCGTGGCCTGCGCGGGGATTATGCCGCGGAAGCGACGTGGGGACAGCGGAGTGCCGCCGAGCGGGCCTATCATCACGAACAGACAAATGCCGTCGAGGACACGTATCTTCACGACTACTGGCGCGACTATCTGGCCCGGTCATGGCGCCGCTCCGTTTTCCCGCGCTCGGAATGGGCTCTGCTTTCGGAGACGGGCGCCGTTGCCTCGCAGGAAACCACAGCCCATCCTCGCTCGGCAGCGGAAGACGCGCAGTCGCTTCTGTCCGGCAGGCTGACCGGACGGTCCCAGAACCATACCGATCTTCAGCACAATCCGTACTGGGCGATCGATTTCGGCCGGACCGTGCGCGTTTACGAAGTCCGGCTGTTCAATCGAATTGACGGTGTGCTGGAACGGATGGCGCATTTTCGGATCGAGAGCGCGATGACCGGTGAGGGCTGGCATCTGAGGTATGAGAAAACCGACGACAGCCTGTTCGGCGGCGCGGACGGCACGCCCTTCCGCTGGATCGATCCGGCGGGCTTTACCGCCCGCTACATCCGGATCGTCGTGCCGGGCGAAAACCGCTTTCTCCATCTGGATCAGGTGCAGATTTACGGCACCGAAACCTGAATTCAGCCTTGCTGCGCAGCCCAGCGTTCCACGAGGGCTGCCCAGCGTTCCTTATGCTCATCGGACAGTTGTGGATGTGCGTTCACGCTGGCCGTGCTGCCGCTGACCAGTGGGCCGATCTGAGCCTTGTAGCAGGCGACAACGTGTTCGCGGGCCGCGCGAATTCCGGGCAATGCGAGCAGGCTGTCGATCTCGCGTCTGACCCCTGGTGCGATCGCGGCATATCGATGATCGTCGTTTCCGGAATTTTCTTCGTGAAACGACAGAAAGTTCGTCACGACATCGGGCGTGTTGAAGCGAAAGACTTTCTCGGTCAGCACGCCGCTGCCGTCGTTTTCGCCACGCGCATATTTCCAGACGAATTCCTCGAGTGACCGGATGGCGTAGTGGCAGACGACGCCATTATGCGTCGTGGTTTTCATGACCGCCCGCTCATCGCCCTGCACGACACCATCCGCCGTCACCCAGCGTCGGATCTCATCGCGATATTCGTGAGGGTGATGGGCGTCCGCGAATGCAAAACGGTTGGTTCTGAAAGCGCTTTTGACGAGAGGGTTGCCGCCCGAACGGGTGTAGCGTAGACCGATCAGATCATCGCGCCATGTAAGCTGCTGCCCTGGAAAGAAGATCTGCCAGGGAAAGGCGATGCTGTCAGCGTTCGCGGCCCCTTGCGCGCGGAGGATCGGACGCAGGTCGTTCTGCCACATCGGTGCCGGCACGACATATTCGTCGAGATCGAGAACCAGCGTCCATTCGAAATCGAGAATCTGCGGCATGACGCTCAAGGCATGCGCGTAGGCCTTGCGCTGCATGTTCAAGGGGCCCGCATCCGGGCCGGGCGTATTGTCGAACCATGTGATGATGCCGGCCGCATCGAGCGCCGCGAGCAGGGCATCGGATCCGTCCGTATTGTTGTTTGTATAGAGGAAGACGTGCTCCACCCCGAGCACGCGGTGGTGGGCGATCCATTCGAGGATGTAGATGCCCTCGTCACGTGCGGTGGCAAGCAGCGCAAGTTCGCGTGTGGGTTTTGCGAGCCGTCTTGCATGGCGCAGGAAGCGATGCCCGGGCGAGGTCTGGGAAAACGATGTCAGGTCCAGGCCTGCACCCAGAAAGTCGTAGGTCTCATCGACGCGGCGCGGCGGCGCCTGACGATGCATCAGCGTCCGGCAGGCCTCGGCGAACCAGGGCTCGCGTGTCAGGCGCGATGGCCAGCCCGCGCCCTGCTGCGGCACGAGGCGCAGCAGGGCGCGGCACAGATCCTCGGCGCGCCGGTCGTCCAGCACCAGCAACAGAGCCTCAAGCACGTCTTCCGGACAGGGCCGCGAAGCATCTGTCAGCAGCGTCACACCAACATCGGTGAAGCGCCTGGCCGTGACGATGTCGCGGCAGAGTTCGGTCGTCGCTCGCAGGATAGGCTCGGTCGGTTCGGCGGGGAGGAGTTCGAACTCCTCCCATCCCAGAATCCACTCGGCACGGGTTTCAACGGCGCCCCCGGCCGGTCCGCAACTGAACATGCGTCCTGACACCGGATCGCGAAACGCGACGCGGTCGTCTCGTGCAGTCGCGCACAGCCAGACCGGGCGGAAACGCCGGGGCGCGGGCCGGCCCGCAAGGGTGATTGCACGACCGCTCGCTGCGATCAGGAAGCCCAGTTCCGGGCTGTCCGGATGACGGTAGAGATAGACGCTTTCCCAATGTCCGGAATCGGCAGACAATTCGGCCGGTCCCTGACAGATCTCGCCTGCGGCATCCACAGCCAGAAGGGCGGCGTTGTGGTTCCGTATGAGAAAGAGCATTGGCGTTTCCACGTCAGTTCGGGTCAATGGCGGCCTCTCCGCTCATGGCTCGCGGGTCACGTGCCCCCGCTTTCAGGGAGACATTGTCATGCGCCAGCGGACGTCCGATGCAGGCGGCAGCAGGATGTTGTCCAGTCTTCCGGGGCCTGACGCCGCCGGGGACTATGAATATCGCCGGACAGCCTGTCGAGGCGCTCAATTGTCACGGTTCCTGATCCCGGTCACTATGCCTCCATGACATATTTCAGGGACCCGTCGGGCAGTCTTCGCACCGTGCGCGGGCAGGATCGTGCGACGAAGACAGCGCATGCACATGAGAGAGATCGGTAATGGGCAAGACGACGCTGACGCTCGGCATCGGCATCACCACCTACAATCGCGCGGATCTCCTGACTCGGACGCTCGATGCCGTGCAACGGCACACGCTGACCAGGCACGTTCTCTTCGTCGCCAATGACGGGTCGGCCGACGATACCGCCGAACGCCTCGCGGCGCGTGAAAGTCTCGTGCATGTCAATGGTTCGAACCGCGGTATCGCCTGCAACAAGAACCGCGCGCTGTATTACCTTCACGCGTTGCGTCATTGTGATGTGGTGATCCTGCTGGAAGACGACACGTTTCCAACCGCCAACGGATGGGAATGGCCCTGGATCGAAGGCGCGATCCGCTACGGGCATGTCAACCTGGCCCCGTCGCACTGGAACGAGGATTTCATCCGGGGGGACGGCTCGGTCGCCAATCCGTTCGTGTCCTCCGTGTTGACCGGGCAATGCGCATCGTTCAGTGCCGCTGCCCTCGATCAGGTCGGCTATATGGACACGCGTTTTCGCCAGTACGGGCTGGAGCACGTGGAACATACGTTTCGCATGATCGGCGCGGGCTATGGTGGCGTCAGCGACGAGCACGGTGCGCCGACGCGTCCTTTCCTCATCCGCAGCGCATTGACCGTAACGGAGCTGACCAAGGGCCCGGATATGGAAGGGGTGCGTCATAACGAGCCCATTTTCGCGGCCCTGCGTCAGGAGCCGCTTTATCGTCATGCCTGGCGGACCGACGAGGAACTCGCGATCCTGCGGGCCGAAATGCAGCCTTTCCAGCTCGCCGGATCGGCCGCAACCCGATCCGCTCCCTGGTATATCGGCGCGTTCGACCAGCGCCCGCTGGTCCTGACCGAGCACAATTTGATCGAAACGGCCGTGACGACGGCAATCGGGCGCATCCTGCTGAGTGTGACCGGAACGAGCGCCCGGCTGGCTGTGGAATTCGCGGACCGCTCCCGTCGCTGGCTTGGAGAAGCGTCTGACAACCGGTTCGTGCCTACCAACGATTACGGTGCCGCGACCGTCTATGAGTTCGTGAGCGCGCGCGATGTCGGGTTCGGGCTGCGTCGGAACGGGGCGTATCTGTGCCGCGATCTTGGAGTAGGCGGCAGGGTCACGATCGGCCGCCTTGAAATGGCCGAGTGGGAAACATTCCGTTTTCTCGGATTTGCCCTGTCTCACTGATGTCCCGGCAGCCTTGGATCTGGCCGGTCCGGAGCTGCACGACAATCGGCGCCCACAACGGATGACGCATCAGCACCGGCATTGCAGGAAAATTCCATGAGAAAAGCCCTTTTCTTTGCGTCGGCCCTCTTCATGACGGGCGCGCAGGCACAGGGCGAAGATGAGACGATCGCGAATCGACCCACGCCACAGGGCTTCGCCATGCACGGTGCCATGCAGCCGATCAGCGCCGATCGTCCTGTGACAGGTGCTTTGTCGGCGCGGCCTGTCGATGTAAGGCAGGGTGATACTGTCGCAAGCGCGGAGCATGCAGGGAACGCCGGCTTGGCAGGAAATGCCGCTGCCGCCCACGCTTCTGCGATACCGGACGATTCTCGCGGTGGTACGGGTGCTCCGGCATCCCTGAGTCCCTTTCGGACCCTGCGTCCCGTCGGTCCGTCCGTTTTCCTGGGTGGGGTCTCGAATACGCGCTCGATGGCCGATCGCGATGCGATGGCGGACGTACTGGGAAGCGGAAAGATCAGCCTCTACGTTCATCCTTTCGCGCCGAATTTCAGCTGGGGCGGGACGGTGACGGCGGCCGTCACATCGGCCTTCAACCCGGTCGGCAAGGCGATGATCGAACTGGGATCCGGCGTCAGCGCCTCCCTGACGGAAGCGACGCTCGAGAATACGACCGGAGCGCCGGTAACGTTGCCGCCCCTGACGTCCTTTTCCGATGGCAGTCATGCGTGGCTTCTTGTGCAACCGACGCTGTATGCGCCGGTATCGGGCGCGCATGTGACCTGCGTGGTGGCCCATACCGAAGTCATCACGATCCCGGCGAACAGCCGCTGCGCCCTGCCGCTCAGATCGGCCGACATGGGCGCGGTGACGGTCAGCGCCAACACGCTCCGAAGTGCCCTGCACGGCATTCGGATGGTTTCTAATTATCCGGTGACGTCCAGATCCTATCGGAAGGGCGAAAGCGGCTATCTGGGCTCCCGGATGTCACCGGGGGATGCAGCCGCGAGCTTTACAGGCGGTGCGGGAGACAATCTGCCGCGCTACAGGTCGCTGGGTATTCAGCCGGTCATCAGCCCGGTCAACATCGACAACAGTGCTGCCGCCGATACGCCGGCCGAAACCGTGGCGTGGGATGCCTGGGTCGATGCTGTCCGGACCCGGAGTTCGATCAGGGTGCTGGCCCCGGTCCTGCAGCCATCATCCTGGGCCCTGACAGCCGCGCGACCCGATTTCGCATCCGATCCATTCATGACCGAGTTCAGGAAACAGGCAGTCCATGGCGGCGGCATTGCGTTCGATGCACCGCCAACCTGGGTGAAAGGTTTCGGTCGGGGCTATTTCATCTATCTCGCGCAGATGACGGCATGGGCGCGGGCGAAACATCTCGAGGTCATCTGGATCGTCTCACCGATGTCCGAGCGCGACATGGATTTCGTCGCCAACCTTCACTGGATGGTCGCCCAACTGAAGGCACGCGATGCACTGCCGACACGATGGGCTGTCGAGAACTATGCCTTCGACAGCGTCTCGCACCCTGACGCCTGTGCTGCCGTCGGCACAGCGAACGACAGGACCCGGACCGATGTAACGATCGATTGTCCCGCGGCACATGGTGGCGGACAGCGCTTTACATATCCCTATGCCGACAGTCTGAACGCTGCGGCCCTGTTCCTTGCCCAGTCCGTCGGCACGGCGCCGGCACCCGATCCATACCTCACGTCGGCCACTGACGAACAGGACGTGCGCTACTGCAGTTCCGCCTTGGGACTGCGCGACATTCGTCCGCAATACCTGTCTTCGAGCGATCTCTCGGACGGGGGTACCTTGCTGCACACATCCGATATCGGCGGCTCCGTGGTGGCCGAGGCACCAGATGGCTCGGCAAGACTCGGGCCGCTGACGATCTGGGGCAATCTCTCGTTCGATACGCCCACCGCCGGTCTTCTGCTGAATGGCATGTGGCTGTCAGGGGACGGCCGTCACGGCATTCACGTGACCTCGGGCGGTCCGGACGTTCTGCAGATTCATCCCGGAGCGGTCGAGTTTCCACAGCAGGTCGGCTCGATGAAGGAATATGGCAACATCACCTTCACCAATGACCGTGCCGGCCTCCTGCTCGGCAATCTGTGGTTGTCAGGCAGTGGCAGCGACAGGATTCATATTGTCGGGCGATCCGGAGAACTGGCGGCATTCACGCCCGAAGACGTCTCGTTCGCAGTGCCCGTGCAGGCGACGAGCTATCGGGAGAAGCTGAGCACGCCTGCGTCGTCGTCATCGTCCTGCGCGCCGGGACAGTTCACGGACGACGCCAACTACCACTATGTCTGCGTTGCACCGAACCACTGGAAGCGTGTTGCCCTGAGTTCGTTCTGATGGGCTTGCGCAAAAAAAAGCCCCGCATCGGTTTCGATGCGGGGCAAGCGGAAGACGGGAAGAGGGCAGGGAGAATCAGCGACCGATATCGCGCAGCTTCATGCCGGCATTGAGCTTGCGCTCGATCGCTTCGAGCACGACGCCGCGTGTTTCCGGCACGAAGGACATCGTGAACAGGATGAACAGGGCATTCAGCGCCGCATAGAGCCAGAACGTATGCGCCGGACCCAGTGCTGTCAGCAGCGTCAGGAACGTCGCACCGACCAGCATGTTGGCGGCCCAGTTCGTGAAGGTTGAGCAGGCGATGCCGAAGTCGCGGCCCTGCAGCGGCTGGACTTCCGCGCACAGGATCCAGATCAGCGGCCCGGCGGAAAAGGCGAAGCCCATGATGAAGAGCAGCAGCACCGCGACCGACAGATAGCGCGACAGATCGCTCGGCGTGCCCATGCCCAGCAAGGTCGCCAGCGCACCCATGCCGAACGCCATGATGATGAAGCCCGCGATCAGCATCGGGCGACGGCCCCATTTGTCGACAAAGCTGATGGCGATGAACGTCGAGAGCATGTTCACCAGGCCCACGATCGCCGTGCCCCACAGCTGACCGTCCTGACCGAAACCCGCCACTTCGAAAATGCGCGGCGCGTAATACATCACGACGTTGATGCCGGTCAGCTGCTGCACGATCTGAAGGCCGATCCCCAGGCCTACCGTGCGACGGAAGTTCGGGTTGGTCCGGAACAGACTGAAGCCAAGCTGCTTTTCCTGAAGCTGCGCACGGATGCTCTCCATCTCCTGACGCGCGACCGACGGGTCGTTGCGCAGGGCGGTCAGCGTCTCGAGCGCATCCTTGTCGCGACCGCGCAGCATCAGCCAGCGCGGACTGTCGGGCAGGAAGAACGAGCCGACCAGGAAGAGCGCGCCCGGAACGGCGACGATCCCCAGCATCCAGCGCCATGAGCCGAGATAGGCGAACAGCGCATCGGACACGAACGCCAGCAGGATGCCGCTCGTGATCATCAGCTGATAGACGGAAATCAGGCTGCCGCGGCGGCTCTCATCGGCGATCTCGGAGATGTACAGCGGAGCCACGAAGCTTGCGACGCCGATCGCAAGGCCCAGAATCGCGCGTGCGATGATCAGTTCGGCCACCGAATGCGCGGTCACACAGCCAAGCGCACCAATCACGAAGAGAGCGGCGCTGATCGTCAGGGACATGCGGCGTCCCAGCATGAACGAGGCGCGCCCGGATGCGAGCGCTCCGACGGCAGCGCCGAACATCATGGACGAGACGATCCATTCCTGTGCGGCTTCACTGGCCTGGAATTCCTGTGCGATGAATTTCAGGGCGCCTGAAATGACACCGATATCAAGGCCGAACATCAGTCCGGCCACAGCGGCCAAAACGGCTGCGAGAAACATGCGGCCGACCATCGGGCGTCGCGCCGATACCGGTGAATGGGTGAATACAGCAACGCTCATCGTCAATGTCTCCTTGCCCGCTGGGTTGCAGGCATAGGCATGGTCAGGAGTGACGAGGGCTGACCGGCGGCAGGCGAACCGCCGGGGACCAACTCGATGTCAAGACATTACACGGCGTTAAGGTCGAAGTAATTCCACGTTTGCGTGAGAAATGGATCATCCGTCCTGTTAGATTGTGATGCTTTTTGTCCCATGGGCGCGTCTCGCCGCGAGGCCGTATGGAACAACCATGAGTACGGTCCAGAAAATCATGGCCGGTAATCCACCCTCGGGTCCGACCGCCCCGCCGGATACCAGATCGGATCCCGTGGCCGTGCTGCGGAACAGCGAGCCCAGCGCCGGATAACCGCTGTCATTCGTGCCGAAGAAAGCGGTCTGGCCCCAGTCCCAGGCGGCATGAAACCCGATCATGAAACGCAGCGATCCCGTGAGCCACAGGACGCCGCATGAAAACAGCGCAAACTCCACGACCTGAACCGCGCCGATCAGCGGGTCCCGTCCCAGCACATGTTCGAGTCCGAACCAGAGCGACGTGATCAGGGCTGCCGGCATAAAGCCCACGGCATCGGACAAGGCATTCTGGATATAGCCTCGCGTGCCGAGTTCCTCGTTCACGCCGACCAGCAGGAAACCGAGGGCGAATAACGCCAGGGACGCGAGGTGCATGGCGACCGACCCGGGCGCAAGCACCACATGGTAGCCGCCACATGCGGCCTCGGCGCCGAACACGACCATGATCGAAGCGAAGCCGCACAAGGCGCCCGGCGCCATGCCCGCCCAGCGCGACACAGGACGGCGCATGTTCGTGGCGTCGAGCAGCGCTCCCGACAGCGGGCCATCATTGCGACGCCTTGCATGCAAGACCAGAAGGAGCGTGACCAGCAGGACGGCGACGACGGAGAGCGCTTCCGCGAAGGCGAGGGGACCGGGGGCGATCTTCCCGGACTGCAGGATGTTCGTCGCATCGTTCAGGGCCGGGAAGGCACGGCCGGCGAGATGCAGGGCACCCCGGATCAGGTCGATCGTCGTCGCACTCGCAAGATACCAGACGATGACACCGGCCAGGGCGGCCAGGCGGGCAGTCCGTCCGGCCGCGCGAAGCCGGAACAATGCGCTCAATGCATGATTCCGGACTGGTGCGGACAGTCGAGGCTAAAGGGGGGAATAGCGATGTCGAATTGCTGGCGATCAGCGGGGCGCACCATGTGGTACTGGCCGCGCATGAACCCGCCCGGGGTCTCCAGCGCCGCGCCCGAGGTGTATTCGAACTCGCCGCCTGCGGCGATCACCGGCTGCTCTCCCACGACCCCTTCGCCGCGGACGTGTTCGACCTGGCCGCGCCCGTCCACGATCTCCCAGGCCCGGCTCAGCAGCTGAACCGTCTCGTCCGAGCGGTTCTCGATGCGGATGTGATACGCCCACGCGAAATGATGGTCCTCGGGATGGGACTGATCCTCGAGCCAGAAGCTGCGGACCGTGACCACGATGTTGGCCGTGGTCGCCGTGAAGCACGGCGCCTGTTCCATCGCTTCGGCGAGGGCGGCTTCCGGATCCGTGATCAGGTGGTGCGGGATCGGCTTGTCGGACATGCGGCGTACCGTTTCGAATCAGGTGGGAGTGGCGAGGGCCGCGTCGAGCCCATGTGCCAGATCGGCAATCAGGTCGCGCGCGTCTTCAAGGCCGATGGACAGACGCACGGCGCCTTCGGTGATGCCGAGCGCCGCACGGGCTTCCGGTCCGACGCGCATGTGCGTGGTCGTGGCCGGATGGGTTGCAAGCGAGCGGGCGTCGCCCAGATTGTTCGAGATCGCGATCAGCTTCAGCGCATTGAGGAAGCGGAACGCACCCGGCCGACCGCCTTCGATCTCGACCGCGACCATGGTGCCGCCATTGCGCATCTGGCGCGCCGCCAGTGCATGCTGCGGATGATCCGCACGGCCAGGATATCGCAGACCTGCAACGCCTCTGGCGTCGGCCAGGAAATCGGCGACCTGGGCCGCATTCGACGCCATGCGCTCGACGCGCAGATCGAGCGTTTCAAGCCCCTTGAGCAGCACCCACGCGTTGAACGGCGACAGCGTGTTGCCGGTGTTGCGCGTGAACGGCTGCAGCGTGTCCGTGATCCAGGCCTTCCGGCCCAGAACCGCGCCGCCAAGGACGCGCCCCTGACCGTCGATATGCTTGGTGCAGGAGTAGATCACCACGTCCGCACCGAGCGTCAGCGGTGCCTGGCCGGCTGGCGAGGCAAACGCATTGTCCACCATCAGCAGGGCGCCGGCGCGGTGGGCGAGGGACGCGATACTCTCGAGGTCCACGATGTCGAGCATCGGGTTCGACGGGCTTTCCAGCAGCACGGCACTCGCGGGCTTCGACAGCGCGCGTTCCCAGGCGGCGAGATCGTGCCCGTCCACGAATTCTGTCTCAATGCCGTAGCGCGGCAGGAGCTGGTCCACGATCCAGTAACAGGACCCGAACAGCGCACGGGACGCGACGACACGCTCGCCGGTCCGGACATGTGAGAGCAGGGCCGAGGAAACAGCGCCCATGCCGGACGACGTCGCAATGCAGGCTTCGGCGCCTTCGAGGAGGGCCAGGCGCGTCTGAAGCGCATCGACGGTCGGATTGCCGAAGCGGGAGTACTGGTAGTGTTCGACATCCCCCGTGAATGTCGCCGCTGCCTGTTCCGCGCTGTCGTAGACGAAGCCGGAGGTCAGGAAGATCCCCTCGCTGGTCTCGCCGAAAGGCGTGCGCTCGACGCCTGCGTGCAGGAGGCGCGTTGCCGGGTGCCAGGCGTTGGAGGAATCGGAGGAATGGGTCATGTCGCGGAGTCCAGGATTCGGGCCCTCAGGCGCACGGCGGACCGCGCCCAGAGGACGGATCATGGCCGTGGAAGTCCGAGGGAAGCGTCAGACGCCGCCCAGGGAGCCTCTTTAGCGCTGTTGTTTCACCTCGCCGCAAGCCGGCCGTTCAAATCACGAGGACCGACGGATGAGCGTCGGCCTGCCGAACCTGCGCCGGGACGGGGGCGGCCGTCAACTCCGCCGGAAAAATTGCGGCATCCATCCCTTTGATCGTGGATTGCGCCAGCGCGCGTCCACCAGTATGGTGCGCGCCGTTCGCGGGTGTAGTTCAATGGTAGAACGGCAGCTTCCCAAGCTGCATACGAGGGTTCGATTCCCTTCACCCGCTCCAGCACGCTCTCTTTGCCCGCTGTCGCACCACAGCCTCGCTGCCGACAGTCGCATTATTCATGATGCGCGCGAAAGCTTCCTCACGACATGGCACACCCCGCAGTCCGCGCCGGGCGTCAAAGACGTTTTCCGGTCGCTGTCATTGCGGCTGGCCTGAAGGAAACCCCTGCGTGGTCTTGCTGCCGCAGGACCCTCTTAAGGCACGCGGGACGGACTCTTCAGGGTAGCAGGGTAGCAGGGTAGCGTCTGGACCGGTCCTGATGCCGCGCGTGTGGGATGGCCGTTCGGGCGGCATATAAGGCGTCATACGTGCGCTCCCGCCGCAGGGCTTCAATCGGTCATGCGGGGACCAACCGCTTCATAGTATGGGTCCGGACGGGGTCCCAGTAATGACCTGCCAGTCGTAATGGCTGTTGGGACGGCACGAAGGACGCCATCCTCTCTCGCCGCCGGACCCTAATCGGCCATGCGGCGAGCAGATTTTTCGATAGCAGTGCGGGTTCCGAATGGGCCCTCAGTGATGATGGCGCCCGTAGTGGTGGCCGTAATGGTGTCCATGCGGCCCCGCGTGGTGAGGCACGCCATGCCCGGCGGTCGTGATGGAGCTCAACAGCGGGTAAGCGGCCCGGTAACGCTCCTGAGCATCTTCGTATTCCTCGACCAGGGAAGGATCAGGAGCGATCGTCTCGGTCCGGACGGGGGGCACGCATACGTCTTCGACCGCATCTCCCGTTGCCGCGATCCGGGCCAGGCGCGCAGCCCCGAAGGCGCCCCCCTGTTCACCATGGGCGAGGCGATGCAGATCCAGATCCAGAACGGACGCGAGGATCGAGATCCATGTCCGGCTTCGCGATCCGCCGCCGACCATGTCGGCGCTCGTGGGGTTCGAACCTGCGTCGCGCAGCCCGTCGAGCGCGTCGCGGAAGGAATGCGCGACGCCTTCAAGCACGGCCTGCGTCAGCTCCGGTCGTTCCAGTGACCGGTCCAGCCCGAGAAATGCGCCGCGGACGCGACCATCGTTATGCGGGGTCCGTTCGCCGTTGAGATAGGGCAGGAACAGGGCGCGCGATGGCCGTTCGATCCTGTCCGGCAGCTCCGCCAGCAGCGTCGCCTCGTCGACGCCGTTGACCCCGGCCCACCATGCCAGCGACGACGCGGCGGAGAGCGTCACGCCCATCTGGTGCCACGTGTCGGGTATGGCGTGGCAGAATGCGTGGACCGCACTGTCGGTATTGGGGCGGAACCGGTCCGTCGTGCACCAGACCACGCCGGACGTGCCCAGCGAGACGAACGCATCACCCGCCCGCACGGCGCCAAGCCCCACGGCCGATGCCGCATTGTCGCCCGCGCTGCCGGCGATCACCGGTGCCTTGTCCATGCCCCAGCGTGCGGTCAGTTCGCGCGAAAGCGTGCCCGCGGGATCGACGCCCTCGCACAGGCGCGGCATCGAATCGATGTTCAGGCCGGTCGCCTCAAGTGCAGCTGCGGACCATTCCCGCTTGCCGACATCAAGCCAGAGCGAGCCCGAGGCATCGGACATGTCCTCGATCTTCTCGCCACACATCTTCATGCGCAGCCACGCCTTGGGCAGCAGCACGTGACGCGTCTGCCGGAAGATGTCGGGTTCGTTCTTGCGCACCCACAGCAGCTTCGGCGCGGTGAAGCCCGGCATTGCAATGTTGCCGCATACCGCGCGGCTTTCGGGGAACGCTTCCTCGAACTCGTGACACTCCTCCTCCGAGCGCACGTCGTTCCAGAGAATGCAGGGCCTGAGCACGCGGTCGTCATCGCCGAGCAGCACGGCGCCGTGCTGCTGTCCGGAGAGGCCGATGCCCGTGACGGCGGCGACCGCTTTCGAATCGTCCTGTTTCAGCCCGTCAATTGCTTCCAGTAAAGCTTGCCACCAGCTTTCCGGATCCTGCTCGCTCCAGCCAGTATGAGGCGTGGAGACGCGAAGCTTCACGGTGCGGCTCGCCCGGACTGTCTGATCGCGATCGACGAGGATCGCCTTCAGGCCTGAGGTTCCGGCATCGATCCCGATATACATGCAAACATTCCGTTCGATCTGCGACGACGGCAGACGATACGGCGCGGCTCATGCACAGGCTGCATCACGATGCTTGTGATCGCCTGTCTCTCTCAAAAATGTGTGGTTCGTCCCGCGCAGGGAGACGATGCGCACATGGGCGCATCGTTTCGCGCCGGACTGGCCGCATTACTGATGGCCGGCCTGATGGGCCGCGACATCCGCGCGCAGATTGCCGATCGGCGGGGCAGGCATCGTGTCCTGATATTCGTGACCATCCCAGGCCCAGCGATCGTCCTTGCCGACCAGAAGGTCATGCATGCCGCCATGAATGCGCGGCAGGACGCTGATCGTCCCGCTGACCGAATCCAGGATCTTGGTCCAGTGGTCACGATGACCCAGATAGATGGAGGTCGAGCACCCGGCGGAACCGCACAGGCGGGCGGACTGGATCTGCACGAACAGCGCAATGTCGCCATGGCCGGAGGCCGCCAGCGGGGCTGAACCGACGAGCACGATCGGCCGGTCGCCCTTGGCCGTCGCTGCCGAGATGTCACCCTGATTCAACTGGCGCGCTGCCTGATCGAGCGCCGAATTCGGCTGTTGCGTCAGGATGACGGGCTTTGCACCGTTGCTGCCGGAGGAAGCGTGACGATGATGGACACGGGCCTGGGCGACGGCAGGCGCAAGCGCCAAGCAGGAGAGAAGGACCAGAAAACGCAGGGACGGCATGAACGGCTCCGCAGGAAAGAGGCGCTCTTCTACCACAGGCCGGCTGCAGGCGTTACTGGTGCCGCAACGTCACCACCAGCACGTCGCGATGACTGGGTCGTGCGGGGTCGATCGGCTGCACGGCCGTGACGCCGTGATAGACGCGGTGATCGTCCACGAGTGCTGCATCGAGCGGATTGGTCAGCGTGAACGTGCCGAGCGATTCGCGCTGTTCGTCGTGAATCGTGGTCGTCCCGCGCTCGACGTTCTCGCGGCCGATCATCAGGACCAGAACCCAGTCCACACCATCACGATGCATGCCTTCCGGAGTCGGCTGGCCGGGAGTGCCGGGCAGGGCTTCGATCCGGAACTGATGCACCTCGCAATGCCACACATCCGGGCGCTGCGCCGCAGGCGTCAGGTCGAAGCCGATGCGGGCAACGACGCGCAACGCTGCGCGAAGGGCAGGGTGATTGCCGATGGCCTCTTCGATCGGTGCGAACCACCGCTCGATGCCGCCATTGAGAAGATTGTGATCCCGACTTTGATAATGCGGCTGATGGCGCTTGCGGACGATATCGGTCTCGGAAATGGCGAACGTCGCATAGCGCCGGCGCCGATAACGGCCACCATCGGCCATGTATCGATCAAGGCCGAGCCGGTTCCAGCTCGCGGCGAAACCGTCCCAGTCTGTCAGACCCGCATCTTCGAGGCAGGCCCGCATCGGTGCCGCCTGCACGAAGGCGAAACCGTCCTCGGCCAGGGCGGTTTCGGCCGCCTTCAGGGCTTGGGCCGCGTTGTCGGTCACGACACGACGTCTGGGACGATGCGGTGGCGCGTCACAGCGGGTGCTGGTCGCGCTTGCCGAAGAGGCCTTGCAGGAAGGCCGTCACACCGCGTGCATGGCCCGAGACCGTGCCCTGATGCTGGCGATACAGGATGTCATGGACGAGACGCGCGCCGATGCCACGCAGCGGGCCGCCGCCGAACGACTTGGCATTGGGCATCATGCCCCAGCCGTTGTAGTTGGCGAACGCCACGACCGAGCCGCGATCGCGATAGACGAACGGATCGACCGGTCCGCCGGCCGCGAAGCGCTCCATGTTCTGCGCGAGATAGATGCCCTGCTGGCGTGCGACCTGAGCCGTGGCGGGCAGCGGCTCCTCGTTGTTGCGCGCGCAATCGCCGATGGCGAAGATCGACGGATCCTTCGGGGTCCGCAGATGTGCGTCCACCGTGATCTGGCCGCCGCGTCCGCGATCGAGGTCCTCGAACAGGTTCGTCGCGTCGGTCGCGCGCACGCCGGCGGCCCAGACCTTGAGCGGGGCGTCGATATGAGTGCCGTCTTTCAGCGCAAAACCGGTCTCGTCCACGCCGATGACCATGGCCTCGCACCGCACGTCCACGCCGAGCTTCTCGAGCTGGGCCCGCGCTTCGGTCGACACGCGTTCGGGGAAAGCGGGCAGGATGCGCGGCCCGGTTTCGATCAGCGTCATGCGCAGTGTCCGCGCGCGGGCTGCCGGGCCGAGAGACGGGGTTTCATCGATCGCGTGGCACAGCTCGGCTGCGAGCTGGGTGCCCGTGGCGCCGCCGCCGACGATGCCGATGGCCAGCGGCCGCTGTTCGCGATCGGCTGCGATGAACTCGTCGCGGAACCGCGCGCGGAAGGCGCTGGCGTCCGACAGGCTGTCGATGAACGCACAATGTTCGAGCACGCCGGCGATGCCGAAATCGTTTGCCCGGGAGCCGAGTGCCACGACGAGTGCATCATACGGAATGCTCTGATGCGCGCCGCCGGCCGTCGTCACCGCGATCGACTTCGCGGCCCGGTCGACGCCGGACAGACTGGCCTGCACGAAGCGGAAGTTATGGCGTGCCGCCTCGACGCTGAAGTCGATGCAGTCCTGCTCGTGGCTGACGGTGCCGGCCGCAAACTCGTGCAGCATGGGCTTCCAGTAATGGACCGAACTGCGGTCGATGAGCGTGACCTCCAGCGGCGGATGTGCGGCGCGCTGCTTGCCGAGACCCACGACCAGCTCCATGCCGCCGACGCCGCCGCCTACGATCACGACGCGATAGGATGCTGACATGGCTTTCTCTTCCCTGACCTGTTCCATTCCGACACCGGCCAATAAGCGGCCTGCATCGCGAGGTTGTATGGGGGGCCCGGCACCCCTTCAAGATCGCCCCGGGCCACGAAATCGTGACGCTACGCCACGGACGGTGGCACGAACACCACTGGATCGGCATAGGAGGCTCGCAGAACCAACGTGCCTGCCGCGAGGTCATGCAAGCCTTGTTTCCGCCGCGTCCAGGCGATCATCAGGACGCCAATGATGGTGAACCCGGATACGATCCGGGCGCACTGCCGACCGAGTGAACGCCAGAACGAAATACGACGCGCGCCGAGATCCGTCACCCGCAGACGGCAGGCGAGCTTGCCTGGTGTGGCCTGCAGCCGCGAGCACTGGAAGAGCGTGCCATACAGCAGCGTAATGAGCCATGACAGCGCGTGGATGAACAGCCCCCGGATGCCGACATGAATGCCGGGAAAGGCCGCAAATGCCTTCGGCACGAACAGCGACACGGCGCGCGTGCTTTCGTCATCGAGCGTATCGAACGAGACCGTGCCGTGTGACGTCAGGATGTAGGTCACGATGCCGACCGGCAGCAATATGATAGCGTCGATCAGATAGGCCGCCACACGCCACCAGAACCCCGCATACACGAAGATCCGTTTCGGGTCCGCGGGCAGATCCCCGGCGGGCAGTGCGGATATCGGATCAGGCATCGAGTGGCTCGCAACGGCTGGATGGATTGCGCAAGCGTAGTCCAGCCGTCGCCTACCGCCTAGAGAACCCGTCCGTCGCGGTCAGCTTCGGTAGGATCCGTTGATGTCGATATAGCCGTGTGTCAGGTCGCACGACCACGCTTCCGCATGGCCGTTGCCGAGCCCGAGATCCGCCTGGATGTCGATGACCTCGCCCTTCATGTGCTCGACCACCGGCGTTTCGTCATATCCCTGGACGACCATGCCATGCCGCGCGATCCAGACACCCCCGATCGCAATCGACAGCGTGTCGCGGTTGGCCGGCTCACCGCACTTTCCGACGGCCATCACGACGCGGCCCCAGTTGGCATCGCCGCCTGCGATCGCGGTCTTGACCAGCGGCGAGTTGCCAATCGCCATGGCGACCTTGTGCGCCGACGCGTCCGAGACGGCCCCCGTGACCGTGATGTGGATCAGCTTGGTTGCGCCTTCACCATCTCGGATCACGAGGAGCGCGAGTTCCTGCAGCGCATCGCGAATCGCCGCCACGAAGTCTGCAAGCCGCGGGTCAGCCGCATCCTCGATCGCGGCATTGCCGGCGCGGCCCGTCGCGAATGCCAGCACCATGTCCGAGGTCGACGTGTCCGAATCGACCGTGATGCGATTGAAACTGCGGTCGACGGCCTCGCTCAGAATCTGCTGGAGCACAGACTGGGGAAGGGCGGCGTCGGTTGCGATGAACGACAGCATCGTCGCCATGTCGGGTGCGATCATCCCCGATCCCTTGGCGATCCCCTGAATGCGAATCGGCGTGTCGCCGATGGTGATCTCACGCACGGCAGCCTTGGGGAACGTGTCGGTCGTGACGATCGCCTGTGCCGCATCCGCCCAGGACAGTGGCGACAGCCGCGTGTAGAGATCGGGCAGCGCCTTCGTGATGCGGTCGTATGGCAGGATCTCGCCGATCACGCCCGTGGACGCGACGAACACGTCGCTTGCCGAACACTGCACGAGGCGGGCCGCGGCCGCGGCCGTCGCCTGTGCGGCATCGACGCCCGCGCGCCCGGTGAACACGTTGGCGTTGCCCGTATTGACCACAAGGGCACGCGCCACGCCGTGCGGGAGGGCTGCCTTGCACCAGTCCACGGGCGCGCCGGGACATTTGCTGCGGGTGAACACGCCTGCAACCGTGGTGCCGGGCACGAACTCGGCCATCATCAGGTCCGTGCGGCCGGAATAGCGGATGCCGGCTTCAGCACTCCCCAGGCGGACGCCCTCGACCGTGCCGAGCTCCGGCAACGGACGGGCAAGCGGGGAACGCGCTGGAGCGGCCATGGGGTGATCTCCCTGATCTGAAACGACGAACTTCGCAGCAACACGAACATGCGTGCGATGTTGCATTGTTTTTCGGGCATGCGACGCCGGTGCGCAAGCAGGCCGGGGACTGCGGTCGTAAGTCCGCATACGAAAAACCGCGGGAGATACAGGATTTCTCCTGTTTCCCCCGCGGCGTTCGGCAGCCCGTCACGATCACAGGATCGTGCGGGATAGGCTCAGTGATGAGCGGACGGCGTCGTCGTCTGGACCGGGGTCGCCATCGGCTTGCCCTGCTGATCGTACTGCACGATCTTGACGCCCTTCATGGCGGCGTCGACGGCGCTGCGGACGTCCTGCTGGATCAGCTTCTGGCGGATCTCGCCCTTGACCGAGTCATAGCTCGGGACCGGCGCGTCGCGCGTGCCGAGAACCTGGATCACGTGCCAGCCGTACTGCGTCTTCACGGGCGTCTGCGTGATGGTGTTGGGCTTCATCTTGAACGCGGCATCCGAGAATGCCGGAAGCATGTCGCCGCGCTTGAACCAGCCGAGATCGCCGCCGTTGGAGCCCGCCGAGCCCTTGTCGGTCGAAAGCTGGGTTGCAAGCTTGGCAAAATCGGCGCCGTGGTTCAGCTGCGCGATGATGTCCTTGGCCTGTGCCTCGGACGCGACAAGAATGTGGCGCGCATGCACCTGTTCCTCGGGCTTCGCCTTGGCATAGTTCGCCTGGTAGTACGACTGCATCGCGGCGTCGGTGACTTCCGGCGTGACCTTCTGTGCAAGGTAGGCGTTCTGCAGCGCGCCGTCGGCGGCCGCCTGCATGCGCGCATGCACGTCAGCCTGCTTGTCGAGCCCTTCCTTGTAGGCTGCGATCTGCACCGCGCGCTGCTGCACCAGCTGGTTGATCAGGATGCCGAAGAGCTGCTGCGGCGATGCCTGATTCTGCAGCTGAGGCGGCAGGTTGGCGGCAGCCCGCTGCACATCGGCCAGCGTGATGATCTGTCCGTTGACCGAAACCAGCGGCTGGTTGGGGTTCGGTGCCGCGGCCGGAGCTGCGGGTGCCGCGGCCGGCGCCGGAGCAGCCAGTGATGCGGTCGCGAGCGTGGTGGCGCTCAGAAGTGCGGCGCAGGCGAGCGCGGGGCGGATAAGCCGCATGGATATCGAAACCTCACAGGAAACGGGAATGGCGCGCATCATGGCGAAGGCCAATGAAGCCCGCAACCCACCGGCCGATGATAAGGCAAAGGCCGCGCGGGCGATACGCTCCACAGCGCTCGCAGGTTGACCCTGCGTCGGCCGCACCTTATCTGAACGTCGCGCGCACGGCGGCGTCCGCCGGCCCCGACATGCCAGACCCGTTTGTCGCGTCGTCCGGCCCGGCACGCGGGAGCCGCGGCCTTTCCGCCGGCTTCTACGTATCAGCCGCGCGCCGTTTGCTCGAAGTCTCGGCCAAGGACCCGCATGTTCGCACGTCTCGCACGCAGCCTGTTCGGCACCGCCAACGACCGATCGCTGAAATCGTTTCAGCGGCGCGTGCCCGACATCAACGCGCTCGAGCCGGCCATGCAGGCGCTCGACGATGCCCAGCTGTCGGGCAAGACGGCGGAGTTTCAGGCCCGTCTCGCAGCGGGCGAAACGACTGATGCCATTCTGCCCGAAGCGTTCGCCGTCGCCCGGGAGGCCGCGCGACGCGTCCTGGGGATGCGTCACTTCGACGTGCAGCTGATCGGCGGCATGGTCCTTCATGCAGGCAAGATCGCGGAGATGCGCACGGGCGAGGGCAAGACGCTTGTCGCGACATTGGCGGTCTACCTCAGCGCGCTGCAGGGCAAGGGCGTGCATGTCGTGACCGTGAACGACTATCTGGCGCGTCGCGATGCCGAGGAAATGAGCAGGCTCTATGCCTTTCTCGGTCTGTCGACCGGCGTGATCGTACCGAACCTGACGGACGACGAGCGTCGCACGGCCTATGCGTGCGATATCACCTATGGGACGAACAACGAGTTCGGCTTCGACTATCTGCGCGACAACATGAAATACGCGCTGTCGGACATGGTGCAGCGCCCGTTCCACCACGCGATCGTGGACGAGGTGGACAGCATCCTGATCGACGAGGCGCGCACGCCGCTGATCATCTCGGGGCCGGCCGACGACAGTTCGGAGCTGTATCGACTGGTCGATGCGGTGGTGGCCGAGCTGGTGAAGCTGCCGGACACGTTCGACAAGGACGAGAAGCTGCGCACCGTGATCCTGACGGAGCCGGGCGCAGAGCAGATCGAGGCGATGCTGGCGGAAGCCGAGGTGCTGCGCGAGGGCGGTCTGTACGACATCCACAACGTCGCGGTCGTCCATCACGTGCAGCAGTCGCTGCGGGCCCATGCCCTGTTCTCGCGTGATGTCGATTACATCGTGCGCGGCGGCAAGGTCATCATCATCGACGAATTCACCGGTCGCATGATGGAAGGACGACGCTACTCCGACGGTCTCCACCAGGCGCTGGAAGCCAAGGAACACGTGGCGATTCAGCAGGAAAACCAGACGCTCGCCTCCATCACCTTCCAGAACTACTTCCGGCTCTATCCCAAGCTGTCCGGCATGACCGGCACGGCCATGACGGAAGCCGACGAATTCGCCGAGATCTACAATCTCGACGTCGTGGAAATTCCGACGAACCTGCCCGTCGCCCGCAAGGACGACGATGACGAGGTCTACCGGACGGCGGCCGAGAAATACGCGTCCGTGGCTGTTCTCGTCGAGGAAGCAGCAAAGCGCGGACAGCCGGTTCTGGTCGGCACGACCTCGATCGAGAAGAGCGAATACCTGTCGTCGCTCCTGACGCAGCGCAAGGTGAAGCACAACGTGCTGAATGCGCGCTTCCATGAGATGGAGGCGACCATCGTCGCCCAGGCAGGTGCGCCGGGAGCGATCACGATCGCGACCAACATGGCCGGGCGCGGCACCGACATCAAACTCGGCGGCAATGTCGAGATGCTGGTGAAGCAGCGCCTCGAAGGCATCGAGGACGAAGCCGAGCGCGCGCGCATCGAGAGCGAGCTGCGCGCCAAGGTCGCGGCTGATCACGACATCGTCCAGGCCGCAGGCGGGTTGTATGTGGTCGGCACGGAGCGTCACGAGAGCCGCCGGATCGACAACCAGCTGCGCGGCCGGTCGGGCCGCCAGGGCGATCCGGGCGCCTCGCGCTTTTACCTGTCGCTCGAAGACGACCTCATGCGGATCTTCGGGTCCGAGCGCATGGGCGGGATGATGCAGAAGCTGGGCCTGAAGGACGGCGAGGCGATCGTTCATCCCTGGCTGAACAGCGCGGTCGAGCGGGCGCAAAAGAAGGTCGAGGCGCGCAACTTCGACATGCGCAAGAACACGTTGAAGTACGACGACGTGATGAACGACCAGCGCAAGGAAGTTTATGCGCAGCGCCGGGAGTACATGGCGTCGGACGACGTCTCGACAGTCATCGCCGAGATGCGCCAGGAAGCGATCGAGGAAAAGGTCGCGGTCCGTATCCCCGAGAAGTCGTTTGCGGAAGCCTGGAGCGTTGACGAGCTGACGGCCGATATCGAGCGACTGGTAGCCTTGAAGCTTCCGATCGCCGAATGGGCGCGCGAGGACGGGATGGACGCGGAGCATGTCGCGATCCGTATCGAGGAAGCGGCGGCCCAGTCGCAGGCGGCGCGCGCTGCCAATCTCGGCCCTGACTTCATGCGCTATATCGAGAAGCAGGTGCTGCTGACCTCGTTCGATGCCGTCTGGAAAGAGCATCTGCACGGGCTCGACCAGCTGCGTCAGGGTATCGGCCTGCGGGCCTACGGCCAGCGCGATCCGCTGAATGAATACAAGCACGAAGCCTTCCAGATGTTCACGTCGATGCTCGACGAATTCCGCGAGCGCGTGACGATGACCATGGCGCGGATCGAGGTGGCGCCGGCGCCCGAGGCGATGCCGTTCGCGCAGGCCTCCGAATCGCAGATGGTCGAAAGCCATCCTTCGCCGATGGCGAGTGCCGAGCCGCGTTACGCTGCCCAGCCTGCGGACGCCGTGGGTGCCGCCGCGATCACGGAAGGCGATGTGACGAGTTGGGGCGAGACCCCGCGCAATGCCCCGTGTCCGTGCGGCTCAGGCAAGAAGTTCAAGCACTGTCATGGACGCATGGCGTGACGGCGACGGTTCTCTTTCGTCTCTGGTAGAAGACGAAAGGCGGGACGGTTCGAGGATTTCAGCGTCCGGGGCGGGCGATCTCATGATGGCCTGCACGACTGGGCGCTTGGGCTCTTTCTCGCGAAAGAGCATGGATGGGCCGCGCATGGCGGCCGGAAAGACGGGTAGGGCGACATGGCAGGTCATTCGCAATTCAAGAACATCATGCACCGCAAGGGCGCGCAGGACGCCAAGCGCGCGCGCCAGTTCGCCAAGGTGATCCGCGAAATCACGGTATCGGTGCGCGCCGGCGCGCCTGACCCGTCAGCTAATCCGCGCCTGCGTGCAGCGCTTTCGATGGCGCGCGAGGCGAACATGCCGAAGGACACGGTCGAGCGCGCCATCAAGAAGGCCTCCGGCGCTGCGGGCGGCGAGGATTATGTGGAGGTTCGCTACGAGGGATACGGCCCGGCAGGGGTCGCGATCATCGTCGAAGGACTGACCGACAATCGCAACCGCACCGCGTCCGACGTGCGTGCCGCTTTCTCCAAGCATGGCGGCTCGATGGGCGAGACCAACTCGGTATCGTTCATGTTCCAGCGCCTCGGCGTCATCGCCTATCCGGCGGACGTGGCATCCGAGGACGACATGCTGGAGGCCGCGATCGAGGCCGGCGCCGACAATGTCGAGAGCTCGGACGAGGGGCACGAAATTACATGCCCGGTCGAGAGCTTTTTCGCGGTTCGCGACGCGCTTGAGGCCCGCTTCGGCGAGCCGCGCACGGCGAAGCTCGACTGGCGTCCCGGCAATACCGTTCCGCTGGACGAAGAGCAGGCACGCAGCGTGCTGAAGCTGATCGACGTTCTGGACGACAACGATGACGTTCAGGCGGTCTATGCGAATTTCGACCTGTCCGACGACGTGGCCGAGGCGCTCGCCGCTTGATCCGGCTTATCGGCATCGATCCTGGCCTGCGCTTCACCGGCTGGGGCGTGATCGAGGTCGATGGCAATCGACTGCGCCATATTGGTGACGGCGTTCTCGCGACTGACGGAGCCGACCCGGTGCCGATCCGCCTGCGTGTGTTGCACGAGGGGTTGAACCGCGTCATGGCCGAGTATCGACCGGTCGAAGCGGCCGTCGAGGAAACCTATGTCAACCGCAACGGCTCTTCGACGCTGAAGCTTGGCTACGCGCGCGGGATCTCGCTGCTGGCACCGTCCCAGGCGGGGCTGCCTGTTGCCGAATACGGTGCGATGGCGGTCAAGCGCGCGGTGGTCGGGACGGGTGCCGCGACGAAGGAGCAGGTCGAGATGATGGTGCGGCGCCTGCTCCCGGGAGCGCTGGTGCGCCGGGCGGACGCATCGGATGCTCTCGCCGTGGCGATCTGCCATGCGCATCATCGCGCAAGCGCGGCCCGGGTCAGTTCCGGTCAGCGAATGGCGTGAGGACACGATCGTGATCGGACAACTCACGGGGCTGGTCGGACACGTCGAGGCGGACCGCTGCCTGGTCGATGTGAACGGCGTGGGCTACGTCGTCTCGGCCTCCACGCGCACGCTCGCAGCCCTTCCTCATCCACCCGAGATTGCACGCGTGCTGATCGAAACCGTGGTGCGCGAGGAATCGATCTCCCTCTACGGTTTCGCGACCGGGGACGAGCGCGCGTGGTTCCGCCTGCTGACGACCGTGCAGGGCGTCGGTGCGAAAGTCGCGCTTGCGATCCTCTCGATCGCTTCTCCCGGTGAGCTGGTCGCCATCATCAATGCGGCCGACAAGGCGTCCCTGTCGCGCGCAGCCGGTGTCGGCGGCCGGCTGGCCGAGCGGATCCTGACGGAATTGCGCGGCAAGGTTGCGAAGATGCCGGGCGGCGGCGGGCCGACCCTGCCGGTCACAGGACCCGCACCGGGCGCCAGCGTCGAGAGCGATGCGCTGATGGCACTGGAAGGGCTCGGCTTTCGCCGCGTGGAGGCATTGCCGGTCCTGTCGAAAGTTCTGGGTGCGCATGAAGATGCAACGCTCGATCTGGCCATCCGCTTATGTCTGAAGGAGCTGGCGCGATGAGCGAGTGGAGCGACGAACGCGTCACTGAACCGCAGCGTACGCCCGAGGACGCCGCTGAGGCCGGTCTTCGGCCGCAGACGCTCGATGACTTCACCGGGCAGAAGGCATCGCGCGAGAACCTGTCCGTGTTCATCGCGGCGGCGAAAGCACGCGGCGAGGCTCTCGACCATGTGCTGCTTCACGGGCCGCCCGGCCTGGGCAAGACGACGCTTGCCCAGATCGTGGCCCGCGAACTGGGCGTCGGATTCCGCGCAACGTCGGGCCCCGTGATCCAGCGCGCAGGGGATCTCGCGGCGATCCTGACCAATCTGCAGCCGCGTGACGTGCTGTTCATCGACGAAATTCATCGTCTGCAGCCCGCGATCGAGGAAGTGCTCTATCCGGCGATGGAGGATTTCCAGCTCGACCTGATCATAGGCGAAGGGCCGGCCGCCCGCTCCGTGCGGATCGACCTATCACCCTTTACGCTGGTGGCGGCCACGACGCGGGCAGGGCTTCTGGCTACGCCCTTGCGGGACCGGTTCGGCATTCCGCTGCGGCTCGTGTTCTACACGTCCGAAGAGTTGCGCCAGATTGTCGCAAGGGGCGCCGTCAAGCTCGGACTCTCCTTGACCGAGGCGGCGGCCGAGGAGATTGCCCGTCGTTCACGCGGAACGCCTCGAATCGCAGGCCGCCTTCTGCGTCGTGTGCGAGACTTCGCGCTCGGTCGGGGCGAGGTCACGCGCGACATGGCCGACTCGGCCCTGTCACGGCTGGAAGTCGATAGCCGGGGGCTCGATGCGATGGACAGGCGCTATCTGTCGCGCATCGCCGATCATCACAACGGCGGACCCGTGGGCGTCGAGACGCTGGCCGCCGCGCTGGCCGAGGCGCGCGATACGCTCGAGGATGTGATCGAGCCGTATCTGATCCAGGAAGGGCTCGTGCTGCGCACGTCGCGTGGACGCATGCTGGGCGAGGAAGGATGGCGGCATCTGGGGCTCGTGCCGCCGATGCCGGACAACGCGCAGGCTGATCTGCTCCGGATGGCGCAAAGCCGAGCGGAACGGGGCGGCCCGGACGATGCATAGCGCGGTCTATCGCGTCTATTACGAGGATACGGATGCGTTCGGCATCATGTATCACGCGCGTCACATCGCCTTTGCCGAGCGGGCCCGCGCCGATGCCATGCGCGATGCCGGCGGATCGGTCAGCACGCTGGCGGCGGAGCATGGTCTGGGTTTCGTGGTCCGGCGCCTGTCGGTCGCATATCGGGCCAGCCTGAAGCTGGATGACGCCGTGCGCGTGACGACGGCCCTCAGGCATCTGCGCGGCGCGTCCTGCGCGCTCGAGCAGGTGCTCTGGCGGGACGATATCCAGGCCGCCGTGCTGGCCGTGGACCTTGCATGCGTCACGTTGGGCGATGCGCGTCCTGCCCGAATTCCGCCGCGATGGTGTGGTGTGCTCGAAACATTGCGCGACGTGGATCAAGCGTAACGTCCGGTTAACCAAATCGGACCTTCCATGCGGTTGCGCGAAATGCGATGGAGTGGCGCCGTACGCGGGATGTGCCGCGTATCATGGGGTCAGTTGCGGGCCGGTTTGAGGCCGATCGGGAGGATGGTTTGGATCGAGCGGTAGATGCGGCGAGCCTTGGGGCCGCAGCAGTGGGTGGCTTGTCGCCCTGGGAGCTGTTTCTTCACGCCTCCATCGTCGTCAAGCTGGTGATGATCGGGTTGATTGTCTGCAGCGTGTATGTCTGGGCGATCATCGTCACCAAGACGCTCACCATTCGTCGGATCAACCGCGAGGCGACGGAATTCGAGGACCGTTTCTGGTCCGGTGGCAGCCTCGACGACCTGTACGAGTCGGAAGGTGCGAAGCCTGTTCATCCGATCGCATCCGTGTTCGGCGCGGCGATGGGTGAATGGCGGCGTTCGGCGCGCATCTCCGGCGCGGATCTGGTCCGTGGCGGCGTGCGGGACCGGGTGGACCGGGCGATCTCGATCACGATCACGCGTGAGATGGAGCGGTTGGAACGTGGCCTGATCTTCCTGGCGACGATCGGTCCGGTGGCGCCGTTCATCGGTCTGTTCGGAACGGTCTGGGGCATCATGCACGCGTTCGGCGCGATCGCGGCCATGCACAATACCAACCTGTCCGTCGTAGCGCCGGGCATTTCCGAGGCCCTCTTCGCAACCGCGATTGGCCTTGTGACCGCCATTCCGGCCTATGTCGCCTACAACATGGCGAGCGCGGCGCTTGGGCACTTCTCGGACCGCATGGAAGCATTCGGCACCGAATTCGCTGCCATCCTGTCGCGCCAGTCCGAGGAGCGGAGCTAAACGCCATGGCGATGGGAGGAGCGGGCAGCGGCCCGCGCAACCGCAGGCGCAGGCCGGCTGCCGAGATCAACGTGACACCGCTGGTGGACGTGATGCTCGTGCTGCTGATCGTCTTCATGGTGACGGCGCCGATGATGACCAGCGGCGTGAACGTGGATCTGCCCAAGACGGATGCCAGTCCGCTGAACGCCGATACCAAGCCGATCACGGTCTCCATCAAATCCGATGGCAGCCTGTTCATCGGTGACGACGCGGTGAGCGCGGATCAGCTCGTGGCCCAGCTTCAGGCTCTGTCGCAGAACGACCCGACCCACCGGATCTTCGTGCGCGGCGACCAGCACATCGACTACGGTCGCGTGATGGAAGTCATGGGACGGATCACGTCAGGCGGCTTCACCCATGTCGCCCTGCTGGCTCAGCAGCCGGCATCCGGACAGTAAGGACCACGACGATGGTGCGGCCCCGCCGCTCCGAGCGTGTGCGTTTCCGCCGCGCGCTGGTCGCGTCCTGGGTGGCGCATGGGCTGGTTGTCGCATGGATTGCGATCAGCCTTCCGGAGTCCAAGCCCCCCGAGCCGCCGGAGCCCCCGGCGGTCGAGATGGATTTCACACAGAGCGGTCCGCCGTCCATGCCTCACAAGGCTGACCACGCCGCACCCAAGCCCGTGCCCGCGCCAGCCCCCGTGCGCCATGAAGCGCCTCCCGCGCCGACGCCGCCCAAGGCCGCGCCGACCGAGGAGCCGCCACCGCCGCCACC
>NZ_BALE01000003.1 GCF_000963885.1 Tanticharoenia sakaeratensis NBRC 103193
CACCGGCCCCCATGCATCGGCCGGCCGATGCATGGGGGCCGGTCTCGCGTTCCTGACCGGCGCCGTGTCCGGGTCTCAGGGGCGGGGTTTTGGCGATCCCGGCAGCCAGGAGGCAGGCACGGCCTGCGCACGATAGATCAGCGCCGCCGTCACGCGGGCGCCGCCGAAGGTCATGGGGCCCCGATAGGGGCTCATGTATTCCCAGACGATTTCGCCTGATGGGGTGATCTGGAAGATGCGCCCGTTCATGCCTTCGTCGATTAGCGTGTTGCCGTTGGGCAGGCGCTGCGCGCTGCTGACGAACGAGCTGAAGAACGTCCAGGGCGGCAGGCCCGATTTCAGGGCGGTGTAATCCCATACGATCTGCCGCGTCGTCGGATTGATCTCGAGAACGCGCGACCCGCCATAGACGCCCAGCGGCACCCGGGGGAAACCCGCAGGGCCCTGATCGTCGAACAGCAGCAGATCGCCGGCGCCGGGCAGGCCTTGCGGGATCAGATGCGCGTCATGCTGGCCCGAGAGTTGATCGACGGGACGCGGGAGCATGTCGTGCGTGATGCGCCGGTCGGCATCGCGCGCGGGCTCGCCGAAATCCGGCCCCATGCGCCAGACCACATGCCCGGTCCGGCGGTCGATGATCAGGACGACGTTCCCCTTGCGGGTATCGATCATGATGTTGTCGGGCGCGAACCGCGTGTCACCGGCATCGAACCAGCGATTGGGCCCGAGCGGCTGCATGTCGTTGATTTCGAGATAGCCCCACGGATCGGGCGTCCCGGTCGCGGTGGCATCCGTCAGGGCTGCCATGCCGGAGGTCGAAAAGCCGAACTCCGCCAGATGATCGCCTGCGGTCCAGCGCCAGACGACATGGCCATCCGGCGCCCTGTCCTCGATCGCCTGATCATAGACGAAATGATTGGCAAGGGCTGCGATCCGGTGCGGAACGGCGACCAGCAGCAACGTGTCGCCGTTGGGGAGTCTGGCCCAGTCGTGGTTCTGCCGCAGGGGCGTGCCCGCCGTGCCCCATTGCCGCATCGCGTGGCCGTCCCAGTCGAATTCGGCAGCACTCTGATTGTTGGCCATCCCGGGCGCCATGCCGCTGATGGCGGCCGTCTGCAGCAGAACATGCCCTCTGGCACCACCCGTGAGCTTCGGGTCGATGATCGCCCCCGGCAGACCGGGATGCGGCCACTGGTGGATGTCATGCCCGGCCATGTCGATCACATGGGTGCGGCCGTCAGGCGCGCTGAAGACGGTGAACGTATCGAAGGTCTTGCCCGGCCGGTCGATGGTGACACCCGTCGGATAGACGCTCGGTTCGGCATGGGCGGCTCCTGCGATTACCAAGGCCGCCGCCAATGCTGTCGAGCGCAGTCCGAACATCGTGTCCTTCATGTCCTGAAGGGCCTCCCTTGTGCGAGCGATCCGACCCTCAGTGCCGGATCAGGATGTAATCGATCGTCAGATCGATATCGAAGTGGTCGCCCTTCATGTCCGGCGGCACCGGCGGCAGGGTCGCGCCCTGGAACATGCCGGTGGTCGCGGCGTCCAGCGAGTAGGAGCCGGACTGGCCGGTCATGCGCACCGACTTCACGTGGCCCGAGCGATCGAGGACGACATGAACGGAAGAGGGGCCTTCCTCGCCGTTCCGCGCCGCGTCTTCGGGGTAATACATGTGCGCGCGAATCCAGCGGTCGATCTCTTCGCCATAGTCGTCGGAGACGCCGCGGACGGAGTTGCGCGTCTGGTAGGGCGCGTTGATCTGACCGTTGCTGACCAGGGGGCCGAGCGACATGTCGATCGGCCCGCCGGAACCGCCGGCGCGCCCGTGGCGACGGCGCGTCGGGGCCGGTGACTGGTCGAACGAGAGGTCCATCATGTTCGCGAACGGGTTGTTGCTCGCGACCTGCGAGCGTCTGCGCGCACCATGATGGGCATGGGTGGTGGACTGCGTGCCGCGCCCGGACTGCGGGGTCGCAGGTGTGACGGGCCGCTGTTCGGGCGTCGGCTGCGGCAGCTCGGCCGACGGCGCCTGCGGCACGGGCGGCGCGCTGGGCGTCTCGGGCGTGGGAGCAGCCGGCGTCGGGCGGCTTTCGCTCTGGGTCTCGTTCTGGTTCTGGTCGCTCTGCGTCTGTTCGGTGGCCTTGGGCGGGCTGGCGCCACCGCCCTGATCCTGCGAACGCGGCCCGCGCATGCCGCTTCGCGATGGCGGCGTGTCGAACACCATGTCGACCGGCGGGCCCGGTTCGCCCTGGGGCGTGCCGTGCGCATGATGCGCGCTGGCCCAGATCAGAGCGAGCAGCAGCAGGACGTGCAGCACGGACGAGACCGCGAGCACGGCCAGAATGCCCGGCTCCTCGATCGTCTGCGGCCGCACCATGGAAGTCGTGACCGAGCGAAGGCGCGGGCAGGATTCGGGACGCGGGACAAAGGTGGTGTCGAGTCGTTCGCGACCGCCCGGCAGAGCGGGCTGCGGCCGGGCGATATGGCGTACGGGCGCATACAGCACCGGCTCGCGCCGTGCCTTGGGTTCCTGCGGCTTGCGGACCGCGCTCATGAAAGGTCGACCGCAGTCGGCAAGATCAGGTCGCTCTCGCTCGCCAAGACGCCAGGGCACATCGCAGCGGAGCATCGCCGCGAGCGGGACTATTGGAACAATGAAAACAGGTTATGCGTGTCAAAGCACATCATACGCAAGGGGAGGGTTGGGCAAACCGCAACGTTGTCCGGCCGCTATCGCGTTACGTGATGTAAACGACACGCAGAACGCCTGTTTTCGGATGCCGCAATGCCCGTAGAAGACCCTCCCGCGCCCGGACGCCTGATCGCGCCGTCGCTTGACGATCTCCGCACTGCCTTCGCGCTCGACGCCGACGTCTGGGCGGCGATCGAACGGATCGGGCCCTGTCGCCTGCGCGGCGATGACGGTCTGGAGCCCTACGAGGCGTTGCTTCGCGCCATCGCCGGACAGCAGCTCCACGGTCGTGCCGCACGTGCCATCTTCGGACGTCTGTGCGCGCTGACGGAAGACCGGATTCCCGGCCCCGCCGAGTTGCTGGCCCATGACGAGCAGACCCTGCGCGGCTGCGGTCTTTCGGGAGCCAAGATCGTGGCGATGCGCGGGGTCGCCGAGGCGAGGCTCGACGGGCGCGTGCCGAGTCGTGCCGAAGCTGACGAACTCGATGACGAGACGATCGTCCGGAAGCTCGTGACGTTGCGCGGTGTCGGTCGCTGGACCGTCGAGATGCTGCTGATGTTCACGCTCGGGCGCCCGGACGTGATGCCGGTGGACGATTTCGGCGTGCGGGAAGGATGGCGGCGCATCAAGGGCTATGACGCGCCCGTACGGCCGAAGGCGCTCGGGCTGGAGACGGCCATGTTCTCGCCCTGGCGTTCGGCCCTGGCCTGGTACTGCTGGCGCGCGTCGGAAGAAGGGAAGAAGGCAGCGGACGTTAATCCCCTGACCGGCTGAGGGATCAGTTCTCGGTAAGAAACGCGTTCATGATCGCCGAGAACTTTCGCGGTTCCTCGACATGCAGCCAGTGTCCGGCTTCCTCGATTCGCATCGCCCGGCTGTTCGGGAAAAGCTGGCGCATGACCGGGCGGTGTTCCGGCCGCACATAGGGCGACTGACCGCCGCTGACGAACAGCGTCGGCCCCGGATAGACATGACCTTCGGGAATGTAGGGCCAGTTCTCGATGTTGATCAGCGCATCGACGATCTGCGGCATCGCGATCGACCACCCCGGCTCGTCGCCGAGGCGGACATTCTGCAGCATCAGGTCACGCACGGCCCGTCCGGGAACGAGCGGCTCGAGCAGGGCCGCCGCCTGCGCACGGTCCATCGATGGAGGAAACCGGAGCCCCAGCATCGCGCGTGCGAAATCGGACTGGCCATGGCCGGTCCGCGCCGGTGCCATGTCGGCAATCAGAAGTCCGCTGACGGCCTCGGGATGGGTCAGCGCCACGATCATTGCCGTCTTGCCGCCCATGGAATGCCCGATGATCGTGGCGGGCAGGGCGTTATGATGCGCCAGTGTCTCGATAACGTCGGCCGCGAGCCCCGGATAGTCGATCGGTCCGTGCGGGCTGTCGCCATGTCCGCGCAGGTCGAGCGCCAGCGTGCGGCGCGTGCGGGCCGCCTGACGTTGCAGGAAGCCGAGATTCCGCGCGCGACCGAACAGGCCGTGGAGGAAGACGACGGGCGTCGACGGAGGGCGCGCGCCGGGTGTTCCGCCGGGCGCGTCGACGGGTACGTCCGGTCCGCGTTCAATCACATGCAGAAGCACGACGGCGCCTGTCTCCCTTCGGTTGCCGGCTGTCCGAAGCCGGCAGGCGTCATGGCAGTGCCGCACGGCCCCGTCGTTGTGGCGATCGGCGCGGGCGGCTAGGATCACATAAAGCGGCGTGTCCGCGATGCAAGCCATGGTCAATCCGGGAGTATCCGATCACACCGCCTCTCTCCCAGGTCCGAACGACTGATGCCGAGCGGCCTGACATGCCTTCGGGCCCGATGTCCGGGCGCGATCGCCGTGCCCGGATCCTGCATGCGCCGCGTCGCCTGCGCGCACTGGTTCGTGCGGACGAGATCTGGCTGACGGTCCTGGCCGGTTTCATCGGTGCTCTTGCGGGACTGTGTGTCGTCGTGATGACGCGGGTGACGCTGTTCGCCCATGAGGTCTTCTTTGCGATCGGCAACGGGGGGCGCCTGTCCGGACTGGACTGGGTGCCGCCGGAGCGTCTGTTGATCGTGCCGCCTCTGGGCGGGCTGGTGCTCGGCCTGTTCGGCGTCCTGGTGGCCCGGATCCTGCCCAGCCGTCCCATCGATCCGATCGAGGCCAATGCCCTGCATGGCGGACGCATGTCCGTGCGCGACAGTCTGATCGTCGCGACCCAGACCATCATCTCGAATTCCGCCGGTGCCTCGATCGGCCTGGAAGCCGGTTTCACGCAGATCAGTTCGGCCTTCGCCTCGTGGTTCGGGCGGGTATTTCGTGTTCGGCGGGAAGATCTGCGGATCCTGGTTGCATGCGGGGCGGGCGGAGCGATCGGGGCTGCGTTCGGCGGTCCGGTGACGGGCGCGTTCTATGCGTTCGAGCTGGTGCTGGGCACGTACTCGCTGGCGCGTCTGTCGCCCGTTGCCATTGCGGCCGTTGCGGCCGTGGGTGTGCAGCGTCTGCTCGGTGGCGTGGCGCCCGCCGTTTCGGTTCCCCTGGGTGATCCGCTGACGCTGGAAGCCGTCGCGCCGGTCGTGGTGCTGGCGATCGGCTCAGCGCTGGTCGCGATCGGGATCATGTATTGCGTGACCGTGACCGAATCGTGGTTCAGGCGTCTGGTGAAGCCGGCGTGGCTGCGTCCTGCTGTCGGCGGGCTGATGGTGGGCATTCTGGCACTGGCGTCTCCATCGGTACTCTCGGCCGGTCATTCGGCAATGCGCGTCGTGTTCGACGGGGGACTGACGATCCGGTGGGCGCTGGCGCTGCTGCTGCTCAAATCGGTCGCGTCGTGTGTCTCGATCGGATCGGGATTTCGTGGCGGGCTCTTTTTTGCGTCTCTTTATCTGGGCGTGCTGGCAGGAGCGATTTTCGGCGACGGCCTTCAGGCCATCGGGATCGGCGGACTGTCGCCGGCGTCCTGTGCGCTGATCGGGATGAACGCGATGGCGGTCGCCGTCATTGGCAGTCCGATGACCATGATCGTCCTCACGCTCGAACTGACCGGGGATACGAGACTGACGGTTGCAGCCCTTCTGGCATGCGTCCTGTCGCAGCTCGTGACCCGCCGGCTCTTCGGCTATTCGTTTGCGACCTGGCGCTTTCACCTGCGGGGCGAGACGATCCGGTCGGCCGTGGACGTCGGCTGGATGCGCTCGCTCAATGTTCGTCGCATGATGCGCGGCGCCCCCAGCCTGCTGCCGCGCGACACCACGATTGCCCGCGCCCGCGCGGTCTTTCCCCTGGGCTCGGTGCCGCGCGTCGTGCTCGTTGCGGCAGAAAGCCGATATGCCGGAATCCTCACGGTCTCCGATCTTCATGCGCCCGGATCGTCTCCCGATGCACCGGTCTCGACACTTGCGCATTACGAGGATGTGATGCTGACGCCACAGATGAACGTGCGGGAAGCCGTGACGACATTCGAGCGGGCGGAAGCCGATGCGCTGGCGGTCGTCGACGATGCGGAACGCCGCCGCGTGGTGGGGATGCTCAGCGAACAGCACACGCTCAGGCGCTATGCCGAGGAACTGGATCGCACCCGCCGCGCTTTGGCGGGCGAGGGCGCGCAGGATGGCCCCGTTCAGAGTGCGTACGTGACGCCTGTCCAATCATAGTGTGTGTTGCTTGACACTGCGCGATGGCGCCGGTAGCAAGCGCCTGCACCAAGGGGCTTTCGTTTCGGGAGCCGTCGGGAGTGCTGAGGATCGTGGCGGAGAACGGGCCCAGAGACCGGCCGGGGACGCAGGCTTCTCAGTCCAGCTTCGAGGAACGGCTGATGACGGCCGAACGTCGGGCGGGAGTGAGTAGTCTCTCGGAAACGGGTGGAAATGCGGGACGCAAGGGGTCGGATGGCCTCTCGCGGCAGGATTTCACGGCTCTTGGTCTTGTGTTCCGTCTGGGAACCGAGCTTGTCTCGGCGCTGGTGGTGGGAGTGGCGATCGGCTATGGGCTGGATCGCTGGCTTGGACACCGGCCGCTGTTTCTGGTGACGTTCTCGCTGCTTGGCGGGGTGGCCGGCGTCATGAACGTCTGGCGCTTCGCCTCGAAAGCCGGACCGAACTGACGACGTGTAGGCAATGATGCTTGGGGAGTGCCGACTTGGCAGCCGGATCTACGATTGACGCGCTCGGCCAGTTCGAGCTGCATCCGGTTCTGGGGCAGGTCGGAGAGACCTTGCGCTTCAGCCAGTCCCCCCTGTTCATGATCATCGCCGTCGTGATCGTGCTGGCTTTTCTCTATCTCGGGATGCGCCCGGCGGCCGTCGTGCCCGGCCGACTGCAGGCCGCAGCCGAGCTTTCCTACGATTTCATTCACGACATGGCGATTGATACGATGGGCCCCGGCGGGGCCGCGTTCTTCCCCTTCGTGTTCGCGCTGTTCTTCTTCATCCTGGCCGGCAATTACCTCGGCCTGATCCCGTTCTCCTTCACGTTTACGAGCCACATCATCGTCACGTTCTCGCTGGCGCTGCTCGTTTTCGCGGTGGCGATCGCGGCATCGCTGCGTCGCCAGGGACTGAAGTTCTTCGCGCATTTCATGCCCGAGGGCGCGCCGCTACTGATGGCGCCGCTCATCGTGCCGATCGAGATCCTGTCCTATCTGTCGCGTCCGGTCAGCCTGTCGATCCGGCTTTTTGCGAACATGATGGCCGGTCACGTGCTGTTCGAGGTGTTCGCCGGCTTCACGATCATGCTGGGAGGCCTCGGTCTCGTCGGTCATGTTCTGGCGGTGGCGCCGATCGCGATCAACGTCGCGCTGACGGCGCTCGAATTGCTGGTTGGGGTTCTTCAGGCGTATGTGTTCGCCATCCTCACCTGCATCTATCTGCGGGAAGCTGTCGTCGATGACCACGACGACGATACCGCCCATAACCCTGTCTCCGCGTAAGGATTGCATCACAATGGACGTCCAAGCCGCTCGTGAAATCGGCGCCGGTATTGCTGTCATCGCCCTGGCCGGCGTCGGCATTGGCCTTGGTAACATCTTCTCGACACTGGTGAGCTCGATCGCCCGCAACCCGGCGGCCCGCCCGCACGTGTTCGCACTCGGCATGCTCGGCTTCGCGCTGACGGAAGCGGTGGCACTCTTCGCGCTGCTGATCGCCTTCCTGATCCTGTTCGCCTGATCCAGCAGGTACCGGCCGGAAATACCAGACGCATGGCTATGTCCCGCATCCCGATGAACCGCGCGGCCGCGGCCCTGACCGTGGCGACGTTTGCACCGGCGGCGCACGCCGCGGGCATGCCGCAGCTGCAGTTCGACAACCCCCTGCTGCTTGGGCAGGTGGTCTGGGGTGCGATCATCTTCGCGGTTTTCTATGTCGTGCTCAGCCGTTCCGCGTTGCCCGCGGTGGCGCGCGTGCTGGCGCATCGCCGGGGGCGGATCGAGGGTGACCTCGAGATTGCCCGGCGGGCAAAGCAGGACGCCGATGCGGCTGTCGAGGATTTGCGTCGTGCACGGCACGATGCGGCTGTCGAGGCGCAGGCCAACGTCTCGAAAGTGGTCGCGGAAGCACGTGCTGCTGCCGAGGCCCAGACTCACGAGATGAATGCGCGGCTTGAGGCGCAAATTGCCGAAGCTGAAACCCGGATCGAGGCATCGCGCACCCAGGCACTCGGCACGCTGCGTGAAGCCGCGTCCGACACGGCCCGTGCGCTGGTGGACCGTCTGCTTGGACATCAGGCCGAGGGGCAGGACGTTGGACAGGCGGTGGCGGCCAATGCCGCGCGCCACGGTCTCTAAGGCACGCGCAGGAGAGACATGATGGTTTCGCACAGCCTGTTTGACGAACCGCGCTTCTGGTCCGCCGTCGCGTTTGTCGTGTTCTTCCTGCTCTTCGGGCGCAAGCTCTGGGCAGCGATCACCAAGGTGCTCGACGAGCGTGCAGAGGGTGTCCGGCGGGACCTGGATGAAGCCGGCCGGCTTCGTCGGGAAGCCGAGCAGATGCTTGAGGCCGCGACCCGGGAGCGGGAACAGGCCCTGGCTGAAGCACGGGAAATGATCGAACGTTCGCGCGAGGAAGCAGCGTCCATTGCCGCAGCCGCGCGCCGCGAGGCGGAAGCCGTGGCCGCGCGTCGCGAGCAGATGGCTCGCGACCGGATTGCTGCCGCGGAACGCGCTGCTGTGCGCGAGGTGCAGGATCTGGCGGCCGAGATCGCAGTTCAGGCAACGCGCGACGTCCTTGCACATCATCTCGAAGGCAATCAGCCTGTCGGGCGCCGTGATGCGGATGTCCTGATCGATGATGCCCTGTCGGCTCTCCCTGGCGCTCTCACCCGCGCGACGCAGGCGCGCGCCGCCTGAGCGTGGATTTGACTTCCCAGACAAACACGAGTGTGGCTGCCGGAACTCCGACAAGCGCCGGAGCGGCCCCTGCGGCCACACCTGTGCTTTCAGTGGTGATCGCCGTTGTCAACGAGGCCGAGAATATCGCCTCGGTGTGCGACGAGCTTGCAGCCTGCCTTCCCGAACTTCCCGATACCGAAATCCTGTTCGTTGATGACGGGAGCACGGACGGCACGATTGCGGCTCTTAGGGCCGCGCGGGCCAAAGGCTTGCCGAACCTCCGAATCGTTGCGCACGACCGCCGTCTCGGCAAGTCGGCGGCTCTGAGGACCGGTGCCGAACATGCCCGCGGCCGCTGGATGGCGACCATGGATGGTGACGGACAGGACGATCCCAAGGCGTTCGTCGCCATGGTGGCTCGTGCCGAGGCCAGTCCCGAGGGCGTTGCGCCGCTCGTGGTCGGAGTTCGCCGCAAGCGGCGCGATCGCCTGTCACGGCGGATCGCTACGCGTTTTGCGAACGGTCTGCGCCGGCGCCTTCTGCGTGATGGATGCCCCGACACCGGGGCGCCGATGAAGCTGTTCTCGCGCGCGGACTTCTTGCGTATCCCGCAGTTCGAGGGTGTGCACCGGTTTCTGCCGGCGCTGCTCGGCCATTATGGTGCAAGCCTGATCTGCATCGAGGTGCGTCATCGCCCGCGACTGCATGGAACTTCGAAATACACGAACCTGAATCGCGCGCTGGTTGGCATTCGCGATCTGCTCGGCGTGATGTGGCTTCAGAATCGCACGCACCTGCCGCGGTCGGTTTCGGAACGGTAAGGTGGCCCTCGGCCCCATGATTCGTCTCACAGCGCGCCATTATCTCGCCATCGCTCTGATTGCGTTTGCGACCCTGCTGCCCGGGCGTGCCAGCCTGCCGCCGCTGGACCGTGATGAGCCACGTTATATGGAGGCGACAGCGCAGATGCTGACGTCCCACGATTTCGTGGACGTCCGCTTTCTCGACCAGCCACGGTATCTGCAGCCAGCCGGGATCTACTGGCTGGAGGCGGTCTCGGTCGCCGTGCTCAAGGGCGGCCCTGTTCGAACAGCATGGCCATATCGGGTTCCGTCCCTGATTGCGGCCACACTTGCCATCACGCTGACCGCCTGGCTCGGCGCTTCTCTGTTCGGGGCGCGTGCCGGGTTGCTGGCAGCGGGACTGCTGGATGCGTCCACGCTGCTGACAGCCGAAGGCCGGATGGCCACCATCGATTCAACGCTGCTGCTGGCCGTCATGGTCGTGCAGATTGCCTTGTGGCGTGCCTATCGCGACGGACGTGCCTGGAAGACGACGCCGATCGGATGGGCGCTTGCCTACTGGATCGGTATGGGCTGCGGCATGATGCTGAAGGGCCCGGTCATCCTGATTCCGGGCCTGCTGACGCCGCTGATGCTGTGGGCCTGGGACCGCGATCGTCGCTGGTGGCACAATCTTCGTCCGGCCTGGGGCTGGCTGTTGGCGCTGGCTGTCGTTCTGCCGTGGTGCGTAGCGATTGACGTCGTCAGTCATGGAACGTTCTTCTCGCGCGCGGTTGGCACCAATTTTCTCGGGAAGATCGGACACGGGCAGCAGGCGCATGGTTCGCCGCCGGGATTTCACCTGCTGGTCTTCGCGATCGCGTTCTGGCCGGGGGCGGCGTTTGCCGCCTGGGCCGCGCCGGCCGTATGGACGCGGCGCGATCGCCCCGAAGTGCGTTTTCTGCTGTCCTGGATCGTGCCCCACTGGCTTGTGTTCGAACTGATTGCGACGAAGCTGCCGCACTACGTTCTGCCCACCTATCCGGCGATCGCAATCCTGACGGCGGCAGCACTCTGCACATGGCCGTGGCAGGTCGCGCGGCAACGATGGGCGCGTCTGCTGATCGGCGTTTATCTGGCTGTCGGAGCAGTGGCCGGACTTGCGTTCTGCGTGGCGGGGCCTGTGTTGCTGTGGCGCATCGAGCACATCATGTCGCCCCGCGCATTGCTGGCTGTCGTCGGCGCCGTGCCCCTGGTGGTCGCGGTATTCTGGCTGTGGCGGCAACGTGAGGGTGAACGTGCCGCGTGGAGCGCGATTGCCGCAGCCGTCGTGATCCATACCGGGCTGTTCGTTGCCGTCATTCCGCGACTGCAGACGATCTGGCTGGCGCCTCGAATCGCAACGATGTTCGCCGACTTCAAGCCATGTCCGAACAGTACGCTCGTATCGACGTCCTTCTCGGAGCCGAGCCTCGTCTTCCTCGTCGGCCAGGGCACCCATCTGCTCGGTCCGGACGCGGCCGCGACCTATCTCGGTGCCCACAGCCAATGCGCACTCGCGCTCGTCGACCGGCGGGATGGCCCCGCCTTCAGTGCCGCGATGGCCCGCCAGCATCTGATGCCCGTGGAGTATGGCCGCATCGTCGGCGTCAATTACTCCAACGGGCATAAGCTCGACCTGGGGCTATATGCGCCAGTTGCGCAATAACCCTGATCGCATGAGCGCGCCGAACGCGGCCCGGCGATCCTCGCTGGCCAGTGCCTGAATGATGCGGGCACGCAGGCTTGCGTGCCGTGTGGCCGTGCGGCGCGGATTGCACGCGAGATACGCCTCGATCCATGACGGATCGAACGGCGATCCCTGCGGCAGGGATCTGCGCCAGTAAGCCGCGGACCAGATCCCGCTCGGGTTGTCGCGCAGAAGTTCGGTCTTGATGAAGGGGGCCCGGCCGGAACGCAGGACCGTCAGCCAGTCCGTATGCATCGGGTTGACGGCCAGGAGCCGGGCCAGACCCCGTCGCCCTGACCACGAGGCGCCGATCCGAAGTCCGGAGGCCGCCATGGCGAGACCCAGACCCAATTCGCCGTGCAGCACGATCTCTTCCTTGGTCATGGCATCGAACGGTTGAGCAAAGACACGCTGAAGAGCGGGATGTGCCAGAGCTTCCGGCGTCAAAACGACAAACCATGACTGTAGATGACGTGTAATGGCCTGGGATTCGACCATGCCCCAGATGTCGTACTGGCGCGCGCGCATCGTGTCGACAAGTGGTGGAAGGGGCGCGAAGGGACCGAAGACGCTGTCATTGGTCAGCAGGATCTCGGATGCATCCCCGGCGCATCCTGCCGCAAGGAGCGCCTGCCAGGCGCCGAAATCCAGGCCCAGGTTGGGGCGGGGATGAAAAGTGACGTCGAGATCGGCAAGTCCGTCGCGCGCGCTTACGTCATTGTCGCGTCCGGACAGGGCAACATGCAACCGGTAGCCCGATTGCGCGATTTGACGGAGGAAAAACCGTGTGTGCGCGGGCAAAGCGCCCGTGCCGCCATGCTGCGCAAACAGACAAACCGGTCGGAGCGTGCGAGTTTTGTTTTCCATCGTCGCCTGATTACTCTAACGATATGAAGAAAGGGGGCGGAACCGCCCCGGGTCGCGGATATCGTTTCGATACCGTCCCGGGCGAGGCGGGGCCGGGTCCTTGAGACGACAGACCAAAACGTAGAATGGGACTTTTGCCGATGAGCAAGGCATTCATCGCCGCCGTTATTCAGGATTCGATCAACTGCACAGGTGTCGCCGCCAATCAGGCCGCTGCCGATCTGATGGACGCGATCATTCTCGAACTCAAGCGCGAAGGCGGCTTCACGCTGCCGTCCTTCGGCACGTTCACCGTGCGCAAGACCAAGGCCCGCAAGGCTCTCAATCCCCGCACCGGCGAACCGGTGAAGGTCAAGGCGGGCAAGACCGTGCGCTTCAAGGCGAGCCCGAACCTGAAAAAGGCTGTCTGAGACAGTATGTAACGAAAATGGCCGGTTCTCGGACCGGCCATTTTCAGCGGTGACATCGGCAATTTCAGGAAATCTGGCTGGGGCGGGAGGGATCGAACCTCCGCATGGCGGAATCAAAATCCGCTGCCTTACCGCTTGGCTACGCCCCACTGGATGACATTCATCCGCGAGGGCTTCGTATCCGACGGCGGGCGCGGCGTAAAGCCCGTCGTCGGGTCACGCCCTGCCGTTCTTACGCTTCGGGCTCGAGCGGGAGATCGGCCAGCCCGGCATGGGCCGGCATATCGATCGACGCTGCGTGGTCGGACGCTTTCAGGAATCCGAACCGTTCCGCCCGGTCCAACGCCTGATCGAGTGCTGCCATAGTGGCAGACAGATCCGGGCTGTCGTCGCGTTCCCAGGCGCGCAGCGTGTGCGTCCATACGCCGACAAGAGCATTGATCCTCACGATCCCGCCGAGACCATCCGTGTTGACGCCTGCAGCTTCGGCCATCCAGCGCATCGTATCGAGGGTCGCCAATCCCAGGAACGCGGTCAGGCCCGGATCATACGGCAGGGCGTGCAGAACGGCGCGCACGCCCTCGCGGTAATGCTGCAGCACGTCGAATCGCCGCATAAGCAGGTCGAAAAGACGCTCGCGCAGGGTTCCGGCACTTCCGTCGTCCCGCAGCGCACTTTCGTCGGCCATGCGGCCGAGGCGCAGCAGGAGGGCGGTCTTCATCGGAAAACGTGCGCGCACGGCATCCGGCGGCAGCCCGGCGTCCCGCGCCGCGTCCACCAGTGAAAGGCGACGCCAGCCACGGTTGGCGGCCTGATCCATCGCTGCGCGCAGCAGCGTCGAATCGAAATCTTCGTGATCGTGCGTCTCGGTCATCGTCTTTCCGATCAAGGCCCGTCAGGCCGTCTCATGTCGCCAGTTCGCGAGCGCGGGCCGTCGCAGCCGCAACGGCATCGCTCAGGGTACGCGGCCAGGCGTCGTCGCGCATCAGGATGTCCAACGCCCGCGCTGTCGTGCCGTTTGGAGAGGTCACGGCGCGCCGGAGATCGGCGGCATCCGTCGTGTCAGCCTCGAGAAGCGCCCCCGCGCCGGACACTGTGTGCCGGGCCAGCTTTCGTGCCAGATCGGGGGCGAGTCCCTGGGCGATGGCCGCTTTTTCCAGAAGCTCCGCCAGCAGGAAGACATAGGCCGGCCCGGAACCCGAAACAGCTGTCACGGCGTCCATGTCGGATTCGCGATCCACGACGGCAACCGCGCCCACGGCATGAAGAAGCCATTTGCAGGCATCGCGTGCGGCCAGTGGCACCTCGGGGCCTGCGAACATGCCGCTGATGCCCTTGCCGATAGCCGCCGGCGTGTTGGGCATGGCACGGATGATACGGTCATGGCCGCAGATTTCGGCAAGGCCCGCCGTGGTGCGTCCGGCCATGACGGACAGGACGACGCTGCTGCGGATCCAGGGCACCAGCGCCTCGGCAACCGAGGCCGCCGCAGCGGGCTTGACGGCCAGCACCACAAGATCGGGCCGGAAATCGGCGGGAATATCCTCAGGTGTTCGCGCAATGCGGTGCGGAGCGGGCAGGGGGGCTCGATGGCGGTCGAGCACCACGGAAGGTGCAAGACCGGCCTGCAGCCACCCGTCAAGCAGCGCGCCGCCAAGCTTGCCGCATCCGGCGAGGAGGACCGAGGGGCCTGTCGGTGAGGGAGACGGGCTCACGCTTCCCCGGCGCAGTCCAGCATTGCTGCCTCGAGAGCTTCGGCCGGGCTTTTGCCGCCCCACAAAACGAACTGGAACGCGGGGTAGAAGCGTTCGCACTCGTTGAGCGCGATGTCGATCATGTCCTCGAAGCCTTCCTGTGCGACCGAGGTTGCGCCACGAAGCAGGACGGCGTGGCGGAACACGGGCGTGAAGGTGTCCTGATCCAGACTAAAATGGCCGATCCACAGCCGCTCGTTCGCGAGCGCGATCAGTTCATACAGGGCGCGCCTGCGGGCGGCGGGCGCCTTGAGGTCCAGCGTGCAGGCGAAATGCAGGCCGGACAGCTCGCGCGACCAGGAGAAATAAAGGCCGTAGTCGCACCATTTGCCCGGCGCTTCGGCCGCCATTTCCGAATCGTTCCGGCGATCGAACGCCCATTCGTATCCGCCCACGATCTGTTCCATCAGATCAAGCGGATTGGTGTGTTCGGCGGGAGAGGAAGAGAGCGTGAGGGCAGGCATGCGAGACTCCCGAAAAGTCGTGGAGGCTGGCCCGTCACCAAAAGGCGCCGGGCGGCGCTCCTGATGTCTGCGAATCGCCGACGGTCCTGACGTCCATCGCGAGCGACCGGGACGCTACGGCCGCGACGCCAAGCCTATGTTCGGATTTTCGTCCGTGCAAGTCGTGGCGCGGAACGACCGCGAGACCCTGCTCCTACGGCGCTTCGGGCATGTCCGCGTCGGTCGCGTGACCCGAAGCATTCGCGGCCTCGAGTGTCGCGACACGGATCTCGAGCGCCGCGATGCGGGCTTCCGCGGCTTCCTGTCCCATGCGGGCGCGGGCAGCCAGTTCGCGCACCGCATCGAGTTCCTCACGGCGCACGACTTCGAGCGAGGCCAGCGTCTCGTCGATCCGCGAGCGGATCATGGCCTGGACTTCCTCGCGCATGCCGCTGAGGGCGGAATAGGCCCCTCCGGCAACGCCCGCGATATCGTCGAAGAAACGGGGCCGGTCGGTCATGTCGCTCACTCCATCATCGGCCATGGGACAAGACCCACGGCTGTCATCGTTCATAGCACACCCGGCAGGGGCAGGGTTCCCCGCCCCTTGGAGGCTTGCCGTCACGCCACTATAGCTTGTCTTCATGATCATCGTCACCGGCGGGGCCGGATTCATTGGATCGTGCCTGCATGCGGCGCTGACGGAGCGCGGCGAACGCTGCGTCATCGTGGACCGCCTGCGGGATGCGGACAAATGGCGCAATCTCGCGGCCCATGCGCCCGACGACATCATCGCGCCCGAGGCGCTGGACGATTTCCTGGCGCGCACGCCGAAGGTCAACGCCATCTTCCATCTCGGCGCCATCAGCAGCACCACCGCCCGCGACGGTGATCTGGTGTGGCAGAGCAACGTGGCGCTCTCCGCCAAGCTGTGGACATGGTGCGCCGACCACGACACGCGGTTCATCTATGCGTCGTCGGCTGCGACATATGGGGCGGCCGACGGGCCGGACGCGTTTTCCGATGCGCCCGGGAAGGTGGCGACCCTCCAGCCGCTCAATCTCTATGGCTGGTCCAAGCAGGTCTTCGATCTCAAGACCCTGCGCGCGGCCGGGACCGGCACGCGCGTGCCGCGGCAGTGGGCCGGGCTGAAGTTCTTCAACGTTTATGGCCCCAACGAGTATCACAAGGGATCGATGATCTCGGTCGTGAAGGTCAAATACGACGAGGTGGCAAGCGGCGCGCCGGCCCGGCTGTTCCGGTCCGACCGCGCCGATCTGGCCGACGGGATGCAGGCACGCGACTTCATCTGGGTGGGTGATGTCGTGCGCGTGATGCTCTGGCTATACGACCATCCGGATGTGAGCGGCCTGTTCAACTGCGGCACCGGCGTTGCGCGGACCTATCTGGACCTCGCGCATGCGGTCTGTGATGCGGCGGGCCGGCCGCGGGACGTCGCGTTCGTCGACATGCCGCAGGCGTTGCGCGGGCAGTATCAGTCCTATACCTGCGCCGACATGACGCGGCTGCGGGATGCGGGTTATGCCGAGCCCTTCACGACGCTGGAGGACGGGATCGGCCGTTACGTCCGCGACTACCTTGCGACCGGCCGTCCCTATCTCTGACATTCACCTTCTGACAGGCAGACCAGATCCATCATGACGCTTGCCGTGCTGCCGTTTCCGCAGATCGATCCCGTTGCGGTGCATATCGGGCATTTCGGCATCCGCTGGTATGCGCTGGCCTATATCGTCTCCCTGACGGCGGGGTGGATGATCGCACGCAGGCTGTGCGCGCTGGTGCCGGTCGTCGCCACCCGACTGCAGGTGGACGATTTCGCATCCTGGGCCGTGCTCGGCGTCGTGCTCGGTGGTCGCCTCGGCTACATTCTGTTCTATCAGCCGGCCTTCTATCTGAGCCATCCGCTCGAGATCATCATGGTCTCACATGGCGGAATGTCGTTTCATGGCGGAACGCTCGGCGTGATCGCCGCGATGGCGCTCTTTACGTGGAAGCATCGGCTCAGCTTCCTGGGCTTCGCCGACCGGATCGTGACCATCGTGCCGATGGGGCTCGGCATCGGGCGTTGCGCCAATTTCGTCAATGGCGAGCTGTGGGGGCGTCCCGCATCGCCCGATCTGCCCTGGGCCATGGTCTTTCCGACCGGCGGGCCGATCCCGCGCCATCCCTCCGAACTCTACGAGGCGTTGACCGAAGGGCTGCTGCTTCTCTGCGTGATGCTGGTCGCAGCCTCACGACCGGCATTGCGCCAGCGCTTCGGCTTCCTGTCGGGGCTGTTCCTGTTCGGCTATGCGTGTGCGCGGTCCTTCTGCGAGTTGTTTCGCGAGCCGGACGCGTTCATCGGTTTCCTGCCGTTCGGCGTCACGATGGGGCAGGTGCTCTGTGTTCCCATGGCGCTCGCAGGCATCGGGCTGATGACATACGCCTTCCGGCGGCCGCCGATCCTCGTTCCCAGCGTGGTGCCCGCCGATGCCATCTGATCCGACGCTTGCCGACACGATGCTGCGCAGCGACGCGCTGCCGCTTCGTCACGGGTTCTGCACCCGGCAGGGGGGTGTGTCGCAGGCTCCATTCGACAGCCTCAACTGCTCGCTGAACTCGCGTGACGATCCCGCAGCCGTGGCCGAAAACCGTGCGCGCGTCGCGGCGGCCATGGGCGTGGCACCGGATCGCCTCCTCGGCCTGACCCAGACCCATAGCGCCGACGTGGTGACCATCCGGCGCGGCGGCGCGGTCCCGGCCTGGCAGCCGGGGCAGGGGCCGCGCGCCGATGCGCTCGTGAGCGACGATTCGCGCGTGGCATTGGGCATCATCACGGCGGATTGTGCGCCTGTGCTCTTCGCGGATGCAGCACATGGCGTGGTCGGTGCCGCCCATGCGGGCTGGCGTGGGGCCGCAACCGGCGTGCTGGAGGCGACCGTCGAGGCCATGGTGGCACTCGGCGCAGAACGGGCCGACATCGCGGCATGCGTGGGCCCGTGCATCGCACAGGCCGGGTATGAAGTCGGGCCCGACATGCGTGATGCGGTTCTGGCCGAGGATCCAAAGGCGGCTGCATTTTTTGTCGATGCCGATCGGCCTGGCCATTTCCGGTTCGATCTTGCGGGTTTTTGTGTCGCCCGTCTGGGCACGGCCGGTATCGCCGCGCGCGCTCTTGGCGTGGACACGCTGACTGACGTCCGCCGTTTCTACAGTCATCGACGCCGCACATTGGCGGGCGGCGGCGAAATCGGTCACCAGATCTCTGTCATCCGTGCAGCGGACCAAGATGCTTCCTGACATGTTCTCCCGCCTGTCGCGCATCGCGACGTTCGCACTGGCCGTGCCGCTCGCAGGCTGCCTCGATGTGCCGCACCCGTTTTCCGATCCGGGAGCCGAGGCCCGCAAACTGGCGCTGTCGCCGCCGCCCGCGCGTCTGGACGTGCCGGTGCCGCCCGAGTCCCTGCTCGACAACGCCCGTGCCGGGACCTGGGCACAGGCGATGACCAGGGCGCTTCTGGACCAGGGCGTTCCGGCCGTTGCCCAGCCCGTGCGACCGGGCGACTGGTGGCTGAAAATGAGCGCGGTCTCGACGGGCGGCCAGATCGTGCCGCGCTATGCGGTCATGACGCCTCAGGGCAAGCTGCGTGGCACACAGGATGGTGACCCGATCGCCGCACAAGCCTGGTCGGAGGGGACGACCACCGTCCTCGACGGATCGGCCCGCCAGGTGGCGCCGGCCCTGGTCTCGATGCTGACCGGCATTCAGGCCGACATGATGAACCATGATCCCCATTCGCTGATGCACCGGCCGGCCAAGATCTACTTCAAGGGCGTGAGCGGCGCACCGGGAGATGGCAACCACAGCCTGGCCAACGCCTTCGTGAACTCGATCCGCGATCCGCAGGACATCCTCCAGAACAGCGCGAAAAGCGCGGATTACACCGTCTATACGACCGTGCGGATGAGCCCGGCCCCGCAGGGCGCCAATGCGAACCCGCAGCAGCATATCGAGATCGTCTGGCATGTCGCCGATCCGCACGGAACCGAGGCAGGGGCCGCGACGCAGCTGCATGATGTCGATGCGCATTCGCTTGATGGTGCCTGGGGAGAAACTGCGGATGCGGCGGCCCAGGAAGCGGCAGCCGGCGTGCGCCAGATCATCACGAACTACTCCGGCCGGGCCAATGCGCCGCTGCCGCCTTCAGGCGCGCCCAGGCCTGCCGCACCTTCGGCGGGCTGAGGGCGCACCGGACTCCGGACAGCGTGTGATCGATGCAGGGCAGCGGCCCCGGCCATCCGGCGCGGGCCGGTCATACGTGGTATTTTCCACGATCCTCGGTGCGGCTACTGCCGGGATGCGACTTTGACCGGATGACTTTGGCGGCCGAGATTGCTAGAAGGCCGCACGCAACCGTTGCGCGGGGCAATCTTTCCCTCATGCCCTGCGCGGATATCCGGTCCGGAGTCTTGCATGAAGATCGTCGCCTGTAACAGCAACCTGCCCCTCGCGCAGGCCGTGGCGGAGGAGCTCCACCTCCCGCTGTGCAAGGTCACCGTCCGCCGGTTCGCCGATGCCGAGGTGTTCGTCGAAATTCACGAGAACGTGCGTGGCGAGGATGTCTTCGTCATCCAGAGCACCTGCTCCCCCACGAACGACAACCTCATGGAACTGCTCATCATGCTCGATGCGCTGCGCCGTGGGTCGGCGCGTCGTATCACGGCGGTGATGCCGTATTTCGGTTATGCCCGGCAGGACCGCAAATCCGGCCCCCGGACACCGATCAGTGCGAAGCTGGTTGCCAATCTTCTGGTCGAGGCCGGAGCGAACCGGATCCTGACGATGGATCTGCACGCGATGCAGATTCAGGGCTTCTTCGACATCCCCGTGGACAATCTCTACGCAGCGCCGCTGTTCGTGCGTGACATCCGCGCCCGTCTGCCGGGTGAGAGCCTGATGATCGTCTCGCCCGACGTGGGCGGCGTGGTGCGTGCCCGCCAGCTCGCGCAAAGGCTGAACACCGATCTCGCCATCATCGACAAGCGGCGTGAGCGGGCGGGCGTATCCGAGGTCATGAATGTAATTGGCGATGTCTCGGGACGGCATTGCGTGCTGGTGGACGACATCGTGGATTCCGGCGGCTCCCTGGTGAATGCGGCGGAAGCGTTGATCAGACGCGGTGCCGCGATGGTGGAAGCCTACGTGACCCATGGCGTCCTGACCGGCACGGCCGTCGAACGGATCGGCGCGTCTCCGATCACCATGCTGACCCTGACCGACAGCATCGCCAAGACGGAAGCCGTCCGCGCGGCGCACAACATCCGACAGATCAGCATCGCGAACCTGCTGGCCCGCGCCATGAGCGCGGTGGCCGACGAAAGCTCGGTTTCCTCGCTGTTCGACTGACGGCTGCCTGCGAAAGGGCGTCGTCCGGTCGTGGTCATATGCGAGCCGGTGCTGCCGGAGCGAAAATCCCAAGGAAGGCGCCGATTTTTCTCGAAAACTGGACCGTCCCTCATGAAGGCTGACTGCTTCCGCGAGATTCCCGTCACCCGGGAGCCCGTATTCGAGACCCCGGACGACGAAAAAGCCTATTGGCAGGCGAATCCGGACGTAGCCTCTTGTGGATTGCCCGCAGCACAGCATTACCGTGAGCATGGCCGGCACGAAGGTCGCCTGCAGGCGATCAATCAGGAACAGGTCGCCGAACTTCGTGAAAGGAAGCTCCGGAAAATTGCGTTCAGGGAGCAGCCCGTCACGCCCCGGCATCACGGAGCAGCCGCCAACTTCATTACGGACGCTATCCGGCAGGAATTTCATATCCCGCCGTTCCCGCCGATCTCGGCCCATAATTATGGCGGATATATATCGGGATTGCAGAAGGAGCATCCAGACTGGATGTTCCTGGACGTAGGTGCCGGCCTGCGGGACACCGTCAGCGACAGCATGGTGAACGCCGATATCTTCGATGCGCTCAGCACGGATGTCGTGTGTGTGGGGGAAAAACTGCCGTTCGAAGATGCGCAGTTCGACTTCGTATTATGTGCCGCGACACTGGAACATACGAAACGTCCTTGGGAAGTTGCGGCCGAGATCTGCCGTGTTCTGAAACCCGGTGGCATCGTGCGGATCGACTATCCGTTCCTGCAGCCCGTGCACGGATATCCATCGCATTATTTCAACGCGACTCCGGAAGGCAGTATCAGCCTTTTCGAGAAATGGTGTGAACTGCGCTACAGTATTGTGGAAAAGCATTTCCATCCCGTGCATTCGCTCCGATGGATGCTGAAGGAATGGAAGAACGGGTTGCCGAATGCGGCCGGGGACCGCTTCGGCGGCATGACCGTGAATGATTTCCTGAGCGGCGACATCTCGCATCTGCTGATGCAGGATGTCTGCACCGATCTGGATCCCGCCGTCGAAAAGGTGATCTGCTCGGGCACGACGCTGGAGGCGGTGAAGAAGTCCGGCGATCATTATTATGCCAGCGAGAGGGAAGAGCGCCTGGCCGAGGTGGCGCAACAGCGTGCACGGGACATCGACACCATCAGGTCGTCCACGTCGTGGAAAATCACGGCACCTCTGCGTGCCGCCATTGCGGCAATGCGGGCGATCCGTTCGCGAAAACACTGAAATCGCATTTATGCGCCCGGGTTCTGCAGGGCTCTGGACGCGGTGCGGCGGGGCGCTCCTCTCGGCATGAGTCGACCCGGGTGCGAGGCCGGCCAGGCAGTGCCCTCGCGTTGACCATCTGGGCCTGCTCCCTTTATGCCGGAGGCGACTGATCAACGAGGGACGGCACATGGCGCAGCTTCTGGCAAAGCCTTACTGGTATCTTCGCCACGGCGAGACCGACTGGAACAAGCAGGGGCTGAGCCAGGGGCGGACGGACATCGCACTGAACGAGACGGGGCTGGCCCAGGCCAGGAGCGCGGGCCTGCTTCTGGCGGAGCACTGGCGCGACGGGGCATTGCCCATCGCGCGGATTGTCTCCTCGCCGCTCTCCCGCGCTCTGGTGACGGCGGAAATCGCGCGCGATCAGATTGCAGCTCATGGTGGCCCCAGACTCGAGATCACGACAGACAGGGATCTTCAGGAAGTCTGTTTCGGCGAGCAGGAAGGCGAGCCGATGGGCAGCTGGTACGATCCGTGGATCGCAGGCGAGATGACTCCGGAGGGCGGCGAGAGCTTCGCCGAATTGCGTGATCGCGGCACCGCGGCGCTGAACCGCGCGCTGGCGGGCGAGGGTGTGCCGCTGGTTGTTTGCCATGGTGCCATGTTCCGCGCGCTGCGTTCGGCTATGGGGCTGCCCGCCAATGTGCGTCTCGCCAATGCCGCGCCGTTGCGCGTCACGCCGCCCGAAAACGGCCGGGGCTGGGAGATCGAAACCTTCTCCTGACTTGCGTTTGGCCTGCGTTTCCGCTAAGGCGCGCCCTTCGCGCAGGCACCCCTGGAGGCCTGCGCCGAACCAATCAGGAGCATACCGTGGCTAGTTTGACGACTCTCGAAGTCTCTTCGCGCGCGAAGGCTGGTAAGGGGGCAGCGCGCGCAACGAGACGTGCGGGTCTGGTTCCCGCCGTGATCTACGGCGCGAAGCAGGAACCCACCCTCATCTCGCTCGACCCGCGCCTCATCCACAAGGAGATGGTGCGTGGCGGCTGGAGCTCGCGCCTCTACGAACTCGGCACCGAAGGCGGCACGACGCGCGCGCTGATGCGTGACGTGCAGCTGCATCCGGTCTCGGACGCACCGGTGCATGTCGACTTCCAGCGCCTCGCGCCGGGCGAGAAGGTGCACGTCACCGTCTCGATCGCCTTCACGGGCGAAGAGAGCGCGCCGGGCATCAAGCGTGGCGGCGTGCTGAACGTCATCCGTCACTCGGTCGACGTCATGGTGGATGCGGAGCACATTCCGGAGTCATTCACGGTCGACCTTTCGTCGCTCGACATCCATGACAACGTGCGTTGGGACGATCTGAAGGGCACGGAGCACGCAACGCCCGTCCTGCAGATCCCGAACTTCGTCGTGGCCACCGTCGCGCCGCCGACGGTCGATGCCGAGATGGAAGCCGAGGCCGCTGCCAAGGCCGCTGCCGCCGCCGAGGCTGCCGCCGCCAAGCCGGGCGCCAAGAAGAAGTAAGGTGCGTGGTCCTGCTGCCGGTGCTTCGTGTGCCGGCGGCAGGGTCTGCCCGATTTGCACGAAAGACCGCTGAATGTTGCTCTGGACCGGCCTTGGCAATCCCGAGCCGGGAATGAGTCGCCAGCGGCATAATATCGGCTTCATGGCCGTCGATCGCATTGCCGAGCGCTATCGGTTCTCGCCTTGGCGCAAGCGCTTCAAGGGCGAGACGGCCGAAGGCACGATCGACGGTCACAAGGTCCTGCTGCTCAAGCCGATGACGTATATGAACGCATCCGGCGACGCCGTTCAGCAGGCCGTCCGCTTCTACAGGATCGACACCGGCGACATCGTGGCGTTCCACGACGAGCTGGATCTCGCGCCCGGTCGTGTCCGCGTCAAGCGCGGCGGCGGGGCTGCGGGTCACAACGGATTGCGGTCGATGGACCGGCAGCTGGGTACGCCCGACTATTGGCGCGTGCGTCTCGGGATCGGCCATCCAGGCCACAAGGACCGGGTGACCGGCCATGTGCTGGGTGATTTTGCAAAGGCCGAACAGGCCGATCTCGATCAATTGCTGGACGCCGTGGCCGATGCCGCACCGCTGCTGGCCGCGGGCCAGCCCGAACCATACATGACGAAAATAGCTTTGCTGCTCGGGGAGACGCGCTGATGGGTTTCAACTGCGGGATCGTCGGCCTGCCGAATGTCGGCAAGTCCACGTTGTTCAATGCGCTCACCGAGACGGCGGCCGCACAGGCCGCCAATTATCCGTTCTGCACGATCGAGCCCAATGTCGGCCGCGTCGCGGTGCCGGACGCGCGTCTCGATACGCTGGCCCGGATCGGCAAGTCGCAGAAGACGGTGCCGACCAGTCTCGAATTCGTCGATATCGCGGGCCTCGTGCGCGGCGCCTCGCGCGGGGAGGGCCTGGGCAACCAGTTCCTCGGCAATATCCGTGAGGTCGATGCGATCATCCACGTCCTGCGCTGCTTCGAGGATGGCGACATCACCCATGTCGAAGGCAGTGTCGATCCGGTGCGCGATGCGGAGATCATCGAGACCGAGCTGATGCTGGCCGATCTGGAATCGCTGGAAAAGCGGGAGCCGCAGCTTACCAAGCGTGCGCGCGGCAACGACCGCGAGGCGCAAGCGCAACTGGCGCTGATCGGACCGATCATGGAGGCCCTTCGCGAAGGGCGTCCGGCGCGTACCGGCGTGCCGAAGGGCGAAGAGAAGGCCGCCGAACGCCTGCAGCTCATGACCACCAAGCCGGTGCTCTATGTCTGCAACGTCGAGGAAGCATCGGCGGCGACCGGCAATGCGCATTCGGAGGCCGTTCGCCGCCGTGCGGAAGCGGAAGGGGCCGGTGTCGTCGTCGTGTCTGCGGCGATCGAGGCGGAAGTCAGCCAGCTGCCGCAGGAAGACCGTGCCGAGTTTCTCGACGGTCTCGGCCTGTCCGACAGCGGACTCGATCGCGTCATTGCGGCGGGCTATCGCCTGCTGGGCCTGCGCACTTACTTCACAGTGGGTCCGAAGGAAGCGCGCGCCTGGACCATCATTGCCGGCACGAAGGCGCCGCAGGCGGCGGCTGTCATTCACAACGATTTCGAGCGCGGCTTCATTGCCTGCGAAACCATCGCGTTCGACGATTACGTCGCCTGCGAGGGCGAGGCCCGGGCGAAGGAAACCGGCAAGCTGCGCATCGAAGGCAAGGAATACGTGGTGCAGGACGGTGACGTGCTGCTGTTCCGCTTCAACGTCTGATCTGTCGTCCGGCCTGAAGCCAGCCGGACACGGCGCCGTCACATGAGCGACGCCGGGTTGCGGGACCCGGCTTCGCGTGTCCTCCGTGCTGCGGCCTTTGCCGGTGCGCGGAGGACTTCGACCCGTGCATTGTCATGCGGCAGGGGTGCTCCGTGTTCGGCTGCATAGTGTTCGGCGAATACCTGACGTTCCAGCCGCTCGCAATAATCGAGATAGCGGATCAGGGCACCCTCGGCTCGGGGCGTCGGCCCATGAACGCGCTTGTAGTGTTGCCAGAGGATGAGGACGTTGACCGACCAGGCATCGTAGGCGTGTTCGGTCACGCGCTTTCGGACGCGTGGCGGAAGCTGATCGAAAGCGTCCCACGCATTGCCCTCGTAATGGCGCCATACCTGATGGCGCAACGTGCGTTCGTTCGATCTGTCGTGGGCAGCCATGCTGCTCTGCTTCTCCAGGACGGCGGTGTCGCGCCGAATGCGGCAGGCGCGGTCCAACAAGAAGAACGTTATAACATAGCACACAGAGGGCAGGAACCCGATGCGGACAGTTCGGCGTGATGGCGCTCGAGACGGGTCGCGCCCTGCTGCCGGACGAGTTAGCATCCTGCCATGCGCAAGATCCTGATCGCCTGCGACAGCTTCAAGGAAAGTCTCTCGGCCTTCGAGGTCAACGCGGCCATAGAAGACGGCTTTCGTCACGTCTTTCCCGACGCCCGTTACGTGCTGCTGCCGATGGCGGACGGGGGCGAGGGGACGGCCGCCATCCTGTCCCGCACGACGGGCGGCATGCTGCACACGCGATCCGTCAGGGGGCCACTGGGCGCACCCGTCGCCGCGCATTTCGGCGTACTGGGAGACGGACGCACGGCGGTCGTGGAACTCGCGGAAGCGGCGGGCCTTGCGTTGATCCCTGAGGTCGCTCGCGATCCGCTGCTGGCTTCGACATATGGGGTGGGCGAACTGATCAGCGCGGCGCTCGATCTCGGGTGCAATCGGATCATCCTGGCACTCGGCGGCAGCGCCACGAACGACGGGGGCGCTGGCATGGCCCAGGCGCTCGGCATTCGCTTTCATGATGCGGACGTCGTCGATCTTGCCCCGGGCGGCGTTCACCTGGCGACGTTGGCCGCGGTTGATCTCGAAACGCGCGACCGCCGTCTCGATGACGCCGTCATCGAAATCGCCTGTGATGTGCACAATCCACTTTGTGGCCCCGATGGCGCATCCGCAATCTTCGGCCCGCAGAAAGGCGCTACACCTGCGATGGTGAGAATGCTGGATGACGCGTTGATGCGTTTCTCCACGTGCCTTGAGACCGCGACCGGAGTGAATGTGCGGGATATGCCCGGCGGCGGTGCCGCAGGCGGCGCGGGTGCCGGAGGTGTTGCGTTACTGGGCGGTCGACTGCGGGCCGGAGTGGACATCGTGGCCGACACACTTGGCCTCGATGCACTACTGGACGGTGTGGACCTTGTCATCACGGGCGAAGGGCGACTGGATCATCAGACGATCCGCGGCAAGGTGCCGGTCGGGGTCGCGCGCCGGGCCAAGTCGCGCGGCATTCCGGTGATTGCGATTGCAGGTTCGCTGGGAACGGGATGCGATGAGGTGCATGCCCATGGGATCGACGCCGTGTTCGACGTCGTCCCGCGACCCGGAACGCTGGCCGATGCGCTGCGGGATGCGCGCGACAATCTCACGCGCACGGCCCGAAACGTGGCCGCGACCCTGGCAATCGGCGGCCGCTGATCGATCGTTGACCGATCAGTAGATCGGCATGCCGCCGTCGACAGGCAGCAAGGCGCCGCTGGTGTAGCTGTTGTTCGGATCGGCAAGGTAGACATAGGCGCCTGCAAGCTCCGCCGGCTGACCCGGTCGGCCCATCGGTGCCTGGGAGCCGAATTTCTTGTGTTCCTCGGCCGGCATGCCAGTCGCAATGAACGGCGTCCAGATCGGCCCGGGCAGCACGGCGTTCACCCGAATTCCCTGTTCGACCAGCGATCCTGCAAGCGAAACCGTGAAGTTCGCGATCGCGGCCTTGGTCATCGAATAGGGAATCAGGATCGGCATCGGCATCTTTGCATTCACCGACGACGTGTTGATGATCGAGGCGCCGGGCTTGAGATGCGGCAGCGCTGCCTTCGTGATGTAGAACATCGCATGGCAGTTGGTGTCGAAATGGCGACGCCACTCCTCGTCATCGATTTCAGTCAGGCTCTCGCGCGGATGCTGGAAGGCGGCGTTGTTGACCAGCGTGTCCAGTCGTCCGAATTCGGCCATCGTGCGCGCGACCAGCGCGCGACAATGGGCCGCGTCGCGGATATCGCCCGGCAGCAGCAGCACACGGCGGCCGACGCGCTCGATGCTGGCGGCGACATCACGCGCGTCCTCTTCCTCTGCCTCCAGATAGGCCAGAGCGATGTCCGAGCCTTCCTTTGCAAAAGCGATGGCGACGGCGCGGCCGATCCCGGAATCACCGCCCGTGATCAGCGAAACGTGGCCCGACAGGCGGCCGCTGCCGATATAGGTGTCCTCGCCGTAATTCGGCTCGGGACTCATGTCGCGTGAGAGGCCGGGGAAGTCCTGCGGCTGCGTTTCGAAAGGCGGCTGCGGATATCGGGTGCGTGGATCGGGGGTCTCGGCGGGCGGGCTCATGAAGAGGCCTTTCAGAATCGAAGGGTTTGATCTTCCCAACGACAGGCCCACGCTCAGGGTTTTCTTTCTGATTATGCCTTTGGCCGGACCTCAGGCTTCCTGAAGCAGGCGGACAAAACGCCCCATGTCCACATTGCCCCCTGACAGGATGATCCCGACACGCAGGCCCGAGACCTGAACCGCACCGGTCAATGCCGCCGCGGCGGCGAGGCAGCCGGTCGGCTCCACCACGATCTTCATGGTTCCCGCAAGGGCCCGCATCGTATCGACGAGCGCCGTATCCGGCACCGTCGCGATGGCGGAGACACGGTCCCGGATGATCGGAAAGGTCAGATCGCCGATGCGGGTCGTCTGCGCGCCGTCGGCGATCGTGCGCGGGACAGGGATCGTCTCGATCCGGCCTAGCGCCAGCGACCGTCGCATGTCGTCACCGGCCTGGGGTTCCACGCCCACGATGCGCGTCGCACGTGCGCGATCACCCATTCCGCTGCTCGCGGCAAGCGCCGAGCCGGACAGGAGCCCGCCGCCGCCCGCCGGCGCCAGAAGCAGGTCGAGCGGACCGGTTTCCTCGAGCAGTTCGAGCGCTGCCGTGCCCTGACCTGCGATGATGTCGGGATGATCAAACGGAGGCAGCAGGGCGTAGCCGCGCTCGTCGGCGATCGTCTGCGCGCGGGCCTCGCGGCTCTCAGTATAGCGGTCATAGAAAATGACCTGTGCCCCGTAGCCCTCCGTCGCACGGCGCTTCGTCTCCGGCGCATCGCGCGGCATGACGATGACGGCGGCAAGTCCTGCCTCGCGGGCCGCAAGGGCTACGGCCTGCGCATGATTGCCCGACGAATAGGCTACGATCCCGCGCACATGCCCCGGCAGGTTACGGACCGCATTGGTCGCGCCGCGAAACTTGAAGCTTCCGGTGCGCTGGAATGTCTCGGCCTTGAAGAACAGCGTCGCATCCACGCGCGCATCCACTCGGCGCGACGTCAGCACCGGTGTGCGATGAATGTGCGGAGCGATCCGGGCAGCGGCGTCGAGGACGTCGGAAAATTTCGGTATCGTCATGGATTGCATGATAGCTTGCGTGGGTTGGAGCGCAATGGAACCCGTGCCCGCATGCGGTGCGAAATCGGGCGTGCACAGCGGCCAGCCGGGACCGCCCTGGTGCTTGCCTGTGAGACGTCGCCCACCGGTTTCCCGGCCGGTTCGATCGAAATCTTTTGCGTGGAAAGCTCTTTTCCGCACGCCCGGAGACGGATGTCGGGCGGGTGGGTTGAGGGGGCATGACAGCCGCGGTGTGGGTGGGGTGGCTGGTGCAATTTGCCGTGTGGATTGCCCGGTGATCGTTGCCGGAACCGCGTCGGGCGGACATTGCGTCCGCGCGCGCGATAGCGCACGATCCGGGCCTCTTTGAAACCCGCGCGCCAGCAGGAGACGGACCATGGATGCCCACGCCCCCGCCGACATGTCGGTTGTGATCGGCCCGTCGCCGGCCGACATGCTGCGCGACCAGACGGCCCGTGCCCGACTGGCGGCCCGTGCTCTTGCGATCGCTCCCGAAGCCGTGCGCAATCAGGCGCTGAATGCAGCGGCAGCCGCGCTGCGCGCAGATCAGGATGCAATCCTTGCAGCCAATGCCCGGGATCTGGATGCCTATACGGGATCGGGAGCCTTCCGTGATCGGCTGATGCTCAATCCTGTGCGGATCGAGGCGATGGCGGCCGGGCTCGAGGCCATCACGCGCCTGCCCGATCCGCTGGGCCGGATCGAGCGCGAATGGGACCGTCCCAATGGTCTTCGCCTGCGCCGCGTTGCGGTGCCTGTGGGTGTGATCGGCATGATCTACGAGAGCCGCCCCAATGTCGGTGCCGATGCCGCGGGCCTGTGCATCAAGTCCGGCAATGCCGTGATCCTGCGCGGCGGTTCGGAGAGCGTGCATTCGGCGCGCGCGATCCAGTCGGCCATTGCGGAAGGTCTCGCCACGGCCGGATTGCCGCAGGACTGCGTGCAGAATGCGCCGACGGCCGATCGCGCCTTTGTCGGTGCGATGCTTCAGGCGGCAGGCGAGATCGATCTCATCATCCCGCGCGGCGGCAAGTCGCTGGTGGAACGCGTGCTGCGCGAGGCGCGCGTGCCGGTGCTCGCACATGCCGAAGGGCTCTGCCACACCTACATTCATGCGAGCGCCGATCCGGCGATGGCCCGTCGGGTGCTGGCGGATGCCAAGATGCGTCGGACCGGCATCTGTGGTGCGACGGAGACGCTGCTGATCGACGCGGAAATTGCGCCCGCGCTCCTGCCGGTGCTGGTGGAGGATCTGCGCGCGCTGGGATGCGATTTCGTGGCCGACGCGCGGTCGCGCGCCATCGTGCCGGATCTGGCGCCTGCATCGGATGCAGATTTCGCGACCGAATGGCTGGATGCGAAATTGTCGATCGCCGTGGTTGATGGTGTCGATGCGGCCCTCGTGCATATCGCGCGCTTCGGCAGTCTGCATACCGAGGCCATCGTGGCCGAGGATGCGCAGGCAGCAGAGACGTTTATCAACGGCTGCGGCAGCGCGGTCGTGATGTGGAATGCATCGACGCAGTTCTGTGACGGAGGCGAATTCGGCTTCGGTGCCGAAATCGGGATCGCGACAGGCAAACTGCATGCACGCGGGCCGGTGGGCCTCGAGCAGCTGACGACCTATCGCTACGAGGTGCGCGGAACGGGGCAGGTGCGCGGCTGAGTGCACGGTTGACGTGACGCGCGTCTTACCCGCTCACGGCGATGGACGCCGGGTGTCCGTCGGGCTTCTGGGCGGATCGTTCAATCCGGCCCATCGCGGACATCTCGATGTTGCGCGGCGGGCACTGGCGGATCTCGGTCTGGATGAGGTCTGGCTGCTGGTCTCGCCGGGCAATCCGCTGAAATCCCGGGATGGCATGGCGCCGTTCGCACAACGTCTGGAGAGTGCCCGCGCCCTGACCCGCGATCCGCGCATCATCGCAACCGACATCGAGGCGCGTCTTGGTCAGCGTTATACGGTGCGGACGGTTGCCCTCCTGAAGCGGCGTTTCCCGCGTGTCCGCTTCGTATGGCTGATGGGGGCCGACGGCCTCGTGCAGTTTCCGCGCTGGCGGCGCTGGCGACGGATCGCACATCTCGTCCCGATCGCGGTCCTGCCCAGGCCGGGCTTCACCATGAAGGCGCTGCATGGCGCGGCCGCCAGCGTTTTGCGGCATGGGCGCGTCCCCGATGCGGCGGCGCGGCGTCTTGCCGCGCTGGGCGGTGGCCATTGGGCTTTCCTTCCGGGCCCGCAAGACGGTATATCCGCGACTGAACTGCGGGCACGCGCTGCCCGCGCCTGACATCATTCTCCACCGGAGTGTTCGTATCATCGCCAGAACGCCGTCCGATCCGCAGGCCAAGCCGCGCCGTCCGGGTGCCAAGACCGCCCGCAAGTCGCCCGAGCCCGTCCTCGCCGAAGCCGCAAAGGCGCCCGGCACACCGCGCAAGAAGGCGGCCGCTGCCGGCCCCCGTCGGCGCAAGCCCGCCGAGCGGGAGCCCGCCCTGCCGGAAGTGCTCGACCAGCATCTTGCCCTGATCCAGGACAGCCTCGCCGACGACAAGGCCGAGGATATCGTCGTGCTGGACCTGACGGGACGCGCGACGTTCGCGGACCGCATGGTCATCGCGACCGGTCTCGCGGACCGGCAGATCGCCGCGATGGCGCAGCACCTCGAGCGCAAGCTGAACGAGGTGGGCGTAAAGCGCGTCCTTATCGAAGGTGCGAACGGATCCGACTGGGTTCTGCTCGATACCGGCGACATCGTCGTGCATCTGTTCAAGCCGGACAGCCGCGTGCTTTACGGCCTCGAGCGGATGTGGGGCGCGGATCTGGACGCGGCCGATGAGGCGGATGCAGAACCCGACGCGCCCTGACGGCGTGTCGGTTCCGGCTCGTCACGCGCGCCCGTGATACGGATTGCCGCGATCGGCCGAATGAAGTCCGGCCCGGAGCGCGAGCTGTTCGATCGCTACGCCGTGCGTGTGCGGCCGAAGCTTGATCTCGTCGAAATCCCCGATGCCCGTGGCGCCGTCGCCGAAGTGCGGCGTCGCGAAAGCGCCGCCCTGCTGGCGGCCTGTCCGGACAATGCCATCGTAGTGGCGCTGGACGAGGGCGGCCGGACGCCTGACAGCATGGCATTCGCTGGGTTGCTTGACCGATGGATCGAGGCGGCGCGGCCACTGTGTTTCCTGATCGGCGGTGCGGAAGGTATGGATGCGAGCGTGATTGCGCGCGCTGACGCCACGCTCTCGCTCGGGCCCATGACATGGCCGCACATGATGGTCCGCGTCATGCTGGCCGAGCAGCTCTATCGCGCGCGGGCGATCAGCGCCGGACACCCCTATCATCGCGCCGCCCGGCCTCAGGACTGAGGGCATCCTGCCAAGGGAGCCAATTGCCGCCATTTGACGTGGATCAAGGAATCGCGAGCATCGAGCCCGTATCGTAGGGGCACGTCATTCAGCCGAATGACGGAAATGGGATTGCCCTGCGGTGTCTTTTCGTCCTTCGTCTTCGTCCTTCCGAACGTGCGGGCTTCTGGCCGGCGTTGCATTGTCGTTCGGGCTGGTTCACCCGGCCTGCGCCCAGTCCGACGACGACCGCGAACTCGCCGCCATCAAGGCCCAGATGCGCCATCTCGAGGCCGAGGTGCAGGCGATCGAACGACGCCACGTTCAACGAGGATCTCCGCGGGGCCATGGCGCGGGACAGACGGCGGCGGCCGTGCCCGCCGTTGCGGGCGCCAGACGAAGCGCGGTCGCCGCCGCCACCGCGCAGCCGCCGCCTGACGTTCTGGATGTCCAGCAGGGTCTGGCGGGCCGCACTCCGCCTGCAGGCTGGGCACCCACCCGTACGCCGATTCCAACGGGGCCGCTCCAGTTTGCATCCTCCGTGCCGCATACCGCGGCCTCCAGCATGGACCTGACGTCATCCAGTCCACTGGCCATTACCCAGACCGCCGTGGACCAGCTTCCGCCGATCTTCAGTATCGGGAACGTCTCGGTCCGTCTGGGCGGCTTTATCGACTTTTCGAATATCTGGCGCAGCTCGAACATGACGAGCGGGCCTGCGACGGCCTGGAACAATTTTCCCTACGCCAACAGTCCCAATCATGGCCTTGATGAAGAGCGCATGTCCGCGCAGCTCAGTCGCTTCTCGGTGTTGCTCGAGAGCAATCCGACCAGGGCCGTGCGTCTGCAGGCCTATGTCGAGACCGATTTCGGTGGGTCGGCCGGAACCACGAACAGTGTTCAGATCAGCGGCTATACCCCGCGCCTGCGCCAGGGCTATTTCACCTTCACGAACAAGGACTGGGGCGTCCATCTCCTGATGGGGCAGGCGTGGAGCCTTGCGACGAACTACGCCAAGGGCATCGTCCCGCGTCAGGAACAGCTGCCGCCCGTGACGGACAACAACCAGATTCCGGGCATCACCTTCACGCGGGTTCCGCAGATCCGGCTCGGCAAGGACTGGGGGAAGAAATACTGGCTCGGCCTTTCGATCGAGGATCCGCAGGCGACCGTTGCGTTCTCCTCCGCGCTGTCGTCGGGCGGGACGCTGCCGGCAGCCTACGGACAGACTGCAGGCACGCGGGTGTATTATGAAAACACGGGGGGCGTTCTTCTGAATCCCAATTCGGAATATACCTACAACCCGGCGCCCGATGTCATTTTGAAGGGCGCGGTCGATACGTCGTTCGGGCATTACGAAGTGTTCGGCATGGGGCGCTGGTTTCGCTCGCTCGCCATGCTGCCGGGCGCCACGACGACACGAAAAAGCACGACTTTCGGCGGTGGCGTGGGTGGCGGCATGACATTGCCGATCACGTCCAAGGTGCAGCTGACCGGCAATGTGCTTGCCGGTCAGGGTATCGGGCGCTACGGCCCCTCGCTGCTGCCGGACACGACGTTTAAATCCAACGGATCCCTGACGCCGGTCCCGGAAATCATGGGATCGCTGGGCGTCATCGGGCATCCGACGAAATCGGTGCTGGTCTACAGCTATGGTGGCGTCGAGAGTGCGTCACGGCGGACCTACACTGGTGCGAACGGCGCGCAATATGGCTATGGCGTCGAAGACCAGAATCTTGGCGGCTGCGATGTCGAATTCGGCACCTGCAACGCCCAGACGCGCACGCTTGCCGCGTTCACGACCGGCGGCTGGTGGCACTTTCTGGACGGTCACTACGGCAGCCTCATGGGCGGCCTGCAATACACCTATATCCGGAAATTTGCCTTCCGCGGCAATGACGGTGAAGGAGACAGCGTCTACCCGCAGACGAGTGGCAACACCGTCTACGTGACCTTCCGATATTTCCCTTTCCAGCAATGACCGAAGGTTTCTTCGTTCAAAGGAGCATGCACATGTCCTATACTGTCGGCACCTACCTTGCCGAGCGCCTGTCCCAGATTGGCCTCAAGCATCACTTCGCGGTCGCAGGCGACTACAACCTCGTCCTGCTCGACCAGCTTCTGAAAAATCCGTCTTGCGAACAGGTCTATTGCTGCAACGAGCTGAACTGCGGCTTCGCGGCTGAAGGTTATGCGCGCGCCAACGGAGCCGCCGCAGCGGTCGTGACTTTCAATGTCGGTGCGTTCTCGGCCCTGAATGCGATCGGCGGCGCGAACGCGGAAAACCTGCCCGTCATCCTGATTTCCGGTTCTCCCAACTCCAACGATTATGGAAGCGGGCATATCCTGCACCACACGATCGGTATTCCGGATTACAATTATCAGCTCGAAATCGCGGAAAAGCTCACCTGCGCTGCCGTTTCGATCACGTCGGCTCATGACGCGCCGGAGAAGATCGACCATGTGATCCGCACGGCCCTGCGCGAGAAAAAGCCCGGCTATATCGAAATCGCCTGCAACGTCTCGGGTCAGCCCTGCGCGGCGCCTGGGCCGATCAGCGCGGTCACCGGTCATGTGCCGAGCGATCGGGCAACGCTGCAGGCTGCGATCAAGGCGGTTGCAGCTTTCGTGGACGCACATGAAAAGCCTGCGCTGCTGATCGGCAGCAAGACACGGGCCGCCGGGGCGGAAGAGGCATCGGTCAAGCTTGCCGATGCACTGGGCTGTGTTGTGGCGACCATGGGGGCTGCGAAGAGCTTCTTCCCCGAAGATCATCCGAACTATGTCGGCACGTTCTGGGGAAGTGCGAGCTCGGCCGGCGTGCGCGAGATCTTCGACTGGACCGACAGCATCATTGCGGTCGCCCCGATCTTCAACGACTACTCGACCGAAGGATGGACCGCGTGGCCGAAGGGCCCAAACGTGGCACTCCTCGACAAAAACGTCGTGAAAGTCGGTGATCAGAGCTTCGACAATATCGCGTTGGCCGATCTGCTCGAAGGGCTTGCCGCCCATTATGCCGAGAAGCCGAAAAAGGATGCAACCGTCGTCGAGTTCGGCCGGATCCACGGCACGTCCGGCCCGGCAGACGCCCATGTTGCCCAGAAAAAATCCGAAATCGCGCGGACGGCCGCCGAGACGAAACTGACCCGCGCCGACATCCAGTCCGCAGTGCAAGGCCTCGTGACGCCCGAGACGACCATCTTCGCCGAGACCGGAGACAGCTGGTTCAACGTCATGCGCATGAAGCTGCCGCGCGGAGCGCGCGTGGAGCTTGAAATGCAGTGGGGTCATATCGGCTGGTCGGTGCCATCCATGTTCGGTTACGCCGTAGGCAGCCCGGAGCGTCGTCATATCCTGATGGTGGGCGATGGCTCGTTCCAGCTCACCGCGCAGGAAGTCGCCCAGATGACGCGCCGCAAGCTGCCGGTCATCATCTTCCTCATCAACAATGCGGGCTACACGATCGAGGTCGAGATCCACGACGGTCCATACAACAACATCAAGAACTGGGACTACGCGGCCGTCATCGAGGGCTTCAATGCGCAGGACGGGAAGGGGCGCGGCCTGCGCGCAACCACCCCGGCCGAGCTTGAGGCGGCAGTAAAGACGGCGCTCGGCAATACCGAGGGGCCGACACTGATCGAATGTGTCATCCCGCGTGACGACTGCACGAGCGAGCTGATCTCCTGGGGTCGCCACGTTGCGGCCGCGAATGCACGACCGCCCGCGCAATAAGCCGCAGCCACGGCCATGCGGGTGAACCGCATGGCCGTGGCGCCACCCCGAACCCGAGCGGAGCCACCATGTCGGCCTCGAATACCAATGTCAGCCCGATGCGGCAGACGACCCCGGCCAACGCCCAGGCCTCCCAGCCGCAGACCCTGCAGCCGCTCTACGTGCTGTCATGGTTCCTGTGCGCACTGTTCTATTTCTATCAATATGCGATCCGGTCGGCTCCCGGCATCATGCAGGATGAACTGACCCAGGCATGGGGCAACAGCCATCTCGGACTGATGATCGCGTCCTACTACATCGTCTATGCGCTCATGGCGCTTGCGATCGGCGTGCTGCTCGATCGTTATGGCGCCCATACGACGATGCCGGTCGGGATCGCGGTGACAGCCGCCGGATGCCTCATCTTTGCTCAAGGCAGTGTTGCGGCGGGTATCGGCGGATACATCATCCAGGCCGTCGGCGCGATCGGTGCGTTCGTCGGGTCGTCCTACGTTGCGGCGCGCTATCTGCCGGCCCGGACACTCGCTCTCTTCGTCGGATTGACGCAGTGCCTCGGCATGGCAGGCGCTGCATTCGGCTCCAAGCCGACCCGTATCCTGATCGACCCGAAGGGGGCGTTCCATGTGCCGTGGCAGACCGTCTGGCTGGGCTTCGGCGTCATCGGTCTCGTGCTGGCCGTTGCGGTCTGGTTCATCATGCCGCGTGATTCGGGCGACAGCGCCGGGCATCATGGTCATCTGACCATCGGCAATCTGCTGAAGCCTTTCCGGATCATCTTTTCCAATCCTCAGAGCTGGTATGCCGGGATCATCGGCGGCCTGCTGTTCGTGCCGACGACAATCGGTGCGCTGGGCTGGGGTGCCTCCATGCTCAGTCGCGGCGAGCATACCACCATGGCCTTCGCCGCATCGGACGTCTCGATGGTGCCGATCGGCTGGGTGATCGGCTGTCCGCTGCTGGGGTGGATCTCCGACAGGATCGGTCGGCGCAAGCCCGTGATGCTGGGCGGTGCGGTAGTCCTGCTGGCGGCGTCGCTCTGCGCGCTCTACGTGCCGGTCGGCGTGATGCCGCGCTATTCGGTGGCGCTCGTCATGGGTATCGCATCAGGCGCTGCCATGATTCCGTTCTCGACCATGAAGGAAGTCAATCCGCCGGAGGTCAAGGGAACGGCTGCGGGCGTGATGAATTTCCTCGTCTTCGGGACGACCGGGATTCTGTCTCCCATGGTGTCGACCCTGATGGGCGGAGGCGCCGATACGATGGAATCCTTCCACCGGGCCTTCCTGCCGCTCGTGATCGGCATCGTCGTTGCAATCTGCCTGTGTTTCGTCGTGCGCGAGACGGGCTGGAAAGCCCAGCGTACCTGACGCCGGGTTGCGCCCCGGCCCGATATCGGGCCGGGGCGTCCGCCTCGATCAGTTGTCGACCAGCTGCCAGGCGCCGTTGACCTTCTTGAGATTCAGGTTCGCCGTGTGCGTGCCCTTCTTCGTGGTCGCCGTGACCGCGCAGGAATAGACGGCATTGTCTTTCGACGTGCAGTCGGCGTTGCTGATGTCGAGATCGGCGGGATCATACGGACCGCTGAACAGCCCCAGCGTGTTGGCCGATGCCTTCTCGTTCTGCGCCTGCATGTAGTTCTGGACGACCTGCTTGATATCGGCCTTGGTCGGCGCGCCCATCTGGCCGCATGCCGCAAGACCCAATGCCGTCGCAAATGCCATGGCACTCAGCGGACGAGCCAGGCGAGAAAAAATGATCATGATGTGAATGCCCCGGAAATAACGGATCGAGGCCGTCAGAACGTGCCGTATCCGATTTGGTTCGTCCTGCCTTTTCAAGGGGTCGTTAGTAGCGGACGCGCATGGCGGGCGGACGACGTGCCAGCCCGGGACCATGCGCACATGGCTGACATGCGCCGCATATAATTGACACATTATGACGCGAATTGTCTTCTTCTGAGAACAGTGTAGTCAATTCAGAGACGATGTTCGGGTCGCGGCAAGAAGATGCGTGATCCGGCGCGATGGAGGAAGCATGCGGCTTCTGGCGGTCCATCCAAGCGCGCTGATGTATACACGTGTATTCCTGCGGCTGGAGCCTCTCGGCCTGGAACTCGTTGCCGGAGCGGCGCGACAGGCCGGACACGACGTCCGGATCATCGATCTCCAGGTCGAGACGCATCGCGATTTTCGCGTCCTGCTCGCGGATTTCAGTCCGGACGCGATCTGTTTTTCCGGCAACTACCTCGCAAATGTCCCCGAGATCGTCGACCTTGCGAAAGAGACGAAGCTCCTATGCCCGAAAAGCTTCGTAGTCGTCGGCGGACACTCGGTTTCGTTCATCGCGCAGGACGTCATGGGTCTGGCCGACGGGGCGATCGACTGCATCCTGCGCGGTGAGGGGGATGCAACCGTAGCGCTGTTGCTGAACGCCGTCGAAAGTGGTGCAAACCTGCTCGACGTGCCCGGCGTCATCACGGCGGATGGGGACGGGCCGCCTCCCATCTTCGTCAAAAGCCTCGATGATGTCCGACCTGCACGTGATCTTCTGAGGCACAGAAACAAATATTTCATCGGCACGCTCGATCCGGCTGCATCGATCGAGTTTGCCAGAGGGTGTCCGTGGGACTGCACCTTCTGCAGTGCCTGGACCTTTTACGGTCGGTCCTATCGTACGGCGGATCCGATGGTGATCGCCGACGAACTGGCGGCGATCAAGGAACCTGGAATCTTTATCGTCGATGACGTGGCCTTCGTACATTCGGAACACGGCATGGCGATCGCGCATGAAATCAAGCGGCGCGGCATACGGAAGGAATACTATCTCGAGACCCGCGCCGACGTGTTGCTGCGCAACAAGGAGGTCTTTCGCGTCTGGAAAGAAATCGGCCTGAGCTATATTTTTATCGGAATGGAAGCGGTTGACGAGGAGGGGCTCAAGCAGTTTCGCAAGCGCGTCTCGCTTGATGCGAATTTCGAGGCGCTCGAATATGCCCGATCGTTGGGCCTCATCGTCGCAATCAACATCATCGCCGATCCGTCGTGGACGCGCGCGCGTTTCGAGGCCGTCCGGCAGTGGTGCCTCGAAATTCCGGACATCGTGAATATATCCGTGACAACGCCTTATCCCGGCACTGAGATCTGGCACAGCGAAGTGCGCCGGCTGACCACGCGGGACTACCGCCTGTTCGACATCCAGCACGCCGTGTTGCCGACGACCCTGCCGCTTGCGGAATTCTACGAGGAACTGGTCAAGACCCAGCAGGTGCTCAACATGAAGCACATGGGCCGGCAGGCGCTACGGGACACGGCCGGGATCGCGGGACGCCTCCTGCTGCGAGGTCAGACCAATTTCCTCAAGATGCTCTGGAAATTCAATTCGGTCTTCAATCCGAAACTCCAGATGGCCGATCACGCCCGCACCCCGCGCTATGAAATGCCGATCCAGCCGGACGCCATCGCCAAGGTCGATCGGCGTGCGCTCTACGTCCACCAGCCGGCCGGGCGCCGCTCGCGCAGGATCGACGATGCAACGGAGCACTTCGTGGACAAGACGCGCATGGGCGCGGGTTGAAGCGGCCATCAGACGGGGCTGCAAAGCGCTCCTGCGAGCTGCGGGACTCGAACCCGCACGTTCATTCGAACTCGAGATTTTAAGTCTCGTGCGTCTACCATTCCGCCAAGCTCGCACAGCAGGGGCCGGTGGTTTGCTACCACGCGAGACCGGCGGCGCAAATGGTATCTCAGGCAATCCTGAGCAGCGTGGCCCCCTCGCGTTTCAGCCAGCGCTCGGCAGCGTGGCGACGCGGCGCATAGCGATCGACGAGCGTCCAGAACGCCGCGCTATGGTCGAAGTGGCGCAGATGCGCGAGTTCGTGGACGATGACGTAATCCTGCACCTCGACCGGTGCCATGACGAGCCGCCAGCTCAGCATGATCCGGCCGTCTCTCGTGCAGCTGCCCCATCGCGACCGTGTATCGCGCAGGTCGAGGCGGGCTGGCGTCAGACCCATGTCGCCGGCCCGTGCGCGCAGCCGCGCACCCAGGCGAGGCCTTGCCTCCGCGCGAAGAAAATCCATGACCCTGCGGGGCAGGAAGGCCACGTCACCACTGACGTTGAGGATTTCATCCTCGCGCCATACCCCCCGGCGCGCATCCGGCACGGCACGAATGACAAGCGGGGCACCCTCGAGCGGCACTGTCTCGCCATCAGCCAGTCGCGGACTGTGGGCAAGCGTGCTCAGGCCGCGTTCGACCCATGCCGCATTCTGATGCAGCCAGGCCAGGCCGCTGGCCTCGCTCGCCTTGGGCGGCAGCGTGATGATGACGGTCGCGGTGCGCGGCTCCAGCCGCAGCGAAATCCGGCGTGCCCGGGGATGACGGCGCCAGGCGATCGAAACAGCCGTTCCGGCCATGCCCGCGTCCGGCCGCGGCATGCCGCTCAGGCCCGGCGCGGGCCGCGATGGCGGCGCACGGTGGGCTGCGCATGAGGGCGGGCGGCAGGCCAGGCGCCCGGCCATCCCACGACATGGTCTTCCAGCGGACCCGCCCGGCGCTCGCTGATTACGCGGTCACGCACCGAAGCGCCTGCATCATGTACGCTCCGGGGATCGCCACTGACCAGCGGATGCCAGTCCGGCAGGTCATGTCCTTCCTTCAACAGCCGGTAGGCGCAGCTCGGCGGCAGCCAGTCGATCTCGTCCAGCAGATCGGGCGTCAGGGCAACGCAGTCGGGCACCTTGCGGAAGCGTCCGGCATAATCGCTGCATTGGCACGAGTGCGTGTCGAGCAGGCGGCACGACACGTCCGTCCAGGCGAGTTCGTCGGTCTCGTCGTCGCGCAGCTTGTGCAGGCAGCAGCGACCGCAGCCATCGCACAATGATTCCCATTCGGCGCGGCTCATGTCGGCCAGCGCGGTCGTCTTCCAGAAAGGCCGTTCGTCAGTCATCGCGTGTGAGTGATGACAGGGCCGGGCAAATGCAAGTCGCCCAGGACCGTTCCGCCCAATCCCGCTACCAGAGCCAGGACCGCGCCCAGCAGGACCGGCGCGCCGTATGCCGGCCACCACAGGAGGCGCGCCCGGGCACGGGCGTCGGCGCCAAGTCCCGCTGCCGCACGTCGGAGATTTGGCGCAAGGCGCGCGCGTGCATGCAGGGGCGCCACCAACGCGAGCGGCGCAAGACACAGGCCTCGCAGCAGGGCCCGTCCCCACTCGGAGGATACATGGACCTCGGGCACCCACCACAGCGCGGTCGCCAGACCGGGCAACAGCAGCAGCAGGACAAGGCCGCGCGCCATGTCGTCCGAAAGCATACGCAGGAGCGGCCAGAGCATCAGTGATGTCAGGGCAGTGCCGCAGAGCGAGATCAGGGTCGCAAGCAGGATGGACATGATCCGGTTCTCAGGGCCCGGCATCCGGCCCGAGCCAGGCACGGAAACGGGTCTGAAGCGATGAGAGATGCGCCTGCCAGAAATCGTCGTTGACCGGCAATGCCGGAATGCCTGTCAGAGGCGCCTGGCGCGAATCGTCATAATGCGGTGCATCGTTGCGCAGGACGGTTGCGATCCCCGTGGCCTGTCCCGGCGCGACGCCGCGGGGAATTGCCCAGAAGACGCCATCACGCAGGCTCTGGCGCCACTGCGCCACGAAGCCGGGCGCTGGCCGACCCGTTGGTGCATGAGCATCGGCGACGACAATCTCGGCGGCCGGCGCGCTCGTCATCAGGGCTGCCCCGTTCTGCATGATCGACGCCGCATCCTGCGGCGTATGCCACCACACGATATAGGGGCGCAGCAGGTCGAGCCTGCGAAGCGCACGGGAGACACCATCGTCGGTGGCGAGCACGCCGTAGACGTCCTGCGGTGCCACGCCATCGGACATGAGGGCGATCTCGAGTGTCGAACGCGGATCCGCGCGCAGGCCACGCTTGCCCGGATGACGCGCGACATCCCAGAACGCACCCCAGTCGATAGCGGCCTCCGGCGTGTCGTGCAGACGGGAGCGGTCCCAGGCAAGAACGACGTCCATCTGGCCGCTGTCATAGCCGCAGCGGTGCAGACCCGTGAGGTTCTGTCCCGGCTGGGGACTGCGGACCTGCACCAGCCCCTCGGCGCAGGCTTCGGCGAGCGTCGTCGCATCCAGCTGCACGGCAGCCCACGGCGGCGTACGGTCGCCGGTGTGTTTGCGCAGCGTCTCGATCGTGCCGTCCCAGTCGCGCAACGCATACGGAGCGTGCGGCGCCGGCTGGATCGCGCCGGACTCGAGGGCCGCGGGAAGGGTTGCAAACACCATGCGGGGCGGCGGCGGCACGCGGCGATGACGTGCGTGTGCCGTGGGCGTGCCGATGTGAGTGAACCAGTGCGCGATACGATGCGGCAGCGAGTCCGTGGCTGCCGCTGGCGTCGGAGCCGAGGCCAGCCACACACCGCACACGACGGCGCCGACTGCGCGAGCAAGTGTCGCGCGTCGGCTCTGGGGACGGGTCTGTCGGGACGGGCGAGGGGAGCTGCACGGCATGGGGAAGCCGCACTAATACATATCGGGGCGCATGGGGAAAGCGGTTGCATGGCCGGCCGCCCACGCCAACTGTGCGGGCGCGCCCGGTTTCAGGCCGGCATGAAGTTGCAGCGGAGCCCGGCGCACCTCGACATCGACGCCGTCCGCCAGCCGAAAACGCAGGCGCACGTGGTCGCCAAGATGCATGCTGTCCTGAAGCACCGCCGTGATTGGCGCATCGTCTTCATCGAGGGCGAAGGCCGCCGCCCCAAAGACGGGCGAAATGCGGTCCGGCCGCACGCACAAAATGCACAGGCCATCGCTCTCAAGCCCGTCGGAGGCCATCGCTTCCGCCACGCCCCCGCTTGGCAGACGCACCCGGGCCACGTCGTCGTCGATGCTCAATACGCGACCGGGCATCGCATTCGCGTCGCCGAACAGGGTCGCGACACGGTCATCCGCTGGGCGATCGAACAATCCCGATGCGGGCGCGCATTGCAGTAGATGGGCACCGGAAAACAACGCGATCGGCGCGCCGCAGCGCAAGGCCGTCTCACGGTCCGTCGTGGCCAGGACGAGATGCTGGGAAAGCGCCTGCCCGAGCATCGTGACCAGGCCCTGCGCCTGACGCTGCAGCGACGGTGAAAGGCCCGCAAACGGGTCGTCGAGCAGAAGGATGCGCGGGGCGCGGACGACGGCGCGTGCCAGCGCCACCCGCAGGCGCCCCAGGGTATCGAGACGGTCGACTCTCATCGCCTCAAGACCGTCCAGCCCCATCAGGGCCGACGCCTTGCGACATGCCGCCTCCACGGCCCCCTTCGCGTCGCCCCGGGCACGGGCGGCGAATGCGATGTTCTCGCCCACGCTCAGATGCGCAAACAGCGGATCGCGCGCGCTCACGAGACAGACAGGTCGATTTTCCGGCAGATGCCGGCTGATGTCCGTGCCATCCACATTGATCATGCCGTCGGCAACCGGCCGATGTCCCGCAAGTGCATCGAGCAGGGTCGACAGGATCGCCGGGTCGTCGCCCAGCAGGCACAGCGTCGTGGACGCGGTGTCACGTGTCGGAAGCATCAGCGACACGGGTGGATGGTCGGCTGTCAGACGCAGGTCGGTTACTGACAGCACGGGGACGAGGGGTGCCTTCATCGGGGGTATGTAACGGTGCCGGCGAAGGCAGGACCGGGACAGGAAAAGCGGGGCATGAAACCTCGGGCGGTTCAGTAACGTTTCAGACGAACGTGTCAGAACGTTCTCTGATAACGCCTCTGCCCCGCAGGTTCGAGCCCGCGTGGACAGGGACCAACGAACAGACACATGATACAGGAGGTTTTCATATGGGACGAGGCACCGTGAAGGACGCAACGACTGCGGCCGCGGATTCCACACAGGCACAGATCGACAGTCTTCGTGACCAGGTCCAGCGCCTTCTGACCGAAACCATCAGCCCGGCACTGATCGACGCGGCCGATCGCGCGGACCATGCCGTTGCCAATGCGCGTCAAATAACCGATCATCAGGTCGATAACGTTTCAACGCGCGTGCGTGCGCAACCGATCCTGGCCATCCTGATTTCGAGCGTGGTCGGGTTCCTGGCCGGTCGTTTCTCGAAGTAAGCCTGCACCGGTTCCGCCCGGGGCAATGCGTATGCGCGCCATAAGAAAGGCGCCCGGTTCCCCGGGTGGAAGTCTACTGTAATGAAGGTTACCGAACTCGGCCAATCCGTCCTTGAGGCGCAGGGCAAGATCCTGCAGCGCATGGCGCTGCGCATCGGCCGTCAGGTGGCCTATCTTGTCGTTGCGGCCGTGTTCGGTTTCTTTGCGATCATCAGCGGACACGGTCTGCTCTGGGCGCTGTTCGTCGATGCGTTCCATCTGTCCCATCTGTCTGCCGCAGCCATCGTCTTCGGCATCGACCTGCTGTTCGCAGTGATTTTCGTGCTGCTGGGACGGCGTACAATCCCCGATCCCGTCGAGATCGACGCGCGGATCCGCCGTGACCGGAAGATGGCCGCCTTCAAGCAGGCCGTCACGATCTCCGCTTTCACAAGCATTCTGCTCGGCCCTGTTGGCCGCTTTACCGGGCGTGCCGCGGGCAGCGGTCTGAAGAACATCTTCTCCCGCCGCTGAGGCACTTCCTCGCGCCTGATCTGCATTCTGCGCATACCAAACGCGCGCGTAATAACTCCGCAACAGGCGTAGCCAGCCCGGAACCGACAGCGTAAGACCATGGAGCCGCTCCTGTTTCGGTTCGGGCGGCTGTTGGGCGTCGGGAGACTATGAACAGCGCGAGACACAAGGTGGGTGTGGGTGCGTATCGAGGCGCATACCTGATCCCGTCGTGGCAGTTTGATGATTTCGGAACGCATCACCGATGCTGACTGAGGTCCATATTGCCGGCATTCTGATCGCGCCGATCGCGGTCTATGCCTTTGTCGCGGTTATCGTCACCCTGATGCTCCGGTTCGTGTTGTGGTCCACCGGGATCCTCAACCTGTTCTGGCACCGTGCCCTGTTCGAGGTTGCGCTCTACAGCTGTGTGCTCTGTCTCCTGGTGCTGTATGTCTGAAACCTCACTGGCGCAGATCGGCACGTCATGCTGATCGACTTCCTTCGAAATTCGATGCGCGTCCTGCTGACGCTGGCGGTCGTCGGTATCGCCGGCTGGCTGGGGCTGGCCTTGTGGGACGCCTACATGATCTCGCCGTGGACGCGAGACGGTCGTGTGCGTGTTTATGTCGTCGATACGGCGCCCGAAGTGGCCGGCACCGTCGTCCGCGTGCCTGTCCGCGACAACCAGTACGTGCATCGCGGTGACCCGCTGTTCCAGCTTGACCCGGTGCGGTTCCGTCTCGCGATCGCCGAGGCGCAGGCGCGCCTGGCTGGCGCGCGTGAGGATCTGATGCTTCGCCGGAGCGACGCAAAACGCCGCGAAGGTCTTGGCGGCGCGGTCTCGGCGGAAGAACAGGAAGTCTTCAACTCCAATGCTGCCACCCAGGAAGCGGCCGTCGCCGCGGCGCAGGCCAGCCTCGATGTGGCAAAGCTGAACCTGCAGCGCTCGATCGTGTATTCGCCGGTCAACGGCTACGTCACGAACCTGAACCTGCGCGTCGGTGACTATGCGACTGCCGGTCAGGCCCGCCTTGCCGTGATCGATGCCGACAGCTTCTGGATCTACGCCTACTTCGAAGAGACGAAGATGTGGGGCGTGCATGTCAACGACGTCGCCCGCGTCAAGCTGATGGGCTATCGCGACATCATTCCCGGTCATGTCATCAGCATCGCGCGCGGCATCAACGACCAGAACGGCGTGTCCGACCGGCTTGGCCTGCAGGACGTGAGCCCGATCTTCACCTGGGTTCGTCTTGCGCAGCGTATCCCTGTTCGCATTCATCTCGACCGCGTGCCTCCCGATGTGACGCTGGCCGCCGGCATGACCTGCACGGTAACCGTCGGTCCCACATCGATCGGACGCCGGGGACGGCTGATCACCTGGCTGCAAGATCATCTCTGACATGGGTGACGGCAGTCGAAATTCCAAAGCGGGGTCACGTTCGCGACGGTTGACCGCGATCCTCCTCGCAGGCGTCCTCGCAGGGTGCACTGTTGGTCCGCAGTACAAGCCGGATCAGTTTGCGGTCCCTGCAGGCTTCACCGACGCGCCGCACGCTGCGACGCCAGAGGAAATCGCGCGCACCAATGCAGAAATGCAGGACTGGTGGGCTCAGTTCCATGATGCGGAGCTCAATGCGCTCGTGCGGGCCGCGATCGCGGGTAATTACAATCTGAAGATCGCCGACCAGCGTATCGTCGCCGAGCACCAGATGCGTCAGGAGACAGCGTCTGCCTGGTATCCGCAGGTCGATGCCATGACGGGCGGCGGCGACGACCGCTATTCGGTCAACATCGACAACTGGCCGCTGCGTCCCGGCAATCCGGCCAATCGGCCGGAAGCATCCGTCCTGACTTATGGCGCGCGCGCCTCGTGGGAAATCGACGTGTTCGGGCGCATCCGGCGCGAAGTCGAGGCAAGCGAACGCGCCATCGACGAATCCATCGAAGCGCGCCGTGGCGTTCTGGTCACCATGCTGGCGGATCTCGCCGGCGATTACATGGACATGCGCGCGACGCAGGCGCGTCTCGAGATCGCCCGGCACAACGTCCGGGTCGCACAGGATGCGTTGTCGCTGACGCAGCGCCTGTTCGCCCATGGCGTCGGCAACAACCTGCAGGTCTCGCAGGCGCAGACGGAATACGATTCCGAAATTGCCCGGCTCGAACCGCTTCAGGCTCATTTCGACCGCGATGCCCATGCGATCGCGGTTCTGACCGGGCAGCCGCCGGGCGCGCTGGAAGAAGCCCTTGCCGCGCCGTCGCCGCTTCCGGTGATGCCGCCGTTCCCGCAGACCCTGCCGTCGATCGTGGTGGCTAACCGGCCGGATATTCGCGAGGCCGAGCGCGCCTATGCCGAAGATACGGCGCGCATCGGCGTGGCCGTCGCCCAGCTCTATCCGAATTTCAGTGTGCCGCTGACATTCAATCCGCAGGCGTCGGCCGCCTATCAGGCGTTCCAGCTTGGCGGCATGAGCTGGCAGTTCCTGATGCTCGCATCCATGCCGCTGATCCATGGCGGCCGCCTGACGGCGCAGATCGCCCGCGCCCGGGCGACCGCCGAGGCAAGCCGGCTGCATTATCGCCAGACTGTCCTGCACGGCTTCCAGGAAGTGGAAGACGCTATGAGCGACTGGCAGCATGATACGCAGCTGGTGGCACGTCTCGACCGCGCCTCGGCGGATGCGACCCTGACCAACCAGCGCGCAACCCGTCTGTATGGCGCCGGTCTGACCGACTTCCTCAACGTGCTGTCGAGCGAGCGCACGCTGCTGGACGTGCAGGACCGTCTTGCGCAGGCGCACCAGGCGCAGCTGCGTGATGCCGTCACGCTCTATACTGCGATCGGTGCCGGATGGCAGGGACGCGCCCTGCGCGACACGCATCTGCCGGTCGACCAGAGCCAGCAGAACATTCTGGCCAAGGCGTTCAGCCGATGAGATCCGGTGTCAGGTCCGCCAATCCGGACCTGACACCGCCGTTCGTCATGAGACGCCGTATGCCGTTGCCTGCATGGCCAGAAAAACGATTGACCTTCCGGGTATCCGACCACACTTCTTTTCATGAGGAGTGACAACAACGATGGCGAATGACGGACATCCCGCTGAGGATTTTCTGGCACCCAGACTTGATGACCTGCTGCAGCAGGCAAAGGGCGCGGGCTTCCCGCGCGAGGTTTCGACGGCCGTCCTGCTGGACCTGCTTCAGCGCGACGCGGAGCAAGAGGTGAGTAATCCGGCGTGAGTAGCGATCCTTATGAAACGCTTGGGGTCGCGCGCGGTGCGAGCGATGATGACATCAAACGCGCCTATCGATCCCTTGCCAAGAAATACCATCCCGATCGCAACAAGGGCGATACCCAGGCCGAAGAGCGGTTCAAGGCCGTCGGCGCGGCCTATGGCATCCTTGGTGATAGCGAAAAGCGGGCCCGTTTCGATCGCGGCGAGATCGACGCGAACGGGCAGGAGAGGGCGCCCTTCGGTGCGGGCTTCGGCGGAGGCGGTGCCTATGCCGGCGGCGGCGGACCACGTGGCGGCTTCGGTGGATTCGAGGGCGCCAGCGAGGAAGACCTCGGTGCCTTCTTCTCCGACATGTTCTCCGGTGGTTTCCAGGGCGATTTCCAGCCCGGCGGTGCGGCAGGGCGTCGCACGCCGCGACGCGGCGCGGACCGCTCGTTTCGCCTGACGGTTCCGTTCGTCGACGCCGTGCTCGGCACGACGTCCCGTGTGACCCTGCCGGATGGCGGGACGCTGGACGTCCGGATCCCGCCGGGGATCGAGGAAGGGCAGACGTTGCGTCTGCGCGGCAAGGGATCGCCGGGTCGGAAAGGACCGCAGGGGGAAGGGCCGCCGGGCGACGCCCTGATCGAGGTATCCATTGCGCCCGACGCGCGGTTCACGCGCGATGGCACAACGGTCCGCGCGACGGTTGCCATCGATCTTCGGACGGCCGTGCTGGGCGGCAAGCTGACCGTGCCGACGCCCAAGGGCGATGTCACGATGACGGTCCCGCGTCATTCGGATACCGGCAGGGTGCTGCGTCTGGCCGGACGTGGCGTCAGCGCGCATGGCAGCGCGCCGGCCGGCGATCTGCTGGTGACGCTCGAAATTCACCTGGGCAAGGTCGATCCGAAGCTCGAGGCGTTCCTGGCCGGAGAAACCGAGGCAGCCCAGAAGGCCGGTTGACACCGGGCCCGATCGGACTGATCGGGCGTCCACGGGCAGGGGCGCGGTTGGCGAAGTCCGCCTCCGGTGATACCGGAGGCGATCTTTCCCGATCGTCTGAGAGTTCCTGATGACCGTGCCCCTCGTCCACGCTCGGCCGGATGACGTTGTCGATACGGTTCCACCCGGCGCGTCGCCGGCGCGGCGTCAGGCCTTCGGCGTTGTTCTTGCGATCGAGTTCTGGGAACGCTTCGGCTTCTACGGCATGCAGGCGATCCTGCTGTTGTATCTCGTCCAGCACCTTCACATGGACGAGCACACCGGCAATCTGATGCTCGGCGCCTTCGGTATGGCCGTCTATGTCATGCCGGCGATCGGCGGCATGGTGGGCGACCGCTTTCTGGGCGCACGTCGGGCCGTATCCTGCGGCGCAGCGACGATGGCGATGGGCTATGCAGCGCTTGGCGCGAGCGTTCAGGCGGCGTCTCTCCTCTTTCCGGCCCTGGCGCTGATTGCGGTCGGAAACGGCCTGTTCAAGCCCAATGCCGGCAATCTCGTCCGCGCGATCTTCGATCGTGACGATGCCGGTCTCGATGCCGCCTTCACGTTGTACTACATGGCCGTGAACGTGGGCGCTGCAATTTCCATGCTGCTGACGCCATGGCTGCAGGACCACTATGGTGCGCCAACGGCGTTCTACGCGTGTGCGCTCGGGCTTGCGGTCGGCCTTCTTTACGCGACCATCAGGCGTCGCCTGCTGGACATGGCCACGAATTCGGCAGACCAGCGGCATGTCCCGGCCTCCCGAATGGGCACCATGGCTGCAGGGTTTCTTCTGCTCGTGGTGCTCGTGGCCGTCGTGCTGGCCGTGCCGACGTTATCGGCGGGATGCGTCGTGCTTGCCGCCATCGGACTGACAGGCGGCTGGATCGCTCTGCATCGTGTCGCTCAGGCGACCGAACGGGCAGGGCTGCTTCTGGCTTACATCCTGTCCGTGCAGAGCGCGCTCTACTTCCTGTTCTATCAGCAGATGATGACGTCGCTGACCCTGTTCGCGCTGCATGCCGTCGACGGAACATTCCGGATTGGCGGCCATGTCCTGTTCTCGATGTCGGCGGCCCAGTTCGAATCGTTCAACTCGTTCTGGATCATGGGAGCCAGCCCGATCCTGGCGGCGCTGTATGCCTGGGCGGGACGACAGGGGCGTGATCTGTCGCTTGCCGTGAAGGTCAGCATCGGTTTTGCGCTGGTCGCAGCGGCTTTCGCAGTCTGGTGGCAGGCCGCCCTGCATGCGCCCGATCATGGTGCGGGACGGGTGTCGCCATGGAGCATGGTCGTGGGATACGGGTTCCTGTCGATCGGGGAACTCCTGATCGGTGGCCTCGGGCTGGCGGTGATCGCGCGTTACGTGCCCGAGCGGTTCAGCGGCTTCATGATGGGCGCGCTCTACCTGCTCTGGGGGCTTGCGATGTATGTCGGCAGCATGATGGCCAACGAAGCGGCCAGCAGTCCGGCCTCCCGGTCGGTCGAGACGGCGGCCGCATTCGTGCCGCTGTTCTTTCATCTCTTCGTCATTGCCCTTGTCATCGCAGCCGTGGTCGGTGCCCTGCTGCCAGTCTGCAAGCGCCTTGATCGACTTCACGGAAGTGTGATCGATCACCTGTAAAGGTTTCATTCACGAGGTTGCGAGCTCCATGTCGCGCTGGTAATGGGGCAGCAAGGTTCACAGGCGAACACAAGCCAGGCACGGCCTTGTCGATGTTGCTCTGAAGCTGTCCGGCAGCGCCGCGTGTGTTCATGACAAATCTCGATATTTCCTGAATCTGCTACGGGAGACGCAAGGTTTTTACGCAACAGATATGGCGCCCCGCGCCCTGGATCGTTACGCTGGCGACCACCGCATGTCTTTATGCGTCTCCCCTTTATGCCCAGAGCACGTCGACGCCGTCATCGTCCCAGAACCGTGACCGGCAGTTTCTGGGACAGGCAACGCACGTCACTCCGGGCACACCCGCCAAGGCTGTATCGGCCCCAACCATTCCCGACATGTCCAACGGTGATCCGTATGACCGGATCGGTCCGATGGAGGGCACTCGCATCAGCACGGCAAAACCGCCGCCCGTGCCGGATACTCCGTTCTTTCCGTCCAGTTTCGATGCGTGGCTTCATCAGGGCACGATGACCGGTGACTGGGGCGGATTGCGCACGCGGCTGCAGAACGAAGGCATCGCGATTCAGGGGCATTACCTTGAGGACAGCGCGGGCAATCCGGTCGGCGGCAAGTCCAAGGACGTCCGGTATGCGCATGAGTTTGGCCTCGGCGCGGATATCAACACCGCCAAGCTGCTGGGCACCGATCTCGGTGTCGTCCATGCGCTCATCACGGAACGTGCGGGTCTGGGCCTGGGGGCGACGCTGCCGGCACTCGACAGCCCGCAGGAAATCTTCGGTTCCGGCGAGACCGTGCGTATCACGCGTCTGTCGATCGAAAAGCAGATCACCAAATATGCCGATGTCGAACTCGGTGAGATCAATACCGAAAACGATTTCGGCCAGTCCACGATGCACTGGGGCATGAACCTGTATTGCCAGTTCGAATCGAATGCGATCTGCGGCATGCCGCAGGCACTGGCGATCAATTCGGGCTATGGCTATTACCCGACGGCTCATCCGGGTGCCTATCTCAAGCTGTATCCCGCCGGGAACGACCGGTATCTGGTGTCGGCCGGTATCTATAACGTCGATCCCGCCATTGCGAATACTCACAACGGGTTCCAGCTCGGACTCCATAACTCGACGGGTGTCTACCTGCCATTCCAGCTCGGCTGGCATGGCGGCGGCACGGACTCCTCGGGGACCCTGCCGACCAACCTGAAAATCGGCGGCTACTGGGACACGTCGGAAGTTGCGAACATGTATTCGCACCTTCAGTCGTTCGAGCCTGCTACGGCGCCGCAGCTCGTCAATCTGCCGATCGAACAGATCCGCGGTCGTTACGGTGGGTGGTTCGAAGGAGACCAGATGCTGGAGCGCGATGCGGGCGATCCCAATCGTTCCACGGTCGCCTTCATGTCCATCATCTGGGGTGATCCGCGGACGTCCGAAGCGCCGTACTTCGTCACCGCCGGCATCGTGCGCAAAGGCACGTTCTGGAATCGCCCCCAGGATACGATCAGCCTCGGCGGCAAGATCCTGATCGTGAACCGCCAGTTGACGAACTACGTCGCCGAACTGCAGCAGCAGGGCTTCCGGGGGCTCGTCAAGCCGAGCGACGAAAACATGCTGGAAGCCAATTACGGCTGGCGTCCGTCGCCGTGGCTGACGGTGCGGCCCGGCGCGCAGTATATCTGGCACCCCGGCGGCACCAATCTTTACAAGAATGCCCTGTTGCTGGACTTCGAGTGCGGCATCACGTTCTGATGCCGTTCCATGTCAGGCTTCTTGCCTGACATCCCGCTTCGGAAATTTCCAGCGCTCTTTCATGCCGATTACGGCGCTGGTTTCGGGCACTGTCTCGAACGCTCTGCCGGACGGCTCTCTTGAGAGGCGCTCCCACCTCGTACTCGAAAGCCGTTACGGCAACGCGCGCGGGACAATTCGTCCAGCACGCGGTTGAGGCTTTCGGGTGAGAGCGGGTCTGAAGAGCCGACCTTCCAGACACTCTTCCGCCCGATTCTCAGGTAAACGCGCGTTCAGAGCACCGAAGTGATCTGAACGCCAAGGACAGCAGCGTCATGGAACGTCGTCGTCGCGTCCGGACGCTGGATGTACTGAAAGTCAGGCTGCACGGCCGTCGCGCGGGCCACGTGCATGCTGTAGAACAGCTCATACGTGTTCTCGTGCGACTGGACGCCGTAGACCGTGCCCCACTGGTTCGCGATGTAGGGTTGGCCAAGCGCCTGCGACATTTCCTGCTGCAGTGCCACCGTATGGCTCATGTCGAAGTGCTGCCACATGATGCCCACGGTATCGAGCGGCCGCCCCCACGCCTTGCCCGTCTCGATCATGCCGGCCCATGTGTGATCGCGCATCGCCACGATACGTCCGTCGCTATACATCGCGCCGGCCAGCAGGATGAGACCGTTGGTCTGACCATCGCCGTTGCGGATCAGCATCTGGTCGCCCTGGATCCAAAGGTTGTTCTGTCCGGTGATGTTACGCGCGGGCAGCCCGCTGAGCTGGTAAGAGCCGCCATACATGTCCGAGTACTGGTCCGGATAGCGCGAGTTATCGTAGGAGTAGCCGAGCTTGTAGTGCCCGACGAGCTTGTTGCGTCCAAACGACGGGAGCCAGCCGAGCTCGACCGGGGTCGAAAGCTTGCCAAGGCCCGACTGGGCCCAGGACCAGCCCGAAATGCCACCATTGAAGCTGTGCGGGCTGACGGCGAAGAGCGCACCCATGATGTAGGTGGTCGGCGTCGGCATGACGCGCGCCACCACGCCGAGGTTGCCCGACGGCCAGTCGCGCGTGCCGGGCGTATATTTGTCCGGCGCGGGATTGCCGCAGATCGCAACATTCATGAAGTCGCAGAACAGCGGGGAGGCGGCAAAGAAGCTGCCGGGCGGGATCCAGCCCGCGCTGATGTCGATCCGGTTGTGGTAGAACGCGCTTTCGCCCCACATCGCGACGAGATGCGCCACCACGTTACCGCGCGCGCCATAGATTTCCTGAACGCCCGCGATCTGGTCGCCGAAATTGCGGCTCACATTGTCGCCGTGGCCGTTGACGATGATCGTGTGGGTCCAGAACGACGGAATGCCGGCAAGCTTGTCCCAGTCCACGTCCATCTCGACGCCGACCTGGCCTGCGTCCGAATAGGCACGCTGCTTGCCGCCAGTGACGTTGCCGGCGAATTCCTCGTTCACGGCCGCCAGCAGATGGATGCCATGCTTGAGAAGCCAGGGCTGGATGCCGCCCCAGTCTCCGAACAGATGCTGGCTTCCCATCGGGGCTGCGAAGAACGGGCCCGGATCGACGATCTGGCGCGCGCTCTGTGCGGCGGTCCCTTCCTGCACGTTGCCGGCCGTTTCGGAAGAGCTTGTCGTGCCGGTCGCATTCGTTCCAGGACTGTTGGCGTCCTGGGCATGTGCGGGGTGGCTGGCAAGGCCGAGCAGGAAGACCAAAAGAACGGCCCAGCCTCTTCGAAAAACAGTCATTAGTGGTATCGCATCCCGTTGTAATTCCTTTGTTTTCCTGTGGGCCGGCGTCGCCGCGGGCTGACAGGCGCCTTGTCTTCCGCAGGGCAAAGCGCATCAGGCGTCCGGGTGTTCCATCAGCGTAACATCCACCGCACCGGAACGGCGGGCGATTGACGGACCAGGGGCGGGGTGATCCGATAGGCGTATGAGCGACCCTAACACGCCTGTGCCTTTTCGTCCGGTGCGGATTGCCGTTCTGACGGTATCCGATACGCGGGATCCCTCAACTGACGCATCAGGCGATATCCTGGCGGCACGGATCACGGATGCAGGTCATATCCTGGCTGACCGGACGCTGGTGCCCGATGATATCGGTGCGATCACGGGCATTCTGCAGGGCTGGATCGACGACGCGTCGATCGACGTCGTCATCAGCACGGGCGGCACCGGGGTCACGGGTCGCGACGTGACGCCGGAAGCATTTGCACGCGTGATCGAAAAGGACATTCCGGGCTTCGGCGAGCTGTTCCGCATGCTGTCCTATGCGAAGATAGGCACATCGACGATCCAGTCGCGCGCAATGGCAGGCGTCGCCCGCGGCACCTATCTGTTCGCGCTGCCGGGATCGCGCGGTGCGGTGAAGGACGGTTGGGACGACATCCTGTGCCAACAGCTCGACAGCCGGCACAAGCCCTGCAACTTCGTGGATCTGATGCCGCGCCTGCAGGAGCGGTGACGGCTTGGCACGCGGTGTTGTGCGTGCATGATGGCGGCCGAAACGATTCCAGGGAGCATTCGTCTTGGCACAAGACCATCTGCGCGCACGTCTGCGCACGCTGCTGATCGCCGGCACGGCCGGCCTCATTCCGTCCATGGCGATCATCGCCTCGGCGCCCATGCCGCAGGCCCATGCGGCAGCGTCGAACAATTCGTCGTTTCGACTGAGCTCGTTCACCGTCAACGGCAACCAGCAGGTTCCGACGGACGCCATCACGTCGGCGCTTCCCTACCATGTCGGTGATGTTCTGACGCGCAATCAGATCAACGCGGGCCTGCAGAAGGTCGTCGACGTCTACCAGCAGAAGAACGTCGGTGCGAATTTCAAGACGCGGATGAAGTTCCTGAACAAGACCGTCGCCGTCGAGCTCGACATCACGGAGCAGGCGCCCGGCGCGCCGGGCGCCACACAGGTGCAGGCGCTTCTGCTCGACAAGCTGGTGTTCGATGGCAACCGCAAGCCGTCAGCAGCGGATCTGACGACGGCCTCCGGTCTGACGGTCGGCCAGACCCTGACCAGCGAACAGGTCAACGCCGCGACCCAGAAGATCTCTGACTATTACAAGAAGATCGGGATCAGCGCCCAGATCCAGCCGTCTGCCGATTATCCGAACAAGGACAATCACGTCGTGCTGACCTACAAGATCACCGAACAGCATTGATGTTCAGGGGCGCGTGCCGATGGTGGCGCGCCCCAACTTTCCTGCGGTGTCAGGCGAGCTGATCGCGTGACAGCGGCTGGGGCGTCAGGGTGCCCGGAAGATAGAGCGGGTGTTCCGGGCGGCCGCTGCGGCTCAGGCGCAGGACGTGCAGTTCGACGCCTGCGTCGAACAGGGTCCGGGCGACCTCTGTGCCACGCGCCCTGAGCGTCTTGTGGTGTGGAGCACCGTAAGCCAGCACGACGAGCGCCGATGCTCTCGCCATGTCGAGCAGCGCGCGGTCGTTGCCGGGCCCGATCGGGTCTTCGACCTCTAACAGTCGTTTCTGGTCGGTGCAGCGATAGGCGAAGGTGTTGCCGACGAACATCGCGCCGTAACCCCACGCACGAGCGTAGCGCTGGCATTTGGCCACTGTCCTGTCATCACCGTATTCGGTCGCGACCGAAGGATTCATCATCAGCCACATGACGGCGGGCTTCGTCTCGTCCCAGACCCGGTGCAACGTGTAGCGGTAACAGTCGCCCGGGCCGTCATAGGTCGCGTGGCTGACGACGTCGTCACTCAGGCGCAGGGCACGCGACGCACCGACATGGTGCGGCGCAAACATGTCGGACTGGGTCATCGGACGTTCAGGGCGCGGATTTAAGCGCCTTCACGGCTGCAAGCGTCTTCGCGACATGCTCGTCCGGCGACATCGCCGCATAGCTGAAAGCGACCTTGCCGGAGGGCGCGATCACGTAGGACACGCGCGTCGCCATGTTCATGATGGGCATCTTGGCGTCATAGGAGCGCGTAATTTTGCCATCCGGGTCGGCGGCGACAGCGAACTTGCTGCGGCAATCGCTGACCGAGAACTTGTCGAGTTTGGCAATGCCATCCATCGACACACCGACCACCGTTGCACCCAGGGCCTGGTATTGCGGCATAGCCTCCGCAAAATCATGCGCTTCGATAGTGCAGCCGCGCGTGAAGGCGGCCGGGTAAAAATAGAGAACGACCGGCCCCTGCTTGAGCGCGTCAGCGAGCGAAAACTGGAATTCTTTGCCGCCGAGACTGGCGGGCGCGTTGAATGACGGTGCACTTGTGCCCTGCGGCAGGGCGGCGTGCGCCAGGGGCGCGGCCCCGGCCAGCAGTGCGAGCGCCATGACCGGGCGGGCACGGAAGAAACGTCGGTCGGTCATGGCTATCTCCGCCAGAATGTCAGGCGTTGTCAGGTAGGCGATACGACAACGCAGGGACTGTTATGGCCCAGCCGGCGGCAGGCGGCGACCGCATCGTCATGCGAAAGACCTGTCAGGCGGGCACGATAGAGTTGTGCCCGGCCGGTCCGGACAGGCGCGACCTGTGAATGGGCTGCAGCCAGGGCGAGCGATGCATGTGCATGGCCTGCGGCCTGCGTAGCCTGCGCTGCCGAATTGAAGGCGCCGACCTGGATCGACCATTGCCCCGGATGCGACAGCGCCGTGTTGGTGCGCAGAAGCGGGGAAGACTCGGCCATCGCCGGCGTCACGAGGTGGAAACCGTAATGGGCGGGATGGGACAGCGTCGCCATGGCGGGCTGGGCTGCAATCGGAGCCGCCGCCGGAATTGGCTGCGCAGAAGCGCGTGCCCCTGAAACCCAGGCCGGACGCACGGGTTCGGCCTGCGGCGCGGGGGAAGCCTGCGCGTCATCCGAGGAATCGGACGCATCGGCAACCTGCGTCGGGGCTGGCGACGATGTGCCGCGCGCGGCCCAGGCCGCGGCCACGGCGTTATGCTCGGGCGCCGGGGCAGGGGAAACCGGCTGCCATGACTTGGCATAGCCGGGTGTGGCGACCGGCACGTCAGGCGCTTCGGCGACCTGCACGGGCTGGCCCTGATCGTCATTGTTCACGCGCTGATGAGCCCAGGCCGCGCGAATGTTGCGCGTCGCATCGGTCGTCTGGGCCGATGCATACATGATCGCGTGCGTGTCGTGCTGGGCTACCATCAGGTCGGCCGCTGAACGATTGGACGGCCAGATGCCCACGATCTGGGGTCCGATCGCCGCGACATAGCGACGGGTCTCCCGAGGAAGCGCGCGGTTCTGGCGAAGATAACGATCAAGCATGCCGGGGCCGTCATTGTAGGCAGCGAGGAAGCCCGGAGAGCCATAGATGTCATACATCTGACGGATGTATGCGGTGCCTGCGAGAATGTTGTCGCGCGGATCGAAGGCGTCTTCGCCGAGGCCATACTGGGCCCGCATGTCGTCATAGGTCGGCGGCATCAGCTGCATCAGGCCCATCGCGCCCGGCACCGAGGTTACGAACGATCCGTCCGATGCGAACAGTCGGCCGCCCGATTCGCGATCCATGACCGCACGGATCCATGCGTCCGGCACATCGAAGCGCTTGGACGCTTCCTCGATATACGGACCCCACGGGTCATCGGCGGGACCCGGCGGCGCGTAATATGATTTCGCATGGGAGCGATAGGTTGCGGCTTCCTGCGTCACGGGAACGGCCGTGGGTGTCGGAACGCCCGACGCACAGGCGGCAAGCCCGGCGAGAGCCCCGATGCCGGCCAGTCCCCGCAGACGCATCAACAGCCGCGCACGGACCCTGCGGGCTTCGGGTGACATACGCGTCGCAGAGCGTGAGCAGGGCATTTCGGCTTCTACCTGACGGATGAACGCACCTGGGATCCGGTGCGCGTTTTGGACTCGATGTTCAACCTGATCGACAAATACGGCAGAACTTTGGGAACGGCGCACGCAACGGACCCGTCAGTGAAGACCATTCCCGTCCGGACGCAGTTCCTGTTTGAAACGTACACGAACAAATTCCTCCAAATCGTTAATGACGCATCAGATTTTTGGCAAGCCCGTCTCGATCGCGAGACGGCATGACGCAAGGCCGCCATTGCAGCCCGAAAGACGATCGGGTAGGCGAGCGCGATGACTGTCCCTGCCCCAGGTCAAGCGCCCCAGCGTCGGGAGGCGGGTGTCGCACCGCCTGGCCCGTCCGGCGCCACGCCCGCAGCACGTGTGCCGGGCCTGCGCAGCATGGCTCGCGCCATGGCGGACCTTCGCGGGGCGCTCGGTCTCTGGCGATTCGCCTGTGCGCTCGGTTGGCTCGATGTCCGGCTGCGCTATCGCGGCTCGGCGCTCGGACCGCTCTGGATCACGCTGTCATCGGCGATCATGGTGGCATCCATGGGGCTGATCTACGGCCGGCTGTTCCATCAAGACCTTGCGCGATATCTGCCGTTTCTCGCGCTGTCGCTGACACTCTGGCAGGTCGGCCTGTCCGGCATCCTTCAGGATGCGTGCACCTGCTTCACGGATGCCGAGGGCGCGATCCGGTCGATGCGCACGCCGTATGCCGTGCAGGCGCTGCGTGTCATCGTGCGCAATGCGATCGTGTTCGCGCACAATATCGTCGTGCCCTTCGCGGTCTTCGCGATCTTTCATGCGTGGCCGGGGGTGGTGGCGCTGGCAAGCGTGCCGGGTGTCGTGGTCTGGCTGCTCGACGGCTTTGCGGCCTGCCTCCTGCTGGGGGCGATCTGCGCCCGCTTCCGGGATGTGCCGCCGATCGTGGGATCGGTCCTGCAGATCGCCTTCTACGTGACGCCGATCATCTGGCGCCCGGAGCAGTTGGGCCACGGGGCATCGTGGCTCATGCTGAACCCGTTCTACCCGCTCCTCGAGATCGTTCGCGCGCCATTGCTGGGTGCAATGCCCGGTGCCGTGGTCTGGGGCGAGGCGCTTGCATTGAGTTGCGTGTTCTGTGCGGTCTCTCTCGTGGCTTTCGCGCGTGTGCGGGCGCGCCTGTCATTCTGGGTGTGACGCCGATGACCACCCACATCACCCTGCGGGATTATTCCCTGGCGTTCCCGGTCTTCAAGGGCAGCGCGCGCTCCCTGAAGAAGACGATCGTGCGTCAGGCGCGCTCGTCGCTTGCGCCGGTGCGCGAGGCGTCGGTTGGCGGCGTCCTGCATGGCGCGGCAGGCGGAGGCGACACGGTCGTGGTGCAGGCGATCGACCGTCTGTCGCTCGATATCGGGGCCGGCGAACGCGTGGGCCTTGTCGGGCACAACGGGGCCGGGAAGTCGACCATGCTCCGGGCTCTTGCGGGCATTTACGAGTCCGCGGACGGTCTGCTCCAGGTCCAGGGTCATGTTCATGCCCTGCTGGACCCGCAATCCGGCATGAATCCCGAGCTGTCCGGCCGAGAGAATGTCCGGCTGTTTGCCTGCCGCCTTCAATATGACCGCGCACGGACAACGGCGCTTGAACGCGATGTCGAGGCGTTCGCGGAACTGGGCGCGTTTTTCGACCTGCCGGTTCGGCTCTACTCGTCGGGCATGACGGTCAGGATCGGGTTCGCGCTGGCAACCGCGCCGCGGCCCGAGATCCTTCTGATGGACGAATGGTTCCTGGCAGGCGATCAGCATTTTCAGGACAAGGCGCGTGCCCGTCTGGAGGATCTGATCGACAGCGCCGACATCCTGGTGCTGACGTCCCATTCCCTGCCGATCCTGCGGCGGTGGTGTACGCGCGTCATCTGGATGGAAGCGGGCCGAATCCGGTTCGATGGGCCGCCCGGCGACGTGCTGGACGCCTATGAGGCCAGTCAGAACATTCGGGCTGTCGACTTCTCGCCCTGAAGCACGGGGGTGCTGCGGGGCGAGACGGACCGTCAGCCCCGCGCGCCGAGCATTCCCGGACGCGACATGATCCGCCACAGCAGGTGGGTCACCGCCATCAGTGCCGGTCCGACGAACAGGCCGATCAGGCCCCATGTTTCAAGCCCTCCCAGGATGCCCAGCAGCACCCAGACAAACGGCAGCTTGGTCGAACCGCCGATTAGGACCGGGCGGACGAAATGATCGGCCAGAAACAGCACGACCATGCCAAAGACACCGACCGCGATCGCGGCGCCTACCGTTCCCTTGGCGAGGAGAAGCAGCACGGCGATGGCGACGGCAACCGAGCCGAGCATCGGAATCATGGATGCGATCGCCGTGAGGATGCCCAGCAGCAGGGGCTGGGGCGCACCTGCGATCACGTAGGAGATCGTGATCAGCACGCCTTCACCAAGGCCGACGAGAACGAGCCCCGCCATCGACCCGCGCACCGATCCGACGATCTGGCGCATGACGCTCTCGCCGCGCGCCCCGAACAGGCGATGGCTGGCGATCAGGCAGTGATCGGTCAGATGACGGCCGCTGCGGAGCAGGAAGAACAGGATCAGGAGCGAGAAGACGAACAGGACGGTGCCGTTCGCCATCTCATGTCCGATCCGCCGCGCCATCCCCAGCGTGCGGTCCGCGCCGACCTTGTGCAGCATGTTGTGCTCGCCCTGCGGGTCGGCGAGATTCTGCTGCCACCAGTGCGAAACCTGCGCACTGCCGTAAGGGAGCTTGCCGACCCAGGCCGGTTCGGGTGTTCCGTTGGCCTGGGCATTGTCCACCCATGCATGGGCGGCCTCGGCCTCGTTGGCGACTTCGACACCGATCGCGCCGATCGGGATCAGGAAGATCAGCAGGATTGCGAACACGATGCCGAGCGGTGCCACCGTATCGGCGTGGCGTCGAGGCAGGCGGGCCTTGATCCAGCTCTGGATCGGCCAGCAGACGGTAGCCAGGATCGCGCCCCAGACCACGGCCTCGCGAAACCGGCCGAGGGTGAAGATGGTCAGCGCAATGAAAGCAAGCGCCATGACGAGCTGGGCGCGGAGCTGGAAACCGGGGCCGAAATGATGGGGGCGGGATTCGTGGTCAGGGGCAGGCGTTAGGTCGGTCATTCCGTCTCCCGGGTCTTCGTGTCCGGCAGCAACGCCGCAGGACATGCTTTTGTTCAGATCGGCCTGATCGCGCGAACGTGTACGACATACGGTTTCGAACTGCGACCGCGCATGGTGTTTGTCCCAGGACAACATGAATGCGAAGGAGGGGTGCAATGCGCCGACGCGACTTCAATGCCATGGTGGGAGCCCTCGGTCTCCGCCTGGCCGAGAATGGTCACGCCGTCGCGGCAGACGGGTCCGGCGACGGCCGTGTCGAGAGTTTTCTCCTGCCGCAGCATGAGTGGGTTCCGAACAATCCTCATCTGCCGGTAATCCTGTATCGCGCGGCCATGCCCACGGGCGGCGACGATCCGGCGGCGGCGCATGAGGCGTTATTCACCCGCAACGGCTGGCCGCCGCAATGGCGCAACGGCGTGTATCCGTTTCATCATTATCATACTGAAGGGCATGAGGTGCTCGGGTTTGCGGCGGGGTCGGCGAAACTGATGCTGGGCGGCCCGGGCGGCCGGGAGGTGGTAGTACAGGGTGGCGATATCGTGTTGCTGCCAGCCGGCACCGGCCACATGAATCTGGGTTCCGACGATGCGTTCTCGGTCGTGGGCGCCTATCCGCCGGGCCAGAGCTTCGACATCGTGCGCGATGCTCCCGACGCGGCCCAGCGTGCGCGGCTGCTCTCGCTGCCTTTTCCCGATAGCGATCCGGTGGCGGGTCGCCCCGGACCGGTGACGCGACTGTGGCACTCCACCTGAACAAAAGGATTTTCCATGCGGGGATTTACACGACGCGCGGTGTGCGCGGCGGCACTTGGTGCGGCGTTTCTGCCCGGTGCACATGCTGCTGACGGCATGCGGATCGGGATTATCGGGGCGGGGCATGTCGGCACGACGCTTGGTCGCCTGTGGGCGCAGGCGGGTGACCACGTGATGCTGTCGGCCAAGGATCTGTCGGACGCGCAGGCTGCGGCATCGTCGCTTGGGCCGAACGCATCCGCGGGAACGACGGCGCAGGCGGCGGCTTTCGGTGATGTCGTGGTGCTCGCCGTGCCTTACGGCGCAATTCCGTTGCTCGGGCCTGCCCTGAATCCTGCCGTGGCCGGAAAGACGGTTCTTGATGCGACCAATCCCTATCCGTTTCGCGACGGCGCGATTGCCGGTGTCGCCGGACGCGACGGGGCAGGCATCACTACGCAGCGCTATTTTCCTTCGGCGCACGTCGTGCGCGCGTTCAATTCGATCGACATGAGCAGCGTGGAAGGGCAGGCCCATCGCGCGGCGCCGCTGCTGGCCGTGCCGGTGGCCGGAGATGATCCCGCCAGTGTGCAGACGGTCGAACGACTGGTTCGGGATGCCGGATTCGAACCCGTGCGGGCGGGCGGTTTGCGTGACGCCATGCAGTTTCAGCCTGGCCATATCGGCTTCGAACTGGAAGACGACGCAGTCAGCCTGCGCCGGGACCTCCATCTCAACCCCTGATATGTTGCCAAATCGTATCAGTTTGTCTGTCACCAAATCGTGAACACGTGTGTTGGGAAAGTGCCGGCCGGGCCGGTGCGCAGGGCTTGGCCACATTTTGAAATGGGTGTTAGTAGCCGGGCACGGTCACGGAAGGTTTCGGCGCGACACGATGAGATGCTGGAAATTAAAAACAAGTTTAGTATTTATGTCGATACTGAGCGCCCTGGCAGTCACGACTGATCGTTTCTCTATCGCATTGGCAGCCGAGGGGCCGGCTTCGGTCGGTCAACACAAAATGACCCTGTCCCTGTCTCTCGATGACGCGCGCCGCATGGCCGCGGCCGCCGAAACGCATGCGCGCCAGAACGGCACGAGCGTGGTCGTCACGATCCTCGATGCCGGCGGGCATGTGATCCTGACGGAGCGCATGGAAGGCGCGCAGCTTGCGAGCCTCGCTCTGGCGCAGCGCAAGGCCGTCAGCGCCATCTATTACAAGCGCCCGTCACGCGCTTTCGAGCAGGCGCTGGCCGGCGGCCGGACGGCTGTCCTCGCGCTGCCCGATGCCATGCCCGCAGGCGGCGGCATTCCGCTCATGCAGGATGGCGTGGTCTATGGCGCAATCGGCGTCAGCGGCGGCAACAATGATCAGGACCAGGCTGCGGCGGAGGCGGGGGTCGCGGCTCTCGCCCGGCCGTGATCGTCAGGAAATTGGAAGAGCAGGACATGATGGATCGGGACGGGACGGCGCAGGATCATACAGGGGACGCGCCTGATGCCGGCGTGACGCGCCGCGTCGTGCTGACGGGCGCGGGTGCTACGACCATGGCGGCTGTTTTCGCCGATGCACGCCCTGCGAAAGCGATCGGTTCGGAACAGGAGATGTTCTTCGATATCTCCCGTGCCGTGACCGGTCGTTCGGATCTCAATCCGCAGACCGCCGGCCGCCTGTTGATCGCAATGAAGCAGATGTATGCGGGTTACAGCGACGTGCTGACGGCATTGTCCCAGGCCGTGTCGGGCGGCGGAACGCCGAAGGATATTCTCGCGCGCGCCGAGCAGGCGAATGTGGCGCCCGCCATGCATCAGCTGATCGCGGCCTGGTATATGGGATCGGCGAAGAACGTCATGCATGCGCCGATGGTCTCCTATTACGACGCGCTGATGTATCGCCCGACGCGCGATGCCCTGCCGGTGCCGACCTACTGCTTCGCCGAACCGGGCTGGTGGACCCAGGATCCGCCGCAGCTCGGCATTCCGGCCGTGGCCCCGAAGGCGGCTCCGCCGTCGCCTCCGCCGCCTGTCGCGGTGGAGACGAAGCCGCCGCCGACCACACACGTCCTGCCGAACAAGCCCGTCCATCATCAGGAGCACTGAAGCGTTGTCGTCCCGCCCCGTATTCACGTCCAGTGGCGACGTCTCGGCCGATGTCGTCGTCATCGGATCGGGCGTCGTCGGCGCCCTGGTTGCCCACCAGCTTGCTTCCGCCGGTCATTCCGTCGTCATTCTCGAGGCGGGCCTCAGGCTGCCGCGTTCCGAGTTCGTCGAGCGCTGGCGCAACATGGCGTATTTCAACCGCCTGCACAGCGATTTTCAGGGATTGTATCCGCAGTCCGAACTGGCCCCCGCGCCGCTTTATTTCCCGCCCAACAAATATGTCGGCCTGAACGGTCCGAACGGATCGGCCTTCCAGCAGGGCTATCTGCGGACGGTCGGCGGCACGACCTGGCACTGGGCGGCATCGTGCTGGCGCCATCTGCCCGTCGATTTCCGCATGAAGTCGACCTACGGCGTCGGTCGTGACTGGCCGATCTCCTATGACGAGATCGAGCCGTATTACTGCCGCGCGGAAGACGCGATGGGCGTGTCCGGTCCGCACGACAAGGATCTGCAGTCGCCGCAGGAACGTTCGAAGCCTTATCCGCGCGACATGATCCCATTCGGATATGGCGACAAGCGCGTGGCCGAACTCGTCAATCCGCACGGTTTCAAGCTGGTGCCGATCCCGCAGGGTCGCAGCGTCGAACCGTTCGAGGAGCGGCCGGCCTGTTGCGGCAACAACAACTGTCAGCCGATCTGCCCGATCGGGGCGATGTACAACGGCATTCAGCACGTTCTCAAGGCGGAAGATGCCGGTGCGGTCACGATCGACCAGGCCGTGGTCTACAAGTTCGACACCGACGAGAAAAACCGCGTCACAGCCGTTCATTGGTATGATGCGCACAAGCGTTCTCACAAGGCGCGCGCGCGCGTTGTCGTCGCGGCCTGCAACGGCATCGAGACGCCGCGTCTGATGCTGCTCGCGGCAAACGAGCGCAATCCGCACGGGATCGCGAATTCGTCCGATCAGGTCGGACGCAACATGATGGATCATTCGGGCGTCCACGCGACGTTCCTCGCCAACGAGCCGCTGTGGTTCGGCCGTGGCCCGGCGCAGAGCAGCTGCATTGTCGGGGCCCGCACAGGCGATTTCCGGTCGCAGTATTCCGCGAACAAGATGATCCTGAACAACATCAGCCGCGTTGCCCCGGCAACCGAGCAGGCGCTGGAACTCGGGCTCGTCGGTCAGGATCTGGACGACGAAATCCGCCGTCGCGCGGCCTGCGGCGTGGATTTGTCCGTCAGTCTCGAGCCGCTGCCGGACCCGAACAATCGCCTGACGCTCAGCGACACGCGCAAGGATCCGCTCGGTCTGGCATGTCCCGACATCTATTACGATGTCGGCGATTACGTGCGGCGCGGAACGCAGGCCGTGCACGACCAGGTCAAGCAGATCTCGGGCCTGCTCGGCGGCACGGAACTGCGCATCACGACCGACTACAACGCGAACAACCACATCATGGGCGGCGCCATCATGGGCGACGATCCCAAGACGTCGGTGGTCGATGGCTGGTGTCGCACCCACGACCACACCAATCTGTGGCTGCCCGGTGGTGCTGCGATGTGTTCGGCAAGTGTCGTGAACACGACGCTGAGCATGGCGGCGCTGGGCATTCGTGCGGCTGATTCGATCCAGAACGCATTCAAGGCAGGCGAGGTATGAACGTGCGGTCCTCTCACATGGCGCGCACGGCCCGCACGCTGGCACTTGGCGCGCTGGGTTTCACGGCCGTGCTGTCGGTCTCGGCGCGTGCGCAGGACGCCGACCAGATCGCGCGTGGGCGCTATCTCGCGATCGCAGCGGACTGCGCGGCCTGTCATACCAAGCCGGGCAGCAGCCTGGCCTACGCCGGCGGCTATGGCATCGCATCCCCCTTGGGCAGCATCTATTCGACGAACATCACGCCGTCGAAACAGTATGGTATCGGCAACTACACGCTGGCCCAGTTCACGGCCGTCCTGCGCCGCGGTATCCGCGGTGACGGCGCGCATCTCTATCCGGCCATGCCGTATACGTCGTATGTGCGGCTGACGGACGACGACATCGCATCGCTCTATGCGTATTTCATGCATGGCGTGAAGCCGGTCGATGTCGCGGCGCCGGTTACGGCCCTGCCGTTCCCGTTCAATGTTCGCGCATCGATGATGTTCTGGAACGCGTTGTATCTGAATGCAAAGCCGTTCGTTCCGGACCCGAACAAGTCGGCCGAGGTCAATCGCGGTGCCTATCTCGCGCTCGCGCTGGGACACTGCGACACCTGCCATACGCCGCGTAATGCGATGATGGCCGAGGTCGAAAGCCAGCAGATGGGTGGCGCTGCGATTGCATCGTGGTTCGCCCCGAACATCACCTCGGCGCAGAATGCAGGCATCGCGACGTGGAGTGCGGCCGACCTCGCGCGTTACCTCAAGACGGGTGACGTGCCGGGCCGTGCGCAGGCCGCCGGTCCGATGGCCGAGGCGATCGAGCACAGCTTCCAGTATCTCAACGATGACGATATCAACGCGATCGTTGCCTATGTGAAGCAGCTCCCGGCAAATGCGAGTGCCACGGTCGTCGATCGCCACCAGACGCAGCCGCGTGATGCGTTCGGTGCGGTCTCGGCCGAGGATGCCGTGCTGCGCGGGGCACCGAAGGTCGATCGCGGCGCGCTGATCTATGACGGTGCCTGCGCATCCTGCCATCAGCCGACGGGGCTCGGCAGCAAGGACGGCTATTATCCGCAGTTGTTCCACAATACGGCAACGGGGGCCGATACGCCCTACAATCTGGTCGCGACCATCCTTGAGGGCGTGAACCGGACGATCGGCACAAAGCATTATTACATGCCGGGCTTCGGCCGTGATTCCTACGTCCAGCATCTGTCGGACAAGGATATCGCGGCCGTCTCGAACTACGTGCTCAAGCAGTTCGGCAACCCGGCGGCGCACGTGTCGACGCAGGATGTGGCAAGCATCCGCGCCGGCGGTCCGAAGCCGGTGATCGCGCAGATCAGCCCCTACATCAAACCGGGCCTTGCTGCCCTCGTGGCGCTGGTCGTTCTGGTTGCCGCAATCTTCGCGCTGCGCTTCCGGCGGTAAGCGCTCGTTCCGGGCTTCCTGCCGTGCGATGACACGGCAGAAAGCCCGTTTCTTGTCCCGACCCGCGTGGACCGGGTATCGGCGTCCAGTTGGGATCCTGGACGTGCCCGTGCACATTTTTCCATAGAGCGTGCTCGAGGCACACCGTAAGCGCGGTCTGTTTCTACCCTTTCACATACTTGATGTTTCCCAGACGGCGCGATGCCCATCCGGCTGCCCGCGATCGCTGCACCCGATCCGCCCGTTGTGGCGTTATCAGGCGATGAAGCCGGGTCGTGCCGCATCGCGTGGCATGGCTGCGCGATCGACGGGAGATGTCATCATGTCTGATCCTTATGATCTGGAGCGGTTCGTCGCGGCGCAGAAACCCGTGATGGACGAGGTCCGCCGGGAACTGAGGCAGGGGCGCAAACAGACACACTGGATGTGGTTCGTGTTTCCGCAGATCGCCGGTCTGGGGCATAGCCCCATGGCCCGGCGCTATGCCCTGCGTTCGCTCGCGGAAGCCGGCGCATTTCTTGAGCATCCCGTGCTGGGGCCACGACTCATCGAATGCACCGCCCAGGTGAATGCCGTCGAGGGGCGAACTGTTCATGACATTTTCGGCTCACCCGATGACATGAAGTTCCACGCGTCAATGACCCTGTTTCATCGGGCAAGACCGCAGAAAGACGCGTTCCGGATCGCTCTGGAACGGTATTTCGACGGCCGGGAAGATTTGGCGACATTACGGATCTTGTGAGGTCTGGAACTGAAACCTCGGCGTCCGGCTCTGGAAGCGTCGGGAAATCCGCTCGTCCCTTTCACAAAATCATCGCGGAAGGTGGTCAAGAGGCAGCGGCACGCTGCTCATGGGGGAAATTTTTGCGGGCACGCAGGTGTTGGCCGGTCATATGCCTGCAAGGTTTCGAACCGGCCGATCGTCGGGAGAAAGCCTTACTGAAACTCCGCTCGGTGCCGGGTCACGGCTGCCTGTGCGCAGGCCTCGTCCTTGTCGCCGCCGGGTGCGCCGGACACGCCGATCCCGCCGATGACGGTCCGGTCGGCGCGGCGCAGCGTCACGCCGCCGGGGACGAACAGCACTTCCGGGATCGTGTTCAGAGCGCCGTTTGCGGGGCCTGAAAACCCGCCCTTGATCAAAGCGCTGGTCGTGTCCTGATTGAAGGCAAGGCCGTAGGAAAACGCCGTATAGGCTTTCCGATAGGATACCGAGAGCGACTGCAACGGCACAGTATCGCCCTTGATGATGACCTGCTCATGGCCGGACGGGTCGACCACGGCCGCCGTCACCGAATAACCCTGTGCGGCACAGGCGCGCACGGCATCGGTCGCCAGTGCGGTCGCGGTCTGCCAGTCCAGTTTCTGGCTCGTCACCAGATGGGCGGCCTGGGAAACGGCCGGCGCTGCCACGGCAGGCGCCCCCGGAATGGACGCTATTGCAAGACCGGCGGCGGCAACGGGCGCGAGGCGCGGCATCCTGTGGCATACGAGGATGACGCGGTGGCAGGAGGCGAGGACGGGCATGAAGGAGCGCTCCGACGAAGGTGGCGCACCCATAAGATCGTGTTCAGTCGGGAAAGACGACCGTACGCACGCCGTCCAGCAGCACGCGATCCGTCAAATGATAGCGAACGGCGCGCGAGAGTACCCGGCGTTCCACGTCGCGTCCTTTGCGGATCAGGTCGTCCGGGCTGTCCGCGTGGCTGATGCGCTCGACGTCCTGTTCGATGATCGGTCCTTCATCGAGGTCGCCGGTCACGTAATGGGCCGTCGCCCCGATCAGCTTCACGCCGCGGGCCTGAGCCTGATGATAGGGACGCGCGCCCTTGAAGCTGGGCAGAAAGGAATGATGGATGTTGATGCAGCGTCCGGTCAGCTCATGCGCGAGCTGGTCGGACAGCACCTGCATGTACCGTGCGAGCACCACGAGATCGCACGCCAGCATCGAGAGCAGGGCGCGAAGGCGATCCTCCTGCGCTGCGCGTGTGTCCCGTGTGACAGGCAGGTGATGATACGGGATGTCGCCCAGGAGACCTGCGATCGTGGGCGAACAGGGGTGGTTGGAGACGATGGCGACCGGTGTCATCGGCAGTTCGCCCAGTCGCCAGCGATACAGCAGGTCGGCCAGGCAGTGATCGAACTTCGACACCATCAGGACGACGCGGCGTTTCGTGCGCCCGTCGTTCAGGGACCAGCGCGCACCGAACTGCACGCCGAGCTCGCGCAGCGCGGTCGACAGTGAGCCCGCCGTCATGGCGGCATCCCCGCCTACGGCATGGAAGGCGACACGCATGAACAGGCGGCCGGTGCCGGGGTCCTCGTGCTGGTCGAATTCGTCGATGGTCTGACCGTGGGCAAACAGCGCACCCGAATAGGCGGCGACGATGCCAGGACGGCCGGCACAGGTCAGGGTCAGTGTATGGGTCATGCGGATCTTCGGGGCTTACTTTCGGAATGGCTATAGCGGCCGTCCCGACTGGTTCTATCCACGTGCTTTCCCGGCGACAACGGTTCGTGCCGTTGCGACAAGTGCTGCATTGTCGGGCGCGATCGTGCCGTCCGGCAGACGGAAGCCGTCCTCGAAACAATCCGCGTTTCGTGCCCTGAGCGCGCAGCTAGAGCCACCATGGGCCAGACGATCGGTTCCTGCTCGCCATGCAGCAGAACTGGCACGGAAAACCGATCGCCGATCAGGCAGAGGATGGCTTCAGTCTCGATTCGGGCACTGTCGAAATCTATCAGGTCGATCTCGATCAGGATCCGGTGCAGTGTCAGGGGATGAGACAAGGCGATGAGGCGGCCTGCGTCATCGCAACTGGCCAGCCCGGCGTCGATCCCGATTCCGCGTTCCTCGAGCGCTGCCATGACCTCGCAGGTTCCGGGTTCGCTCAGATTGACGGACGCATGGTCGGGGCAGATCTCGAACTGTCCGATCGCTGCGACCGTATGGCGGTGATCGCCACAGATCGACAGCACGGTGGAAATGCTGACGGGCATGCCCGGGCATGCCGTGCGGATTGCTGCCAACGCGTCGCCGACAAGAGCAGAATCGAGGCTTTGCACGCCATCCGTATCACGCGGATGGCAATGAATGTCCGTCGCACCCGCCAGCCGACAGGCTGACGCGTCGGCAGCAAGGGCGTCCGGCGTCGTGGGCAGACGCGGATGGGCGCCCGACAGGCGTGCCCCATTGAGGCATGCCTGCAGCATCAGCCGTTGCTGCGCGCGAGCTCGTAAAGGGCGACGGCAGCGGCGTTGGAGACGTTCAGGCTTTCCATGTCACCCGGCATGTAGAGCGATGCGATCTCATCGCAGCTCTCGCGCGTCAGGCGGCGCAGTCCTGCGCCCTCGGCGCCCAGGACGAGGGCCACGCGACGTCCTTCGAACGCGCTGCCGTTCAGTCGCCCGCCGCCGGCATCCAGCCCCACGACCCAGAGCCCGGCCTGCTGGAGGCTGGCCAGACTGCGTGACAAGTTGACCTCTCGCAGGACCGGCACCGTCTCCAGGGCGCCCGAGGCCGCCTTGGCCAGTGCGCCGCTCTCCTGCGGCGTGTTGCGATCCTGAAGCAGCAGGGCGCAGGCACCGAAAGCCGCAGCTGAGCGCAGGATCGCGCCGATATTGCGCGGATCCGTGACCTGATCGAGCACGAGGATCGGGCCGGGGCGCAGCAGCGCGTCTGCGATCGTCGGTGGGTTCAGCGGCTCCACGCGGAGCGCGATTCCCTGATGCACGGCGTCGCGTTCGCAGAGCCGGTCGAGCCGCGTGCGATCCACGATGGAAGGGCTTCCGGAAATGGCCACATGGCGCGCGGCGAGCGCGTCCTGCGCTTCACGGGTCAGGAGGATTTCGTGGATCGCGCGCTGCGGATTGGCCAGCGCAGCGGACGCAGCGTGCATGCCATAGAGCCAGTAACCCAGGCCAGATTTCGAGCCGGGTTCCGGTGCGTGTGTGGCAGCGGGGCGCGGTCCCGCCGCGCCCGAGGCTGGCGCGCGGGACGTGTTCGCAGGGGTAGAGGAACGGGGAGGGGTGCCGCGCGTCTGTCCCGCGCGGCCCGGACTGCGTCTGGCCATGATGCTATCCTATAGGCCGCGACCGCGCCCCGCGTCACCATGCCGAAACGGCATCGCAATCGTTCGTTGGTCGGTTTTCCTCTCAACACGGCGTTGACAGGCAGCGCGATCCCTCGTAATCCGGCCCGCAAGCGACCTCTGGAGAGATGCCCGAGAGGCTAAAGGGGGCGGACTGTAAATCCGCTGGCGTACGCCTACGTTGGTTCGAATCCAACTCTCTCCACCAAAGTCCCGCCCATAAACTCTTGTAGTTATTGGTCGAACGGGATGGGACCTTGCCCTCTCTCAAGCTTGGCCCCAAATGCGTGGATCTGGTCGTCTCACCCGGCAAGCTGTTCGACTTTCCACGGGCGTCGTGAACGTCGTCACCAGATCTCGGGGCAGGGCCGAAACATCCCGTCGATATCGACCGCGCGTCTGCAGATTTGCTGCCGAGGATTTCAGGCCGTGAGCCTAGTCCATATTGCTAGAAGCGTCGCTCGAGCTGATGCCCGAACTGCGTCGGGATTCTCTGGTGCCCTGCGCGGAGGCCTCCGCGTTGTCCTGCATACAGAAAGACCGTTACCGCGACGACAAGCAGAATGAGACCGTAGATCACGCCTCGTATCATGGCTGCTGTCCTGCCAGTTTGGTGATGTTGAAGGTCGCGCAACGATATCTTGCTTGCATGAGGCGTCCTTGAGAGCGGGCTGAGCACTGGCCCGCGACAGCGGGCCCGGCAGCGGCGCACGAACCTGACGATCTCCGTGTCGGCCAATTGATCTGGTCATCCCGGCGCATCTTTGCCTGGAACACCCTGTTTCTCTGCCGAAAGACGTGATGCGATCCCGCCAATCGCCAATCGCCAATCGCCAATCGCCAATCGCCAATCGCCAATCGCCTGTTGGAGGCTCGCCTGCTTTTTGCGGGAGCAGGAAGTGGCCCCGCTCCCATAGCAGCATTCAGGCGCCGTCGTCCTTTTCTTCCGCAGCGATCGTGGCCCATCGTTCCTCGTTCTTGCCCTGCGCTGTCTTTTGGCTTCCATGGGATTCAGACAGCAGTCAGGAAGGACAAGGCATGGGCACTTTCACATTGATCGAGATGACGGCAAGACCCGGAGGATTGCCGGCGCTGGTCGCGGCATTGTCGGAAGCCTGGAGCCCACGGCCGCCGGACCGGCTGCGCGGTTGCTGGAGCGTCGATCTTGGTGTCCTGAACCGCGTGATCGTGCTGGCTGAAGGAGGCCAGCCAGTCGAACTGCCACTCGGGACGGTGCACTCGGATATCGAGGTTACACGGTCCGTCTGGCATGGCCTGCCGGATTTGATGCTGCCATCTCCGGGCAAGCATGGGCCCTGTTACGAACTGCGGTGCTATGACGTCCTGCCGGACCGTATTGCCGACGTACATGCGGCATTCCTTGGCGCGCTTCCCACTCGGTGCGCGCTGTCGCCGCTTCTGATCGCCATGCAGTCGGCGGATGGCGCGCCGCGGTTTGCCCATATCTGGCCCTATGCCGGTCTGGATGCCCGTCAGGCAATCCGGGCGGATGCGGTTGCGACCGGCCAGTGGCCGCCGCCGGTCTCGTCCTTCCTCGCCGGGCGCATGACGGCGGAAATCATGTGGCCGTTGACCTTCTCGCCGCTTCAATGAGGGGCGTCGCTTGACCCGGTCGATCATGGAACCGTAACGGTCGCAGTAACGCGGCGCACCTGCGCCCGCCTTACCGGAGACCGTTCCCCATGAAGTTGACCAACTGGGCCATTCTGGCCGCAACGGCCAGCGCGCTTGCTTATGGCGGCATGGCGCAGGCGGCCGATGCGGCCCTGTCATCGGCAGGCAACCCGTTCGCCGCCCCGAGCGCCCTGCCATATCAGGCACCGCCTTTCGACCGGATCAAGGACACGGACTACCAGCCGGCCTTCGAGCAGGGCATGGCCGAACAAGATGCGGACATCGCGAAGATCACGCATGATCCGGCAGCCCCGACCTTCGACAATACGATCGTGGCCCTGGAACGGTCCGGCCGCATGCTCGACCGGGTCAACCTTGCCTTCGGCGGAGTCTCCGCTGCCAACACCAATGCGACCCTCGATGCCGTCGATCAGGCTGAAACGCCCAGGCTCAGCGCGCATGAAGACTCGATCTATCTGAGCAAGCCCCTGTTCGCGCGTGTTCGCGCGCTGCATGACCAGCGTGCGCACCTGAAGCTTGATCCGGAGCAGGCGCAGCTGCTGGAGGTCTACTACCAGCAGTTCGTTCATGCAGGCGTTCTGCTGTCCGATGCCGATCAGGCGAAGCTGCGGGCGATCAACGAAAAGATTGCATCTCTCGAAACCGATTTTCATCAGAAGCTTCTGGCTGCGACGAAGGCCGGGGCTCTGGTGGTTCATGACCGGGCAGCGCTCGCGGGGCTCGACGCTGCCACGATCGACAATGCCGCCGAGGCCGCGAAGGCGCGCGGATTGCCCGGCAGCTGGCTGATCGCGCTGCAGAACACGACGCCCCAGCCCGCGCTCGAGGACATGACCGACCGGGCCACCCGCCAGGCCCTATTCGAAAGCAGCTGGACGCGCGCGGAGAAGGGCGACGCCAACGACACGCGCGGAACCATTGCCACCCTTGCGCAGCTCCGCGCCCAGAAGGCCACCCTGTTCGGTTATCCAAACTATGCCGCCTATGTGCTCTACGATCAGATGGCGAAGACGCCTGAAGCCGTCGAACATTTCATCGCCCGACTGACACCAGCGGTCGCGGCAGAGCAGAAGCGCGAGGCCGCCATGTTGCAGGCCGCGATCGCACAGGATCATCAGAGCTTCACGCTCAAGCCGTGGGACTGGGCGCATTATGCGCAGATCGTTCGCCGCGCGAAATATGCGCTGGACCCGGATCAGGTCAAACCGTATTTCGAACTGCACCGCGTACTGGAAGACGGCGTCTTTTATGCGGCCAATCAGCTCTACGGACTGACTTTCAAGCGTCGTACGGACATTCCGGTCTATCAGCCGGATGTCATGACGTACGAGGTATTCGATCATGATGGATCGCCGCTCGGGTTGATGTATTTCGATTACTTCAAGCGCGATAACAAGAGCGGCGGCGCGTGGATGTCGAATTTCGTCAACCAGTCGAAACTGCTCGGCACCAGGCCGGTCATTTATAACGTTGCGAATTTCGCAAAGCCCGCGCCCGGTCAGCCTGCGCTCATCTCGTTCGACGACGCGACGACCATGTTCCACGAGTTCGGTCACGCGCTGCACGGGCTGTTCGCGGATCAGACCTATCCGACGCTGTCCGGTACGGCGGTGGCGCGTGACTTCGTTGAATTCCCCTCGCAGTTCAACGAGCATTGGGCGCTCGATCCCAAGGTGTTCGCCCATTATGCGCGTCATTATCAGACGGGCGCCCCCATGCCGCAGATGCTTGTGGACAAGATCAAGCGGGCAGCAAAATTCGATCAGGGCTTCGTCTTCGGCGAGATTATCGAGGCCGCTAAGCTGGACATGGACTGGCATGCCCTTCCGGCATCAGCGCCGAAGCAGGACGTGGACGCGTTCGAAGCGGCATCGCTCGGGCGCATGGGGCTCGATACGGCAGACGTGCCGCCGCGCTATCGCAGCAGCTACTTCCTGCATATCTGGTCGAACGGTTATTCCGCCGGATATTACGCCTATCTCTGGACCGAAATGCTCGACGACGACGTATTCTTCTGGTTCCGGTCTCACGGCGGGCTGACACGGTCCAATGGCCAGAGATTCCGGGACATGATCCTCTCGCGCGGCCACACGATGGATTACGGTCCGATGTTCAAGGCGTTCTACGGACAGGCGCCTGATATCGGACCGCTGCTGGTGAATCATGGTCTGAACGTCACACCGAACTGAGATCGTAGAGGGCATACCTTTGCGGCGGCAAAGCCGCTCGCGAAGGATGCGCCTTTGTGTGACCAACAAATAAAGCTCTGTCTTACAGTAACTTGCCCAAGTTTTTAGCCTGCAGATAGACCGGACTGTGATACTTTCGCCACAGTAGGGGGTTTGTTATCTGATCGCGGTTTCGTGCAGTTTATCACATGACAGAACGGTAATATACAGGCCACATGGTGTTAAGGAGAGCGCGCCATCGAGAGGGCAAGATGTCCGATCGTGTTCTCCCGACCACATCATGGTTCAACCGATCGCGACGTGCCCATCAGCGACATGCACGGTCTATTTGGTGAAACGAACATGGCCACACCAACGTGGTTCAGGCTGGGGCTCCGTGCGACGCTCGCCTGCACGGCGCTTTATTGCGTGAGTCCCAACGCATTTGCTCAATCCCAGGTCGGTGCCAATCCGCAGGGTGCCGGTCAGAACAGCGAGGAGCCATCAGAGCGCGTGAATGCGCAGCTCGGACAGTTCACGTCTCCGCAGGACATCACGCCGCCTCTGCCGCAGCCGGAAGCGATCCTGACCGATCCGTTCGGCTGGAACACGTATCTGCGTAATCGAGGTGTCGCGTTCACGTTCGACAATACCAACGAATTTACTGGTGCCATTACCAAGCCGACGCCCGGTTACGGACTGCGACAAGGCAGCAGCAACGCCGGCCAGTATTCGATGGAGAGCGACATCGACTGGGAACGTCTTGCAGGTTGGCGTGGGTTCTCGACCCATGCCGTCATCGTCGGCCGTTATGGTATTCCGGCCAGCAGGATGTTCGGTGACAACCTGAACCCCAGCTCGGAAATCTACGGCGCCGGCGGCAACGTCGCGGTCCATTTCGTCTATGGCTATGGCGAAGAGACACTGTTCAACGGGCATCTCGATATCATTGCAGGCCGCATACCGTTCCTGAACGATTTCTCGTCGAACCCGCTGTACTGCAACTTCATGAACAATGCGTTCTGCGGAAATCCCAAGGCCTCGTCAGATAATATTGCGCATTCGTCGTATCCGGATGCTGTCTGGAGCACGCGCATCCGCGTACGGCCGACCAAGACCACCTATATCCAGACCGGTGTCTATTTCGCGCAGGCCGGCATCTACGGGAACACCCAGTATCGCACCGGCTTCAAGTTCAACGGTGCCGATATCAATGGCGAAGCGATCCCGGTGGAAGCCGGCTGGGAGCCGATTTTCTCCAAGGGAACGCTGCCCGGACATTACAAGCTCGGCTTTGCCTGGGACACGACCGATCACAAAGACACGTATTACGACGGCTACGGCAATCCGTATGTCCTGAGCGGTCTCGATCCGCGACGGAATCATGGAAGCTGGGCCGCATGGGCTCTGGCCGACCAGATGCTCTATCACCACAAGGGCGGCGCACCGGCTGCTGGTCTGACGGCCATCGCGGGTGCGTATTTCAACAGCCAGCGTACATCGACGCGTGCACAGCAGTATGAGATCGGCCTGCTGGATCGCGGCTTCTGGGCATCCCGTCCGCTGGACGCGGTCGGCGCGAACTTTTCGTATGTCCGCGTAGCACCGAAGGTTGGCCAGACGCAGGCTCTTCAGCTGCAGTATGATGATCCTCTGCTGAACGGCTCATACGGCGTGCAGAAATACGGCATGGTTCTTGAACTGCTTTATCAGATCCACGTTTTCCGTGGCGTCACCTTCGCCCCGGACTTCCAGTACTACTGGCGCCCGGGCGCACAGGAAGTGCTGCATAACGCCGCAATGCTCGGCTTCAAATCCCACATCCAGTTCTTCTAAGAACCGGATAGTTTTTGGGGCGACACGTTCTCGCGTGTCGCCCTTTTTTTATGCGTGCTGTGTAAAAACCGCGAGCGGCAGGGCGCCATCGAAATAGCCAAGGGCACCGTCGGCCAGATCGACATCGTTGTCGGATGTCAGAAGGTTCTGCCAAACCGGATCCGTGTCTGGCAGACGCAGGCGCGTTTCGTGAAAACGCGCGTCCGATATCGTCAGATCGGAACCCGGTTGCAAACCGAGGGTCAGGCGCGGAGCGACGACCAGCATGGTGACGGTGGCACTCCGGCGCAGGAAGACGATCAGGTGCTCTGCGAGAGGTCCCTCGACGATGACAGGTTCGTATGTTCCTCTGGCAAAGAGGTCCGGCTGCGTGCGCCGGAAAGCCAGGACGGTTGCGATCAGACGCTGCTGGACGCCGCCGTCGGACCAATGCCGTGCCGCTTCGGCAAGCATTTCGTCACGCGCCAGCATCTCCCGGCGCGCAGCGAAATCGACCGGGCGGCGATTGTCCGGATCCACCAGCGACAGGTCCCAGAATTCGGTGCCCTGATACAAGTCCGGAACGCCCGGCACGGTGAGACGAAGCAACGTCTGGCTCAGGCTGTTCAGGGCACCCGCGGCACCGATTTTCCCGACATAGGCTTCTATGGCGTGCGCATATGGGCCGTCATCGATCATCAGGTCGAGAAAGCGTGCGCACGCTGCTTCATACAGGCTGTCGGGTGCGTTCCATGTCGTTCGACGTGCGGCTTCGCGCAGTGCCTTCGTCTGAAAAGCCTGAAGTCGTTCCCGGAGCGCTGCACGTGTGACGTCGTCGCGAATACCGTTAACAGGCCACGCGCCGATCAGGGACTGATAAAGACAGAACGCGTCTGCCTGATTTGGTCCTCCCGTTCGCAGGGACGCGTGTTCCCTGAACCACTGTCGAGCGGTCTCGGGCCAGGAAGCGGCCGGTTCGCTGAGCACGGCCAGACGCGCGCGCGTATCCGCGCCGCGCTTGTGGTCGTGAGTCGCGGTCGTCACCATGCCATCGGGGGTGCGTGCCCGCCGGGCGATATTGGTTTTATGAAATGCCGCCACATCGGCTGAAAAAACCGAAGGGTCGCCACCGACATCGACGCGCGACAGCGCGCGGCCGTATCTGTAAAACGCCGTATCCTCACCCGCTTTTGCCGCGAGAGGCGCTGTCAGATGCTCGAACTGGGCTGCTATGACATGATGGCGGCCGGCATCGAGACCAGCCAGTGTTCCATCCAGCAGGCAACGAAGCCAGTCAATGACGGCATGGCGCGGCGATGGCGTCCGATCACGCGCGGCGTCTGTGGCGCGCGCCAGTGCCCGTTCGGCCTCAGGAGGGCGAGCGTCGGGAACGTCCGCACAATAGCTTCGGTATGTCGGAAAACCAAGACAGATCGCACGGAGCCCGGCTTCGATGTCGGGCAGCGTGAAATCACTCGCACAGGCAGTTTCGCGGCTGATTTCTGCGCACAGGCCGACCAGTCGGCCAAGCTCGGCCTGGAACGAATCGTCCAGCATCTCCGTGCGCGCTTCATGCTCGAGCGCCTCGAACGAGTGCGGTGAAAGGGACTGCCACAGTGTCGTGACAGGCCCTTCCCCCCGCGGATCGTGAAGCACGAGAGACACGTCTTCCAGAAACTCATAGCCTGTCGTTCCGGTCACCGGCCATGCTTCCGGAAGAGCTTCGTCCCGGTTGAGAATTTTCTCGACGTAGACAATCGGCGGGGCGTCCCGCAGTCCGTCGGGGCGACGCGCGCGAAGTGCCTCAAGTCGATCGTGCAGCTTCCGACAATACGCGCCGGGTTGCGTCAGGCCGTCCACGTGGTCTGCCCTGATTCCGTCGATCAGGCCTCGTTCATAGAGCTCGAAGACCTTGGCGTGGGCCGCCGCGAAGACCGCATCGTCTTCCATCCGAAGCGCTGCGAGACTGGTCACATTGAAAAAACGTCGCCAGTTGATGAGCGCATTGCCCGATCGCCAGGAGCACAACCGATAATGCTGTCGGTCGAGCAACGCGAGCAGCCGTGTCCGGCCCGGTTCCGTCTCAGGGGCAAATGCCGTGGGATCGTCCCGCAGCACGTGCCTGATCTCATCATGATGTTCCGGGCAAATCGGATAATGCCGTCCACCATCGTGAACGACAAAGCCATGCGTATCCGACGGCCTGAGCGTGAGCTCGCCTGCAGCAAGCGTATCTGCAAGCGACGCGCCCAGGAACGGCAACAGTACGCGGCCGTGTAACGTGGGATCAGGCGGAACCCAGTTTATATCGAAGAAGTTTGCGAAGCGGCTTCTCCGCCCGTAGGCGAGTATGTCGTCCCACCAGATATTCCCGTCGGCCGCTACGCCCATATGGTTAGGAACGATATCGAGGATGAGCCCCATGTCGCGCGCGCGCAACGCGGTGACGAGCCGTTCCAGCCCGGCCGTGCCGCCGCGTGCCGGGTCGATGTGCGCGCAGTCGATCGTATCATAACCATGCATGGACCCTTCCACCGACTGGAGAAGGGGCGAAGCATAGATGTGGGAAATGCCGAGATCGGAAAAGTAGGGGACGAGCGGTATCGCCTCGTCGAGGGTGAAATCCTTGTGGAACTGCAGGCGCGCGGTTGCGCGAAGCCGCGCGCTCACGACCGGGCTGCCAGCGCTATGGTCGCGCTTCGGGGCGGAAGGTGTGTCTGGCCCTTTTCCTGCCACGCGGAACTCTCGCTCGTGGTGAACACGACATCATCCCGCACAATCGGCGGAATACCGACCGTGTCATCGCCAAGATTCAGCGCAAGCGACAATGTTGTTTTGCCGAGTGCCCATGTCGCGAAAACGGCCTTGTCACCCACGACGTGTGCGCCTGTGCTGCGTGCCTGCGGAAGCAGCGGCACGATGCGCTCGTTTCGGATCTGCAGAAGCGTCCTGGTCAGGGCAAGCCATGATTTGCCGTGTGGCGTGTCGCGCTCGTTCTGGTCCGGGATCGAGCGATCAAAGGTGGACGATGCATTGGGGTTGGCGATCCGGGCGCGGGCCTCGGCATTTTCGAAAGCCTCGAATTTCGAGAATTCCTTGCGCCGGCCTTCCAGAACCTGATCGCCCAGTTCGCCCTGATAGTCGGTGAAGAACAGGAACGGCGTATGGCTGCCCCATTCCTCGCCCATGAAAAGCATGGGGATGAACGGGCTCAGCAGTAATGCCGCGTAAGCGGCCTGGAGAGCTTCCGGATCGGCCAGATCCATCAGACGCTCGCCAAAGGCACGATTGCCGATCTGGTCATGATTTTGCAAAAAGTTGACAAAGCAGGTTGTCGGAAGATCGCCGCTTTTCTGGCCTCTGGGCTTTGTCGCCCCGGGCGGCGTCTGGCCCTGATACAGGAAACCGTCGCGCAGAATGGTCGTAAGTCCCGCAGTGGGATTTTCGACATACTGGCCGTAATAGCCTTCGTGTTCACCGGTTAGAAGGACATGCATGACGTTGTGGAAATCATCGTTCCACTGGGCGTCATAGCCGCTTCGGAGCAGGGCAGCGTCGTTGTTCTCATTTTCCAGGATGAGATGAACATGGCGGTCGGGCTCGCAGATTGCATCCAGTCTCTGACGAAGCCCCGTGAACCAGTTGCGGTCGCTGATGGCCCATGCCGCATCGATGCGCACGCCGTCGAAGCGGAATTCCATCACCCACATCAGGACGTTTTCGTGAAAATATCCGGCGACTGCCGGATTTGCGAACGCTATGCCGCGCCCCCAGGGCGAGTTGGCGTTGTCGTCGAAGAAGTCATCGGCATAGGACGCGAGATAATTTCCATCCGGCCCGAAATGGTTGTAGACCACATCGAGCAGAACCATAATGCCGCGTTCATGGGCGGCATCGATCAGCGCCTTCAGTTCGTCCGGCGTGCCATAGGCCGGATGTGGCGCGTATGGCAGGACGCCGTCATATCCCCAGTTGCGCGTGCCGCCGAAGCTTGCGACCGGCATCAACTCGATGGCGGTGACGCCGAGCGCTGCCAGCCTGTCGAAATGCGTCTGGACGCCGGCATAACCGCCCATGGTGCCGACATGGAGCTCATAGATGATGGCTTCGTGCCAAGGGCGGCCTTTCCAGTCGCCCGTCTTCCAGGCATAAGCCGTCTGGTCAACGACTTCCGACGGTCCGTGTACGCCGTCGGGCTGAAAGCGTGATGCGGGATCGGCGACTGCAAGGTCATCCGAGATACGGTAGCGGTATCGCGCGCCAGGCGCGCACGGCACCTTGGTCTCGAACCACCCCGCACTGTCTTCGCGCATGGGCATCGGTTCCGTGCCCTCCAGTTCGAGCGTGACCTGTTTGCACGACGGAGCCCACAGTCGAAACCGCGTCGTCCCGTCCGGAAGCGGGACAGGGCCATACTGTCCGTCGAAACGAAAGAAATCTGTCATGGCGAAAATGTCCCGGAGTTCGCACGGCGGTCAGCCGACGAGCGAACTTGTGCTGAGATAAAGGGTCGACAACGGGGGCAGGGTCAGCACGATGGACTGCTCAAAACCGTGCGCCCCAACTGGAGTTGTCGAGGCACCGCCAAAATTGCCGACGTTGGACCCGCCGTAACGGGCGCCGTCTGTATTGATGCATTCGTGCCAGAAACCATTGTCAGGCACACCGATGCGATAGTCAGGACGCGGGACAGGCGTCATGTTGCAGACGACGAGCACGCTCGGGCAATCGGGTGCACTGCGTAAAAGCGCGAAAACGCAGTTTTGCGAATCGTCGGCAATGATCCAGCGAAAGCCCTGCCAATCGTCGTCCGAGCGATGCAATGCTGCAAACCCGCGATAGGCCGCATTCAGATCGCCGATCAGCAACTGCATGCCGCGGCCGAGCGGCTCATCCAGATGATGCCAGTCGAGCTCGTGGTCGTGGCGCCACTCGCGCGCCTGAGCGAATTCCTGGCCCATGAACAGGAGTTTTCGTCCCGGATGGGACCACATCAACCCGTAGAGCGTGCGCAGATTGGCATGTTTCTGCCAGTCGTCCCCAGGCATCCGGGCCAGCAGCGAGCCTTTCCCATGAACGACCTCGTCATGCGACAGCGGCAGCACGAAGCGTTCGGAATAGGCATAGATCATGCCGAACGTGACATCGCCGGCATGATGGCCGCGATAGATCGGATCGCGCCCGAAATATCGCAGCGTGTCATGCATCCAGCCCATGTTCCATTTGAACCGGAACCCGAGGCCGCCTTCATCCGGAGATTTCGTAACCCCAGGCCAGGCTGTCGATTCCTCGGCGATCAGCATGACGTCGGGGTGAAGCGTATGCATGACGTCGGACAGTCCGCGCAGGAACGCTATGGCTTCCAGATTCTCGCGCCCGCCATGGATGTTCGGCAGCCATTCGCCGTCCTTGCGGCTGTAGTCGCGATAAAGCATGGATGCGACTGCATCAACGCGCAGACCATCGACATGATACCGTTCGAGCCAGCACAGGGCCGATGCGATCAGAAAGCCGCTGACTTCGTTCCGTCCGAAATTGTAGATCAGCGTCGACCAGTCCTGGTGAAATCCTTCGCGCGGATCGGCATGTTCATAAAGACATGTGCCGTCGAAAGCGGCGAGGCCGTGCATGTCCGACGGGAAGTGCGCGGGGACCCAGTCCATGATCACGCCAAGATTGGCCTGATGGCAGCGGTCGACGAAGCGCGCGAAATCACGCGGGTGTCCATGCCGGGCCGTCGGTGCGAACATGCCGAGCGGTTGATAGCCCCACGATCCCGAGAATGGATACTCCGTGATGGGGAGCAGCTCGATATGCGTGAAGCCCAGATTGGTAACATACGGAATAAGGGCGTCCGCCAGCTCCTCCCATGTGGGATAGCCGCCGTTGCTGCGACGCCAGGATGCAGCACTCATCTCATATATCGAGATCGGCGCTGTGGTGTTCTGGCGTGTGCCGCGTGTTGCAAGCCAGTCCGCATCGTTCCAGACGAACGGCGTCGGGTCGTCGACGACGGATGCGGTCGCGGGAGGATGCTCGGCCGCCAGAGCATAAGGATCCGCCTTGCCCGGGAGCAGACCGCCATGCGACGCGATGATCTCGTACTTGTATCGCTCGCCCGGACCGATATCGGGTACGAACAGTTCCCAGATGCCGGCTTCGTGACGAAGACGCATCGGATGGCGGCGGCCATCCCAGATATTGAAGTCACCAACGACCGAGACGCGCCGTGCGTTCGGCGCCCAGACGGCAAAACGCACGCCCGAGACGCCCTCGATCTCCATGGCCTGCGCGCCCATGATGCGATGCAGGGATTGATGCCGTCCCTCGCGGAACAGATGAAGGTCGAGTTCGCCCAGAAGCAGCCCGAAACTGTACGGATCGTGGGTATGCTGCCATCCATCCGCCCAGAGAATCTTGAGCTCGTAGCGGCAGTTATTCGGAATTGCGCCAACGTAGACGCCGCGCGGATCGATGCGCGTCATGGGCTTCTCGATGGGGGCCGCGCGCGGGCGGATCACGACCAGACGGACCTCTTTCGCATCCGGCTGGAAGACCCGCACGATATCCTGCCGCTCCGCCTTGTGCCGACCGAGGAAGGCAAACGGGTCATGACAGGTGCCGTGCAGGAGTGCATCGATCGTCTCGACGTCAGAACGGCGCGCAGGAGGAAGCGGGGCGGCCTGCGTCTCCGCAGCGCCGTCAGGGATCGATATCTTTTTGGACGCCACGAGATTGTCCTGCATTCAGGGTGCCGGGATCGGCACCCGCCGTCGGGAGAGGGGAAGGGGCTGCGTCTAACGGGCGCGCGTATTACCCGGTTGCAATGCGCCGTGACGATGCCTGCGGCGCACGTCGCGTCGTGCCGCGACCAACCCCCGGCAGTCGCGCGACGGACTGCACGCTTGCCATCCGTTTCGCAGCTGCAAGATCGGCGCGACGTGGCGCGATTTCGCCGTCGAAATCCGCATCCCGTGGGCTACGCCCGGCCATGGTCTCGAACAGGCGCGCATAGACCGCGGCCTTGCCGTGCCAGGACACGTCATGAAGGCCGCCATTGCGCTGCAGGCGTGCCCAGACGGCTTTCTGGCGGAACAGCATCTGTGCATGGCGGATCGCGTGATGGAGCGTATCGCGCGTCGTCGGTGAAAAGAGGATGCCGTTTGCGACACCTTCATAAATGGCAGCCGTATTGGCATCCACCAGCGTGTCCGACAGACCGCCGACACGCGCGGCAATCGGCACCGATCCATACCGCAGCGCGTGAAGCTGGGTCAGCCCGCAGGGCTCGAAGCGGGACGGTACAAGGGATGCATCCACCGCGGAATGCAGCCGGTGGCCCAGACGCTCGCTGTAGCGCAGGTGGCAGGTGACCTGTGCCGGGAACCGGGACTGCAGGCGCATGAAGGACCGCATGATCTCGGCGTCTCCGGTGCCGACGACGGCGAGCTGGATCCGCTCGGTCATGAGTCGTGGCGTGATGTCCGCCAGCAGGTCGGCGCCTTTCTGGGTCGTCAGGCGGCTGACGATGCCGATGAGGAAAGCATCCGGGTCCTGCGGCAGGCCGAATTCCGCCTGAAAGACACGCTTGTTGGCTCGCCGACCGACGACGTCACCGACCTGATAGGGAAAGACGACCGACGGATCGGCTTCGGGATTCCATTCGTCGATGTCGATGCCGTTGAGAATTCCGTGGAGCACGGCCGCGCGTGCGCGCAACAGGCCATCGAGCCCCATCCCGTGCTCTGCCGTCTGGATCTCGGCGGCATATGTCGGCGATACGGTCGAAAGCTGGTTCGAGAGCTGCAGCCCCGCCTTGAGGAAACCGACCTGGCCGTAGAATTCGCATTCGTCGACCTGCATCGCATGGTCCGGCAGGCCGAAGCGGGCGCATTCGCTGGCAGGAAACAGGCCCTGGAACGCAAGGTTGTGGATCGTCATCAGGACGGGTGCAGCAGGCTTGCCGTCATAACGGAGATAGGCCGGAATCAGCCCGGCCTGCCAGTCATGCGCCTGAATGACGTCGGGACGATATCCCGGCACCAGTCCCTGCGCCACGGACGCGGCAGTCCGGGCGAAAACGGCATAACGGATGCCATTGTCCGACCAGTCCCGGCCGTCCGGGCCGAGATACGGGTTGCCGGGCCGGTCGAACAGCGCAGGCGCGTCGACGACGAGCAGCGCATGTCCATGTGCCTCGCCGCGCCAGAGAGTGACGCTTTCTCCCAATACGTCGAAGGTGCCGACAGCCTCGCGCCGGGTAATTCCGGACATCACGGCCGGATAGCCGGGAACAATCGTCGTCACGTGTATATTGTAAGGCCGAAGCGCCTTCGGCAGCGACCCGACGACGTCACCGAGGCCGCCGGTCTTGACGAACGGGTACATCTCGGCTGCCGCTGACAACAGCTCCAGCGGCGCGTCCTGGTGCAAAGCGATGGCGCTCATGGCGAATGTCCCGATAAGCCCAACTGGCCCGGCGCAGTGCCGACCAGCGGAATGTCAGGCTAACGCGGATTACGCCACATTTACGCCACGCTCACCGCCAAGTGATCGATCGGAAAGCCGTTCCGGCAGCGTTATGCGATCCGATGTCGGCATTGCGCCGGCTGAGACAAAATGAGGATTTCGAGCCGATGGTCGCTGTGCAGCGTCGTCAACTCAAGGAAGGCACACCGCGTATCCGCGGCGCGACATGGGACGGGGAGGGCGTGAATTTCGCGCTGTTCTCAGCCAATGCCACAGCTGTCGATGTCTGTCTTTTCGATGCCGATGGAGGACGTGAAACCGACCGTATCCGCCTCCCGGAGTATACCGATCAGATCTTCCACGGCTGGATTCCGGACATCCGGCCGGGCCAGCTCTATGGATATCGGGTGCATGGCGCATATGAACCCGACGAGGGGCATCGGTTCAATCCGAACAAGCTTCTGCTGGATCCCTATGCCCGCGGTCATCGCGGCAAGCTGATCTGGGATCCGGCCCTGTTCGGATACCAACTGGGGCACAAGGACGCCGACCTGAGCTTCAGCGATGCCGACAGCGCGGCTTTCATGCCCAAGTGCATCGTGACCAGCGCGCCGCGGCGGGCGCAGCACCCGTCGGAACGCGCATCCCGGCCATGGGATCACACCGTGATCTACGAGACGCACGTCAAGGGCTACACGAAGAACCATCCCATCGTGCCGGAGAACCTGCGCGGCACCTATGCCGGCCTAGCCACGCCGGAGCTGCTGCGGCACATAAGGTCGCTCGGCGTGACGGCCATCGAGCTCCTGCCGACCCACAGCTTCGTCACCGACCAGTATCTGTCCGACAAGGGCCTGGAGAACTACTGGGGCTACAACACCATCGGGTTTTTCGCGCCGGAAAGCCGGTATGCATCGGACCCGAACCACCCATCGGCCGAATTCCGCCTCATGGTGGACGCCATCCACGAAGCCGGCCTCGAAGTCGTCATGGATGTCGTCTACAATCATACAGCCGAAGGCAATGAGCTCGGGCCGACCCTGTCGTTCAAGGGTATCGACAACCCCTCCTATTACCGTCTGATGCCGGATCGGCCGCGCTATTACATCAATGATACCGGCACCGGAAACACGTTCAACCTGTCGCATCCGCGCGTCCTGCAGCTTGTTGCCGACAGCCTGCGCTACTGGGTGAACGACATGGGGGTCGATGGTTTCCGCTTCGACCTGGGGACGATCCTCGCGCGCGAACCGGACGGGTTCGATAGCCAGTCCGGGTTCCTGAAGGTCTGCGGGCAGGATCCGACGCTCAGTCACGTCAAGCTCATCGCCGAGCCCTGGGATTGCGGGCCGGGCGGCTATCAGGTCGGCGGATTTCCTCCGGGCTGGGCCGAATGGAATGACCGCTTCCGCGACACCGTGCGCGATTTCTGGCGCGGGGAGGCAAAGGCCGCCGAACTCGCGCCGCGCCTGCTTGCAAGTCCCGACAAGTTCAATCGTCTCGGCCGCCAGCCTTGGGCCAGCGTCAATTTCGTGACCGCGCATGACGGGTTCACGCTGAACGACTGCGTCACCTACGAAGAAAAGCACAACGAGGCCAATGGAGAGGACGGGCGCGACGGCTCGTCCGACAATCGGTCCTGCAATTACGGGGTCGAGGGCCCGACGGACGATCCCGCGATCAATGACATTCGTGAACGCCAGATGCGCAACATGCTGGCGACGCTGATCCTGTCCAACGGCACGCCGATGATCCTGGCGGGTGACGAGTTCGGCCGCACGCAGAACGGCAATAATAATGCCTACTGCCAGGATGACGATATCTCCTGGCTGAACTGGGACATCAAGGAACGGGGCGAGCGTCAGATCGCATTCGTCAAGCGGCTGACCGCGCTGCGACGTCGGTTCCCGACGCTTCGTCGCAATCGCTTCCTGTCCGAAGCCTACAACGAGGAGCTCGACGTCAAGGAACTGACCTGGATCAGCGCGCATGGCGGCGAGATGCAGCAGGACGAATGGGAAGGCAGCCAGTGCTTCGGCCTGATGCTCGATGGTCGCGCCCAGCCGAGTGGCATCCGTCGCCGCGGCGAAGATGCGACCCTTTTACTGGTCTTCAACGGCTGGCATGACGTCGTGGAGTTCACGCTGCCGGAAGGTGAGGCCGGACAGTGGCGACTTCTGGTCGACACGAACCTCGATCAGCTTGGCGACAAGGCGGAGGAGCGTCTGTTCGATCCGCAGCACATCTACACGGTGACCGGCCGCTCGCTGCTGCTGTTCGAACTCAAGCGGCGCTGAGGCCGGTTTTTACAGAACGGCTTCGTTTCGCTGTTCACGATGGAGCCGCTTTTCATCGATCGGGTCCGCCTGCCCTGGAGCGGGCGGACCCGTGATCCAGAGCGACTGCGACGGCGTCGAACAATGCGCCGCGCTGTGCGATCAGGTCCGGGCCGATGGCTGAAGGCCACGCGCTCGTCATGACGACCACGAGTTGACGTTTCGGATCGATATGAATCGCCTGTCCGAAAATGCCGATCGCATCGTAGATGCCGCCAGCCTCGGTCCACCATTGAAATCCATATCCACGCCCCGGCATGTCGGTCTGTGACGTGGCGCGAGTGGCATCTGCCACCCAATCGTCAGGCAGAATGTTGCGATCGCCTGCACGGCCGCCGCCCAGCATGAACAGGCCGAAGCGTCCATAATCCCGCAGCGTTGCGGACAGGCAGCACCCGCCCGGCTCCTGCCCGCCGGGTCCCACGCCCCAATAGGCCTCCTGCGCCATGCCGAAAGGCTGCCAGATCTTTTCGGACAGATAGGCTGCCAGCGATTTGTGTGTCGCGCGCGTGACCAGAATGCCGGCCAGGCCAGTTTCGCCCGTGTTGTAATGCCAGATCGTGCCCGGACGTGCCGCGCGTTTCAGGCGGCACAGATAGGCGATCGTCGGATCGATCCCCGGTGCCGCAGGCTCCAGAAAGAGACGCGCGACATCCGATTGCGGATCGCTGTAATCCTCGTTCCAGGCCACGCCCGACGTCATGGTCAGAACCTGCCGCACCGTGACGCCGTCATAGGCGCTCCCGCGCAGCTCCGGAACGATGGCCGTAACGGATTCGTCGAGACCGGAAATCGCTCCGTCCCGGATCGCGGCGCCGACCAATGTCGAGGTCACGGATTTCGCAACCGAAAACGAGGTCCAGCGCGTATCCCGTCCGGCCCCGTTTCCATAAACCTCGAGGCGGATGCGGCCGTGATCAAGAACGAGAAGTCCCGCCGTATGCTGCGCGCGCATGAATTGCGCGAGGGACAGGGTGCTGCCTTTCCACGGAATCGCAACCGATAGCGGTGCGCCGACAAGCAGCGGGTAAGGCCTTGCGCCATGCGGCACGGCATGCGTCGGATAATGGCGATCCATATGACCGAAACCGGCATCGCGCTGCGCCTGCGTCCAGAACAGCACATCGGCGCCGATCGGGCGGCCGGGGGCGGCAGCAACAAAGGCAAGGGCAAGCAGCGGAAGAAAACGGCGCATGGCGCAGCGTCTACAGGTTTCCCATACCTTCGATAACCGTTTCTTCGGCCCGGTCGGCCACGATCAGACTCAGGCGGCGTCGCCCGGTGTCGAAATCGGCGTTCCCGCCGTCGTCCAGTCCGCCGAAGGTCGACAGGCCGTGGATCGTGATCGCAATTTCCGTCCACCAGGGTGCGAAACTGCCTTCCCGTGGCGCGATGACGATGCGGAAGTGGCCGTCTGCGAAATTCGCCCGCACGTGAAGGCGGAGCATGGCCGCGGGTTCGATGCTCATGCCATCGTCGTCATAGAGTGTGCCGATGCATTCGGCCGCTGCATAAATGTCGAGCCGAAGCGGCCCCTGTGGCCGTTCTCCGGTATGCTGGATCGTATCGTGATGAGGAACGATCGTGCCGCCGCGGGCAAAGACCGCGATAACGTCCGGATCGGGAGAGACGGTCACGGCGCGCGGTGCATGCGCATCATCGGCGCCCAGCGTCGTCGATGTTCCGCTGTTTCCCGTGAGTTTCGCCGGGACCGTTTCGTCCAGCCGTATTCCCGTCCAGTAATCATACCATGTGCCTGGAGGCAGGATGACCGTATAGTTCTCCGGCATTTCGCCGAAGGGCTCGGGCGCGATCAGCAGCGCCCGACCCAGCATGAACTGCGAGCCTGCTTCCAGATCGAGCGGATAGCCGCTGGCAGCCTGCGGAAATTCGACGAACAAGGGACGCATCATCGGCAATCCCGTCCGGCTCGTTTCCTCGGCCAGCGTGTAGAGGTAGGGCATGAGACGGTAGCGCGCCTCGATTGCCGCGCGACGCCGTGTCAGATGCGGCTCGCCGTGAACCCACGGTTCCTGCATCGGGGTCATGAGGTCACTGTGATTGATGGCGATCGGATTGAACGCCCCGACCTGAAGCCAGCGCGTCAGAAGCTCAGGCGATGGCGTACCGACGAACCCGCCGAGATTGACGGCCGCGAACGAAAATCCTCCGAGGCCCAGGCTGAGCAGCATCGGCGTGCTGAGGCGCAGGTGATTCCAGGTCGAGAGATTGTCGCCGGTCCAGGTGATGGCATAGCGGTGCCCACCGGCATAGGTCGCGCGCATCATGACGAAAGGACGCGATTCCGGGCGCAGTCTCCGCAAACCGCCATATGTCGCGCGCCCGTTCAGCATCCCGTAGACGTTATGCATTTCCGCATGCGTGCCCTGCCGGATTCCGCCAAATGTGTCGATCCTGTGCACCACGTCTTTTGCGAACGTGCCGCCGTCGGAGAACAACGCGGGCTCGTTCATGTCGTTCCAGAAGCCGTTCACGCCGATTTCGACGAGCCCGCTGTAAAGACCGCCCCAGAACAGTCGGGATGGTTCATGGGAAAAATCCGGGAAGACGGATGGTCCACCCCAGGATTGTGCGACATAGACCGAGCCGTCCTGCCGACGGACGAACGCATCCTGCTCATACCCGCCTCTGTAAGGCGCATAGCCCTCTTCGACCTGTGCGATCTGGAAGTCGGTAATCACGACCGCGGCAAAACCGAGCCCATGAAGGTCCTGCACGAGAGTCGGGAAATCGGGAAAGGCCTTGGTGTCGACCGTAAAGCTTCTGTTCTGGTCAAGAAGGTGAAGGTCGAACCACATGACGTCCGCAGGAATGCGTTCTTCGCGCAGGCGGCGGGCGATGCCGATCGCTTCGTCTGCGGTCTTGTAGGAATAACGCGACTGCTGATAACCGAGCGCCCATTTCGGCGGCAGGGGTGGCGTACCGGTCAGGAACGCGTAGGCCTGCAGGACATCGGCCGCTGTCGGCCCCGCCATCACGTAATAATCGATCGGGCCACCGGTTGCTCCAAATTCGAGAACATCCTCTTCCGCGCTGCCGAAATCGAATCGTGTCCGCCACGTGTTATCGAGAAACACACCGAATGATCGGCCGCTTTCGTGGCCGATGAAGAACGGGATATCCTTGTAAAGCGGGTCCTGACCTTCCTGAAATGCGTAGCTGTCCGTATTCCAGTTAACGAAGCTGCGGCCCCGTCGGTTCAAGCGCCCCGGCTTGTCGCCCAACCCGAAAATAGCAAGTTCTGGCGTGAGATGTTTGCGGATCGTAAAGCCCGCACCACGCTCGTGAAACGGAGCGTCATCCGCATCCAGCAGGATCGGATGTCCGTTGATATCCCGCACCGACAATGCACCTGTAGCGAGAGCCAGTTCGGCGATCAGGCAGTCGGTCGCACAGGTTACGACGTCATCCGACTGCGATATGCGGGGCGCTGCCTGCGCCGCCTGCGCGGACTCCACGATCACCCAGGAGGGCACCGGCGTCTCGTCATGGCACAGGATCCGCACGCGAAGGATGTCGGCGCGCGGCATCTCGAGGGCGAGCGTGCAGTCATCGTTCCGGACGATGACGCCCGCACCGGATTCAGATTCGACGACGAAACGTCTCATGGCATGCTCCCCCGCCGGTCCGCGCACCGGTTTATGTTTAACCCGTCAGGACGCATCGGTTCCGATGAAAGACGCGTGACCGCGCGGAGGCAGCCGGGTATGAAGACCGCCTCACGAACAAACGGGTCACGACATGCCGATGAAACCGGACTGGCGCAGCGTCGCGCTGTGCGCGCTCATGCTGTTTCTCAACAACGGGCTGATGCTGATCGGAGTCTCGGCATTCGATCCGATCGTCCTGGCCGGTCTGCAAGTCTCGGTTGCTGGGCTGAAGCTCGGCGACAGCCTGACATTGCTGACACTGGCCGTCGCATCGCCTGGCGCCGGTTGGGCGCTCGACCGGCTGGGTCCGAACCGGGTCTTCGCTGCCGGCGCCCTGTCGATGGCGGTCGGCATGGCCGTATTTGCAGGCGGCGCGGCTCATGCGTTGTGGCTGCTGTATGTGGCCCACGTCCTCTTCGGCGTGTGTCTGTCGCTGTGCGGCGCATTCTCGGCGGCACTTGTCGTAACGACGGTCTCGGGGGAGCGTCCCGGGAGCGCCATGGGCGCACTGCTCGCGGCCAACAGCGCGGGGCTCGCTTTCGGCATCACGCTGATGCAGGGCATGGCCGGGCGTCTCGGATGGCAAGGGGCGGTTCTGGCGGCGGCCATAGGGGCACTGGCCCTTGTGCCGTGGCTGTATCGCCGCCTGCCATATCGTCTGGCATCCGTAAGCGACGATGTTGATGCGTCCCTTGGCGCTGCCTTGCGTTCGGGCCGGTTCTGGGCCATCGCCGTCGTGGCTGCGGCGAGCTTCTTCGTCGAGATGGGGCTCCTGACGAACATCGTGGTGCTCGCCGTTCACGACCTCGGCTTTCCCGTCATGCGGATCGGCGCGCTCATGACGATCATGTTCGCCTGCGGCATTGCGGCGCATCTGGCCGCAGGTGCCCTGACCGATCGCATGGATCGCCGGATCGTCCATGCAACGGGCATCGTTCTGATGATGGCAGGACTCGTGGCGCTGGCCCTGCAGGCCCAGGCCGGTCATGCCGGATGGCTCGCGCTGACCATGGCCGTCTATGGCGCCGGATGGGGTGCAAGCTACGTGGTTCTGCAGCTTCTCCTGACGACCAGCTTCCCCGGCGGGAATCGGGGACGTATTGTCGGATGTATTGGGGCAATCGAAGCGGTGGGCGCGGGACTGGCGCCTGTCATCGTCGGTAGTCTGCGTGATCGGACCGGAAGCTATGCGGAGCCTCTGGCACTTCTCGCCGCGTTGCTGGTCGCCGTTCTGCTCGGCGCGGTCCTGCTGCGGCCAGCCTCTTGCAAACTCCGGTGATTAGGTTCGTAATGTTTCGAACTTATGTATTTCGAGGAGCCTGCCATGTTCGCCTGCACCGGCTATGCCGCTACCGCCGCCGACGCGCGTCTTGCGCCGTTTTCTCTCGACCGACGCGATCCCGGCCCGCGCGACGTCCGCATTGACATCACGCATTGCGGCGTCTGCCACTCCGACATTCATACGGCCCGCAGCGAATGGCCGGGGACGCTGTACCCTTGCGTCCCGGGGCACGAGATTGTCGGTCGGGTTGCCGAAGTCGGTGCGGAGGTCACGAAGTACAAGGTCGGCGATCAGGTTGGCGTGGGCTGCATGGTCGACTCGTGTCGGGAGTGCGAATCCTGCCGGGCGGGCCTCGAGCAGTATTGCGAACCGGGCGCGCGCTTCACCTACAACAGCCCCGATATTGGCGGCCTGAGCCATACGTTCGGTGGCTATGCGCAGGCTGTCGTGGTGGATCAGGACTTCGTTCTGCGCATTCCCGAAGGTCTCGATCTGGCTGCCGCGGCCCCGCTGCTGTGTGCCGGCATCACGACGTGGTCGCCGCTGCGGCACTGGGGCATCGGCCCCGGCAAGCGCGTCGGCGTCGTGGGCCTTGGCGGTCTGGGCCATATGGGCGTGAAGCTCGCCGTCGCGATGGGGGCTGAGGTCACGCTGTTCACAACCTCAGCCAACAAGGCGGAGGACGGCCGGCGTCTGGGCGCCCATCGCGTGGTCATCTCCAGGGATGCGGATGCGATGAAAGCCGAAGCCGGGCGCTTCGACTTCATCCTGGATTGCGTTTCGGCCCAGCACGACATCAACGCCTATTTCGCTCTGCTGCGCCTCGACGGCGCGCTGGTGCAGGTCGGCCTGCCCGAGAAGCCGATCGAGGTTCAGATGTTCAGCCTGGTCGGCAAGCGTCGCACCTTCGCGGGTTCGCTGATCGGCGGCATCGCCGAGACGCAGGAGATGCTCGATTTCTGCGGCGAACACGGCATCACCGCCGACATCGAGATGATCGCAATGGACGAGATCAACGAGGCCTACGAGCGCATGATCGCGTCCGATGTGAAATATCGCTTCGTCATCGACATGGCGACGATGCCCAAGGCGGCGTGATCTGACAGCGAGGCTTCGGCCTCGCTTTCCCATCGGCATGACCTTCGACAGTGCGGCAACCGGGAGAGCAAGAAGCTTCCGGGCCGCACGGTCTACGTCCCAACGATCCTGAGTGCGGCTCAGGCGGCCCGCGCCGCATCGGCCTCCAGTTTTGCCATGACATCCGGCGCATGCGTCTCGCCCCAGCTTTTCAGTGTCCGCAGGGCCGGCTCCAGCGTACGCCCGAGCGGTGTGAGTCCATACTCCACGCGTGGCGGCACCTGCGGATACACGACGCGTTCGATCAGCCCGCACGCCTCCAGATCACGAAGCTGGGCTGTCAGCATCCGGGGCGTCAGTCCCGGGAACCGGCGGTGCAGGGCATTGAACCGCGTGATCCCGTCTTCCAGCAGATGGAACAGGATGACGCCTTTCCATTTCCCGTCGATGAACTGAAGGGCCGCCTCCACGGCACAGCCGGGCGCGCATGTCATGTCGCGTCGGGTCACTCTCGGCATGCGGACACTATCCTTTTCGGCCATATGGGCGAATTCCGTGCGTACTTGCGCACGCGGCCCATACATCCTTCTCTGATGTCGCAGAACCTGACAAGGAGAGTTTTGATGCGCGCCGTGGGATATCAGCACTCCCGTCCAATCGAGGCGGACGATTCGCTTGTGGACATCACGCTTGACCGCCCGACACCCGGGCCGCGCGACCTGCTGGTCGCGGTCAGGGCCGTCTCGGTCAATCCCGTCGACACCAAGCTGCGCGTGCGGCAGGAGCCGGAGCCGGGCCAGTGGCGCGTGCTCGGCTGGGATGCGTCCGGCGTCGTTACAGCCGTCGGCCCGGATGTCTCCGGCTTCAAACCGGGCGATGAAGTCTATTATTCCGGGGCCATGATGCCGCCGGGCAGCAACGCCGAGTTCCAGTGCGTGGACGAGCGGCTGGTCGCGTTGAAGCCGAAATCCCTGAACTGGGCACAGGCAGCGGCCTTGCCACTGACGGCCGTCACGGCCTGGGAAATGCTGTTCGACCGGCTGGATCTGAAGACGACGGTCCCCGGGGCTGCGTCCGCCGTGCTGATCGTCGGCGGGGCCGGCGGCGTGGGCTCGATCGCGATCCAGCTGGCCCGGCATCTGACGGACCTCACCGTCATCGGCACGGCCTCGCGTCCCGAAACAACGGCATGGACCAGGGACATGGGCGCGCATCACGTGATCGATCACCGCACGTCGATTGCACGCAGTGTGAAGGATCTCGGGCTCGGCGCGCCCGGCGTCGTGTTTTCGACGACCCATACCGATGTCCATCTGGCCGATATCGCCGACCTGATCGCCCCTCAGGGCCGCTTCGGCGTCATCGATGATCCGGCGACGCTAGACATCAACCCCTTCAAGCGCAAAAGCGCTTCGGTGCATTGGGAGTTCATGTTCACCCGTTCGCTGTTCCAGACACCGGATATGGGACGTCAGGGTGAAATCCTGGCCGACGTCGCGCGTCTGGTTGACGAGGGCGTGCTGAAGACGACGTTGTCGGACGTGCTCGGCCCGATCAATGCGGCCAATCTGAAGGAGGCACACCGCAGGCTCGAAAGCAGCACGGTGCGCGGCAAGCTTGTGCTGGAAGGCTTCGGGGCCTGAACCCAAGGCCAGAAGCCCGAGAGACACGTCACGGGCGGCCGCCCTGTTTGGCAGAAGAGGTGCGGCAGGGCGGTTTCGCACCGACGCGTGTGTCGACAAGCCCGGTTTGTATCGACGCCGGGTGTCCTGGACGATTTTGATTGCTGAGTGGAGCGACGCCTCACACGTTCCTGGCGATGCTGCTCGTCATGAGCGTCCGGTTCGAGAGGTTCCGTTCAACGCTGCATCCCGTCCGACGCCGGGGCTCGTGAGTGCGTCCGCGTGAACGGGCAGCAGACACGACTTACTTTATCCGGGGCAGTAGCCTTGCCTTGGTCGCGCAATACTTTTGGCGACCAAGGCCCAAGGATGTCGTTAGCCGGTCCTGCAATCCCGGTGGGTACTAGAGCTCTTGCCGGGCTTGCAGAAAACGGCGTTCTTACGAGGCAGCAGCTTTCCGCTTGGCGGGTGCTGTCGTCTTGGCCGCGGTCTTGCGCGTAGTCGTCGCCTTCGTGGCCTTGGGTTTGGCCGCCTTGGGTTCTGCGCTTGCAGCGTCCTTGGTGGAGGCCTTGGCCGTCTTCGTCGTCGATTTGGCCGCCGTCTTCCTCCCGCCGGCCTTCGAGCCGGCCTTGGGCTTCAGGGGCTTGCCCTTTTCTGCGAGCAGTTCCACGGCTTCATCCAGCGTGATCGCATCTATCTCCGTGCCTTTCGGCAGGTTGGCTACCGTCTGGCCATGCTGGATATAGGGCCCGAAGCGACCCTTGCGGACCATGACCGGCTCGCGATCCTTCGGATGAACACCCAGATTGCGGATCGAGGCGAGCTTCTTCGCGAGGCTGTCCACCGCGCGATTGAGCCCGACCGTCAGGACGTCGTCGTCCGCATCCAGCGTGCCGTAGATCGCACCCATCTTCACATACGGGCCGAAGCGCCCGATGCCCGCTTCGATGATCTCGCCCGTTTCCGGATGCGGGCCGACCACACGCGGCAGCGACAGAAGCCCGAGCGCCTGCTCCAGCGTTAACGTGTCGGCCGTCACGCCGCGCGGGAGGTTGGCGCGCTTCGGCTTGGCCTTCTTGTCCTCCGGGTTGGGCTCGCCTTGCTGGATATAAAGCCCGTATGGCCCCCGGCGCAGCGTCACCTCGTCCCCGTTGGGCGCGGCGCCGAGCACCTTCATGCCGTCCTTCAGCGTCTCGCTGTCGCCATCCTCGGCGACGAGACGACGCGTGAACTGGCAGGTCGGGTAGTTCGAGCAGCCGATGAACGCGCCGAACTTGCCCAGACGCAGCCCGAGCCGCCCTGTGCCGCAGGCCGTGCACTGACGCGGATCGCCACCGTCCGCGCGTTCGGGGAAGAAATGCGTCCCCAGATCCTGATCGAGCGCGTCGATCACGTCCGAGATCTTCAGATCCTTGGTCTGGCCGACCGCCGCGCTGAAATCGTGCCAGAACGCCGCCATGACGTCGTGCCAGTCCGCGCGGCCGCCCGAAATGTCGTCGAGCTGCTCCTCGAGGGACGCGGTGAAGCCGCTGTCCACATAGCGTTCGAAGAACGACGTCAGGAAGGCCGTCACCAGCCTGCCGCGATCTTCTGGCACGAAGCGCCGGTTATCGAGGCGGACATAGGCGCGATCGCGCAGCACGCCGAGAATCGAGGCATAGGTGGAAGGACGGCCGATGCCGATCTCTTCCATCTTCTTGACCAGCGATGCTTCCGAATAGCGTGGCGGCGGCTGCGTGAAATGCTGCTCCGCCGTGGCCTTGTTGCCCGACAGCACGTCGCCCGCCTTCATGGCGGGCAGCATCCGGCTCTCGTCGTCATCGGAGCGGTCGTCGCGGCCCTCGATATAGAGCTTGAGAAAACCGTCGAACGCCACGATCGAGCCGGTGGCCCGCAGCACCGTCTTGCCCGAGGCATCGGCCAGTTCGACCGTCACCTGGTCAAGCTCGGCCGATGCCATCTGCGATGCCATCGCGCGCTTCCAGATCAGCTCGTAGAGCTTTGCCTGTTCGGGCGATAGGCGCGCGCGCATCGCATCGGGCGCCCGCGTCACATCGGTCGGCCGGATCGCCTCATGGGCTTCCTGCGCATTCTTGGCCTTGGTGGAATAGACGCGCGGCTGCGGCGGCACGTAGTTCTGACCGAACGCCTCGCCGATATGGCCGCGAATGGACGAGATGGCCTCCCGCGCCATCTGCACGCCGTCTGTTCGCATGTAGGTGATGAGACCGACCGTCTCGCCGCCGATGTCGATCCCTTCATACAGCTGCTGGGCCGCGCGCATCGTGGCCTGCGCGCCCATGCCCAGCTTGCGCGAGGCTTCCTGCTGCAGCGTCGAGGTGGTGAACGGCGGCGCCGGGTTGCGCTTGACGCGCTTGGGCTCGACCGAGCGGACCGTGAAGCGTCCGGACTGCACGAGATCGCGGGCCGCATGGGCCGATGCCTCATCATTGAGGTCGAACTGGTCGAGCTTGCGGCCGTCCAGATGCGTCAGCCGCGCATTGAAGCCCGCGCCTGCGGGCGTCGTGAACGCGCTTGCCACCGTCCAGTATTCGCGCGGGCGGAAGACCTCGATCTCGGCTTCGCGCTCGCAGATCAGCCGCAGGGCCACGGACTGCACACGGCCCGCACTCCGGCTGCCCGGCAGCTTGCGCCACAGGACGGGCGAGAGCGTGAAGCCCACAAGATAGTCGAGCGCGCGGCGGGCCAGATAGGCCTCGATCAGAGGCATGTCGAGATCGCGGGGGGCCGCCATCGCGGCCTTGACCGCCGATTTCGTGATCTCGTTGAACGTGACGCGGTGGACGTCGATGCCGCGCAGCAGGTTCTTTTCCGACAATGCCGCGCGCACATGCCACGAGATGGCCTCGCCTTCGCGATCCGGGTCGGTCGCGAGATAGAGGTTGGTCGCCCCCTTCAGCGCCTTGGCGATGGCCGCGATCTGGCGCGAGCCGCGCTCGTCCGTCTGCCAGTCCATCGCGAAGTTTTCGTCCGGCCGGACGCTGCCGTCCTTGGGCGGCAGATCGCGGACATGGCCGAACGAGGCCAGGACCGTGAAGTCATCGCCCAGATACTTGTTGATCGTCTTGGCCTTCGCGGGGCTTTCGACCACGACTACATCGGTCATCTCAAACTCGGTCCTGGTCCCGGTCATGCGTGAGACATGTCACGCTTGGTTCGTTCAGGTCGGCAGCAGCGCCACCAACCCGCCCGGCAGAAATTCGACGCGACCCGCGAGCTCAAGCTCTGTCAGCACCGTCAAGACCGCCGACACCGAGAACTGGCAGCGCTGCACCACCTCGTCAACCGTCACCGGTACAGGCGACAGCAGCCCGACCACGACATTCAGGGTCTGGTCGAGGTCGCACCACGCATCCTGACCGCCCTGGCCCCAGGGCGAGACCGGCTCGGCAAAGCCCATGGAAAAAGGCGCGGAAAAGTCCGGATAAGGCGGCAGATCGCGCAATACGTCAGCCGCGGTCTCCACCAGATGCGCCCCTTCACGAATAAGCGCATTGCCGCCACGGGCACGCGGATCGAGCGGTGAGCCCGGCACCGCAAATACCTCTCGCCCGTAACGCAGCGCGAGGTCGGCTGTGATCAATGTACCGGATTTCTGCGCCGCTTCGACAATCACGCATCCGAGCGACAATCCCGCGATCAGCCGGTTCCGTCTGGGGAAATGACGGCTCTGCGGGACGGTGCCGAGCGCTGCTTCCGTCACGACGCAACCGCGCTCGGCAATCTGTGCCTGCAGATCGGCGTGTTCAGGAGGATAGATCTTGTCGAGGCCGCCGGCGATGGCCGCAACTGTCAGGCCCGGATGCAGCGCCGCGCGATGGGCCGCTGCATCGATCCCGCGCGCCAGGCCCGAGACGATCAGAATCCCGGATGCGGCGAGTTCGGCGCTCAGCGACTCCGCGATCCGCAGTCCCGCAGCGGAAGCATTGCGCGCGCCGACAATGCCTGCGGCCCGGCGCGCCAGCCGTGCCGGATTGCCCAGGACACTCAGGGCCGCAGGTGCATCGGGCAGGGCTGCCAGCAGGGGCGGATAATCCGCATCGCCGCGAAAGAGGATGCGTCCGCCCAGAGCCTCTGTGCCGGCCAGCTCCGCCTCGGCCGCGTCGCGCGAAGGGATTTTCGGGGGCGTCGGACGGCCGGCCCGGATCGCGCGATCCGGCAGGGCGGCGAGTGCCGCGCCCGGCGTGCGGTACTGCGCGAGCATTCTCTGAAAATTGACCGGACCGATTCCCTCGCTGCGGGCCAGCCGCAGGAGATCGACCCGCGTCAGGTCAGACATCGAGATGGCGCTGCGCCGGCGGGTCGATGTTGATATGACGTTCCTCGCCACGCAGCAGGCGCACGATATTCCCGTAATGACGAATGAAGATCAGGATCGCATAGCCTGCCGCCGCCATCGGTTCAGGCGAATAGACCGGGTGTTCGCTGATCGCGGGCAACAGGATCGGAATGAGCGCGAACGCACAGAGCGCGCCGGCCGACGAAATTTTCGCCAGTTTGGCAACCGCGAGCCACACCAGACAGGCAGCGGCTCCCGTCAGCGGCGACAGGGCGATGGTCACGCCAAGGCCTGTGGCCACGCCCTTGCCGCCCCGAAATCCCAGCCAGATCGGAAAGCAGTGTCCGAATACGGCCATGAAGGCTGCAACGCCCAGCGCATAATCCGTATAGGCCGCCGTTATCCAGTGGGCGATCAGAACGGCCGCCACGCCCTTCAGAGCGTCCAGCAGGAGCGTCGACGCCGCCAATCCCTTGCGCCCGGTGCGCAGGACGTTCGTTGCGCCGATATTGCCTGAACCGACCTTGCGGATATCTCCTGCACCACCGAGGCGCGAGATGATGAGCCCGAACGGTATGCTGCCCAAAAAATAGGCGATGGCTGCAACTACAGCGAGATGCGGGCCAAGCCATGCGGGAAGTGCCGTCATGCCGCGAAGACCTGCCGTCCGTTCTTCCACGTGCCCCGCACGCGGCCGCGCAGGACGGCACCGTCAAACGGCGTGTTCTGTGCGCGGCCCGGCAGGGCACCTGCCTCGACCTGCCATGCCTCGTCGGGTGCGAACAGGCATAGATCGGCGCGCCCCCCGATTTTGAGGCTCCCCGCCTCGATCCCCAGCAGACGCGCCGGTTCCGCCGTCAGAAGGGCCATGGCCCGCGAAAGCGAAAGGCTTCCCGCGTGGACGAGCGACATCGTGACGCCCAGCAGCGTTGCAAGCCCGGTACCGCCCGCGCGTGCCTGGGCAAACGGCAGACGCTTGTCATCCGCATCCGAAGGCGCGTGGTCAGACGCGATGGCGTCGATTGTGCCATCCGCCAGTCCTTCGATCACGCCGATCCGGTCCGCTTCCGTGCGCAGGGGTGGCGAAAGCTTGGCGTAGGTCCGGAAATCGACGATCGCCGTTTCGTTGAGGGCAAAATAGGGTGGCGCCGTATCACAGGTGACGGCACTGCCGCGCGCCTTGGCCTCGCGGATCAGGCCGATGCCTTCCGCCGTCGAGACGTGCCCGAAATGCAGGCGCGCACCTGTGAGTTCGGCCAGTCTGAGATCGCGCGCGATCAGGATGGCTTCGGCGGCGGCGGGGATCTGCGGCAGGCCGAATCGGGTCGCAAGCGCTCCCGCCGTGGCGCAGCCGCCGCTTGCGAGCGACGGATCCTCCGGATGCTGCACGACGGTCGCACCGATCCCGCGCGCATAGGATAGCAGGTTGCGCATCTGCTTCGTGTCGGCGATCGCCCGGATGCCATCGGTAAAGCCGATCGCACCGGCCTCCTGCAGCAAGCCGAGTTCGGCCATTGCCTGGCCCGCGCAACCCTTGGTCAACGCGCCATAGGGATGGATCGTGACCATGCCCGTCTCGTCGCCCCGTGCGCGCAGGAGCCGCACCAGCGCCGGATCGTCGATCGCGGGCACCGCATTCGGCAGCACGGCCATGGTGGTGACGCCGCCCGCCACCGCGGCCCGGGCGGCGGATGCGATCGTCTCGCGATATTCCGACCCCGGCTCGCCGATGGCGACGCGCATGTCCACAAGGCCCGGAGACAGCACGCATCCCTCGCCGTCGATCCGTTCGGCGTCGTCCGGCAGGACGTCGCCATCCGCGCCAAGGCCCGCGATCAGGCCATCGCGCAACAGCAAATGGCCCGTCCGGTCGAGATCGCAGGACGGGTCGAGCAGGCGCACATTGTGAATGACGGTGGTGGTCATGCGTATCCGCCGCGCGACAGCCGGTCGAGCACCGCCATGCGCACCGCGACTCCCATTTCAACCTGTTCCTGAATGACGCTCTGGTCCGAATCGGCGACCGCTGACGCGATTTCCACGCCACGGTTCATCGGTCCCGGGTGCATCACGAGCGCACCGGGCCTGGCCAGCACCAGACGGCGCTGGTCAAGACCGAAGAAGCGGAAATACTCGCGCTCGCTCGGGACCAGCCCCGATCCCATGCGCTCCTTCTGCAGACGCAGCATCATCACGACATCCGTGTCGGCGATCCCGCGTTCCATGTCGTGATGCACGCTCACGCCCAGATCCGCGAGCGCTCCCGGCACCAGTGTCGGCGGCCCCACGACACGCACCGACGATCCGAGCGCCTTCAGCAGATGGATGTTGGACCGCGCGACCCGGCTATGGCCCACATCGCCGCAGATCGCGACCTCGAGTCCTGAAAGCCGCCCCAGATGGCGTCGGATGGTCAGCGCATCGAGCAGCGCCTGCGTCGGATGCTCATGCGTGCCGTCGCCCGCGTTCACCACGCTGGCCTCGACCTTGCGTGCCAGCAGCTGCGGCGCGCCCGACATGCCATGGCGCACCACGAGAAGATCGCAGCGCATGGCGTTCAGGGTCGCCGCCGTATCGAGCAGCGTCTCGCCCTTGTTCACCGAGGAGGTGGCGACCGTCATGTTGATGACGTCGGCACCCAGACGCTTGCCCGCGAGTTCGAAGCTCGTGCGTGTGCGCGTGCTGTCCTCGAAGAACAGGTTGATGAGCGTGCGCCCCTGCAGCCGGTCGCGCGGCGCCTTCCGGCTGCGGCTCAGCAGCGCATAACTTTCCGCGAGATCAAGAAACGGTTCGATCTCGGCTGCCGTCATGCCTGCGATCCCCAGCAGATGCCGCTGGCCGGATGCGACACTCGCAGGCCCGAGGGAAAGCGGCGGCATGGCGGCCGTGTCAGCCATGGGCGGCACGTCCCAGCACCGACCCGATCCGGGCGAGCACTTCGTCGCGCCTGAGTGCTGCCAGCGTCAGGTCTATCCCGGGCGAGGTGTTGCTGCCGGTCATGGCAGCCCGGAGCGGCTGGGCGACCTGCCCGAGCTTGAGCCCGTGTTCGTCCGCAAAAGCCCGCAGGGCCGCGTCGATCGAGGGTGCATCGAACGGCTCGATCAGCGCCATGACACCTGCCAGACGCTTGAGAACGTCCAGTGCGTCCGGCGTCAGGATCTTCTCGGCCTTGGCATCCATGGCGAGCGGCACGGAGCGCCCGAGGAAGGCTGCGCTGTCGGCCAGATCGACCAGCGTGCGCGCGCGCTCCTTGAGCCCCCGCATCAGGACCCGCAGCCGATCCACCAGCGCGTCGTCGGCCGTCACGCCTTCATAACCCGCAAGCCGTTCGGCCACGTCACGTGTCAACCGATCATCGTCGGCCTGCCGGATGTAGACGCCGTTGAGATGCGCGAGCTTGACGTAGTCCATGCGCGAGGGCGAGCGGCCGATCCCGTCGATATCGAACAGGCGGATCGCCTCGTCCCGGTCGAGGATCTCGGTATCGCCATGACCCCAGCCGAGACGCAGCAGGTAGTTGCAAAGCGCTTCGGGCAGGAAGCCCTGCTCGCGGAACTCGACGACCGACTGCGCGCCATGTCGCTTCGACAGCTTGGCGCCATCCGGCCCGTGGATCAGCGGCAGATGGGCGAACTGCGGCAGATCCCAGCCCATCGCGCGGTAGATCATCGCCTGCCGGAAGGTGTTGGTCAGATGATCGTCGCCGCGCATGACATGCGTGATGGCCATGTCGTGATCGTCCACGACAACCGCGTGCAAATAGGTCGGCGTGCCGTCGGAGCGCAGGATGATCAGGTCGTCCATCTCGGCGTTGGCGACACGCACATCACCCTGCACGAGATCGTGGATCACGGTCTCGCCCTCCTGCGGCGCCTTGAGGCGCACGGCATAGGGCTTGTCCTGCGGCCAGTCGGACGGGGGACGGTCGCGCCAGGTGCCGTCGTAGCGGGGTGGCCGCTTCTCGGCGATGGCGCGCTCGCGCATGTCCTTGAGCTCTTCCGGCGTGCAGTAGCAGCGATAGGCATGGCCGCGCGCCAGCAGGTCGAGCGCCACTTCGGTATGGCGGTCCTGCCGCGTGGACTGGAACACGGGCTCCTCGTCCGGCGTGATGCCCATCCACGCCAGGCCGTCGAAGATCACGTCCACGGCACGCTGCGTCGAGCGCTCGCGGTCGGTGTCCTCGATCCTGAGCAGGAACTCGCCGCCGTGGTGGCGGGCGAAGAGGAAATTGAACAGGGCCGCCCGGGCATTGCCAATATGCAAAAGCCCGGTGGGCGAGGGGGCGAAGCGCGTGCGAACCGTCATGGCCCTGCGCATTAGCACGGCGCGGCTCATGCTTCCATGATAGAGCTTGGCCTCATGCATGCCTACGATTTCACCCGCATCGCCAAGGCCCTGGCCGATCCGCGCCGCTTCGGCATTCTCCAGGCCATAGCCACGCGCGGCGATGCCCAGTGCGGCGAGATCTTCTCGTGCGCCAACATCACGCCAGCCACCATGTCGCACCATGTGCGCGAACTGGAGCAGGCTGGCCTGATCGGGACTGCACGGGAAGGCAAGCATCTGCGGCTGACGTTCCGCCCGGAGACGGTGCGGGCCTACGTCGACCATCTGCGCGAATCGTTCCGACTGCCCTCTTGAACTCGGATCGAAGCCTCATCAATTAGATGATCGTCTAAATGATGGAGCGAAAACATGGGTACGCTTGACGGAAAGGTCGCACTGGTCACCGGTGCATCCAAGGGCATCGGGGCTGCCATTGCCGGTGCCCTGGGCGCCGCTGGTGCCAGGGTCGCGGTGAATTATGCGTCCAGTCGCGAAGGCGCGGATGCCGTTGTCGCCGGCATCAAGGCGGCCGGTGGAGACGCGTTCGCCATCGGTGGCAATGTCGCGCACGAGGCCGATATCGCGGCCCTGTTCGACCAGACGACGGCACAATTCGGGCCGATCGACATTCTGGTGAACAACGCGGGCATCTTCCGTCCCGCTCCGCTCGAACAATCCACCGAGCAGTCCTTTCACGATCATTTCAACATCAACGTGCTGGGTGTTCTGCTCGCCACGAAGGCGTTTGCGGCACAGGCGCCGAACGGTGGCAGCATCGTCAACATCAGTTCGATCGTCTCGCGCATCACCCCGGAGAATTTCGGGATCTACAACGCGACCAAGGCCGCAGTCGACGCGCTGACCCACACGCACGCCAAGGAACTGGGCCCGCGCGGGATTCGCGTGAACGCCATCAATCCGGGCATGGTGGCGACGGAGGGTGCCCAGACGCTTGGCTTCCTGGGTTCGGAGGCGGAAGAGCAGTTCGTGGCGCAGACGCCGCTTCGGCGCATCGGCAAGCCGGACGACATCGCATCGGTCGCCGTCTTCCTGGCCTCCGACGAGGCGCGTTGGCTGACGGGACAACTGATCGCGGCCTCTGGCGGCCTCTGACGCACCCGGATTGTGGGCGATGGGTGCAGCTATCGCTGTGTCCACGCCTGCAACATCGCGGTGATGACCCGGCCGGGATAGGCTTGGCGAACGGCCGGCAACGGACCATGCCAATACGTGCATGTGCATCGGCCGGATCTTGGCGGCAGCGGGCAGCGACGCAAGGCCTGTTTGAACCGTCCTGACCACATGGGAATTCTGCCAAGAGCCGCCGCGTTCTCGACGGCAGGCTTCAAAAAACCTGACAGGCAAACCTCCGTGGTTCGGCAGGCCGCGCAAACCGACCGCGGATACCGGCCTGCTCACCCTTCAGGATACGCCATACGGACGCAGGCAGTTCGCACCCGAAACGGATGCACGTCCGACCGCCGACGCGCCGAAGGGTCGTTGGCAGGCAGCCTGCTACCGTCGCGTTTTCATAACGAACGCCGCGTGGCAGTGTCCGCGGCGTGAACGCCGAACAATCCCTTGCTCATCAGGACATGGACTGCCTCGATCTGGACGAGCTGCTGACGCTCGCCGATCCGTCCGTCACCGACCTGCCCCCGGAGCCCGGGTGGCTGGCGTCGGCCCTGCTTGCGCAAGGACGTCGACTGGTTGGTTGGATCCCGGTCGCCGTCGCATTGGGCGCCGTGACGTATTTCGCGCTTTCCGCCGAATGTGGCTGGCCTGTTCCGGCAGCGATCGCGATCACGGCCCTGATTGCGGCGTGGCTGGGTTGGGGCCGTTTGTTCCCGCGCCTGATTGCCCTTGGTGTGTTGTGTTTGAGTGTCGGCTTTCTGGATGCCTGGCTTGCGGCTCATCGCGCAGTTCCCATGCCGATGTTGCCCACGCGCGCCGTCGTCGTGAATGCGACGGTGGGTGCGGTCGTGCCGACGCAGGCGCGCGACGGCACGGGGCCAGGGCGCCGTGTACGTCTGGAAAATGCCGTGTTCGAAACGGGGGTCGATATCGGCATGCGTCCGTTACGGCGCACTCTGCTGGTGCGGTTGCGTGATGACGACACGACGGCCGTTGCCCCCGGAATGCAGGTCCGGATGCGCGCACTGCTTCGTCCGCCGTCGCCGCCATCCTGGCCCGGAGGACGCGATCCGCAGCGAGACGCGTGGTTCTCGGGCGCTGCGGGCAGCGGTTACGCCCTGTCGTCGGTCTCTGTCATTGCGAATGCCCATGGCGCGTTTCTGCGCGATGCTGTCGAACGGGTGCGTGAGCGGGTCGCGCATCGTATCGGCACGGTGTTGCCCGGCCAGTCCGGTGCGATCGCCCAGACCCTGCTGGCGGGAGAGCAGGGGGCGATTGCACCGCAGACCCGCGCCGTATTCGCGGCATCCGGTCTTGCCCATCTGCTGGCGGTGGCCGGCCTGCATCTGGGTCTCGTCATGGGATTGGTGCTGGTGGCGATACGATCCGGTCTGGCTGTGTCCGAATATGCGGCGCTGCGTTGGCCCTGCCGGGAGATTGCCGCGATCGGCGCATGGATCGCGGGCGCCGGATACGTTCTCCTGACCGGCGCGCATCTTCCGGCGCTGCGCAGCCTGGGCATGGCGGCCTTCGTGCTGCTGGCGCTGCTGACCGGGCGGCGCGTGATGTCCATGCGGGCTCTGGCGCTGGTCGCGCTGGCGCTGTTGCTCGCCTCGCCGGAGAACGTGCTGGATGTATCGTTTCAGATGTCTTTTGCGGCGGTCATGGCGTTGATCGCGGGATACGAGACGCTGCGCCGCCCGCTCGAGCGATTGCGCGGTGAAGGAGAGTGGTGGCGCGTGGCTCTCGGCTATGTCGCGGCACTCGGGCTGACCAGCCTGCTGGCCGGTGCTGCGACGCTGCCGGTCAGTCTTGCGCATTTCGGGCTGCTGCAGCCGTGGTTCGTGCTGGCCAACCTGATCGCCGTGCCGCTGGCGGCAATATGGGTCATGCCACTTGGTCTGTGTGCGCTCGCGCTGATGCCGTTCGGTCTTGATGCGCCGGCCCTTCATCTGATGGCTGCCGGCATCGGCCTGATCGTCTCGATGGCGCGTGGGGTCGCCGGCTTCTCGCTGGCACAGATCCCGGTCCCCGCCATGCCGTCCTGGGCATTGCTGCTTTATATGGTGGCGCTGTGTGGCCTGTGCCTGTGGCACGGTCGCGCCCGTCTGCTGGCGCTGGTGCCGATCGTCCTGGCCTTGAGCGCGCCGTTCCTGGTGCAGAAGCCCGATCTGTTCGTGGCGCCCGATGCCGGGCTGATCGCCGTGCGGCAGGAGGGCAGGCTTGCGATCGGCGGGCCGGGCGGTCTGGATCTGTCCGCCGCACGCGACTGGCTTCAGGCAACAGCCTTGCCTGAAGCACCGCTACCGGAGGCGTGTGATGCGCAGGTGTGCCGGATCGCACTCGATGGTCAAGAGGTAGTCCTGCGGGCTCGTGATCGAACGGACGGTGCCCTGTCCCCTCCGGCAGCATTGTGTTCTGGAGCGGCGCTGTTCGTCAGCGTGTCACCTGCGCGGGGCGCCTGTCAGGGGGGCGTCGTGATTGACCGGTTTTCCGTCTGGCGTGACGGCGCCTATGCCGCATGGATGACGAAACGGGGCGTCACGATACTGTCCGACCGCACATGGCGCGGCGTCCGCCCATGGGTGCCGCCGCCGGGTGGGCGCGGCACGCCGAATCTGCCGCTGGCGCAGGCGGAGTAATCGTCAGGTCGGCTGCATGGATGACTTTTCCGGGAAGCCGCACGGTTCGAAAGCCGGGCAGTGCCAGCATTCCGGCCGGCGAGCCTTGCAGATGTAACGCCCGTGAAGGATCAGCCAGTGATGCGCCTGCCGCAGGAGCGGCTTCGGAATGCGCTTGACCAGCCCGTCCTCGACCTGCCGCGGTGTCTTGCCCGGTGCCAGACCCGTGCGGTTGCCGATCCGGAAGATGTGGGTATCGACCGCCATCGCATCCCGATCGAAGGCGACATTGAGCACGACGTTCGCCGTCTTGCGCCCGACGCCCGGCAATGCCTCGAGCTGTTCGCGATCCTGCGGGACCACACCCGCATGACGTTCGAGCAGCATTTCCGAAAGCTTCAGGACATTGCGCGCCTTGGCCCGCCACAGGCCGATCGTGCGGATATGACGGGCTATGCCCTCCTCGCCCAGTTGCACCATGGCCCTTGCATCAGGAGCGTCGGCAAACAGCCCGACCGTCGCCTTGTTGACCGACTTGTCGGTGGCCTGCGCCGACAGGACGACCGACACCAGCAGCGTATAGGCATCCGTGAACGCGAGTTCGCTCGCCGGTTCCGGGTTGGCTTCCGCCAGTGCCTCGATGAAGGCCCGCGCACGTGCGGCACTCATTGCCTTGGGCGCCGTGGTGTTCGACAGCGCCGCCATGGAATCAGGACCCTTCGAAGATGCGGTCCTGGCGGATGTGGTCGTTGAGCGAGCCATCATTTCCCCTTGGCGCGAACGGTCGGAAACCTGCGTCAGGCAGCTTCCACGATGCGATCGCGGCCTGCGGCCTTGGCATCGTAAAGCGCCTTGTCCGCCCGGCTTATCACGGTCTCCCAATTGTCCGAAGGCTGCACGGTTGCCATGCCGACCGACAGCGTGATGTGGATGGGCGCGCCCCCGTGCCCGAATGGTACCTGCGTCAGGGACTGGATCAGGGCAATGAGACGTTGCATGCCCGGCTGACCCGCGAGTCCGGAGATGAACAGGAATTCCTCTCCGCCGTAACGTCCGCAGAATTCTTCCGGCGCCAGAAAAGCGCCCAGTCTTTCTCCCATCTCGCGCAGGATCTGGTCGCCGACCAGATGGCCATGGACGTCGTTGATCCGCTTGAAATGATCGATATCGAGCAGGGCGACGGCACAGGGAAGCGAGGGTTCATTGTTTGCGACGCGATGATGGCCGCGCCCGGAAGCAAAATTCACGCCGGACAGATGCTCGGAGAGATGTTGTTGAATGGCCCTGCGATTCAGGAGGCCCGTGACGCTGTCCGTGCGGGCTTCGTGTTCGAGGGCCGCGCGCGCGGCCTCGAGTTCCAGCGTTCTCTGTTCGACGGTCTGTTGCAGGATCCGGCGCTGACGCTTCAGCATCCGGCCGCGCAGATGGAGCACTGTCAGAAGCGCAAGCCCGGTGAGCAGCCCGTAAAGAGCTTCGACCGGCCACCAGCGCCACCATGGCATGCGCATGCGCAACAGGATGTGTGCTGGTGCGGACTGATCGCCGGTCATCGGATCGAACGCCACGACAGAGAAGTCATGATGTCCCGGCGGCAGGCTCGGGTAGCGGGCGAAGTTGCTCGACGTCTCGATCCAGTCCTGATCGACGCCGGCAAGGCGATAGCGGAAATGCAGGTTATGCGCGCGCGGCAGGTCCAGCGCGGTGAAGCGGATCATCACCGGATCATAGGAAAAGGGCACCGCTCGCCCTCGAAAGGCATGCGCGCCGATCTGGATGCTCGAGACGACCGCCTGAAGATCGCGATGGCGAAACAGGAGCTCTGGTCGGGTAAAATGGGAGAGGCCGCGGCTGGTGCCGACCCATACCGTTTCGTCTGTGTCGATGAAGATCGCGAATTCGTTGGTCTCGTTCCAGACCAGCCCCTCGTTCATCGAGACATTGATCCAGCGCTGCCCGTCGAACGCGGCAACGCCATGATCGGTGCCGGCCCAGATCCGGCCTGCGTTATCCCGGACCAGACTGTAGAAAGTCCGTCCAAGGATACGCGGTCCCGCTACGGGAGAGGCGGATGCATGGTTCGGCGCGGTGCGGACGATTGACATGAGCCCGCCCGAACCCGCGATCCAGACATGATCGGAACCGATTTCCACCAGTGTCGCCGGAAGGAAGTCCGCGCTGGGCCAGTGATCAAGGAGGGTTTCGACCCGTCCGTCGGGCCAGCGCAGGAGAAGGCGATCGGGGCCGGCCAGCCAGAGACGTCCGCTCGAATCGCGCAATCCGGCAAGAAGCGGCGTTCGCAGATGAGGGTCGGGCTGGACGGTGCGTGGTTCACTCGCGGCCGTATCGATGTGGTCCAGCCCGTGCGCGGTCAGGAGCCATAACACCTTGTCCCGGTCGAGAAGGAGCTGGTGCAGGCCGGATACCTGAAAACTGTGCTGGATCTGCCCGGAGGGCGACAAATTGACGACCTGATTGATCCCGTGGGAGGCCCAGATCTGACCATCGATGCTGCTCTGCACCATGTAGCTCGCAGGGTCCGGTGCTAGCCGGAACAGCGGGTCGCCTGTCACGCCCATGCGCACGACGCCGCGCGACGAGCCGATCAGCAGCAGGCCATGGTCCTGGCGAACGATCTGCCAGATCTCGCCGACATCGAGACCGTCAGCCGCGGCGAAATTTTCGATCCCGCCGAAATTTGCCACTTCGGCAAGGCCATTGCCCGGCAGGCTGACCCACAGCTCGCCGTCACGGCCGCCAAGAAGTGCCGAGGCCACGCCGCCTGCGCATTCTGGCGGCAGGTTGAGGATCCGCCAGGAGGATCCGCTGCGCACCAGCAGACGGCCGAGCGCCTCGGTCACCACAGTGCCATCCGGCATGATGGTCAGCCGGACATGGTTCTGAAACCCGTCGCCGACACGATCGTCCGTGATGGATTCGATCCGGAATGTCGTAGCGCCGGCGGGTCGCGAGGCGAAATGGTGGGCCGAGCGGGCATAGACGGTGCCATCTTTCCCGATGGCCACGGCCGCCCAGTCGTCCGGCGGTCCATGAGATACAGGATCAGCCGTCTGCTGGCAGTCGGCTGTGGTTGAGGTCATGCGGCACAATCGCCCGTCCGTCGTACCGATCCAGAGCGTATCGTCATGCGCTGCCATTCCGCTGACATTGCCGATACTGCGCAACACATCAGGCAGCGGAGACATCCGGGCGGACCCCACGGGGACGATACGGCCGCCAAGCTGCGCGAGAAGGGAGCCATGCCACCACAGAAGCCCGTGAAAGGTCTGGTCGCGGGAGCGTCCTGCGGGCGTGACATCGTCGAACTGGAGCGTCGGTATCGGATGGACGGCGTCGGCTGCCGTCCGGGACAGAAGAACGCGATGGTCGTCCGCCATGGCAATTCGACCGTCGGGGGTTGTGATCAGGGCGCGCACGCCGATATGCAGCGGCAGACCCTGCTCGGTCCCGAGACGAAAGAAGATGCGTCCGTCGAACACGAAGAGGCCGCTCTCCGTTCCGACAACCAGAAACCCTTCCGGCTCCTGCGCAAGATGCCAAACCGCTTCTTCATTGAGCCCTTCGGCTTCTCCGAAGCTGCGCACCGAGACGTGCTGAGCCTTGGCCAGCGGGATGGCCAGACACCAGACCGCGAACGCCATCGCCTGCACCGCCACGCGCGCGGCACGAGGTGGTACATGCAGGCTCATCTTGCATGAAGCCGTCTCCGGCCGGATTGGGCTGGCGTACATGCGTGCTACACTATCGGGAAGCGCTTAAGGAAATCTTACCCCAGGCGGGAAAAACGCGCCATTTTTTGTCTGGTCGGCGCAAGACCATGCCGCCGTTTATGGTCATGCCCTGATCCAAGGCGATCAACACACTGACGTTGCCCTGATCCGGCACCCAGTTTTCGGAGTTTTACTTGTCGGAACCGTTGAAACTCGAAGAAAATTCCCACCCGTCGGATGCGGAAATTGCTGCGCGTCGCAATCCTCCGCCTGCGGACGCTACCGCGTGCGCGGCGCCGGAAGGGCATGCCCATAAGCCCCACGACGACGAGGATGAGGAAGATCAAGCTTCCGCGAGCGAAGCAGGCGCGCGGGCAGCCGGCGTCGGCTTCGTCAACGTCCTGCGTTTCGTGGTCGCGCGATGGATGCATCACCCGCGCCTCTTGACCAAGACGGTCGTGGGCATGGGGCTGGCGACCCTGGCCGACATCTGCATGCCCGTCCTGTCCGGGCGCCTCGTAACCGATGTCGCCCGCCGCGTGCCGGACGGGGTCGTCGATGCAGCGACACGGGCTGCGCACGATGATGCGCTGCTGATGGTATCGGGCCTGATCGGACTCGGGATCATCGGCCTGCTCGGCCGCAGGACCTCGTTCATCGGGATTACCTACCTGACGCTCGCCATCATGCGGCGTGTAGCGACCGAAGCGTTCGCGCGTGTGCAGCGGTTCTCGACCGATTGGCATGCGAACACGTTCGCCGGGTCGACCGTCCGCAAACTGACGCGCGGCATCTGGGCGATCGACACGCTGGACGACACGCTGCTGCTGCTGATCCTGCCGGAAGTGCTCGTGCTCGTCGGCACGACGATCGTGCTGGCGATCCGCGCGCCGATCATGGGCCTCGTGCTCGCGGTCTCGGTCGTCCTGTTCGCGTGGCTCTCGATCGCGCTTACGTTGTATTATGTCGCGCCCACCGCGCGTCGCGCGAACCAGTGGGACACGAAGATGGGCGCGGCCATGGCCGATGCCGTGACCTGCAACGCGGTGGTGAAGGCGTTCGGTGCCGAACGCCGCGAAGACGCCCGCCTGGATGCGACGCTGCGCCACTGGAGCCACCACACCGGCCGCGGGTGGATCCGCGGCACCAACAGCGGCAACCTGCAGAATCTTGCATCCCTTGTGATGCGGATCGCCTTGATCGCCATCGCTGTCCTGATGTGGTGGCATGGCGAGGCAGGCCCGGGCGACGTCGCCTATGTGCTGACCATGGTGTTCCTCGTGCAGGGATACCTGCGCGATCTGGGTCAGCAGGTCTCGATGGTGCAACGTTCCGTCAACGAGATGGAAGAGCTGGTTGCGATTTTCGGACGCGACCCCGAGGTGCAGGACCATCCGCACGCGGCGATCGCGGATTTCCACAACGGGTCGATCCGCTTCGAACATGTCCGGTTCCAGTATCGCGGACAGGCAACGCCGCTTTATCGCGATCTCGACCTGACGATCGAACCCGGCGCGCGCGTGGCACTCGTGGGGCCCTCGGGCTCGGGCAAGACGACACTCACCAAGCTGTTGCAGCGTCTTTATGACATTCACGGCGGCCGGATCCTGATCGATGGCACGGACATCTCCACTGTCACCCAGGAATCCCTGCGCCAGCACATCGCGATCGTGCCGCAGGAACCCATCCTGTTTCATCGCTCGCTGGCCGAGAATATCGCCTATGCCCGGCCTGAGGCCACTGCGGCCGAAATCGAGGAAGCCGCTCGCCTGGCCAATGCAAGCGCATTCATCGAGCGTCTTCCGGAAGGCTACGAGACGCTCGTGGGTGAACGCGGCGTGAAGCTGTCAGGCGGCGAACGCCAGCGCGTGGCCATTGCCCGCGCGTTTCTGGCCAATGCCCCGATCCTGATCTTCGACGAGGCGACGTCCAGCCTCGATTCGGAATCGGAAGCGCTGGTGCAGGATGCCATGCGGCGTCTGATGGTGGGGCGCACGGTCATCGTGGTCGCGCATCGGCTGGCGACGGTCATGGAACTGGATCGGATCCTTGTCTTCGCCCATGGTGAGCTGCGTGAGGACGGCACGCATGCCACCCTGATCCAGCAGGACGGCGGCATCTACCGACGGCTGTTCGAACTGCAGTCGCTGGAGGGCTGACGCGCGCCTGATTTGACCGGGATGCCACATTGGCGGTGATCTGTGTCGTCTCGGAACGTCACGGAGCATCGTTACATGTCGGTCACCCCACGCCTTGCAGCCCTGTTCATTGCGGCAGGGCTGAGCGTTCCGGCAATAGCCGCGCCATGCCTTCCATCCGGAGCGGATGTACCGCCCGGTGCCAACACGACGGACCCGCGCAAGCCCTTCTTCATCGATACGCGAGGGCTCGATACGACGGTTTCTCCGCCGGTCCGTGACCCGGGCAAGGCAGGTTATCCGGCTGCGACGCATCTGGCGGACGGCGTCGTGCCGCCCGTCTCGGGCAACGGCAATTTCATTCTCGGTGCGTCTCATGAGGCCGCACCTGAAACCATCCCCAGCGACAGCGTGCCGCACGGGCGCATCGTGTCCTTCACGATGGCCTCCGCGAAGGCAAGAGTGTTCAATCCCGGCGTAGTGCGCGACGATCCGCTGAACTGTCCGAACGGTGCAGTCTATGCGGCGCCGACTGCGCCCGGAGATCCCTCCGACCTGAAGCTTGCAACAAGCCACCCCGGTCCCTGGGAGCGCTCGGTCGATGTGTATGTTCCGGCGCAGTATGTGCCCGGGACGCCTGCGCCGATCCTCGTGTTCGGCGATGGCGGGGCGGACGGATTCTATAACGGGCGCGACCTCTTCACGGTGCTGGACGCCCTGATTGCACAGAAGAAGTTGCCGCCGATCGTCGCCATCGGGATCGGATCAGGCGGACAGGATGCGCAGGGCAGCGAGCGCGGGCGGGAATATGATGCCGTCTCGCCGCTCTATGCGGAGTGGGTGGCGCAGGAAGTCCTGCCGCGTGCGGAAAAGGCCGCGAACATTCGCATCACACATGATCCGGATGGCCGCGCGACCATGGGCGTCAGTTCGAGCGGTGCCGCGGCCTTTACCATGGCGTGGTTTCATCCCGACCTGTTCCGGCGAGTGCTGGCCTATTCTCCGACGTTCACGAACCAGCAATGGCCGCGCGATCCGAACCTGCCGGGGGGCGCATGGCAATATCACGATGCATGGACGGGAGCGGGCGGTGGTCCGGGCGCCGCACGGTCGCTGGTGAAGGACACGCCGGCCAAGCCGATCCGCATGTGGTTCGAGGCAGGTGATCAGGACCTCTTCTATCCCGCGCCCAACATGCCGGACGGGATGCATGACTGGACGCTCGCGGACGAACGCATGGCAGCGGCGCTGGCGGCCAAGGGATACGCCTATCAGTTCGTCCTGTCCCGCGGCGTCGGCCATGTGGACCGGTCGACGATCGCCCAGACCCTGCCCGAAGCACTCCTATGGCTCTGGCACGGCTATCGCCCGACCGGGCGATAGGTCGCCGCTCCTGGGTTACGGCGTTGTCGTTCCCAGGCTCTGTGCATCCTTGCGAAACCGTGTCAGGAAGGCGGGTTCGTTCACTTGTTCGACCAGATCGACCGGCCGTACGCCCATGTTGACCGGCGCCTGCGCGCGGGTCCAGACATGGGCCCGGCCGTAATCGATGCCGGGACGCGTCTCGACGTCCATGTAGACCGTCTGGGATTTCGTGATCAGCGCCGGATCGACCACGATGGCAGCCGCCATCTCGTCCCAGAGCGGCATCGGATCGTAATAGGTCTGCATGTAACGCGTGACGGGCGAGGGATGATCCTGAAGGGCAGCCAGATCGGCTCGTGACAGCATCAGCTTCGCCGAGATGTTGCCCACGGCCGTGATCTTCGGCCAGTCGGCGGTCAGGGTGATGTGGGCGGCTTCCGGATCGAAGACGAGGTTGAAGTCGTCCGTGTAGGCGGCATTGCCGTTGATGGCCGACATGTTCGTGTCGATCAGTCCGCCCATGAAGACGAGTTGTTTCGCAGTCGATGCGAATGTAGGATCGAGCCGGATCGCCAGCGCCAGATTGGTCATGGCGCCGGCCTCGAAGATCGTGACCTGATGCGGATGGCGATGCACGGTCCGGATCAGGAAGAGGGCGGCCTCCTCGGACTGGGCGGCCAGTTTCGGATCTCCTTCCCGTAGAGGCTTGAGCGGGGGTTGGGTCGGGGATGCGGTCTCGATCGATCCGGCACCGCCCCATGCCCCTTTCCACGGCAGCGGACCGAACTGCTGTTCATGCATCTTCATGGCCGCGACGGTATTCATCAGCGGGTAGACCGCACCATCATAGACCGGCACGTCGGTCCGATGCGCGATTTCGAGAAAACGCCGCAGATGCGCGGAATTGGCGTTTTCCCAACCGTCGCCGGTCGAGACGGTGAAGCCCAGAACCTGCACGTTCGGTGCGGCCAGCAGGGGAATGACCGACTGCACGTTCGATCCGCCCGGCCCGTCGTAATCATTGTCCTCGATGACGAACTGCGGCGTCTGTGCGCGGGCCATGCCGGGCGGATGGAGTGCGCCTGCAAGCAGCGCGGCACAGAAAAGACGTTTGAATGCGGGCATGAATCGGCGGGCCTCAGGCGGATTGAACGGGCAGGCGATCCTTGCAGGAAAATTCTCGATCCGGAACCGTATCGTCAGCGTCCGGCAAACAGATGATGCAAGAGGCGCGCCGCCAGCGTGAGGCACAGTGCGCCGAGCGCGATGAGGCCGGCGTGGGCAAGCCAGAAATCAGCCGAGCCCAGATGGGGAAGTGCTGCCCCTAGCCGACCGGCCATGCCGTCGGCCAACCGGTCGCTCGTGACATAGACCGCCATCACGGTGCCGCGAAAAGCGGCGGACGATTCATGCGCAAACAGCGCCATGCCACCCGGCTGAACTACAGCCATCGCCGTATCGTTCAGGATATGGAAGGCGATCAGCCCGCCAAAGCCGATCGCACCCGATCCTGAATGCAGCATGCTCGCGAAACAGAGCAGCAAAGGCCCGAGCGGGGCGATCCACGCAAACGCAGCGATTTGCGCCAGTTCGCCGGGCGGCGTGCGACGGCGGGCCCATGCACGCCAGAATGCGGTGACTGCGACCTGCATCATGATGCTGACCGCCGCATCGAGCGACAGCAGCCACCCCGGCGGCATGAGGTGGCCCGCCACATGCAGATCCGCATGCTGTTCGGCCCAGAGCGGATAGGTATCGTAGATCTGCTCGTTGCCAAGGGCGGCGAGAGCCAGCACCGGCAGCAGCAGCGCGAGTGCCGCCAGACGCAAACCGTCGCGCGCATCGATCCTCATCCGGGCCCTGGACGCGATCGGCAGTGGACCGGCGCCAAGCCGGTAACAGACGGCACCTGCCGCAAGGATTGCCGCCGCCACCGCAAAACCCGCGTGCCAGCCAAATCTCGCGGCCACGCCACCGCAGATCAGGGGGCCGAGCACGGTTGCCACGTCCTGCGCCAGCGCCGTGATCCGGAAAGCATCCGCACGCCGCGGGTCATCCGCCGTGTAGAGGTCGCCGAGGGCTGCAAAGAGATTGATCGCAAGGGCGCCGCCGAGCATGTCGCACAACGTGGCGAGGAGCGCCGTGCGATCGAAACACAGCAACAGGTTCGCGATCACCATCAGCAGCACGCCGGCCAGTGCGGCGCGCCTGCGGCCGCACAGATCACCCAGGACGCCGCCTGCAATCTGCGCCGGGATGTCGAGCAATGCCGTGATGCCGACAAGCGCCGGCGCGATGACCGAAGGCGCCGCACCCGCAAGCCCGAGCCAGCGCTCGGCGGTCGCCAGCCCGAGGACGGCAGACCCATGGGCACCGGCCCGGGGCAGCAGCGCATGAACGAGATACAGGACGATGATCGACTGCGCCCCGTAGCGGGCAAAATACCACGCACCCTGTGCCAGTGCGTTGGCTCGGAGACTTGCAGGCTGCCGGAGTGGTATTCGGGCGGCCTGCCCGTCAGTCGCCAAGACAGGCTGCGCGGAAAGCTGCGAGTGCACGGCCGCGATGGCTGATTGCGTTTTTTTCGGGGCCCGTCATCTCGGCAAAGCTGCGGCTTTCCCCGTCGGGAACAAAGATCGGGTCATAGCCATGGCCGTGCGCGCCGCGTGGCGGCCAGCAGACCGTGCCGTCGCATCGGCCTGTGAAATGCCGCACCGTCCCGTCCGGCCAGGCCAGGCAGAGATCCGCCTCGAACCAGGCCGTTCGGTTGGAGGTCTCGCCCATTTCAGTGTGCACGCGAGCCATGGCGGCGTCGAAGTCGCGCGTCGGCCCACCCCAGCGCGCGGAATAGACGCCCGGACGCCCCTCCAGCGCACCGACGCAGAAGCCCGAATCGTCGGCCAGAGCCGGCAGGCCCGTGGCTTCCGCTGCGGCCCGCGCCTTGATCTCGGCATTGCCTGCAAAAGTATCAGCTGTTTCTTCAGGCTCCGGCAGGTCGTGCGAGGCTGCGGATACGACCGTGATGCCTGCATCCGCCAGCAGGGCCGCGAATTCCTGCATCTTGCCGGCATTGTGGGTTGCGATCAGCAACGTGTCGCCACGGGCGAGAACGGGGGGCTTGCGGTCGCTCATGGCGCTGGGGCTCCTGATTGTGCAGCGTTCAAGGCTTCCGTCTGGGCCGCGAACAGGATGCCGGTCCCGCTGCGGGCCAGATGCATCATGTCCAGGAACGCGATCTCGCTGAACGGGGCCTTCTCGGCCGTGCCCTGGATTTCGACGATCCCACCATCCGCGGCGAGCACGAAATTCACGTCGGAATCGGCGTTGCTGTCCTCGTCATAATCGAGGTCGAGCACGCAGCCGTCTGCCGTCAGGCCGCAGGATATGGCGGCGACCTGGGTGAGCACCGGCATTTTCCGGATCACGCGCTTGTCGACCAGCGTGCGCAGAGCGACCGCCAGCGCCACCCAGGCACCCGTGATGGACGCGCAGCGCGTGCCGCCGTCGGCATTCAGCACATCGCAGTCCAGCGTGATCATGATCTCGCCAAGCGTTTCAAGATCGACGCTCGCGCGAAGGGCGCGGCCGATCAGACGCTGGATTTCCTGTGTGCGTCCGTTCTGCCGCCCTTTTGCCGCCTCGCGGGGCCCGCGCTTGTGCGTGGCACGAGGGAGCATCCCGTATTCGGCGGTAACCCAGCCTTTGCCTTGGCCGCGCAGGAAGGGAGGCACCTTCGTCTCGACGGAGGCCGTGCACAGAACCTCCGTGCCGCCGATCTTGATCAGGGCGGACCCCTCGGCGTGCCGCGCGAAGCCCACGGTGATGGAAACGGGGCGCATGACGTCCGGCGCACGTCCGCTTGGGCGCATGATGGTGTCCTTTTTCGTATCGAAAAGGCCGGTTTATCCGATCGATCGGCAGGACGCCAATGCAGGGCGCGCGGCTGGGGAGAATGGCACGATAGGTCGTCGTCGTGCGGAAGCCGTGCCGCAACGGTCTTTCGCGAGCAGGCTCGGAAGTGGCCGGGGACGTCTGAAATGGCAGAACGCGATGCGAATCTTGTCGCTGATAAATGCACGTATTGTCGTCAGTGCCGATCGCGGATCGTCGTGAGATCCGTGAGGGGCAGAGCTTTTCTGGAAGCACGTATTTTCAGGACCTGCCGCGCGTGTAGCGGCAGATCCTGGTCTTCATCAGGCCATGGTGCACAGCGAAAGCGCATCACCGCGTCTCGCCGGGCACCGTGGATCGCGCCCGTCAGGCGGCGTTCTTCAGCATGCCGTGCGGATCGAGCACGAATTTGCGCGGCGCGCCCTTGTCGAAATCACGATATCCCTGCGGCGCGTCATCCAGCGTGATGACCGTTGCGTTGACGATATCGGCGATCGGCAGACGACCGTGCAGGATCGCCTGCATGAGCTGGCGATTGTATCGCAGGACGGGCGTCTGTCCGGTGTGGAAGGACTGGCTCTTGGCCCAGCCCTGACCCAGCCTCAGGGTCAGGTTGCCCTTCTGGGCAGCTGCCTCCTGTGCGCCCGGATCCTCGGTCACATAAAGCCCCGGAATGCCGATCGCGCCGGCGGCACGGGTGACTTCCATGGCCTGGTTGAGGATGACCGCAGGCTGTTCCTTGCCGTCATACCCGCGTGCCTCGAAGCCGACGGCATCGATGAAACTGTCGACCTCCGGCACGCCGATGACCTGCTCGATCAACTCGCCGAGCTTGTCATGGCCGCTCAGATCGATGGGTTCGAAACCCACTTTCTTCGCGTGGGCGAGACGTTCGGGATTGAGGTCGCCGATCATGACCACGGCGGCGCCCAGAATACGGGCCGATGCCGCGGCGGCCATGCCGACCGGACCGGCACCTGCGATATAGACTGTTGATCCGACGCCGACCTTGGCGTTGATGGCCCCGTGGAAACCCGTTGGAAGAATATCGGTCAGCATGGTCAGGTCTCGGATGCGTTCCAGCGCCTGCGCCTTGTCCGGGAAGCGCAGAAGATTGAAGTCGGCATAGGGCACCATGACATAACGTGCCTGTCCGCCGACCCAGCCGCCCATGTCGACATACCCGTATGCCCCGCCGGCCCGGCTCGGATTGACGGTCAGGCAGACGCCTGTGTGCTGTTCCCGACATGTCCGGCATCGACCACAGGCCACGTTGAACGGGACCGATACAAGGTCGCCCTTCCGGACCATCTCGACGTCCGACCCCAGTTCGATGAGTTCGCCCGTTATCTCATGACCGAGTACAAGCCCCGCGGGGGCCGTCGTGCGGCCCCGGACCATGTGCTGGTCCGAGCCGCAGATATTGGTCGAGACGACCTTCAGGATAACGGCATGTTCGATCTTTCTGCCGTCAGGCGCCTCCATTTTCGGATCGGCGATATGCTGGACCTCCACGTGGTTGGGCCCGAGATACACGACGCCTCTGTTTTCATCAGACATGATATGTCTCCAGGTTCGGGCACCGGCCGTCTTCCTGAGGGTCAGAATACCCGGAACGGCGATCGTCCGCCGAACAGGGCGCACAACGCATGGCGCAGGCCCCGGACTTCCATGTTTCGAATGTTTACGAAAAACATGTGTCTGGTGCTGGGGTGATTGGCAGAGGCGCACCTCCGCGTCGCCGTATGCGATGGCGTTCCCCACAGGCCCATGGGCGCCATCGCATGAAAGACGCTTATGATACCGTCAAACGATGATAATGCCGGTCAACACGGCCGCGCGACATGTGCCCGCAAAGTAAAGCTTGCAGAGTGAACATTGTCGCCTTGGCGCTCAGGCTGCCCGGCATTCCCTAAATCGGCCGGGCGCATCCGACCTACGGCGCAGACGCCGCAGGGATGTGATCGCGGTAGCGATCCCAGTGGGCGACTAGTTCGGCGATGACCGGCGCGCCGGCGCGCTCGTTGTTGTCGAATGCCAGCGCCTGTCCGGGGCCTTCATCGCCCATGGACTGGGTGATGGACACGCCCGGTGGCGGCATCGAGAAATTGCTGCCCGAGCGCAGGACCATGACGCGGGCGGGATCGATGTCTCCGAGTGATGCCAGAAGACGCATCGTGTTCTCGTTGGTCTGACTTTCCTCGTTCGTCATCACGAAGAGACCCTTGCCCCGCGTCCAGAGCCGGACCCAGTCCTCGGCCCAGCGGGTCCGCGCATCCCCATGCCAGTATCGCAGCGCGCCCAGCGTCTCGCCCATCATGAGCCGCGGCGGTTTCTGCGCCTCCGGGAAGCCGCGCCACCGGGCGCGGCGTCGCGCGATGTCCGGATCGTCGTCCAGTGTCGCATGGCGGCTGATCGCATAGGCCCAGTTCGCAAGCCCGGCATTCAGCGGATATGCCTTCGTCAGCTCCGCGACATCCGTGACCGAGCCATAATGATTGGCATTGGCGGGCAGGGCGTTGGGACGGTCGGCGCCGATGGCATACAGGCCGTACGGCCAGCCTTTCGGGATCGTCCTGTCGTCGATTTCACGCAACGCATCTCCATCGACCACCCAGCGTGCCCAGGCGACGCTGCCGACAGGTGCGACATGGGGATCGACCCCTGAAATGCCGGTGAACAGCCAGTAGGTGTGATGGAGGTCGAAATGCGGATCGAGCGCGAGCGCCATCAGATCGGCGGTGCCGTGACGCAGCACGATGCCATAGACCCCGTCCGCATTGCGGCGAAGGATCTGCGGCACGCCGCGCACCGGCACGATTTGAGTCAGTTGCAGGCGCTCGACCCAGTCCTGGTATTCTCCCGGCGCATCGCCCGTGTCCGCACCGTTCTCCCATCCCGCGACGACGATCACCTTCGGTTCGACCACATCCGGCGCTGCTGAGGCCATCCACGGAATGGCCCAGGCGGCCACCATGCCCATCATGTGTTTCCAGCGTCGTCTCATGCCGTCTCTCCGTTTCGATGTCGTGAAGGATGGGCGAGAACCGCTACGCGGGCTATCCCCTTCATCAGGCCCCTTATCGCGCTCTTTCACCGGCCCTTTTCATCGCCGCCCTTCACCGGGGGATGATGCATGCCGATATGGGAGCCATGGCGGATCGACGATCGAAAGGAACACGGATGGACGAGCGCAGCTTCGATATCGGCTTGCCGCGTGATCTCCTGCTCGGACTGCAGGGCGGCGGCATGGCGGGGCTCGATGCACGCGCCCGCGCGATCCTGCGCGAAATCGTCGAGCAGTATGTCGCGACCGGCGATCCGATCGGCAGCCGCACCCTGTCGGAACGGCTCACGCCGAGCCTTTCGCCCGCAACCATTCGCAACGTCATGGCGGAACTGACGCAGGCCGGGCTTCTGTTCAGCCCGCATGTCTCGGCGGGACGTCTGCCGACCGAAAAGGGGGTCCGCCTGTTCGTGGACGGTCTCCTGCAGTTCGGCGCGCTGGGAGAGGACGACCGGGAGACGATCTCCCGCCGCCTCGAAATTCGCGGGCGCTCCATGCAGGACATGCTGACGGAGGCGTCATCCATGCTGTCCGGCCTGTCTCAGGCCGCGGGACTGGTGCTGGCGCCGAAAAGCGATGCGGCCCTCAAGCACGTGGAATTCGTGGCCCTTGGCCCGGGGCGGGTACTCGTGATCCTCGTCGGCTCGGACGGGCAGGTCGAGAACCGGGTAATCGAGACGCCGCCCGGACTGCCGCCGTCGAGTCTCGTGGAGGCCGGCAACTACCTGAACGCGCGTCTGGCCGGACAGACCCTGATGTCCCTGCGCGAACGCGTGGCGGAGGAAATGGCGGCCAACCGCAACGAGCTGGACCATCTGGCGGCGTCCGTCGTCGAGAGCGGGCTTGCGGAGTGGGACGCGAGCCACGGCACCCTTTTCATGCGGGGGCAGGGCAATCTTCTGGCCGACATCACCGAGATCGAGCGCCTCAACACCATTCAGATGCTGTTCGAGCGTCTGGAGACGCAGGAGACCATGCTCCGCCTGCTGCAGCTGGCCGAAAGCTCGGACGGCGTTCGGATCTATATCGGGGCAGAGTCGGGCCTGTTCGGCATGTCCGGCGTCTCGATGGTGGTGGCGCCTGCGCGAAACGAGGCGCAGCGGATCGTGGGTGCGATCGGCGTGATCGGCCCGACGCGCCTCAATTACGGGCGGATCGTGCCGGTCGTGGACTATACCGCGCGCGTCATCGGGCGGCTGCTCGGATAGGCGTCTGCCGTTCGGAACATCCTGTGCCTCCGGAGCGTTGCCGGGCGCAGGCGGCCCGAGGGCTGCATATGCGACCAATGCTTGAAGGAGCATGCATCATGCCTACACCCAATGCCCGCGATGCGGGGACATTCAGGATCGGTGGCGATATCGAGGTTGCGCGCCTCGGCTTCGGCGCGATGCGGATCACAGGCGACGGGATCTGGGGCGAACCGGCGTCTCACGAAAAGGCCATCGCAACGCTCAAGCGCGTGCCCGAACTCGGGATCGATCTGATCGACACCGCCGATTCCTATGGCCCCTTCGTGTCCGAGAACCTGATCCACGAGGCGCTGCATCCCTACAAGGGGCTGACGATCGCGACCAAGGGCGGTCTGACGCGGCATGGTCCCAATATCTGGAGGCCGGTCGGCAATCCGGACTACCTGCGCCAGTGCGTTCTTATGTCCATGCGCCGTCTGGAGGTCGAACGGATCGATCTGTGGCAGCTGCATCGCGTCGGCGCGGACTGCCCCGCCGAAGCCCAGTTCGAGGCGATCGCCCGGATGCGGGAAGAAGGCCTGATCCGTCATGTCGGCCTGTCCGAGGTCAGCACCGAGACCATTGCGCGCGCCGGTGCGTATTTTCCCGTCACGACGGTCCAGAACCAGTACAATCTCGTCAACCGCCTGTCGGAAGACGTGCTGGATTACTGCACCGAGCACAATATCGGCTTCATCCCCTGGGCGCCGCTGGCTCGAGGCGACCTCGCCGCCTCGCACACCGCGCTGGACGAGATCGCCAGGTCCAAGGATGCGAGCCATGGCCAGATCGCGCTTGCATGGCTCCTGCACCGCTCGCCCGTGATGTTGCCGATCCCGGGAACCGGCAGCCCGGAGCATCTGGAGAGCAACGTCGCGGCAGCGTCGATCAAGCTGTCGTCGGATGAGATCGAGACGCTCGACAGGCTGGGTCGCAAGGCCTGGGAAGACAGCCAGAAAGGCTGATCGGGCGCGTGAGCAAAGGGGGCGACGGCACGCTGTGGGGATGCTAGACAGCGCCGCATGAGTGGCAATCCGTCCTTCGGCCCCAGAAAGGGCCTGCGCGCACTATGGCGTGGCAGTCGCCCCCGTCGTCCCCAGGGTCCCAACGGCGGCCCGCCGCGCGGCCCGCGCTTCCGGCGCGTCCGGACAATCTCGGCCGTCGTTCTGGCGGCCGGCGTACTGGGTGTTTCGGCGATCACGATCGTGACCTGGAGCGAGTATGGCGCGTTCCAGGCCGGCCTTCCCACAGTGTCGGGCCTGCGTACCTATCAGCCGCCCGTCGTCAGCCGGATCTATTCCGGCGACGACCGCCTGATGGCGGAGCTTGCCGCCGAACGGCGTATCTTCGTTCCCGTCGCGGCCATTCCGACGCAGGTGAAGGATGCGTTCATCGCGATTGAGGACCAGCACTTCTATTCGCATGGCGGCATCGATCCGCTGGCGATCGCGCGCGCGGCTCTGGGCGATGTGACCCATAGCGGCCGCCGTCCGAAAGGCGCGTCCACGATCACGCAGCAGGTCGCCAAGGTGATGCTGCTGAATACGAACGACATCACGATTGCGCTGAAGATCCGCGAAGCACTGCTGGCGATGCGGATCGAGCAGACCCTGACCAAGGACCAGATCCTCGAGATCTATCTGAACGAGATCTATCTGGGCGAGCGTGCCTATGGCGTGGCCGCGGCGGCCGAGACCTATTTCGGCAAGCCGCTGGACCAGCTCGATCTGGCGGAAGCGGCGTTCCTCGCGGCCCTGCCGCGCTCGCCCACCAACTACGACCCCTATCACCATCTCGATGCCGCGACCGATCGCCGCAATCTCGTTCTGCAGCGGATGGCCGAAACAGGTGCTATTTCGGCGCAGGCGCGTGATGCGGCGATGGCCGAGCCCCTTGTGCCGCATGTGCAGACCCGGTCGGGCCCGGTGCCGGGCTCCGAGTGGTTCGCCTCCGAGGTCCGCCGCGAACTCGTGGCACGATACGGTCTCGATCAGACCATGCGCGGCGGCATGGACGTGCACACCAGCCTCGATCCCCACCTCCAGCAGGTTGCGACCGACACGCTGCATGACGGTCTCATGGCCTATGACCGGACCCATGGCAGCTGGCGCGGCGCATCGGGCCGTCTGTCCAGCGTCAGTGATGACGAAGGGACAAGCTGGTCGCAGGCGTTGCACGATACGGCGCCGCCGACCGGCATGCTGGATGCCTGGCGGCTGGCCGTCGTGCTGGACCCCGATCTCGGTCGCGTCGGCTGGCTCGAAGGTGGTTCGCCGAAGCGGGCGCCGATCATGCTGCGCGACCTCTACTGGACGCAGGCCGGCCGGCGCCTGCGCCGGGGCGACCTTGTGATGATCGAGCCGCAGGCCGACGGTCCGCGCGTCGCCTTGCGCCAGATCCCGAAGGTCGAGGGCGCGATCGTGTCGATGGATGTGCGCACTGGACGCGTATTGGCCATGGTCGGCGGCTGGTCGTTCCGCGACAGCCAGTTCAATCGCGCCACGCAGGCCCTGCGTCAGCCGGGTTCGTCGTTCAAGCCGTTCGTCTATCTGGCAGCCATGGAGCAGGGGATCCCGCCGTCGGAGAAATTCGACGATTCGGCGGTCACCTATGGAAGCTGGCATCCCCAGAACTACGAGCATGACTACTGGGGGCCGACAACGCTCCACGATGCCCTGCGCGAGAGCCGCAACCTCGTGACGATCCGTCTGGCCGCGCATCTCGGCATGAAGGACGTGTCCGACATGGCGATCAAGGCGGGCCTCGTGGACCAGATGCCGCATGTGCTGCCGGCGGCTCTCGGTGCGGTCGAGACGACCGTGCTGCGCGAGGCGGGTGCCTATGCCTCGATTGCATCCGGCGGCCGACAGGTCAGCCCGAGCCTCATCGATGACGTGCAGGACCGGACCGGCCAGATCATCTGGCGTCCGGCCGGCTTCGGCCTCAAGACCATCACCCAGACGGCGCCTCCGCCACCCGGTCAGCCGGCAGATCAGCCGCCTGCGTCCGGTACCGCGCAGGCCTCGGCTCCGGCCGGGGCGACACCCGGTCAGCCGACGCCGGTCGCCGCACCTGCGCCCAATCCGGCCGACATGGTCACGGTGCCGGAAATCGACGATCAGCGTCCGCGGATCGCGAGCGAAGACAGTGCGTACCAGATCATCACGATGATGAAGGATGTCGTGGCGCGCGGCACAGGCACGGCGGCCGCGACCGGTATCACGCAGCCGATCGCCGGCAAGACTGGCACCAGCCAGAACTTCAACGATGCCTGGTTCGCAGGCTTCTCGCCGGAAGTCGTCACCGTGGTCTGGGTTGGCTACGATTCTCCGCAGTCGCTCGGCGAGAAGGAAACGGGCGGCCGGATCGCGGGACCGCTGTGGAACCGCGTCATGAAGGCGGCGCTTGCGGACAGGCCTCCGGTGGATTTCCGCACACCTGCCGACATGACGCTCGCCCGCTACGATACGGGACGGCTGATGGCGGTCGATGCGTTCAAGCCCGGACAGACGCCCGGGTCGAGCATTGCGCTCAACGGCTTCGGTGCCGGTACCGAAGCGCTCGGTGCGGCGGATACGGGCGCGGAAGCGATCTCGGGCTCCGAGGACGACATGGTGTCCGGTCAGGGACAGAACGGGGCGTCGTCGGCGTCTGCGAACGGCGCGACGCCTGACACGCGCGCAACGCCCGGGGCCAATCCCCAGGCGAGTGCTGCATCCACAAGTGACATCGGCATGGGGGGACTATACTGATGGCGCCCTTCATCGCATTTCGAGGAGTATGAGGCATGTCGGCTGAGACCGATGCCCTGGGCGAGCAGATCAAGCAGTCGGTGGCACTGCTGAGGAGGCATCTTTGACTGGGATGTCGCCATCAACCGCCTTGCGGAACTGAACAATCGCGCCGAAGACCCTGAACTCTGGAACGATCCGGACGCCGCGCAGAAGCTGATGCGCGAGCGGACGATGATCGCCAATCAGGTCGAAGGCGTCGAACAGATCGAGCGTGATCTCGACAGCACGGCCGAGCTGGTCGAGCTGGCCGAGATGGAAGGCGACGAGGCGCTTGTCTCCGAGGCCGCGCAGACACTGCGCGCGCTTGCGGAAGATGCCCACGCCCGGCAGATCGAAAGCCTGCTGTCCGGTGAAGCCGACAGCAACGACTGCTACGTCGAGGTGAATGCGGGTGCCGGCGGCACGGAGGCCCAGGACTGGGCCGAGATGCTGCTGCGCATGTATACGCGCTGGGCCGAAAGGCGGGGCTACAAGGTCACGCTGATGGAAAGCAGCGAGGGCGAGCAGGCAGGCATCAAGTCCGCGACGCTGAACGTCGTGGGACCGAACGCCTATGGCTGGCTGAAGACCGAGGCGGGCGTGCACCGTCTCGTCCGCATCTCGCCGTTCGATGCAGCCGCCCGGCGGCAGACGTCGTTCGCGTCCGTCTGGGTCTATCCGGTCGTGGATGATTCGATCGAGATCGAAATCAACGATTCCGACCTGCGTGTCGATACCTTCCGGGCTTCCGGTGCCGGTGGCCAGCACGTCAACAAGACCGATTCGGCCATCCGGATCACGCATATACCGACCGGCATCGTGGTGGCCTGCCAGACCGACCGCTCGCAGCATCGCAACCGCGCGACCGCGATGCAGATGTTGAAAGCGCGTTTATACGAGGCGGAACTTCAGAAGCGCGAGGCAGCGGCAGCGGCGAACGAGGCGGCCAAGACCGATATCGGCTGGGGTCACCAGATCCGGTCGTATGTGCTGGCTCCGTATCAGCTCGTGAAGGACCTTCGCACGGGGGTCGAGAAGGGCAATCCGGACGCGGTTCTGGACGGTGCGCTCGATGACTTCATGTCGGCGTCCCTGGCGCAACGGGTCGGTGCCACCCGTTCGGAGGCCAGTGCCTCGGCACAATGATGATTTTTAACTTTTTGAGGGCCCGCGTTGACACTGTCGGCGCGGGCTTTTTTTATGAGATCCGCGATCGGGATACGGATTTGCGCCAAATATGGCGGAAAAGCGGCATCCCTGGTTCGTTTCGGTCGCTGTAAAGCTGTCCGATTGTCCGTCATTTCGCAAAAGGCGCTTTGCAATCTGCCAACGACGTGATGTTGTTGCGGCTCCCGCATGCAGGGCACGATCCGAAAAGTCGTTCGTTTTGCCGAATATCCGGCTTGACACCAGACGCTGGGAACGGCCCAATCCGGGTGCGATACATCGTGTCTCACAGGGGCGTGATTGTGTCGCCAATCGTTTCCGGGCCATGCGGCGTCCGGTCGGTCCCTGACCGGCCGTGTTGGTTTTGGCTTCCGGAACAGAGCGTGGATCGGAAAAGCGTCCGCAGGACGGTACGTTTCCGATACGCCGAAGAAATGGAATGCCGAAGCCGGCGTAGGGTAGGGGTTGGGAAGGTTTCGACATGAAGAGCTACGCCGTACAACAGCGCAAGCCTCAGGATTATATCATCGCCATTGTGGCGACGGGGCTGATCATGGGCGTCGTGATCTGGGCGCTGATGAGCGGCCTGGGCGAAAAGATCATTCACGAGGTGCATCCTCCGATCAAGACGGAGATCATCACGCCGAAACCGCCGCCGCCGCCGCCACCGCCGCCGCC
>NZ_BALE01000002.1 GCF_000963885.1 Tanticharoenia sakaeratensis NBRC 103193
GGCAATGGGCTCACACAGGTCAGAAGCTATAGCCGTTGGTATAACGAGCAACCCGGCTATGAACGTCGTGGTTTTCCAATAGCCGTGCGGCGCGGCGGAGCGCGGTCTTTGGCCCCGTCAACACCGCCCATAACGCCGTGCCATAGTCCTGGAGGCCCAGGTTTCGTCGATGAAGACCAGTCGCGCAGGATCGAGATCGGGCTGGGCATCGAACCAGTCCTGTCGGCGCGTCAGGATGTCGGGTCGGTCCTGCTCCGCCGCGTGAGCGGTCTTTTTTTGTCCATGTGATCCGGTGACGTGCGAAGAAACGCCACAGCGTGCCGATCGCAAAATGATGCCCATCATCAGCCAGTCGGGCACGGATCTCGGCCAATGTCAGATCGTCCTGCTCGGCGATCAGGACATGAATACGTCCTGCCTGCGCCTCGATCCGCTGTGACAGGCGGTCGCCACCGCGCGGCCTGGCGGCAGGACTTCCGTGCTCGGCCGCAAGAGCGCACCAGCGAACCGTACTTGCCGGACTGACGCCGAACCGCTCAGCCGCCTGTCGGCGAGACAGACCATCCGACACGGCCGCGACAACACGGTTACGTAAATCCAGAGACAGCGTGCGTGACGACATACAGCGCCGACCTCCATCCCGGCCGCTATCTTGAATCAGGTCACCGCCAAATTGAGAATCCTAAAACGATTCAATCAGCGCAGAAAACGCTCTAGTGCCGACATACCTCTGCCGTTGCACGGGCGACATGCCCGAGATTACCCTCATTCAAGGCAGCGATGCAGATACGACCGTCGGGGATGGCATGGATCGCATGTTCGGCGGCCAGCCGGGCAACTTGTGCACGGGTCAGGCCGGACTGGCTGAACAGACCATGCTGGCGTCCGAGGTGACCCATCCGATCGCCCATACCTTCTGCTGCGAGCGTCGACACGAGTGCATGTCGGAGGTCGATGATCCGCCCGCGCATGGTCTCGAGTTCCGCCAGCCAGTCGGCCCGCAATGCCTCATCGCCGAGAATGATTTCGACGATCCGGGCCCCGTGACCGGGCGGGATCGAATACTGCGTGCGTGCATAGGCTGCCGCGTGCGCCGCGATGCCGCGCGCCGCCGCATCATCCTGGTGCGGGATCATGAGGCAGCCGGTGCGTTCGCCATACAGCGAGAACGATTTCGAGCACGACAGCGAAAACAGCATCGCAACACCGCTGTCGCGCACCAGACGGATCGGCGCGCAATCCTGTGACCAGCCTGCGCCGAACCCGAGATAGGCCGCATCCACAAACGCGATCAGGCCGTGCGCGCGCAGGATTTCGACAATAGCCGGCCAGTCCTCCGGCGCCGGATCGACACCGGTCGGATTGTGGCAGCCAGCGTGAAGCACGACGACGCTCCCGCGTGGCAGGGCGGCGAGATCGGCCAGCATGCCTTCCCGGTCAAAGGCGGTTCCGGCGTCATCCAGGTATCGATAGCCGCGGATTGTGAAGCCCGCACGCGCGAAGATCGGCGCATGATTGGGCCAGCTCGGCGTGCTCAGGGCGACGACTGCATCGGGACCGATCGCTTCGGCCAGGAGGGTCGCGCCCATGCCGAGCGCACCGGTGCCGCCGAGCGTCTGCGCGCTGACGGGAACGGGCGTTCCCTCGCCGAAGACCAGCGCGGCAAGGTGCGCGCGCAGCGTCTCGCTGCCCAGTGCGGGGCCGTATGGCCACGGGACGCCCCCGTCCACGATACGGCGCTGGGCCTCGGACACCGCGCGCATCAGCGGAACGCGGCCGTTCGCATCGTAATACATGCCGATGCCGAGATTGACCTTGTGCGCACGCGGATCTGCGGCGAATGCCTGGTTGGACCGCAGGATCTCGTCCGGCTCCGGCGCATCGAGCGTGCCGAACAGGTGTGCATCGTTCATCGGTCGTGATCCTCCATCCGGAGGGCGGTTAGCCGATGTGATGCCCAGGCGTCCAGCGCGGCCGGATCACAAGCGCCAGCCGAAATACGGGTACATCCATCCCAGGCGGTCGGTGATCATTTTTCCCTGCGCCTCGGTGAAGGTGGAACGCCAGTCTCCGACCACGCCACGACGCAGGAAAGCGCGCGAGTCCGCCTCTCCTCGCGCCCGTCCGCCCGACTGGCGGTCGAACGCGCACGCGGCGATGCAGCCGGCCGTCGTCCCGGCATCGTCGCGAACGCCGAGGTGACGAAACAGCCGCGCCAGCTCACGCGGCGTATCGGCCGTGAGACGCTCATAGGTCACGAGCGCGCAGGTCCGCGGGTCCTGCTCCTGAAAGGCGATCAGCATGCGCGCACCATGTTCGATCGATGGCAGGGAGCGCGCGATGAGTTCGTCCTTCGCCGCCGCCTGTCGGGCCTCCGGCACACCGCGACAGAACATGTGCCAGGATGAGGCAAGAGTATCGCGCGGATCACGCGCAATCCCGATCAGCCGCGCAGTGGGAAACAACCCACGCAGACGCGGAAAGACGAAGACGTTTTCAGGCGTCTTTTCTCCTACGGCGCGGATCGCATCGGCATTGCCGCGCATCGCAATCTGGCGCTGGAACCCTAGCAGCACGCCGACGCCGATGAGCGTATCGGCGTCGAACGCGTCCGGCAGGGGGTAGCCGCCACTATGCTGGAACAGCGTTGCGTTCTTGTCCTCGATCGCGGCGCGCCGCCCGAAGACCAGCTTCTCCACAGGCTCCATCAGTTCGCGCCAGAACATTCCTTCCCCTGCACAACTGACTTCGGGATTGGCATTGAGCATCTGCTGCAGCCATGTCGTGCCGGAACGAGGCGCACCGCCGACGAAGAAAATCTGCCGCCCGGCGATTTCATGCAAAATTTCGAGACGCTGGCGCATCCCGGCGGAGGCGGGGATCACGCCGGCCGATCCATCGGGGTGGTGGCTCGGGCAGGCGCCAGGCGAATGGCGCGGGCAAGTGCGGCATCGACCGCATCGGCGCTGAAGCGGGATGTGACGTATTCTCGTGCGGCGACTGCCAGCTCGGCGCAGGCGACGGCGTCGCCATGCAGGGCCACGATCCGCTCGGCCAATGCATCGGCGCCGTCCGCGACCAGCATGCGCAGGGGTGCAGGCAGATCAAGCCCTTCCGCCCCTTCGGGCGTCATGACGCACGGAATTCCGGCGGCGAAACTCTCGATGATCTTGCCCTTGACCCCGGCGCCATAACGCAAGGGCGCTACACTCAGCCGCGTGCTGCGCCAGAGATCCGCGAGGTCGGGCACGTCCGCCATCAGGACGACATCGGGCCCTGCCAGCGCCCGCACGCGTGCGTTCATGGCGCTTCCCGCGAGCACGCAACGCAGACGGGGGGCGGCGCGCCAGACCTGCGGCATGATTGACCGCACGAGCCATTCGGCGGCGTCCATATTCGGCTCGTGCGCGTAATGTCCGAGAAAGGCTATGCCGGTTCGATCGTTCCAATCCGGCAATGCGGCACCCAGAGGCACCTCCCAAGGTACGTCTTCGATCCGCGCACCCGGCACGGTGCGCCGCAGATATGCGGCCTCATGTGAGGAATGCGTCAGCGTCGCATGTGCCTGCCATATGGCCGTGCATTCCTCCAGCCGGGCCCGACGGGCGGCAGCGCGGAGTTCGGGGCGCCCTTCAACGGCGGCCTGCCGATCCAGCCGCAGGTGGTGCAGATCCGCGACCGAGAAGATCAGGCGCGCACGCGGCATGGCCCGCCGCGCCAGCGTGAGATAAGCGCTGGCGGCGTACATGCGATGGGAATACACGACCTCCATCCCGTTCGCGTGGCGCCGCAGGACATCCTCGACGCCCCGATAGACCGGCTCACGATACTGGGTAACGCCGAGATCGCGCAGGACTTCGCTCTCGATGGCGGTTTCCGTCGCCGCCACGAAGCCGACGTCATGGCCCAGCCGCTGCAGCGACCGGATATGCGACAGCAGGGCCTGAGAACCCGCATCGCGACCGGGCACAGGCACACATTCGTCAATGACCAGAACACGAGGCCTGGGCGGCTCCACCACGGCGCCGCGCGTCCGGCGTCGGCGTCGGCTGCGCGCGCGCGTCTCACGGTCCGTCTGGACGTCGGCGATCTCCTGTCGCAGGCGCTCCTGCGCATTATTCAGCCACGCGAGCGCCGCATTGCGGGCCGACTCGTCATCCAAGGCGTCCAGCGCCGCCTCCAGTATCGCGGCGAGGGCGGCATCGAAACCGCTGGCTTTCGGAATACGGATCGGCGAGCCCGGAAGGGCCGTACCGGTGTCGGCAAAAACCGCCTCGACCAGATGGGCGCGCAACGGCGAAAGGGGACTCGCCAGTTCGATATCGAAGCCATGCCGGGCGGAGCCGATCCCCGCATGCATCAGGTCGGCGCGAAACCCGTTGGCCACCACCCGTCCGATTGGCCGGCCGTCGACATGGATCAGGATCACCGCGGGCTCGTCCCGATCGCGCAGGCGAGCCCAACCGCGAATCCTGCCCCGCTCCGCCTGATCGAGATGGCCCTGGCCCGGATCATCCGGAAGAGGATCAGCCGCCTGACGGGCCGGGAGCAGGGAGGCCGCCTGCGCGTCACGGGGCACAAACCACGGCGACCCGGCCAGGTCCGTACCGGTCAGGTCACAACAGGCCTGGATAAGGTGATGGCGCGCCGGGTCCAGTCCGGCCGGCAGCGCGATCGTGAAGCCCGAATGACCGTCTCCCAGACCGCACGCAGCCAGATCAGGGCGAAACGCCGTCGCCTCTCCATGCGCCAAGGTCATGCCGTTGCAGGCAACCCTGATCCCGACCGCTGCGCCATCGCTCTCCCACCGCGCCCAGCCGCGCACGTGCTCGCGGCCGGCTTCGTCGAGATGACCAACAGGTTGCGGGCTCTCCCGACGAACCTGACCTGCGGAGAAGGGTGCGCGAGCATCGATCATGGTCCGAAGGGCTGTCGCGTCTGCCGCGCGCTGGCCGCTGTCCGCACAAAGCGCCAACCCTTCGGCGAGATAGGTGACGCCGGGATTACCGAAGCGCAGCGCACGATAGGACGCGCCCTGCCCGCCGTGGCTGGCGATCACCGTCGGCAGCCCTGAAAGGGCATGGGCGGCTATCGCTGCTGTCGGTGACAAAGAGGCGTCTTGCGGATCGAGCAATGCCGTGTCGGGAGCCAGGAAGAGGTCCGCAGCCGGAACACCCTCCGCCAAGGCATGGGCACAGATCAGGATCGGCCAGTTTTCATCTGTCGCGTCCCACGTCTCGATCGCGTCGATCCGGACTTCTTCGCCGGATGCCGTCAGCACGACATCGCCGGGCACCAGCCGTTCGCAGGCAACACCACCGCGCGGCGTGAGAATGGCTGTACCGAAACAGACGCCGATACGCGTTATCCGACCCGACAAAAACGGTTCCGTCATGACACTTCCGGACATGCGAGGCACGAAAGCTGTTTCATGGCCTATAACGGCGTTTCACGAAAGGGTTACTCATCGCTCTGAACCGCGCATGACGTATGCACTGGTCGCACGGGTTCGACGAAATACCTTGCGCATCGACCATGAATACCAGCCAGCCGGCCGCTGTTGGTCCAGACAACCCGACGCTGCCTCTGGAGTAGCCAACAGTCCGTATCGAAGCGCGGAAGGCCATGCCGCACGCGGAACGCCCTTCGCTCCCCCGCATCCTCTCCGGTGAACGGGGCTATCCCCGCGTCCGGTGTTCCGGCATCTCCATGCGTGACTGCAGGCGCGACAGGATATGAAGAGGCCATTATTCGAAACACGACCTGATGTTTCAGCAACGGTCCAGATCGTCTGCGTTTCTGGAAACGGCGCGTTGCGCCAGAAATGCCGATTTACGGTGCTTCGCTGATGAGCCGGGCCGCCTGTTCACAAAATGAGTGCGCCAGAGGCCCCGATTGTGCAGCCGGACGCATCATAACCGGGGGAACCGATCTGGAAAGGATTGGAGCACCTCGGGCACCCGGGGTGTCGTGATCACCAGACATCCGTTACAAGCAGGTCTTTGCCAGTATTCGCAAGGCCGCCTCGGTTTGACCACGATCTCTTCCCGTTTTTCAGCGCGTCTCACCGAAACGATAGAGACCACGCTTGTTGGACTGGTGCTTTTCTATGCGGCACTCAAGTTTCATCACGTTCATGTAGGCGCAGGTTTCCCGCCACATGCGACGCCCGGTGCCGGGATCTTCGGCTGGACGGACCAGCAACGTTACCTGCGCGCGGCCCTGGCCTGGGCGCATGGCGACCTCAGGCTCTCTGAACACTGGTACCTGCCGGGCTATGTTCTGCTCGCAGCACCCTTCATTTATGTCACGCCCTCCGATCCGTTTCTCATCCCCGATCTCGTCTCCCTTCTGCTGACCGGCTGGTTCACCGCACGCCTCGCGGTGCGACTTTTTCCCGACCTTCCTTATGCGAGCCTGCTGGGCGCCCTTGCGTTTACCGTCACGTCGGTCCGGTCGTCGGATGCGCTGCTGTCATGGGTCGAGCCCTGGACCAGCACGCCGCTCGCCCCTCTCCTGCTGGCGCTCATGCTCGCAACGCTGCGCCTGGGCGACAGGGTGACGCCAGGGCGCGCCGCTCTGTGCGGCGCACTGTGGGGACTGGTGGTCATGGTACGCCCCACGGAAGCGCTTACGGCAGGCCTTCCTGCGGTCCTTGTCTGTGCTGCAATCACCTTGAGTGCGCCAGTCTCCGTTTCGGCGCGTGCACGGGTCGCGACGGCCGGAATCGGCGCTGCGCTGGCGGTGCTTGCGATCGTCGTCGTCATCCATCTGGCGATCTTCGGCTTCGCACCGAGCGAATATATGCGCCAATCCTTCGGCACAGGCTTCGAATGGCGCGCGCTCGGGATCAAATGGGTCGTGCTGGTGCTCGGCACCGACACATTCCACAGCGCGGCCGGAACGGGTCTTGCGTGGCGCTTCTGGTGGATCCTGCCGGGATTTGCCGGGATCCTCGCAAGCCTCCTGGCTACGCGGGCAGCCCTGCGACATCTGCTGGTCGGCGGCGCCGTCATGCTGCACTGGGCGATGTATCTCTGCTATCGTGACCTGCACGTGGAAGGGGTGTGGCGTTACCACAACTACCATTACTTCAAGTGGACGTTCCCGATCCTCGGGCTCTATGCCGTGGCACTCGTCTGGATGGCCTGCCGCAGGCACACCGATCGCCACGCATTCGGCGCGATGGCAGTGGTCGCGCTTTCCGCGTGCTGGCATCTGGAGGTTTCGACATTGCCGCTGGCTGAACAGACCGCGCATGTCATCGCCCCTCATCGGATCGACGTCCTGTCGGGGCTGCGTCATCCGGATCGCGCGCTGCTTATCGCGACCGATGCACCGCCGGCCGCGTCCGACGATTTCATGCCCATCTTCATGGGGCCGCATCATCTCGAGCAGGGCGGCCGCGTCTGGGCCTACAACGGTGATTTCAAGGCCTGGCCCGTGCCGGGCGGCATGGCGATCGCAAGCCTGCGTCCGCTTCCGCGCGGCACCGCGCATCTGACGCTCGCGCCCGAGGCGGCCATTGCCCCGGACCGGTGCCTCGTTCTCGTCCGGATGCGGGTCGTCTTCGGACCGCAGGCGCGCGAGCAGCCGCTGTCGTCGCTATGTCACGCAACGCCCTGAACCCTGCCGGAGGCCGCACCGACGGCTTCACGCTGATCGAAATCCTCGTCGTGCTCGCGATCATGGGCCTGATCGCGGGCATGATCATCATGCGCGGGGCGCTGCACTCGACGCGCGCCGATCTGGATGCCGCCCGGGAGGCAGCGAGCGGCGCACTCCGTCTGGCCCGCGACGACGCCCTCCTGTCCGGCATGCCGCGCACCGTCCTCCTCCTGCCGGACGGCCACACCCTCGTCGCCTCCACCACGCACGGCCTGTCACGTTTCGGCCTCGGGCGCGTTTCCGGAGCGCCGACGGGGTGGCACGGGCTGCTGCGCCCTGACGGGACGGCGCTGGTTCCAAGCCTGACCCTTGACGAAGGCGGCCAGTCGGTCAGCCTCTCGGTCGATCCACTGACCGGACGCGTCGCCCGGCGATAGCCGACATCACTCGGCCCGGTAGGCACCGCCGATCGTGCGCAAAGACCGCGACCGGACCGGGCCACCCAGAATGTGACCGACCGGGGCGAGTGCCTCGATATTGTCGCAGACGATCTTGAACACGGCGAGCATCGGCACCGACAGGAACGCGCCCGAAATGCCCCACATCCAGTCCCAGAACATCAGCGAGCCCATGACCAGCACCGGATTGAGCGTGAACCGCTTGGCCAGCAGCATCGGCGTGATGGTCTCGCCTTCCATGATGTGGATGCACAGGTAGATCAGCGGCGGTACCAGCGCATAGACGATCGAAGGGAAGCTGAAGAGACCGACAAGCAGATAGACGACGCAACCCGTCAGCGGGCCGATGATCGGTACGTAGTTGAGCAGGAACGCAAGCACGCCCCACAGCAGCGGATTGGGCATGCCGGTCAGCCAGCACTGCGCCATGTTGGCCAGACCGACCAGCAGGTTCATGATCGTGATGGTCGCGAGATAGAGCGACACGTTGTGTTCGATCTGGGTTGCGATCTGCACGATGCGACGCTTGTCGGCGAAGGTCGGCATGATCTCGACCAGACGGCGCAGGAGACTGTCGCCTTCCGTCATCAGGAAGAACAGCATCAGCAGGGTCGTGAAGAACTCGCCCATCAGGGCGCGCGTACCCAGAAGCACGGACGATCCGAGACTCGACAGATCGCGATCGCCCGAGGCGGTGGCCATCTGGCGTTCGACATGCAGCGGCGACGGACGCACACCGCCGAAAACACCTAACACACGGTCATAGGCATTGATCGCGGCCTGAATCGGCGCATGCAGAACCGCGAGCTTGGTTTGAAGAGCTGGCAGGCTCGCGGGCGCCTTGGAGAGCCAGCCCGCCGCAGGCACGGAAATCGCGGTTCCGATTCCCGCTACCATCGCGAACATGACGACGATCAGGAACAAGGCCGCAATCGGCTTGGGCAGTCGCAGACGCTGATGAAGCAACCGCATCGGGGTGACCATCAGCAGGTTGACGATGATCGCGAAAACGAACGGCAGGATGATGGCCGCGGCAAAATACAGCGAATACAGGACCGCCAGCACCGTCAGCATCAGGATGCACGCATCGCGCAGTCCGAGGCGTCCGGGTCGGACCAGCGCCTTCAGCGGCGAGCCTTCCAGTGTCGGCGGCTGACCGTCCGGCCGGTCCGAATCGATGGCCGGTTCCGGCACGACCTGGGCCGGGCCATGCGGATCGACGGCCGCGCGTTCCGGCTCGGCGGCTTCGTCGGAAGTCCGGGCCGCGGTCGCGATGGGTATGTCGACAGGGCCGGTCATGCGGGCGGAGTCACGATCCAGATAGGCAAGGATGCAGGCTTCTAGGCATGACACGAATCCGCGCGGACGGCGAGAGCGTTCACAATCCTATCGGCTGCGCGGATTTCGCCGTTGAAAGAGCGGGAAAATGAGCGTCAACTGAAATGCATCGCGGCGCGTGCTGCCGCGTTCACGGGTCCGGGCGTGACGCCCGCCCCCCTTCGATAAGGAGAACCGCCATGGCCTGGAACACACCGAAGATCACCGAAGTCCCCCTGGGCGCGGAGATCAACACCTACGTCTGCGGCGAGAAGAAGTAAGCTCGCTGCACGCACCGCGGGTCGTCGTGCCCGCGGTGCACTTCACGGCCAGGTCCGCGACCCCGGTATGCGTGCCGTGACACCTTCTGATTGCCGATAACCCTCGACAATCGACGCAGGTGCGACCAGATTTGGCGCGATGATTGACATCGCAGTCCTGGGCAGTGCCGCCGGTGGCGGTTCGCCACAATGGAATTCCAACTCTCCCGCCTGTGTCGCGGCTCGCCACGGCGAATCCCGGGCAATGTTGCGCAGCCAAGCTTCGATCGCCATGAGTGCCGACGGGGAACATTGGTTCATCCTGAACGCCTCTCCCGACCTGCGTGCCCAGATCATAGCGGAACCTGCCCTGCACCCGCGGCCGGGCTCCCTGCGTGATACGCCGATTGCCGGCGTCCTGCTGACGGGCGGCGAGGTCGATACCGTGACCGGCCTGCTGACGATGCGCGAGCGGCAGGCGTTCCGCCTTTATGCAACGCCATCGACATTCGCGCTGCTGGACCAGAACCCGATCTTCTCCGTGCTCGATCGTGATCTCGTGACGCGGGACGTCTTGCGCCTGAATGAACGGATCATGCTTCCCCTGCCTGATGGACGTCCGAGCGGGTTGTTCGCGGAAGCGTTTGCCGTACCCGGGAAGCCTCCGCTCTATGCCGAGGACGCAGCTGACCCGACGGCATCGCAGAACGAGGACGAGACGATCGGCCTTGCGATCGACGATGGCACGCGCACCCTGCTCTACGTCCCGGGCTGCGCGACCATGACGGAGGATCTTCGCGCGCGTAGTCGCCATGCGGATGCGGTGTTCTTCGACGCAACACTGTGGCGCGACGACGAGATGATCGCCGGCGGCTATGGCGCGAAGACCGGCCAGCGCATGGGGCATATGTCGGTGGCAGGGCCGGGAGGCGTGCTGGATGCGCTGAAGGACTGTACTGCGCCGGTCAGGATGCTGATCCATATCAACAACTCCAACCCGCTTCTTCTGGCAGACAGCCCGGAGCGGGCGCAGGCCGAAGCCTCGGGCTGGCGCGTCGCCGAAGACGGCATGAGGATTTCGATATGACGACTGTCCTGTCACCGGACGAACTGGAAGCGAAGCTGCGCGGCGTGGGCGCCACGCGATACCATAATCTCCATCGCTTCCACCGCGCCCTGCATGACGGCAAGCTCGACCGCACGCAGGTGCAGGCCTGGGCGCTGAACCGCTATTATTATCAGGCGCAGATCCCGGCCAAAGACGCGACCCTGCTCGCCCGCCTGCCCACACCGGAACTGCGCCGCGAATGGCGTCGCCGTATCGAGGACCATGACGGCAGCGCGCCGGGTGAAGGCGGCGTCGCACGCTGGCTGAAGCTTACCGATGGCCTGGGCCTTTCGCGCGACTACGTGACGTCACTCGAAGGTTTGTTGCCGACGACGCGGTTCGCGGTCGAAGCCTATGTGCATTTCGTGCGCGATCGCTCGATCCTGGAAGCGATCGCATCGTCCCTGACCGAGCTGTTCTCGCCCACCATCATTTCCGAGCGCGTCAGCGGCATGCTGCGGCACTACGATTTTGTCTCGGAGGAAACGCTCGCCTATTTCACGCCGCGCCTGACGCAGGCACCGCGTGATTCCGATTTCGCGCTCGACTATGTCCGCACCCATGCGACGACGGCCGAACAGCAGGCGGCCGTCGTCGCGGCACTCGAATTCAAGTGCAACGTCCTGTGGTCGATGCTGGACGCGCTCGATTACAGCTATGTGTTGGGCTACCGCGGCCCCGGCGTGTTCGCAGGCCCCGAGACACCGGGGGCATTCGCGTCATGACGGACAGCGCGGCGCCTGCAGCAGCCTCGACAGGCCAGATGATTGAAGGATCGGCCATTCCGCGCTTTACGCGCGGGCACCGCCTCCAGCACGACAAGGTGCGCAATCTGTGGCTGGTCCAGGCGCCGGAGAAGGCGTTCGTCGCCGATCCCGTGGCGGCAAGTGTCCTTCAGCGGATCGATGGTGCGCGCAGTCTCGATGCGATCATCGATGATCTGGCCAGCACCTATGATGCGCCGCGCCCGGCCATCGCTGCCGATGTGCAGGCGATGCTGTCCGGACTGATGGCCAAGAAGGTGATCGCCATATGAATGCCGTTCCGTCGCCTCGCATCCCGCCGCCGATGAGCCTTCTGGCCGAGCTGACGCATCGCTGCCCCCTCGCCTGCCCCTACTGCTCCAATCCTGTGGCGATGGATCGCAAGTCCGAGGAACTCTCGACCGCCGACTGGCTGCGCGTGCTCGACGAAGCGGCGGATCTGGGCGTGCTTCAGGCGCATTTCTCGGGCGGCGAGCCCATGGCGCGTCCAGATCTGCCAGAACTGATCGCCCATGCCGTGCAGCGCGGCCTTTATACCAATCTGATCACGTCCGGCGTGCTGATGGACGAGCGACGGTTCACAGCTCTGCGCGATGCCGGCCTCGATCATGTCCAGCTCTCGTTCCAGGACGTGGAAACGGCTGGCGCCGAACGGATCGGCCATCTGCCCGGTGCGCAGGCAAAAAAGCTCGCCGCAGCGAAGCTGATTGCCGATGACGGCATGCCGATGACGTTGAATTTCGTCGTTCATCGCGAAAATGTCGTGCGTATTCCGCAGATGATCGATCTTGCCGCCCAACTTGGGGCAGGCCGGGTCGAGATCGCACACACGCAGTATTATGGCTGGGGCCTGCGCAATCGCGCGGCGCTGCTGCCGTCGCGCGCGCAGCTCGAACAGTCGGAAGTCGACGTGGCGGCCGCGCGCGCGCGCTACGGTGACAGCCTTGCAATCGATTTCGTGACGCCGGACTATCACCTCGAGCGTCCCAAGCCATGCATGGACGGCTGGGGGCGTCGATTCCTGAACGTGACGCCCGCCGGCCGCGTCCTGCCCTGTCATGCAGCTGAGACGATCCCCGGTGTCGAATTCCCGAACCTGCGGGAACAGTCGCTCGGCGCGATCTGGAACGATTCCGCGCTGTTCAACCTTTTTCGCGGAACGGCATGGATGCCGGAGCCCTGCGCCTCATGCGACCGTCGTGAGATCGACTGGGGTGGCTGCCGCTGCCAGGCGCTTGCGCTCACGGGAAACGCCCGCAATACCGATCCGGTCTGCGGGCTCTCGCCGTTCCATGACGTCGTGCTTGAGGCACGGGAAGAAGAGCGCACGCCGGAGCTGATCTTCCGGCAGTTCGAGACCGTTCGTTGAACACGCGCCCGCAGATCGTGAACATCAACGACGGCGCGTGCGAAACGCCTGACGTGCCCGATGCATGGAAACATACATCCAGGACGCTGACCCCCGCCATGAAAGCGGCAGGACCTGGTGCCTATGGCGGTCGTCTAGGCATGCGTCTGAACCGTGTGCCGCCTGGCCGGAGTTCCTGCCCGGCCCATACGCATCTGCTGGACGACGAAATCTTCTACGTGCTCGAAGGGCGTGGCCTGTTCCGGTATGGCGATGATATCGACGAAATCGGGCCTGGCGACTGCATCTCCTGCCCGGCAGGGACGGGTATCGCGCATCAGATCGCCAACCCGTTCGAAGCAGACCTCGTGTATCTGGCGATCGGCGGCAATTCGCCCAACGAGATCTGCACCTATCCGGATAGCGGACAGATAGGGATCCGCGCTCTTGGCCGTCACGGTTACCTGACCGATGCGGAATATTTCGACGGCCAGCCAATCCCGACGCCGATGCTGAAAAACCGCCGCGCTCCGTAGATTTTCGAGACTGAGCCGCACGGCACAGAAATGCCGGGCGGTCGTCGGTCACTTTGCCAGAGCTCCATGTCAGAGTACGACATTGATCTCTCAGGCGGGTGTGAATTTACGAAATTCAGACCGTTAACCCGCTGCGGCCTTGCCGACAGACACGCCTTACGGGCTCTGAAACGTGTGCAATTCAAACGCTTCAGACCTCAGTGACGCCCTTGCCTTATCATACTGGCAAATCGACCGTTTGACCGAGCACGCAATAGGCGGCGGCCACCGGCGAACAGCCGAGGCCCGATCGTCGGATTGATGGTATCATCACCGCATGAAGCTACTTGGCAGGCTTTCAGAATCACTCGCGTCGACTTCCGATGCAACTGGAAGCCAACGACCTCGACCCATCGGAAACATGGACCTCCCTGCGCGGTGGCGAAGGCATGCGCACGGGCCGGTTGCCATCGGCCGGTGCGGGATGGCCTATTTTGCACTTCGGTGTCTCATCAAACCGCACTGGCAAAAGCAAGTCGTTCCGCGACACGCACGGATCGAATGTCATAATCGCATCAGCGAAGGCGAATGGCGCGACTCAGTCAGACTGTGCAGGATCAATCAAAACAAGCCCGCCACAGAGAGGCCGGTTCGCGATGGCGACCGCGCCCGGCCAAGACATGTAGCGTATGTCCAAGCGGCGCGACGGCCAGAGAGGCCTGTTAATGGAACAGGAGCCCTGCCCCTCCCGTCCCGGCATTTACGCCTGCGCAGATGCGCCTGACAGCGTCGCGGCGATGGCCGTGCCTTTCGGCGACCCGAGACCGGTTACCGGATCCCAGCCGGACGCCGCCTCATAACCATTGTTGCCGCCCGATGTGATGTCGTTCAGATCCTGCGTGCTGGCATACAGCACTGGCGCCACGAGGCCAGCTTTCTTGCCGCTTCGCGCATTGCACAGTGCGATCAGCGCCGCCCAGAGGGGTGCAACAGCCGACGTGCCGCCGATCACGGTCGATTGCCCGTCCACCGTGACCCGATATCCGGTCTGCGGATCGGCATTGCCCGAGACATCCGGCACACCGCGCATCGACTGCGTGTTGCCCGCCTGCCAGTTGGGTTTCGCGAACTGCGTGCTGTAACCACCGCCCGTCGCACCGCCTTCCGCACCGTCGTTCCACGCAACTTCCGGACCCGATTTCGGCAGCGACGTGCCGCCGCATGCCAGCACATGAGGCGAGGATGCAGGAAAATCCGCCGTGGGCGTGCTTGTTCCGTCATCGGCGCCACTGTCGCCGGATGCGACGCACACGGTGATGCCAAGCGCCGCGGCGCTCTGGAATGCCTGATCCATCGCCGTCATGTCCTGTGTGCTCCAGGAGCTTTCCGGACCGCCCCAGCTGATGGACATGATGTCGGGCGCGTTGGCCGTATCGTGGGTCGCGGTCGTAATGGCTTCGAGAAAGCCCGTGTTCTGGTTCGGGGCGAAGTAGACCGCGATATCGGCGGCGGGCGCCACGGACCCTGCCACCTCGATGTCGAGCTGAACCTCGCCGTCGGCGCCGTCCGGGTTGCCCTCCGGCGTGTTGGATCCGCCGGCGACCGGCACCGCGACGAGCTTGCCGGTCCGATCGACCTTGAGCGCGGAAAAATATTGAGCCATCTGCTCGGTCTTGTATCCGCCGCCAAGTTCGATCAGCGCGATGGTCTGCGCCAACGGCGTTGCATCGGCGCGGCGGAAATGCGCGCCGATGCCCGAGCTGCCGCCGGTGGTCGTGCCGGGAAAGCCGTAATGCGCTGCCACCTGCGGCGGCGTGTAGCTGGTGCCGGCCGCGCGTGGTGCGACGCCATCGGCCTTGATGCGTCGGAAATGCGTGCGCGCCACGGGCCGCTCGTCATATCCCATGACCGCCACGATCTCGGAGGCCAGTTCATGCGGCACGCTGATGCCGCCGTGACGCCCCAGGCACTGGCGTTTTCCCACTTGATAGAGCCCGATATGCTCCGGATGAAACAGTGTGCGCGCCTTCGACAGCGCCCCTGTCAGAACCACAAGCTGCGCGGGAGCGTCCGCGCGCTCGACCGTCAGACCCGCCTGTGTCGCAAGTTCCGATACGCGCTCGATGATGTCCTCGCGCGCCGCGTGACGTTCGATGTAGTCGGCGCGGCTCAGGATGGGCACCGGCTGGACGAAAGGCGTGCGCGGCTTGAGCATGACGAGAAGGCGGACCGGGTGATCGTCTCCCGGATCGCCCATGAACGTTGCATCCGGATGGGTATGTGTCAGGGCAATGTAACGGCTACCCTCGAGGATCACGAGACTTGCCGTATCTGACGCCGTCATATCGAATGCTCCCCACGATGTTCGATCTCATTCAACCGGCCAGCCGGATTTTGGTTGCGCTTCCTGCGCGCATGCGTCGCCTCCGGCTTGCGGCATCACTGCTGGCGCTCATGCCGTGCGCGGCAGAAAGTGCGACGGCAATACAGACGCCGGCGGTGCTTCCCGAAGGCCAGGGCTTCGCCCCCGTTTGGCACGGGCCGCATACTGCCCAGCTCGACCCGGCGCTCGCCCGGCTCGACAGGGCGCTTGCACGGCGCGCGGCGGCCGACGGCCTGACACGCTCGAAAAATCCGACTCCGATCGACGTGACCGAGGATCGGGCGCTGGATGACGGGATCGGCGAGGGTCTCGCGGATGACGCGCTACCGGGCACGGTTCCGGAACGCTACAGCATCTCCGTTACGGCGGCCGGCCTGGCACTCCATGCGACCGGCCCCCTGGGTACGTTGCACGCCATGAGCACGCTCGCCCTGACGGCACGAAGCGGCGGATGGGCATTCGGCACGCAGAGCGCGTGCCCGAAAGTGCGATGGCGTGCCTTGCGCGTGGATGTGACGCAGCGCTTTCTCAGTCTGACGGACGTCGAACGCCGGATCGACACGGCTGCCCTGCTGGGCCTCAACATCCTGCACCTGACCGTGGCGCGCGGGGATGTGTTTCGCGTGGAAAGCCGCCGTTATCCGAAGCTGGGTTCGGGCAGCACGATCTACACGCACGCGCAGATCCACGCCCTCATCGACTATGCGGCGGCACGTGGGCTGCATGTAGTGCCGGAAATCGACCTGTCCGGCCGATCGCCTACGCTGCTGAGCGCCTATCCTGACCTCGGCCACGACACGATTGATCTCGCCCGACCGGAAACCGCCCAGTTCCTGCTGGTGCTGTACGGCGAGATGGGCCGCCTGTTCGGCAGTCACGCGCTGGACCCGGGCATGACGCTCGGAAGCGCCCCGGAACCGGCCCGAACGGCGCTGCGCGAGCGGCTGGCGACACGCCTGAAGCGCGACGGCGGCACGATGATCGTCACCGATACGCCTCGGACGCCGTCTCACGCGGCCATCACATCCGGGGCAGATGGACTGGTTTCCCCGGGGGACGTACGGGCGGCGGATGCCATGTGGTCCGGAGGTGCGGCATCCGATGCGTCCCGCCGGGCGACCATCATCAACACGATCCTGAAGCCGGGCCCGCTGGAGTAAGGCATCGACGGGGGCACCTCGTATCGACGAAGGCACGCGACGACATCGTTCTTGCAGATCGGAGACCGTTTCATGTTGCAGTGCCGACCCGCGATGTGACGTCGCCGGTCAGCATCGGATCTGCCTCCGCAATGCGCGATGCCGACCGGGCTACAGGGCGATCCCACCATTCTGGATGAGCAGACCCCGCCATCTTCACCGCTTCCGTCAAGGCGCGGCCGGCACACGTAGATGATGAGGGCACCGTCTCCGGAAGTGTTCCCATCACTGCCGGACGCGCCGTCGATGCCCCAGCAGAATGCCTTTGTCTATTTCGAGCCTGCTGCAGACTTACGAAGCAAAAAAAGTCCGGTTCGAAACACACGAAGGCATGCCACGGACGGCGCGGGCCCCAGCCGACCAGAACGCCGGGTAACAAGCCGCAATGCGCTGCTCTCTTACCACTGTGACATCGGTTACCTGGCGTCGGCACGGAAAGACGTTACCGAACGGTCGTCATCGGAGCCGCCGACGCGCACGCGACCCGGCTGTGTTCCTGACCGCCAAACCACATCACAGGGAGCGCCTGCACAGTCGCCTTCGAAGCGACAGCGCAGATCAGCGTCAGAGACCGAGTGCCGTCAATGAAGCGTAGTCGTCGGGACGGCGATCCCCGACCCAGCGCAACCTGCGATCACTCTCCTCGATCGGCACATCGTTGATGGATGCCAGCCGCCAGCGCATCAGGCCATCGGCGGCAAATTCCCAATTCTCGTTGCCGTAGGACCGGAACCATCGCTCCTGCTCGTCATGCCATTCGTAGGCGAACCGCACCGCGATGCGGTCCTGTTGAAATGCCCAGAGTTCCTTTGCGAGACGGTAATCCTGCTCACGCGCCCATTTGCGCTCGAGGAACGCCACGATCGCCTCACGCCCCTGCAGAAACTCGCTGCGGTTCCGCCAGATGCTGTCCGGCGTGTAGGCCTGTGCGACCCGCACGGGATCGCGACTGTTCCATGCATCCTCGGCTGCCCGGACCCTGAGGCGCGCCGTCTCGTCCGTGGACGGGGGCACTGGGGGTTTCGACATCTCTTTCTCCATGCCTTCGTCAATTTTCTATCGATCAGACGAGGCTCCCGGCCGGGGGCAATACCCGTGACGACGGCGTCGCCTCGCCTGGAACGCACGCAGATGCGGCCACAGACTATTGCGCCAGACCGCTCGCCTTGCGAGACACGAAAGCAATGTCCGACACAACAGGAGCCTATCGGTGCTGGTCTATCTTATCGTGGCCATCGGAGGTGCGATCGGGACGGTCCTGCGCGCGGCTATCAGTGCCTGGGGGCCCGGCGTGTTCGGCACGTCGCTCCCCTGGGCCACGATCCTGATCAACATCACGGGTTCGTTCGTCATCGGCTATGCCGCGATGCTGACAGCGGCCGACAGCCGGTTCGCGGCAAGTCCGGAACTGCGCGCCTTCATCCTGGTCGGCCTGTGCGGCGGCTTCACCACGTTTTCGTCTTTCAGTCAGCAGACCGTCGACCTGTTGCGCGACGCCCGCCCACTTGCGGCATTTGCCAACGTGGCGATGTCGATGGTGCTGTGCTTTGCAGCAACCGCCTGTGGCTATGCCCTTGCGACGGCGACGCGCACCTCCACGCTCGCCTCCCGTCCGACCTGGATCGACGGCGAGATGGCGGTACTGACCACGCTGCATGACCCGGCCCGCGCAGCAGACACGCTCGCCCAGACCGGCCGCATTCTGGACTGGACTGGCGGCCGCGCCGAGCTTCTGGCGATCGATACCGGCGCCCTTCCCGGCGACGAGGCGCTGGAGGCCCTGGTCCGCCCCCAGAACCGCGAGGCTTTCCTCGCCGCCCGCAGCGAATGGCTCGGCCAGATGCGCGCGACGCTGGATGTCTGGATCGCGACGCAGCGCCGGACAGGGCATGATGCGCGCTGGCGCGACATCCGGGGCGACGGGCGCGCCGCCGTTCTGGAGCGCGCGCGCACGGCGCAGCTCGTGATGCTGGAAACCGGTGCCGAGATCGGGATGCATGAGCGCGTGCGCCTTGAGGCAGCCCTGCGGCGCGGTCGTCGCCCGGTGCTGCTCCTTGGTCCGGACCAGCCTGCCATCGGCCCGCGGGTCGCCCTCGCATGGACCGGCGATCTCGACACGCTCAGCTGGGCCGCCTCCTGGATCGCACGGTCAGACGATCCGGTCGCAATCCCGGTCGGAGATGCGCCTTCGACATGGCCCGCGCCGTTCACCGAAGTTCAGCCCCGATCCCTTGATCGGGTCGCGACGGTTCAGGATGCCATGATGCAGGCGGAGGCAGCCGGTGCCCGTCTTGTCATGATGCGAGCTCCACGCGACGTGCCGGCGGACTGGCTCGAGGCTGCTCCCCTTCCCGTGCTGCTTTTGCCGATCTGATCCGCCTCACGTGCATTTGACCTGACACCCCGTGCCATGAGAGACCCGCTGCATGACTGGCTCGCAAATTCAGGCCGTCCCCGGCCTTGCCCCCGATGTTGCTGCATTCTGGGTCGCCGACAGCGGCAGCGTGCAGTATGTCGTCTCATGCCCGGAGACGCGTGACTGCGTCGTGGTCGATCCCGTACTTGATTATGACGAGAAATCAGGGGCGATCGCGCATCATTCCGCAGACCGCCTTCTCGCTCACATCGCGAAGAACAATCTCCGGCTGGTCCGGATCCTCGACACGCATCCGCATGCCGACCATCTGTCGGCCGCAGCCTATCTGCACGAAAAAACCAGCGCCCCCACGGCTATCGGTGCGCGCGTGGTCGAGGTCCAGAAACTGTGGCGCGAGATCTACGACATTCCGGACTTTCCGGTCGACGGACGCCAGTGGGACCATTTGTTCGCCGACGATGAGACGTTCACGATCGGCAAGCTGTCCGGCCGGATCATGCTTTCGGCAGGCCATACGCTGTGCTCGATCACATATGTGATCGGCGATGCCGCCTTCATTCACGACACGCTGTTCATGCCCGACACGGGCGCGGCGCGCGCCGATTTCCCGGGAGGAGACGCGGGCGTGCTGTATGACAGTATCGCCGCCATCATGGCGCTGCCGGACGACACGCGCCTGTTCACGGGTCATGACTATCGCCACGGTGGCCGCGATCCGGCCTGGGAAACGACGGTCGCGCAGCAGCGCCGTGAAAATCCCTGGACGACCTACGACCGTGCCAGCTTCATCGAACACCGGCACGCACGCGATGCAGCACTTCCGATGCCGCGCCTGATCCTTCATGCCCTTCAGGTCAACATCAACGCTGGCAATCTGCCTGTCTCCGATGCGAAGGGACGCCGGTTTCTGAAGATTCCACTCAACGCGCTCGGCCCTCATCCCGATTCCTGAGCCGGGCCCGCCTCGACGGACACTGCGCGGGGAATCTGCAAAAGGCCCTGCCCGCACACGGCATTTGCGGGACTGACGCGCGTCTCACAACCATTCGTCGCTGCGCAAGACCGTCGAGCAGGAAATATCCCGCCGGGCTGCCGGGAAGAAGGTTTGGGGCACGGCGGGCAGGAACGGGTCCCGAAACGGCGATGTCCGACCCACTGCCCTGCCTGCTCGGAAACGCTATGGCCCGGCGTCCTTCAGCAGCGCCGCGAATGCGATCGCACTGGGACTGGGCACACGTTCACGATGTCGCACCAGCGCAAACCGCCGCTCCGGCAGCATGCACGGCACGACGTGAAGCAATCCGGCTTCAAGGCGCCCGGCCACGACGGACGCTGACAGGATCGTCGCCCCCGGCCCTGTCTCGACGGCACTCGCCACGGCCTCGTTGGACGGCAGTTCGAGCGCGATCCGCAAGGCCTGCGGATCGGCTCCGATCGCCCGGCTTGCTGTCTCGAACACGGCGCGCGTCCCGGATCCGGGCTCACGCAGGACCCACTCGCAGGCTGCCCAATCCGAAGGATGCGGCGGATGCGTGGCCCAGGGGTGATCAGGAGCCACGACCAGCAGCATCCGGTCTGTCGCAACCATTTGGCTCTCGAGCACCGGATCGGCGCTTTCGCCTTCGATCAGACCGATTGACGCATCGCCATCGCGCACGGCTTGGCAGACCGCGGCGGTATTGGCGATCGTCACACGGATCGCGATGCGCGGGTGACGGGCACGAAAGGCATTAAGGCGCGCCGGAAGCCAGTAACTTGCGATGGTATGACTTGCATGCACATGCAGCGTGCCCGATCCCAGCGATGCGAAATCGCTCAGGCGTTCGACGGCACTGGCAGCGCGCGCCAGAACGGCGCGTGCTTCATCCAGAAAGAGACGCCCGGCCTCCGTCAGCACGATCCGGCGGCCGACCCGGCTGAACAACGGCACACCGAATTCCGCCTCAAGCGTTGCGACCGCGTGGCTGGTGGCGGATTGCGTCAGACACAGGGCCTCCGATGCGCGGGTGACATGCTCGCGCTCGGCCACCGCCACGAAAATACGCAACTGCTCCAGTGTCATGTGCCGGTGATCCGTAGTTTTTCCGCGATCCGGTCGGCGAGCGCCGCCGCCTGCACATGAATTTCCGGCATGGCGATGGACTCGAACAGCACGCCCAGACGGGCGGGCCCCAGCGTCGCGAGCCTTGTCGCCACGGTCCCGTCACGCGCGATCAGCCAGCCTTCCGGCGTTGCGTTCAAACCCCCGCCCAGCGGACCTGGAGCAATCGCGCCCTGGTTCAGCATGGTCTGCAACAGGCGGGATCCGGCCTTCGCATAGTTGAGGCTCGGCCCCGTGCAGTTGACGACCCGCGCCGCCCGGAACTTTGCCTCCCCGTCGACGGTCCGCGCGGTGACCACGGCCATGTCGTCGTCTGCTTCGAGGCCCACGACATGCCCCGGCTGCGTGACCAGCCGCCCCGAGGCCTGATCCGCCTCGATGGCATCGGCCACGTCAGGCGCCATGCGATGACGCATGATGTCCCAGCGACGCTGGAGATGGCGGCGGAACTGCCGATGCTGAACCTCGTCCCAAGACAGCCAGATCGCATTCGTACGGCTGCGCAGCGCACTGACCAGAGCGCAGGGAGAAGCACCCGCCAGAACGGCCTTGTGAAGGGCGCGCAATGCCGCGCGTGGGCTGGTTCCGGGCTCGATATCGGGTGCTGCCGAGGGCTTCGCTCCATCGCCATGACGCGCGGGCCACCAGCCGTGACGGGAGATCCCGGTCAGGACGCCGCGATGACCATTGTCGCGCAGCCTCAGCACGACATCCACGGCGGTCAGCCCGGTACCGACCAGAATGACCGGGTCCTCCGGCCTCACATCGGCATAAAACGCGTCGTCCCAAGCATTGTGGTGATAGAGGCGGGCCGCATCGTCCGGCACGCGCACCACCGGCGCCGGATCGAAATTGCCAAGCGCGAGCACGACCTGGCGCGCGGCGACCCGGCGACCGTCCGAAAGTTCGAGGCGCGCGGCATTCCCGTCATGGTCCCACGCAATCGCCGCGGCCCGCAGATGAACGGGCTCGGCTTCGGCCGCAAGCGACGAGAGATAGCGCCCATAGACATGACGCGGCGCAAATCCCTCGGGCCGGGCCTGCGGATCACCGTTGTTCTGCAACCATTTCACGAAGTGATCGGGATCATCCGCCACGGCACTCATGCCTGCGCTGTTGACGTTGAGCAGGTGGCGCATGCAGAGCGTGCCATAGGCGAGACCGCGCCCAAGCTGCCCGGAAGGCTCGATGATCGCGGCGCGGATGCCGTAGCGGCGTGCAAGGGCATGCGCCACGCAGACGCCGCTGGCACCACCGCCCACGATCGCGATCTCCGCCTGCATCTCCGCTTTGTCCGCTGTCATCATCCTGCTCCATACCGATCAATGAACCGGCCCCGACACTGACAGGTCATGCGCTTTAACATCCAACGCATCTGTTCGGGCGAAACGTTCGCGTCAATCGAATGAACGTGACGGCTGAGGGCGGGTCAGGTGACGCAACGCGATCCCCGCCGCGATGATCCCGGACAGGGCCGCAAGAGCGAGCGACCAGCGCGGGCCCCAATGATCGGCCACGAACCCTGCAATCGGGGCGCCGACGGGCGTGCCGCCCAATGCCACGGCCAGCCGGATCGCCATGACGCGGCCCCGCATCGCCGGCGCGCTCGCAAGCTGCATGAAGCTGTTCGACGTCGTGGTCAGGGTCTGGGTCGCAACGCCGGTCGCCGCGAGAACGATCGCAAAGACGACATAGGTCGGTGCGAGGGCCGCACAGCCGCAGCCGATGCCGAACGCGGCCGCCCCGACCGCCAGCGAGGCAAAGGTCGCACGGGCCCGCCTTGCCGCCATCAGCGCACCGCAGATCGTGCCCACCGCCATGGCGGAGTTGAGCGCGCCGTAATGTGTTGCGCCGACGTGGAACACGCTGACCGCCATGGTCGCGATGTAGATCTGGAAGTTGAGCCCGAACGTGCCGATGACGAGCAGCATCAGCGTGGCCGCCCTCAGATCGTCCCGTGCCCAGACATAGCGAAAACCGTCCAGCAGACCCGATGCACCGCGCGCCGCCTGCCGACTCGCATGCAGTTCATGCACCCGCAGGAAGCGCAGGGAGACGAGAACGGCGAAGAATGACGCGCCGTTCAGCAGAAATGCCCATCCCGATCCGGTCGCCGCGATGCACAGACCAGCGACTGCCGGGCCGAGCATCCGCCCGGCGTTGAACGATGTCGAATTGAGCGCGACGGCGTTGGCGAGGTCCTCCTCGCCCACAAGGTCGGCCACAAACGTCTGTCGCACCGGCGCGTCGAATGCCGCCACCGTCCCGAACAGGAACGCGAAGACATCCACCTCCCAGAGTCGGACGACGCCCGCGACCGTCAAGAGCCCGAGACCGATTGCAAGCGCGCCCATCAAGCCCTGCGTCGTCATGAGAAGACGACGCCGGTCAAGCCGGTCGGCGGCATACCCGGTCCAAGGCAGGAACAGGATCTGCGGCGCGAACTGCAATGCCATGACGAAACCGACCGACGTCGCATCGTGATTCGACAGCTCCGTCAGCACCAGCCAGTCCTGTGCCGTGCGTTGCATCCACGTCCCGACATTGGAGACGGCAGCGCCCGCAGCCCAAATCCGGAAATTTCGACTGTGAAGGGCGCGGAACAGACGGCTCACTGGAGGGAACATGCTTTCGGGAGCGCGAGAACACCGTCGGTCGCTTCCGCTGCGCTGATTTTCCGGAAACGATGCATGAGCGTGTGATTCGGCATCGTCACATCGAAATCGGCCGCCACAGCGATGGCCAATCCGATGGTGAAATTCGGAGCGCAAGCCTCATGGAACGTGGCGTTCCACGTTTCGCTGGTCGCCACAGCTGTCGACACGATCCGAGAAACGCCGCGTGCAGCCCGATATGTGCCGCTGCCTGCGCCAGTTGCGCGCATCCGCATGAGACAATCGGACGGCATCTCGTCCAGACCGGCCGGACTGTCCGCCCGCTCGGCAGGACAGAGAACGCGGTCGCTGCGATCGCGACGCCCGAACGGCCTTCCGACCACAGTCACAAGAACGACCGGCAGATCGGCACATCGGATCCCTTCACCGGCGGTATGATTTCCGTCCTGACACGGCTGATCAGACAAGCCATCGGGATCGAATGAGCACCCTTCCGGAGGACCGGCACCATAAAGGCTCTGGCAGCATCGAATAGCGTGATCGACATGATGATCTCCCTGATGCGCCACCCTCAGATACCGGCCAAGCGTTCGAGGAGAACAACGGCCCGCGCGAGATCCGACCGCTCGCTTTCCGAAAGGGTTTCGGCAATCCGCTGCACCAGCCAGTCTTCGCGCGCTGTACGCTGCCGGGCGAGTTCATCGCGGGCTGCCTGCTCGATCACGATGCGAAACTGGCGCCTGTCCTGCGGGTCGGCCTCACGCCGCACGAACCCGCGCGCTTCCAGACTCGCGACATGCGCGCCCATCGACTGCGGCCGCATGGCTTCGGCCTGGGCGAGCGTGGTCACGGTCGCGGGTCCATCACGATCGAGACGGCTCAGCAGCGCGATCTGTGCGGACGAAAGATCGTCGGAAGCACCTTGTGCACGAAGGCGACGCTTGAGGGCTCCGAGTGCCGCGCGCAGGCCGGATGCGATGGCGGCCGGCTCGGTATCGACGATCATGCAGCGGGCCCTCGACATGAAGCTAACCTGAGAAGGTTTCCTTCATATCTGATGGCTGGTCAAGCGCCTTGGTCAGGACGTCAGTGGTGGACGACGCAGGACGTGGTCTGCACGTCATGCCTGCACAGACGCAGCGGCACGCGCTTGGGGACAGGCCAGAACAGGGCGATCCCGCCCCAGATCGCGACAGCCATGATGGCCGCGATAATGGGCGCGCGGAAGCTCGGCAGACCGGTCGGTATCGGCACGCGGTCGCCCGCGCGCATCACCTCGTCCAGATCGGAAGTGGGCAGATCGGAGGCGGGCGCCTTGTCAGATTTCGGCGGAGAACCCGAGGGCCGCATGCATTTCCTCCCATTCGCGCTTGCTCAAACCCGAATCGGACTGCGCCACGGTCTCGCCCGCCAGCCTGCGTCGAAGCACGGCGAGCATGCCCTTCGAGAAGGTCGCAGCACCTAGGCGGTACTGTTCGAATGCGTCTGCTGTCGCCGGCACCCAGGCCCGCAGGATATCGCGCATCACGTCGGCATAGACACGGATTTCGTATTGCGCGTGTGGGTCCGCCCGCAGCCCGATGAAGTTCATCAGGTTGTGCAGATCCGTCTTCCAGTACCACTGGGTATAGGTATTCAGCGTGAGGTTCATCCGCGCGAGTTCGCGGGCGAGCCCGATGCCGTCCGGATCGAGCATCGTCTCGTAGTCGTCGAAGCAGCGTGTCGCATCCGCCCGCAGCATGTCGAGCACACGTGCCGCCGTATCGGCATCCAGCGCATCCGCCCGGCCCTGGCGGTTGCTGCGGCTCTGACCGGCGACCTGCTCGGGCGTGGGCAGATAGAACTCACGATCGAGAATCGAATAGCGCGCGGAATACTCGTTCACATTCGCCATGCGGTGGCGAATCCACTGACGTGCCACGAAGACCGGCAACTTCACATGGAACTTGATCTCGCACATCTCGAACGGCGTCGAATGACGATGCCGCATCAGATATCGGATCAGGCCCGCGTCTTCCGACACTTTCTTCGTGCCGCGCCCATAGGACACGCGCGCCGCCTGCACGACCGCCCCGTCATCGCCCATGTAGTCGATCACGCGCAGAAAGCCGTGATCGAGCAACTCGAACGGCGTGTACAGCAGCGATTCCAACGCGGGCACGGTCGGCCGCAGCGTGGTGTGATGGGCGACGCGCTGTGCGTCGATTTCGGCGCGTTGTTCGGCTGAGATCGGCATGGGGCCGTCCTAACATGAGGAGGTGCCGCACGCCATCCAGCCAGCAGGCGAAAGGGTCAGGTCGCGCTTCACCTGGGCACGCTCCGGAGCCGGTCGGACAGGCCGCGTTCCAGCGTCACGGCCAATCCATGCTCGCGCAGAACGGCAGCACAGGTGGCAGCGTGGCTGATATCCTCGATCAGGATCCGGTCGCCCGGCACCGGCGCGCGCGATCTTCATGGCTGCCTGCCCATGCCCCTCGGCGCAGGCAATATGATGGACCGCAGGTGCGAGACGCCCCGTCGAATCGGTCGTCGCAAAACGGCAACGCGCGCATGTCGGCGATCAACATTGCGCGGTCCGCCACGCCGTGCCTGTGCATGCTGTCCCTCAGTCCGTCGGGACCGTTACCGCTCTAATCGTGCGTGCGCCACGGATCGACAGCATCCACCCAACCGGCCGGCACTCTCCACGCAGCGGCAAGGAGCCTGAGACTGCACCCGGTTTCAGCGCATGTTCGTCGCCACACTCCTCAAGACGGTCCAGCAATTCCTCGCGTTCCCGCGCACCTTCGGGACCACGCCGCGCCAGATCATTGCGTCGGCGGCAAACGCCTTTGCAGCGCCCGGCCACCGCGTTCTCGTTGCCCGGATCTGTATCCAGTGCGCCGCACCGATGCCGAACGGCAGCCAGCGGCGGCAGACATACTCACCAGAGCACGACGGGTGACGCGTCCAGCGCGCAGGGCAACAGTCGTTTCACGATCATGGAGATGCCCTGGCTCGGACAGAACGCGAGTGACAGCCGTTACTGACGCCCTCTCAGCAGTGTACATCAGTGCGAACGTCCTCATCGAGCGATACAGCCTTCATAGGAGGACAACCGGGCCCATGCGGAGCCCCGCGCTTCACGGTTCGCAGCGCACCCCTGCCGATAACCTGTCCGACGGGCACCTTGCGCCGGGAGGGACCGGGCCCTATATGTTTCCCTGCCTGGGGCGCAAGCCCTGGCTATGGCGATAAACGTTGTGTGGAATAAGTGTTGCGGACCCGGGGGCAGTGCCCGGCGTCTCCACCAAATTCTCCGCAATCCCTTCGGGGAGCGTGGAGCATGGGGACGAAACAGGCTCGACGCGCACGGTAAAGACGCAGCTTTTGCCCGGCATTGTACCACCGTCATCGGGCTAAATCACAAGTGCCAACGATAACTCGCAGGTGCTCGCTGTCGCTGCATAAGCGATAAGCGCGGTTCGGGAGGGCACCGGGCAACAGAAGCCCTCCCACTTTCATCCATTTCCTCTCCATCGACCAACGCAATGCGGAACCGGCATGGCATGCCGGCGGTTCTGATCCAGGGCCCTGAGCACGGCGAGACTTGTCACGTCCCGACATCTGTCGCATGGCTTTCGGGCATGAGAGCACCAATGGATACCGAGGCATGACCGACGACCAGCCCCCAGAGTTCGACGCGGACGTGCCGGAGAGCCTTCTCCCCTATGACCAGTGGGTCGAGGATGCCTATCGCGAGGTCATGCTCCGCGCGATCGAGCACGCGGCCGAAGCCGGCCTGCCGGGCGAACACCACTTCTACCTGACGTTCCGGACCGATGCGCCGGGCGTGGTGATCCCGCAGCGCCTGCGCGCGCAGTATCCGCACGAGATGACGATCGTGCTGCAGCACCAGTTCTGGGACCTGGCGGTCGATCGTGACGCGGAGACGATCTCGGTCGGCCTGTCCTTCGGGGGTGTCGGCAGCATCCTCGTGATCCCGGTGCGGGCCGTGACGGCGTTCGCCGATCCGCACGTGCGCGTCGCCATGCGCTTTCAGGGCGATGCAGACGATTTCGATGACGAAGGGGATGACGGCGCGCCCGAGGTCGAGGCCGAAAGCCCAGCCCCCGAGGAGCCACCCGAGGACGCGCAGGTCGTCAGCCTCGATGCGTTCCGCCGCAAGCCCCCGGGCCGCGACTGACCGCGCCCCCTGCTCCTATCCGAAGCCCCGCGTGCCCTGAGGAGACATCATGCGCTTCACCGTCGACCGGCTCGATCATCTGGTGCTGACCGTTCGTGACCGCGATATCTCCGCATCGTGGTACCAACGGGTGCTCGGCATGGAAATCGAGGAATACGGGCGCAACAATCGCGTGGCACTCAGCTTTGGCGGGCAGAAGCTCAATCTCCGTCCCGAAGGCAGCGAAGGCTGGACGACCGCCGAGGCGGCGCGCCCGGGCGTGAGCGATCTGTGCTTCGTGACGGCGATTGCGAGCGACGACGTGGTCCGTCATCTGGAAAGCTGCGGCGTGCAGGTCGTGGAAGGGCCCGTCGCACGTCTGGGCGCGCTCGGGCCGACCACATCCGTCTATTGCCTCGATCCCGACCGCAATCTGGTCGAGATCGCTTCCTACCAGGGCTGAACGCGTCGGTCGCAGGCATCAACAAGGCGGAACGGGTCAGGGCCGCAACCAACCCCGGCCCGTTCGTCTGTTTCATGAACGCCCCGGCATCCCGGCGCTCGGCCTGACGAGCGCCTTCACGTGTAGCGAAACGCGGGAACTTGGGCCTCAGGCGAAGCCTGTGACTTCGTGCGGGACGTAAGGTGCTTCCATCGCCGCAATCTCGTCCGGCGTCAGACGCACCGACAAAGCTGCGATCGCATCGTCGATATGGCCTGTCTTTGATGCCCCGACGATCGGGGCGGAGACGCCCTTCGTCTGCATGACCCAGGCAAGTGCCACCTGCGCACGGGGGATGCCGCGAGCCGAAGCAACCTTCGCCACGGCTTCGGCCACGCGGCGATCCGCATCGTCCGTGCGGGCGTAGAGCGATTTCGCATATTGGTCGGTTTCGGCCCGCTGGGTCTGCTCGTCCCAGTCGCGGGTCAGCTTTCCGCGTGCCAGAGGGCTCCAGGGCAGAAGGCCCACGCCCTGATCGCGGCAAAGCGGGATCATTTCGCGCTCCTCTTCGCGATACAGCAGGTTTAGATAGTTCTGCATGGTCACGAAGCGGGTCCAGCCATGACGCTCGGCCACGTTCTGCGCCTTGGCGAACTGCCACGCATACATCGACGATGCGCCCAGATAACGCACCTTGCCGGCACGCACGATGTCGTGCAGCGCCTCCATGGTTTCCTCGATCGGGGTCGCCGCGTCCCAGCGATGGATCTGGTAGAGATCCACATAATCGACACCCAGCCGGCGCAGTGACGCGTCGATGGCCTGAAAGATCGCCTTGCGCGAGAGTCCCTGCCCGTTCGGCCGACGCTCGCCGCCCAGGGCACCCGGCGGGAAGAACACCTTGGTCGCCAGAACGACCTCGTCTCGGTTCGTGAACTCCTTCAGGAACCGTCCGACCATCTCCTCGGACGTGCCTGCGGAATAGGAGTTGGCCGTATCGAAGAAGTTGATCCCCTGTTCCACCGCATGGCGGAAGATCGGGCGGCTCTCCGCCTCCGGCTTCGTCCAGGGATGCGCTCCGGCATCGGGATCACCGAATGTCATGCAGCCGAGGCAGACCGGGGAGATATCCAGACCCGTCTGCCCGAGTTTCACATAATCCATGACGCATCTCCTGTTTTTCGATCAGGCGCGATCATAGGCATCACGCGCAGGGTTCGTCACGCCCGGTGGCGGGAACCAAGCGATGCCATGGCGGGAAACACGCCGTCGCGCAGGATCAGGCCATGCAGCAGGGCCGCTGCGATATGGACCAGGATGGTTGCGAACAGGGTGCAGGCCAGCACGGTGTGGGCCCGACGCAGACCTGCAAACAACGCCGTATCATGCGGGAGGATCGGCGGCAGATGAACGCCGCCCCACATGACGACCGGGTAGGCTCCCGCCGACAGCATTCCCCATCCGATCAGCGGCATCGCAATCATCAGCGTGTAGAGCAGGACATGGGACGCTTTTGCCGCCAGCGCCTGCGCGCGCGGCAGGCTGGCAGGCAGCGCCGGCTGCGGGACGATCAGACGATTGACCAGCCGGATAAGCGCGAGTGCCAGAATGGCGATGCCGACCGGCCGATGGATGGCAACAGAGGTGGCATAGGCCGGCCCGACGGTGCCCGCCATGAAGACGCCAAGAAACAACATGCAGAGGATCATCGCGGCCATGAACCAGTGCAACAGTCGCGCGATCCCCGAGAACCGCGTGGGCGTCCGATTAGTCCTCATGGCGCAGGACTCCGGGTCGTCGCGCCGGTATCCGCGTCAGCGCCCGATGGTCCGGTCGCGGCCGCGACGATCGCAGGCGTCACGGCGCTCGGCGGCTTTGCCTCACCGGAGCGAAGGGCGAAGGACCGCGCATAGGATGCAGAGCGCGCGGACGGGATCGGATCATCGGATGCCGCGATCCCGGGTGGAAGGATCAACGGGTCGAACGTGATGCCGGTACACGGGCCGCCATCCTCGCTCTGCGCCGCATTGATCGTCAGGACACCGGCATCGACCTGCCGTCGGTCGTCGGGCCAGGCTCGGCTGGGATCGGCGGTCTGATCCGTCGGATCGGCCACCGTAACCATCATCTGCCAGTGCAGCGGATGCGCCCGCAGGGCTGTCAGAAGATCCTCGAACAGGAAAACCAGCCCCGTGGCCGGCGCCCCTGTGGTCGCGTTGGCGGGATCGGCACGGAAAGTCCAGCGTACCGGCACGCTGACACCCTCGGCATTCGTCATGATGAGGCATCGAGGCCGTTATAGGTGCCGTCGGCAAAGGTAGCCGTGCCCGGCGGATGTGCCTTGATGTAGCCAAGGGCCGCCGCCACGGTCGGATGTCCCGCCAGAAAGGCCTGAACCCGGCCGGGATCGGGCGCGCCGCCGGGGGGCGGGGCCGTCGCCTTCGTCAGGGCGGCAAATTCCTTCGCGTTCGCCGCCGGAAAAATGGGCAGGACGATCATTCCGGCGCGCCATTCAGCGGCATCGGGCGGCATCAGACGAAGCGCCAGACTGCGAACATCCTTCGGCGTATCGGGCTGAAACGGTGCGCCGCCGGCCAGCGAAAACCGCGCGACGACCGGCGTGCGGGTCAGGCGAAAAACGTCCGCATGCGAGAGCGTCCGCGCCGCAGCCGATGGCTCGAACCAGCCCGTGGCGCAGACACCGCGCGCGTGATTGCGTCGAAAGCCCGCATGATAGCCGCTCGTGTCATAGAACACGGTCATGACCCGCGCGGGCGTAAGCCGTTGCGGCGAAAGCCAGCCTGCCGCGGCCGCAAAGCCCAGCGAAAGCACGCCGACCACACCCGCGATCAGCGCAAGGCGCGGCAGCGTCCTGCGATCGAGCGGCGGGATGGCACGGGAACGCGGATCGACCATGATCTGGGTCTCATGGTCCGGCACGCCATTCTGTCCGGCGTCCGGAACCGTCTCGCACGTTCATTGCGCAGACACGTCTTCGTCAAGACACGATCGCGCGTTCGACGTGCGTCAGGGCACGATACCGGCTGCGACGAGCCCGCGCCGTTCCGTGCTGACAGCCGTCGGGCTCAGCGGCGGCGTGCGCGCGGCATGAACCGTATCGGCATCGATTGTCGCCTTGTTCCCGGTTGCACCCAGCGAGGCGACATGGGTCAGGACGGCAGCAATGTCCGCATCCGTCAGCGCCCGGAATGACGGCATGTATCCGACATAGGTCGCATTGTTGATCCGGAGCATCCCGGTCATCCCGTTGATCAGCACATGGCCGAGATAGGCGCGGCCCTGGTCGTTCGACGCGATTGTTGCGACCCGACCGGCGAGCGGCGGGTACTGGGCCGGAATGCCGCGGCCATCGGCCTGATGGCACATGGCGCATTTCGCGGCATACAGCGCGGCCCCATCAGGTGCCGCATGCGCGGACGAGATGAAGGACAGCGCAAGGGCAGCCGTCAGCAAACGTTTCACGATGTGGATATCCTTCTTCAAGTTCTTCTGCGGGTCAGCGGATATCGTGAACGGTCGCAGCATCAATCTGATCCGGCGCGTGATTGCCGAAATGCGTGCGGACGTAATTCACGACCGCTGCGACCTGCTTGTCCGTCAGCATGGTATCGAGATCGGGCATGCCTCCCTCGCCATGCAGCACGATATAGGCGGGATAAGAGGCGTCCTCGAGCTTGCCGTTCCCCGCGAGCGCCGGAATTGCGGCTCCGGCACCCAGTCCGCCGCGTCCGTCGCGCATATGACAGCCCTGGCAGACATGCGCATAGATCTGCCCGCCGTCGCGCAACGTTGCAAGCGCTCCGGTCGCGGCCCCTGCACTGGTCGCACTGTCGGCGCGCGCCGATGGGGCTGCGGAGAGTGCGCAGACCAGTCCGAGGAGAGCTGCGGACTTACGCATGCTGGCCGCCATGCGCGCGAGCGTTAACCTGGGTTACGGCATTGAGCGCGGACAGGACAGCACCTTCCTGCCAGCAGCCGACATAGGAGGCATGCTCGCCCGCAAGGACGACACGCCGGTCCATCCGCACGAGGTTCCTGTAGTGCGTCTGGCGCGCCTGATCGCTCCAGTTGCTGCAGCAACCCAGAGTCCACGGCACGCGGCTCCATGCGATGGACACCCCGTTGGAAAATTCCTTGTCATATTGCGGATGGATCGCAGCACCTTCCTTTCGGGCGAGCGCGATCCTTTCGGCGGGCGTCATGCCGGCAAGGTACATCGCACTTTCGCCGAACATGTAGCCGCCCAGCAGGACGCCCGGCCCGCGGGACAGATAGCCGTGGCTCGGATAGGAAATCTGCGAAATCGTCTGGTCGGTGAAGCTGATCCCACCATAGATTGCGTCGTCCTGCTCCCAGAACCGCCGCCGGAATTCCAGGCCGATCTTGACGGAGGAATGGTAGGCGATGCCGCCGATCGCCGCCTTCAGTTCCGATGAGACCTGACACGACAGCTGATCGAGGATCGGCAAAGGCAGCGCACAGATGCAGAAATCGGCATGCAGCGTCGCGCGCGTTCCATCTTCCAGACGCGTATAGTCGACAGAAACGCCATGCTCATCCTGCCGGATTGCCGCAACCTGCGATTTCAGCCGCACCAGATGGCCGACATGCGGGATGAACGCGCGCGAGATCATGTCCATCCCGCCCGCGGGCTGGAACATCGTGGTCTGCATCTCATATGTCTGATGAAACGCAATCGCCTGCCACAGGCCGGACGCCATCAGTTCGCCACGCGGCAAGGGCCTGGATGGCACCGGCGCACCGTTCTCTCCCGCCCCCGGCTCCTTCGCATACCCGCGGGTCAGCGCCATCGCGTCGCTCGCGTGATACTGGCCCGACGGGTCGAGCGCACCGGTCAGGCGCAGGGCCTGCAGCACGTCACGCCGTTCGTCGCGCGACAGGCCGGTCTCGAGGGCCTGCGTATTGATGGCCTTCGTCAGGAGTTCGGCCGTATAGCCCGCATAATCCACTGCGACGTCGCGATATCGCTGTGGCCTGCCACCGAAATGCGCCGCGCTGTGGAGGAGACTGTTGTAGTTCGTCTCCACGAACGGTTCGAGCGCAACGCCGAGGGTTGCGCAATAATGCAGCAGGCCCGCGTGATGATAAGGAATGCGCCACGGGCCGGGATTGAAGTAATTGCCCGGCGCGAAATGCACGTCCTGCGCGGGCGAGCCCATCTCGACCAGCCGGTCGCCGCCCCGCAGGGTGATGTTCCGCCCACCGATCCGCGCCTGATATTCGAGCACGGTCACGTCATATCCGGCACGGGACAGTTCGTAGGACGCCACCAGTCCTGCCAGCCCCGCGCCCAGAACCGCAACCGACGTTCGCCCATCGGGCTTGGCCAGAGGCGGCACGCGCGTGAAGTCGCTCTCGGCCGCATGCCCGAGCGTGCGCATTGCGTCATACACGGCGGACGCACCGGCCGCGGCGCCCAGCCTGCGCAGGAAACCGCGCCGCGTTCCGGTTCGATCCGTCATGTCCCATCCTTGCGGAATCGTTGCGATCTGGAAGCAGGCACGGGTCGCCCCCGGAAATCAAGCCCGCCGGTTCAGACTTCCGGCTCGATGAGGCACTCCAGATCCGGATTGCTCAATGATGCCGCCACCCCCCAGCGGAAGAAAACGAGAGCCACGGCGGCCACGGCCGCGAGATCCCACGGATAGGCAATCCAGCCGCGGCCGCCGAACTGCGGACTTCCGGCAAACGACAGGACGGCGATTGCAATCAGGTAGGCCGGGAACCACAGGGCCGTGCGGACCGCATCGCGATGCACCCGCCAGGGATCTTTGGCCCGCACCCAGAGATAGAGCGGCACACAGGCCAGCACGAGCAGGATCACTTCGGCGCTCAGGGGCCAGCACGCCCAGTAGAGGAGCCAGGACGCGAAGACGAAACTCAACGGGCCGATGACCGCGATCCCGCGCAACCGCCACGGCCTCGGATGAGACGGCAGCCTGCGTCGCAAGGCCACGGCGCAGACCGGGATCATCAGATAGGAAATCACGACCGAGACGGAGATCGCACCTGCCAGGATCGACCAGCCCCGGAAGAAATACAGCAGTACGAACGAGACGATCAGGCTGAGCCACAAGGCAGGACGCGGCGCGTGATACAGCGGATGGGTGCGACCGAACACCGCAGGCGCCGTGCCGTTGCGCTGCATCCCAAGTGTCAGCCGGGCACTCGTCGCCATGTCGGTCGCCCCCGTGCCGCTGGGAGAAACGAATGCATCGAGATACAGCAGGGCCACGATCCCGTTGAGCTGGAACGACAGCGCAAGATCGGCGAACGGAGAGGCCAGATCGAGAGACGCCCACCCGCCGGCGCCGGGATGTGCCGCCACGAGAAACGCCGCCTGAAGCAGCAGGTAGACGATTGTCGCGACGCCGACTGACCCGAGTGTCGCGAACGGCACGGACCGCCCCGGATCGCGCACCTCTCCCGCGAGGTTCAACGGACTTTGAAAGCCGTTATAGGCAAAGACGATGCCCGAGGTCGCCACCGCCGTCAGCACGCCCGACGCCCCGTATGGCAGGAACGGTCCCATCGGATGCACGCCTGCATGCAGCGCGACCGCCAGCAGGGTCAGCGCCGTGGCGCAGGGGACGAACAGCTTGAACACGGTCACGGCCGCGTTCACGCGGGCGAAGATGCGCATGCCCCAGTAATTCACCAGGAAATACACGACCACCAGCGCGCCTGCGATGACGAGCGCCTCGGGTGTCAGCGTGCCGTTTCGATACAGCGCATGGGCCCACGGATACGGCCAGGCGCTCATGTACTGAACCGACGCTTCGGCCTCGATCGGGATGACGGACGTAATCGCGATCCAGTTCGCGCAGGCGGTCAGGAACCCCAACGGGCGCCCATGGGTCACTTGCGCATAGCGCACCATGCCGCCTGCGACCGGGAACATCGCCCCGAGTTCCGTCGCCAGTGCCGCGATCGAGAGAGCAATGATACTGCCGATTACCCAGGCGAACATGGACGCCGGACCCGCCAGCGCGGCCGCGCGGGCCGCCCCGAACAGCCAGCCGGACCCGATCATGGCGCCAAGCCCCGTGAACAGCAGCGGCCAGCGCCCGACGCTACGCACCAGGGCGCCCGGCGCCTGCGGCCCGTTTGATCCGATGTGTCCTTCGCCCATGCGTTCGTATGGCTCCCTGTTCATATCCGCGCTTCGATGCGGACCGCATGCGCCGACCGAGCCGGTCAACCATGCCGGTCCGGATGGGTTGTGCCAATCCATTGCCTTTACGCAGCGTTACCCGTGCAGCTTTCGGCCGGACGATGACAGGATGCTCGCGGCGCGGACGCCCGTCTTCCGTTTGCGCATAGCAGTCTGATCCGGATGCGCGGCTCATGCGTTGACCGCTCCGGACAGGACTACGTATCGTTTTGACTTCATGACGGCCGGGGAAACCTCTCCACGGCCGGAACGGACGGATTTCGGAATGACGGACACGGCCGGGACACAAATTGCGTCGAAAACATCGTCGGTTGCGGCCGGATCAGTCGGCAATTTCCTCGAATTCTACAACTTCGTGGCCTACGCGTTCTTCGCCTCCATGATCGGGGCCGCGTTCTTCCCCGGGCATGACGATCTGGCGCGACTGCTGGGCGCCTTCATGGCGTTCGGTGCGGGCTTTCTCGCCCGCCCGCTGGGCGCCATCGTGATCGGACGCTACGCGGAGCGGCGCGGCAATCGCGCGGCCCTGACGCTGACGCTTTCGCTGATGGCATGCGGCGCCCTGATCATCGCCTGCACGCCGGGCTATTCGACGATCGGCCTCGCGGCGCCGGCCCTGATCGTTTTCGCCCGGTTGATTCAGGGGTTTTCCGAAGGGGGTGAAGTCGGTCCGGCCACGGATTTCCTGTATTCCCTCGGATCGGGACGCATGGCCGGCGTTTACGCCGCGATGCAGCCGACGACGCAGATGATCGCCTCCCTGGTCGCCGTCAGCATCGGTCTGGGCCTGTCATTCGGGCTCGACCATGACGCACTCTATGCCTGGGGCTGGCGTGTGCCGTTCGCCTGCGGCCTTCTGGTCGTCCCGGCCGGGATCTACCTGCGTCGCGCTCAGAAGGACGATCACGCTGCCCATGCGCCGCACACCCATGGCCGGATCGACCCGGTCAACGTGGCGCTCGTGTTCCTGATCGTCACCTGCGGCACGATCACGACCTATCTGCGCACCTTCGGTGTCTCCTATGCGATCACGGCGCTGCACCTGTCGCCCCGTATCGGCATGGCGACAGGCGCCATCGGTATGGTCTTCGGGATCGTCGCGACCGCGTTTTCGATCTGGGCGTTCCTGCGCCTCAATCCTTGGGCGATCCTGATCCCGTTCGGCGCACTCTATGCCCTGGCCGCCTACCCTGCCTACGGATTTGCCGTCCACAGCCCGGGGCTGTTCAGCCAGGTCGTGCTGAACATCGCGATGTTCAGCGGATCGGCTGTCATTTCCGTGCTGATGTATTCCGTCATGCTGGGGGCCATCCCGGCCGGATCACGCGCCTTCGTGTTCGGCCTCGCCTACACGCTGGCGGTCACGGTGTTCGGAGGGGCGACGACGCCTGCCGTCACCTGGGCGATCCGGCGGCTGCATGACCCCATGATCCCGGGCTATCTCAGCCTCCTCGTGATCCCGACGCTGCTGGTCGCCGTCGGGATTCTCGGGCGTCGCTCGGGGCTGATGGAACGCAGGGCCTGAACCGGCATTCAGGCCCGCTTTGGTCGTCAGGCCTGCACGGCGTCCAGAAAATCCGCCGTGGGCACGAAGAACAGACAGCCGGTGACGGCGCGGCTGTAGTCCAGCAGACGGTCGTAGTTCCCTTCCGGCTTCCCGATGAACATGTTGCGCAGCATCTCCTCCGTGGTCGAGGCGGAGCGTGCATATCCCACGAAATACGTGCCGAACTCGCCACGGCCGGGCTCACCGAACGGCATGTTGTCACGCAGGATGCTGATCTGCCGGCCGTCCCGGGTGACGGTATTCAGGACGTTGTGGGCGTATGGCGGCTTCGCCGAATCCGCGAGTTCCACGTTCGAGAGCTTCTTCCGCCCGATGATCTTTTCCTGCGTCTCGATCGGCAGCGTGTTCCACGCATCGAGATCGTGCAGGTATTTCTGGATGACGAGGTAGCTGCCGCCCGCGAAGTCCGCGTCTTCATCGCTGATCAGGGCCGCCTCGGCAGCAGCGGCTGCGCCTTCCGGGTTCTCCGTGCCGTCGACGAAGCCGATCAGGTCGCGGTCATCGAAATACTTGAAGCTCTGGACCTCGTCGACGACAGTCGTGAAGGCGCGCAATCGCTCCATGATGAGTGCCGCCATCTCGAAGCACATGTCCTGCCGCACCGCACGGATATGGAACACAAGATCGCCCGGCGTGGAAACGGCATGATGCACGCCGTGCAGTTCCACGAACGGATGCAGCTCCTTCGGCCGCCGGCCGGGAAACAGGCGGTCCCAGGCCGCCGATCCAAGACCGAGCACACAGGACAACTGCCCGTTGAGATCCCGAAATCCCACGGTGCGGCGCAGCGCCGACAGGTCTGCGAACATATCCTTGACGGCATGCTCGGCCTCGGCCCCGGGTGAAATGGTGAGCACCAGGAAGATCGCGGCGCGTGTCAGGGGGGCTGCAACAGCCTGAGGCGTCGGGGTGGCCATAGGGGTGGGACTCTCCTGTCATTCGAATAGAGCGCATGCATGCGCCATACCGTGCCAGCGGCCACAGGAGAGTTCGGACTGTCAACGTCCCGACACTGCGCGCGGTCCGGCCGCGCTGCCGGACCGGGGATTTCAGTCCGCGTGATAGACGAGGGTGCCGCGCTGCCAGACCTGTGCCACACGGTCGATGTCGAGGATCTGCCGATCCGGCGTACCGTCCACGATCAGCAGGTCGGCGCGCCTGCCCGGTGCGATGATGCCGCGATCGTTCAGCCCGATCAGGGCGGCCGCATGGCCCGTGGCCAGGGTGATCGCCTGAAGCGGCGTTAGGCCCGCGCCGACCGTCAACGCCAGTTCACGATGTTCGGCAAAGCCCGGCACGCGGGTGGGCGCGGCGCCCGAATCCGTGCCGAACCCGATCTTGATGCCCGCGCGATACAGACGCAGCAGGTTGTGCTGGTTGACGGACACGGCGTAACGCGAGGCCGGCGTCGTCGCTGCGGCCAGCGTCCTGGCACGCCATGCCGGATCGGCAAACTGCGCGCGCAGTTCCGGACTCAGGCCACGGGTCAGGAACGGATTGTTCAGCCATTCCGGATGCAGCGCGAAGACATAGTTCGCCTCATCGAGATCGAGCGTCGCGATATACCAGGTGTCGTGCGCACGCATGGCATCGATCAGTGCCTGATCGACCGGCTTGTCCCTCACGCCATGCGCCAGGATGTCCGCGCCTGCCGCGACGACGGATTTGGCAACGGCCAGATCGTGAATATGAACCGCGACACGCACATGCCGCCTGTGCGCCTCGTCGATCGCGGCTTTGTAGATCTCGGGCGAGAGCTTGGGATAACCCTTGGCACCAACGACGTCGTTGCGGAAGTCGTCCACCCACAGCTTCACGACATCCGTGCCTTCGTCGATCATCGTGTCGACGTCGTGCCGCGCCTCGTCCGGCGTCCCGGGGCGGAAAATCTGGTCGTCGGTGATGTGGAACGTATTGGCGGGCGGAATACCGTTCGGCGCGCTGATGCCCTGATCGACGCCGAACAGATCGGCACCGGGATTCTGGCCCGCATGCTGCTCGCGCCGAAGCTGGTCGAACAGGGGCGACTTGTTGAGCCCGAGCGACATGACTGTCAGCACGCCATACTGCGTATATTGCCTGAGGGCCGCGAGAATGTTCTCGCGCGTATAGTTGTTCGATCCCACCTGCGTGCCCGATACGAGTCCGGTATGGCTGTGGTCCGAGATCAGGCCCGGCAGCAGCGTCTTGCCCGAGAGATCGACAACCTTCGCCCCTGAAACGCGCGAGGCTTCCGACTGGGACATGACCGAGACGATCGCGCCATCGCGCACGAGGACTGCCATGTCCGGTTTTGCTGTGGCCCCCGTCCCGTCGATGAGGCGCGCATGTTCGAACAGAACCTCGCCCGCAGCGGCGGGGACGGGACTGGTCTGGGCCAATGCAGCCGGTATCGTGGCTGCGGCGCACAGCACCGCGGCGAGCAGGCGTCGCCGTGCGGACGGGTGCATGGTGCGGTCGATCATCATGATGTCATCTCGAACGTAATGGGCCGACATCATTCGCAACACCGATGAGCCCGTCCAGCGTGACAGCCTCACAATCCCGTTATGGACCTAGGCTACCGCACTGCAGCGCGCCGCACCTGCTCCGCCCCCTGCTATGCGGCCTCGGCGTGGCGCCCATCGAATGCCGCCTGTGCCGCCTGCATGGCCGGCCGATGGGCAACGGCCCAGTCGCGCAGGGCATCCAGCGGCCCCGCGAGAGAATGGCCGAGTTCGGTCAGTTCGTAATCGACCCGGGGCGGTGTCGTGGGCGTCACGGTGCGCAGGACCAGCCCGTCGCGTTCCAGACCCCGCAGCGTCAACGTCAGCATCCGTTGCGAAATGCTCGGCACGAGACGACGGATTTCGTTGAAGCGACGCGATCCGCCACGCAGAAGCGTGACCACGAGCACGCTCCACTTGTCGCCGATGCGCGAAAGCGTTGCCTCGACGGCCTGACAGGGCCCGCTGTCGCGATCGGGAAGTGCGCAGTTCATGTCCATGCCAATTCCTTCTCCATGCCGGTTCCTTCCATGTGCCTTTGTATGGACGATGTGCCTTCTTGCGCGACACCCCGGTCCGTCATTTATCCATCCCTGGTTACCAATCGGAACCACATGGAGACCTTATCATGAAGTTGCTGCACGTCGATTCAAGCATCCTGGGCGACAATTCCACGAGCCGCGTCCTGTCCCACGAGATCGTGGCCCAGTTTCGCGCACGCCATACCGGCATTGACGTTGTCACGCGCGATCTCGCGACCCACCCGATCCCGCATCTCGCAACGCTTCCGCCCGATCATGAAGATGCGCTCGAGGAGTTCCTTGCAGCCGACATCGTCGTGATCGGCGCGCCGATGTACAATTTCAGCATCCCGAGCCAGCTCAAGGCCTGGATCGATCGCATTCTCGTCGCAGGCCGGACGTTCGCGTATTCCTCCGAAGGGGCGAAGGGCCTCGCCGGCGGCAAGCGCGTCATCCTCGCGCTGTCACGCGGCGGACTGTATGGCCCGGGCACCCCGGCGCACGCCTTCGAGCATCAGGAGAGCCTGCTGCGCTCGCTCTTCACTTTCGTCGGTGTCGAGCAGATCGATTCCGTGACGGCCGAGGGGATCGCCATGGGCCCGGACGCGCGGGAAAGCGCCCTCGAGACTGCCCGCGCCCAGATCGCGGCGCTGTAAGGGTCGGTCCGCATCTCGTGCGCCCCATGCCGCGTTGACGTACGGCATGGGGAACCCCCTCCCGACCGCAGACGCAAAGACACAGCACGCCATGAAGACACCCTTTCGCACGCTGGCCGCGACCCTGGCCCTCGCGACCCTGCCGGCCACAGGTTTCGCCCAGACCGCGGCATCGTCCGATCCGAAGGCCGCGCAGTCCGGCCACTACACGATCGAGCCCACACATACGCAGGTCGTCTTCACGATTTCGCATCTGGGCTTCACGCCCTACACGGGGATCTTCTCGCAGGCCTCGGGCACGCTCGCGCTCGACAAGACCGACCCAGCCCATGACAAGCTCGCGGTCAGTATTCCCATCGCGTCCGTGATGACCACGAGCACGACCCTAAACAAGGAACTGACCGGTCCGGATTGGTTCGATGCCGGTCGCTACGCGGCAGCGACGTTCGTGTCCACGAAGGTGACGCCGACAGGACCTTCGACGGCCCGGATCGACGGGACGCTGACACTGCACGGCGTCCGCCGGCCGGTGACACTTGCAGCACATTTCATGGGCGCCGGCATCAACCCGATCGACCAGCATGAAACGATCGGCTTCGATGCCACAACGACCGTCAGGCGCAGCGATTTCGGCATCACGAAATATCTGCCCGTGCTGGGCGACGGCGTGACGCTGAGCATTGCGGGCGCATTCGAGAAATACTGAGGCCCCGACATCGTTGCGATTCATGATCCGTCATGGTGACGCAACGATGGCATGCAACGTTTCGACGCACGGCGCGTAATCGTTCCGCTCACTGGCATGGGACGATGCGGAAACGATGCGCGACACCTCTGGGCGACGCCGGCTTTTCTGTGGCCGGCTCGCACTCCTCGGCGCGATGGCGCTGTCGGTCACGGCCCCTGCCGCGCATGCCCAGATAACCGTTCCCGACAAGAATGCCCCGGCCGACACTCACAGCGCACGAACGGCGAGAAAACCTGCCCGCGCTGCTGATGACGCGGTCATGGATCTCTTCAAATCCACGGCCAAGGCCGGAGAACAGGACGAGGCAGTCCAGAGCGCCGAACAATCGGCATGGCTGACGCGTCCGTTGCAGCCGTCCACGTTCGTCGTTCCCGGGTCGAGCGCGTATCAGACGGCACATCTCCTCGGACAATGGGGCGGCCTGCTGCCATTGCTCGAGCGCAACGGCATCCATCCATTCGTCAATTACCTGATGGAAGCGGCCGGAAATCCGAGCGGCGGCAAGGTGCAGACCGGCGCCTATGCGCATCAGGTCACGCTGGCCGCCGATATCGACTGGTTCCAGATCGCGCATGTCGCGGGGCTGGTCACACATATCGAAGTGGTCAACCGCGAAGGCAACAATCTCTCCAGCGCCATGGGCAATTTGTTCGACGTGCAGGAAATCTGGGGCGGCGGCGGCGATGTCGCGCGCCTCGTGTATTTCACGATGGAACAGAACCTGTTTGCCGGCCGGGTCAACATCATGGCCGGACGCATGCTCGCAGGCACCGATTTCGCGGCTTCCGACCTGTACTGCAATTTCCAGAATCTCGGCCTGTGCCCCAACCCGGAATCGCTGTTCCTGAACAGCCGGACCAGCAACGGCGGCTTCCAGATCTTCCCCTACAGCGCCTGGGGCGGACGGATCCGCGTGCGCCCCACCCGTCTCGTCTACGTTCAGGGCGGCGCCTATGAGGAACAGAACTCGACCCTGATCGGCGCCAGTGGCTGGGACTGGAGCACGCATCAGTCGACCGGCGTCCTGTTTCCCTTCGAGATCGGCTTCACGCCGGGTGCGGGGGCCCATGGTCTGCCGGGTCATTACAAGATCGGCGGCATGTTCGATACGGCGTCCCACCCGGACATGCTGTATCAGAACGAGATGCTGGCTGGCGTGAACCCGATTGCGGTGCCGAAAATGCACCGTGGCCAGACGCAGATCTATGCGTTGGCCGACCAGATGGTCCATCGCTTCGGCCCCGGGGACACGTCCGGACTCGTCGTGCTGGGCGGTTATGTCTGGTCGGACGCGGCAACCGCCGAAATCACGCGGTTCGGCTTCGCCGGTCTGTCTTCGATCGGCATGATCCCGGGCCGCAAGATGGACCAGGTCAGTTTTCTGGCACTCTACGGCGAGGTCAATCCGCGCATGAAAGCGTCCGATGCGCTGGAGCGCAAAGCGGGCAATACGGCTGTCGCTCCACAGACGAACGAGATCGATTTCGAGGCCGATTATGCGGCCACCGTCCTGCCGGGCACGAAGCTGATGCCCAACGTGCAGTATATCGTCCGCCCCGGCGCGGTCTCGACTTACCACAATGCACTGGTCTTCGGGATGCGCACGAGCGTTCTGTTCTGACGCGGACCGCCTTCTAAAGCGGTTGCCGAAGGCCCTGGACCGTCGTCCTTTCGCGACGCGGGAAAGGAACCGGTCAGCTGTGCCCTGTTGTGCTCGGCCTGCTGAAACGAAGGCCGGACTTTTGATACTTGGCTCAGACGAACTGATCACGCTTCCAGCGTCCGCGGCAGGCCACGCCCTCACGTAAATGCGATTTCATGTCGGATCATGTCCGAAAATCGGGAACCCTCGCCGCCAGTCCTGCGCTCCCCCTGCACGATCTTTTCCTGAAAGCCCGGCCTTTGCGCCGGTCGAATAATTTCCGGCGGTTCAGCCGGGTCAGCGAGGACAGCCGCCCGATGAAACATGACTACGTCAACTCGCTGTCCGCCTTGCGAGGCTGGTTCGTCTGGATGCCTGCCCCGGTCGCATCCCTTCTGGTCCTCGTTATCGCAGCATTGATCGCGCTCGCTTTCAGCCGTCTGATCACCGATGCGATCCCGCGCCTGCCCGGTTTGAAGCGTATTCCGACGGTCTCCCTCGTCGTATCGCGTCTGCGGCCGTGGATCCGGCTGCTGCTGATGATCATCGCGGCCTCGGCGGCCCTTCCGGCGGCAGCCGTCGGCCTGTCACCCGGCACGTATCACGCGATCGGCAAGCTTTTCGGCGTCGCCTTCATCCTGACGGTCGGCTTTGGCCTGATCCGTGCATTCCGGATCGCGACCGACAGCTATCTCCAGCGGATGTCGCGGCGCGACAATGTCGATGACATCACGGTCCGGTCCCACCAGACCCAGATCCGCGTACTGCGCCGCCTGATCGAGATCACAGTAGGCGTCATCACGGTCGGCGCGGCATTGATGACATTCGATACGGTCGAGAAATACGGTGTATCGCTCTTCGCTTCCGCAGGTGCGGCATCCCTCGTCGTCGGCCTGTCGGCACGCCCCGCGCTGACCAACCTACTGGCCGGCATCCAGATCGCGATCACCCAGCCGATCCGCATGGAAGACATGCTGATCATCAACGGCGACTGGGCGTATGTCGAGGAAATCAACGCGACCTATGTCGTGCTGCGGACCTGGGACAAGCGCCGCTATATCGTGCCGATTTCCTACTTCCTCGAGAACCCGTTCCAGAACTGGACACACAGTTCGCCCGCGCTCATCGGCTCGGTCTTCCTGTGGCTCGACTACCAGACGCCCATGGACAGGCTGCGGGCCATCCTCGACGAGGAAATCAAGCATTGCCCCGACTGGGACGGCGAGACGCTGGGCTGTCAGGTCGCCGACAGCAATGCGCAGGTGATTTCCATCCGGATCATTGCAGGCGCTGCTGGCGCGAACCCGATGTGGAATGTCTGCTGCGACATCCGCGAACGCCTGCTGGCCCGTCTCCGGGCCGAGTATCCGGAATGCCTGCCGCGTGGACGCACGGCTCTGGTGCCGGGCGCGCCGGGCGACAGCGTCTGGCCGGACGAACTGATCTCGCCGCCGGTCCAGCGTCCCGGTCGTGGTCCGCAGCCGTCCCAGCCGCAGCCTTTCAGCGCTCCGCAATCTCCCGGCAGCCCGGGTTCTTCCGCAGCGCCGGGCGCCATGGGCAGCCCTGGTGCCCCGATCCCGACGCAGGGACAATAATTCCCCCAAGGCGACTGTCGCGCGGCCTTCGAGTCCGGCGGGCTGCCTCCTTTCAACGGCGCAGCCTCAGGGCTGCGCCGCCTGCCCAATCCAGATTCTGCTTGCGTGGGACACACCGTGGAAGAGACAAGCGCCGGGCCATGTCTCACGCGCCCTCTCCCACTATTCATCTCGAAGGCCATGACCGCACCTGGGTCGCTCAGGCCGTTCACACCATCGAAGCCGATTTCAACCGGTCCGCGGATACGCATCTTCTGCGCGTCCCGTTGCCCGCAGCCCCCGGTGTCTCCCTTTATCTGAAGGACGAGAGCACGCATCCGACCGGAAGCCTCAAGCACCGGCTGGCGCGCTCGCTGTTCCTGTTCGCGCTGTGCAACGGCTGGATCGGGCCGGAGACCACGATCGTCGAATCATCGAGCGGATCGACGGCCGTGTCGGAGGCCTATCTCGCGCGCCTTCTGGGCCTGCGCTTCGTTGCCGTCGTGCCGAAGCACACATCGCCGGAAAAGCTCGACGCCATCCGGTTCCAGGGCGGAACCTGCCACCTGATCGACGACGCCTCCCAGGCCCATGTGGAATCGATCCGCCTCGCCAGCGAGTGCGGCGGCCATTACATGGACCAGTTCACCTACGCCGAGCGCGCGACCGACTGGCGGGGCAACAACTCGATCGCGGAATCGATCTTTCGCCAGATGAAGCTCGAACCGGCGCCGGAGCCGCGCTGGATCGTCTGCGGCGCCGGCACGGGCGGCACGTCCGCCACGATCGGACGCTATGTCCGCTATCGCGGCGGCGCGACGCGGCTGTGTCTGGCCGACCCCGAAGGCTCCGCCTTCCACCGGCATCTCGCCGATCGCACCGTCCTGTGCGTCGGACGATGCGGCAGCGTGATCGAAGGCATCGGCCGTCCTCGCGTCGAGGCCTCGTTCGAGCCCGCCCTGATCGATCGTTGCGAAGTCATCGACGATGCGCGCAGCATCGGCGCCGCCCGCGCACTGTCGCGCTGGATCGGGCGTCCCTGCGGCGGATCGACCGGCACGAACGCCTGGGCCTGCGCACGCCTGATCGGAGAGATGGCGACGGCCGGCGAAACCGGCTCGATCGTCACCCTGCTGTGCGATTCCGGCGAGCGTTATCGCGGCACGTATTTCAACGATGTGTGGATCGCGGATTCGGGCCTCGATGTCGCACGGCACGAAGAGGCGTTCACCGCGTTCCTGCAGCAGGGCGCGTCCGTGGACTAGGCTGCGGCGGCCTCGGAACTCGCTGCCATGCCGCTCTCCCTTCGGACGCTTAGCGTCTATATCTGCACGCTCGCCGTCATGCTGGCGCTCGATGCGGTCTTTCTCGGTCTCGTCGCCATGCCGCATTTCAAGGCGACGCTGGGCGGAATCCTGAACGATCGGCCGAGGCTCGCGCCGGCAATTGCGTTCTACGTGATCTATGCCATGGGGCTCGTGGTCTTTGCGGGCCTGCCTCATGAGGGCCGCTGGTCCGCCATGGCCGCCTATGCCGCCGCGTTCGGCTTCGTGGCCTATGCGACATATGATCTGACGAATTATGCGACGCTGCGCCCCTGGACCGGGTCGCTGGTCGCCATGGACCTGATCTGGGGCACGACCGCCAGCACGCTCGCGACACTGGGCGGCGCGTGGATCGGCGGCTGGCTCAGCCGCGCAGTCGGCGGGTAGTGCGCAGAAGCGGCGGGAGCGGCAGAAACGCCGGGACCGCCGCCTGATACCGACGATAGGCGTCGCCGCGCGATTCCAGCATCGCCTGCTCCAGCGGCGGCACGCCGGACACGAACCGCAGCAGCCAGCCCATCAGGACCGGACCGGAGAGCGCAAGCCATCCCCAGCCACTGCCACCGAGCGCGATCACACAGACCCCGCACCACAGCAGCCATTGCCCGACATAGTTGGGATGGCGGGAGATCGACCACAGACCGACATTACAGACCGGGCCAATCTTCTGCGCCCGAAACCTGCGCATCTGCCGGTCCGCGATCGCCTCAATCGCGATCCCGCTGGCAAACAGCGCAAGGCCGAAAGCATCGCCCGCACCAAATGCGGCAGACGGAACCTGCCCCGCAAGGCCCACGCAGCCAGCCAGAATACCCGCGATCGGCCCCTGCACGATCACGAAGCGGAAGAAACGACGATCGAAATCCGGCCCCCATTCTTTCCGGAAGCGTGCATAGCGCGGATCCTCGCCATCGCTGCGGGCCACGCGGAGCGCGATGTAGCTGCCCAGGCGCAGTGCCCAGAACGACATCAGCAGCGCCATCATCACCTGACGCCACGGCGCCGAATCGACGGATGCTATCGGCCATGTGGCCAGCACCGCGCCACCAAACCCCGTGCCGAACGTCCAGAACACGTCTACCCAACCCGCATTTCCGACGAAACGCTGGATCGCATAGGCGCATGCCATGACGAGGCACAGTGCCAGAAGGACAGTCAGAAAGGGTCCGAGCATCAGATACCTGCCCAGGGCGATGCGGTTCCGATCATCGCACCGATCCTCCGGTTGGAATGTCTTGTGGGGGCGGTAACGCGCGGACTCAGGGAAAGACGGCAGCCGTTACAGACAGATTGCCGCGATCCTGTGCAGGATATGCAGATCGGCGATCGGATGCGGCCCCGGCGCCACACCCAAGGTCGGCACGATCGGCTCGAATACGACGCGATCGGCATCGATCCCTTGCACGATTGCCGCGCGCGGCAATGTGCTTGCCCCTGCAGTCGCGCGCAGCAGGACACGATCGCCCGGCCGGATCGCAGCCGTCGGGACGACAACGAGCACGGCACCCGCCCGCGCCGCCGGCTGCAGGGATGCATCGTCCATGTGAACGGCATACGCCTGCGGTCCTGCCGAAAAGGGGCTGGGCCATTCTTCCCAGGCCTTGCCGGCGGGAAGACCCGCACGATCGAAGAGATCGGTGCGCCCGAGATCGGACCACGCGATGGCGCGCAAAGGGCGCGGCGCGGAGCCCGACGATGACGAAGATGCCGCCGACGGTTCGGCGCGCCGCTCGACGACATGAGCGAAGCGCTCGAGCGACACGTCGAGCGCACCGAGCGCCCGCACCAGGCTTTCCGTGCCGGGCCAGCGCCTGCGTCCGTCGGTCGCTTGGCGCTTCGACGGATTGAACGCGGTCGGATCCAGACCGGCCGCCCGGGCCAGGGCCGATGCACTCAGTCCCCGCTCTGCCGCCAGCATGTCGAGCGCGCGCCAGATGTCGGCGTGTCCGATGATACCGGGACGATCCGGTCCCCCGGTCATCCGGCCAGCGCCGCGGCGACCGCCTCGGCCGCACGAATCCCGTCGATCCCGGCCGACAGGATGCCGCCGGCATAGCCCGCGCCCTCGCCTGCCGGGAACAGGCCAGCCACGTTGAGGCTCTGCCCGTCCCGCCCCCGCGGCAGCCGGATGGGCGAAGACGTGCGCGTCTCGACGCCGGTCATAACCGCATCCTCCATCGCAAACCCGTCGATCTTGCGGGCAAAGCGCGGCAGGGCCTCGCGCATCGCCTCCACAGCGAAATCCGGCAGGCAGGTTGCAAGGTCGGTCGGGGTGACGCCGGGCTTGTAGGACGGCACCACCGCGCCGAGATGCGTCGATGCAACACCTGCGAGAAAGTCACCGACGCGCTGGGCCGGAGCGCGATAGTCGCTGCCGCCGGCCACGAATGCCGCGCGCTCGAGACGGCGCTGCAACGCGACCCCGCCCAGAACGTCTTCCGGGAAATCGCGCTCCGGCATGACCTCGACCACGATGCCGGCATTGGCATTGCGCTCCGCCCGGGAATACTGGCTCATCCCGTTGGTCACGACCTGGCCCACCTCCGATGTCGCGGCGACCACCGTGCCGCCCGGACACATGCAGAACGAATAGACCCCGCGCCCGTTGCTCGCGTGATGCACGAGCTTGTAGTCGGCCGCCCCCAGCAGATGATGGCCGGCCTGCGGCCCGAAACGGGCGGCATCGATCACCGACTGCGGATGTTCGATCCGCACGCCGACGGAAAACGGCTTGGCCTGCATGGCGACACCCGCCTCGCGCAGCATCGCGAAGGTATCGCGTGCGCTGTGACCGACCGCCAGCACGACCGGCGCTCCCTCCGGCACGCTGCCATCCGACAGGGCCACGCCGTGCAGACGCCCGTTCTCGATGAGAAGCCGTTCCACCCGCGTTTCGAAGCGATACTCGCCCCCCAGGCGCTCGATCTGCGCCCGGATGTGCTCGACCATCTGCACGAGGCGGAACGTGCCGATATGCGGCTTGGAGACGAACAGGATTTCCTCCGGCGCCCCGGCCCGGACGAACTCCTCCAGCACCTTGCGTCCCAGACGGCGCGGGTCGCTCACCCCGCTCCACAGCTTGCCGTCCGAGAACGTCCCGGCCCCGCCCTCGCCGAACTGGACATTGCTCTCGGGCGTCAGTTCCGAGCGGCGCCAGAGGGCGAACGTGTCCACCGTGCGCGGACGCACGGGCTTGCCCCGCTCGATCACGATCGGCCTGAGGCCCATCTGGGCGAGCACGAGGGCTGCCATGATCCCGCAAGGTCCCGCCCCGACGACGACCGGGCGCGGCGTCTCCTGCGGCCAGGGCCCTGCATGGGGCGGAACATATCCGGTGTCCGGTGTCGGTCCGACATGGGCATTGCCCGCATGTGCGGCCAGCACCCCGGCCTCGTCCACCACGTCGCAATCCAGGCTGTAGACCAGCACGATCGCGCCGCGCTTGCGCGCGTCGTAGCCGCGCCGGGCGATTGTCACGCCGCGCAGCCGGTCGGGATCGATTGCCAGACGCGCGCAGACGGCCTCCTGCAAGGCCTCGGGCGGATGATCGAGGGGAAGCCTGAGTTCTGTGACGCGGATCATGATGCGTGGAAGGCGCATGCTCCGCCGAAAGTCAAGATTTCTGACAGCAGGCGCAAAGCTGCGGCCCTGCGAAACTGCTCGTCAGGCGCAGGACCTGTCCGCGCGAGGAAGCCTGTCGACCACATCCGTTCCTTGCGTGGCCCGGGAGGTCGCTTCGGACCAACCAAACATGATTATGGCGTTGGATCCGGCCATAATTGCGGCGTCGAGGATGTCACCCAGTCAGGGAGCGGAACTTCGCATACTCCGGTTGGCTATCGAACAGGAACAGCATGTAATAGTCGAGATAGTGCCGTTTGTTGCGGGCGACCTTCGTATAGAAAGGATAGACGTCCAGCGGGCCGACATATCCTTCGGGATATGGATCGGACGCGAGAAGGCAGCGGGCGCGAAACAGCGGCGCATACACAGCGCCATCCTCGTTGCTCCGCTTTCTGACGTGCCAGAGATTCCTGCGAAAATCCTTCAGTCGATCGGGAATAACGAAGACGATCGTCTTTTCGATGAAGGGTCTCGTGAGCTCTTTCGGCCTCAGGTAACGAACATCGTCAGGCATGTCGCAGCAATAGAGATGATCCTGAACGATCACGCTGTAGTCTCCTGCACATGGGCTTCGCAGGGCGTTCTATCTCTATCCCGATCATGAGCCGCAACCCCATGGGCGCTCCCGAGGCCTGAGCTGCCCGGTGGCGGAAATCCAAAGTCCATCAGCTCCCGCAGGCTGATCCCTCCTCAACCCGATGCAAATGCGGGCGAGATGCCGTGCGCCTCTACGCTTGAACGATACGGCGCAGACATTCGATCGGGCCTTCAGCAAACGCGCACCAATCGCTGCGCTACCCAACCCGCGGGCAAGTGCTAAGCCCGGACGGGCCGGCTATGCGCCGATCGGGCTTGCCAGTTCGACAAGGAAACCATCGGCGTCGCGCACATAGGCAACCATCTGCCCCCACGGCTTGGTCTGCGGCAGCGCGACCGGCTCGGCGCCGGCTGCAATCGCCATGTCGAACGCGCGGGCGACGTCGTCGGTCGTCAGCGTGATTTCGATGCCCGGCGGCGCGCGGTCAGGCCGGACGGCGACAAAATCCGCGCCCATGCTCTCCCGCGCGAGCACTTCGCTGGCAAAGGCGATGGCCGCCTCGCCGGCTGCGAGTTCCGCATAAGCCCCGCTCTCGTGCACGAACCGCGGCGGCAGGCCGAACGCGCGGCCATAGAAGGCGACACTCTGCGCCACGTCGGGCACATAGAGAATGACGTGCGACAGGCGCATGGGCGTGGATCTCCTGAACGGGGCGGCCGTCATAACCTAACCGAAACGGCCTTCGTTCGCTAGATGTTCCGAAATCGCGGCACGTCTTCATTGGACGTGGCCGACCCCCTCGCGTATCAAGACGGCCTGTCGGATCCCGGAACCATGGCGCACACTCATCCTTCCCCGGGGCCTGCCTCTCTGGAGCAGACCCCGCACGAGCATTCTCACGGACATGACCATGAGCATGGCCACGCGGACCATGATCATGCGGATCATGACCATGACAGTGATGATTCCGGGCATGACCACGGGCATGATCATGGGCACGGCCATCATCACCACGGCCCCGGTCATGTGCATGCGCCCGCGAATTTCGGCGCGGCGTTCGCCATCGGGATCTCCCTGAACGTCGCCTATGTGATCGCGGAAGCCATCTGGGGCGTCCTGGCCCACGCCATGGCCCTGCTGGCCGACGCCGGCCACAATCTGTCGGATATTCTCGGCCTGCTGGCCGCCTGGGTGGCGCAGCATCTGGCACGCCGCGCGCCTTCGGCACGCTTCACCTACGGACTGCGCCGGTCGACCATTCTTTCGGCCCTTGGCAACGCAACCGTCCTGCTCATCGTCACCGGCGGCGTGATCTGGGAATCCATGCTGCGCCTGTGGCATCCCGAGCCCGTCGCTGGGCGCGTCGTGATGATCGTGGCGGCCGTCGGCATCCTGGTGAACGGCGGCACCGCGCTCCTCTTCGCCCGGGGCAGCAAGGGCGATCTCAACCTGCGCGGCGTGTTCACCCACATGGCCGCCGACGCGCTCATGGCGCTCGGCGTCGTCGTGACGGGGTTCGTGATCATGCTGACGGGCTGGCGCGTGCTGGATCCTATCGTCAGTCTCGTCGTCTCGGGCATCGTGATCGTCTCGACCTGGTCGCTGCTGCGGGGAAGTCTGGATCTGGCGCTCGATGCGGTTCCGCCGGGCCTAGACGAGCCGACGGTCGCCGCCGCCCTGCGCGGGCTGGATGGCGTCGTCGACCTTCACGACCTTCACATCTGGCCGATGAGCACGACCGAAACCGCCCTGACGGCGCACCTCGTTCATGATCCCCTGCTCGCGTCGAACGCGCTCGATGCCCTCCTGCGTACGGCGTCGTCCATGCTGCGCGCCCGCTTCGGCATCGTGCACGTGACGCTGCAGCTCGAAATGGCACCGTGCGAAAGCATCTGCGCCCTGCATGCCGGTCCTTCGCCCGCATGAATCGGGACGGTCGAACTGCCATTGCCTGGGCTTCGCTTGCCGTCAGCATCGCGGCGCTTGGACTGAAATATGCCGCATGGGCGGTGAGCGGCTCGCGCGCGCTGTATTCGGACGCGCTCGAGACGGTCATCAACGTCGTGGCAGCACTCGGCGCGCTGTGGGCACTGCAGATCGCCGCAGCCCCGCCCGACGAGAACCATCCCTACGGCCATGACAAGGCCGAATATCTGTCGGCCGTGGCTGAGGGCGTGCTCGTCATCCTGACGGCGCTCGGCATCTTCATGGTCGCGTGGAAGGCCTGGTTGCATCCGGCGGCCCATCTCGAGCCGTGGCGCGGCCTTGCGATCAATCTGGCCGCCGGCGTCCTGAACCTGCTGTGGGCGCTCAACCTCAAACGCGCGTCGCGGATCCGTCGCTCGCCGGCCCTGCTCGCCTCCAGCCAGCACATTATGTCCGACGTCTGGACGACGGCCGGACTGGTGCTGGGCGTCGTGCTGATCCCGCTGACGGGCCTCGTGCAGATCGATGCGATCCTGTCGGCCCTGATCGGGCTCAACGTGCTGCGCAACGGCTTTCAGATGATGCAGCATTCGATCGCGGGCCTGATGGACGAGGCGCCCGACAGCCAGACGCTCCAGCAGATCCGCGACGTGATCGCCCGCAACGCGACCGGCGCGCTGGAAGCCCACGATTTGCGCGCGCGCACCGTCGGCCGCACGAGCTTCATCGAATTCCATCTGGTCGTGCCGGGGCGCATGACGGTCGACAATGCGCACGAGATCTGCGATCGCGTGGAAAACGCGCTGCGCGCGCAGGTCGGCCGGGCCCTGATCCACATTCATATCGAGCCCGAGGAGAAGGCCAAACATCACGGGGTCGTCGTGCTCTAGGGTCCCGGCCTGCCGGTTCTCCCCTGTTACACTCCTTGTCCGTTGGTCGGCCGCCGATACACTCTCGCCCAATTGCCGCCCGATGCCATCCGCTATGGTGACCCGGATGGAAGCGAGGACATGATGGACACGCAGGCCATGACTGCCGTCGATCGGTTCGGACTGGGACGCCGGGGCACCGAGCCGCTGCCCGACGATCCGCAGGGCTGGCTACGCGACCAACTGACCGGCCCGGATCGCATCATTTTTCCCACTACACTAGGGACCAGTGCCGACGGCCTGCGAGCACTCCATGCGCAACGCATGCAGAAGCTGCCCGGCAATCCGCTGGTCAAACCGCTTCTGGATGCCGAGGCAAGTGCGCAGCTCGGGGCATTGCTTGCGACCGATCAGCCGTTTCGCGAGCGTCTGGTCTGGTTCTGGGCCAACCATTTCACCGTCAGTATCAGACAGGGCGGAACGCAGGCTGTCGTCGGTCCCTATATCCGCGAAGCGATCCGCCCCCATGTGACGGGCCGGTTTGCGGACATGCTGCTCGCCGTGATGCGGCATCCGGCGATGCTTCTCTATCTGGACAATGCCGGGTCGGTGGGTCCGAACAGCCCGGCCGGCCTTCGCAGCCATCGCGGCCTGAACGAGAATCTCGCACGCGAATGTCTCGAACTTCACACCGTATCTCCCGCGGCGGGCTACGCGCAGGCTGATGTCACGTCGTTCGCCGCGATCCTGACCGGCTGGAGCGTGGACATGAATGCCACCGAGCCGGGCTTCGTCTTCCGGCCGCGGGCGCATGAGCCCGGCCCGAAGACACTCATGGGACGAACCTTTCCCGAAGGCGAGGATGGCGGTGTGCAGGCGCTCGCCTTCCTCGGCACGCATCCTGCGACCTATCGCCATATCGCGACCCAGTTGGCCGTGCATTTCGTCTCCGATACGCCGCCGCCCTCGGTCGTTGCCGCGCTGGCGACCGCACTCGTCCGCAGCGACGGCGATCTGGGCGCGGTCTCCAGAGCCCTCGTGACCCAACGCGCGGCGTGGATGCCGCGCACCAAGTTCCGGACCCCGTGGGACTACACAGTCGCCGCCCTGCGCGCGCTCGATCTCGGCGCCCGTTCATCAGAAGATGCGGCGCCGCCCGACCCGGATCACACGCCCGGTCACCTTCTACGCGCCGCCATGGCATTTCTCGGGCAACCGGTCTGGACTGCGCCGCTGCCGAACGGATGGAGCGACCGCGCCGCCGACTGGGCCCAGCCCGCCGATATCATGGCGCGCACCGACTGGGCCTACCGGCTCAGCGCGCATGCCACGAACGTGGACCCGGTGGCCATTGCCGAAGCCGTGCTCGGCGCTGCCGCGCCGTCGCGCACGATGACCGCGATCCATCACGCAGGCAGCCGTCAGGACGGATTGACGATCCTGTTTTCCTCCCCCGAATTCCAGAGGCGCTGATGGTTTCGATCCGACGCAGAACCGCCCTCCTGGGCCTGTCCTCGGCATGGATGCTGGGTCGCAGCTCGCTGGCTCTTGGCGCTCCGGCCCCGACGCCTCACGAGGCGCGCTTCGTCGTGGTCATCCTGCGCGGCGCGCTGGACGGCATGGCGGCGGTCACGCCGTATGGCGACGGCGCATTGTCGCAATGGCGTTCAGGATTGCTGCTGCCCGAGCCGGGCCGCGACGGCGGTCTTCTGGATCTGGGGGGATATTTCGGGCTGCACCCCGCCCTGACACGTCTGCACGGATTTTATGGCGAGGGCACGGCCCTGCCGGTCCATGCGGTCGCGGGGCATTATCGCAGCCGGTCCCATTTCGAGGCGCAGGATTACATGGAAAGCGGCGCGGACCAGCGGCTGACGAGCGGCTGGCTCAACCGCGTCGTCGCGGCCCTGCCCGCGCGCCATACCGGCCCCGACGGCAACGGGCTCGCGCTCGGCCTCGCCGTGCCGCTGCTGATGCGCGGGCCCGCGACCGTGGGCGCCTATGCGCCGGAGTCCGGACGCCGTCCCGACCCGGCACTTTATGGCGAAATCACAGCCCTCAATGCCCATGACCCGCTGACAGGCATGGCATGGCGCGAAGGCCTGCGCGCGCGCGGCTTCTCGGACGACGCGCTGGGTGTTGCCGGGGATGCCACACCGGGTCGGATGCCGTCCGGTCCGGCACCGAAGCCCTCCGGGTTCCAGGTTCTGGCGGGTGCCTGCGGTTCCTTGCTCGCACGCCCCGATGGACCACGGATCGCAGCCCTCGAAGCCGGAGGGTGGGACACGCATGCAGGCCAGAAGGGTCGTCTGCCCGGCCCCCTGACACAGCTCGATCGCGGCCTCGGCGCCCTTCGTGACGGCTTGGGCCCGGCCTGGTCGCGCACAGTCGTTCTGGTCATGACGGAGTTCGGTCGCACCGTGCGGATGAACGGAACGGGCGGGACCGACCATGGCACGGGAACAGTGGCGTTCCTGCTCGGCGGCGCCGTGGTCGGCGGACGCATCGGCGGCACATGGCCGGGCCTTGCCGCCGCCCAACTGTTCGAGAACCGGGATCTGGCGCCCACGACCGACCTCCGGGCCATCGCCATGGGCATTCTGCACGATCATCTCGGCCTGTCGCGCGCAGCCCTGGGCCAGGTTTTCCCAGGCAGCGGCGGCCTCGCGCCCGCCTCCGGCCTCGTGCATGCCTGATCGCCGCGCGAAGATTTTGTATCACACAGCGTTGCAGGAATGTCGCGCACGATCCGGGATTGCACGGGGAAGTGCATTCGGTAGCCTGCTGTCATTGACCCGAAGCATCGGTTGGCGCGTAAACGAAGGGTAACCTGCCCGTACGGCTGAAAAAATTCCGAGAGACATGCGCACACCAACGCCCCTGCGTCGCCACAACCGCATCCTCCATCTGCGCCGGTCCGCCCGTGCGACGACGACACAATGGCGACGCTCCCTGACGGTCTGGGCCGGCGCGGTGCTGGTCGGGGTGGTGGCGGTAGTCTTCGCGGTAGCGGCCGACTGGGCTGCGCGAACGCGCCTGCGCCTGGTCCACTGGGATCCCTACGTCATGTTGCTTGTACTGCCGGCGGGCCTTGCGGCCTCCACCTGGCTGACCCGCAATTTCTTTCGCGGGGCACAGGGCAGCGGTATCCCGCAGACGATCGCAACCCTGCATATCGAGAACTTTGCGATCGTCGATCGTGTGCTCGCGCTCAAGGTCGCCTTCGGCAAGGTCCTGCTGACGACATTCGGCCTGCTGTGCGGCGCCTCGATCGGCCGCGAGGGGCCGACCGTGCAGATCGGGGCCGCGATCATGCATGCGTTCTCGCGCCGCATGCGCCATGCGAACATCGCGATGCGCCGCGCAATGATCCTGGCCGGCGGGGCTGCCGGCGTCTCGGCCGCGTTCAACACGCCACTCGCCGGAATCGTGTTCGCCATCGAGGAACTCTCGCATTCCTTCGAGCAGCGCACGAGCGGCACCATGCTGACCGGCGTGGTCCTGTCAGGCGTCACGGCAATCGCACTGGTCGGCAACTACTCCTATTTCGGTCATACGGACGTCGATGTGCCGCTCGGCATCGCCTGGATCGCGGTTCCGGCCTGCGGCATCGTGGGCGGTGTCGCAGGGGGGCTGTTCTCGGCAATCCTCGTGCGTGCCTCGCGCGGGCTGCCGGGCGCGAGCGGGCGCTTCGTGATGCAGCACCCGATCGGCTTCGCGGCCCTTTGCGGTCTCGTCCTGGCCATCATCGGCGTTGCGACCCATGGCGCGACCTATGGCACCGGTTATGCACAGGCCCGCGCGATCATCGACGGGACTGAGCATTATCCGGCGTCGTTCTTCGTCCTCAAATTCGCCGCCACCATCGTGTCCTACTGTTCCGGCATCCCGGGCGGCCTGTTCGCGCCGTCATTGTCGATCGGAGCCGGCATGGGCGGCTGGATCGCGCAGTTCCTGCCGCATACGACAGCCGGCGCGGTCGTGCTTCTCGGGACGGTCGCCTATTTCTCGGCCGTGGTTCAGGCGCCGCTGACGGCCACCGTCATTGTCATGGAGATGTGCGACAACCAGCAGGTGACGCTGGCCCTGCTGGCCACCTCGTTCCTTGCGTTCGGTGTTTCGCGCACGATCTGCGCGCATCCGCTCTACGGTGCCCTGGCCGACCGCTTCCTCGAAAGTGTGGACAAACCCGTGGCGCCGGCCGAGCCGTTGCCGGAAGAAGCTGCCGCCACGGTCGAGCCGCACGTTCCGGCCTCCTGACCCACCATGCCCTGAAAAAGGTATCGCGCCTCCTCTCTTGAGGCGTTGTTACAAACCACGCACAAAGCTCCACGACGGATGGCTGCGTTACCATTCGAGACGATTCGGAGCATTCGCTTGTCCGACCTGCCTGCGCCGACTGCGCCCGCGCTCACTGTCGTGGTGCCGTGCTTCAACGAGCGCGACACGCTGGGAACGTTCCATGCCCGGCTGAGCGCCGTCATGGCGACGATCGGCCGGACATGGGATGTCGTCTATGTCGATGACGGATCGGGCGACGACACGTTCGCCGTGATGACACAGCTTCAGGCCGCGGACCCGCATGTGGCGATCGCCCGACTTTCCCGCAATTTCGGCAAGGAGATCGCGTTGACAGCCGGGCTCGACCTGTCGCGGGCCACGGAAGGCATCGTCGTGATCGATGCCGATCTGCAGGATCCGCCCGAAGTCATCGCGGACCTGGTCGCGGCCTTCACGGACGGCGTCGACACCGTCTATGCCCAGCGCCGCGCGCGCACGGGCGACAGCGTTGCCAAGCGTGTAACGGCGCATCTGTTCTATCGGGTCATGGCGCGACTGGGCGATCGGGTCGCAATGCCGCCCGACACCGGCGATTTCCGCCTGATCTCCAGACGCGCGCTGAATGCGCTCCTGCAACTGCGCGAGCGGCACCGGTTCATGAAGGGGTTGTTTGCCTGGGTCGGCTTTCCTGCCGTGGCGGTGCTGTATGACCGCGCGCCCCGCGCCGCCGGGCGCAGCAGCTTCAATTACTGGTCGCTGTGGAACTTCGCGCTCGAAGGCATCACGTCCTTCACCGTCTGGCCGCTGAAGGTCGCGACCTATCTCGGACTTCTGGTGTCGGTCCTGTCCGTCCTCTACGGCGGCAAGATCGTGTTCGGCACGCTGCTGTTCGGCAACCCGGTGCCGGGATACCCGAGCCTGATGAGCGTCATTCTGTTCCTGGGTGGCATCCAGCTGATGACGCTCGGGCTGATCGGCGAATATCTCGGCCGGATCTTCAACGAAACCAAGAACCGCCCGCTCTACATCCTGCGGGACGCAATTCCCTCGCGGATCGATCCGGCCGCCTGACAGATCAGGCTTTCAGGCCCCTTTCGGCACGACCCGGATCGCACGCACCCGCAGGCCCAGCAGGCGGGTATCGGGACCAACTCCATAATCTCGCGGCCGTCGCGCATTCAGCACCCGCAGGCTCAGCCGGACCGCCCCGTCGGGGCCGACCAGACCCGGCGGAACGTCCACCCGCAGCGTGGTGTTGGCGGTCGTGCCGACATGCCAGTCATCGAGATGATGGCCGTTGACCCAGACCTCCGTCAGCAGCATCGCGGCTCCACGCGGAATGAAGCCCGCCGCCTCGACGTCGATTGCAAACCCTGCCTTCGCCGTAGCCGGATCACGCAGACGCAGGACCACATCCGAGCTGTAACCCAGCGTCCAGCGGCCATCCGCGTGCTCGCTCCAGCCGCCGGGCACGAGATAGGCAAGCTCCATGCGGGAGTTGAAGTCAATCTGCGGGCGCTCGGGCAGGCGCGGTCCGGGAAGCGGCGCATCGTCGGCACACACGGCCGGCCGGATGTGACGCGGCACCCAGCACGGCAGGCCGAAGACCGTGTTCATGCGCATGACCCGTGGCGTCACGCTGGGATCGGCCACGAGCGCTCCAGAGAAATGCACGGTGCTAGGCGTGTGCGGCAGGGGCCGGAGCGGCGTGAGCATCCCGCCGCCTGCGAGAATGAACACGCGGAAATCACTGAAATGATGAAGCGTACGCCCATCCGCCGTCAACGTATGCGGGCCGAAATAGAGTTCGTGCGCAGGACCGTCGACCGGCATCAGCAGGACGTCGCGCATGGAGGACAGCCCGCCCGGCACGACGATCTCATGGCTTGCCGGATCGAGGATCGGCGTCTTGTCGGGTGACAGCGCCACCGGCGACAACTGGGCGCGCCAGCATGTCGCCAGCACCGTGACGGCAACACCGATCAACCCTGCCTGCAACCATAGCCCGCGCAGCGGACGCGCAGGCGCCGACAGCCATGTCCCGATGAACGCGAGCCCGAGCCGCGCATAGATCGCGGCGTAGAGACCGAGCAGCGGCATGGTCCACTGGAAGTAATGGTAGTTGTGGTAGAACCACAGGCCAGTCGGGTGCAGATCGCGATAGGACAGGTAAAGCGCCCAGTGCAGCGCGACCGCCGCGATCAGCATGACATGGACGCGACGGCGCGGGCCCTCGATCCGCCCCTTGAGGGCCAGGAACAGCACGGCGGCGACGCCCGCGAACGCGAACGGCAGCCACCAGTAGACCTCGATCAGCCCGACACCGACGGAGAACATGGGACGCGGATCGGCGACGAGTGTCACCCAGTGCAACGGGATGAGGCGCCATTCGAAACCGGTCTGCTTCGACATGGCCATGTAGCCGCTCGGATGCAGGCCCCAGATGGCAATGTGGATCAGCAACGCCACCGCGATTGCCGGCACGAAGCCCGCCGCACACCATACCGCGCGCCGGACCAGCCCCCGCAGTGCCGTCGCCCGATCGCGCGTCCAGTCACCGATCGGGCCCGCCGCGATCAGGGCCGCCGCAGGCAGGAGCGCCAGATCATCGCTCGGCCGGATCGCCGGCATCAGACCGAAGGCCACGCCGAAGCCGATCATGCCCCACCGGCCTTGGGTCGTGCCACTGACGGCCGTGATCGCGCCCAGCAGACCGAGCAGGATCAGCGGGCTGGCGAGGTCCGTGTTCCATGGCTCGATCCAGGTCTCGAGTTGGGTCGCGGCACCGATCGTCACGAGAAGGAAGATTGCCGCACCCGCGATGGCCGAAAAGCCGATCGCCCGTGCAATGCGCACGGTCAGCCAGAATGCGCACAAAAGACCGGCGAGATTGGGCAGGAAGAAGGGATGCCGGACGGTGACAAAGCTGAACGCCGTGCCGATCAGGGCATAGAGCGGCGGATACCACTGATGCGTGCTCCCGAAATCGCCGGCACGGAAGGCCATCAGGGCCTCGAGCGTCTTGGACTGATCGTACCAGGCCCACCATCCGTGATCCGGAACGAGATCGTTCGGCTGTGTGGGCTGACGGCGGAAAGCGTGGCGAAACGCCAGCACGAGCAGGAGCAGCCCTATGGGCGTGACGCCGAACGCCGCCCATCGCGACAGGCGCGCACGCGGAGCCGCCGTCCTGACCACGAGCGCATCGCGCAGGGCCCGGGCCGCGTCCCGGATGGCAGGTGTCGAGGTCGGGGAAGCGGTTTCGGGCTCGAGCGGACGGTGGGTATCGATAATGCTCAAGGCCGTGGCGCTTCCCGGGTCAGATATGGCAAGCGCCTTCCCTCTCATGCGCGCCGGTCGCTGCCAAGGGCCCGCTCCCGCCATGGCCAGGGATGGGCATGGTTGCATCGGACGGCGATTACGGTGGTAAGACACCTCGGTGCCGATACAATTCCGTTCCCAGACCGCGCGCCGCCGTGCCGGTGGCTTCCTTTCAGCAAGCATGACCGCAGGCCGCGTCCCGGCTTACGGTCTTGCGGCCCTGCTGGGGCTGACGCTGGCGCTATGGTGCTTTCCATGGCCGATGCTGCTCGGCTGCTGGCCGCGCTTCCTGCCGCAGGATCTCGACGATCCGCTGCAGCACATGGTCGGGCAGCGATACTTCTTCAACATGCCCTGGCATTGGCCCCTGCTGCGGGCCGACCGGCTCGACGCGCCGGACGGGACGAGCATCGCCTTCACCGACAGCGCGCCCCTCGAGGCGATCGTGCTCAAGCTCGTTCACGGTATCTGGCCGGTCGAGCAGGGCATCACGCTGTATCAGGCCCTCTCGTGGATCCTGCAGCCGGTCGCATGCGTGTTCGCCCTGCGCGGCCTGCGCGCGCACAGCGGCGCGGTGGCGATCGCAGGCGCCATCTTTGCCCTGTCGATGCCGACCTGGCTGATCCGTCTTTGGCACACGGCGCTCGCGGGACACTTCGTGCTGCTGTTCGCGCTCGGCTTCTATTTCCGGGCAACCGACACGACAGCCGCCCCCGCCCATCGGCGGCGCGGGCTCTGGTGGCTGGCGGCGATGACGCCGGTATCGCTCCTGCTTCACCCTTACCTCGCGGCAATGGTCGGCCTGATCCTGGCGGCCTGTGCACTGACCCGCGTCATCGGGCGCAATGCCGACGCGCTCGAAGGCGTCGGTGCCGTCGCGGCGGGCGGGGCCGGCATGGTGGGTCTGGGCTGGATCTTCGCCTATTTCGGGCAGGGCGTATCAGGCGGATACGGCAGCTATTCGATGAATGCCCTGTCGCCGTTCTGGCCGGCACAGTCCTTCTTCATGCCCTGGGTGACATCGGCCCAGATCGACGCGACCGGCGCATCGGCCTTCGAAGGCTACCAGTATCTCGGCGCCGGTCTGATCGCCCTGATGGTCGCGGTCTTCGCGAGCCGCGCCGGGCGCGCCGCATGTCTTGCGGGGCTCAGGCGACATGCGGGTCTGGTCGTGATCTGCATCGCGGCCACTCTCTTTGCGCTGTCGAACCAGGCCTTTGCCGGGCATGTGCGCCTGTGGGGGACGAACTGGGTGCCGCCGCTGGCGGGCCAGCTCCGCTCGAACGGGCGGCTTTTCTGGATCCCGGCCTACAGCATTCTGCTCGGCCTGATCGCCGTCTGCCCGGTCGCCTGGCCACGTGCCGCGGGTACGATCCTGCTGGCCTGCGCAGGTCTGCAGTTTGTCGATTCGATCCCGCTGCGCGCTGTCGATTCCTCGTCCGAACGGCGGATGATGAATGCGCCCTATCCCGAGCAGATCGCGCTCGGCAGGATCATGGATCACTACACGATGCTGATGGCCGAGCCGCGGCAGGAATGCACGGCCTGGATCAAACCCTCCCTCATGATGCCGCTCGCGCTTGCGGCCCAGCGCGGCATGACGACCAACACGATGTATGCCGCACGCTATCCGGCGACCCTGCGTTGCCCGGAGGCGCGAACCACCAGCACGCCCCTGCCGCCGAATGGCCTCGGCATCACGCCGGGTTTCAGCAGGCCCTGGATGGTGACATGGCGTCGGAGCGGCGCGCGCTGCGGGCGTCTCGGCGACTACATGGTCTGCGGCCGCCAGAACGATCCCCTGATCGGCGCCCTACCGCAATACGACCTGCCGGAAATGCCGATCGGCCAGAGCTTGCCGACCAGCCAGAACGGTCAGGGCGCGCTCTGGCTCGGCCCTGGCTGGGCGACGCCCGAGGGTTGGGGTGCCTGGAGCCTGGGGCATAATGCGCAGCTTGCCCTCCGCCCGCCGGAAGGCCTGCGGCATATCGTGCTCACAGTCCGCCTTCATGCGGCCGGACCGGAGAGCGGCATCAAGCCGGTCGATCTCATCGTCGGCGGCACGGTGGTCGCGCACTGGATGGTCCCGGGGCACGACGTCACGTTCAGCGCGCCCATCGACCTGCCCGAGACCCCGACGCCGATTGTTGCCGTTTCGTTGCGAATCCCCGATCTTATGCAGCCGCCCGGTGACTCCCGATGGATCGGGGTGGGCCTGAGTTCGATAAGGATTGACCAACAGTGACCGACGCGCCGCTGCCGGCCCACCAGCACGGAACATGCCTGAACTGCCAGACACTGCTCGCAGGCCCGTTCTGTCACGCCTGCGGGCAGCATGTGCTTCATGCACCGCGTTCCCTGCCGGAGCTGGGGGCGGAAGTTCTCGAGATGCTCACGCACGCGGACGGAAAGTTCGTCCGCACGATGCGCCGGCTCGCCTTCGCCCCCGCGCAGCTGACGCGCGACTACATCGAAGGCCGTCGGGCATCCGAGATCCCGCCCGTCCGGATGTTCTTCGTCTCGCTGCTGATCATCTTCACGCTGTCATCCTTCACGGGCCCCATGAACGTCGCGGTGGCGGTCAACGACGAAGCCAAGACGGCCGGAGCGGATACGCATGACCACGACGAGATCACGCATGCCCTTGCGAAGCTCACCTGGGCGGGTCACCCGCGCGTGACAGCATGGCTTCGCGCGCATGTCGGCTCTGCAGTCGATGACCCGCGCGAGGTCGAGCACGTCATGGGAGAATGGGCGGAGCGTCTCGTCCTGCTGCTCCTGCCGATCACGGCGTGCGTCCTGTGGCTTCTCCACGCCGTGCCGCGTCCGGTTCCGTTGTTCGATCACGCCATCTTCGCACTGCACTCCCTGACGGTCGCGATCCTAGCGCTCACGATCCTCACACTGGTCCGGACCGTTCTGCCGGACGGCGCGGAAGGACTGGCGATCCTGGCCTTTGCGGGTCTTATGGCCACGCATCTGTTCGTGCACATGAGAGGCTTCTATCGCGCCGGCGTCGTTGCCACCCTCGTGCGGATGGTGCTGCTCGCCGTCGTGACCGCAGTTGTCTGTCTGGGCCTGATCATGCTGCTGACCCTGATCGGTCTGCAGCTCGGCGCCGATTAGTTCCGATCACAATCATTCAAATAGATATGAACTTCGTGGGCATGGTGCGTTCCCTCGTCACGAGGCGGCGCCCGGCCTAGATTGCGCCGCTTCCGAACTGCAACTTCGCGGATACGCGCCACCATGACCGACCTCAACAGCGCTGCCCTTTCCCATCTGCCGCCACAGCTCAGCTGGGCCGGCTACGACCGGGACCACCTGACGCCGGGCGTCGTTCATCTCAGCGTCGGCAACTTCCATCGCGCGCATCAGGCCTGGTATCTCAACCAGGTCCTCGCGCAGCCGGGACACGAAGGCTGGGCGATCTGCGGCGTTGGCCTGATGGATACGCCGGCCGAGCGCTTCAAGGCGCGTGCGTTCCCCGAACAGGACGGGCTCTACACCCTGAGCCGGTTCTCGCCCAACGGCGCGGCGACCCATGAAGTCATCGGTGCCATGACCGAATATCTCTATGCGCCCGAGCAGATGGAAGCCGTGCTGGAGCGGATGGCCGCGCCCACGACCCGCATCGTCTCCCTGACCATCACCGAGGGCGGCTACAACCATGCTCCGGGGACCGGCAACTACAATCTCGAGGCACCGGTCACGCAGCAGGAACTGGCCGATCCCGCGCATCCGCTGTCGGCATTCGGCTTCATCGTGGAGGCCCTGCGGCGGCGACAGGCTGCCGGCACGCCGCCGTTCACGGTGCTGAGCTGCGACAATCTCCGCCATAACGGGCGCGTCGCGCGCGATGCCGTGCTGACCCACGCCCGCGCGCTCGATCCGGCGCTCGCGGACTGGATTGCCAGCACCACGACGTTCCCGAACGGCATGGTGGACCGCATCACGCCGGGCGTCCCGCCGGAAGAGGTGGCCCGGCTCGATGCCATGACGGGGATCGACGACAAGCTGCCGGTCATCGCCGAGGATTTCGGACAGTGGGTGATCGAGGATCGCTTCTGCAACGGCCGTCCATCGCTGGAGGAAGTCGGCGTGCAGATGGTGGGCGACGTCCATCCATATGAGCTTGCCAAGGTTCGCATGCTCAACGCATCGCACTCGATGCTCGCCTATCCCGGCCTGCTGGCGGGGCTGGAAACGGTCTCGGAGGCGCTGCAGCAGCCTGAGATCCGCGCGTTGCTGGAGCAGTTCCTGGACCGCGACGTCATTCCGACACTGCAGGCTCCGGCCGGCATGGATCTCGAGACCTACAAGCAGGTCCTGCTGGCGCGATTCGCCAACCCGACGGTCGGCGATCAGCTTTCGCGTATCACCGGAGACGGCGGCAGCAAGCTGCCGACATTCCTGGGCCCGACCGTCGCCCATGCCCTGCATCGCGGCACCGACACGCGCCGACTCGCCTTCGGTATTGCCTGTTTTGCCCGCTATCTTCTCGGGATCGACGACAAGGGCCGCCATTTCACGCCGTTCGAGCCGCAGCTCTCCGAGGAGCAGATCGCCCTGACGCGGGAGGCGGACCTTTCGGCGGTACTGCGCATGAGCATGTTCCACGATTTCGGCCTTGGAACGGGCGATCACGACTTCATCGAGCAGGTCGTGGCGTTCCGCCTGGACCTGCGCAAGCGCGGCGCGATGGCCGTGTTGCACGATCTCGTCGCTTCTGAGTAATTCCTATCACCTTGGTGTGACAGCTTCACACGGAGCGGTGACTTGTCGCGCACCCGATAGGTGACGAAGATGACATCCATGTAATCTGACATGGTTCGGGTCATGGATGTTGTCATAGGAATCGATGTCGGAACGGGAAGCGCCCGGGTCGGTGTCTTCTCGATCGACGGGCGCAAGGTGGCGACCGCGGTCCTGTCGACCAGAACCTGGCGACCGAAAGCCGATTTTGCCCAGCAATCCACTGCGGACATCTGGTCGGCTGTCTGCCGGGGCGTGCGTGAGGCCATGGTCCATGTGCCGGACGCGCGCGTGTGCGGCATCGGCTTCGACGCGACCTGCTCGCTTGCGGTCGTCGGCCCCGGCGGCGCCCCGCTGTCCGTCGATCCCGACGGCGCTGCGGAACAGGATGTCATCCTCTGGGCCGATCATCGGGCCGTTGCCGAGGCTGACGAGATCAATGCCGGTGGCTACGACGTCCTGCGCTACGTCGGGGGCGTCATCTCCCCTGAGATGGAGACGCCGAAGCTGCTCTGGCTGTCGCGGCACATGCCGGACGTCTTCGCGCAGGCCGAGCGGTTTTTCGATCTGCCGGACTACCTGACCTGGCGCGCCACGGGCTCGGATGCCCGCTCCTGCTGTTCAACCACCTGCAAATGGACCTATCTCGCGCACGAGCAGCGCTGGGACGACGATTTCTTCCGCAAGATCGGTCTGGGCGTGCTCGTCGACGAGGGGTTCCGCCGGATCGGCACGGATATCCGTGCGCTGGGCGGCCATGTCGGGCGGGGCCTAAGTGCCCGCGCGGCGGAAGAGATGGGCCTGCCGGAAGGCACGCCGGTCGGCGTGTCCGCGATCGACGCCCATGCCGGCGGCATCGCACTGCTTGGCGCCGTCCATTCAGGCGACCTGACCAACGACGATACGGCCCTGAACCGCAGCATCGCGCTGATCTGCGGCACGTCGAGCTGCCACATGGCCGTCTCGCGCAATCCGCGTTTCGTGCGTGGCGTCTGGGGCCCCTATTCCGGCGCCATGGTGCCGGACATGTGGCTGAATGAGGCCGGCCAATCCGCAACCGGCGCACTTATCGACTTCATCGTCGACAGTCATCCCGCGGCAGCCGCCCTTCGCGCCGAGACCGGGGACATCTATCGTGCACTGAACGCGCAGGTCGAAGCGCTCGAAGCCGGCGCCATCGCCGGAACGTCATCGCGGAACCTGCATGTCCAGCCGGATTTTTTCGGCAATCGCTCGCCTTATGCCGACCCGACGGCACGCGGCGCCGTCGTGGGCCTGCCGCTGTCGGCAACAGTGGACGATCTGGCACGCCTGTATCTGGCAACGATCCAGGGCCTCGCTTATGGCACGCGGGACATTCTCGATGTCCTCAACCGCGAAGGCTATGACATCCGGACCATCTCGGCGACGGGCGGATTGACGAAAAACCCGCTCTACCTGCGCGAACATGCAAACGCCACGGGCTGTGCGATCATCCTGCCCAGGGAGCCGGATGCCGTTCTGCTGGGCGCCGCCATTCTGGGCGCCATGGCCGCCAAGATCTACCCGTCCCTGGGCGTTGCCATGGCGCGGATGAGCCATGCCGGAGACACCATCCGGCCTGACGAGAAGGCTCATGCGTTCCATCGGGCGAAGATGGCCGTCTTTCGCGACCTGCATCGCGACCAGCTGCGCTACCGCGAAATGATGAACAGCGCCGCGCGGGGCGCCGACATCCGGGAGGCCGAACGACATCCGAGCGGATGATCCCCGGAACACGCCTCGTCTTTTCACGACCAGACCTACTGCCCATCGGCTGACGCCATCAAGGACTGCCCTTATGCCTGCTTTCGTTTCGGACGCGAACAAGTCTCGCTTTCGCCTCTTCACGCTCGCGACCCTCGCCGCGTCCACAGCCCTCGGGAGCGCCGCCGCCCGGGCCGACACCACGCTGACGGTCGCCACGGTCAACAACGGTGACATGATCATCATGCAACAGTTAACGCCGGAGTTCGAAAAGACCCATCCCGGCATCCACATCCGCTGGGTCACGCTGGAAGAGAACGTCCTGCGGCAGCGCGTGACGACCGACATCGCCACCAGCGCCGGTCAGTTCGACGTCATGACGATCGGCAACTATGAAGTGCCGATCTGGGCCAAGCAGAAATGGCTGACGCAGATCACGCCCGATGCGGCCTATGATGTGTCGGATATCCTGCCGCCGGTCCGCGAAGGCATCAGCGTCGACCAGAAGATCTATGCGCTGCCGTTCTATGCGGAAAGCGTCATGACTTATTACCGCACCGACCTGTTCAAGAAGGCCGGGATCACGATGGCGTCGCAGCCCACCTACGATGAAATCCGTCAATATGCCGACAAGATCACGGACAAATCGAACCAGATCTACGGGCTCTGCCTGCGCGGCAAGCCGGGCTGGGGCGAGAACATGGCCTATCTGACCTCGCTCGTGAATACGTTCGGCGGTCAGTGGTTCGGACAGGGCTGGAAGGCGACGGTCGATACGGCGCCTTGGAAGGCCGCCGTGAACTGGTACGTCTCGGGCCTGAAGGAAGACGGCCCTCCGGGCGCGACCTCCAACGGTTTCAATGAAAACCTTGCCCTTTTCGCAAGTGGTCATTGTGGCATGTGGATCGATTCCACCGTGGCGGGCGGCCTCCTGTTCGATCCGAAACAGTCGAAGGTCGCAAGCGAAGTCGGGTTCGCGCCGAGCCCCAAGGGCCCGTACGGCAAGGGACCGACCTGGCTGTGGAGCTGGAACCTCGCCATTCCGGCAAGCTCCAAACACCAGGCCGAAGCTCAGGCATTCGTCACCTGGGCCACGTCGAAGGAATACGTGCAGCTCGTGGCGCAGCAGAAGGGCTGGGTTGCCGTGCCTGCTGGCACCCGCGCTTCGACCTATGCGAACCCGGCCTACCAGAAGGCGGCGCCGTTCGCGTCGTTCGTCATGAACGCGATCAACACCGCCGATCCGAACGGACAGACCGCCAACCCGCGTCCCTATACCGGTGCGCAGTTCGTCGGCATTCCGCAGTTCCAGGCGATCGGAACCCAGGTCGGCCAGATCGTGGCGGCGGCCCTGTCCGGCCAGACGACGGTCGATCAGGCCCTGAAATCCGCGCAGTCGTCGGTCACCCGCACGGCCCGGCAGACGCATCTCGGAGGCTGAGGAGACTGTCATGACGACCGCTGCCAGAACTGGACGCGTCGATCGGGCCGGACTTGCGATGCTGTCTCCAGCGGTCGTGATCCTGCTCATCTGGTCGATCGTCCCGCTGGTCATGACGCTGTGGTATTCGTTCAGGAACTACAACCTGGTCGATCCCACGCTGCATGGCTTCGCGGGCATCGACAATTATCGCTACCTCCTGACCGATCCCGATTTCATCACGTCCCTGATCAACACGCTGGTCCTCGTCGCTGGCGTGCTGTTCGTCAGCGTCGGGATCGGCACGCTGCTGGCCGTGCTCTACGATCAGGAATTCTTCGGTCGCGGCATCGCGCGGGTTCTCGTGATCTCGCCTTTCTTCGTGATGCCGACCGTTGCCGCCCTCGTCTGGAAGAACCTGATGCTGCACCCGATCTACGGGGTGTATTCATCGATGATGCGCGCGGTCGGCCTGACACCTGTCGACTGGCTACAGCAATTCCCCATGGCGACGGTGATGATGATCGTGGCCTGGGAATGGCTGCCCTTCTCCGTCCTCATCCTGCTGACGGCCGTGCAGTCGCTCGATAGCGAGCAGAAGGAAGCCGCCCGCATGGACGGCGCGGGCCCGGTTGCCCGGTTCCGCTACATCATCGTGCCGCATCTGGCGCGGGCGATCACGGTCGTCATCATGATCGAGACGATCTATCTGCTCACGATCTTTGCGGAAATCTCGGTCACGACGGCCGGCGGCCCGGGTGTCGCATCCACCAACCTCGCGTTCCTGATCTATGCCCGTGCACTCCTGCAGTTCGACGTGGGCGGCGCATCGGCAGGCGGCATGGCGGCTATCGTCATCGCCAATATCGTCGCCGTGTTCCTCGTGCGTGCTGTAGCGCGCAATCTGGAGGTGTGAGATGGCCATCAAGCGCCCGAAATCCCACACTTTTGCCATCGGCCTCCTGGGCTGGGCCATTGCGTGCTGGGTGTTTTTCCCGATCGCCTGGATGGCGCTGACAAGCTTCAAGACGGAAGTCGATGCGATCGCGACACCGCCGCAATTCATCTTCCGTCCGTCGCTTGCGAGCTATCATGAGGTCTTCGCCCGCGCCAATTACTGGCACTTTACGCTCAATACCGTAGCGATCTCGCTCGGCGCCACGATCGTGGCCCTCGCCCTGTCGGTTCCCGCGGCCTATGCGATGGCCTTCATCCCCTCGCAGCGGACGCGCGGCACCCTGCTGTGGATGCTCTCCACACGCATGCTGCCGCCGGTGGGCGTGCTCGTCCCGATCTACCTGCTGGCGCGCAATACGCATCTGCTCGACACGCTGACGGGTCTTGGCATCGTCGACATGCTGACGAACCTTCCGATCATCGTTTGGATGCTGTTCACGTTCTTTCGCGAAGTGCCGGCGCCGATCCTCGAGGCCGGCCGCATGGATGGCGCCTCGCGCTGGCAGGAAATGACGCTGGTTCTCCTGCCGCTCGCCCTGCCCGGCATTGCCTCCACGGCGCTGCTGTCGATCATCCTGTGCTGGAACGAGTCCTTCTGGTCGCTGAACCTGACATCGTCGCAGGCAGCTCCGCTGGCCGCGTTCATTGCGTCGTTCTCGTCTCCCGAGGGCCTGTTCTTCGGCAAGCTCTCGGCCGCGTCCACCCTTGCCGTCGCTCCGATCCTCGTCTTCGGCTGGTTCAGCCAGAAGCAGCTCGTCCGCGGACTCACGTTCGGTGCCGTGAAATGACCGCCGCCTACCCTTGTCCTACACTCAAGACGCTCTGGAGCCGCTAGATGGCGACTGTTGAATTGCGGGACATCCGCAAGACATATCTGAAAGACGAGATCATCAAGGGGGTCTCGCTCACCATCGAGGACCGCGAGTTCGTGGTGTTCGTCGGTCCGTCGGGATGCGGCAAGTCGACACTGCTGCGGATGATCGCGGGACTTGAGGACATCACGGCGGGCGACCTGCTGATCGACGGCCGGCGGGTCAACGATGTCGAGCCGGCGAAGCGCGGGCTGGCCATGGTGTTCCAGTCCTACGCGCTCTACCCGCACATGGACGTCTACAAGAACATGGAGTTCGGCCTGAAGCTCGCAGGCATGCCCGCCAGCGAGCGATCGGCGAAAATACGCGACGTCGCCAGGATCCTTCAGCTCGAGCCCTATCTGCACCACAAGCCGGGTCAGCTCTCGGGCGGACAGCGCCAGCGTGTCGCGATCGGCCGCGCCATCGTGCGCAATCCGAAGGTCTTCCTGTTCGACGAGCCCTTGTCGAATCTCGATGCCGCCCTGCGCGGCCAGATGCGCGTCGAACTTGCAACACTGCACCGGCGCCTGAACGCAACCACCATCTACGTCACCCACGATCAGGTCGAGGCCATGACGATGGCCGACAAGATCGTGGTGCTTCAGGGCGGCGTCGTGGAACAGGTCGGCTCGCCGCTCGAGCTCTATCACCACCCGCGCAACCTGTTCGTCGCAAAATTCATCGGGTCTCCGCCGATGAATTTCATTCCGGTCGTCGTGGAGACGTCATCGACCGAGAGCGTGACCGTGCGGTTGCCTGACGAGACATTTCTGGATGTTCCCGTCGACGGCTCGAACACGCCTGCCGGAACGGCCCTGACACTCGGCATCCGGCCGGAACATGTGGCGCTCGACGAGCCGGGTCTCGCAGGACAGGTCGAGATCGTCGAACGCCTTGGGGCTGCGACGCTGTTCCACATTCGCCTGCGCGATGGCCAGCTTCTTGTCGCGCAGAGCGATGGTGCGGCGGACCACCCGCTGGATTCCGGCGTGTCCGTTGGCCTGCCGCCACGCCACTGCCATCTGTTCGGCGCTGACGGCCTGGCTCTCGCAGCCCACGCCCGCCACCCTCTCCTCGCCTGATTCCGGATCATTCAAGGACCTGACGTCAATGTATATGGAAAAACTCCGTCTCGACGGGCGCCGCGCCGTGATCACGGGCGGGGCGCAGAATATCGGCCTCGCCAGCGCAACCGCGCTTGCGGAAGCCGGCGCGCATGTCGTGCTCGCGGATCTCGATGAGGCGCTCGCCGAAAAAGCGGCGGCCGAACTTCGGGCGCAGGGCTTCCAGGCGTCCAGCGTGGTGCTGGATGTGACCAGCAGCGAAAGCGTGGATCGCGCTGTCGAGACACTCGACAGTTCGGGACGCACGCCGCAGATCCTCGTCTGCAGCGCCGGCATCTGCATCTCCGAAGTCCCGGCCGAGGAAATGACGGAATCGCAGTGGACGCGGCAGATCGACATCAACCTCAACGGCATGTTCCGCTGCTGCCAGGCATTCGGCCGGGACATGATCGCCCACAAACGCGGCGCGATCGTGGCCATCGGGTCGATGTCGGGTCTGATCGTCAACCGTCCGCAGCAGCAGGCGGCCTACAACGCATCCAAGGCCGGCGTTCATCAGTATATCCGTTCGCTTGCGGCGGAGTGGGCCCCGCACAACATCCGCGCGAACGTCGTCGCACCGACCTATATCGACACGACGCTGACGCGCTTCGGCATGGCCAAGCCGGCCCTCTACGATGCCTGGATCGCCGGCACGCCGATGGGGCGCGTCGGACAGCCGGATGAGGTGGCATCCGTCGTTCAGTTCCTCGCATCCGATGCCGCGAGCCTCATGACGGGCGCCGTCGTCAACGTCGATGCCGGTTTCACCGTCTGGTAAGCTCTGTTTCACTTCCGGGCGTTCATGATAGTTCTGGATTCATGTCCGACATGAACGCCCTCCTCGACCCCGCCCGCTTTGCCGACCTGACAACACGCGCCGCCCGTGACCCGGAAACCTTCTGGTCCGACGAGGCACGGCGCCTGGAGTGGATCGCGCCGCCCAGCCATGCCCGCAATGGACGCGGCTGGTTTTCCGACGGGCTGCTGAATGCCTCCGCCAACTGCCTTGACCGGCATCTCGCAACGCGTGGCGACAAGGTTGCCCTGATCTTCCAGGGCGAAGACGAAGACACGGTCCTGCGCCTGACCTATCGCGATCTTCATGCGCAGGTCTGCCGGATGGCGAATGTCCTGCGCGACCACGGCGTGGGCAAGGGCGATCGGGTCGCCATCCACCTGCCATCGGTTCCCGAAGGCGTCATCGCCATGCTGGCCTGCGCGCGCATCGGGGCAATGCACGTCGTGCTGTTCGGCGGCTTCTCCGCCGAGGCGCTGGCGGACCGTCTGGCCGACAGCGGAGCCAGGCTGGTCATCACCGCCGACATGGGCCGCCGTGGCGCCAAACAGATCCCGCTGAAAGCCACGATGGATCGCGCGATTGCCCTGCGTGGCGAAAGCGTCGAGACCGTTCTGGTCGTGGCCGTGACCGGCGAGGACGCGCCCATGACGCCGGGCCGCGACCACGCGCTCACGCCCTTGCTCGAAGTCGCCTCGGCCGCGTGCACGCTGGAGCCCATGAGTGCCGACGACAACCTGTTCCTGCTCTACACGTCCGGCAGCACCGGCAAGCCCAAGGGCATGGTCCATGCCACCGGTGGTTATCTGCTCTGGGCCGCCTATACGCATGCGCTGGCGTTCGACCATCGCGAGGACGACGTGTTCTGGTGCACCGCCGACATCGGCTGGATTACCGGTCATTCGTATCTGACGTATGGACCGCTCGCCAATGGCGGCACGATCCTGATCTTCGAAGGCATGCCCTCGCACCCGCATCCGGGCCGCTGGTGGGATGTCGCGCAGAAGCATCGCGTGACCACACTCTACACCTCGCCGACCGCGATCCGTGCGCTGATGCGCGAAGGCGACGATGTGCCGGCGCGGCACGACCTCAGCGCGCTGCGGGTTCTCGGCACGGTGGGCGAGCCGATCAGCGCCGAGGCATGGACGTGGTTTTCGACCGTGATCGGCAAGGGACGCTGTCCGGTTGTCGATACGTGGTGGCAGACCGAGACGGGCGGCATCATGATCGCGCCGATCCCGGGCTCCGGCACCGCCAAGCCCGGCGCTGCCATGCGGCCGCTGCCGGGCGTTCAGCCGATCCTTCTGGACGAGCGCGCGCAGCCGATCACGGGTGCGGGCGAAGGCGTCCTGTGCATCACCAATGCCTGGCCCGGTCAGGCCCGCACGATCTGGCGTGACGATGCGCTGTTCTGCACGACGTACCTCGATCCCTACCCCGGCTATTATTTCACCGGCGACGGCGCACGACGGGACGAGGACGGCGATCTGTGGATCACGGGCCGTGTCGATGACGTCATCAACGTCTCGGGCCATCGCATCGGATCGGCGGAAATCGAGGATGCGCTGGCGGCGGAACATGTTTTCGCAGAATCCGCGGCTATCGGCATTCCGCATGACCTGAAAGGTCAGGGCATCGTGGTCTATGTCGTGCCGCGGGAGACGGCAGCCGCCGACGATGCCGAACGTGCCGAGGCGCTTGCGAAGCAGGCGATCGCGGCCGTCGGGAAGCGGGTTGGTCGCTATGCGGCACCGGAGCAGGTCTTCGTCGTGCCCGACCTGCCGAAGACGCGATCGGGCAAAATCGTCCGGCGTCTCCTGCGCAAGATCGCCTGCAACGAAACGGAAGGCCTGGGCGATCTCTCCACGCTGGCCGATCCGGAGCTCGTGCCGGCGCTGATCGCGAAAATCCTGGGCTGAACATCGAGGGTTCGACTAAAAGCACGCGATCCGGTGACTGCGCTCAGGCGCAGTCAGCAGGCATCCTGTCGAATGGCACTTCAGTTCGGGCCTAAGTGATAGCGATGTGCCCGGACCGGGCCGTCGCGGTTCTGACAGATTATGTCTGGAGCAGAGCCCCTCAGGCTTCCAGTGTCGCCTTGATTACTGGATCCCGGATTCAGTCCACGAGATGCAGGTGCCGACGCAGGCCGACGCCGATTGCGGGTCCGTCCTTCAGACCATGCTGATAGGCGATGTCGAACCGGCATGCAGCCGCCTCCCAGACGCCGACATCCGCATCATCCGGCAATGCCACGCTGGTCACGCCACAGCGCAGCAGAAAGCCATACTGGTCGGGCAGGATGTGTCCCTCGGCGCGAATGATGCCGGAAAATCCAAGGTATTCGCGTAAGGCACGCGCCTGCGTGAAAGCGCGGCCGTCGCGAAAGATCGGAAATGTCACGGCTACCAGCGGAAGATCGGCAAGCCAGGGCTTCAGGACCGCAGGATCCTGATCCGGCTGCAGCCGCACGCCCACCGGCTGATTGCGCTTCTGCGCACTCGCTGCCGCATACTCCTCGACGGCCACAATGGCCGGCGCGTCGGCCCAGGGGCCCTCGGCCTGCTCCGGCGTGATCCAGCTGTCTGTCACGACAGCGCCGTTTTCAAGCAGCTTCATAAGCGGCCTCCTTGAACGGCGCATCGCCGATTCGGTCCAGCGTATCGAGAAAGCTCTCGCCCTGGACACGCTTTTCCAGATAGGTGTCGATCAGCCGCGCGATGGCATCCACCGTCTCGTCCTCACGCAATGCCGGGCCGAGGATATGGCCGATCGCCGCCTTTTCGTCCGCGCGACCACCGAGCGTGATCTGGAAATATTCGACGCCCCGCTTGTCCACGCCGAGCAGGCCGATATGCCCGGCATGATGGTGACCGCAGGCATTGATGCAGCCGGAAATATTGATCTGTACCCGGCCGATTTCCGCCTGCAGCCGCATGTCCGCGAACCGTGCGCCCAGCTTCTGCGCGATCGGAATGGAGCGTGCGTTCGCGAGTGCGCAGTAATCGAGCCCGGGGCACGCCACAATATCGCCGATCAGGCCGATATTCGGCGTTGCAAGCCCCACATCCGACAGGGCGAGCCACAGCGCGCGCAGTTCGTCCTGACGGACATGGCCGAAGACCACGTTCTGCAAATGCGTGACACGCACTTCGCCAAACGAGAACCGCTCGGCCAGGTCGGCGATCGCATCGAGCTGCCGATCAGTCGCATCGCCTGGAATGCCGCCCGCGGGCTTCAGCGAAATGACGGCGCTGATCCGGCCAGGCACACGGTGCGGATGCGTATTGGCACGCACCCAGGCATCGAACAGCGGATCGTCCGCCCGATCACGTGCGAGCTTTGCCGCGGCATCGTCGGGCGCTGCAAGATCCGGGGTTGCGAACCGCGCCCGGATCGCGGCCACCGTCTCGGGGGAAAGGTGATAGGTGGCGCGATCCATCTGCGCCAGCTCGGCCTCGACCGCCTCGCGATAGGCGTCGATCCCCAGCGCCTGCACGAGGATCTTGATGCGCGCCTTGTAGATGTTGTCGCGCCGGCCGTGGGCGTTGTAGACGCGCACGATCGCTTCCAGCGTCGCCAGCAGGTCGGCTTCGGGGACGGCATCGAACAGCTTCTGTCCCACGACCGGCGTCCGGCCCATGCCGCCGCCCACGAAGATCTCGAACACCGGGCCATCGGCGCCGGGCTTGGCGAGGATGCCGATGTCGTGGAACCGGGCCGCGACCCGGTCCTGCGGGCTGCCGGAAATCGCGATCTTGAACTTGCGCGGCAGGAACGTGAATTCCGGATGCAGCGTCGACCACTGGCGCAGGATTTCCGCATGAACGCGCGGATCGCACTGTTCGTCGGCGGCAGCCCCTGCGAACTCGTCCGACGTCACGTTGCGGATGCAGTTCCCGGAGGTCTGGATCGCATGCATGTCGACCGAGGCCAGCTTGCGCAGGATGTCGGGCGTGTCTTCCAGGCGGATCCAGTTGAACTGGATGTTCTGCCGGGTTGTGAAATGGCCATAGCCACGATCGTAGTCGCGCGCGATCTCGGCCAGCATCCGGACCTGCCGGGCATCGAGGATGCCATAAGGCACGGCGATCCGCAGCATGTAGGCATGAAGCTGGAGATACAGGCCGTTCATCAGGCGCAGCGGCTTGAACTCGTCCTCGGTCAGGCTGCCGTCGATGCGGCGGCGCACCTGATCGGCGAATTCGTCGATCCGTTCGGCGAGAAAGCGCCGGTCCACCGAATCATACGCATAATGGCCGACGGGTCGGGTCTCAGACATGATGATCGCCTTTCGCAAGGGTCGCGAATGCGGGATGGGTGCTGGGGCCGAATGCCCGGATACGCTCGCGCACCGTGACGGGCCGACCATCCTCCCCGATCTGGACGCCATAGACACCGACCACACCATCCGCCTGCGCATGCGCCCGTGCCTTCGCGATCGCATCCTCCACATCGGTATTCGAGACGATGTCGGCCGCGTCGATCACATCCGTCCAACCCGCATCGGTCCGCCAGACGATACGTCCGTCCAGCAGTCGGTTGGCAGTCAGGACGGATCTGCCGTCTGCGTCGCGTCGGTCACTTCTGTCGGCCATGAAGGGCGGTCGCTCCGTCGTCCTTTTTTGTCAGGGGGAGTTGATGTAATACGGCGCTGCCTGCGTAACAAGGCGCAAATCACGAAATTAGATCGTGTTAATCGATTTTCCCGAACGAAACAGATGACCGCGCCCGAGATCGAGCGCCGCCCCCGTAACGGGAACCCTGTCCGCAACATGAACCGGGACATGAACCGTCACGGCATCTCCCACCCTGTAACGCGCGAAGCCGCCATGCGTCGCCAGGGGCGTGAGCACGGCCGGGCCGGTCACGAGGTCGATATCGTGCGGGCGGATCATGAGCGTCGCCGGGCCATCGCTGACGTTGACCGCGACCGGCAGTGCGAACGCAGGCTCCGGCTCGAACACACCGCCGCGCACGGCACCTTCTATCCGCACGGTATCGCCAAGGAAATCCATGACGAAGGACGTGGCAGGCCGCGCTTCCAGCAGATCGGGCGCGCCCGCCTGAACCAGCTGCCCGTCCGCCATTACCGCCAGACGATCCGCAATTTCCAGGGCTTCCTGCTGGTCATGGGTCACGAGAATCGTCGTCAGGCCCAGCTTGTCGTGCAGATCGCGCAGCCAGGTGCGGATGCTCTTGCGCACCATTGGATCCAGCGCGCCGAACGGCTCGTCCAGCAGCAGGACCGGCGGTCGCGTCGCCAGTGCCCGGGCCAGGGCCACGCGCTGACGCTGGCCGCCCGACAGCTGCGCCGGAAAGTCGCGCCCCCGACCGGGAAGCTGCATCAGGTCCAGCAGTTCGTCGACGCGCGATGCAATCTCACTGCGTGACGGTCGAAGGCTCCGAGGCAGGACACGCAGGCCGAACGCAATATTGGCGGCAACCGACAGATGCCCGAACAGCGCATAGTTCTGAAAGACGAAGCCCAAGCCCCGCGCACGCGCCGGCAGCGCACTCATGTCGCGTCCGTCGATCTCGACCGTGCCGCCCGACTGTGCGTCGAGCCCGGCGATCACGCGCAGCAGCGATGTCTTGCCGGCGCCGGACGGGCCGACGAGAGCCACGAACTCGCCCGTTTCGATTTCGAGCGAGACATCGTCGAGAATCAGGCCGCCTGCCGCATTGCGGCGGCTGATGGCATCCAGACGCACGCTCATGCCAGTCCATCCTCGATCGGCCTGCGGCCGCCTGCCAGGCCGCGAAGAGCAACGATCAGGATCGCGAACAGGGCCAGCAGGGCCGCCATGCTGAACGCGGCGACGCTCTGATAGCCGTTATACAAAGTCTCGATATGCAGCGGCATGGTCTCCGTCAGCCCCGGAATATGGCCGGAGACGACCGACACCGCCCCGAATTCACCCAACGCACGCGCCGTCGTCAACAGGACACCCGACGCCAGCGCCGATGCGGCACCCGGCAGCGTGACGCGCCACAGGGTGGACCACATCCCCGCCCCCAGCACGCTCGCGGCTTCCTCCGCCTGCGCGCCCTGGGCCTCCAGAAGCGGGGTGAGCGTGCGGGTGACATACGGGAAGGTCACGAACAGTGTCGCCAGCAGAATGCCCGGCGGCGCGAAGACGATATCGACATGCCAGCGGGCAAGTGTCGGTCCGAACCAGCCCTGCAGGCCGAACAGAAGCACCCAGGCAAGACCCGCCACGACCGGCGAGATGCTGAGCGGCAGTTCGATCATGGCCAGCAGGACGCCGCGCCCGGAGAAGCGGTATTTCGTCACGAGCCACGCCGCGAGAATGCCAAACGCCGTGTTGATCGCGACCGCCAGGACCGTCATCACGAGTGTCAGGCGGATGGCCGACCAGGCGTCCGGATCGGAAAAGCTCGCCAGTGCCGCGGCCCCGCCGTGACGCAAGGCCTCGGCAAATACGAGGACGACCGGCGCAACGAGCAGCCCGAGCGCCAGCACCCAGGCCAGCACGGCGACGACGGCACGGCTCACGCCGTCCTTTGTATTCAGGGAGCCTTTGCCGGCCGCGGCATCCACCCGGCTCATGCCGCGATCCAGTGATGAAACCGTCGCCGCAGCGCACCGAGGGCGAGCAGGATCACAAGCGACGCCAGCAGCAGGATCAACCCGACGGCGGCACCGCCGGCGTAATCGAATTCCTGCAGGCGAATGACCACCAGAAGCGGTGCGATCTCGCTGCGGAACGGCTGATTGCCTGCGATGAAAATGACCGACCCGTATTCGCCCACGGCACGCGCGAACGCGAGGCCGAAAGCGGTCAGGCCAGCCGGCAGCAGCGGCGGCAGGACGACGCGCCACAGCGTCTGCGACCGGCTCGCACCCAGCGTCTGCGCGGCTTCCTCAAGCTCCACGGGCGCATTGGCAAGAACCGGGGCGATTGACCGGACCACGAACGGAATACCCACGAACATCAGGGCGACCACAATCCCCGCAGGTGCGAAGGCCACCTTGAGGCCCAGATGCGCCAGAGGCGCTCCGAACCAGCCGCGCGGGCCATAGAGCGTTGCAAGCGTGATACCGCTGACCGATGTGGGAAGGGCGAGCGGCAGTTCCACGAGGGCGTCCATCAGGCGATGGCCCGGCACCTTCGCGCGGACCACGGCCCATGCCAGCAGCAGGCCGAGCGGCAGGTCGATCGCCGCCGCAACGAATGCGCTGCCGAAGCTGACCCGCAGGGCCGCGAGCAGGCGCGGATCGAACAGCGCATGCATGAACGGATGCAGCCCGCCCGCGAACGGGCGGGCGATCAGCGCCGCAAGCGGAAAGGCGACGATCAGACCGAGCCAGACGAGCGTGGACGCCAGCGCCAGCCGGAAGCCCGGCAGGTGCCCGGCTGCCGTCCGAGAGACCATGGCCGTCAATGAGGCGTGTAGATCTGGTCGAAAACACCGCCATCGGCGAAGAACTTCGCCTGGGCTGCGGACCATCCGCCGAAGCTCGAAATGTCGAACGTGTCGATCGGCGGCAGGACATCAGCGTGCCGCGCGGCGACGGCCTGATCGCTGGGGCGGAAATAATGCTTAGCCCCGATTTCCTGGGCCGCCGGCGTGTAGAGGAAACGCACGAACCCTTCGGCCTGCGCCTGCGTGCCGTGCGCCTGCACATTGCGATCCACCACCGCGACCGGTGGTTCAGCCAGAACGCTGATCGACGGGCGCACCAGATCGAAGGCGCCGTTGCCGATATCGCGCACGGCGAGCAGCGCCTCGTCTTCCCAGGCAACCAGCACGTCGCCCATGCCGCGCTGCACGAAGCTGTTGGTCGCACCGCGCGCACCGGTATCGAGCACGGGCACGCGCGCGAACAGCGCCTTCATATAGTCCTGAGCGCTTTGCGCACTTGCACCGGGCTGGCGCGCGGCCCATCCCCAGGCTGCCAGGAAATTCCATCGCGCGCCGCCGGACGTCTTCGGGTTCGGTGTGACGACCGACACGTCGGACCGGATGAGATCGCCCCAGTCATGGATCTTCTTCGGATTTCCGTGGCGCACGAGGAACACGATCGTGCTGGAAAACGGCGTCGACTGATGCGGCAGACGCAGCTGCCAGTCGTGTGCCAGCAACCCATGGGCCGCCAGCATGTCGATATCGTAGCCGAGGCCCAGCGTCACGACGTCCGCCGGTGCACCGTCCAGCACGGAACGCGCCTGCGCGCCCGAGCCGCCATTGGATGTGCGGACCATGACGACCTCGCCGCCATGAGCGCGCGCCCAGTCCGCCATGAAGGCCCGGTCTATTTCCGCGTACAGCTCACGTGTCGGATCATAGGACACGTTGAGCAGCATGGTCGCGGCCTGCGCCGGGGTCGGCCGGGCCAGAAGCCCGGCAGCGCCCAGTGCCAGACCGCCGGCGAGCGCGCCGCGCCGCCCGATATCAACCGGCATCGCGCACCCGCACTTTCTGCTCGATGAAGTCGGCGAGCTGTGCTGCTGCCACCTCGACACTGACATCGGCGGTCGAGATCGACAGCGCCGGAGCCGTCGGCGCGTCATACGGCGCATCGATCCCGGTGAAGTCGCGGATCTTCCCGACCCGGGCCTGCGCATACAGGCCCTTCGGATCGCGCGCCTCGCATGTCGCAAGATCGGTCGCGACATGGATTTCCGCAAATCCCTCGCCCACGATCCGGCCGACTTCCGCCCGCTCGGCAGCGGATGGCGAGACTAGAGCCGCAATCACGACCTGCCCCGAATCGCTGAGGATCTTCGAGACATGCGCCGCGCGCCGCATGTTTTCGGCCCGTGCTTCAGCCGAGAATCCGAGGTCCGCACACAGACCGGCCCGCAACGTATCGCCGTCCAGTACCACGGCATCGATCCCGCGCGAGAACAGGATCGTCTCGGCGGCACGCGCGATCGTGCTCTTGCCGGACCCCGGAAGGCCGGTCATCCAGAAGACGCCCGCTTCATGGCCGCGTGCCCGCGCCCGGTCGGACGCCTCGATCCGGCTTGCCGTCGGGTGGATCGAACGCTCGCCCGGCGCCAGCTCCGCCGGCCCGATCAGGGGCGCACCGCCCACGATCCGCTGCAGGCGATCGACCAGCACGCCGCGCCCGTCGCTCGAACCCGGCGAGAACGGATCGAACAGGATGGCTTCCGACGCCGCCAGCGTGATCTCGGCGATGCCTTCCGGCGGCACCTCCTGTGCGGGACGCTCGGTCAGGTCGTCCATGTCGACCACGGCGTCGATGGAGGCGACGGTGACCTGATGCTCGGCGGTTGCCAGACGCAGGGTGAAGCTCTCGCCCACACGCAGCGGCTCCTGGCGCAGCCAGAACAGACGCGTGCGGATACGCGCGGCCCGCAAGGGGGGCGCATCAGGCGTATGCAGCAGATCGCCACGGTCGGGAATGACATCGGGTTCGAGACGCAGCGCCGTGGACTGGCCTGCAATGGCCGCAGCCTGCACCGGCGCATGCCAGGCCCCGATTTCAGCCACCCGCGCCATCGTGCGATGCGCGCCGATGACAACCGTGTCGCCGACCTTGATCTGGCCACGCTCCACGCGTCCCGCCACGAAGCGTACGTCGTCGAAGCGATAGACGTCCTGCACCGGCATGCGGAATGCGAGATTGGATCGCGAGGACGGTGCCGGCACATCGGCCAGCGCCTCGGTCAGTGTCGGGCCGCGATACCAGGGCATGTTGGGCGAACGCTCGGCGATATTGTCGCCCTCGCGCGCAGACGCCGGCACCACGGCATCGACCGGAATTTCGAGCTGGCCCAGCAGCGCGCGCACCGAAGCCTCGGCCGCCGCGACCTTCTCCTGATCGTAGCCGAGCAGATCGACCTTGTTCATCAGCACGATCACGTGGCTGATCCCGATCAGGCGCAGCAGCATCGCATGACGCCGCGTCTGTTCCTGCGCGCCCTCGAGCGCATCGACCACCAGAACGGCGGCCTCCGCGTCGGCAGCGCCCGTGATCATGTTGCGCAGGAACTGGCGATGGCCCGGCGCATCGACGATGACGAACTCGCGGCCGTCCATGCGGAACGGAATACGCGTCGAATCGACGGTCACGCCCTGATCGCGCTCGATCTGCAGACTGTCGAGCAGGAAGCTCCATTCGACCGCGAGCCCGCGCTTGCGGCTGCTCTCCACGATCTGCGCGAGCTTGCCGTCCTGAAGGCTCCCGGTGTCATGCAGGAGGCGGCCGATCAGGGTCGACTTGCCATGGTCCACATGCCCCACGATCACGATCGGGGTTGCGGCGTCACGCAGGCGCAGGGCATTCGCCTGAGGGGCCGGCGCGGAGTGAGGCGCGTTCATGTCCATGGTTCAGAGATATCCTGCTACGCGCAGACGCTCGAACGCGTCTTCAGATTCGTGGTCCATCGCGCGACCCGCACGCTCGGACGTGTTGCTGCCTTCGAGTTCGGCGATGACTTCCGCCACGGTGGAGGCATTGCTCTCGACCGGGTTTGTGATGTCCTGATCACCGAGCGAGCGGTAGCGCTTGCCGTTCTTCGCGAAATAGAGATCGACCAGCGGGATGTTCTCGCGCTCGATATAGCGCCAGATATCGATCTCGCGCCATGCCAGCAGCGGATGGACGCGAATGTGCATCCCTTCCTCATGCGGCGTTGCGTACTGGTCCCAGAACTCGGGCGGCTGGTTGCGCACGTCCCATTTATGGGACGCGCCGCGCGGGCTGAACACGCGTTCCTTGGCGCGCGTGGCCTGCTCGTCACGCCGAATGCCGGCAATCACGCCCTTGAAGCGATGCTTCTCGATCAGGTTCGCAAGCCCCGCCGTCTTGCGTGCGGCCGAACGCGCGGCCGGCGGCAGGGAAGGATCGATCTCCTCGACCGGCGGGCAGTAGCCGAGCAGCAGGTCGAGGTTCCAGCGCTTCGTGTATTCGTCACGGAACGCATACATCTCGGGGAATTTCTTCTCCGTATCGACGTGCATGACCGGAAACGGCACACGGCCGAGGAACGCCTTGCGCGCCAGCCAGACCATGACATTGCTGTCCTTGCCCAGCGACCAGAGCATCGCGAGCGGCTTCAGCTTCCGATAGGCCTCGCGCAGGATGAAGATGCTCTGCGCCTCGAGTTGGTCGAGATCATCCATCGGGCGGGTGGAGACGGACGACGGCAAGGGCGCTTCCGTGAGAAGGTCTGCGGTCATGAGAGGGATCCTTCCGGAACGGTTGAGCGATGGTCGAGGTCGGACATGACGGGGTTCAGGCGGGCTGGTGAATGCCGCATTCGGTCTTCTCCTGCCCGGCCCAGCGTCCGGCACGTGGGTCTTCCCCCTCCGCCGTGGCACGCGTGCAGGGCGCGCAGCCAATCGACAGGTAGCCGCGCGCTGTCAGCGGATGACGCGGCAGGTCACGCCGTGCCATTTCAGCGTCGATCTCCCGTGGCGTCCAGTTGGCGAGCGGGTTCAGTTTCACTTTGCCACCTTTCTCCCATTCGACGAGCGGCATCGCGGCGCGCGTGGCCGCCTGGGCCCGCTTGCGTCCGGTGATCCACGCATCAAAGGGAACCACGACACGATCGAGCGGCTCCACCTTGCGCAGCGCGCAGCAGGCGTCGGTATCGAACGCCCAGAGCTGCCCTTGCGGATCGCGCGCCTGAAGGGCTGCGGGATCGGGCGTGATGGAGCGGACATCCCGCAGACCCAGACGCGCCACCAGCGTATCGCGATAGGCAAGCGTCTCGGGGAAATGCTTGCCGGTCTCGAGAAAGAGGACGGGAACGTCGCGGTCGATATCCGCCGCGTGCGCCAGAAGCAGCGCCGATTCCGCGCCGAACGACGAAACCACGGCGAGACGCCCGCGCAGGGACGCGATCGCCCCTTCCAGAAGGGCGCTCGACGGAAGCGCTGCCAGACGCGCGTATTCAGTGTCCGAGATACTCATGGCAGAGTGCGTATCCTAAGGCCCGACAAATGTGCACAGGGTCGGGTGTGTATCAGCGCGTAACCGCGCCCTCAACAGCAATTCGACAGATATGCTAGCGACTGTGCGCATATAAGCCATACCATCACGACGAACCGTCATTCATCAGAGACCGCCGCCCATGACCGAACCGCGCTACCTGCCTGTTGCCTTACGCCTCGATGGCGCGTCGGTTCTCGTCATAGGTGGCGGCAACGTCGCCGCGAACAAGATCCGCCTGCTGCTTCCCCGTTCCGCGAATATCACGGTACTTTCGCCTGATCTCGCGCCGGAGATCGTGCAATGGCTCGAGCAGGGCAGACTCTCCCATCTGGCGCAGGCAGCGGAAACAGAAACACTCTCGACCCTGATCCCCAGAATGCGGCTGGTATTCGCGGCAACGGACGACGAAAGCGTCAACCGGCTCGCGGCACGCATTGCCCGAGACAGCAATGTCCCGGTCTGCGCGGTGGACGACCCCGAGCCTTCGACATTCATCACGCCGGCGATCGTCGATCGCCATCCCGTCCAGATCGCCATCTCGACCGGCGGGGCAGCTCCCGTCCTGGCACGGCGCCTGCGCACGCAGATCGAGACCCTCGTACCGGAAGCGACCGGAGCCCTCGCCCGGTTTATGCAATCCCGCAGGCCCTGGATGCGTCGGACCGCACCGGATGGCCCGGCACGCCGACGCGCGTGGGAAGATTTCGTGGATGGTCCGGGCGCCGAAGCCGCCCTTCGTGGCGATGAAGCACAGGCCGACCAAGCGCTTGCCGCCGCAGTCCAGGGCGCGGCCCGACAGGGAGAAGTCTGGCTGGTCGGCGCGGGACCGGGCGATCCCGATCTGCTGACACTGGGGGCCCTACGCCTGATGCAGAACGCGGATTGCGTCCTGTATGACCAGCTCATTCCGGAGCCGATTCTGGAGCGTGTACGGCGCGATGCGGAGCGCGTGTTCGTCGGCAAGCGCATGAGCCATCACATCATGCCGCAAGGCGACATCAACGCCGAGATGATCCGGCGTGCCCGGATGGGGCAGCGCGTGCTGCGCCTGAAGGGCGGCGATCCGTTCGTCTTCGGCCGGGGCGGAGAAGAAATGGCGGCCCTGGCCGAAGCGGGGGTTACGGTCCGCGTCATGCCCGGCGTTACGGCGGCCAGCGGATGCGGAGCCTATGCCGGCATTCCCCTGACCCATCGCGACTGCGCCCAGGCATGTCTGCTGGTGACCGGCCATGCCCGCGCCGACGGCACGCTCGACCTGCCGTGGGACAGCATCGCGCGACGCGGCCAGACTGTCGTCTTCTATATGGGTCTCAGCAGTCTGCGCGAACTCTGCGCGGCCTTGATGGCCCACGGGCTACCCGGCAGCTGGCCGGCCGCCGTGGTCGAGCGCGGAACCCAGCCGGGCCAACAGGTCATCACCGGAACACTCCAGACCCTGCCCGACCATGCGGTACAGGCACGCAGCCCGGCGCTGATCATCGTGGGTGAGGTTGTCGAAAAACGGGTCGTCTTGTGATATTTGGTTTTTTTCGCCAACTCCCGGCCCGTAAAGTCATAAAGTGGTGTCATTTCCGAAATATTTGAAAGGCCGAAATTCTTCCGGAAGTTTTTCCCTTTCATTTGAATGGGATACGTCTGAAATCTGAATTTGGCACGACGCTTGCAATGTCTCCTGTGTCCACTTTCGACAGGAAACATTGCCATGACACGCTTCTTCTTCTGCACCGCCGCGATCATCATCGGCGCGACCCTTGCGGCCACTGTCCCGGCACGTGCCCAGTCCGTTCAGAACGACAGCGCCTCGCAGGTCGTCAGCCTGGCAGACCTCAACCTCGCAACGGCACAGGGTCAGACGGAAGCCCGAGCACGCCTGGGTCTCGCCGCCGAGCATATCTGCGCAAAGATTGGCGCGAATGACAGCGTCGACGATCGCCTCGCCTGCCAGCGTCAGGCCTTTCGGGATGCACGCCGCGAACTGACGCACAAGACCCTTGAGCAGCATGCCTACACGGAAGTCGCTTCCAACGCGCACTGAGGGTCGATCGAACACGCGACATCCCGGGCTGCCTTTCAAGATGTCGCGTTCGCCTTCCACCCCGCGTCAGGCTATGTCGTCCCGACAGGATGACCGAGTTGAGGAAGGCACGCGGCTGATGGGATCCGACACACGTATCGAACGCGACAGCATGGGCGAGATCGCGGTTCCGGCCGACAGGCTCTGGGGCGCACAGACGGAACGGTCGCTGCATCATTTCAGCATCGGGCGCGACCTCATGCCGCCCGAACTGATCGAGGCCTATGCCCTCATCAAGCATGCGAGCGCCGACGCCAATTGCACAGGCGGTCGGCTCGATCGCACGATTCGCGACATGATCGTCTCGGTCTGCGACGAACTGCGCGCAGGTCAGCATCGGGACATGTTCCCGCTTCATGTCTGGATGACCGGATCGGGCACCCAGTTCAACATGAACGTCAACGAAGTGATCTCGAATCGCGCCTGCCAGATGGCGGGAGAGCCTCTGGGCAGCAAGAAACCGGTTCATCCGAACGACCACGTCAACATGGCACAGTCCTCGAACGACACGTTCCCGGCAGCCATTCATATCGCCTGCACGCTGGAGGCGACCCGCGGCCTGATCCCGGCGCTGGAGGCATTGCGGGCCGCATTCGCCAGGAACGCCCATGACTGGCGTTCAATCGTGAAGATCGGCCGCACGCATCTGCAGGATGCCGTGCCGATGACGCTCGGTCAGGAAATGACCGGCTATGTCGGGATGCTCGACGACTCGATCGCACGCGTGAAACGTGCGGTCGAAGGCCTGTATCCGCTGGTTCTGGGAGGCACTGCGATCGGGACCGGCGTGAATGCGGCACCCGGGTTCGGGGCTCATGCCTGCGCCGAGATTGCACGCGTAACGGGCGTGCCGTTTACCGAGTCTGCGAACAAGATCGCGCATCAGGGCAGCCATGATGCGCTTGTGGACTGTTCGGGCGCGCTGCGTCTGGTGGCCGTCGGTCTCTACAAGATCGCGAACGACCTGCGGCTGCTTGCCTGCGGACCGCGCGCGGGAATCGGCGAGTTGAAGCTGCCGCAGAACGAGCCCGGCTCGTCCATCATGCCGGGCAAGGTCAATCCGACGCAGGCCGAGGCACTGGCGATGATCGCGGTTCAGGTCATGGGAAATGACGTGGCAGCGACGTTCGGCGGGGCATCCGGCATGCTGGAGATGAACGTCTACAAACCGTTGCTGGCGTTCAACATCATCAACTCCCTCATCCTGCTTCGCGACGGCGCGACCAATTTCCGTCGATTCCTCGTCGAGGGCATGGAGCCGGACCGCGCCCGGATCGAGAACATGGTTTCGCGCTCTCTCATGCTGGTCACGGCGCTCAGCCCTGAAATCGGTTACGACGCCGCCTCCCGCGTCGCACACCATGCCGAAGAGCATGGGCTCGATGCCCGCACGGCCGCGATCGACCTCGGCGTGGTGGACGGAGAGACGTTCGATCGCCTGGTCAATCCGCTTGCCATGACCGGCGCGCAAACCGACGGCAGCGCGTAAGGCCGCACGCCGCCGGACACGCGGGACGCCAGATCAAGCAGCCGTGATGAAGTCGGAGACGCCGGAGAAGAGCTCCAGACGGTCAAGGCAACACCGCATTCCGGCGGACATCGCCGTCAGCCTGCTGGCTGCCTACCCTGATGACTGAATAGAACTATCGCCTGCCTGTTGCGAACAGATATCAGGAAACGTCATGAGATCCGGCAATATCGACGGAAAAACGACCTGCAGTCTCGGTGCGCGGCACCATATCGGAGGTGGCGCATCTGTCAAAATGCGTGACAGCGCGCGTTCTGTTGGGCACGCAGCCTGCGTCTCCTTCGAGGGCCGGGATTTTGACTGCCCCGGCGCGCGCCTTGACCCTGCGCCGTTTCCTGGAAGTGTTTGACAGCACTCCCGAGTAGTCCATATCATGAACCTGGCCCATGTGGTCTAACTGACGAGGGTCACTGTTGCCGGGTGCTCCGGCGGTCCCTATGTCCCGCTTCGAGATCATACGTCACTGGACGCCGCCGATGTCCTAGGAAGCGTCGGCGGTCACGCTGTCGCATGTTGCGGCGGCCCGCCCGTGACCCAGATCCTCCGGCCGCGATCAGGAGAGTGTCAGCATGTTCGTCTACCGCTATCGCACCCTGTCCCGCGGGTGATGTGAATTTGCTTCGCAGCTCTGCCCCGGCCGCGCTCGGCGTCGAAACCGTTGCGCTTACCGATTGTGATCGCGAGCCGATCCACCGTCCTGATGCCATCCAGCCTTATGGCCTGCTACTGATTGCCGATGCACGCACGTTGCGCGTAGTGGCCGGCGCCGGCGACATCGAGGGACGTCTCTGTGAGACATGGCAGGGCATGCCTCTCGACACGCTGCTCGGCATCCCGGCCGAACGGCTGCGGCCAACGGACGCCCCGTTCGGCAAAACGAGCATGATCTCGGACATCCCGTACGTGAAAGGGATTGCCGAACAGTTCAATGTCATGAGCCGCGTGCAGGGCGAGAACATCCTCGTCGAGCTGGAGCCGCCTGCGCCGCTTGGGGTGTCGCCGCTTTCGATCCTGACGGAAATCGATCGTCTCGCTGAACAGTTCGAGCTCAGTCCCGACGTGACCGCGTTGTGCGGGCAGGCTGCCGAGGCATTCCGGCGCCTGACCGGCTTCGACCGCGTCATGATCTATCGCTTCCTGGAGGATGGAAGCGGCGAGGTTCTGGCGGAAGACCGCTCCGATCAGCTGGGCTCGCTGCTGAACCACCGTTTTCCGGCCACTGACATCCCCGTGCAGGCCCGCGCGCTCTATGTGCGCAACCGCATCCGCACGATCCCGGACGTCAGCTACATTCCCGCCCCGATCCGCCCTGCAAATGCAGGCGTCGATGGTATCGACCTGAGCGACATCAGCCTGCGCAGCGTCTCGCCCGTCCACATGCAGTATATGCGCAACATGGGTGTCGCGGCGTCCGCGTCCGTCTCGATCGTGCTCGATGGGATGCTCTGGGGGCTTGTGGCCTGTCACCACGCAACGCCGCGCCTGCTCGGCAATGAGGCGCGGGCGGCGTGCAACACGCTGGCCGGCGTGATGTCGCGCCAGCTCCGGGCCAAGGAAGAGCTTGCGACCTATCAGGAGCGTCTGCGCCTGCGCAACGCGATGGACATGCTGCAGGCACGGACCGATCCCGATTTGTCGGTCCGGGATCTCATCCGCACGCTGACACCGGATCTGCGGGCGATGTTCCCGTCGCACGGATTTGCCGTGCTGCAGGGCGATGACATCCGCCGGGACGGCATCTGCCCCAGCCCCGAGGCGTTGGCCGCGCTCGGTCGGTGGATCGAGCAGCGCAACGATGCGGGCGTGTTCAGCAGCGCCAACCTGGCTTCCGTTTATCCGGAAGCGCGCGCCTTCAGGGAGAGCGGGTCAGGCGTTCTGGCCGTGAGCCTTCCGCTGCCCACGCCCATCCTGCTGCTCTGGCTCCGCGCGGAGGTCGTGGAAACGATCGAATGGGCGGGTAATCCGCACGCAAAGACGGACGCACCCAGCGGCGCGCCCCTGCAGCCACGGACCTCGTTCGAAACGTGGAGCGAAACGGTGCGCGGCCAGTCGGCCCGCTGGAACAATGAACAGCTTCAGACCGCACGACGGCTGCGACGCTCTCTCATGGAGACGCATCACACGGTGCAGCTGCGGGAGCTGAACCAGACGCTGAACGTGACCCTTACGGAGCGCGAGAAGCTTCTGAGACAGAAGGACTTCCTGATCCGCGAAGTGAACCATCGCGTCCAGAACAGTCTGCAGCTCGTGGCGTCCTTCCTCAAGCTGCAATCCAGAAGCACGAAGAACGACGAGACCAACACGTCGCTTGCCGAAGCACAGCGCCGGATCGCGGCCATCGGCCTCGTGCATCGCAGGCTGTACCGCGACGAGACGTTCGGCGTGATCGATCTTTCGCGCTATCTCGAGGAGCTCTGCCTGGAGCTGTGCTCGTCGATCGGCGAGGACTGGACACGACAGCTGACGCTGTCCCTGACGCCGGCGCTCATTTCCGCCGATCGCGCGATCAATATCGGCCTCGTGGTGACGGAACTCGTCATCAACACGAGCAAATACGCCTATGACGGCGCGCCGGGGCCGCTCAGCATCGCGCTGACGCTGCATGATGATCGTCTGGCCGTCTCTGTCTCGGACAGGGGCCAGCATGACGCTGATCCGCAGAGCAGCGGCTTCGGTCTGCGGATGATGAATGCCGTCGTCTCCAGCCTGTCCGGCGTCCTGAAATACGACCGCCTCAATCCCGGTCTGCGCGCCGTGGTTTCGCTGCCGATCGAGGCGCTCCCGAACGGGATGGAAACGGGTCTGCCGCATTGATGAAGATGAAGGCCCCGCGCAAAGCGGGGCGGACGTGGCCCGCGCTGATCCTGGCCACGGCCGTGGCCTGCCCGGGCGTCGCAGGCGCCGCCGCAACAGGCTTCAATGATGTTGCGGTCTCGCCGGATGGCGAGATGATTGCGATCACGACGCATGACGCAGCCCTGGGCTATCGCGCGCCCACCACCGTGTCTCTCCGCCCGACGCACGGGGGCGCTGCCGTGACCGTGACCCTTCCCTGTCAGGGGCAGGACGGATGTCGCGCGCGGTCGCTGACCTGGTCGCCGGACGGGCGCACTCTGGTCTTCACCATCACCCATCCTCACAGCATGAGCGCCAGCCTCTATGCGACGGACCGGACCGGCGCCAAACCGACCGTAATTCTCGATTTTCCGGGTCTGCTGGCCGAACCCAGATTCGCGCCGGACGGACAGCTTGCCGTGCTCGCCACGGCCGCACCGCACAAGCTCGGCGGAGCCACGGAAGCCAGCGCCGTGCAGACCGGAGAGGTCGGCACCGTGATCGACGAGCAGCGGATTGCACTGGTCGATCACGGTGCGCTTCATTTCGTCTCGCCTGCGGACCTGTTCGTCTATGAATACGACTGGCGGCCGGATGGTCATGGCTTCGTCGCGACGGCCGCGAATGGTGACGGCGATGCCAATTGGTGGATCGCGAAACTCCATGTCATCGGGAGCGACGGCCATGATCGCATCATCTACACGCCGCCGGGCAATCGACAGATCGCTGATCCGCACGTCACTCCGGACGGTCACAGCGTCGCCTTCATCCAGGGGCTGATGAGCGATTTCGGCTCGACAGGCGGCGACGCCTACAGCCTGCCGCTCGACCAGCCCGGATCACCCCGCAATCTCACGCCCGGGATGCACGCCAGCGTCAGCGCCCTAATGACACACTGCGGCACAGGCCTGACAGGCCTTGTCCTGCAGGACGACCATGACGCGCTTGTCTCGCTCGACCGGCCGTCCGCCACTCCGCCGACATTGTGGCGTTCGCCCGGTGGCGCCGATGCCGCATCTGTTGGCGTGCTGTCGTGCAGCGGCAACCGGATCGCGTTGTCGACCAGCGGGTTCACCGGTGCTGCGCGTCTGACGACCGCGCAACTCGATCATGGACACCCCGGTCCCTTCTCCACAGTTATCGAGAGCGAGCCCGGACCGCAAATTCCACTGCACGTCCGGTCATTGCACTGGCACAGCGGGCCCTACACGGTGCAGGGCTGGCTTCTCGAACCGCAGGGCGGGAAACTGGGCGCGCGGCCGCTGATCGTGTCCGTGCATGGTGGGCCTTCGGCCGCCAACGAGCCCCATCCCGCCGATATCGGTCTGACGCATCAGATGCTTGCCGCCGGATACGATATCTTCCTGCCCAACCCGCGCGGGTCGTTCGGACAGGGAGAAGCCTTTGCCGCCGCGGTTCAGGGCGATCTGGCGCGGGGCCCCATGCGCGATATTCTCGCAGGCCTGGATACGGCCGCGCACGCCGCCGATCCGGCCCATCCGGTCGACGAGACCAAAATGGCGCTCGTGGGCTACTCCTACGGTGGCTACATGGCGATGTGGGCGCCGACCCAGACCAGCCGCTTCCGCGCGACGATCTCGGGCGGCGGCATTTCGGACTGGCTGTCGCTCGAAGGTGAGAACGGCATTCCGAACGCGAGCCGGGCCGTGTTCGGGTCCTATCTGCTGGACGATCCGAAGCCCTATCTCGATCAGTCGCCGATCCTGCACATGAAGTCGGTGCGCACGCCGGTCTTCGCGTTTGTGGGCGAGCGGGACGACGAGTGCCCGATGCAGCAGAGCCAGGAATATGCTCATGCGATGCATGTCATCGGCGTGCCGGTCGAATTCGTCGTCTATCCCGGCCAGGGCCATGGCTTGTCGCACGCCGATACCGAGGATTCGAACAGGCGCAGCATGGCGTGGCTCGCCCGATGGTTCGATCATCCCTACGTGCCTGCGCGCTGAGCTGGCCGGGCCAGGCTTGCTGATCAAGCGGTGGGTCCGTCAGGCCCCGCCATTCTGCCCGTAGCTGACTTCCGTATCCGGTGTCGCCGGACGCGGAGTCACGTCGGCCCCGTTTCCGCCCAGCGAGATATGACCGCCCTGGGGCCCGAACCCGCCATCGGATCCATTGTCCGGCCCCGACGAGGGACCATGATGCGGCATGGACGGCGGCGCGCCTTCGGCATAGTCGGGCTCATCCCCCGGAGTGGCATGGTGGTGCCGGTCCGGACGGCCTTGCGGCGGCAGGTGCTCCGTCATGTCGGCCGGGCCATCACCCATCATCTGTTGGACGCTGCCGCACGCTCCAAGCCACAGGCAGGCCACCATCCCCGGCACAAAGGTCACTTTCGTCCATTGCATGAGGTCCATCCTATCAAGCCGTCCCCGCGCCGCAAGGCACGCGCGATTGACGCTCTGCGCCTGGGACCTGATAACGCCCGCTGACAATCGCCTCACGAGGACATTCGTACCGTGAACATCGCCCTGACGGCTGACCATCCATGTTTCTAGGCGGTGTCGAGACGCCGGCCCAGCGCAGGCGCGCCTGGCGCGAAAGCCTGTTCGTGGATCATGCGATCTTCCGGCTGCCGTGGAGCAATCTTCAGGTCGTCATCCCGGGCCGCGTCTATCGCTGTAATCATCCGACGCCTGCGCGGCTGGCCCGGCTGACACGTCGTCTCGGGCTCAAAACACTCGTCAACCTGCGCGGCAAACGCGATTGCGGATCGGATGCGCTGTCACGCCGGGCAGCGGCCGATCTCGGCCTGGCCCATCTGGACATGGCGTTCGAAAGCCGTGGCGCGCCGCACCGGGATCGCATCCTGCGGTTCGAGGCGATGTATCGCACGATCGGGATGCCGATGCTGATGCATTGCAAGTCCGGCGCCGATCGCACGGGGCTTGCGGCGGGGCTCGTCCTGATGTTCGAGGGCGGCACCACACAGGACGCGCTTCGGCAACTGTCCTGGCGCTATGGCCACTTCAACCGCTCCCGCACAGGGATTCTGGATGCATTCTTTCTGCGATATCGCGCGCAGGGCGAAGGCCGGATTGCCTTCATGGACTGGGTGCGCGACGAATATGACGAAGTGGCCCTCAAGCGCGACTTCGTGGCAGGAAAACTGGCGTCGTTCCTGACGGATCAGGTTCTGCGGCGAGAATAGCGGCGAGCCTGCCCAAGAGCTTCAGCCCGCCATGCTCCGCACCAGATCCAGCATCTTCCTGCGGACGGCGGCATCCGGAATCCCGTAGAAGGCCCGCACCAGTTCCACGGCGTCCTTGCGGGCGAACAGCGCGAGATCGGCCGGATCCAGGCCGGCTGCCATGGATTTGGGCGACGGCGCGCCGAACTGCGCCTGCGTCTCCGCAAATCCCATGACCGGCTGCATGGAAGCCGGTTGCATCACCGGCCGGGACGTGGTGCCCGGCATATCGTCATAGAAGAACCCGACCGGCACATCGAGCACGCGTGCGATATCGTGCAGGCGCGACGCGCTGACCCGGTTCGCACCGCGCTCGTATTTCTGAACCTGCTGGAACGTCAGGCCAAGCGCCTCACCCAGCTTCTCCTGAGACAGCCCCATCAACGTCCGACGAAGACGGATCCGGTTCCCGATATGGACATCGGTCGGTCCCGGTGTCGCGGCCGAGGCGCTTGCCGGCTTTGCGTCGTCCGGTTGTCCCCGCATTCCGTCGCTCACGTTGTCTCTCCTGCCGCCCGCACACCAGATATGCGAGCGACTGATTGCTTTAACAACCTCGGATTGTCAACGTTAACCTTTCAGTAGTTTTTCAACCGAGACGTTTTCCGAGGCCTCATGGCAATTCCTGCCAGAATGCAGAGCAGCGAGAGCAGTATCGGTATCAGGCGCCCGAATCTGGCGAAGACAGTCGGCGGCAGCGGCGACGGGAGGCCGATCGGAAGGCTGCCCGGCACACCCCAGCCCAGGCGCCCCAGTTCATGGCCCGTGGGCCCGTAAGCCGCAGATATACCGGTATTGGCCGCCCGGGCGATGGGAAGCCCCTCTTCCACGGCGCGCATCCGGACACTCGCCAGATGCTGACGCGGGCCGGCACTGTTCCCGTACCAGGCGTCATTGGTGACGTTCAGCAACCAGTCGGGACGTGCATCGCGGCGGGCAACATGGCCCGAGAAGATGACTTCATAACAGACGAGAGGCGCCACCGCGCCGATCCCCGGCAGATGCCACGTCTTGAGACCCGCCCCTGGCGTCAACTGCGCCGGCAGGATGTTGAACGGGATGAAGGCCGGCTGATACTCGCCGAACGGAACCAGCGTGCTCTTGTCGTAGGCTGCGGCCACCGCGCCACGCGGGTCCACGGCCATGACGCTGTTGAACCAGTGTCCGCGCCCGTCATCCCGCAGCGTGCCGATCAGACCATAAGTTGCCCCCTCGCCCGCCCGCATGATCGCCTGACGATCGAGCGTGTCCTCATCCAGAAGACCGGGAAAAGCCGTCTCGGGCCAGGCAAAGGCAATGGCTCGTCCCGGGTAGCGCACCTGCGCTTGCGCCATGCCCTGCCGGGTCAGATCCAGATAGCGCTGGAACACGGCCACCAGATCGCTCCGGGCCAGCTTCTCGCTTTCGGAAACGTTACCCTGGACCAGCACGACCACCGGATTGACGAATGATACCGGCCGCACCGAATCCAGTCGCCAGATTCCGAACCCGACCCACGCGACGAAGGCGCATGCAACGAGCGCTATGGCCCGCCAGCCCTGCCAGACGCCCAGAGCCGCGACGACGCCGAACAGTGTCAGACCATCCACGCCGACGATGCTTGCGGGCTGCATGAGGACATCGCCCGCGCGCCCCGGCCATTCCCAGATGCTGCCGAGCGGGTTCCATGGAAAACCGGTGAACAGGAAGACCCGCCCCATGTCGGCGAACGTCCAGGCTCCTGCAAACACCAGAACACGCGGCCAACCCGACGGTGCCAGTCGACAGAGAACAGCGGGCACGGCCGCGAACGGTGCCAGCAGGAGCGCGCAGCCGGGTGCTGCGATCGGCACGACCCACCAGAATGTGTCCACGCGGGTCAGGATCGCATTCGTGAGCCAGTATAGCCCCGCCGTATGAAGGCCCAGCCCGAACCAGAAACCGTACAGGGCCGCGGCACGCCACGATCGCGCCGATTCCGCAAAGCGAAGCAGCACGAACAACATGACGGGCAGAACCGGGACCAGATAGAGCGGCGGCAACGCAAGCGCCGCACAGGCGCCGGCTAGCAACAGGACGGCCGCTCGACGCCACGGGCCGAGCGGCGGCTCGGACGTAACGGCTACAGCTGATGACGCAGTCGCGCGCGTGACGCGGCCAAGATCATTCAAGGGCGTCGCGCAGCCTGCGTTCGTAGTGACGGTAGTATTTGTCGGCCAGAAGCTCGCTCTTCACCAGCACTGCGACATCCGTCGTGTTGAACTGGTGATCCACGACCGCGCCGTCGCCGACATAGCCGCCCAGTCGGAGGTAGCCCTTGATGAGCGGCGGCAGCCTGGCAAGGCAGGAACGGTAGTCGAGCGTATGAGGATCGGTCCTCAGCATTTCGACCCGACGGTCCGGCAATGCGCTCACCCGCAGGACGGGAGGTGCGAGATGGTTGTGGTAAAGATAGGTCAGTTCGTTGGCGACCGCATCGGGATTGGTCCCGGGCAGGCTCGCGCAGCCGAACAGCACATCGATCCGATGCAGGAAGATGTAGGACGCAATACCGCGCCACAGCAGCTGCATGGCGCTGCGGCCACGGTAATCGCGATCGACACAGGACCGCCCGACTTCCAGCAGCTTGCCCGGGAACTCGATCAGCGGCGACAGGTCGTATTCGCTGCCGGAATAGTATTTGCCGACCTTGGCGGCCGCATCATCCCGCAGAAGGCGATAGGTGCCGACGACACCCGCCGCACCGGACGAGATCGAATGATCGATCACCAGCAGATGATCCGCGACCTCATCGTACTCGTCGATATCGCGCCTGGAGCGGGCTGCACGTTCGTCAGGACGGGCACCCATTTCCTCGAAGAAGACCCGATAGCGCAGGGCCTGGGCTGCCTCGCGCTCGGCATCATTCGCCGCGATGCGGACGCCAAGATTGCCGCCACGCAGTTCCTGGAAGCCGTTGCGCTCCAGCGCAAGCGTGGAGAGGGTCGCACCGTCCCGCCCGCTTGTGGCCAGCGCACGCAGCCGCTCCCCGGCCTGCGGATCGTCCGGCGACACCGCCTGAAGAAGGGCCGCGAGTGTTTCCGCCTTGCTCATGCTCCGCCTCTCTCCTGAACGTCGCGCTGCGCGTCGGCCTTTGGCACTGAACGCGCGGTCTCTGCCGCTTCGGCATTGCGCCGTCGCCCGAACAGCTCCAGTCGATGTGATACGAGATCGAAACCCAGACGCTCGGCCAGACGCCGCATCAGGGCTTCCTGTTCCGCGTCCTCGAATTCGATGACCCGGCCAGTGTCGACATCGATCAGATGGTAGTGGTGACCGTGTTCGCTTGCCTCGTAGCGGGCACGGCCGCCGCCGAAGTCGCGTCGCTCGAGGATACCCTGCTCCTCAAGGAGGCGGACGGTACGATAGACGGTCGCAACCGAGATCCTGGAATCCAGCGCTGCGGCGCGCCGATAGAGTTCCTCGACATCCGGATGGTCTTCCGCATCAGACAGCACCTGAGCGATCACCCGGCGCTGCCCGGTCATCTTCAGGCCCCGTTCGACGCACAGTCGCCCGATCGGAGAGTCCGCAATTTTCGCGCCTGCTACCATACTGTGCGGCGTAGCCGAAAAGCAGGTATGTTGTCCATGCAGGGCAATCGAAAGCGGGCCGGGCTCATGAGCGGATCAAGGGCGCTTGCTCGGTGCGACAGCAGTACGCACCGGAGCTACAGATCAAGATCAGTCAGCCTTCGCGGCGGGTGCCAAGGCCGATCTTGCGCGCCAGGGACGAACGGTGATTGGCGTAATTCGGCGCAACCATCGGGTATTCGGCCGGGAGATCCCAGCGCTCACGATATTGCTGCGGCGTCATGTTGTATGCCGTCTTCAGATGGCGGCGCAGAAGCTTGAGCTTTTTTCCATCCTCGAGGCACACGATATAGTCGGGAAACACCGACTTGCGTGGAGAGACCGCAGGGGTGGGTTTCTCGACGGGAACCACGGCAGGCTGGTTCACCTCGGAGAGCGTGGTGTAGATGGATCGGATGAGAGCCGGCAGCGCTTCTGGTGCGATCTCGTTGCCGGAAACGTAGGACGTTACAATCTGCGCGACAAGTTTGCGGATCTGGTCCTCATTGGGTTCCGTTGTCATGCTTGAGAGAGCCTCCACTGTTAGTTGTGCATTATACCTTTTATTCTTAATAAATCGCAACCACCAGCGAATGGGCACATACAGCCGTGGACATTACTCAAGATCAGACACTGGATATCACCAGCTTTTTCTGTCCAATGACCTTTGTACATACCCGGCTGGCGCTTGATCGCATGACCTCGGGAGAAAAGCTGGTCCTTATCCTCAATGATGGAGACGCGCGCCGCAACGTGGCCGCTTCAGCCCAAGCACTCGGCCATGTAATCGAAGCGGACGAATCCCTGCCCGGCAATCGGGCACGGTTGGTCATCCGCAAATAGACAAGCCATGAACGAGCCGAAACCGGTACGGTTTCCGGTTGCTCAGATGTCTTCTTCCAGAGATGCCATGAGGACACGCGCGTCGGCCCCATCCGCATAGTATTGGCGTCGGCGCCCGACTTCGCGGAAGCCTGTCGCAGCGTAGAGCGCCCGTGCCGCCTCGTTATTTTCGGCGACATCCAGAAACAGGCGCTCCACCCCTGATGGGGCGGCGGCCTTGACTGCCGCCTTTATCAGCGCCCGACCCACACCTGAGCGCCGGGCGCCCTGCAGAACGGCGATCGTCAGGATCTCGCCTTCGTCGGCCGCGACGCGCATCATGACGAACCCAAGCGGGTTCGTCCCGTCACACAGACAAAGCGCAGTGGTACCCGGTACGGCGAGTAATTCGGCAATCGCCTGCCCGGACCAGACGTCACCCTCCGCGAAGGCGTCGGCGTGCAACGCAGCAAGGACAACGTTCGCTTCTGCCCCCATCGGCACGATGGCCCTGCTCATACCGGGGCTGGACGCAGGCCCGCAGCCGGTGGTTTGGCTTCCGGAGGATCGATATAAAGCGGCACCACGTCGGAAGACGGCCAGTAATCTGCGGCGCGCAGTATCGCTGCGGCATCCGGTCGCCTGATGCCGCTGAGACGCCAACCGCGTACGGCAGCGAGTTCCTCGGACACGATTGCCTGAGCGTCTCCGTGAATGACGGTTCCGGCCGGCCATTTCTGATCGACGACGCGCTCGGGTGCGAAGGCGGTAACCGCACCTTCGCTTCGTTCACAAAAGACGCGGCCCCGACGCGCCAGGCTCAAACACACCCACGGCGCTTCGGATTCGTCCACAGCCGCGCAGGCCCGTCCGACGCTTACCCCGAGAAGAGCGACATCGAGACCGAAGGCGAGCCCATGCGCCAAGGCGATGGAAGCCCGCAGGCCGGTGAACGACCCCGGCCCTGTGACAACGACGATACGCTCCGGCGGGGGCACCGCGTTCAGAACCGATCGCGCCATAATCGCAATCCCGTCTGCCGCGCCGAGGCCGTGAGCTTCCTCGCTTGCTTCAACCCTGCCATCGGCACCGACGAGAGCCACCAGCACATCGGCCTCGGCGCCTGCTGGCGCTGCATTGAGCACCAGCACGCCGCCGCGAGCACTCACAGACACAGGCAGGTCGTGTCGAAATCCAGCCGCGGCGCACGCGGACGTTCGGTCTCGTCGCCCGCATAACCCAGCGCGATCAGGAAATTCGCGCGCCAGCCGGTTCCGGCCAACAGCGCATCCTCGACCTGATATGCGTCGAAACCGGACATCGGTGCAGCCGCAAGGCCTAGAGCCCGAGCCGCCATGAGAAGATAGGCGCCCTGCAGGGTCCCGTTACGGAAAGCCGTTTCCTCCGCAAGTCCCACGTCGCCTGCGAACCAGTCCCGCAGCCCTGGCTCGTCGTTCAGATTGGGCAGATGTTCGAAGAACAGCGGGTCATGGCAGACGATGGCAACCACCGGCGCCGCCAGGCAGTGCACAACGTTTCCCGCCGAGAGCGCGGGCCGCAGACGTGCCCGGGCATCCTCGCTCACGACGAACACAAACCGCGCCGGCATGCAGTTTCCGGACGTCGGTCCCATTTTCACGAGATCGTAAAGCGCGGCGAGCGTTTCGGCGCCGACCGGGCGGTCCGCCCAGCTTCGTGGCGTCCGCGCGCGCCGAAACAATGCGTCGAGGGCTGCATCGTCGATCGGCCCCGAAGGCGGAGCCGATCCGGTAGACATCGTCCCCTTCACTGCCGCGTCGGGGGCGTCTGCGACAAGGGCCGCATCCGCCGCGATGTCAGACGACAGACCATCAGACGATGTCATCAGGCCGCGGCCCAGTCATCAACCTGCTCTACCGCCACGACCTCGGGCACATAGTGCCGCAGCATGTTCTCGACGCCATGCTTCAGCGTCGCACGCGAGGACGGGCAGCCCGAGCAGGCGCCCTGCATGGTCAGACGCACGATACCGTCGCGATATCCACGGAACACGATGTCCCCGCCATCGCCGGCCACGGCCGGACGCACGCGGGTGTCCAGCAGGTCGCGGATCTGTGCCACGATTTCGGCATCTTCCGGTGCAATGTCGTCCTCGACCGAAAGAGCGCCCTGTTCGAATGCCGGCAGGCCCGCACGGAAATGCTCTTCGATCACCGCGAGCACCTGCGGCTTCAACTCCGGCCAGTCGGCCGCATCGGTCTTGGTCACGGACACGAAATCCGCACCCAGAAACACGCGCGACACGCCGTCCAGGGTGAAAAGGGCATCCGCCAGGCGTGAACGGCCGCTCGCCGCCTGCGCGTCAGCAAAATCCGCCGTTCCGGCTATGCCGGTCACATCACGGCCCGGCAGAAACTTGAGCGTCGCCGGATTTGGCGTGGTCTCGGTCTCGATGAACATGGCAGTCAACGATCCTGTGTGGCTTCGTGTGCGTTCGCAACGAAGATCCGTATGGTTGGAAGCCCCTTCGAGGGCATTGGCCTCTCAGATGAACCCTGCGCGCCGCCGCTGCAAGGGTTGCGGTTCAACGTCGGTCCGATGCCGCATCATCGGCAGCGGTATCCGCGGCATACGGGAGACGCACGATGGCACGCAGGCCGCGCCCTTCCGCCCGGCAGAGCTCAAGCGTTCCGCCCGCACGTTCCGTCTCACGCTTGACGATCGCAAGGCCGAGGCCGATCCCGCCGGTCGACCGTGAACGCGACCCTTCAAGGCGAAAGAACGGGGTCGTCACCCTGTCGAGATCGGCATCCGGAATGCCGGGCCCGTCATCAGTGACTGACACCTGCGACCCTCGCGGGGTCGCGGTCAGGATCACCTCAGCATTGCCGCCATATGTCAGGGCGTTGTCGATCAGGTTCGCAAAGACACGCCGCATGGCGAGCGGCCTGAGCGCCATGGCGCATCGATCCGGCCCCTCGTAGCGAACATCGCATCCGCGATCGGCGCGCTCGTCGACCAGCGTCGCCAGAATGGCAGCGAGATCGGCCTGCCGAAGCGGCTCGGGGTCCCGGTCGCCAGCGAGATACGCCAGAACGCCGCTGACCATCGCCTCCATTTCGGCGACGTCGGCTTCTATGGCCGCCTGCGCTTCCGGATCATTCAGGAAGCCCGCGCGCAGACGCAGTCTCTGCAACGGCGTGCGCAGATCATGCGAGACCGCCGCCAGCATCTCTGTCCGGTCCTCGACGAGCCGATGGATTCGGGCCTGCATGGCATTGATCGCCCGCGCGAGGCCACGCACCTCCCGCGGGCCCTGCTCGGAAAAATGCACCTGTTCGCCGATGTCGTCCGGGCTGCTCGCAACGCCGTCCGCAAGATCCGACAAAGCGCGAAGCGGGGTCGAGAGCGCACGCACCAGCATCGCGGCGGCAAGACTCACGGCGCCAGCGGTGATCGCCGCGGACGCGAGCCCGCGCGTGACATGGTGCCGGCCAACCATGGAGGGTGCGGTGAAATCGAGCCAGGAGCCGTCCGGCAGCATGATCTCGCCGCTGACGTCCGAAGGTGAAGCGACGGGCACGCCCAGCACCAGTCTTGCGTGACCGAGCGCGTTTTCCGTGTGGATCATGCCAAGCCGAAGCTCGTCGAGGCCGGCCGCCTGACGCAGGCGAACCTTGCGTGGCGCGGAACCTTCGGCACGCCATGTCAGGGCAAGATCATCCGTGGAAAGCATGACGGCGAGAACCGGCCGCTGCCCAACGGGCGCGGCGGCAAGCACGCGCGCGTCGCTCATCAACGCCTCGGCGAGCTGCGACGTCCGGGCGTCGTCCACAATGTAGGATTCGGCTTCCTCATAGACCACGCTGCTGCCGAGAAACACGAGCAGCACGGCCGCGAGCAGCACGAGACTCACACGACCGACTAAACCCCTCGGCCAGAGGAGGATCAGTCGTTCAGATGTGCCCCGCCGCCGTGACGTAGCGCTCGTTTTCAGATGCGTTCAACCTCGGGCACAAAGATATACCCAAGACCGCGCACGGTTCGGATCAACATGTCCGCATCGTTGCCGAGCTTGCGGCGCAGACGGCTCACCAGCACGTCCACACTGCGGTCAGAAACATCGCCCAGGCGCGTGCGCGACAGTTCCAGAAGACGGTCACGGGCGATTACACGCTGCGGGTTGTCCAGGAAGCTGCACAGCAGGTCGTGTTCGGCACCGGAGATATCGACCGCAGCACCTGACGGATCCGTCAGTTCGCGACGTCGCAGGTCGAGGGTCCATCCTGCGAAGCGGACGGTCTCCTTGCGGGTTCGATCGAGCGGCGTCGCTGCCGTTCCGCGTCGAAGCACGGCGCGCACACGCGCAAGGAGCTCGCGCTGGCCGAACGGCTTGGCAACATAGTCGTCCGCACCCAGTTCCAGGCCGAGCACACGGTCCCGCTCCTCGCCACGCGCCGACACCATGATGACGGGCGTCGACACGACCGGGGTCTCGCCGGGATCGGTGGGAGGAACAGGCGCGTCGCCGCTGCGCAGGATGCGGAGGATGTCGAGCCCGGACACGCCAGGGAGCATCACATCGAGAATGATCAGATCGACCGGGGCGACCTGCAGGGCCGCCCACATTTCGTCCGCATTGGATGCGCCACGAACACGGAACCCGTCGCCCTGAAGGGCGCGCTGGAGAAGCGTGCGCATGCCCGGGTCGTCTTCGACGAGAAGAACACGGGCGGGGAGATCAGGATCCGAGAGGTTTGGTGTCATGATTCGAAAACGCTATCACGTGTTGCATCTCGCTCTCAACACCGCGATGACATGGTCGTCAAGTCGTGCTGACGACCATGCCGCGTTTTCTCAGTGGGCCGCGGGCGGATGCTGAAGAAGCAGAGCCCACATTGCGGCGATGTCGCGTGGACCATTATCTCCCGTAACGGCCTGAAGCGTCTTGATGGCATCAGCCGTGCGGCCGCCGTCCATCTGCGCGAGACCATAGTCAAGCTGCGCAATCTCCGGATGCAGCGGATGGCGCGTCATGCCTTCCCGCATCAGCGCCAGTCCCTCATCGACCTGGCCATTGAGAACCATGTCATAGCCGGCCGTCAGCAGCGGGCCCGCGCCGGGGTCCTTCTTGGCGGCCTCGGCATTGGCGTCGAGCTTGGCATGGTCGGCATTAGCACGCTGGATGACCATGGCATGAAGGCGCGCTTCACGATCGGCCCCTGCGTCATGCCCCAGGGCGCCGTTGGCGTATCCCTGGTTCATCAGTTTCAGGGCAAGCTGCGGCAGACCGGCCTGTACGGCACGTTCCGTCATGTCCATGTAATCGGAGGGGTTGCGCAGGACGCCCGTGGCCAGCCTGATCCGCTCGATATCGAACTGGAGCTGGGGCGGGATCTTCGGGTTGACCATCAGCCCGTGGATCAGGTTCGCCCAGTATTCCGGCTTGGGATAATACTGGACGAGCTGAACGAACGCGTGCGTCTCGTTCGAGCTGTCCTTCAGACGCGTGTAGCAGGTCGCGAGGAACTGCAGCTGGTTCTCGGTCGGCTTCTTGCCGGCCTTGGCCTCGGCATCGATCTGCGCCTGCTGCGCTTTTGCAGCATTGGCGTAGTCGTTCTGCAGATAGTAGGCCTGAACCAGGGTCGTCCCGACATTACCTGTCGTGTCCGGGTATTTCTTCAGGTACTGCTGCGCGAGCGTCACGACCTGCGGATAGTTTTTCGCGCTGTAGGCCATCGAGATTTCGGCCTGAAGCATCTGCGGCTTGTTGGCCGCCGGCGTACGCGGCGATGCGATCAGCACGTCGTACGCCTTGATCGCGGACGCGGTGTCGCCGGACTGGGCGGCGACCGCCGCGCGCATCTGCGCGATCGTGTAACTTTCGTAATCGGTCTTTTTCGCGACCGCGTCGGCAGCATTCACGCCTGCCATGGCTTTTGTGTAGTCACGGGCCGCCAGCGCGGTCTGCGCCTGCTGAAGCGGTTTGCCCACGGCCATGCTCAGTTCGTCAGCAGCCCGGGCGCCCTGATGACATGAAAGTGTCGCGGCGAGGATGGTCGCCGCGAGCAGCGGCGCACGAGCCGGACGCACGCTCAGCGGCGCATGACGCAGACGCGAAAAAATCACTATTACTGTCCTTCCATATACTGATCCTGACCCACGATCCCGAGCTTCAGGATGCCGAGGCGCTGGGCGTCAGCCAGAACGTGCGCCACCGTCTTGTAGTCGGCAAGGCGATTTGGATCGATATGCATTTCAGGCTGGTCCGGCTGGTGGGCCGCATTGATGAAATGCGCCTGCAGATCATCTTCGCTGGTGACCGGCTGACCGTTCCACGTAATCGAATTATCGAAATCGATACCCACCGTCACGACCTGCGGCAGCGTGGTCGAAGGCGGCGGATTCCCCTGCGGCAGGTCGAGCGCAACCGAATGGGTCTGCAGAGGCAGCGTGATGATCAACATGATGAGCAGCACGAGCATCACGTCGATCAAGGGTGTGGTGTTGATATCGACGATGCCCTCGTCTTCCGAGGTGCTGTCTGATCCGACGCTCATGGCCATGGCGCATCACTTTCTGGCTTTGGGTGAAACCCGGCCGCGCGCAAGCACGGCGAGAATGAAGAAGGCGGCAGTCGCGGGACCGTTCTTGCAGGTCCCGGACGACCGCCCGGATCACGCACCTTACGGGCTGCTGTGCGGCTGCTCGGTAATGAAGTCCACGTGCCCGATGCCCGCTTCCTGGCAGGCGGCCACGAGACGGCCGACCGCCTCGTAACGCGCCTTCTGGTCGCCGCGGATCTGGATCTGCGGCTGCGGCTTCATCGTGGCGACATGACTCAGACGTTCCATCAGGTCCGCGTGCCCGCGCAGCGGGGTCGTGTTCCAGTAGGCCTGTCCGTTATCCGTCACCGCCAGAACCACGTTGTTCGGCTTCGTCTGCGTCGGCTGGTTCGCGTCCTTGGGAAGCTGAACCTTGACCGTATGCGTGACGACCGGAACCGTGATCAGGAAGATGATGAGCAGCACCAGCATGACGTCGACAAGCGGAGTGGTGTTGATGGCAGACACCACATCGTCTTCGCCGCCACTATCTCCGACTTGCATGGCCATGGTTCAGGCAATCCGCTGGCTGGTGGTGGTGGTGACGGGAACGTCCATACGACCTTCATCCGGGGCAACGCCGTGGCGGAAGCCACCAATCAGGACGGACTGAACGTCGGCCGCGAAGTTGCGGACGCGATCCATCGCGCCCTTGTTGCGACGGACGAGCAGGTTGTAGCCGAGCACTGCCGGGACGGCGACGGCAAGACCGATTGCGGTGTTGATCAGCGCGGCGCCGACCGGGCCCGCGATCTTGTCGATCGACGGCTGGCCTGCAATCGCGATGGCGGTCAGTGCGTGGTAGATGCCCCACACCGTGCCGAACAGACCGACGAACGGCGACGTCGAACCGACCGTTCCGAGGAACGCGAGACCGCCCTGGAGACGGGTGTTGATCGTGGCGACCGAGCGGTCGATGGACATTGCCGTCCACGAATGCAGGTCGATCGCGTCACGCATCGAACCTTCATGGTGCTCCGCAGCAACGATGCCGGTTTCGGCGACATAACGGAACGGCGACGATTCCTTGAGCGACGATGCGCCTTCCTGAACCGAGCTCTTGTTCCAGAACTTGGCTGCCGCTTCTTTCGAAGCCGAGAACACGCGGCCCTGCTCGAAGAACTTCAGGATCATGATCAGCCACGTGCCGACCGACATGATGACGAGGATCAGCAGCACGCCACGGTCGATGATGTCGCCGTTGACCCACAGAGCCGCCAGACCGTACGGGTTGGACGACGCAGCGGTCTGCGGAGCCGGCGCTGCGGGGGGAGCGGCATCCGGAGCGGGCGTGGACGACGGTGCGGGCGCCGAGCCTGCATCGCCCGACGGCGCAGGCGTCTGACCGGCCGGCGGTGCGCCGGCGTCCGGAGCAGGGGCGCCAGGCGCGGGAGCGTTCGACGCGGATGCGTCCGGAGCGGCGGCAGGCGGGGACGCGGGAGCAGTCTGCGCACTGGACGGCTGCGATGCATCCTGCGCCAGCGCCATCACCGGAGTTGCGATGCCAAGGGTCGCGGCGCCCAGCGTCGCGGCGAGAGCCGGCGCGGCGAGGACGGGAAGGCGGAACAGTCTCGTCATGAACTCCATTTCCTTTGAAATCCACCCGTGGCCGGGCGTTCGTCTGCGCACCCGTAGCAGGGTCACGTTAGAAGTTGAGGTACGTCGGGCCTTACGAACCGTCACACCGATAGTAGCCGAAAACCAATCAGGATTACGATCCCGCATCAATATCCGGCACGTATCATTTCGTCGCTCCGCCCCCTCCGCCCGAAGGCGGAGGAAGCAGGGCGGTCTTACTCGTCACCCAGGCGGAAGGTGATGGTGTAGGGGTGATTGGCCTCCCGCACCGGCACACCATTGCGAACCGCCGGCTGATACCGGGCACGGCGGACGAAATCGAGCGCGGCTTCGGCGAACTCATGACCACCCGTGACGCTGGTCACGTGACAGTTGCTGGTGTGTCCGTCGGCTTCCACGTCGCACAGCACGTGGGCCACGCCCTCCCGGTTCTCCTCCTGCATGTCCTCAGGATATTCCACCTTCGCACCGTTGATCGGCGTTGCACCCGCGATGTGATCCGGCACGGGCGGCGACGGCGGCGCGTTGCTCGGCGGCGACGGCGGTGCCGGCGGCAGCGGGCTCGGCGGGATCTTCACCGGCGGCTTGACGTGCGTCACGCGCTGGATCGCCTTCGGCGGCGGCTGAATCTGAATCTTCGGCGGCGGCACGAACGGCGGCGGCGGCGGCGTGATCGTCGGCGGC
>NZ_BALE01000001.1 GCF_000963885.1 Tanticharoenia sakaeratensis NBRC 103193
CCCCCCCCCCCCCCGAAACCGCCCTCACTCACGCCCTAACGCCCGATCCACGCCCACCGCCGCGTGCTGCAACGCGGCCTCCAGTCCGACGGCGCTCGGCGCCTGTGCCGTAGCGATGATGGGTGCAAGCTGGGCATAGAGCGGCGCTGCCTTCAGCATGGCCGGATCGCTGTAGAGCGCCTTTGTTGCGGGCAGCAGATAGCGCGGCGGCGTGCCGTCGGTCGGAACCAGAATCATCCGGAAAGTTGCTGGCTGCATCATGAAACGGACGAAAGCCGTGGCGTCACGCAACGTCCGGCCTCTGGCGCCGGCATCGATCATGAACATGTCTGCCCAGCCGACGACCGGCGCGCTGGACGGGCCGAACGGCATCCGCGCGACGGCGATGTCATCGGCGGTCACGCAGGCATCCGGACGGCAACCGTTCGCAGTCTCGTCGAGCACGGTGTAGAGCGATTCGGAATAGCCAACGTAGGCACCGCCCTGCTTGCGGGCCATCAGGCGCGCGTAGAGGCCTGTTGCCAGATCGAAACGCGGGTCGCGGCCCGTGTCTGGCACTTCGGCCGACAGCAACGTGCGCAGGGCCTGCGTCACGTCCGCCTGGGCCGCAGGGTCGTTCAGATGGGCGAGTGCCGCAGGCGCCGAGCCCCAGCGCGCGAGCAGGACGGAGACGTCTATTTCCCCGAGATTTTCCACCCCTGCCAGATCGAGCAGCAGGCGGTCCTGTGGCGCCTTCGCCCTGAACCAGCGCGCCAAGGCATCGCGCGTGTCGGGCGGCGCGCCGAGGTCCTTGCGGAGGAAGAGAAAATTCGTGCAGAGCCAGTGCGGCACCCCAAGCCTCACGCCCTGCGGGCGGCTGATCGCTTCGGCGAAGGGAAAGCTCTCGCCCAAATCATGATCGAGCGAAGCCGGGATCGGCTGTGCCTTGTGGCGGGCGGCGACATCCTGCGCGAAGATCGAATCGACCTCGTAAACATCTGCCTGCTCGGTCAGGACGCCGTGCGTGCCGTAATAATCGGGATTGAGCGTGATCTTCAGCGACAGGCCGGGACAGCCGGCCTCGAACGCCTGGGCAATGCGCCATGCGGCATCGCCGACGTTCGGAATGAACGGATACATCGCCACATGCAGCGTGCGGATGCCGCGATCGGCGCAATAGAGTGGCGCGGCCTTCGCGGCGCGCCCCGTTGCCATCAGCCCGAAGCCCAGAACACACGCCAGTCCATGCCGCAGCCAAACACGCATTGCCCGATCCCGCCTCAGAAGCCGTAGGCTACACCCATACGCAGGTTGACGCCGTTGATCCAACTGGTCGAGCGCTGCGTTTCACTACTGGCGAAACTGAAATACGGCAGATTGTCATTTGTCTGGGACAGTTCCCGGGCACGTCCGAAGTCAAGGAGGTATAGCGAACCCCGCCTGTGAGATGAAAATGGCGCGTGATCCGGTAATCCAGTCCGATATCGCCCTGCCATAGCGGGCGCGTGGCCCTGTGATAGGCGTTGGGCCGAGCGTCGATGAATGCGTGCGTGTCGAGCATCCGGGCCCAGCCGACGCGTCCACGCAGGACAAGCGCATTTGTCAGCGCATAGTCCGCATGCACGGCGAGATCGACATAACCGTTGCCGAATGCGCTGAACCTGTCATGGACAACGTATTGCGGCGTCCCTGACGGGAGCGGCGTGGTGAATACGGGAAAAGACGCCGGGTAGGAGACTGAATATCGCGGGCCATATGAATAATACCCGCCCTGAATGACCGGCGCGATCAGAAGGCGGCCGCCGTTCAGCAGGAATCCCTTGCCGATCTCGCCCCATAAGTTCGTATACGAGCGGTTCCGGTTCCCTTGGCTGCGACCTCCATATGTGCCGTAGGAGGACACGGATGTTTCGGCCGACTGATCGTGCTCGTTACCATCTCCAAGGTCGAAATTGCCCGAGGCATAGAGGTGCTTGATGCGCCCGATGTCGAACATCACCTGCGCATTGGCTTCGAAGCCGGGAGTCCAGCTGTTGCCGCGAGCCCGCTGGTAAGCGTTGTTCGTGTAGCTGGAGACTGCCTGCCCGCCCGAAAACAACGGATAGCTCTCGCGGAATGTGCAGCGGTCGCTGTAGCGATGCTCTATGTCCGTGAACGTGCCCAGCGCAGACAGTCCGATTTCGCAATTGACGGCGATAACCGGCAGTGGATCCGCAGACGCCGCGGAGACGATCCCCAAAAAACGCACCGGCCAGCGCCGCTTTCATCCAGAACGTCTGGCCTGCGGTCTGCCGGGCAGTTGCGGTCATGGTCAGCCTTTTCGTTACGTAATGTTACGAATCGGCTACAGGTGTGTTCCGGTCCCATCAATAAGGCCGAACGAGATGACGATCCGCGTGGCGGCTACGAGATCGGATAAAAAAAGCCCCGGTCGGAGAACCGACCGGGGCTTTTTGCAAACCGGCGAAATATTCGCCGGCGCAATAAATCAGCGCTTCGAGAACTGGAAGGAACGACGTGCCTTGGCGCGACCGTACTTCTTGCGCTCGACCACGCGGGAGTCGCGGGTCAGGAAGCCCGCGACCTTCAGGATGCCGCGCAGGTTCGGCTCATAATAGGTCAGAGCACGGGAGATGCCGTGACGGACCGCGCCGGCCTGGCCGGACAGACCGCCGCCCGTGACCGTGCAGTAGACGTCGAACGCGTTGTAGCGATCTGCGATCAGGAACGGCTGGGTGATGAGCATGCGCAGCACGGGGCGCGCGAAATACTCGACGACCGGGCGACCGTTGACGATGATGTCGCCCTTGCCCGGCTTGATCCAGACGCGGGCAACCGCGTCCTTACGACGGCCGGTGGCATAGGAACGGCCCTGCGCGTCGCGCTTGACCTCATGGACGGGTGCCGCGTTTTCCGTGGTGTGCGGTGCGACGGCGGCCAGATCCTGCAGGGTGCCGGTGCGCTCGGCCGGGCGCTCTTGGGTCTCGGACATGATCAGGCCTCAGCGGAATGAATAGAGTTCTTGCGGTTCAGCGCCGCGACGTCGAGCTTCTTCGGCTGCTGGCCGTCGTGCGGGTGCTCGGTGCCGGCATAGACGTGCAGGTGCTTCATCTGCGCGCGCTGCAGCGGGCCACGCGTGATCATGCGCTCCACCGCCTTCTCGACGACCTGGCCCGGGTTCTTGCCGGTCAGGCGCTGCGTGATAGTGCGCTCCTTGATCCCGCCCGGATAGCCGGTGTGGTAGTGGAACAGCTTCTGGCCGACCTTGTTGCCGGTCAGGGCCACCTTCTCCGCGTTGATGACGACGACATGGTCGCCGCAATCGACATGCGGGGTGTACTGCGGCTTGTGCTTGCCGCGCAGGTGGGTCGCGATGATGGTGGCGAGACGGCCGAGAACGAGCCCTTCGGCGTCGATCAGCACCCAGTTCTTCGTCACCTCGCTGGGCTTCAGCGAAAGCGTGGTTTTCATCAAAGTGGTCTTTCCAGACGGGAACAGATGATGGTCCTCGGCCGCAACCGGGGCCACCAGGACAATTGGCGGCGGGTTATCGCGATTGCAGGGCCGGGCGTCAAGCGCTTTCTGTGTGCACGAGGCCACATTCCGGCGCAGTTTTTCAACGGTTCCGGACGTGAGGTAACATGATACCGCATTTTTTCGCATGGTCTGTTGCTCGTTGGCGCTCACGCCGATATCGTCCGGCACGGCCCGCTGCAGAGGAGCCCGCAAGATATTGAGACGCCCCGTTCTGACCGGCCTTCTGATCGCAGTCCTTGCCGTGGTGGGCTGGTGGGGCGTGCACCGCGAAGCCAGACAGGCGCTCGAGAGCGGCATTGCCCGCTTCGCGTCGTCGCTGCCGCCGGGTGCACGCTTCTCCTATGCCGCGGCCCAGCCGCTTCTGTTGATGCGCGGGGCGGAGCTCCAGTCAGTCGTCTACCGGGAAGGACAGACGACGCTGACGATCGCGGATCTGCGCGTTGCCGGCTTTTCCGGCTACCCGCCGCTCGGGCTGCATCTGCGACGACTCATGGCGCGCGACGTCCGGTACAGCGACGCACAACGCTCGCTTGCCCTTGGTGATGTCGATCTGAGCGGTCTGACACTGCCGCCCGTGGATCGCGCGGCTCATATCGTTCCCGACGTGGGCGCCATTCTGCTCGAAGACGGCACGGCCAATCGAATCCAGGCGAGCGCCCCCGGCATCACGTCGCTTCTGACAGGTCGGATGGTTGTGCATGATTATGCACTCGGGCATCGCTCCGACCTGACGCTTGCGGATCTGTCGGTGCAGATGGATACCGCAACGGCCCTGCCGACCCAGCAGATCGGCCGACCGCCTGCCGCGATCCATGCGCATGTCGGCCACTTTCATCAGACGGGCGTCGATCTCGCGACCCAGCTCAGCCGGTTCGTCAGCGGCCAGCATGGCACGCCCGCGACCAGCGCGCCTCTCGTCGGCACCCAGACCTCGTCGGCGGACGGTGTCCAGTTCGACCTCGGTCCCGCGAGCGTCCTGATGGACCATATCGACAGCACCGACGACCACACGGCGGACACGGACCAGATGACGGTGAACGTCCATGGCGTTTCGATCCCGGCCGTTCCTGCCGATTTCGGCGGCAAACCCGGCGATGTCACCCTTAAGGCGACCGTCGATCGCAAGCATGCCACCATGGCCCTCAGCCGCGTCGATGTCACCGTGCCCGATGCCTGCACCGCAACGCTGACCGGCCAGTTCGACCATGTCCCGGTCGATACGATCCACACTGACGTGCGACAGATGCGTCTCGTCTCGTTCGGCGTGACCTACCGCGATGCGGGCTTCATCAACGCGGCCATGAACCATGTGGCGATCCAGCATCACACGGACGCAGGCCAGCTCCGGGCGAGCCTGACGCAACAGGGACAGGTTATGCGGATCATCCTGCCGCCGCTCGGCACCCTGATCGACTACATCGCGGCTCCGGACGGGCACACCCTTCAGCTTGGCATCAATCCGCCCACACCGCTGACGACGCAGGAACTGCAGGGCCTGCACGCGGCCAATCCGCTGGAGCGCATCCAGAGCCTTGGATTTACGGCCCAGATCCAGTGACCGGCCTGAAAGCGTGACGACAGTTTCGGCAGACAGGCCGTCCGGCCCGATCGCCGTCATCGGCGCCAGCGGCCGATCCGGTACGGCGGTGTCCCGGGCGCTCGTGGCGCAAGGCCATGCCGTCGTCGCGGTCGTGCGCGATGCAACGCGCTGCGCATCCGACATTGCATTCAGCGAGATCCGCACGGCCGATCTCGCCGACTCCGGAACCGCCCTTTCCCGCGCCCTGGACGGGGCTCGCACCATCATCAGCACGGCCCATGCGCGCCATGTTCCGGCGATTCTTGCGGCGAGCAGTCCCGAAGCCCGGTTGATCTGTCTGGGCAGCACACGAAAGTTCACCCGCTGGCCCGATGCGCATGGACGCGGCGTACTGGCCGGCGAACGAGCCCTGATGGCCAGCGGGCGGCCCGGGATTATCCTGCATCCGACCATGATCTACGGCGCCGCGGGCGAGGACAACGTGCAGCGCCTTGCTGCCCTGCTGCGGCGGTTGCACGTAGCCCCCCTGCCCGGCGGCGGGTTCGCCCTGGTGCAGCCGATCGAACAGGGCGACGTGACGCGTGCGCTGCTGGCAGCGGTCTCGCTCCACCTCGACGGGCCGGAAAGTCTGGTGATCGCAGGCGCCGATGCCGTGCCCTATCGCCGGTTCGTCCAGATGGTGGCTGGCTTTTCGGGGATCGGCCGCGTGCGGATCGTGAACGTGCCGGCACCGCTCCTGATGCTGGGCGCACGTGTGGCACGCCTCGTGCCCGGCCTGCCCCGTATCGGACCTGACGAGATCCGGCGGCTCCTTGAAGACAAGGCGTTCGACATCGGCCCCATGCAGGCGCGGCTCGGCTTCGCGCCGATCGGCCTGTCGGAAGGGCTCACGCGCCTGTTTGGCACAAGGCACACGATTTAAGGAAATGCTGGGGCGAATGACGGGGCTCGAACCCGCGACAACCGGTACCACAAACCGGCGCTCTACCAGCTGAGCTACATCCGCCACACAGCGAGAGGTGACATAGAGAACTGCGGCGCGCCCGTCTAGGGGGCGCGGTCAATTTTCGTGCGGGCATCGCATCGGCAGCGTCACTGCACCGCGCCGCGACGAAAAGAGACGCAAACGCAGGGGCATCCAGCCCGGACACGCCAGGCGCGCAAAACAGGCCGGTGCCGTGTTGTCCCGGCGAAAGGAGGTCGGTCAGCCCTCGGTCGCGAAGACCCGCCCAAGCCGCTCCAGAGCCTCGGTCAGGACCGCTTCGCGCTTGCAGAACGCAAATCGGATGAGATTGCGGGGCGGCTCCGCGCCCTCCGGATCGTAGAAGGCCGAGACGGGAATGGCAGCAACGCCTGCTTCCGTAATCAGGTCCCGACAAAACGTGACGTCGTCACGGCCCTTCGCATGGGCGTCGATCGACGCCACGACGAAATAGCTGCCGCCGGCCGGCAGGGTCGGGAAGCCGAGTGCATGCAGCCCTTCGGACAACTGGTCCCGTCGCGCGCGCAGCTCTCCGGACAGACGCTCGTAATAGCCGTCCTTCATGTCCAGACCGACAGCGACCGCCCGTTGCAGGTTGGGCGGGGTGCAGAACGTCAGGATCTGGTGCGCCTTGGCCACGAGGGCTGCGAGCGCCGCAGAGGCCGTCACGTAGCCGACCTTCCAGCCGGTCAGGGAGAACGTCTTGCCCGCGCTGCCGATGCGCATGGTGCGCTCGCGCATGCCGGGCTCCGCCATCAGCGGCACATGCGGCGCCTCGAACGTCAGGTGCTCATAGACCTCGTCGCAGATCGCATAGGCATCGTGCTGACGCACGAGCTCCGCGATCAGGGCGCGCTCCCGGGCATCGAATACCTTGCCGGTGGGGTTCATAGGGGAATTGAGCAGGATGGCCTTGGTCTTCGGCCCGAAGGCTGCCCGAAGCTCCTGCTCCGGCAGAAGCCAGTCCGGCGCGTGAAGTCTCACGCAGCGCGCAACCGCACCCAGCATCTTCAGGACAGGAAGATACGTGTCATACAAGGGCTCGATGAGCACGACCTCGTCGCCCGGATCGACGACGGCCATCAGGCATGCCGTGATGGCTTCGGTCGCACCGGACGTCACGACGACGTCGCGCGTCGCGTCAGCCTCGATGCCATAGAAGCGTGCGTTGGCGCGCGCGACCGCCCCGCGCAGCTCGGGGAGACCCGTGAGCGGCGCATACTGGTTGCGGCCGTCGCCCAGAAACCTTCGGGCCGCCTCGACAAGCTCCGCCGGGCCTTCGGTATCAGGAAAACCCTGCCCGAGGTTGATGGCACCGTGCTGGGCCGCAAGCTGGGACATCACGGTGAAGATGGTCGTCGGCAGCGCCGAGAGCTGGGTATTGGCGGGCTTCATGGGGGGACAGACAGGCTCCGGAACCGAAAGGCCACTGTCGATAGCGCACCCCGCCGCAAGCGCAATGCGAAAACGTCATGCCGCCGCAAGATCGCCTCTTTTGCCGGTCTCGCGCCTCACGCACGCGAAAGCGGCACCTAGAAGGGCGCGCGGCGCATCTGGGGCGGGCGACGAAAGGTCCGAGAAGCCCTCTATATCGCAGCCCTGTCCGCGTCCCGCCACATGCCTGCACTTATCGCCATGCGCGATAGGATGCGCGCCAAGGGCAAGGCACCCAACACCATCCTCATCGCCGTCGCACGACAGCTGCTCGTCATCCTCATGCCATGATCCGGAAAGGTCAGCCTTTGCAGATCACATGATCAACACAGTTGCCCCCCCCGGGGGGCCGGTAGATGAACGTCCCGTCCGATCAGAATTCTGATCGAATTTTCACCTGAGTACCACTATCCAGCAAAGATTCATGATTTCTCGAAATTTTTTACCGATATTTCACACATAACAAATTTTTGATAACAAATGCATTATTTAGAAATGATTCCTATTTTCTTATTTTTCGAAAATTCGATGAAAAATATTCTCAACGCCCTCTCGAGCGTGTGCAGATACGGAACCGTATTATGTGATAAAATGCCACCATAGGAAAAAATCTGGTCTTCCAACTCTCGATAGTATCCACGTCAATACAAACTTTTATTTTTATGCATATGGTTTGTTCTACAAACATAATATGTTTATATTAAAACATAAAATTATTCATGGCATTGATCGACTGTGATCATCATAATTTGGTATTAAAAAGTTAATCCATGGTATAAATCGTTATACCGTTCGCTCTTAGGCGGCGTGCGCGCCAGATGTCGCGCCCTCTCGATTCCGTTCGGAGAACAGAAATGCCGATTATAGTCGTGACGAATGGTCAGTCCGTTACCTATCCGGACAACACGAATCTGAGTAGTATCGCGGGCATCAATCTTGCCAGCGAAATCATCGTTTCCGGCAGCGGAACCACGGTCAATACCAGCTCTCTTGCATCTGCAACCGCTCTCACGACGCTTGTCGTTCAGAACGGTGCGACGCTTGTGGATGGCGGCGCGCTCGCGAATATCAGCACGCTCAGCAGCCTCGAGATCAACGGCGGCACATACGACGAAAACTCTTCCGCCATTAATGCGACGCTCCTGAACAGTATAACGATCGGCCCTGCCGGCGGAAATCTGGAAATCAACGCGAGCCTGGTGTCTCTCAACCTGAGCAGCGCGATCACGTATGTCGATGCCAACGGCAATACGACGACCACGCCCCCGGCCAATTTCACGCTGACCTTCCCCAATGAATCCTCCGTCAGTGCGAGCTACAACGGCTCGACCACGACGCTGACCACCGGTCTTCTGGGCATCGTCGCCGGCAGCACCATCACCGTGACGGGCAACCCGTTCGGTCTGTCGAAGCCCACGAGCTTCCTGGGTGTGACCGTTCCTTCGACCAAGACCTTCACGTCCAGCTCGGGCACAGTGACCGTGTGCTTCCTGGCCGGCGCGTTGATCGAGACGGAACATGGCCCCGTGGCCGTCGAAGATATTGCGATCGGCGATCGGATCGTCGCGCATGTCGACGGCCAGAATCAGCTGCGCAGCGTCATCTGGGCCGGCTGGGCTCATGCCACGGTTCGCCCGGACCTGCCGGATGATGAAGCCGGCTATCCGGTCCGGATCCTGCAGAACGCGATCAGCGACGGCGTTCCCTGCAAGGACCTTTTGCTGACCCCGGAACATTGCCTGTTCCTGAACGGGAAGTTCACGCCGGCCCGTATGCTGGTCAACGGTCGGTCCATCTTCTACGACCACACCATCACGTCGTATGATTACTATCATATCGAAACGGAAATCCATTCCGTCATCGTCGCCAACGGCCTGCGGACCGAGAGCTATCTCGACACCGGCAACCGCAACGGCTTCCAGCAGCGGGGACCGGCCGTGCGGATCGCGCCGCCGTCCGCGCGCACCTGGACGAATGACGCAGCAGCCCCGCTGGCGGTCAGCCGGGAGGAAGTGGAGCCGCTGTTCGACAGCATTCTGGCACGCGCCGAGAGTGCGGAACTGGGCACCCCGGCACCCTGCCCGGCCGTCACCGACGATGCCGACCTGCATCTGGTCACGGACGCCGGTCAGATCATCCGCATGGCGCGAGAGAACAGTGGCCGTGCGATGTTCATGATCCCGGCCGGTGTCGGATCCGTCCGCATCATGTCCCGCACCAGCCGCCCTACCGATGTGGTGGGTCCGTTCGTCGACGATCGTCGGCATCTTGGCGTCCTGATCGGGACGGTAGCGTTGTTCGATTCGGGCGAGACGCGGGAAATCGACACGCACCTGACAGATGATGCCCTGTCCGGCTGGGATGTTCAGGAGCAGGCACCCTGCCGCTGGACGAACGGCTGCGCGACCCTGCCGTTGGGCGACCGGCGGCCCGACAGCATTGGAATGCTGGCGATCACGGTGCTGTCGGCAGGGCCTTATCTGGCAGCTTCCGTGGAGACGCCCGAGACCATGTTGAACTGCGCCTGAGTCGTACCGCACCCAAGCGACAGTTCAGGCCCCGCTCCAATCGGAGCGGGGCCTTTTTTTTATCCGCACCATCCCGATCCAGCGGGCGATGCGCAGTCTTTTTACAGGAACGGCAGCAGAAGTCCCGGAATCAGGTGGTCGAGCCGTTCACGCTCGATGGGCGAAAGATTGGCAAGCGCACGCAGGAAATCGCCGCGTCTCGGCGGCGTCTGCAATGTCTGCGCCCATGCGCACAGGTCGAGCAGTGTGGCCCCTTGGGCATTGACCGGAGCGGGGATGGCGGACAGCCCCAGGGTGACAGTGGACTGAATGGGCTCCAGACGGAATTCTTCCCAGAGATCCGCACGGCCGCGGTCGCACGCGACACCTGAGTCGTTACTGCCTGGCGTGGCTGCCAGATAGCGTCCGGCGTGCGTGCTGCGCAGGAAGAAGCGTCCGGGCTGGGACGCGGGGACGATCCTCAGCAGGGGCTCGTCGAGATGGCGCGAGTCACCCGGCAGATGCAGCGGCCCGCGATCGGCTGCAAAGACCGTTATGAGATCCGGCGTGCTTGCATGAATGGCCCCCAGCACCGGCACGACCCCTGCAAGACCATCCAGCGTCGCATCCCGGACGATACGATTGCCGCCGAGGCAAAGCAGCGTGTCATGATGGGTGCGCAGGACGACCGTGCGCACTGATGTCTGGCTGCGGCCATCGATCGACGGGGTGCGCAGATCGGGCCGGTCAAGGAGGGCCGCGGCCAGCAGCGGGTCGTCGCGCATGACGCGGGCCACGGCATGCAGCCGGATCGAGGCCGCATCGAGCATGGCCGTATAGATCCGCCCCAGTACCGGATAGACCGCCGGCATGAGACGAAGAGGCTCCCTGTCCTCGACGTCGTTGCGGTTGAAATGATCCCAGTAGGCCGTCGAATCGCCCAGATCCGCATTCAGGCGCCGGCGGATGCGCTGGATATACTGCTCCATGCTGCGGCAGACGAAGTGCAGGACAAAGGCATCGCGCCAGTCGATCGCCTTGGTCGCACCCGTCCACTGCACGCGCGCCCCCCGTGCATCGACATACCGCTCTTCCGGAATGTCGTAGCGATGGGGATCGGTGTAATTCGGGCCCAGATGCTCCGGTCTGACGAAGCTCTTGACCAGCACGTTGTCGCCGAGGCTCTCCGTGCCATGGGACAGGAACGTCTCCACGGCCATTTCGCGCGGCCGCACGACGCGGCCGCTGTTTCCGTGAATGCGCCAGTTCAGGGCGACGGCCCACGCATCGGGAAACTGGGCGAGAAAATCGCCGATCCGGTCGAAATGACGCGGATAGACATATTCGTCGCCATCCAGAAAGCCGAGCCAGTCATAGACACCACGCGCCCTGCGGGCGGCATCCATGAAGGCGTCGCGCTGACGCCAGTAGAAATCCGGCTGGGTCGCCGGATCGGTGCGAAGGAGCGTGATGGGGGCGACCCGGGCAGCTGCCTCGAGCACTTCCCACGTGCCGTCCGTCGAATGGTCCTCGTAGATGAACAGGCGGTCGACACCGAGTGCGAGGTGCCATGCGATCCAGCCCGCAATGTCAGTACATTCGTTTTTCACGAACAGGACACAGGCAACGGTAGTCATGAAACGCGCACACTCCGCATGGACTTTGGGTCGGCATCTGTCATGCACGAACCGGACACAGGTATTTCAGTCAGCTAGAGCATGAATTGCCTTCGGGCGGAACCCGAGCAACCCGCGGGTTCTATCGCACATCCACCTGGACCCGCCTCATGCCGCCGGGATCGGTCCGCACCTGCATCTGGACCTGCAATGGCGGCGCACCCGCGGCGATGATGGCGTCCGCCACCGCCCGCTCGTCACCCGATGCCACGGCCCCCAGTGCCCTGACCTGATCGGCGGGCGTCGCGTGGTCGGGCGCCAGACCCGTCAGCACGAAAAGGACGCCCGGCTTGCGGGCCAGGGCGACCTGGGCCGCATGCGTCACGACGGGCCGCCATTCGGCTTCGGGCGTTCCGGCCCGCACGACCAGAAACGGCGCGATCGGTTTCGGACCGGGATGATGGGGAACGTGGGGCACCGGCGGCCGTCCCGCGTTGGGATCGAACGTGCGCTGGTCCACGAGCTTGCACCCTCCCAGCACGCCCATGACGGCCCCCGCGGCCAGAAGGCGGGCACAGAAACGCGGATGACGGATGGCGGAGACGCGCGAAAACGCGGGGCCCGACGCGGAAGGGGGGGATGGTGGCATGATGTGCGGACCGTCGCAGGAAGTGCCAAAGGACGCAAGACAGGGTCGCCAGCCACCGGGGTGGCGCGGGCGGACATGATGAGCCACATGTGCGTTCGCCGGCCGGGACGACCGTGCATACCTGTTGATCGAGGCGATGACCGACTTCCCATTCCCGTGGACCGACCTTGCCGCGCGCGACAGCGCGCCGACGGAAGGGCTGCTCCAGGCCGCGCAGGCCCTCTGGGGGCAGGCATTGCGTTTCGACCCGTCCGACCCGCTGTGGCCCGACCGCGATCGGGTCGTCGTATCGCAGCCCGGGCTGATGGACCGGTTGCGGGACATGACCGGCGATGTGGATGCAGGCCTCGATATGTCGCGCGCACCGCCGGGACAGGCGATCGGCACGGCCGTGGGTCTGGCGCTGGCGGAGGCGCGGCTGTCGGCCCGCTTCGGCCGGTCTCTGGTCGATCATCGCACATGGGTGCTGTGCGACGGCGCCGATCTCGAAACCGGCGTGGCACTGGAAGCGGCGGCCCTGGCCGGCATGCTCGGTCTGGCGCGGCTGTGCGTGATCGCAGGCGTTGCGCAGAGCGACACGAGCGGCGCAGATCGTTTCGCGGCTTCCGGATGGAGCGTGCGACGCGTGTCGTGCGAGGTCCCGGGTCCGGATGGACAAATGGACAGGGAAGCCGTGCGGAACGCGGTCGTTGCGGCGATTGCCGCAACGGTGCGGGCCCGACGGCCGATGCTGATCATCTGCACACAGGCCGCCGGCATCGGATCCGGGCGGCCGACCACCGACGATGCCGCCGTCCCGGCCTGGGCCGCCGTCGCCGCACGGGGACGGACGGCACGCCGGGGATGGCAGCGGCGCGCGTTCAGGCATCGTCTGCGCGCGGAATTCACACGGTGGCAGAACGGCGCTGCTCCGCCCTTGTGGGAAGTCGACTGGGCGCGGGCATGGCGCACGAACGTCGGCTCCGGCACGCCCGCCTCGCCGCTTGCCGCGGCTGGACACGCATTGGACCAGATCGCGCAGCTCCGGCCGGAACTGACCTGCCTCACGCTGGCGCCTCCCGATCATGATCCGCAATACACTGCCCTTGCGATCGCGTGCGGCACGCGCGACCACGGGATGGCCGCGCTCCTGAACGGGCTTGGCCTTCATGGCGCCCTGCTGCCGTTCGGCGTGATTTCCGCGGTGTCGATCGACCGGCTGCGCCCTGCCCTCAGGCTCGCGGCGGTCATGCGGCAGCAGGTTGTTCATCTGTTGTGCGACGAGGGGGCTGCACTACAGGGCGCCGACATGATCTGGCTTCCGGTCGAACAGCTCGCAAGCCTGCGTGCGATGCCCAACGTGTTCCTCTTCCGGCCCTGCGATCCTGTCGAGACACGCGCGGCCTTCACGTCCGCCCTCGCCCGGACCGATGGCCCGAGCGTCATCGTCCTCGACGGCCGTCCGGACACGAGGCGTCCGGACACGGAAGCGGCGCCTCATGGCGGAACGCTGCCGCTCGGGATCGGCCCGGAACAGGGAGCCTATGTCCGGAGCGGGCCGAACGTGGCGCGTGACGTGACGCTGATTGCGAGCGGGCACGAGGTTGCGGTCGCGGAAGCCCTTCGCCGCCGGCTCGCCGGGCATGGGATCGAGGCCTGCGTCGTCTCCCTTCCCTGCTGGAAACAGTTCGCCCGGACCGATGCCACCTATCGCGAGGCCGTGCTGGGGACCGCCCCGCGTATCGGCCTCGAACGCGCCAGCGGATTTGGCTGGGAGCGCTGGCTGGGCACCGAAGGATTGTTCCTCGGCGCGGAGGCGATTGCGAACGGCTGCGATGATGCGCTGCTCGCGCGGGTGCGTGCGCATCTCGCCGCGATAACGACCGCATGACGAAACCATGCTGTCTTTTCGCGGGGCCTTGGCGGGCACCGCGCTTCTTCGCTATGCAGGCTCCCCCGTCGCGATGCTAGACAGGCAGCGAAGGTGCGGCACCGCAGCGAAACGCGCAGCGGCAACGACAGGCGGATTGAAGGGGCGAGGACAAGCATGGCTGTCAAACTGGCAATCAACGGGTTTGGACGTATCGGGCGGCTCGTGCTGCGCGGAATCATCGAAAGCGGCCGGACGGATGTCGAAGTGGTCGCGATCAATGATCTCGGCTCGGCGGACGCCAATGCCCATCTCCTTGCCTATGACAGCGTGCATGGCCGCTTCCCGGGCACTGTCCGTGCGGCCGAAGGCGGGCTGGTCATCGAGGCGAACGGCCGGACATACGGTCCGATCAAGGTCTCGTCCGAGCGCGACCCGGCGGCCGTGCCGTTCGACGGCGTGGACGTGGCGCTGGAGTGCACCGGTCTCTTCACCAGCAAGGAAAAGGCTGGCGCCCTCCTGAAGGCTGGCGCGCGCAAGGTCATCATTTCGGCGCCCGGCACGGATTGCGACGCGACGATCGTCTATGGCGTGAATTCCGATACGCTGACGTCGGACATGCAGGTGATCTCCAACGCCTCCTGCACGACCAACTGCCTGGCTCCTGTCGCCGCCGTCCTGGACGACGCGTTCGGCATCGAGCGCGGCTACATGGTCACGATCCATTCCTACACGGGCGACCAGCGGACGGTGGATACGCACCACAAGGACCCGCGCCGGGCCCGTGCGGCGGCGCTGAACATGATCCCGACCTCCACGGGTGCCGCGCGCGCCGTGGGTCTCGTACTGCCGCACCTCAAGGGCAAGCTGGACGGCACCTCGATCCGCGTGCCGACGCCCAACGTCTCGCTCGTGTCGCTCGACTTCGTGCCGAAGACCGCGCCGGCCTCCGCCGAGGCCGTCAACGAGGCCATGCGCGAAGCGGCGAACGGCCACCTGAAGGGCGTGCTCGACTACAGCACGGCACCGCTCGTCAGCTCCGACTTCATCCATTCCTATGCGTCGTCGACGTTCGATGCGACGCAGACGGTCCTGGTCGATGGTGGCCAGCTCGTCCGCGTCTGCGCGTGGTACGACAACGAGTGGGGCTTCTCCAACCGCATGGCCGACACCGCGGCCAAGTTCGGAGCACTCTGAACCATGGCCTACCGCACGCTGGACGATGTCGATCCGCGCGGCCGCCGCGTCCTGCTGCGGGCCGATCTCAATGTTCCGATGCGTGACGGGCGGATCACCGATTCCGCGCGCATCGAGCGCGTGGCGCCCACCGTGCGCGAACTTGCCGATCGCGGCGCGCGCGTGGTGGTGCTGAGCCATTTCGACCGGCCGAAGGGCCGCGTGGTGCCGGGCATGTCGCTGGCGCCGCTTGCAGAGCCCTTGGCCGCGGCCGTCGGGCACCCGGTGCGCTTCTGTGCAACCAGCGTCGGCGACGAGGCCGAGGCGGCGGTTGCGGCACTGGGCGATGGCGAGGTCCTCCTGCTCGAGAACACCCGTTTCCATCCGGGCGAGGAAGACAACGACGAGGAACTCGCCCAGGCGCTCGCGGCGCATGGCGATATCTACGTCAATGACGCGTTCTCGGCCGCCCACCGCGCCCATGCCTCGACGCACGGCATTGCCAGGCACCTGCCGTCGTTTGCAGGACGGCTGATGCAGGCCGAGCTGGACGCGCTGACGGCGGCCCTCGAGCTGCCGGACCGGCCGGTGGGCGCCGTGATCGGCGGTGCGAAGGTCTCGACGAAGCTCGAACTGATCGGCAACGTTATCCGCAAGGTCGACACGCTGTTCATCGGCGGCGCGATGGCCAACACGTTCCTTGCGGCCGAAGGCGTCAATGTCGGCAAGTCGTTGCAGGAACCCGACATGCACGAGACGGCACGCCGGATCGTGGCCGAAGCCAAGTCCGCGAACTGCGAGATCGTGCTCCCGGTCGATGCGGTCGTGGCGACCGAGTTCCGTGCGGGTGCTCCGTCCCATGATTGCCTGATCGGTGAAGTGCCGTCCGATGCGATGATCCTGGATGCAGGGCCGCGCACGATCGAGCTGATCTCGGCACGGTTGGCCACGCTGAAGACGCTGGTCTGGAACGGCCCGCTCGGCGCGTTCGAGATCGAGCCTTTCGATGCCGCAACCAATGCGGTGGCGCGGGAAGTCGCGCGCCTGACGCAGGAAGGGCATCTCAAGAGCATCGCGGGCGGCGGCGACACCGTGTCCGCGCTGCGGCACGCCGGCGTGGAGAGCGAGATGAGCTATGTCTCGACGGCCGGCGGCGCGTTCCTCGAATGGCTCGAGGGCAAGACCTTGCCAGGCATCGCCGTCCTGCAGAATATCATCAAGACGACCATGCCGCTCTGACGGCCCTAGCCTGTTCCGGGACCGACATCGCCCGGAACAGGCCTTCGAACAACAGCGCGAGCCGGCCGCGGGCAGCGTGAAATCCGCCGAAGACTGCAGTTCCCATCACGTTTTGCAACGCGCGGAAACAATAACGCGATTCTCGTTGCAGCCGGCAGATTGACCGCGCAATACCATCGGGCCCATGGCAAGGATGACAGGCCATGGTGGATCGCACAGGACAATGCCGATGCGCACCCGGGCCAAGAGCTTTCTCGTTATCCGTACTGGTGTTCTTCCGCTTGCCCTTTGTGTGAGCGCGTTCGCATGGGCCTCATCCGCGCGCGCGGACGATACTGTGGCGGCGGCTCCCACCGATGTTCCGCAACAGGCAGCCGTGGCAGCAGCTCCTGCTCCGGCCGCCTCTCCGGCTCATACGAAGGTCCACCCGTTCAAGACGCTCATCGGTCATGGTTTCGACCATTTGACCGCTCTGGCCTTGCCGCCGGCGGAAGCATCGACACCAACCGTCACGGCGGTCCGGGATCAGCAGATCGAAGTCATCGGCAAGGGCCACTTCACCGACGCTCCCCTGCCCGACGATGATGACGGCGGCCCGCAGGAGCAGAAAGATCTGACCTCCCCGTCGATCGAGCCGTCCTTCTTCCATCGCGATCCGCATCAGGTCGGCGACGCACTGGCAGGCGGTTCGGCTGCGAACCAGCAGCGTCGTGGACATGGACAGGCCGCGGCAGGCCTGGCGCTGGCCATCCCCCTGAACTGAGCCCGCTTCAGCCGGGCACCATCAGCGCCGGGCAGCGCTCCAGAATTTCGCGGTCATACACATCGACCGTCGTATGGGCATCGATGCGGATGAGCGTCTTTGGCAGTCCCAGGGCCGCGATCACGGCGCCTTGGGTCAACGCGTTGAAGGGCTCGGCCGGCAGATCGCGGGTGACCACGAACAGCTCCTGCCCGGAAAATCCACGACCATAAACGGAACGCGTCCCGATCCAGGGATAGGGCACCAGAGCACATGCCGATGCGGTAGAGGAACTGTCGGACGCATTGCGGATCGCACGGGCAACGATGTCCCGGCTGGCCGCGAATGTGATCGCGGATGCGTCCCAGTACCCTGCGAAGCCAAAACGTAAGCCGTTGCGGGCCAGGGCCTGAACGACGGGCGTGCTGTCGACCTGATGACCGATGCCGAAGGGGTCCACGAAGGGCCGATGCATGACGCGCCAGTCTCTGTAAGACAGGGCAAGGATCAGCATGATTCCCGCGATCGACACTTGCAGGGCAATCCGGTTCAGCTTCGGCGCCTGTCGCGCATAGAGAAGTACCGAATAGACGAATGCCGGGTAGAAATAGCGAATGATGTCTTCGCGCTCGAGATGGAAGTTCGCGAGGAATGCAGCCGCGCCATCGATCAGCGCACCGAGCAGCAATACGCGTGATGTGCGGTCAAAGCCTGCCAGCACGTCGGGATCCCGGCGCCTGATCCAGAGATCGCGATAGAAATAGGCGATGACGCCGACGAACGAGATCAGCTTCAGGCCGCTTGCGATCGCGTTGTTGAAGTGATGACCGAGCAGGTTCTTCCCGAACACGTCGATCCCGTACAGATCGGCAAGAGCTGCGAACGTATAGAGTGTCTGTTCGGGCAGTTTGTCGATCGGGATGAATCCGGCGCTGAGCCCTGCACGGGCAAATGCGCCGACTGCGCCGAGCCCCAGTTTGACGATGACCGACACGATCCAGCCAAGCGCGATGCAGCCCAGAATCGGCGTTGCATCCTTTGGCTGACCACGCTGGACAGCAAGCAGGAGACTCACCAGCGCCAGCGGCACTACGAAAATCACGATGCCGAAAAAATCGCCGACGAACAGCAGGATCGTGATGGCGCATAGCCCGGCCAGCGCGATGACTCGATGCTGACCGCGATCGATCATCTGCACCAGCACAGCGCCCCAGAGACACATACAGAGCGTGCCGACATGATACGGCGTATAGGTCAGGAAATTGACGGCACCCTGCTCGAAGAATGACGGCAGCCCCATGAAGAGGAAGACCGGCAGAAGACGCGTTGCAGACCAGATACGCCCGGGCGGGTTGGCGAGGACCAGTGCGGCCGCCACCACGCCTGCGAACAAGATCGCCGCCATGGCATGCGGCACCCACGCGCCCGCCCCCAAAAAGCGGATGAGAACGGCCATGCCCGTAACGTCGAGCGGCCAGAAATTGTCAGGCGGCAAAGACCATCCGCGCAGCAGGACATTGCCGCGCGCCATGTCGCAAGCTGCGAAATAGAAATTCGCCTCGTCGGAATCGATGAAGACGAACTGCCCGAAGAGGAATGCAAGACCACCCGAAACAAGGGCCAGAAGACCGATGGCCGCACGTCTTGCCAAATGCGCACTCTCCCGCCCCGGACCCGTGCCCGTATCCTTTCATCCTCGGAGAGGACTGTCACCGGACGCGACGTTTCGTTGTGTGACGGGTCGTATCGATCCCGGAGCGCCTCTGTCCGATGGGTGGACGGCGCGGATCATCTCGCCTGCTGCCATGCACCGCAGAGCATGGCAGCAGCTCCGGGCTGGTTCAGAACGTGAGCTGGACCTTGACCGCGCGCCTGCGATCAAGCGCCGCTTCGAACGCGCATGTGGCGTCATCGAGGGGAAAGCTGTGCGTGATCATGCTTCCCAACGCCGCGCGACCGGAATCGATCAGCGAGACGGCCGTGCCGAACTCCTCGTGAAACCGGTAGGAGCCGAGCACCGTCAGTTCCTTGGCTACGACGTGTCCCTGCGCCAGTGTCAGATCCTGTCCGATCCCGACCTGCACGAGCGTGCCGCGCGGGCGCAGGGCCCTGACTGCATTCTGCAGGGCGTCCGACATGCCGGAGCATTCGAAGGCGACATCGATCATGTCCGTCCATGCGGCCAGGCCGTCAGGCACCTCGGCAAGGTCGAACGTTGTGCGCGCGCCGAACCCCCTGACAATGCCCAGCTTTTCGCGCACGACATCTGCCGCGACGATGTCCCGCGCGCCGTGCAGGCGTGCGGCCGCGACGACCAGCGCGCCGACCGGTCCGCATCCCATGACCAGCACGCGCTTGCCGCGCAGGCTGCCCGCGCGCTCGGCCGCATGAAGGGCTACTGAAAACGGCTCGGCAAGAGCAAGCTCGGCCGCGCCTGCGAAGCGCGCGGGAAAGCACTGCGTCGCGTCGCAGACGAGGTCGCGGCAGAAACCGCCTTGCGTCGGGCGCGTGTGGACGATGCTGCCGTAGAAGCGCATCTGGCGGCAGTGATTGGGCAGACCGGCGCGGCACATGTTGCACTGGCCGCAGGGGCGGCTGGGATTGATAGCGACACGATCGCCGATCTGCAGCCCGAGCACGGCCGGGCCGAGCGCCTCGACGATGCCCGCGAGTTCATGGCCGAGGATGATGGGCTCAGCCAGCGTCGCCGCACCGAATCCGCCGCGCGTGTAATAGGAGAGGTCGGAATCGCAGATCCCGCCGACCTCGATCCGCACCATGACCTGTCCCGGCATCAGACGCATGGCTTGATGCTTTTCGATGCGCAGGTCACGTGGGGCGTGGAGGACCAGTGCTTCCATGAACGGCTTCCCGAAGACGACACGGTTCCGGATTTCCCGGAGCTTGCAGACGCGTAGCCGCCATAGAGTAGCGGGGATCGGACGTGACAGGAGCGTCAAGAACCCGTGCAACACGACCTCGTGTCATGATTGACGGCGAAGTGGCTGTTATGGGGCCGTTATCCGTTTCCCGGACATCACCCTCGGACCGCGAAGGAAATGTTTTCGTGACGACAGACCATGGCTTCCCCCTTTTCTCCCTTGCTGGCCGCCGCGCGCTGGTAACCGGCTCCTCGAAAGGGATCGGCTATGCGATAGCGGAAGGGCTCGCCGCACACGGCGCGTCCATTGTGTTGAACGCCCGCAGTGCCGGACCGCTGGAGGAAGCGCGCGCGCAGCTCGCGTCGACAGGGGCAGAGGTTGCGGCCCGCGCCTGTGACGTGACCGATCCCCACGCCGTCGCAGCGATGATCGCCAGTATCGAGGACGAGATCGGGCCGATCGACATCCTGATCAACAATGCCGGCATCCAGCACCGCGCGCCGCTCGACGAATTCCCGATCGAAGCCTGGAAGCGACTGACCGCGACCAATCTCGACAGTGTGTTCTACGTCGCTCAGGCCGCAGCCCAGCGGATGATCCCCCGCAGGAGCGGCAAGATCGTCAACATCTGTTCGGTGCAGAGTGAACTCGCCCGGCCGAATATCGCGCCCTATACCGCGACCAAGGGCGCCGTGAAGATGCTGACCAAGGGCATGGCGACCGACTGGGCGCGGCACGGCCTGCAGTGCAACGGGCTCGCCCCGGGCTATTTCGCAACCGAACTCAACGATGCGCTCGTCAAGGACGAGGCATTTTCGGGCTGGCTTGCCAAGCGCACGCCGGCCGGGCGCTGGGGCGAGGTGAGCGAGCTGATCGGCGCTGCCGTATTCCTGTCTTCGGATGCGTCGAGTTTCGTCAACGGCCACATCCTCTACGTGGACGGGGGGATCACCGCGTCGCTCTGAGCGGCGCATCCTGCATGAAGGCGCCCAGGCCCCGATCCAGCGCGCGCTGGAAGGCGGCAAGGGTCGCCTCGCCCACATAATGCTCGATCCCCTCGGCATCGATCAGGGCCTGTGCCCGGTCGACGCCCAGGGCCATCAGGAACGCTTCGACGATCCGGTGGCGCGCCCGTGTCTCTGCCGCGAGCGTCCGTCCCGCATCGGTCAGGGCTACACCGCAATAGGGGTTCTGGACGACCAGCCCCTCGGCCGACAGGCGGGCCAGCATCTTGGCAACCGTCGGCTGCGACACGCCAAGCCGCCCTGCCATGTCGATCTGACGAACCTGCCGCCCGTCTGCGCCAAGATCGGAAATCAGTTCGACGTAGTCCTCGACCAGCACGTTGCGCCGAGCTGCGCGGTTGGCGCGGAAGCCTTCGGACTGGGAACGGGGATCAGGCATGGCACGCACCTTCTGCCTCGGAACGTGGTCGACCACCGTGTTCCCGACACACAGGATATGAGCGGATGAATATCGGCTGTGAGCCGAGGCATCCACCCCCATGGTGGTTGCACGAGCGTCTGCCACGCCAGTCCGCTGCTGCACAATCGATTATAGCACATTGCATAACAGGGCTGGTCATGCCCCTATGCACGCCATGACGCCCCGCAACGACGATGCACCTCCGTCCACATTCGCGCCGGCTACCGACGGCAGCACGACTGCGCCGTCAGGCGATCAGGGTCTGACGGGCTCGGTCCGGATCGCGACCGGCAGTGCGACGTGGTTCCGGCGCTTCCTGTCGTTCGTAGGGCCGGGCTACATGGTATCGGTCGGCTACATGGATCCGGGCAACTGGGCGACCGACCTGCAGGGCGGTTCCGCGTTCGGCTACAGGCTGCTGTGCGTCATCCTGTTGTCGAACCTCATGGCGGTGCTGCTGCAGGCACTTTCAGCCCGTCTCGGCATCGCGACCGGTCGCGATCTCGCACAGAGCTGCCGCGACCGCTTCCCGCCCGTGGTGAATCTTCTGCTGTGGGTTACATGCGAGATCGCGATCGTCGCGTGCGATCTGGCGGAAGTCATCGGCACGGCGGTCGCGCTCGAGCTGCTGTTTCACATCCCCCTGCTCGGAGGCGTCTGCATTTCCGGCCTCGATGCGCTTCTGGTGCTGGCGCTGATGTCGCGCGGGTTTCGTTATCTCGAAGCGTTCGTCATGGCGCTGCTTGGCGTGATCGCAGTCTGCTTCGCCATCCAGGTCGCCGCCGCCGCGCCGCCGCTTGCGGGCGTGCTGAACGGCCTGCTGCCGCATGCCGACATCCTGACGGACGGGCCGATGCTGTATGTCGCGATCAGCATCATCGGCGCGACGGTCATGCCGCATAATCTTTATCTGCATTCCTCGATCGTCCAGACGCGGGCCTATGCACGGACCGAAGGCGGCCGACGTGAAGCGCTGCGCTGGGCGACCTGGGACAGCACGATCGCGCTCACGCTTGCCCTTTTCGTCAATGCCGCGATCCTGATCGTCGCGGCGGCGGCCTTCCACACCACAGGCCATCGCGGCGTCTCGGAAATCGAGGACGCCTACCGCCTGCTGTCCCCGATCCTCGGGCTCTCGGCAGCCTCCATGTTGTTCGGCCTCGCCCTGCTGGCCGCGGGAACCAATTCGACCGTCACCGGCACGCTTGCAGGCCAGATCGTGATGGAAGGCTTCCTGAACCTGCGCATACCGAACTGGGCCCGGCGTCTGCTGACACGCGGCATCGCCATCGTGCCGGTGATCGCGGTCACGATGATGTATGGGCATCAGGGCGTTGGAAGACTGCTGATCGCCAGTCAAGTCGTCCTGTCGCTGCAGCTGCCGTTCGCGGTGATCCCGCTCGTGATATTCGTCTCCGATCGCAGGCGCATGGGCACGTTCGCGATCTCGCGTCCGGTCTCGGCCCTGTCCTGGGCAGTGGCGCTGCTCATTCTGCTGCTGAACGGTAAATTGCTGTTCGACACCCTTTGAGATCCCGCGACAATGGCCTCGTGCGCTCCGCGATCTACCTTACGCTATATTACTAACTGTCTGCCGAGACTTGCCGTTGCTCTCGGCATGCTCGTCATGACAGACACCAGCGTCGTGGCCGGGCCCGCCGGATCGCCGGTCGCCAACGAGGGGGAAGCGACGCCCAGCAGCGGCTTTTTTGCAAGCGACCTGTTCGCTCTGCATGGGCAATCGACCTTCGTGTTTCAGGGGCATGATGGATTTCATGCGCCCTATGGCGGCGCACAGAGTCTTCAGCATGACGCAAGCGGCGACGAAACCTGGGATCTGACGCTGTTCGACGGCGTGCATCCGTGGTCCGGCGGTGAAATCTGGCTCAACGAAGAGATCGATCAGGGCTTCGGCATCGGCAACACGCTTGGGCTGGCGGGGTTCAGCAGCGGAGAAGCCTACAAGGTCGGGCGGGCTGACCCGTATTTCCGCCTGCAACGCGCCTTCGTCCGGCAGACGGTCAATCTCGGCGGCGCGCCGGATACACAGTTGCCGGACCTCAATCAGTTCGGCCTGAAACGGTCGTCCGACCGCCTGGTCCTGACAGCCGGGAAATTCGCCGTCACCGATATTTTCGACGCCAACCGGTATGCCCACGATCCGAGGCAGGATTTTCTCAACTGGACCCTGATCGATACCGGCACCTTCGATTACGCCGCCGATTCGTGGGGATACTCGGTCGGCGCGGCGGGAGAGTGGTACACCGGCCGCTGGACGATGCGCGCGGGCACGTTCCTGATGTCCAACGTGCCCAACAGCCCGGATATCGACACCAGCTTCCACCAGTTCCAGACCGACGGCGAGATTGAGGAGCGGCACAGCCTGTTCGGCCAGCCGGGCAAGTTCCTGCTGACCGCGTTCCTGACCCACGCCCGCATGGCGCGTTTTGCGGACGCGGTGACGCTGGCGGACCGGACGGGTCAGCCCGCCGATGGCGCAGCCGTGCGACGCATCGGCAATCGCCCCGGTGTCAGCCTGAGCCTTGAACAGCAGATCACGCCCGATATCGGCGCGTTCGCGCGCGCGGGCTGGGCGGACGGGAAATTCGAGACATACGAATTTACCGACGTGGACCGCACGCTGGCGGCGGGGATATCGATCGGCGGCCGGGCATGGCGTCGCGCGAACGATACGATCGGCCTCGGCGGCGTCATCAACGTCGCCTCGCGCGGGCGGATCGCCTATCTCGGGGCGGGCGGGCTCGGATTGCTGGTTGGGGACGGCAGGCTTCCCAATCCCGGCGGCGAACATATCGTCGAGACGTATTACGATGCGGATGTGTTCGGGCCGCTACATACCGCGCTCGATTACCAGTGGGTTGGCAATCCGGCGTATAATCGTGATCGCGGGCCAGTCTCGATCGCGGCGATCCGGCTGCATTTACAGATGTGAGAGCTGGGACGCTGTATGAGCCTTGGGGGCTCTGCCCCCACCAAAGGGCAGTCGCCCTCCGGAACCCCTAATTTAGGTAGGGGTGAAAGGAACGCGTCCCTTTCCGGAGAGCGGGGCAAAGCCCGGCAAACGTGCCACCCATAGACGTCCGAACGCGCTCACCAAGGCCCCACAGATCAACCCGCGGTTCCATCCGTCGCTGCCTCGTCATCCACGAGGCGCACCGTCAGATCCCCCTCCCCGCCGACCAGCCCACGGGCGAAGTCCTGCGCCGAAAACGGCCGCAGATCCCCCGCCTGCTCGCCTACGCCGACATAGTGCACCGGCAGCTTGTAGGCGTCGGCCAGCGCCACCACGATACCGCCGCGCGCCGAACCGTCGAGCTTGGTCACGACGAGCCCCGTGACGTTGATGAGTTCACGGAACACCCGCACCTGCTCGACCGCGTTCTGGCCCACCGTCGCATCCAGCACGAGCAGCACTGAATGCGGCGCGGATTCGTCGAACTTGCGCATGACGCGGATGATCTTGGCGAGCTCTTCCATGAGCGCGCCCTTGTTGTGCAGGCGTCCGGCCGTGTCGATCAGCAGAAGGTCGGCCCGCGCTTCCGTTGCCTGTTTCACGCCTTCATAGGCGAGACCCGCCGCGTCGCTGCCGGGCTTGCCCGCGATGACGGGTGCCCCGGTCCGCTGGCCCCAGACCTGAAGCTGCTCGACGGCGGCAGCGCGGAACGTGTCGCCCGCGACCATCATGACGGATTTGCCCGCCTCGCCGAACTGGCGGGCGATCTTGCCGATGGTGGTCGTCTTGCCGGAACCGTTGACCCCGACGACGAGCACGACATGCGGGTGGTGCTTCGGATCGGGCTCGAACGGGACTGCGACCGGCGCCAGCACGCGGGCGATCTCGGTAGCCAGGGTCTCGCGGATCTCGGCGGCCGTGACGTCCCGGCCAAAGCGCGTCGCCCGGAACTCCTCGATCACGCGGGACGCGACCGCAGGCCCGAGATCGGCTGCGATCAGCTCGTCCTCGAGATCCTCGAGCGCTGAATCATCGAGACGGCGATGGGTGAAGACCGCGCCGAACTTCTGGGTCGAGCGCGACAGACCATCCCGCAAACGGGAGAAGAAACCAGCCATTCAGGCGATCTCGGCCAGCAGCACGGCCCCGTCAACCTTTTTCCGTCCGGGTGCGTCCGCCACGCTCTTCAACCGCACCCGGCGGATCGATCCGCGTCCCTCCGGCACGGGGTCGATCAGGCGAACCGGCGCGAACTGCTCGGAATGGCCGAACGCCTCCGATTCCAGCAGCACATCCGCCTCGCGCCCGACGAGACCGGCCAGATATCGATAACGCAGTGTCGCACCCAGTGACCGCAGGGCAGCGGCACGGACACGTCGTTCGGGCATCGGCACGCCCGGCATGCGGGCAGCCGGCGTGCCGGGCCGCTCGCTGTAGGGAAAGACGTGAAGGAACGCGACCCCCAGCTCGTCCAGCAGGTCGCATGTCGCTTGGGCCTGGGCCTCGGTTTCCGTCGGAAATCCTGCGATCACGTCGGCCCCGAGGCCGATATCGGGCCTCGCGGCGCGAGCGCGCGCCACGACCGCGCGCACCTGCGCCACGTCATGCCGCCGCTTCATGCGCTTGAGGATCAGGTCGCATCCGGCCTGAAGCGACAGATGCAGATAGGGCGCAAGACGCGGCTCGTCGGCCAGCAGCTTCCAGAGCGTCTCGTCGATCGCGGCGGGATCGATGGACGACAGACGCAGGCGCCCGAGTTCGGGCACAAGGGTCAGAATACGGCGACACAGATCGCCCAAAGGCGGCCTGCCCGGCAGATCGGACCCCCAGGAGGCGATGTCGACACCTGTCAGCACGATCTCGCGATGACCGGAGGCGACCAGTGCGCGGGCCTGCGCCACGGCAACGGCCGCCGGGACCGAACGCGACGGGCCGCGCCCATACGGGATGACGCAGAACGTGCAGCGATGGTCGCATCCCTGCTGCACCTGAAGGAACGCGCGGGCATGGCCCGCGAACGCGCTGATCGGCTGCGGATCGGCGGTTCTGGCCGTCATGATGTCGGAAACGGCGGTCTCCGTCGCATCGGCAGCCCAGCTTTCGGGCCGCAGCTTTTCGGCATTGCCGAGCACCCGCGCAACACCGGGCAATGCAGCCCAGGCGCCCGGATCGCGCTGGGCCGCGCAGCCGGTCACCACGATGCGCGCATCGGGCCGTGTCCGGCGCAATTTTGCAATCGCCTGACGCGCATCCCGCTCGGCTGCCGCCGTCACGGCACAGGTGTTGACGATGACCGTATCGCGCAGGGCGGCCGCATGGCCGCGCATGACTTCCGACTCATACAGATTGAGGCGGCAGCCGAAGGTCAGCAGCTCCGCGGCCGCGCCATCGCGCGCACTCAAGAATGATCCTCCGGTAGGCTGTCCGAAAAAACGCCCGAAAAAACGAAGGTCGCGGGTCCCGTCATGAACACATGCCCCTCCTCGCCCGGCCGATCCGGCATGCGCCAGTCGATATCGAGCACGCCGCCATCGACCTCGACCGTGCAGGCGCGGGCCGCATGGCCTTGCCGTGCGGCATTCACCACTGCGGCACACGCGCCTGACCCGCAGGCCAGCGTCAGCCCGGCCCCGCGTTCCCAGACACGCAGACGCATGCAGTCGGGCGCGATCATGCGGGCGAAGCCGATATTGGCGCGCTCCGGGAACAGGGCATGGTGCTCGAGGACCGGTCCCAGCGCTGCGGGATCAGGCATGTCGCCTTCCGGCCCGAAGACGAGCGTTGCATGCGGATTGCCCATGGAACAGGCCGCCGGCCGGTGCGGCAGATCAAGGGCCAGCGTGTCACAGGGATGCGCGAGCGGCACGTCCGTCCAGTCGAGGCGGGGCGCGCCCATGTCGACCGTCACCCGCCCATCCTCGTTGATCGACGCGGGCAGGAGACCTGCCATGGTCTGCAGCGCAACTCGGTCAGTGCCCATACGCTTCGATTCGAACAGGGCGACGCACCGCGAGGCATTGCCACATGCACCGGCCTCGGAACCGTCGGGATTGAAAAAGGCCACGGCAAGATCGGCTTCTGATCCCCTGGCTGCGTTGAGGACGACAAGCTGATCGCAGCCGATGCCGCGATGCCGGTCGCACAGCTTCGTGATCAGGCCTGGTGTCAGCGAGGCATGAGGCTGGTTGCGCAGGTCAAGGACGACGAAATCGTTCCCCGCCCCGTGCATCTTGTGAAACTCGATCGGCATGCCGGAGTTATAGCGCGCCCGGAGAGCGCGCGCATCCGGCTTCTGTCAAAGTGTGCGCCGTCAAGATGAAAACAGAGCGGAACGAACAGCAAAAGCACAATTCGTCATCAAGTTTCCACTATTGCCTGTCAAAAAACTTTTGTTTTCATACCGCGCCGGGCCGCAGTAGCTGACGGCGAGACCAATCGGGACTGCTTTGTCATGGTGTTTCTTTCGCAACCCAGGCGCACACCGCGCCTCTACTGGCTGGTGCCGCCCGGCGGCAACATGAAGCCGGACCTGTCGCGGATTGCCGGCAGTGGAGCTGGCGTTGCCGTGCAGGAAAGCGATGCGCAGGCGCTTTCTCCCATGCCGCTTCCCTGCCTGAAGCTCGACCGCGGCCTGACCTGCGCGCGTATTGAAGGCGCGCGCGATGGCAGCCGGAGGCTTCTGCAATGCAGCCTGCCGTCCGATGTCGCGGCCTGTCGCGGCGAGACCACGGCACCGATCGCCGTCATGCTCGATATCGTGCTCGGCGAGACAACCGAAGATGCGTGGGCCGAGACTGAGCGCCTGATCGAGGAAGGCCTGCCGGCACGAACGGCTGCGTCCGCCCTCGTGGGCACGGCGCAGGACGTTGCACACCGGATCGAGAATTACCGCGCGCTCGGCGTGACCGACATCGTGCTGAGCGCACCGCCCGAGCGAGCGCCTTATGAAGCGGTGCAACGCACCCTTCTGCCGCTGCTCGGACGCATGCGCGATACACTGCCGGAACCGGCTTTCCTGACCGGATCGGCGGCGCCGGCCGGGTTGACAGCCGGGGCCCCTCTGCCCAACTGACCGCGATCCCCGTTGGGACGGTTTATGGGAGAGTACTGTTGAGCGACGCGTCGGAAGGATTTCACGAAAAGGCGTTCACGCGCGCCAACGACGAGCCTGACACGATCTTCTTTGCCAGCCGCCAGCCGGACACGCTGATGGATCTTGGTGCCCGGACGGCTGTTTCCGCCCTGTATCGCACCGTCCTGCCCGAAGGGGGCGTGCTGCTTGATCTGATGACCGGCGGGTTTAGCCACCTTCCCGATGGTGTCGCCTTCGCCGGGGTGATCGGTGTGGGTGTCGGCCGGGCCGCGCTGGATGCAAATCCCGTCCTGACCGAGCGCGTCCTGCATGATCTCAATGCGAACCCCGTGCTGCCGTTCGAGGATGACAGCATCGATGCCGCGATGCTGTGCGATGGTCTGGCCTATCTGACCGATCCGGTCGCGGTCCTTACGGATGTCTGTCGCGTGCTCAAGCCCGGCGCGCCATTGGCCATCACGTTTTCCGACAACTATCACGCCGCCAAGGCTGTCGCGTTGTGGCAGGCGCTCGAGGCGCCGGATCGGGTCCGTCTGGCCGGAATCCTGCTGACGCGCGCGGGTTTCGCCGAGCTCGACACGGGCGAGGTCACGCCGCCCGAGGATCTCACGGCGTGGCAGGACACGGTTCATGCTGTCATCGGTCGCAAGCCGGTCTCCTGAAAGGCACGCCCGCGTGCATTTCGGCTTCCGGCCCCATTTGTCTGGCTTTTTCCTCGCGTCTTCATTAAGACGCGCGGTTCCCCTGCCGTTCAGAGCCCAAAAAGACCATACATGAGTTTTCCTGACCTGATTGCCCCCCTTGCCAGCGCGCTGTCCGCGCGCGGCTATGCCGAGCCGACCCCGGTTCAGGCTGCCGTGCTCGCGCCGGAGCTGGAGACGCGGGACCTGCTGGTGTCCGCGCAGACCGGTTCGGGCAAGACGGTCGCGTTCGGGCTCGCGCTCGCGCCGACGCTGCTGGGCGGTGCCGAACGCTTCGGCCCCGTGACGCAGCCGCTGGCGCTGGTCGTCGCACCGACGCGCGAGCTTGCGATGCAGGTTCAGGCGGAACTGTCGTGGCTCTACGAGCAGACCGGCGCACGGATTGCGACCTGCATCGGTGGAACCGACGCGCGCCGCGAGGCCCGCACACTGGCGCATGGCGCGCATATCGTGGTGGGCACGCCGGGCCGCCTGTGCGACCACCTGTCGCGCGGCGCTCTCAAGCTCGGCGGCCTGCGGGCGGTCGTGCTGGACGAAGCCGACGAGATGCTCGACCTCGGCTTCCGCGAGGAACTCGAGAAGCTTCTGGACGCGGCCCCGGCCGATCGTCGCACGCTGCTGTTCTCCGCGACGATCGCGCGTGAGATTGCAAGCCTTGCCAAGCGCTTCCAGCGCGACGCGCAGCGGATCGACACGGTGTCGGGTGCCAAGCAGCACAGCGACATTTCCTATCGTTGCGTCCTGACGGCGCCGGACCAGCTCGGACGCGGCCTCGTCAACCTGCTGCGCTTCTACGAGAGCCCGACGGCGATGGTGTTCTGCAACACCCGCGCCATGGTGGCGACCGTGCAGGCCGCCCTTCTGGAGCGCGGCTTCACCTCGGTCGCGATTTCCGGCGAGATGGGACAGAACGAGCGCTCGCGCGCCATCGAGATGCTGCGCTCGGGCCAGGCCCGCGTCTGCGTTGCGACCGACGTTGCGGCGCGCGGCATCGATATTCCCGCGCTGTCGCTGGTCGTTCATGCCAGCATTCCGAGCGAGGCTGCGACTCTCCTGCACCGTTCGGGCCGGACGGGCCGCGCAGGTCGCAAGGGCACGAGCGTCCTGATGGTGCCGCTGAATGCGCGCCGCCGCGCCGAGCGCCTGCTGCAGAATGCGAAGATTCAGGCGACGTGGGAAAGTGTCCCGACGGCCGATGCGATCGCGGAGCAGGACGCGACCCGTCTGCTGGAAGATCCCGCGCTGACCGAAGCGGCACCCGACAGTGCCGATACGCTGATCTCGACGCTGACGGAACGCTTCGATGCGGCCACCCTCGCCTCGGCGCTGGTACGCCTCTATCGCGCGCGCCTTCCGCAGACCGAGGACGTGCGTCCCGTGACCGTCGAGCAGCCGCGCGGCAGCTATGGCGATTCACCGCGCGCACCGCGTGAGCCGCGCACATTTGCGGACGAGGGACTGGGTGGTTCCTGGTATCGCCTGAGCGTCGGCCGTGACGAGCGGGCCGATCCCAAATGGCTCGTGCCGCTGATCTGCCGTCTGGGCGGCGTGAAGAAGCGCGAGATCGGGGCGATCCGGATCGAAGGCGACCATTCGCTGTTCGAGATCGCATCGGAAAGCGTCGACAAGTTCAATGCCTGCGTCGCGGCCATGGATGCCGACGAGGTGCGGATCGAAGCGGCGGCCGCCCCTGCCGGCGGTTCGGGTGCGCCTGTGCGCCGGTCACGCCCGTCGTCGGCCGGTGGACCCGGCGGGCGCAGCGGCCCGCGTGGTGCGGCGCCCGGTGCCGGTCGCAAGCCGTTCAAGGGCCAGGCATCATCGCGCAAGCGCCGTTTCTGATCGCGCGTGAGGGCCGGTCAGCCGGACCTTACATGCTCCGGCAGATATGAATCGCGGCAGCCCTGACGGGCTGCCGCGATTTTTCGTTCAGGCGGTCGAGGTCATGCGGGTCGTGACACGGCCCGCATCAGAGATCAGACCCCGACCATTACGTCCGATGCCTTGACGACGGCGTAAGCCTCGTTGCCGACCTTGAGGGCAAGATCATCCACGGCCTCATTCGTGATGGCCGCCTTGATGATCGTGCCGTTGCCGATGTCGATGCTGACATGGGCGGTCGTCTGGCCCTTCGTCACCTCGACGATCCGGCCCTTGATCTGATTGCGTGCACTGAGTTTCATTGTCTTCAATCCTGTCTTCCTGAAGGTCAGCCGCCGTGCGGGATCGCACTGGCGCCTCCGGGCGCCCGCGGTGTCAGGGAGTTCGGCATGCCGAGCGGCGGCAGGCTCGGGGCCGCGGTCCGCCGGGATACCGGGCCGGTTATCCCCGGCGGTACACGGCCGAGGCGCGCCCGCTGCGCGTCGTCCAGGCTGCGGAGCCTGGCACGATGCATCTGCTCCGCGTCCTGCATGCGGGCGATATGCATCCTGCGGGCGTCGCGAAGCTGCGCGAGCCGGGTCTGTTCCTGCGATATCTGCTGTTGCAGGACGAGACGTTGGGCACCGTGAGCCAGCTGGCTCTGCGCCATCAGGGTATTCAGCCGTGTCTCGTGCTGATCCAGCTCGATTTCATGCGCGCGGGTATAGCTGTTCGGCTGGTCGCATGTGTTCTGCGAAGCCATCGGCGTTCCCCCGGCTGCCCTGCCGCCGTCCGGGCGGGCACAGCCCCCGTCCGGAATTCCCTGAGAGGGCAATGCTTCAGCTGAAGTAGCCGAAGCCACCGCACCGAGTACGGACGCGAGCAGAACCAGCATGGGATACGAGCAGCGGCAGACTGACGTGGGTCGTTCTGGCATGGATCGTCGTCCGGCTCTCATGCGCGAAGGGCGGCGAGCGCTTCGTCGAGCGCGGACATGACCTTCGGGTCCGGCTTCGGGGGATGCGGGTCGAGTTTTTCCAGATGATCGATCATGGCTTCCATCACCACGAGACGGGAGAACCATTTGTGATCCGAAGGGACCACGAACCACGGTGCGCATGGCTGGGCCGTATGTGCAATGGCTTCCTCGAAGACGTGCTGGTAATCCGGCCAGAAGCCACGCTCTTTCAGATCGTTCGGATCGTATTTCCAGCGTTTGTCCGGCTGCTCGAGGCGTGAAACCAGACGCTCTCTCTGTGCTTCCGGCGAGATGTGCAGGAGGAACTTCAGGACTGTGATGTTCTGGCGCGCAAGATAGCTCTCGAAATGCCGGATATCGGCATAGCGATCCTGCCAGAACGCATCGCTGCGCGGATCGCCTGCCACGTCGCCCGCGCGGATGCGCTCGGGGTGGACTCGCAGGACCATCACGTCTTCATAGTGGCTGCGGTTGAAGATGCCGATCCGCCCCCGTTCGGGAACGTGCTGGTGGATACGCCACAGGAAATCATGCGCAAGTTCGATGGTGTTCGGCTGCTTGAATGCCGTCACCACGACGCCCTGCTGGCTCAGATCGGCCATCACATGGCTGATGACGCCATCCTTCCCCGCCGTGTCCATACCCTGCAGGACCACCACGACACCCCGACGTCCTTCGGCGTACAGGTTCTCCTGCAGTTCCGCGAGGCGCTTCGAGCGGGCGCGCAGGCGCTTGAGACCCTGCGCCTTGTCCATGCCGTCGCGCACCGCGGTTTCGTGGCCGGCCAGCAGAAAACCTTCGCCGGTTTCCACCTTGTAGGGGCGCAGGAAAGCCGCGCGCGCTTCGGCCGCGCGCGCCACCGTCCGGTCAGACATTGCCAAGGGTACGGTCGACGGACAGGCCGCCGGATGCCTGGCAGAGCGGCATCATCTCGATGTGGTTGACGTTCATGTGCAGCGGCAGGCCCATCAGCCACGACACGGTCTCCGCAATGTCCTCGGGCGTCAGCGGTGTCGTGTCCTTGTAGACATCGGCCGCCTTGCCGTCGTCGCGCAGGCGCACGTTGCTGAACTCGCTGCCGCCGCACAGGCCGGGCGCGATCACGGTCGCACGGATCTTCGTCCCCAGCAGGTCGCAGCGCAGGGACTGCATGAACTGGTCCACGAAGGCCTTCGTGCCGCAATAGACGTTGCCGCCGAGATAGGGATAGGTGCCGGCCGTGCTGCCCAGCGCCATGATGTAGCCCGTGTTGCGCTCGATCATCCCCGGCAGGATCGCGTGGGTGATTTCCGCCATGCCGCGCACGTTGGTCGCGATCATGGTCTGCCAGTCGGCGACCTTCGAATCGATTGCCTTGCCGACGCCCAAAGCCAGCCCTGCGTTGTTGATCAGCACGTCGATCTCGCGAAACCCTTCGGGCAGGCTGGACGGCAGGGCCGCATTGGCTGCCGAGTCCGTGACGTCGAGCTGATACGGCAGCACGGCGTCGCCGAGTTCGGCGGCAAGCACCTCGAGCCGCTCGCGCCGGCGGCCGGTTGCGATCACCTTGTGGCCTTCGCGGACCAGGCGGGCTGTGATCGCCTTTCCGAACCCTGCCGTCGCACCCGTCACCAATACCGTCGCCATGTCCGCGTCTCCGTCTCGATCTTTGTGTGTCAGGTTTTAGGAGTGCGCGAGATACGCCAGGGTTGCAAATCGGAACGGCATACCTTCATCGTAGGATATGCCAAATCTAACCGCCGAACGCGGCCGCGGGCTCGCGGGCACCGGCCACGACAGCCTGACCGGCAGTCTGCTGGTGGCAAGTCCGGCACTTGCCGAATCCCCCTTTGCGCAAAGCATCGTCTATGTCTGCGCCCATTCCGTCGAAGACGGCACGATGGGCCTCATCGTCAATCGCCGCCTGCCACAGCCGAGCCTGGACGAACTCATGGAACAGCTCGGGATCGAACCGGCGCCCCCGCGCCGCCGGATCGGCCTGTGTCTGGGAGGACCGATCGATCATACGCGCGGCTTCGTGCTGCATTCCTCGGACTGGAGCGGTGACGGCAGCCTGTCGGTCGACGACACGACCATGCTGACCGCAAGTCTCGATGTCCTGCGGGAAATCGCAGGCGGCCGCGGGCCGAAGCACGCCCTGCTGGCGTTGGGTCATGCGATGTGGGAGGCGGGCCAGCTCGAGGAGGAGATGGTGCGTCACAGTGCGTGGCTGAACGTCCCGGCGACCGAGCAGCTCGTGTTCGGCGCGGATCATGCGGCGAAATGGCGGCGGGCGCTGGCCGCTACGGGAATCGATCCCGTGGCACTGCCCGATGCCGTGGGCCACGCCTAGACGCGAGCCCAAGGGCTGTCCGGGTGCGGAGCCGGTTCAGGCCACGGTCAGCCCGGCGATCTCGCGGTCGTGCCGGGCGCATCCGGCCGGCGTGATGACAAAGCGCCCCTGCTCGTCCTGCCGGGCAAATCCCATGCGGCAGAGCCGCTCCAGGCAGGGCTGATCGCGCAGGCCTTCGGGCCGCCCGACATCCTGACACAGGAGCAGTCGGTGCAGCGCCGAACGGCAGCATGTTTCCAGATAGGGCTCGTCCCACATGGGACGGCAGTTAAACGAACCGGTTCATGCGGCACAAGTGAAAGCTGGACGACAGACAGCCCGGTACGCCGCATGCGCCGTCCGCTTCTCCTTTTCAAATCGCGCCACATGGGGCACCAACCGCAGTCATGACCCTGCTGAACCGCCTTGCCCCCTTCGCCCTGCATCGCCTTCCTCCGGAAACGGCACATGAGGCCGCGATCGCTGCTCTTCTGCTCGGCCTCGGCGGCCGCGCGCCGCGCGACGTTCCGGCTCTGAGCGTCCGGGCGATGGGCTTGCGCTTTCCCAACCCGATCGGACTGGCCGCCGGGTTCGACAAGGATGCCCGCGCGATCCGCCCGCTGGGCCAGCTCGGCTTCGGGGCGATCGAGGCAGGCACCGTCACGCCGCGTCCCCAGCCGGGTCAGGCGAAGCCCCGTCTGTTCCGCCTGCCGGAAGACGGTGCGCTCATTAACCGCATGGGATTCAACGGCTGCGGGATCGACCGTTTCTGCCGGCGGCTCGCACGCCTTTACCGCCCGATGCCCGGCGGTCGCGTGCGCGGCGCGGGCGTGCCCCTCGGGGCCAATCTCGGCATCAACAAGGAGGGGGCCGATCCCTTGGGGGATTATGCAGCGCTCGTCGCGCGTGTCGGTCCCTATGTCGACTATGTCACCATCAACCTGTCTTCTCCCAACACACCGGGTCTTCGCGACCTGCAGAGCGCGGACCTGCTGGGCCAGATCCTAGCCGCGATCGCTGAACGCAACCCGGAAAGGCCGCCACTCCTGATCAAGCTCGCGCCGGATCTTCCCGATGATGCGCTGCAGCCCATCATCGAGGCTGCCGTCTCCGGCGGGGCGGACGGGCTGATCCTGACCAACACGACGATCGCACGCCCTGCCGACCTGCGCAGTCCGCATGCGGCAGAAAGCGGTGGCCTGTCGGGACGACCCCTGCATGACAGGTCACGCGACATGCTCCGGCGCGCAGCCGCGCTCAACGCCGGCAGGCTCGCGCTGATTTCCTGCGGTGGAATCGAATCCGGTGCGGACATTCTGGAGCGGATCCGCATGGGGTGCGATCTGGTGCAGATCTATACGCGCTTCATCTACGAAGGCGCTGCGATGCTGCCGCGGCTCAAGCAGGAATTGCTGGTGGAGATGCGCGCCGGCGGCTTCGAAACACTCGCCGATGCAAAGGGAACGGTGGCAATTAGCCCGTGAGGTCGCGATACCGGCGGCGCGCCCGACGCATCGTCACCGTTCCGGAATGCGGGTCGCGCTCTCCATCGACGATGCAGTCGCGACCGGCCTGTTTGGCGGCATAAAGCGATGCGTCCGCCCGTGAGACGAGGCTCTGCCACGTGTCGCCGGCCCGTGCATGCGCCACGCCGATGCTGCAGGTCACACGCATGGCTTCATTGTTGAACTGGAACGCGCGCTCGGTCGCGAGCGTCTTGAGGCGGGCCAGACGCGACCGGGTGTAGTCGGGCGATCCTTCGAGCAGGATCAGGAATTCCTCGCCGCCGTACCGTCCGAGATGTTCATCCGAGAGGGCGTGGGCTCTGAGGCGTGCGCTGAATTCGCGCAGGACCTCGTCGCCCGCCAGATGGCCGGCCAGATCGTTGATGCGCTTGAAGTGATCGACGTCGAGGAGCCCGATCGTCAGCCCCTCGTCGCTGCCGATCGTCTCGCGCCGAAGCGCGCGATCGAGACGATCCTGAATGGCCCCCCGGTTCAGTGTCTGGGTCAGACCGTCCATCGTGGCCTGGATGACGAGCGCTTCCTGCGCCGCCTTGATGGCACGCGTGCGCTCGGCGACGACGAGTTCGAGCTCATGCTCCCGGCGCAGAAGCTGCCGGATCCGCAGCCGCACCAGCCCGTAGACCAGAACCGCCAGCACGGCGGCGGCCATCAGGTCGACCCACATCCACTGCCACCAGGGCGCCTGCATGGTCGCGGTGATCTCGATGGGGCTCGAGTCCTGATGCGTCACGGGATTGTAGGCATAGACGTGGAAAGTGTGCGTACCGGGCGGCAGCGCCGGATATCGCGCGACGCGCTCGGCCGTATCGACCCAGCCCTGATCGACACCATCCATCCGATAGCGGAAATGGACCGAACCGAAGTCCGCGACATTCAGGGTGCCGAAGACGATCTCGACAGCGTCCCGTCCGTATGGGTGATCGCCGGCCAGTGCCTGTCTGCCCAGCCGCGCATTGATGATGGCAAGGGTCAGCGCCGGCCGGCTGAAGATCCGCTCCGGATGCAGCAGATGGGACGCACCATGGCTCGTGCCGAACCAGAGCGTGCCGTCAGGCGCCACGGAAATCGCGTCCTGAACGATATCGTTCCAGATCAGCCCGTCTTCTATCGTGACGCCAGTCCACTGCCTGCCATTGAAGACGGATACGCCCTGATCCGTCCCGACCCAGAGCCAGCCGCGCTTATCTTTCGCCAGGGCAACCACAGTGTTTGAGACGATGGTCGGCGGGTAGATCGCATCGAGCTGCGCGACGTGATTTCCATCCATGTGGAGATGGTACAGCGGGCCGGCTGATCCACCGACCCAGATGGAGCGGTCGGTTTCCGCCATGACCGTGCGTGGCTCGAAATTCGCCTCCGGCCAGCTGCGCAACACGATATCGTTACGACCATCTACATAATGATGAAGCGCGCCATGTTCGATGAACCACATGTCGCCCGGCGCGCTCAGCGACGCAGCCAGAACAGCGCCGCCTATGCCCGGCACCGTGGTCACGACGGGCAATGCCGACGTCAGATCGATCTTGCTCAGACCGCGCGCCTGCGCGATCCATAGTGTCCCATTCGAATCACAGGTGGCAGACCAGGAACGTCCTCCCGATAGCTGGAGCATCCTTGTCCCGCGGTCGGACACATCAACGAGGGTCGTATCGTTCGCTATTGCGAACAGTCGACGGGTGCCGCAGTGACCAACCAGCTTGGCGTCATATTCATACTGCGTAAGCGGCAACAGTTTGCCGTTTTCAATATTGTAGGATGCAAGCCCTCCGCTCGAGGCGAACCATGTCGGGCCCATCGTGGGTTGCACGGACCATATTTCATCATCGGGAAGACCGTCACGTCTGCTCCAGTTTGCCCAGTCATTGAGGCCCTGAATGAACAGCAGGCCGCTGCCGCGCAATCCGAGCCAGAGAGAACCATAGCCATCGGGCGATACGGCCACGATCGAACCCGCGGGCACGCCCGAGGCCTCATCGAGCCATTCCCAGTGGCCCGGCAATCCGTAGAAGAAGCCGTTATTGCCCGGGACGACCAGATTTCCGTCAGGCAAGGCACTCAGAACGTTATGAGAGGCTTTGTGGCTGACAGAGCCTGCCGGCAGATCGAACTCGTCCATCGTGCTGCCGGAACGCTGGATATGCGCGATTTTCTGGGACGATCGCAGCCAGAAGGAACCATCCTTCGCCATGCTCGCACTGGACCAGACGAACTGTGCGTCCTGATCGTGCGGGACGGCGCATTTTCCCGAGACTTTGACAGGCGTTGTGGACGAGACGTCATCGCCCGTCATCGCGCCTGCATCGAACCAGCAGAGTTTTCCATTCTTGACCGAAATAAAAAGAGTCTGCTCACTATTATTTGCATCGAAAAAATGGACGATGTCGTCTGCGTCAATCTTCTCGTGGCCGGTTACCGTCAGGTCAACATCACGCCAGCCGCCCGTATCGACGTCGAGAGATACCACTCCGTTGCCGTTTGAAAATATTATCTTCTGCCTGAGCATCGCAAAGCCCGTGGTCGCATTGCGAATGATGGAAGACGGAAGAACAGCCACGCGCTGAAACACGATGTCTTCCGGAGAAACAAAAACGGATAGGGGTTTGTTGGCGACGAATACAGCGTTCGAAAATATGAAAATCAGTCGTCCGGTAGCGTCATGGAATATTTCCTCGACAAACCCTCCGTCCGGCAGGCCCTGCTTCGCTCCGAGATTACGAAATACGCGACCGTCGAAATAAAAGGCCCCATGTTCCGTTCCGGTAAAAATATACCCGCTTCGATCGGGCTGTATGCAGCTTATGTCGAGGTCGAACAGCCCCGATGCGACATTGAATTCGGCGGAGGATACCTGACGAGCGGACGCGGTCGACACGAGGCATGTCATCAGGAAAGATGAAACGAAGATGACCAGGCGCAATCCGGCACTGCCAAGCTTCAGCACGATGCTTGCCCCTGACAGGTCAACCCAGCTTTCGTTCGATTTCGTACCACTGAATATCAATACCTGCCGCAAAGTTTGCTTTTGTTTAGAACAATAGCAAAACCTGCCCCGGTTTTGCACCGGGGCAGGTTTATCTTACCCGCTTTGTATACAGAAAAGCTGCTCTGATAGTCAGCCCACGGACACAGCAGCCGGCGGTGGGTTCGTGTCACGCCACATCGCAACCTGGGCAGCAGCCGGCGG